>MPDC01000001.1 GCA_001874255.1 Alphaproteobacteria bacterium MedPE-SWcel
ATGGACAAAGGAGGCCACCGCCTGATCTGAGTTCCCGCGTCTGAAGCGGGGAGCGGAGTCCCGACGGGACGGAGGTTGATCGATCTCGCTGTAGAGCATGGGATGGCCACCCGTTGCCTGCCTGATTGCAGGCTTTCGAGGTCCCGCAGGGACGTGGTTGCGATGATGCCGTGGTTTGGACTGTCGCTGACTTCCGTCAAGTACGCCTATGAGATGGGCACATCGGAAATACATCGAAGCAGCATCATGTTGGCAGCCGCCGCGCTGACCACGAACCGAAGCATGTACCCCAAGGACCTCAGCCGAAAGCCGCGACAGACGCCAAGACGGGCACCAAGAATATTAAAGAAACCGCTATGGCGGATCAATTGTCTTGCGCAAAACCGCTTGACCGGGACGCCCCCGTTACCGAAGTCCTGACCCTAGGTGCCTGAAACTCACGTCCGCAGTGGCGTGCGAAACCAGCTTGCCGCCCCCGGCATAAGTGAGACGAAGGTCGCAGGATCAGCCCTTCCGGGGATCGGCGGCTCCCTCGGAAACAAATCTGTGCAACAAATCGCATGCGTAGGCGAGACTAGGCTTTGGCATTGCAAACGGTGGCATTCTGTATGAAGCTGCGGAACATTTAAAGAGCTCCATAACTCATCAGAGCAATATGGCGGCTCGTGTCGTAAGCAGATGGTCGCATGTTTTTTCTTTTCGCTCTTCACGTCTTGTTTTTCTCTTTGTTCGCGATTGGGTCTGCCATGCTGCCCAAGCCCTATCGCATGGTCTATTTATATGCGTATTTGTCGGTTATTCTGATCATTGGCGGATTTTTGGGGAACGCCTATTCGCTGCCCATTTCTGACGGGGTTGTCGTGAGTGGCGGCAACCTTGCCTACGGTGCCTTCATGATGACGTCGGTGCTGTTTGTTCTGGCCGAGCGCGATATCTTCGTCTTGCGTCGGATCATTCAGCTCGTTGTGGTTGTTGATATTTTCAACATCCTGCTGTCATCCATCATCATCCGCACAATTGGTGCGCCAGGCGTTCTGAACCCGAATGGAACGCCAGCCGGGCTTTTTGAAAACTCTATCCCCTTCATCATATTGGGCGGCGTTTTGATCATTTTGGAACTCGGCGTGATGCTGTTTGTTTTCGAAATAATCAAACGTTTCGTGCATTCGCCGGTGCTCATACGTGCGACCTACCTGATTACGTTCATCGCTATATTATGCTTTGATGGGATCGCATTCCCGCTGATCGCCTTTGGTACCTCACCGGAGGTCGTCTCCATTGTCGTTGGCAGCCTGCCGGGGAAACTTCTGACGGCAACATTCTACGGTATGGCGTTTCTCACCTTTACCGCGCTCTTCACCAAACGGTTTTCCGCCTATCTGGATGCTCGCGTTTTCACATGGCAAACGCTGACATCATCCAGCAGCGAAATACTCCGCGATCTGGATGCCAAGGACGTGCAGCTGACCAAATCCCAGTCGCGCATTGTCCATTCGGCCGAGCTTGCCGGATTGGGCTATGCCATTTCCGACCTCAAGACGGGGCGGGTTGTCGAATGTGATGAGGTCTACGCCGCAATGCACGGCATGACGGTCAAGGATTTCGAGGCATACGATATCAACAAGATTATCGGCCAGCTCATTCATGAAGAGGATCGCCAGGAAGGCACGGAAGTCGTCAAGAAGGTCATGCGTGGTGAGGGGGCAATCTGCGAGCTACGCCACGTGCTACCGAACGGCGAGGTCCGGTCGCTTCGCAAGATCTTTTCGCCACTCGACCCATCGGGCCCGGACAATACTCTGGTGGAAGTCGTTGGTCAGGACGTTACAGAATCCAGTCAGCTTCAGGAAAAACTGTATCAAAGCCAGAAGATGGACGCGATTGGCAAACTGACCGGTGGTGTCGCGCATGACTTCAATAACCTGCTGGCGGTCATTCTGGGCAATCTGGAACTGCTCAACGATGAAATCACCGACCCGGAAAAGCAAGAGCTCATCCAGGCGAGCATTCAGGCAACCCTGCGCGGGGCGGACCTGACACGCAATATGCTGAGCTTTGCGCGCAAGGCGCCATTGCGGCCAACGCTGGTGGAGGTCAACCAGATCGTCCGCGACCTGGAAAAATGGACCAGCCGAACTCTCCCGTCAACAATCACCGTGGAAACCAATCTTGATGACGCGGTTGCGGTCATAAATGTCGATTCCAGCTCGGCGGAAAGCGGGCTGTTGAACCTGATCCTGAACGCACGCGACGCGATGCCTCAGGGCGGCAAACTGACAATCGAAACGTCGAACGTGTCGGTCGCAGAAGGCACCAAGACCCCGGCGGGCGACGATATCGAGCCCGGACAATATGTTCTGCTGTCCGTCGCCGACACGGGAGAGGGAATTTCGCCAGAAAACCTCAAGAGCATCTTTGAGCCGTTCTTCACCACGAAACCGGTTGGCTCCGGCTCTGGTCTGGGACTTTCGATGCTTGATGGGTTCATGCGCCAATCCGGTGGAGCAATCCGCGTCTCGTCCGAGGAAGGCAAGGGGACGGTCTTCGAGCTTTACTTTCCGGCCGCCACGGGCAGCCGGAATGAGGATACGACCCGTCAGGATCCGACCTTGGACACGCTGGTTGAAGAGCGCTCCACCATTCTTGTTGTCGAAGACAATGCCGATGTCCTGAATGCAATTCGCAAGACACTGGTAAAATACGGCTATCGCGTCATCGAAGCCCTGTCAGGCGACGAAGCCCTTGAGATCTATCAAAAACAGCCGAAAATCGATCTGGTTCTGACCGATATTGTGATGCCGGGCGAGCTGCAGGGCACATCTCTGGCCCAGGCGCTGCGGGAACTGTCTCCGGGTTTGCCGATTATTCTGATGTCCGGCAACACCGAGGAAAACATCATTCCGAACGACAAACGGCGACCAGGAGAAATGCGTCTGATCAAACCGGTGATACGCGAAGACTTGTTGCGTGCTGTCAGCGAGGCGCTTTCGTAGAGAGCGCTTGTGTCGCAGCTGCGGCTGCGGCGGTGATGACCTATTGCCTGTCGCGCGCAGATGGCATGATGGTGAGGATATGATGACTGCTTCTCGAATCACACGTCGCCAGTTTGTGCTCGCTACCGGTGCGGGAACACTGCTGCCTGTCAGCGCAAAGGCGTCGCCCTTTCGCGAAATCATCTGGGACGATCTGATACCGCCAGGTGTGCCCTACTCGGAAATCATCGCTGACGGTGAAATCGACGTGCAAAACGACACCTGGAACCCGATCTTCGACGAGAATGCGACCAAGCTGAACACCGCGCTCGATGGCGCCGCAGTCAAGCTGCCGGGGTATATCATCCCGCTCGATACAGGCGCTGCGGGCGTGACGAGCTTTGTCCTGGTGCCCTATGTGGGGGCCTGCCTCCACGTGCCGCCGCCGCCGCCGAACCAGCTGGTTTTCGTCACGACCACACCGCCCTGGCCCTCGGAGAAACTGTGGGATGCGATCTGGGTCTATGGCCGGCTGAGCGCAAGGCTGCAATCGACAGAGATCGCCGAGATCGGCTATCAGATCGCGGCAGAGAACATCGAGGTCTACGAATGGTGAAACCTGATCCGGTCCGGCGCCGTGTCTGCTTTGGCCTGGCGGGGCTGGCGGGGCTGATGGCGACCCAGTCGCGCGCCGCCGAAGACGTCGTCGATCTGGAATGGCGTGACCTGATCCCGCCGGGCGCGGCGTCGCGTCATACCGAGTTTCAGCGCCTGCTCCCGCATGACGAAACCGCCATGGCCAGCGGGCAGCCCCCGTCAACGGGGGTGCGCACCGATTGGAATGGCCGCATCGTGCGGCTTTCGGGCTTCATTGTCCCGCTCGACTATGACGGCACCGGCGTCACGGCCTTCATGCTGGTGCCCTACGTCGGAGCCTGCATTCATGTGCCGCCGCCGCCAGCGAACCAGCTCGTGCTGGTTACCACAGAGCAGCCCTACGAGGCGGATGGGCTGTTTGCAGCAGTGACCGTGACGGGAATGTTCGGATCCGCCTCCACATCGACCCAGCTGGCCGAGATCGGATATGCACTCTCTGCGGACCGCATAGACGCCTATCGGAGATAACCGGCACATCGGCAAAGCCTACTGGTCCACACTGGCTGACAGGTCGCTATTGCGCGGGCTGAAACCCGGTGATCAGCTGCCGCAATCCGAAGGCGGCGCCGATAAAAATAGCCACGAAGGTCACCGGGGCACTGTAGGCCAGTAGAGAAAAGGCAGAAATCCCCTGACCGACAGTGCAGCCAACAGCGAGAATGGCACCTGCACCCATTACGGCTGCGCCCATCAGCTGCCGCTTGAGCTCTCGCGGATCTTCGCAGGCCTCCCAACGAAAATGCCCCTTTGAGTAGCTCCCGACGGCGGCGCCAAAGACGACGCCGACGACGGAACCGACGCTGAAGGAAAGCGTATTGCCGGATGCTGTCATTCCATAAAAGATCGTGTCCCCGATCGGCGCTGCAAAGGTGTGGGTTTCTATCGGCTCGGCTGCAAATCCGGTTGTGGCCACCCAATAGGTCCCGAGCCAGCCAGAGACGACCGCAAGACCCACCACCATGGCCCAGAGCATTTGCGATAGGGTGAGGGGCTGGCGTTGCCAGACCAGAGCAAGGCCGAAGAGCAGCAGCCCAAGCGATAGCCCGGCGAGGGTCGACGAGATGCCAAAGGCGTCGGCCAGCTGAGGTATGCTTTGGGGCGATGTCGCGCCCTCTTCGACCGGAAACAGCCACACGCGGACCGGGGCGAGGGGGCCTGACATGACAAAATAGGCGGATAGCCCGATGACGGTGACAATGACGAATGAACGCAGGTCGCCGCCGCCCAGGCGGGCCAATGCGCCGTAGCCGCAACTGCCACAGAGAGCCATGCCATATCCGAACAACAACCCGCCCATGATGGTTCCGACCGGGTTCCACACCCGGTCGAGATAGGCGCTTGTTGTGCTGTCAAAGAGTCCAAATGCGATCGCGGCATGGGTGCCGATGATTGCGACCGCTATGGCGAGCACCCACATCCTCATGCGCCGGTCATCGGAGCCATAGAGCAGGTCCTCGATCGCGCCGAGCGTGCAAAACCGACCGACGCGCGCCGCAAGCCCGAGAGCGATGCCGCCGACGAGCCCAATCAGAGCGACTGTATTCGCTTCTCCAAGCACTTCCAGCATTGGTCTCCTCCCTAGAGCAAACGCTGTCGTGGCACTGCGTCCGGGGTCCCCAAAGCAGGATGTCCGGTCTTTGGTCTGTCAGCCCTCCCGACAGAACAGATCGTAGACGACCTCCATGATCTGTCTCGGGCGGTCGTCTGCCAGACGGTAGTAGATCGCCTTGCCCTCCCGGCGCGGCGACACCAGCCCTTCCAGCCTGAGGCGCGTCAGTTGCTGTGACACCGCAGCCTGGCGCGCAGACAGCAGTTCCTCCAGCTCGGTCACGGATTTCTCACCGGAGGCCAGATGGCACAGGATCATCAACCGCCCCTCGTGGCTGATCGCCTTGAGGAAATTGGACGCGGCCAAGGCGTTTTTCATCATGCGCTCCATGTCATCGGGGCACATGTCTTTGTCAAATACGGGCAGGCGACTTTGGGGCGGGGTATCCGGGGTAGCAGTCATGTCTGTCGTCATATCCGATTAGCTCGCATGGTCCAAGGAGATCTCTGCCCGAAGGAAAAGCGACGTAAGCATCCCCCAGAAGAAGTCCTCACCGGGATAGCCTTCTATTCTGCCGACCTCCTGCCCGTCGTCGACGAGTATGAAAGTCGGCGTATATTGCACCGTTCGGGCCAGGTCTGCATCGGGGGATGCCGCATGCAGCTCATAGCGGAGCAGGGGCGCGGTGCGGCCCTCCGGCGTTTTGGGATAGATCCCGCCCAGCTCCTGATGCCACTTGGCGCACCAATAGCAGCCGCTTTTTTCGGCCATCAGAAGTACCGTTTCCGCGGGCGCCGCGGCGGGAAGCAGAGCCAGCAGCCCCGAGATCAGAAGTCTACGCATCCTATATGATGCCTTTGTTTGATGACCCATTTGCTCTATAAATAATCTAATTTGTGAATACATCAAGCCGGAGACCTTGCGACTCATGTTCGATATCACGATTCTGGGCGCAATTTTTGCGGGGCTGCTGTCTTTTTTATCACCCTGCATTTTGCCTATCGTTCCCTTCTACCTCAGCTACCTCGCCGGGGTGGGCATGAACCAGATTTCTGCGACTGGCGTGATTCCCGGGCACATCCGCTTGCGTGCGGTCCTGGCTGCCGTCTGTTTCGCGCTTGGCGTCATCACGATCTTTGTCGGGCTTGGCGCCACGGCCACGGCCTTCGGGAATGCGGTGCGGGAGTATTTCGATATTCTGCGTTGGGGGGCGGCGGCGGTTGTTCTGGCCATGGGGCTGCACTTTCTCGGCCTGCTGAAAATCGGGGTCCTGTACCGGCAATTCCGGGCCGACACCGGCAGCACCGACAATCTCAGCCTCGTCGGAGCCTATACCATCGGGCTGGCCTTTGCCTTCGGATGGACCCCCTGCGTGGGTCCGGTTCTGGCGGCGATCCTGTTCACGGCCGCAGGCCAGGACAGCGCTGGCGAGGGGGCGCTTCTGTTGATGGCCTATGGCATCGGGATGACGTCGCCCTTTGTTCTGGCCGCGTTGTTTGTGGGCCCCTTCATGCGCTGGATGGTCCGGTTCCGGCCCTACCTCGGGCTGGTCGAGAAGCTCATGGGAGCGTTCCTGGTTCTGTTTGCAGCCCTGATTGCAACCAATTCCGTCAGCCTGATCGCAGAATGGCTGCTGATCAATGTGCCGTGGTTTTCCACCTTGGGGTAAATGTGAAAGGGAGTGTGATGAAACGCGTTTGTATGATGATTGTGGCTCTGTGGATGACCGCCACTGCCACCACCACCGGCGCCTTGGCCGAGGTCGGAGACGATGGGCTGCACAAGGCGCCCTGGATGCGGGAAACGTTCAAGGATCTCCGGGAGGATCTGGCCGAAGCCAATTCCGAAGGCAAAACGCTGATGCTCCTGATTGAACAGCGTGGCTGCATCTACTGCAAGAAGATGCATGAGGACGTCTTTGTCATTCCCTCGATCCGGCAGATGCTCGAAGACAATTATTTTGTTGTGCAGATCAATATGTTCGGGGATGTGGAGGTCACCGATTTTGACGGCCAGGCGCTGCCGGAAAAAGACATGGTCAAACGGTGGGGGGCCCTGTTCACGCCGAGCCTCTATTTCTTCGACGCAGAGGTGGAGCAGGGGCAAACGGCGGCCGAGGCTGCGGTGGCCATGATGCCTGGCGCGTTCGGGCGCTGGACCACGTTCAACCTGCTGAATTGGATCCTCGAGAGGGGCTATGCCGGTGAGGAATCCTTCCAGAAATACCATGCGCGGATGTTTGCGCAACAAGGCGGCTGAATTTGCGCTCCTGGCGACAGAGACTTGCGAATTTTTCTGCACCTGCAAACAGATCGAAAAATTCACGTAAGTGAATTTGTTGTTGCGTTGGCCGAATTGTGTGCCGTAGTGTGCTGGTACCGAGGAGAGGAATCGAACCTAGGGAGAGCACATGAAATCCGCAACAGGACTCGCTATCGCCGCGATGATAGCTGCAACAGCCGCGTGGTCAGATGTTATCAAACCTGACGAAGTCGTCTTCGTCGATGGCGCCGTGGAGGCATCGCTGAGTGGTGTGTCCGGGGATCCGGTGGTTGGTGCTGAACTGATGAACAAGGGGTCTGGCAACTGCATTGCCTGTCACCAGGTCTCGGCGCTCAGCCATCTGCCATTTCACGGTGAAATTGGCCCGCCGCTGGACGGCGTCGCGGATCGTTGGTCGCAGGCCGAGCTTCGCGGCATCGTGGCGAATGCGAAAATCATGTTCGAAGACAGCATGATGCCATCTTTCTACCGGGTCGATGGGTTTATTCGCCTCGGGGATGCCTACACAGGCAAGGCCCATAGTGACGGCGAGGTGCAGCCGCTTTTGACGGCCCAGCAGGTCGAAGATGTCGTCGCCTATCTCAACACATTGAAAGAAGAGTGATCTTTCAAAGGGAGGAGCTTCTCATGACACTGACACGACGAAACCTATTGATCCTCGGGGCCGGGACATATGCTTTCACCACGCTCGCCGGGGTGCCCGCCTTTGCCAATCTGACCGATGACGCAATCGCATCGCTGACCGGCGGGGCGGAGATGGGCGAGGGGGCGATCACGCTCACAGCACCCGAAATTGCCGAGAACGGCAATACGGTTCCGGTCTCGGTCGATGCGCCCGGCGCGGTCGAGATCACCCTCTATGCGGACGGCAACCCGGTTCCGAGTGTGGCGACCTTCAGGTTCGGACCGCTGAGCGCCTCCAGCAGCGCCTCCACACGCATCAGGCTGGCCGGGACGCAGAATGTCGTGGCGATTGCCAAGATGGAGGACGGATCGTTCCAGATCGCCAAGGCAAACGTCAAGGTCACCATCGGCGGCTGCGGTGGCTGAGTCAGAAAATCCGGACAGCAAGGAGAGATATCATGGCATCTGGAGTGAAACCCCGGGTCAAGGTCCCGAAGACGGCAGCGGCCGGTGAAGCCATCACGATCAAGACGTTGATCAGTCACAAGATGGAAAGTGGTCAGCGCAAGGGCGATGATGGCAACATCATTCCGCGCTCGATTATCAACCGCTTTGTGGCGGAGTTTAATGGACAGAATATCATCGATGTGACTCTGGAACCGGCGATTTCGACCAATCCCTATTTCCAGTTTGAGGCCTTGGTGCCGGAAGCGGGGGAGTTCCACTTCATTTGGTATGACGACGATGGCTCTGTCTACGAGACAAAGAAATCCATCAACATCGCGTGACATGTCGCGCGCGCCAGGGAGGACTCAAGGTGAAACGACCCCAGATACTGACCCGCGCCATGGCTGTGACGGTGGCGACGTTATGTGCCGCCTCAGCCAGCGCTGATCCGGACGAAGACAGTCTGACGATCAACGGCGAGATCGAGATCATGACCGAGGCTGCGGCCCCTGCGCATTTGGACGATGTCGACACGATCTATTCCGGATGGCGGTTTCGCTCGGATGAAACCCAATCCATGCAGATGGATGATTTCGACAACCCGGCGATGATCTTCGTCGAGGCCGCAGCCGAGGCCTGGGATCAGGTGGAGGGAACCGAAGGCAAATCCTGCGGCACCTGTCATGATGATGTGGACAACATGCGCGGGGTTCGCGCCGTCTATCCCAAATGGAGCGAAACAGCCGGCGAAGTGCGCACGCTGGAGCATCAGATCAATGACTGCCGCGAAAACCAGATGGGCGCAGACAGCTGGAACTATACCGGGGGCGACATGGCCGCGATGGTGGGGCTGATCTCCTCCGTGTCGCGCGGCCTGCCGGTCAATGTGGCGATCGACGGCCCGGCACAGTCGACTTGGGAAATGGGCAAGGAGCTCTATTACACGCGCACCGGCCAGCTCGAACTCTCCTGTGCGAATTGCCATGAAGACAGCTATGGGCTGATGATCCGCGCCGACCACCTGAGCCAGGGACAGATCAATGGCTTTCCCACCTATCGCCTGAAGAACACCAAGCTCAATTCCGTGCATGGCCGGTTCAAGGGCTGCGTGCGCGATACCCGCGCCGAGACCTACAAGCCCGGGTCCACCGAATTCATTGCGCTGGAACTCTATGTCGCGTCGCGCGGCAACGGGCTGAGCGTCGAGGGCCCGTCGGTCCGCAACTAGCCTTCCCGAGCGGCCCGATACGCATGCGTGTCGGGCCCTTCTGCACCAAACAAAATCACGTATACGAATATGTAATATGGAGCTGGAACGCATATGATCTCGCGTCGCGATTTTCTACAGGTCGGAATGGCCGCGTCCGCCATTCTCGGAGGCTCGGGGTTCGGCAATTGGTCCAGACTGGCGGCGCAACAGGCGTTGAGCCAGGATCAGCTGCTGGAGTTCGAGACCTTCGGGAACGTGTCTCTCATCCATATCACCGATATCCACGGGCAACTGAAACCGATCTATTTTCGCGAACCGTCGATCAACATCGGTGTCGGCGGCAACACGGGCGCCGTTCCCCATGTGACAGGGGCGGCGTTTCGGGCATTATACGGCATCGAGGACGGCTCTCCGTCCCATTACGCCTTGAGCTCGGGCGATTTTGCGGCCCTCGCGCGCGGCTATGGGCGCGTCGGCGGGCTGGACCGGGTGGCGACGGTGATCAAAGCCATTCGGGCTGACCGGCCCGACGCGATCCTGCTGGATGGCGGTGACACCTGGCACGGCTCCTACACCTGCTGGAAAACCGCTGGTCAGGACATGGTCAATGTCATGAACGCGCTCGAGCCGGATGCGATGACCTTCCATTGGGAATTCACTCTGGGCAGTGACCGGGTCAACGAGATCGTCGAAAACCTGCCCTTTGCCGCGCTGGGCCAGAACATCTTTGATGCCGAATGGGACGAGCCGGTGGATCTGTTTCCGCCCTACAAGATGTTCGACCGGGGCGGCAGCAGGATCGCGGTCATCGGTCAGGCCTTTCCCTATATGCCGATCGCCAATCCGGGCTGGATGTTCCCCGAATACGCCTTTGGTATCCGGGACGAGAATATGGCCGCGATGGTCGAAGAAGTCCGCGCCAAGGGGGCGGATTGCGTGGTCGTCCTCAGCCACAACGGCTTTGACGTGGACAAGAAGATGGCCAGCGTGGTGCCGGGGATCGACGTGATCCTGTCGGGTCACACCCATGATGCCCTGCCGGAGCCCGTTGTGGTTGGCGAAACCATCATTATCGCATCCGGTTCGAACGGAAAATTCGTCAGCCGCGTCGACCTGGACATCCGGGATGGCCGCATGATGGGCTATCGCACCAAGCTGATCCCGATCTTCTCGGATGTGATCGCACCGGATCCCGAGATGACCGCGCTGATTGACGCGCAGCGTGCGCCTTATCTGACCGAGATGCGCGAAGTCATCGGGCGTACCGACAGCCTGCTCTACCGGCGTGGCAATTTCAACGGGACCTGGGATGACCTGATCTGTGATGCGCTGCTGTCGGAACGCGATGCGGAAATCGCGCTCAGCCCCGGCGTGCGGTGGGGGCCCTCGCTCATTCCCGGACAGGACATCACCCGCGAGGATATCTTCGGCGTGACGTCCATGTCCTACGGCAAGGCATATCGCACGGAAATGACGGGCGAATTCCTCAAGGTGGTGCTGGAAGATGTCGCCGACAACATCTTCAACGCCGATCCCTACTACCAGCAGGGCGGCGATATGGTGCGGACGGGGGGGCTCGGCTACCGGATCGATGTGTCCAAACCGCAGGGAGAGCGGATTTCCAACATGACGCTCTTGAAGACCGGCGCGCGGATCGATCCGGCCCATTCCTACGTCGTGGCCGGCTGGGCCAGCGTCAACGAAGGCACCGAAGGTCCGCAGATCTGGGATGTGGTCGAGCGTCATATCGCGCGTCTCGGCACCGTGACCGTGGACGACAACAACAGTGTCGAAGTCGTCGGCACCTGAGTGAAACTGGAGACTTTGAACCATGGCTGATCTGTTCAAACCATCCCGCCGCGCCTTCCTGCGGGGCTCCGCTGCTGCAGCGGCTGGAACCGTGGCGGGGTCCGCGGTGGCGCAGGCGCCGGACCCGCTGATCACCGAGCTGCAGGACTGGGCGACCCTCACCGGCGTCGGCGTCGACGAGACCCCCTATGGCCTGCCAATCAGATTTGAGTCCGATGTCGTGCGTCGCAACGTGGAATGGCTGACGGCCTCGCCCATTTCCTCGATCAACTTCACGCCGATCCACGCGCTGGACGGGACGATCACGCCGCAGGGCTGCGCCTTTGAACGGCATCATTCCGGGGCCATTGAGCTGCGCAAGGAAGACTATCGTCTGATGATCAACGGGCTTGTGGATCGCCCCCTCGTGTTTACCTACGAAGATCTGGAACGCTTTCCGCGCGAAAACCACGTGTATTTCTGCGAATGCGCTGCCAATTCCGGCATGGAATGGGCCGGGGCGCAGCTGAACGGTGTCCAGTTCACCCACGGCATGATCCACAATATGGAATACACCGGCGTCCCTCTGCGCAGTCTTCTGGCCGAGGCCGGACTGGAGGCCGCCGGTGATCTGACCGACAAATGGGTCTACGTCGAAGGCGCGGATGCCTCGTCCAACGGGCGGTCCATCCCGATGGAAAAAGCGCTCGACGATGTGCTGGTTGCCTTCAAGGCCAATGGCGAAGCCTTGCGGATGGAACATGGATATCCGGTGCGTCTGGTGGTTCCGGGCTGGGAAGGCAATATGTGGGTCAAGTGGCTGCGCCGCATAGAGGTCAGCGACATGGCCGTCGAGAGCCGCGAGGAGACGTCCAAATACACCGATGTGCTCGAGGATGGAACGGCGCGAAAATGGACCTGGGTGATGGATGCCAAATCGGTGATCACCTCGCCCAGCCCGCAATCGCCGATACGCCATGGTCCGGGCCCATTGGTCATCTCCGGGCTGGCCTGGTCCGGCCACGGCAGGATCACCCGCGTGGATGTGTCCCAGGATGGCGGCATCACATGGCAGACCGCCCGGCTGGGAAAACAGGGCGATACCAAGGCCTTGACCCGGTTCTATCTGGATGCCGAATGGAACGGCGAAGACCTGTTGCTGCAGTCGCGTGCCATCGATGAAACCGGCTATGTGCAGCCCACAAAAACCCAGCTGCGGGACGCACGCGGCGAGAATTCAGTCTACCACAACAACTGCATTCAGACTTGGTACGTGAATGGGAAAGGGATCGCGGAAAATGTCGAAGTCTCTTAGTCAGGTCTTCCTTCCGGCCTTTGGTGGCACAGCCTTGCTCCTCGCGGCGGCGGTCTTTCTTGCCAATCGGCAACATGCGGAAAACAAGCTGGAAATGTTGCAGGCGCGGGTCGAGACGCTGGACAGCGCACGTGCGGATGCACGGCGCATGGCCGCAGCAGAAGCAGGCCGCGCCGAGGAATTGGCCCAGAAGGTCGCAGAGATCGAGGCGGCCATGGCAGACCGGGCCAAGGTCGGCGGGTCCCTGTCTCGTCCCGCCCCCGCGCAAGATGGGCCCTTGGGCTTGGGCCGCAGCGCGCTCGCCGAAGAAATCCATGCCTGGGACGTGGATATCCTGCCGGACGGGCGGGGTCTGCCCGAGGGGCGCGGCGATGTCTTCACGGGCGAGGAGGTCTTTGCCGAGGCCTGCGCCTCCTGTCACGGCGATTTTGCTGAAGGCGTCGACAATTGGCCGGTTCTGGCCGGGGGCTTCGACACATTGGCGGATAAGGACCCGGTCAAGACCGTGGGTTCCTATTGGCCCTATCTCTCGACCGTCTGGGACTATGTGCATCGGTCGATGCCCTTCGGCGACGCGCAGAGCCTGAGCAATGACGACGTCTACGCGATCGTTGCCTATATCCTGTATTCCAATGATCTGGTGGATGATGAGTTCGAGCTGAGCCACGAGAATTTTGCCGAGGTGCGGATGCACAATGCCGATGGCTTTGTCGTTGATGATCGCCCGAGCACGGAATATCCGCATTGGACTGGTGAGCCCTGCATGGCGAACTGCAAGGAGACCGTTGCCATCACCAAGCGCGCGACCTTCCTGAACGTGACCCCGGAAAGCGGCGGGGACGCCATGAGCGCCCCTGAGACCGCCCCTGAGACCACCACGGGCACAACGACGAGCACCACCACGGTCTCACCCGCGGAACCGGCCGCCGCCCCAGCGCCGACCGCAGAGGTCGCGCCAGAGGTCGCGCCAGAGGCTGTGGCTGTGGCTGTGGCAGAAGCACCGGTCGATGCGGAACTGGTAAAAGCAGGCGAGAAGGTCTTCAGGAAATGCAAGGCCTGTCATACGGTGGGAACGGGCGCCAAGAACAAGACCGGCCCGCAGCTCAATGCGCTGTTGGGACGCCAGATCGGAGCCGTCGAAGGCTTCAGGTATTCCAAGGTGTTTCAGGCGGCGCGCGAGGAAGGGCGTGTCTGGGACGAAGCCTCTCTGATCGCGTTCCTGGCCAAGCCAAAGTCCTATCTCAAGGGCACGAAGATGGCGTTCAGCGGCCTCAAGAAGAAAGGAGACCAGGAAGCGATCATTGCATACCTGAACAGCTTTCGCGGCGAATGAGGCAACGGCTCAGCCGTCCTTGCCCGCCGGGTCCGACGTTCTGGCAGACATATTGGCGATCAAGGGAGACCTGGAATACGGAGAGTATCTGGCATCGGAATGTACAACATGTCACCGCCACGACGGGACCAGCGAGGAGATCCCGGGCATCGTGGGCTGGCAGGCCAAAGACTTCGCGGCGGCTATGTCTGCCTACAAGTCCAAATCAAGGGCACATCCGGTGATGCAGATGGTGGCTGGCCGTCTCGGCAATGAGGAGATTGCCGCGTTGGCCGCCTTTTTCGAAAGCCTGGGTCGGTGACATTTTTGGGGTGACATTTTTCGGGAGGAGAAAGACATGAAACTGGACAGGCGATTGTTCCTGAGTACGACGGCCGCGACATTGGCAGCCCCGATGGTTCTGGGGCAGGGCAGGCCGCGGGTGGTGGTGATCGGCGGCGGCGCGGGCGGCGCGACCGCCGCGCGCTACATTGCCAAGGACAGCGAGGGCGCCATCGATGTCGTCCTGATCGAGCCGACGCGAAAATACTACACCTGTTTCTTTTCCAATCTCTACCTGGGCGGACTGAAGGAGATCGAGGACATCGGCCACACCTACGGCACGCTCGCCGCCGCAGGTGTGAATGTCGTTCACGATTGGGCAGTCGGCGTGGACCGGTCGGCAAGGCAGGTGTCGCTGGCGGGCGGTGGTGTGCTGACCTATGACAAGCTGATCCTGTCGCCGGGCATCGATTTCGTCGAAGGGGCCGTCGACGGCTGGGATATCACGGCGCAGAACGCCATGCCGCACGCCTATAAGGCGGGGTCGCAATCCGAACTGCTGAAGGCGCAGCTGATGGCCATGCCCGAGGGCGGAACCTTCGCCATGGTTGCGCCGCCAAACCCCTATCGCTGTCCGCCGGGGCCCTATGAGCGGGTCTCGATGGTGGCGCAGTTTCTCAAGGCGAATAACCCGACTGCGAAGATCATCGTCGCGGACCCAAAGTCGAAATTCTCCAAGATGGCACTGTTTCAGGAAGGCTGGGCAGACCACTATGTCGGCATGGTGGATTGGATCGGCGCCGATTTCGGGGGCGCGAATGTGTCCGTTGATCCGGGCGCCATGACGATCACCATCGACGGCGAGGTCACCAGCGTCGATGTCTGCAATGTCATTCCTGCGATGAAAGCCGGACGGATCGCCGAGTTGGCCGGGGTGACATCCGGCAATTGGGCCCCGGTGAACGCAGCCGACATGTCGACCAAGGCCGACCCCGATGTATATGTGCTGGGCGATGCGGCCAGCCAGGGCGATATGCCGAAATCCGGCTTCGCGGCCAACAGTCAGGCAAAGGTCTGTGCGAATGCCATTCGCGGTGCCCTGACCGGATCGCGGATCTTCCCGGCCAAATTCTCCAACACATGCTGGTCCCTGATCGGCACCGACAATGGCGTCAAGGTTGGGGCGACCTATGAGGCCACCGACGAAAAGATTGCAAAGGTGGATGGCTTCATCTCGCAGACCGGCGAAAGCTCGGAGCTGCGCAAGGCCACCTATCAGGAATCCGAAGGATGGTACGCAGGCATCACGGCGGACATGTTTGGCTAGGCACCGAGACGCAGGTCCCGCAGCTGATGCGGGCCCTGCATCCGGGACATCGGCCGGGACGTTGGCCGGGATACCGGCAGGGACATAGGCAGGTACATTGGCCGGGGCGTTGCCGCTTCTGTCGGCGCTGGATCACAGGCTTGCCAGACGATCACAGGCTTGCCAGACGATCACAGCTTCGCCAGACGATCACAGGTTTGCGAAACGATAGCCATCCTCTGTGCGTTCGGCGCGCCCGATGCCGCCGCCGGGCAGGTGAAACCCAACCAGTGTCATCTGCTCGGATGTGAGCCGGTCCAGCAGCATGTGCCGCGATGCCG
This sequence comes from Alphaproteobacteria bacterium MedPE-SWcel, assembly GCA_001874255.1. Taxonomy (GTDB): domain Bacteria; phylum Pseudomonadota; class Alphaproteobacteria; order Rhodobacterales; family Rhodobacteraceae; genus Epibacterium. The sequence goes on from MPDC01000001.1 coordinate 16,087, forward strand.
CCGCAGTCGCGGGATCCTGATCCAGACCGCCGTGCCACTCGGGGCGGTGGAAGGCCACGTGGTGATTGCCGATGGCGTCTCCGGCGACCAGCACCGCCTCGGTGCCGTGGCGGATCTCAAAGGCCATGTGACCGGGGGTATGCCCCGGGGTCGCGACCGCAGCGATGCCCGGCAGGATTTCCTCGTGGTCGTCGAACAACACCACCGACTCTTCGATCGCCTGCATGCGCCGCCTGGCGCCGACAGCAAAGGGGACACGGGCGTCATCAATGGTGGTTGCCGTCTGCGGATCCCACCAATAGTCCCACTCGGATCGCCCCATCATATGGGTGGCTCCGGCAAACAGCGGATCGTCAAATTCATCCAGCACGCCCCAGATATGATCCGGATGGGCATGGGTGAAGATGACGTGGGTAATGTCCTCGGGCGCCAGCCCCTGCGTTTCGAGCGCGCTCAGCACCTTGCCGGCGCTGGGCATGAAATCCGCTCCGGACCCCGCATCAAACAGGACCGTATTGCGCCCGTCCCGGTAGAGCGTGAGATTGCATTCCGGCGCAAGTTGCGATGCCGACACGCCATATGCAGAGAGAATGCCCTGCAATTCCACCTCTGGCATCGCATCGAACAACAAGCTCCCCGGCAGAATGAGATGACCATCGCTCACTGTGGTGATGGACGCCTCGCCGAAACGGAGGTCTGCCGAGACCAATGTCGGCAGCGACCCGACAAGTGGCACGGTGGCGGCGTGATGTATGAATGATCTGCGCGACAGCTTCATCTGATCCTCCACGAAGATACCTTCATAAAATCATATTATTGAATTCAATGCTTGTCGAGGTATTTTGCGGATTTCCAATGGCCTCTTCGCAACGCAGCGACCGCCCGGGATGCGTCGCTTTATTGCAGGGGGTCAGCATGGGTGGACGCGCAAACCCGCCTCCACCCGCGACCGCATCACCCGCTGGCATGGCTCCGGCACTGGCCGAAAAAGCGACTGGCCGAAAAAGCGACTGGCCGAAAAAGCCCTGCCGCCAGCAGGGGCGCGCCCGTTCATGGATGGGAGGGGGGCAGCTCCGCAAGCGGGCCACCGGGACGGCGCCAGTCTCTGCCCTCCCGGCGGGGCCATCGCTGCCCGGGATCCCGACCGTCAGCCAGCCGAAATCGCCTTCATGAACCGTTTGGCGGTTCTTGGCACGGCCGAAGCTGCGCGACCCTAGCCCATCCGTTCGGATGCATAAGAGCCGGGGGAGGCCGGGAAGACGACGGTCTTGTTGCCGTTCAGAAACACCCGGCGGTGGATATGGGCGTGAATGGCGCGTGCCAGAACCTGGCTTTCCACATCCCGGCCCAGAGAGACATAGTCATTGGGCGACTGGGCATGGGTGACCCGCACGATATCCTGCTCGATGATCGGCCCCTCGTCGAGGTCGGCGGTGACGTAGTGGGAGGTCGCACCGATCAGCTTCACCCCGCGTTGAAAGGCTTGTTTGTAGGGGTTTGCACCCTTGAAGCTGGGCAGGAACGAGTGGTGGATATTGATGATCTTTCCCGACATCTTCTGGCACATCTCATCCGACAGGATTTGCATGTACCGCGCCAGCACGATCAACTCGGCGCCGGTCTCTTCGACAACAGACATGATCCGCGCCTCGGCCTCTGGCTTGTTCTGCGGTGTGACCTTGATGCAGTGGAAGGGGATGTCGTGGTTCACGACCACCTTCTGGTATTCCATATGGTTCGAAATCACGGCGACGATATCAATCGGCAGCGCGCCAATACGCCAGCGATACAACAGATCGTTCAGGCAGTGCCCGAACCGGGACACCATGATGACGACCTTCATCTTCTCGGTCTCGTCATGGAACTCGTAGTCCATGTCAAACGGATCGGCCGCCTCTGCGAAGCCTTCGGTCAGTTTGGCGAGATCAACGGCGCGCGCGCTCTCAAAGCTGACCCGCATGAAGAAATTGCCGGTTTCCTTGTCGTCGAACTGGGCGCTGTCGGTGATGTTACACTCGTTCTCGGCCAGGAATGTCGCGATGGCGGCGACGATTCCGCGCGTGGATCGGCAAGTTACGGTGAGGGCGTAGTTGCTCATGTTAGAGGTCCTGTCGGAAAAGAATATGCGGCAATATGTGCCCATTTCGGATGGTTTATGCAAACGGATTGCACCCAATGCGCGGCGTGCAGATCCGTCCGGGGAGGGGGCGCCTGATCCCGAAGCGGCTTCGGGCGACTGGCTCGGGGCGGAGTGACCAAATAGACCTGTTCAGTTCTGTAGACCGCCCTCCGGATTGTCAGCAATTTTGTCACCCCATGGCATATGGTGCCTCGGGACCATGGCGTCGGGAGTGGCGGAATTATATCCGTTATTGCGGAAACGCATGAGGCCCGTCATCTTGTGACCCGATATTTGCCACCCGGCAGACGGGGGCTGCGGTCAGGACATGCCTCTCCCTGAAGCGCGTCGCCCAGGGCCGCACGTGCCGCAAGACGGGTGATTTTCTGGCCGAGCTGCCCGTCAAGGGAACAAGCCGCGACTTGCGGGCCGTCCTGTGGATCGTCCGACCAACGAGAGCTAGCCATCGCAGCATACCCAGCCATCGCAGAATACACGGGGGCGCCGTGTGGAGCCGAGCCGGAAGGCCCGGCACCGGGAAGGGCCAGAGCGGCGGTCATGGGACGCGCCGACGAAACCCGGGGTCCGGAGTGCATCTTGGCGGCGACCTCAAGTCCATCATTCTTCTCGCGAGCAAACAAAAGTTAAGCTGTCCCTTCCTGCGACATGGACGCGTTTCCTGACGCGGTCCTCGGAGTGAGCGTGACGGCTTTTGCAAAGGATGGCGCAGGCCGATGCGTCTTGTTGTGATCTGTTTGCGGCAAGAGGCCCGCGGCAGCTCCGGTTGTGGCCGGGGCCTCTGCAGGGCCTCGGCGCCAGGGATGCACCCCGTCCGGCGCCATCGCGGGGGCGTGCGCAGTTGCAAACGGCAGGCCGGATCAAATGTCCAATGTGGTGTCTTTTTCCCATTGGCTGAAATGGCTGACAAAGCTGTTCCATTCCTCCATCTTCATCTTGATGAAAGCGGCCGAGAACTCTTCGCCGATGGCGGCCTTCAGGCCCTTGTCCTTGTCGAATTCCCGCAAGGCATCCAGCATGTTGAGCGGCAGTTTGGGCGCCCCGCGCACCTTGTGACCCTCGGCATACATATCGATATCATGGCGTTTGCCGGGGTCGGCCTTTGACCTCAGGCCGGACAGGCCGGCCGCGATGATGACGGCCTGCAACAGGTAGGGATTGACCGCACCATCCGGCAGCCGCAATTCGAACCTGCCGGGCCCGGGCACGCGGACCATATGGGTGCGGTTGTTGCCGGTCCAGGTGACCGTATTCGGGGCCCATGTCGCCCCGGAGAGGGTGCGGGGCGCGTTGATGCGCTTGTAGCTGTTCACGGTCGGGTTGGTGATCGCCGGCAGAGCGCTTGCGTGTTTCATGATGCCCCCGAGGAAGTGGCGCCCCTGCTCGGACAGGCCAAGCTCGGCCGTCTGGCTGCTGTCGTTGGGGTCCATCGCAAAGACATTGGTGACGCCCTCCAGATCCCAGACCGAAATATGGGCGTGACAGCCGTTGCCGGTCAGCCCTTCGACGGGTTTGGGCATGAAGGTGGCCCGGTAGCCGTGCTTTTCGGCGACGGTCTTGACCATGAACTTGAAGAAACTGTGCTTGTCCGCCGTGGCCAGGGCGTCGTCAAAATCCCAGTTCATTTCCCACTGGCCGTTGGCGTCCTCGTGGTCGTTCTGGTAGGGGTTCCAGCCAAGCTCCAGCATGTGGTCGCTGATTTCGCGGATCACATCGAGACGGCGCATGAACGCCTGCTGATCGTAGCAGGGTTTGGCGGCTGTATCGTAGATGTCGCTGATGCGGTCGCCGTCAGGCGTCAGCAGGAAGAACTCTGCCTCGACGCCTGTCTTGACGCGTATTCCGTCGCTGGCGGCCTCGTCGATCATGCGGCGCAAGACGTTGCGCGGGGCTTGGGCGACGGGGGTGCCTTCCATGACGCAATCGGCAGGCACCCAGGCGATCTCGCGGTTCCAGGGCAGAATGATCACCGCCTCCGGGTCCGGCACCGCCAGCATGTCGGGATGAGCGGGCGTCAGGTCGAGCCAGGTGGCGAAACCGGCAAAGCCTGCCCCGTCCTGCTGCATCTCGGCAATGGCGCGCGCGGGGACAAGTTTGGCACGCTGGCCGCCGAACAGGTCGGTGAAGCTGATCATGAAGTATTTGACGTCGTTGTCGGCCGCAAATTGGGCAAGATCTGTGGTCATTGGCTGGGTCCCTGTGGTGGAAGGAAAGGGGCGCGTGCCAACCGGCCGCGCCCTCGTTTTTGGTCAGTAGGATGTGCCCGGCTTGCCCGGATACCAATCGGTCCCGGCGAGGGGAATTTTCGCCATGGCAGCAGCCTCCATCGTCAGCGCACAGAGATCCTCCGGTTCGAGGTTGTGCAGATGGTTCTTGCCGCAGGCCCGCGCGATGGTCTGCGCTTCGAGGGTCATGACGCGCAGGTAGTTGTTCAACCGGCGTCCGCCTTCGACGGGATCAAACCGCCGCATCAGCTCCGGATCCTGCGTGGTGATCCCGGCCGGGTCCTGGCCTTCGTGCCAGTCATCATAGGCGCCGGCGGTGGTGCCGAGGGCGTTGTACTCGGCTTCCCATCTGGGATCATTGTCCCCAAGCGCAATCAGCGCCGCAGTCCCGATCGAGACCGCATCGGCGCCCAGAGCCATGGCCTTGGCCACATCGGCGCCGCTGCGGATGCCGCCCGACACGACCAGCTGAACCTCCCGGTGCAGTCCGAGATCCTGCAGCGCGCGCACGGCTTCGCCGATGCAGGCGAGGATCGGTTGGCCGACATGTTCGATGAACACATCCTGCGTCGCCGCCGTGCCGCCCTGCATGCCGTCCAGAACCACCACATCGGCGCCCGCCTTGACCGCAAGCGTTGTATCGAAATAGGGACGCGCGCCCCCGACCTTGATATAGATCGGCACCTTCCAGCCGGTGATTTCGCGCAATTCGAGGATCTTGATTTCGAGATCATCCGGCCCGGTCCAATCCGGGTGGCGACAGGCAGATCGCTGGTCGATCCCCTTGGGAAGGTTACGCATTTCGGCAACCCTGTCGCTGATCTTCTGGCCCAGCAACATCCCGCCGCCGCCGGGTTTCGCGCCTTGGCCAACGACGATTTCAATGGCATCGGCGCGGCGCAGATCGTCGGGGTTCATCCCGTAGCGCGATGGCAGATATTGATAGACCAGCTTGTTTGAATGACCGCGTTCCTCCTTCGTCATGCCCCCGTCGCCGGTGGTGGTCGACGTGCCCGCCAGCGTGGCGCCCCGTCCCAGCGCTTCTTTTGCCGGAGCAGAGAGGGAGCCGAAGGACATTCCGGCGATGGTCACCGGAATATCCAACTGGATCGGGGTCTTTGCAAAGCGCGTGCCAAGGGTCACCGAGGTTTCGCATTTCTCGCGATAGCCTTCGAGCGGGTAGCGGGACATGGAGGCGCCAAGAAACAGCAAATCGTCGAAATGCGGCAGCTTGCGTTTCGCGCCCCCGCCGCGAATGTCATAGATGCCGGTGGCCGCCGCCCGCCGGATTTCGGCGTTGACCGGGTTTGAAAAGGTTGCGGATTGGATCGGCGTCGTGCGAGGCGCGCCATTGCGGGGATCTGTCATGGCTGGTCCTCAGTACGCGTTGTCGATTTTGAAGGTGTAGAGTTCCCGGGCAGAGCCATAGCGTTTGAACTCCTCGGGTTTTGCCGTCGCGCCCGCCCGCTCGAGAAGATCGGCAAGGAGCGCCAGATGTTCGGGCCTCATTTCCTTTTCGATACAATCCGCACCAAGCGATTTGACAGAGCCGCGCACGAACAGGCGAGCCTCGTAGAGACTGTCCCCCAGTGCTTCGCCGGCATCGCCGCAGACCACGAGAGTGCCCGATTGCGCCATGAAGGCCGACATATGGCCGATATTGCCATGCACCACGATGTCGATGCCCTTCATGGAGATCCCGCAGCGCGACGAGGCATTGCCCTTGATGACAAGCAATCCGCCGTGACCGGTGGCGCCTGCGTATTGGCTGGCGTCGCCCTCAATCACCACTGTGCCGCTCATCATGTTCTCCGCGACGCCCGGACCGGCCGATCCCTTGATGTGGATCGTCGCCTGCTTGTTCATGCCGCCGCAATAATATCCGGTCGACCCTTTGACGGTGACCTCGATCGGCGCATCGAGGCCACAGGCGATGGCATGCGCCCCCTTGGGGTTCAGGATTTCCCAGGTGGTCTGATTGCTTGTCTCTGCCTGTGCGTGCAGGGTCGCATTCATCTCGCGCAGGGCGACCTCCGCCATATCCAATGTCTGCATCTAAGCGGCTTTCTCATGTGTGGGCTGGTCGGTATGGCTCCAGAAGTAGACGGTCGCAGGCTCTGGCTCCCAGACGCGGGCCTCTTCGATGCCGGGCAGATCGACCAGGGCGCGGTACTCGGATCCGAACGCGACGTATTGATCGGTTTCGGCCATGACGGCCGGTTTGCAGGCGATCGGGTCCCGGACGACGCCAAAGCCGTCCCTGGTGCCGACCACGAAGGTGAAGAACCCGTCGAGATCATCGAGGCTGCGCTGCAGGGCTTCGCCAAGTGTTGCGCCTTTTTGCATCTGCCATGTCAGATAGGCGGCTCCGACCTCGGTATCGTTTTCGGTCTCGATGTGGATGCCCTCGCGGCGCAATTTACGGCGCAGGCTGTTGTGGTTGGACAGCGAGCCATTGTGCACGAGGCATTGGTCGTCGCCCGTATTGAACGGATGCGCGCCCATTGTGGTGACGGCTGATTCTGTCGCCATGCGGGTGTGGCCGATGCCGTGGCTGCCTGACATCTGCCCAATCTCAAAGCGTGCTGCCACATCTTTGGGCAGACCGACCTCCTTGTAAATCTCGAGCGCGCTGCCTCGGCTCATGATCCGAAGCGTGGGGCTGAATGTGGCAATCGCCGCGCGCGCTTTTTCGATCAGACCATCCGGCATGCTGAGAACGGCATGGGTGCTGGAAACCGTGAGCGAGACCGGGGCGCCGATGGCCTCACTCACTTTGGCATCGAGCTGCTCAAAATCGGTGTCGGGGTCATCGGATTGCACAACGATCTTCGATCTATCCTTTGAGTTATTTGAATAAATCGCAATCCCCGCGCTGTCTGGCCCCCGGTCCGTCATGGTCACGAGCATCGTCGTCAGCAAAGCGCCCAGCTGCGGTTCAAGCGCTTTGTCTTTCAGGAATAATCCGACAATCCCACACATTTCGTTGTCCTCCGTGAATGTCCTGCGCGTCGCAGGTTCGCCGAATCCGACGCTATCACCCTGCGCGCAGGGGATCAACTTGGGGGAAACAAATTTTAACGAGAGGCAAAATATTTTGGCGAAATCAAAATTGCCCTGTTTCTTTTTTGACCTCGATCCCGACCACAACAGAGCAATCTCAGACAGGCTCTGTCCGGGACCGAAGGTCTGATGGGGCGGGCAAGGATTGCGGAGAGGCGGCGGCGGCCATGCTGATGTGGGGTCGAGCGTAGGGGGGGCGTGGGCTGGGCCGTGGGGCCGGCGCCCGCGCTGAACCCCTGAAAGGCGGTCAGGCCTTTTGCGGGTAGCTGATGATCGACAGATACCGTGAGGGCAGTTTGATCAATTCTTCGGGGCCATGGGGGGCATCGGCGTCAAAGAACAGCGTGTCGCCGGGCTTGAGCGGGTAGACGTTGTCGCCGTGGCGGTAATTGACCTCGCCTTCGAGCATGTAGATCGTCTCGATGCCGCCGTGCTGAAAGGTCGGAAATACATCGGATTCTTCGTTGAGTGTGATCATGTAGGGTTCGACGATGACACCGCTGGCATTTGCGCCGATGTGGCCCAAGAGGTTGTATTGATGGTTCGCACGGGTGCCTTCGCGTTTCAGTTCAACGCCTTCGCCGGCTTTGGTGTGCACGGCGGAGCGGCCTTCCTCGAAACCGCGAAAAAAGGCGGTGATCGGCACCGACAGGGCATTGGCCAGAGTTTGCAGGGTGGTCAAAGAGGGCGAGGTATTGCCGTTTTCGATCTTGGACAGCATGCCGATGGACAGGCCCGTCGCCTCCGACAGCTCTGCCACGGTGATGTTTTGCTTGCGACGATGGGCCCGCACTTCGCGCCCGATCGCCACCTCCAGCACTTTTTCGCGGACCTCACGGAGGCTGTGCGGATCTTGGGAAAAAAGGGTGGCGGCCGATGTGCGGGTCTTCACGATGATCACGATCCTATGCGTTCGAGGTTGGGTCTGCGGCGGTCGGTTGACCGTATCCCGTGGCAGAGCGCGAGAGTCTAGCGTCTTGACTTCGATACCGGCGCGGCACCCGTGGCTTTGACCCTGCCGCCTGAACTCTGTCTGCCGGGGGCGCAGTCTGCGGGGGGAGGGCGCTAGGCAATGGATTTGGCCGCTGTGATCAGGGCATGGTGCAGCGTGCCCGCCGATGCGCGTGGGCCAAGTATACGGATATGGTCATCAGATGCACGGCGGATCACAAAACAGCCGAGCTGGTGGATCACCGTGCGCTGCACGTCGCCCGCCGTCATTCTGCGGATCGCGACATTGCAGAGCAACTCGCACATGTCGGGCATGGCGTCTCCGGTCACATCGAAAACCACCCAGGCGCCGGATTGCTCGGTGATGGAGGCGGCGGTGCCAAACCGGGCCTTCAACTGATCGGCGAGGTCTTCGTGGGTCGCCATGGGGGCGCCGATCATCCATTGATCCGGTCCCATCCAGAAGCCCGCTTCGGGATCGTGCAGAACCGCCCGTCCAACCCTGGGCGCCGCACCGAGGAGGGACGTCAGCTCTGCGGTACAGGTGTCGGAGTGCCCTGTCCGCGCCGCAACGGACGCCAAGGCGACGCCGGAATTCTCCGTGATCGTCACGGTGCCGATGGTTTGCGCCTCATACCCAAGCGCCGGTGTGGGGGTCAGATCATGCACGGAGCCGGTCTCCTTCCGGATCAACGAAATGGGGGCTGCAGACTTCGACGGCCAGGTCGACGCCGGTCAAGGGGCTGACCAGACGCAGGGTCTCGCCCAGCCGGTTGGTGCCGTTCTTGAGAAAGGCCAGCGCGATGTGATGGCCCAATGTCGGGGAATAGCAGGCCGATGTCACGTAGCCCTGATCATGCGCGGCATCCACCGGGCCGGTTCTGGCCATCAGATGCGCCCCGGCGGGGAGATGGGCGCTCGGATCGAGGGGCCTGATCCCGACCTGGCGCAGGCCGTCCGGGTCATTCAGCCCCTCACGGCGGGACAGCACGGCGCCTATGCTGTCCTTCTTGGTGCTGACCATACGCTCCATCCCGAGGGTGAGGGCCGTTGTCGTCCCGTTCAGTTCATTGCCTGCCGCGTGGCCCTTTTCGATCCTCATCACGCCGAGCGCTTCGGTGCCATAGGGGGTGATCGCGAACTCCGCCCCGGCCTCCATGATGCGTCGTATCAGGGCATCGCCATAGGCGGTGGGCACCGCGATCTCATAGGCGAGCTCGCCGCTGAAGGAAATGCGGAACAGGCGGGCGCGCAGCCCGCCGCAGACGGTGACATTGGCGCAGGCCATGAAGGGAAAGGCCGCATTGCTGATGTCCTGATCGACGATCTTTTCCAACACGCGGCGCGCCTTCGGTCCTGCGACGGCGAATTGGGCCCAGGCCTCGGTCGTGGAGATCAGCTGCACATCCATATCGGGCAGCAGGCATTGGCGCACGAATTCCATATGGCGATACACCGGCAGGGCGTTGGCGGTGGTCGTGGTGACAACGAAGTGATCCTCCGCAAGCCGCGCGGCAGTGCCATCGTCCAGCGCAATCCCGTCTTCGCGCAGCATCAAGCCGTAGCGGGTCCTGCCGACAGGGAGTTTGGCAAACCCGTTGCAGTAGATCCGGTTGAGGAATTCGGCGGCATCCGCCCCCTGGACATCGACCTTGCCCAGCGTGGTGACGTCGCAAACGCCGACAGATCCGCGCGTTGCCAGCACTTCGCGGTCAACGCTGTCGCGCCAGGTGGTCTCGCCCACGCGGGGGAACCATTGCGCCCGCAGCCAATTGCCGACTTCTACGAAGACCGCGCCCTGTTCCTCGGCCCAGGCATGGGACGGGGTCAGGCGTTTGGGGTGGAACTGCTGCCCGCGATGGCGGCCCCCCAAGGCGCCGATGGCCACTGGCGTATAGGGGGGGCGGAACATGGTGGTGCCGACCTCGGGAATGGATTTGCCCGCCAGTTCAGCCATGATAGCAAGCCCGCCGAGGTTCGCGGTCTTGCCCTGATCCGTGGCCATGCCCAGGGTGGTGTAGCGTTTGAGGTGTTCAACGGATGTGAACCCTTCCTGGTGGCTCAGTGTCACGTCTTTGACGGTCACGTCGTTCTGCTGATCAAGCCAGGCGCGGCCGGGGCCTTTGACGTGCCAGAAGGGCAAAAGGTTCACCGGCCTGTCCTCGGCCTGCGGGATCTCAGGCCGGGCGCCGCCAAGATCCAAGGCGGCCCAAGCCGCTCTGGCGCCGCCCTCCAATGCGGCGGCTGTCGAAAAATCTCCGTTCGCGGCCCCTGCAACGAACATGCCCTCGGGCAGGCCGCCGGGCCGGCTGTCAGGACGGCTGTCAGGACGGATATCGGGAACAAAGGCCGCGAGGCGCGCATTCCACTGCGGCCGTCCCCGGTGGTGACAGGTCAAATGCAGGTTGGGATTCCAGCCGCCCGAAACGCCCAGAGCGCCGCATTCGATGATGCGGTCGCTGCCGTCGGCGAGCCGCAGCTTTGCAAACGTCAGGCCGAGCCGACCCATGGTATCGGTGACCTGAGCGCCCGCGAGCACTTCGTAGTCCAATGCGCGCGGCGTCTCGGGGCGGACATCCACAACGGTGACCGTGATGCCCTTGGCATGCAGGTCGGTGGCCGTGCGGTGGCCGTCGTCATTGTTGGTGAAGACCACCGCACGCCTGTCGACGGCGACGCCATAGCGGTTGGCATAGGTGCGCAAGGCGCTGGCTGTCATGATGCCGGGGCGATCATTGTTTGGAAACGCGATGGGCCGCTCAATCGCGCCTGCCGCCAGAACCGTGCGCTGCGTGTATATGCGCCACAGGATCTGGCGCGGTTTGTCCGGATGCGGAACCGTCAGATGATCGCTGACCCGCTCCACGGCACCATAGATGCCATGGTCAAACGCGCCGATGACCGTGGTGCGCGGCATCAGGCGCACATTGGGCATGGCGGCCAATTCCGCCACAGTGGCTGCGGCCCAATCTGCGCCGGGGCTGTCGTCGATGGTCAGGGTTTCCGCGTTCAGTCGCCCGCCCATGCGGAAATCCTCGTCGGCAAGGATCACATTCGCACCGCTTCGGGCCGCCGTCAGCGCCGCCATCAACCCCGCAGGACCCGCTCCGATCACCAACAGATCACAATGCAGGAACCCTTTGTCATAGACATCCGGATCCTCGCTGAGGGAGAGGGAACCAAGCCCCGCCGCGCGGCGGATGACGGGTTCATACACTCGCTCCCAGAACGCCTTGGGCCACATGAACGTCTTGTAGTAGAACCCCGCCGTCAGGAAGGTCGACAGACGGTCATTCACGGCCAGCAGGTCGCAGGACAGCGAGCCAAGGCGGTTCTGGCTCCGGGCCTGCAGCCCGTCGAACAGTTCCGCAGTGGTGGCGCGTGTGTTGGGTTCCTGACGGGCGCCGCTGCGCAACTGGACCAGCGCATTGGGTTCTTCGGAGCCGGCCGAAAGCGGTCCGCGGGGACGGTGGTATTTGAAACTCCGCCCCATCAGGCGCACGCCATTGGCCAGAAGCGCCGAGGCGAGCGTATCACCGCCATGGCCGCAATAGCGTTTGCCGTCAAAGGTGAAGGTCAGCGCGGTGTCACGGTCGATCTGCCCCCCCGAAAGGCGGTTTTTCTGCGTCCTGGATCCCACACTCATCTGGATCTCCCCCGACTGCGGGCGACGTCACGTGCAAGCTCCACTTTGGAGATTTCATGCGTCAGCGTGTTGCGCGTGACAACCAGCCAGGAGCGGTCTCCTGCCTCATGGAACCACAGTTCGCGGTGCCAGCCGGCCGGGTTGTCGCGCAGATAGGCGTATTCATAAAACGCCTGCGCCGCATCTTCGGCCTCCGGGTCGGGGCGATCGATCAAGGCCGCATCGCCCATATAGGTGAATTCCGAACTGTCGCGCGGGCCAAGAAGGGGGTGGTCGATAATCATCAGTGCAAATTGGGCTGATTGCCCATCCCTTTTTCATCGATCATGCGGCCCTTGCGGAACCGGTCGAAGCGATAGGCGGATGCGGTGGGGTGGGGGCTGTCGGTGGCCAGCAAATGCGCAAAGGCAAAGCCGCTGGCCGGGGTTGCCTTGAAGCCGCCGTAACACCAGCCACCATTGAAATAGAGACCATCGATATGCGTCCGGTCAATGATCGGAGAGCCGTCCATCGACATGTCCATGATCCCCCCCCACATGCGCAGCAGACGCGCGCGCCCGAGCATGGGAAAGATCGCCATCGCCCCCTCGCAGACATCTTCGACAACCGGCAGGTTGCCCCGTTGCGCATAGGAATTATACCCGTCGATATCGCCGCCGAACACGAGGCCGCCCTTGTCGGACTGGCTGCAATAGAAATGGCCGGCGCCAAAGGTGATGACGCCGGGAAGGACGGGTTTCAGCCCTTCCGACACAAATGCCTGCAAGACGTGACTTTCGATCGGCAGGCGCATGTTTGCCAGGCTCATCAGGCGGCTGGAATGTCCGGCGACGGCACAGCCGACCTTGGTTGCTGCGATATAGCCACGGGTGGTTTCGACCCCCTTGCAGACACCGTTTTCAATGCGAAAGCCGGTGACTTTGCAGTTCTGGATGATGTCGACGCCCCGGCTGTCGGCACTGCGGGCATACCCCCAGGCGACCGCATCATGGCGCACGGTGCCGCCGCGGTGCTGGGCCAGACCGCCCTTGATCGGAAAGCGCGCATCGGCGGTGTTCAGGAAGGGGTAGCGTTTCTTGATCTCCGCCAGGGAGAGCATGTCGGCATCGGCGCCGTTCAGGATCATCGCATTGCCGCGCCGGGTGAAGGCATCGCGTTGCCCATCGGAATGGATCAGGTTCAGGATGCCGCGCTGGCTGACCATCGCATTGTAATTGAGAACCTGCTCCAGACCTTCCCACAGCTTCAGCGAAAACTCGTAAAAGGGTTCGTTGCCGTCTAGCAGGTAATTGGAGCGGATGATCGTCGTGTTGCGGCCAACGTTGCCACCGCCGATCCAGCCCTTTTCCAGCACCGCAATGCGGGATTGGCCGAATTCCCTGGCAAGGTAATGCGCCGTGGCCAGCCCGTGCCCGCCGCCGCCGATGATCACGATGTCATAGGCGGGACGGGGGGCGGCGTCGCGCCATGCAGGCCTCCATCCCTTGTGACCGGTCAATGCCTCTTTGAGGACACGAAACCCTGAATACCGCATGCGATCCCCTTTTCGTGATCCGTCTCAGCAGCCGGGTCAGCCCCCTCACAGCACCGGGCACAGGGTGATCCATGTCCGTGCAGCCTGAGCGAATCCCCGGTCGTTGATGACACTTGACCGGGTTTCACAGCAGATGGCAACAATCCTGATGAGAAAAAAACTTGCCTTGTGGGAATAATTGACCGCAGGTCGTATCTGCGATGCGATGCGATGCGATGCGATGCGCGCCGGGGCGTGGCGAGCAACGGCGAATTTCCCCGCCGCAGTCCTGCCGACAGGGCGAATTCCTGAGGCGGCGCGGCAGCAGCATGGATTTTTCAGACCCAGGCCGCTGCTGTCTTCATTCAGGTCCGCACAATGAGGACCGAGCAGGGAGCCTTGCGGGCGACACGCGCTGAATTGGGCCCCTGCAGACGGTCAATCAGATCGGGCTTATGGGCGCCGACAACCACCAGGTCGGCCTGAGACACTTTGATCGCTTCGAGGATCATCTCATATGCGGTGCCAACCTCGACGATGTGCTGCACCTTCGGGAAATCCGGAAGCTGTTGTTTCACCCAGGCATGCAGTTGCTCGTCGGCCGCCTTGACGGCGGATTTCATCGTGCCTTCCTTGAAATAGGACCCGACGATGGACATGCCATAATCGGGGACGACGGACACGACACTCAGCGAGGCGCCATAGAATGTGGCCAGTTTCGCGGCCTCGGCCAACAAATGCGTTTCCGTGTCGAGATGGGCCATGTCGACGGCACAGAGGATGTGTTTGGTCATGCTGGTACTCCTTCTGTCTGTTCCCGTTTGCGCCGCATCTGCAGGAAATACACCGCCCCCAGCAGCAGGAACGCGGGGATGTAGAACAGCTCTTTTGGCAACCGGTCCGCCGCGACATCCAGCTCTGCAAGCTCCCAGTCGAAATCGATGCCCAGCTGCTCGGACGGGCCGCCAAAGTTCAGGTTGTCGACAAACAGCCGCCCGTCTTCCTCGCGGAACTCGATCCCGGCGCCGTCAAACAGGCGGGTTTCGCCATCGGCCCCGGCGTCGCCAAGCGGCAGAAGGTAGCGCGCATCTACCGGGTCTCCGTTCAGGTTCTCGCCGATCAGCCGCACCCGCAAGGAGGCGCCATGGGGCGAGGCCTGCGCCATGTCAAAGATCTCGCTGGCGGCGCGGGTTTCGAATTCCGGTTGCAGCCTGTTGAGGAAATACCCCGGCTGGAACAGGGTGAAGGCAACCAGCAACAACAGGGCACTTTCCCAGATTTTCGACTTTACCATGAAATAATTCATGGTTCCGGCCGCGAACAACAGCATTGCGATCATCGCGATCACGAAGACGAAGACCGCCTGATAGGGACCGACATTGATCAGCAACAGGTCGGTGTTGAAGATAAACAGGAACGGCAGGAGCGCCGTTCGGATCGAATAGAAAAAGGCCTGAAACCCGGTGCGCAGGGGATCGCCCTTGGATATTGCAGCGGCGGCAAAGGAGGCCAGCCCGACCGGCGGCGTCACATCCGCCATGATGCCGAAGTAGAAGACGAACATGTGAACGGCGACCAATGGCACGATCAGACCGTTCTGAGCGCCGAGCTCGACCACGACGCCTGCCATCAGGGAGCTGACCACGATGTAGTTTGCCGTGGTCGGCAGCCCCATGCCCAGAATGATCGAGATCACGGCCACGAAGAACAACATCGCCAACAGGTTCCCACCCGACAGGAATTCAACGAATTCCGCCATCACCTGGCCGATGCCGGTCAGGGTCACGGCGCCGACGATGATGCCCGCCACGCCCATCGCGGCGGCAAGTCCTATCATGTTGCGGGCGCCGATGATCAGACCATCGGCAATATCGGCAAAGCCCGCGCGCAAATGGGCAATCGCATCGGTTTCACCGCGAAAATAGGCCTTCAGCGGATTTTGGGTCGCAAGGATGACCAACATCGCGATGGTCGACCAAAAGGCCGAGAGGCCCGGTGATTTGCGCTCGATCATCAGAAGATACATCAGCAGCAGGATCGGCATCAGATAGTGGATACCCGTCTTGAAGATCTCCTTGGTCGGCGGCAGATGCTCCATGCTTTCGAGGCTCATTTCCAGATCCGGCCCCTTGGCGGCGAAGCGGACAGCGGCGACATAGGCCACGGCCATGGCGGCCACGATGATCCAGGTGGCCGCCGCCCCGAACAGGGACTGGGCCACGTCGACAATGACGCCGCACAGGAACAGGGTGCCGCCGGCAATGACGATCGAGGTGGCGATGATGCAGATCGCGCCGAGCATGAACTTGACCGGATGCATCCGGCTGGTGCCGGGCATGTTCATCTTCAAGGCCTCAAGATGCACGATATAGATCAACGCGATATAGGATATGGCGGCCGGGACGATGGCGGTCTTGACGACCTCGACATAGGAAATGCCGACATATTCCGTCATCAGGAAGGCCACAGCGCCCATGACCGGAGGGGTGAGGACCCCGTTGATGGAGGAGGAGACCTCCACCGCGCCGGCCTTTGTCGCCGGGAAGCCGACCTTCTTCATCAGGGGGATCGTAAACGTGCCGGTGGTCACGACATTGGCAATGGAAGATCCCGAAATCAGGCCCGTCGCGGCTGATGCGATCACGGCGGCCTTTGCGGGTCCGCCGCGCAGATGACCCAAAGCGGCAAAGGCGAGTTTGAGAAAGTAATTTCCCGCGCCGGCCTGATTGAGAAGCGCGCCAAACAGCACGAAGAGGAACACAAACCCCGACGAGACCCCCAGGGCGACGCCAAAGACCCCTTCGGTCGTCAGCCACATGTGGCTCATTGCCTTGTTCAGAGAGGCGCCTTTCCATTGCACCACCTCCGGCAGGCCGGACCAGGATCCGAAGAATACATAGGCCAGGAAAAACAGCGCCACGCCCATGAGCGGAAAGCCGAGCGAGCGGCGCGCGGCCTCCATCAACAGGATGATCCCGACAATGGAGATGCCAACGTCCAATGTGCTTGGGTTGCCCGTGCGATCCGCAACACCGGAATAGTTGTAAAACAGATAGGAGGAGGCCAGCGCTCCGACCACCGCCAGCACCCATGTGGGGATCGGAATGCGGTGGCGTGGGCTGCTTTTCAGTCCGGGAAAGGCGATAAAGGCCAGAAGCACGGCAAAGCCAAGGTGGATCGCGCGGGTTTGGGTATCGTTCCACACCCCCACGCGCAGGATGAACGGCAGCGGAGAGGCAATCCAGAGCTGATACAGTGACCAGACCAGCGGGATGTACCACAGGGCTGCTCTTCCGAAGGCGTCACGCGGGAGGCGCCCGCCTGTATCGCTGTCGGCGACAAAGTCCTCGAGATTGGCGTCCTGCGTCCTGATGTCGTCCTCTTGTGCCATAATGCCGTGTCCCAAATCTATTGATACGCAAAAGCCTCTGACGCCCGGTCAGGCGTCAGAGGTTGGTTGTTCAGGCCGTCGGGCGCTTATTTCCAGCCACGTTCCTGATAATATTTCAGGGCGCCCGGATGAATTTCAGCCGTCAGTCCATCCTTGACCATTTCGCTTTCCGTGAGGCGGCCAAAGGCGGGGTGCAGTTTCTTGAAGTCGTCGAAATTCTCGAAGATCGCAGAGACAACCGCATAGACCACCTCATCCGAGACGTCGGCCGAGGTCACAAAGGTGGCTTTCGGGCCCCAGGACGGGATGTCGTCGGGGTTGTTGGGATACATGCCGCCGGGGATTGTGGCGGCTGCATAGGCGCTGTTCTCGGCCAGCAGCTTGTCGATGCCCGGACCTGTCAGCGGCAGGATCGTGACCTCGCAGGAGGACGTCGCTTCCTGACTGGACCCGTTCGGCAGGCCAGCGGCCCAGATGGTTGCGTCGATCTTGCCATCACAGAGGGCGGCCGACTGTTCGGAGCTCTTCAACTCGGC
This sequence comes from Alphaproteobacteria bacterium MedPE-SWcel, assembly GCA_001874255.1. Taxonomy (GTDB): domain Bacteria; phylum Pseudomonadota; class Alphaproteobacteria; order Rhodobacterales; family Rhodobacteraceae; genus Epibacterium. The sequence continues at coordinate 33,549 of MPDC01000001.1, forward strand.
CGCCAGCGAGAAACTGTCGCGGGTCAGGTCGGAGTATTTCATCAGCGTCTCGGCGAGCACACGGGTGCCCGAGCCGGGGTTGGCGATATTGACGCGCTTGCCGGCCATGCTGGCGACATCCGTGATGCCGCTGTCGGCGCGTGCCATCACGTGCAGGGGTTCGGGATGAACAGAGAACAGGGCCCGCAGCCCCGGATAGGCGCCATCCTCGGAGAATTTGCCGGTGCCCGCGACGGCCGCGGCCTGAACGTCGGACTGTACGATGCCGAAATCCAGCTCGCCCGCGCGGATGGTCCGGGTGTTGTACACCGAGCCGCCGGTCGATTCCACGGAACAGCGGATACCGTGCTCCTTGCGGCCCTTGTTCACCAGACGACAAATGGCGCCGCCCGTCGGGTAATAGACCCCGGTGACACCGCCGGTGCCGATGGTGACGAATTGCTGATCCGCCGCTTGTGCGCCACCGGCGAGGCCCATGGTGGCTACGGCCGCAAACCCGTAGATCGCGTGTTTGAGTGTCATATGCTTTGTCTCCCTACATTTGACTTCCGCGCTTGGCGCACGTGTTGGTAGAAACGAGCGTCGCCAAAAACGCCTGTCCTGTCACGGTAAAACTAATGTTTTTTCCGGGCGATCCAGTAGGCGTTGTTGTCTTTTCGCAGGTCCTCGTAGGATTTGATTCGCGCGGTCGCCTCCTTGCCGCCGAGGGTCACCAGGATGGCGAGCAAATTCTCGATCAGCGCCATGGCGCCGCTGTAGCAGCCGAAATGATGGGTCGAAATCACCGAGGCCACGAGGGTCTCGTCAGCGGTGAATTCTGACGAAATGACGTCACTGTCAGAGATCATGACCAGCCGCATGCCCTTTGAACGGGCGTATTTGCAGGCTTCGATCGTCTCGCGGGAATAGGGGGTAAAGGTGATGGCGATCATCACATCATCGGGCCCCGCATCGTTCAGCTCGTCAATGGCGCTGTTCATGTGGCGTGGAATTAACTGCAACGATGGCAAGGCCATGCGGCCGACGTAGTGAAAATAGTAGGCCATTGCATAGCTGGCCCGGACGGCCGTCAGGTAGACGTTGCGCGCGCCCAGCAACATCGCGGCGACCCGTTCCATTTGCTCTGGCGTCTGATGCTCCAGCGACCGCTGCACAATGGCGAGGGTATTGACCGCCGCATCGGCCTGACTGTCGCCGGTGGGGCCGGTCTGCCGCATCGTCTCCAGCCAGGCCGGGCGTTCGATGAGGGCGGTGGACGAAACCAGCGCGTGGCGGAAGGGTTTGCGCAGCTCCTCAAAGCTCTCGTATCCCATGCGTCTGGCCATGCGCACCAGGGTATATGTGCTCACTCCGCATTTCTGCGCAGTGACGCGGATGGGATCGAGTCCGAAGTCAGACGGGTGGTCGACGATGTATTTCGCAACCGCGCGCAGGCTTGGGGACAGATCGGCCAGACACTCCTTGAGTGCTGAAAGTGTTCGGGTTTTCAGTGTGGGGTCCACGTTGATTCTCTACTCGTCACATTGATACACGGTCAAAACATACGTTATTTTTGGCGGACATTGACGGCCTTTGGTTTTCCGGCATTCCTTTTTCAGGAACTGTCACCGATCCGCAGCGGATCCATTCAGGAAAGTATCATGCCCACACCCTTGCCTGCCCATGCCTGCGTCGTTGTGATCGGTGGCGGTATCATGGGGTGCTCGACCCTGTACCATCTGGCCAGGATGGGCGTCGGGGACGCAATTCTGCTGGAGCGCAATGCCCTGACCTCCGGCACCACCTGGCATTCCGCAGCTCAGGTCCGGGCGCTGCGCCACTCCCGGAACCTGACGCGGATGATCCAGTATTCGGTCGACCTCTATGCGGATCTGGAACGCGAGACGGGGCAGAGCGTCGGCTGGATCCAAAAAGGCTCCCTGTCGATTGCCACCACGCCCGACCGGCTGATCCACATTCGCCGACAGGAGGCTCTGGCCCATGCCTATGGCATCGAGGCAATGTCGGTTTCTGCGGCCGAAGCGAAAGAGCGCTGGCCCTTGATGCAGGCGGAGGATGTGCTGGGCGCGGTCTGGTCACCGCAGGATGGGCGGGTCAGCCCTTCGGATGTATGCGCGACCCTGGTGAAGGGCGCGAAATCGCGGGGCGCGCAGATCTTTGAACGCACCGGTGTCACCGGCATCCTGACCAGAGACGGGCGCATCACCGGCGTCGAGACCTCGCAAGGCACGGTGATGTGTGATGCAATCGCGCTGTGTGCCGGGCTGTGGTCGCGAGAGGCGGCTGCGATGGCGGGGGCAGACGCTCCGGTTCTGGCCTGCGAACATTTCTATCTGCTGACCAAGCCGGTTGAGGGCATCACCGGCAATATGCCGACCCTGTCGGATCACGACAGCCGCCTGTATATTCGCGACGACAGCGGTGGCCTGCTGGTCGGCTGTTTCGAACCCATGGGAAAGCCGATCCGACCGGGCGTTTTGGATGAGACCTTCGAATTTGGCCTGCTGCCCGAGGATTGGGATCATTTCGAACCGATGATGGAACTGGCCCTGAACCGGCTTCCGGCGCTGGAGACGGCCGAGGTGAAGATGCTGCTGAACGGGCCCGAGAGCTTTACGCCCGACGGCACATTCATGCTGGGAGAGACCGCTGAAACCCGGGGGCTGTTTCTGGGATGCGGGATGAACTCCGTCGGGTTGGCCTCCGGGGGCGGGGCCGGGATGAACCTGGCGCATGCGATCATACATGGCCACACGGCCTATGATCTGGGCGAGGCGGACGCCAAACGGTTCGCTCCCGTCTTCCGCTCTGTCGATCATCTGGTGGCGCGCGCGCCGGAAATTCTCGGGACGCATTACGATATCGCCTACCCGGGCAAGCAGCTTGCAACCGCGCGCAATCTGCGCCTGTTGCCGCTCCACGAGGCCTACCGGCAGGCGGGGGCCCATTTCGGCCAGGTCTACGGCTGGGAACGGCCGCTTTACTTCGGCAAGACGGCGGAGCCTGCGATGGGGTTCGGCAGGCCGGACTGGTTCGACATCGTAGCCGCCGAGGTCAAAGCCGCGCATGAAGCTGCCGCGATCTTTGATGCGTCTTCGTTTGGCAAGATCGATGTCACCGGCCCGGATGCCGAGGCCTTCTTGTTGTGGACCTGTGCGGGCTACATGGGGCGGCCGCCGGGGTCGGTCATCTATTCCGCAGTTCTGAACAGGCGCGGCACCTTTGAAAGCGACATCACCGCGCAGCGGATCGCGCCGGACCACTACCGCCTGTTTGTCGCCACGACTGCCATCAAGCGGGATCTGAGCTGGTTCAGACAGGCGGCGCAGGGGTTCGATGTTGACCTCGCCGACAGCACGGAAGACTGGACCATCCTGAGCCTGATGGGCCCGGAGGCGGCGCGGATTGTCACCGCGCTGGGCGATGACCTGACGCATATCGGATATTTCAAACAGGCCGAGACGGTTCTGGCCGGCTGCAAGGTCCGCGCGGCGCGCCTGTCCTATGTGGGCGAGCCCGGCTGGGAGATCAGCTGCGCGGTCGGGGACGCCCCCCGGCTCTATGCGGCGATGGTGGCGCTGGGCGCGCGTCCCGCGGGGCTATTTGCCCAGACGTCGATGCGGATCGAAAAAGGGTTCTGCGCCATGGGGCATGAATTGGACAGCGACGTCAGCCCGATCGAAGCGGGGCTGGATTTCGCCACCCGCAAATCCGGCGGGTTCATTGGCGCAGAGGCATTGGCCGAGCGGCGCCGATCCGGCGCCAGCCTTGGGCTGGTTTCGCTGCTGGTTCAGGATGCCGCCGCGGTTCCTCTGGGCCACGAGCCGATCTATCACGCAGGCGATGTCGTCGGGCGAACCAGCTCCTGCGCCTTTGGGTACCGGCTGGGCAAACCTGTGGCTTTGGCGCATGTGGAAATCCCGCTCAGCCATGGCGCGCAGGTCGAGATCGACATTGCCGGAGCGCGCGTCGCGGCCACGGTCACACAGGGTGCGCTGTTTGATCCCGACGGCACCCGGATGAAAGGCTGATCATGACTGACCCCTATATCATGACTGACCCCCAAATCATGACTGACCCCTATATCATGGTGGCGCCGACAGGGGCGCGCCGTCGCAAGTCCGATCATCCGGCGCTGCCTGTCACGATGGCCGAGATCATCGACACGGCCGCTGCCTGCCATGCGGCGGGGGCGGCGGGGCTGCATCTGCATGTCCGGGACGGGGAGGGCAGGCATTGCCTTGATGCGGGGCGCTATGCGGAAACCCTGTCGGAACTCCAGCTGCGGGTGCCGCAGATGCGCGCACAGATCACCACCGAGGCGGCGGGCCTCTTTGATGTTCCCGCGCAATTGGCCTGCCTGAACGCGCTGCGCCCGGATTGGGCGTCGATTTCGGTCCGGGAAATCGCGCGGGATCCCGATCTGGCGGATCGTGTCTACGGTCTCTGCGCCGAGACCGGCACCGAGGTCCAGCATATCCTCTATGATGCCGAGGATGCCGCCTTGCTGCGCGCGTGGCAGGCGCGGGGGATCGTCCGGCAGGGGCAAAGCAGTGTTCTTTTCGTGCTCGGGCGCTACGCTGTGGGGCAGCAGTCCGAGCCGGGCCAGCTGACGCCCATGCTGTCGGCGCATCGGGGGGGCGGTCCGTGGATGCTCTGTGCCTTCGGTCCGCAAGAACACGCTTGCCTTCAGGCCGCCGCAGCGCGTGGCGGCGATCTGCGGGTCGGATTTGAAAACAGCCTTTTTGCCGCCGACGGTGTGATGCACGCCGACAATGCCGCGTCGGTCCGCACCCTGATCGCCGAAATCGACCCGATTGACCCGATTGACCCGATTGAAAGGACGTCGCCATGAGCCATGTATTCCCCCGCCATTGCCACATGCCGCTGCCGATGGCGGCGACCGGAGACGGCTGTTTTCTGATCGATGCCACCGGCAAGCGGTATTTCGACGGCTCCGGCGGTGCGGCGGTGTCCTGTCTGGGGCACTCCAACACGCGTGTGACGCAAGCGATCAAGGATCAGGTCGACAGGCTCGCCTTTGCGCATACGGGATTTTTCACATCGGAACCCGCCGAGGCGCTCGCGGATCTTCTGGTGGCGCATGCGCCGGGGGATCTGGACCGCGTCTATTTCGTCTCCGGTGGCTCCGAGGCCGTGGAAAGCGCCATCAAGCTCGCGCGTCAGTACCATCTGGAGCGGGGCGAGCCGCAGCGGCGCCATCTGATTGCCCGCCGCCAAAGCTATCACGGCAACACGCTGGGCGCCCTCGCCGCAGGCGGCAATGCGTGGCGGCGGCACCAGTTTGCGCCGCTTCTGACCGATGTCAGCCATATTGCGCCCTGCTATGACTATGCGGACCGCAATGGGAATGAGACGCCGCATGCATATGGGCAGCGTGTGGCGCAGGAACTGGAGGATGAAATCCTGCGGCTTGGCCCCGACAGCGTGATGGCCTTCATGGCTGAACCCGTTGTCGGCGCAACGCTCGGCGCGGTTCCGGCGGTCGAGGGCTATTTCTCCCGTATCCGCGAGATCTGTGACGCCTATGGTGTCTTGCTGATCCTCGATGAGGTCATGTGTGGCATGGGCCGCACCGGTCACCTGTTTGCCTGCGAGGCCGAGGGGGTCGCGCCTGATATCCTCTGCATCGCCAAGGGGCTTGGCGCAGGCTATCAGCCGATCGGGGCGATGCTGTGCAGCCGGCAGATCTATGACGCCATCGCGGATGGCAGCGGCTTTTTTCAACACGGCCACACCTATCTGGGCCATCCCGTGGCGGCCGCTGCGGGACTTGCGGTGGTGCGAGAGCTTCTGGATCGCGATCTGGTGGCACAGGTGCGCCAGCGCGGCGCGTATTTCGAACAGCAGCTGCGGCATCGATTTGAGCAAAACCCAAACGTAGGTGACATCCGGGGACGTGGCCTGTTCTGGGGCATCGAGTTCGTTGCGGACCGGGGCACCAAGACGCCCTTTGAGCCCTCGGCCCGGCTCGCAGCCCGGCTCAAATCAGCCGCCGTGGAGGAAGGGCTGATCTGCTATCCGATGCCCGGGACACGGGATGGCAAACATGGGGACCATGTGCTTTTGGCGCCCCCCTTTGTCGCCACCGAAGCGGAGCTGGACTTTGCGCTGGAGGCCCTGGACCGGGCGGTGGACAGGACATTGTCCGCCGTGGCTGCGGGCTGACGCAAAGTCCCCGCTGCCGCGCGTTCCGCGACAGTCAGCCCTGTCGGGAGCGCGGATTTGAGGCGTGGGCGGCGTCTGGTCCCGCCCGCCGCCAATGGCTCTAGTCGGCTCTGACCAGCAGCACCACGCCAGCGGGATCCGACGTCCAGTGGCCGTTGACATCGCCGAGCGGTTCCAGGGCGTCACGCTCGGGGCTCCGGAGCTGGTCGAGGGCACGGTCAGGGTCGTCGGTGATCAACTCCAGCCAGACATCGACCTGGCTTTGGGCGGGGACGCAGTCGATCCATAACGTCATGTTGCCAAAGGCAAATGATGTGCTGTGGTCATATTCCTTGCGCACCGGCAGACCCACGCGATCGCGGTAGAACGCGACGGTGTCTGCCCATTTGTACTGCGGGACTTTGAGTGCAATGTTGGTTCCGGCTTGAATCTCCATGGGGCCTCCGGGGGATATCGAGGGTGGGCGCCCTGTCCGCTCGCACGAGGGACCATCTGCAGGCGCTCCTGTCAGAGTGCCGACTAACGGTGCGGAAGACAACTTCCAGTCTCGGCAGTCTTTGCGTCTTGCGACCGACGGGTTTTGCCGAGGGTGACGCTACGTCTGCCATGCCTCCTGCCGGAGGGCGGACTACTTCTATCTGGTGGCACAGATCGTGAGCCCCGCAGCGATTTTGACGGCCAGTCCTGAAGGCCAGTCCTGAAGGCCGGTCCTCAGAGGTGAGAAAGATTTGCACGGATGACAGCCTTGTGATTTTATCGCAAAAAGAGGCGATTGCGGGGCAGGGTCGCCACTCACCAAAGCCCTTTGAATGCGAAGGTTGAACTCGTTTGAGCACACACGAAAACCTGAGGCTGATGCTGCGGCATGGTCTTCGGACGGCGCATGATGCATTGGATGCATCAGTGTCGCGATTTGATTTGACCGATATTGACGGCACGATTGCGTTTTTGCGCCTGCAGGAAGCGGCACTGGCCCGCTGCCCCATATCAGAGGCCAGCACCGCCACCGCTGCGGCCATCGCCGATCTGACAGCGCGCGCGCGGGCGGATCTGCATCGGCGTGGCGTCTCCTGTCTGCGGATGGACACCCCCGATCTGTCCCGGCTGCATCCGCTGGCTCTCGATTATGTCATCGGGGGGTCGCGCCTCGGGGCGGAGGTTCTGCAGCGCCGTTGGGCCGACGGTCCTGCCGCGGAGCTTGGGATTGGCGACGGCTATATGTCGGCGCCGCGCTACATTGAGATCTGGAGAGACTTCTGTGCCAGTGCCGCGGAGATCCCGGGTGACACAGCGCTTGGACACCGTATCTGCGGCAATGTATCCGAGCTTTTCGCTCTGTTCGAAACAGCCGCCGACCGCAGCTTTGAGGAGACGCAGGCATATGTCTGATCCCGATACACAGTATGATATGACGGCCGTGGACCTGAGCAATTGCGATCGCGAACCGATCCATATTCTGGGGCATACGCAGTCCTTCGGCTGCCTCCTCGCGATGTCGTCGGATTGGCTGATCGCCCATGCCTCGGTCAATTGTCACGACCTGTTGGGCCTGGCTGCTGACGATCTGATCGGACAGCCTTTCCTGGACTATTTCAGTCAGGAGTTCACCCATTTGCTGCGGACGCAAGTGCAGTCGCTGGCAAATCTGAAGGGCGCGGCCCGCATGTTCCGGATCGATGTGTTCGGGGATGGGCGTCTCTTTGACATTTCTGTTCATCGCGCCGACCGGACCTTTGTCTGCGAGTTCGAACCGCGCGAAACCGCTGTGCCCAACCGGGACGACACGGCCCTGGTTCAGGCCCTCATCGCGCGGGTGCAGCGGCACAATGATCTGGAGCAGGCCACCCAGGAAGCCGCGCGCGGGTTGCAGGTGCTGCTGGGGATGGACCGGGTCATGGTCTATCGCTTTGAGGAGGATGGCACCGGCACGGTCATAGCGGAATCCCTGCGCGGCGCAGGTGACAGCTACCTCGGCCTGCGCTATCCGGCCAGCGACATTCCGAAACAGGCGCGCGCCCTCTACAAACGGAGCCTCCTGCGGATCATTCCCGATGTGGAGGCGCCAACCCATCCGATCATTCCGGCGCAGAGCCCGACGGGGCAGCCATTGGATCTGTCGCTGGCCATCACCCGCGCGGTGTCGCCAATCCATCTGGAATATCTGCGAAACATGGGCGTCGGGGCGTCGATGTCGGTGTCGATCCTGCGGCGGGGCGAGCTGTGGGGGCTGTTTGCCTGTCATCACAACAGCGCCTATCACGTGGATTACGAGCGTCGCAGCGCCATCGAACTGTTCGTGCAGATGTTCAACTACGAACTGGCGCATCTGGAAACCGCACGCGAGTTGGAGGATCTCGACAGAGCCAGAGACCTCCATGACACGCTGATGACGCAGGTGTCGGGCAGTGACACCCTGATGGATGTCTTCCAGTCCCTGGCCAATGAAATCGCCGCCGTCATCCCGCATGACGGGCTGGTGGTCTATGTCGACGGGATGTTCAGGGCGATCGGCGCCACCCCGACAGAGGATGAGTTTCTCGGCCTCGCGCGGTTTCTCAACACCACCCGGACGTCAGAGATCTACGCCTCGCACCAGATCGGGGCGCGGTACGACAGGGCCGATCAGTTTGCGGACCGCGCGGCCGGAGTGCTCGCCCTGCCGATCTCGCGCAAGCCTCGGGACTATTTGGTGTTGTTCCGCCGGGAGCTGGTTCATTCCGTCAGATGGGCGGGCAATCCCGACAAGCCGGTGATCGCGGGCCCCAATGGCCCCCGCTTGACGCCGCGCAAGAGCTTTGAGGCCTGGCAGGACGTGGTGCGCGGTCAGTGCGCGCCCTGGCGATCCGGCGAACAACGCGCCGCCGAGGCGCTGCGCATCACCCTGCTGGAGGTGGTGCTGAAGCTCTCGGACGAGGCCAACGCCTCGCGCAAACGCGCCGAAGAGCAGCAGGAGCTGTTGATCGCCGAGCTGAACCACAGGGTGCGCAATATCCTCAACCTGATCCGGGGGTTGATTTCCCAGGGACGCGGCGATGCGGTCACCATCGAGGAATACAGCGATGTGCTCGACAAGCGGATCCACTCGCTCGCCCGCGCCCATGACCAGCTGACCGAGGAGAACTGGGGATGGATCTCGCTGCGCGCGCTGATTGGCACCGAGGTGGATGCATTTCTCTCGGATGACAGAGAGCGGGTGGCGATTTCCGGCGATGACATTGCCTTGTCGCCCACCGCCTTCACGTCGATGGCGCTGGTCATGCATGAGCTGGTCACCAACTCCGTGAAATACGGAGCCCTGAGCGACACCGGCGGGCGGGTCACGCTTGATGTGACGTTGAATGCCGACGGGACCGCATCGCTCGACTGGACAGAGCAGGGCGGCCCGGTGGTGCAGCCGCCCACCCGCAAAGGGTTCGGGACCACGATCATCGAACGCTCGGTTCCCTTCGAGCTGAAGGGCAGCGCGGAATTGCGGTTCCGCCCCAGTGGGATCGAAGCGGCGTTTGTGCTGCCGACGCTCCACGTTCGCAAGATGACCCGCGCCATTGCGCAGGCCGCGCAGGACGCGGCAGATGTGGCCGAGGCCGCGCGTGTGGCGACCACCGATATCACGCTGAGCGGTGAGGCTCTGGTCGTGGAGGACAATATGATCATCGCGATGGATGCGGCCGACATGCTGACCGAGCTGGGGGCCGAACAGGTCCATACGGCGGGCGATGTGGCCACTGCGCTCGGGCTGCTGGACGGTCGCCAGATCAGCTTTGCCTTGCTGGATGTCAACCTCGGCGCAGAGGTCTCCCTGAAGGTGGCAGAAGCCTGCGCCGCGCTGAACATTCCGGCCATTCTCGCCACCGGCTATGGCGGCGAAGGCGACGCGGTGTCCGACTATCCGCAAAAGGTCGTGCTGCGCAAACCCTACACCTTCGAACATGTTCAGAAAGGTCTGTCTGACCTGTTTGCCGGTCTTTGAGCGCATTGCGCGGGGACCGGGGACTTTACGGGGATCGGGGGCTTGTGGGACCGCGGACTTTGTAGGGGACTTTGTAGGCGACTTTGTGGGGGACCGGAGGTCGGGGACTGTGGATCGCGGACAAAAATGGCCCGCCTGATCAGACAGGCGGGCCAAGGTACTGAAACTGGGTGGCCGGGCAGCCACCCGATACTCTTTAAACGGTCGTATCAGCCTTCGTATGCGGGCATCGCATCCAGCTTGTCTTCGGCCATCGGCACATAGACACGGACGTCGTCGCCGGCGGTTTCATGCAGGATGTCGATCTCATTGAGATCAAGCTTCACGGGCTTTTCACCAAGCCCCAGGAAGCCACCTACATCGATGATGGCATGGGTGATCTGGCCTTTGTCGTTCAGGATCAGATCGGACACTTCGCCCATCCACTCGTCCTTGACATCATAGGCCCGGGCACCGGTCAGCATCTCGGCTGTCAGGTCCTTGTTGCCCACAAGGTCATAGCCGTCCCGCATCATCGGCTCATGCGTTCTGGCGGTGTCGCCAGCGATCAGCCGTTCGGCGTCAGCGGCCGTATTGTCGAGAGCCGTCCCCATGTCGGAGGCCGCCGTCTCGGCGCTGCCCTGCAGGGTCTTGGCCGTGTTCTCGACCGCGGTTGCGGTGTCGCTTGCGGCCTGCTCAAGGCTCGCGCCCAGGTTGTGACCTGCATTGGTCTCATAGGCCGGAGCATTCTCGAAATCCGCCGCTTTTGCCTGCATCACGAGGAAGTAGTCGGAGGTGTCGTCCTCGGTTTCGCTGTCGGAGACCAGCTTCAGCGCGTCCATTTCAACGGCAACCTGACGTTCGCCGATGCCAAGGAAGCCACCGATATCAACCAGAACCGACTCGATGTCGCCGTCGCGGCTCAATACGATGTCATTCACTTCACCGATGTCTTCCCAATCGCCCTGAACACCGGCAAACGTATCGGAGTCGACATTGGTTTCGCTGCGGTAGATCCGCTGGCCGATGAACTCGGAGGCATGGATGGACGTGGGATCCGCCTCGGCGCGGAACATCGCAGTTTCAGCAAACGCCATGGTGGACGTTGCAGTCAGCAAAGCGGTAGAAATCAACAGATTTTTCATTGTTACTCTCCTCATTGAGTTACACTCTTCGTCGGTGGCCACACTCATCCAGACAACGGAGAGGGGCGGGAAAGGTTCCGCATTTTTTTGTCGATTTCCGATTTTTCGGGCTGGGGGCGGGGCGGGAGATGCCGCGTCGGTGATCGGATCGTCATACATGGAAGGGACATGCGGACGGCGGGGCTACGGTTCCTTTTGTACCGGGATTCTTCAGGGCGGCCCCTGCAACAGGCGGGGGTGGTGCTTGCGGGCGTCGGCACTAGACTAGAGAAAGAGTAGGGAGAGAGAGCAGGGCGTGGCACGATCCCCCCTGTATTGGCGGCATGTCAGAAAAGGGCAGAGGCAATGAATGACAGCAGCAAGAGGGCGGTTTCGCAAGGCGCGTCAGGAATTCATCCGGAGGATGAGCGGCGCGACGGCGACAGTCTCGCGTCTGCGGCTGACACCGGAACGGCGGCTGACACCGGAACGGCGGCTGACACTGGAACGGGGGCTGACACCGGATCGGGGGCGGGGCGGCTGTCCCCGCGCCAGAACCTCGTTCTGATCCGCAACTTTCTGGCGTTTATTGTGGTGATCTGTGCGGCCGTGGTGCTGTTCTTTGCCAAGGATGTGGTGCTGCCATTCGTACTGGGTATCCTGATCGCATTGACGCTCCGGCCTTTGACGCGCGGCGTCGAACGCTATGGGGTGCCGCCCATCGTCTCGGCGGTGTTGTTGATCCTCGCCGTCGCGGTGACGGTGGCCGGGGGGATCTATCTGCTCAGCGGCCCGGTCTCCGAGTGGATTGATCAGGCGCCCCGGATGCGGGCGGAGCTGGAGCATCGCCTGCGTGATATCATGACCTCGCTGGAGACGGTTCGGCAGGCCTCGGAGCAGGTGGAGGATATCGCCGCCAGCACCGAAGATACGGATGTGGTCAAGGTGGCCATTGACCAGCCGGGGATCGTGACCTCCACCGCGCTCGATATGGTGTCGCTGGCGACGACCTCGCTGGTTGCGCTGGTGCTGGCACTGTTCCTGCTGGCCTCCAACGACATCTTCTATGTCAAGATCGTCGAGAGCTTTCCCAATCTCAGCGAAAAGACCCGCGCCCTGCGGATCATGTATAGTATCGAGCAGCGGATTTCGCGGTATCTGTTGTCCATTACCCTGATCAACGCGGGCGTGGGCGTGGTTGTCGCCACGTGCATGTGGGTGATCGGCATGCCGCAGCCCGCCCTCTGGGGGGCGATCGCCTTTCTGTTCAACTTTCTGCCCTATATCGGCGCCCTGACCGGCATTGCGTTATGTGGGGCTGTGTCGCTGGTGACGTTCCCCTCGCTGTCATATGCGATGCTGGCCCCGCTGGCCTATATGCTTGCAACCGCAATCGAGGGGCAATGCGTCACACCGATAGTCCTCGGGCGGCGGCTCAACCTCAATGCGGTCGCGGTGTTTTCGGCGGTGGTGCTATGGGCGTGGATGTGGGGGATTGCAGGTGCCTTGATGGCGGTTCCGCTGTTGGTCTGTCTCAAGTCGATGTGTGATCATATTCCGGCATTGGCCGTTGTCGGCAACTTCCTGAATGGAAGTGAGACCGGGATGGGACCGGCGTCCGACGATCCCTCCGCATCCGCAGGGCAGACGGCCAGGGATGGCAACTGATCCCGGCACTCGCAAGCGCGGCGATCAAACATCGGCGAAGGGGCAATGCCGCGACGGCCGGACGTCGGTCACGGGCCTCTGCAGGGCAGAAGCCCCACTCCGGGGCATTCGGAGTGGGGCTTATCTGTCTTGTCTCATGACTTGCGTCAGGTCGGTCGTTCAGCGTCGCGGTTCGGGACGTGCACGTGCCACGACCGCGTTAAGCGGTATGACCTTTGGGGCCTGCAAAGAACCAAATGATGAAGCCAAGGATCGGCAACACGAGGATCAACAGTGTCCAGACGATCTTGGCACCGGTGCTGGCGCCACTGCTCCAGGTCTTCACGATTGCATAGATGTCCGCGATCAGGACCAGCAGGCCAAAAATACCATATTCCATTTTGTCTTCTCCATTCTGCATTTGCCTGTCAACGCAGGGAGATCGGATTTTGTTCCGCATCTGTTGCCTGTCCGCCCGGTGGGATGGAGAAGAGGACGCGGGCGGGCCGCACGAAATGGCGCGCCCGGCGTATAGGCTGGGTCGCGGTGGTCGGCACCCAAAAGGGGCGGGGGCTCAGCTATTGGGGCGAATGAACCCGGTGATCGGATAAACGCGACCAAAGGCGCCGGGGTTGCTTTCCAGCCGGACCTTGCTCCAGTCGTTCTTGTCCGACACGTCAATCACCGTCATCCCGAGCGAGACCTGGTTGCGGTGCCAATTGGCATGATCGACGCGCAGCATACGGTCGTCTATCAACTCCGAGACCACGGCGACATGGCCCAGCGGCATCGACGACGTGGCGCGAAACGCCATGACAGCCCCGATAGACGGCGTCTTGGAGACGTCAAAATCACCCTGAGCCTTCTGCCACCAGGTTTTCGCGTTGCCGCGGATCTCTACGCCGGACAGGTTCCGGGCAAAGGGGACGCACCAGACTCTGGCCCCTCTGGCCTGCAGGCTTTGCGCTTCGCTCACGGCAAAAGCCCGCCGGTGTGGGTCGATCTGGCTGCTGCTGCCCGGCATCTCTCCACAGGCGGACAGGCCAAGGGCCACAAGAAGCAGAAGCCCGCCAAGCAATGGCGTTTTGCGCAGGCGATGTGTCGAGTGATGCAAAGCGGACCCCAGCCTCGGTTCATTTCGTGATGCGGTGTAACTTTGTTTCAATTGTTTGTGTCTGCCAAGCCCGCAGGCCCCGGGTTGGCAGGAATCCGCCACCGGTGAATTTTGCAGGGAACAAATGCAAGGTTCGATGCGCGATATCAGCGCGGCGATCATATTCCGGCGGCCGCGGCTGGTCGGGCCGCAACCCTGTGTGCAGCAAGGCAGATCCCCCTGATCGGGTGGATTGGGTCTGTCATTGGGGCAGTCAGGGCACATACTGACTGGGGGCAGCGGGACTGAGCGCGATCCGGCCACCTTTGGACGGCCTGGAGGCCCCTCAAAAAGCTGCTCTGAGGTTAAAATTCGCGGGGAAATTATTGAACCAGCCGAATTTGGGCTTGTATTTTTCTGTCGCACGGCTCATCTAGGGCGGGCAAAGCTTCTTCTTACGACCTTCTGTTTCCTCACGGCCCAGTTGTTCCTATGATGACACTAGGCCGGGCTATCGCGTTGTGTGGGTAGCATTATTACAGGAGACGACACGATGGCCAATGGCACCGTGAAATGGTTCAACGCTCAAAAAGGTTTTGGTTTTATTGCTCCCGAGCAAGGCTCCCGCGACGTTTTTGTGCACATCTCCGCGCTTGAGCGCGCTGGCATCCAGCACCTCGACGACGGTCAGGCAGTGACTTTCGACATCGAAAGCGGCCGTGATGGACGTGAATCCGCGAGCAACCTCGCACTCGCATAAGCCCTAACCGGTTTACGCTGAGAGATTTGAGAGCACCCTTCGGGGTGCTCTTTTTGTTTCCGGCTGTATCTGTTTCCGTTTGTATCGGGCGATATTGTCGGCCCGGCCTGCGGGCAGTTTTCATATGCCTGCTGGCAATAGTCGCGGCGGCCAGAGGGGCGCGGCGGACGTCTCGGTTAGTGGAATGTCGTAGGGTGGTGTAGTGACGCGGCAGTGCCGGGTGGCCAGGAAAGGCTGCCCGTGCAGGCTGTCCGGGTGGTCGGTCCAGGCGGGTAGCGCTGGGCGATCGGTCAGGGCTGGTTGGTCAGGGTTGGGTGGTCGAGGCTTGGTGCTCAGGGCTGGCGGTCGCCGGGTTTGATCTCGCCGGTTGTCAGCACCGGCGCAGCATCAATTTCATCGGCATCCAGCATGGCTGCGACCCGCTCGAGCGAGGCCAGCAACTGGGCCTGCTCCCAGTCTTTCAGCTTTTCAAAGGCCCGCACATAGCGTTGCTGCAGCGCGTCCGGCGCTGCCTTCACGGCCTCTTGGCCACGGGGGTCGAGAACCACATTGGTCTGGCGACGGTCGGCTTCTGAGCGCAGGCGTGTTGCCATCCCGCGCGAGACGATCTTGTCCACCAGTGATGTCACCGTCGCCTGTGCGACGCCCATGCGCTGCGCCAGTTCCTTGGGGGTTGCGCTGCCGCCTTGGGAGGCCAGGATCTGCAGGACGCGCAACTGTGCCGGTGTCAGGCCCGAGGCCTGCGCGAGGTTGCGCGAATAGAGTTCCGTTGCGCGCAGAATTCGTCTGAGCGCAATCAGGCTGTCATCGGTTCTGTCACGCGGTTGGTCATCCATGGCGGCTCAAAGTGCCATGAATGCGGCAAACCTGCAATGGCGTGTGCATTCCGGTGAAAATTTATACTGTGAAGTAAAAATACTTCGATAAGCTTTGTGCTGCGAAGTAATTTATGGTCATATAAATAAGGATCATAGCGGGCGATCTGAGTGTATATGCTAAGCCACTTGAAATTTTTGCTGCGCCGCTATATTTAGATAAGCGAATGAAATTTGGAGAGAGCGAGCGATGCCCAGAGACATCCTGCAGACCGAGACGGCAAAACCCCGAACGCGACAGCCCCGCCTGCGCAAACCTGACGCGACAGACGGGGCCGCAATCTGGGAACTGGTCAAGGCCTGCGCGCCGCTCGATCGGAACTCCATGTATGCCAATCTGATCCAGGCGGATCACTTCCGCGACACCTGCGTGGTGGCGGAGCTGGATGGCGAAATCGTCGGCTGGATCTCCGGCCATATGATCCCGGGCCAGGACGCGTTCTTTGTCTGGCAGGTCGCGGTGGGTGAGGCCGCGCGGGGCACGGGCCTTGGCAAGCGGATGCTGGCGACGCTGATTGCGCGCGACACTGTGCGCGATGCGGCTGTGCTGAAAACAACGATCACCAAGGACAATGCGGCCTCCTGGGGCCTCTTTCGCAGCTTCGCCCGCGACATTGGCGGCGATTTGCGCGATGAGCCGCATTTCGAAAGAGAGGCCCATTTCGACGGCGCGCATGACACCGAGCACCTGGTGACCATTGCCCTCGATGGTGACGTCAAGGCCCTGCTGCGCGCAGCCTGATCCCTTCCTCCCCAGATCACATCAACATTTTACCTTTCCGAAGAGGATTTCCCCATGCCCAAAGACATGGCCAAAGAGATGTCAAAAGACATCGCATCAGAGACATCAATTTACGAGCGTCGCGAAAGCAACGCGCGGTCCTACTGCCGCTCGTTCACGGCGTCCTTCGATACCGCACGCGGGTCGGAGCTCTTTACCGAGGACGGGACCCGCTATATCGACTTCCTCGCAGGCTGCTCCTCGCTGAACTACGGTCACAATGATCCGGACATGAAAGACGCGCTGGTGGAGCATATCCTCAAGGATGGCATTACCCATGGGCTCGACTTTCACACCGAAGCCAAAGAAGCCTTCCTCAATACGTTCAACGATCTGATCCTGGCGCCCCGGACTATGGACCACCGGGTGATGTTCACCGGCCCGACCGGCGCAAATGCCGTAGAGGCGGCCATGAAAATTGCCCGCAAGGTGACCGGCCGGACCAATATCATTTCCTTCACCAATGGCTTTCACGGGGTGACCATGGGGGCGCTGGCGGCGACCGGCAACGGCTACCATCGCGGCGGCGCAGGCATGGACAAGGCCGGCGTGACGCGGATGCCGTTTGACGGCTACGTCGACGGGCTCGACAGTGCGGCGTTGCTGGACAAGATGCTGTCCGATCCATCAGGCGGCATCGATACGCCTGCCGCGATCCTGTTGGAAACCGTGCAGGGCGAGGGTGGGCTGAACGCCGCCTCCGGCGCTTGGGTCCGGAAGATCGCGCAGATCGCCCGCGACCACGGGGCGCTTCTGATTGTCGATGACATCCAGGCAGGCTGCGGCCGGACCGGGACCTTTTTCTCCTTCGAGGAAATGGGCGTGACGCCCGATCTGGTCACCATGGCGAAATCCGTCTCCGGCTTCGGTCTGCCGATGGCGCTGGTTCTGGTGCGCCCGGACCATGATGTCTTTGGCCCCGCCGAACACAACGGCACATTCCGCGGCAACACCCATGCCTTTGTCACCGCCCGCGTGGCGATCGAGAAATTCTGGGCCGATGATGCCTTTGCGACCGAGCTTGCGCGGAAATCGGAACTGGTCACCAGCGCCCTGCAGGAGGTCGCAGGCCATATACCGGGCGCAGCTCTGAAGGGGCGGGGCCTGATGCAGGGTGTCGATGTCGGCAGTGGCGAGCTGGCGGCGGAGATCTGCGCCCGCGCCTACGAGCTGGGCTTGGTGATTGAAACCTCCGGTCCCAATGACGAGGTGGTGAAGATCCTGGCTCCTATCACCACCTCCGAAGCCACCTTCTGCGAAGGATTTGCCATCCTCAGCGTTGCGGCGCGTGACGTGATCGCCCGCGCCAAAATCGCTGCCCAATAAGCCACGACCGGAGAATAGACAGATGATCGTACGCGATTTCAACGAATTGAAGACCAGCGACCGGACCGTCGCCGACGCCCGCTGGACCTCCACCCGGATGCTGCTGGCCGAGGATGGAATGGGGTTTTCCTTCCATATCACCGTGCTCGAAGCCGGCTCGGAACACCAGTTCCACTATAAGCATCATTTCGAGAGCGTCTATTGCATGAAAGGCAAGGGCTCGATCACCGATATCGCCAGCGGCGAGACCCATGAGATCAAGCCGGGCGTGATGTATGCGCTGAACCTGCATGACAAGCATATCCTGCGGGCCGAGGAAGAGCTGCATATGGCTTGCTGTTTCAATCCGCCCGTGACCGGCACCGAAGTCCACCGCGAGGATGGCTCCTATGCGCCGGCCGAGGAGCTGGCATAAGCGTCAGGTGAGACATGACACATACCGTTGAAAAAATTGGCGGGACCTCGATGTCCCGCGTGAATGAACTGGTGGAGGCGCTGTTTGTGGGCCGCCGCACAGAGGCGGAGCTCTACGGCCGCGTCTTTGTGGTGTCGGCCTTCGGTGGCATTACCAACCTCCTGCTGGAGCACAAGAAAACCGGCGAGCCGGGAGTCTATGCCCGCTTCGCCGATGCCGATACGGATCATGGCTGGCACGACGCCCTGTCCCGGGTGAGCGACGCAATGCGGCGGGCCCACAAGGCGGTGCTGGACAATTCAGGCGACGTGGCACAGGCGGACGCCTTTGTGGCCGAACGGATCGAGGGTGCGCGCAACTGTCTGATCGACCTGCAGCGCCTGTGCAGCTACGGCCATTTCCGCCTCGCTGAACATATGCTGCAGATCCGCGAGCTGCTGTCCGGGCTGGGCGAGGCGCATTCCGCCTTTGTCACCACGCTGATGCTGCAGCGCGCCGGGGTCAACGCGCGCTTTGTCGACCTGTCCGGCTGGCGGGACGAGGGCGACGTGACGCTGGAGCAGCGGATCTCGCAGGCGCTCGACGGGGTCGATCCGACGATCGAAATGCCGATCGTCACCGGCTATGCCCAATGCGCCGAGGGTCTGATGCGAGAGTTCGACCGCGGCTATTCCGAGGTGACGTTTTCCTGTCTGGCCGCCCTCACCGGTGCCAGCGAGGCGATCATTCACAAGGAATTCCACCTCTCTTCGGCGGATCCGAACCTGGTGGGCGCGGGCGTGGCGCGCAAGCTGGGCCATACCAACTATGATGTGGCGGACCAGATGTCGAACATGGGGATGGAGGCGATCCACCCAAAGGCCGCCAAGACCCTGCGCCAGGCCGATGTGCCGCTGCGGGTGACCAATGCCTTTGAGCCCGAAGACCCAGGCACGCTGATCGATGACAAACCCGCCGAACGGCCGGCGGTCGAGATGATCACCGGTCTCGATATCATCGCGCTGGAAGTGTTCGAACAGGACATGGTCGGCGTCAAAGGATATGACGCCGCGATCCTCGAAGTGCTGACCCGCCACGACGTGCGCATCGTGTCCAAAACCTCGAACGCCAATACGATCACCCACTATCTGGATGCGTCGCTGACGGTGATGAAACGGGTGGAAAAGGATCTGGCGCGGCTCTACCCCAATGCCGAGATCTCGGCGCGGCTGCTGTCCATGGCCTCGGCCATCGGGCGCGATCTCCACGGGCTTTCGGTGCTGACCCGTGGGCTGCAGGCGATTGCCGATGTGGGGCTTGCCAGTGTCGGCGCGTCACAGGGACCACGCAGCGTCGATGTGCAGTTCATCGTCGAGCGTGAAGATCTGAAACCAGTGATCAGCGCGCTGCACAGGCAGCTCGTCGAAGGGCGCAAGGCGCCCGGTCAGGCCAAGCCGATCAAAGCGGCAGCCTGAGCCCAACCGCCGCAGTCTGACAGGGACATGGCACAAAAGGGAGCGCCACCTGGCGCTCCTTTTCCATGTCTCCTACGGCGCCGGGGCGCGGCAGAGGTCAGGGCGCGGTTCCGATCCGGGTGATGGCGCGGATCTGCTCCGTGGCACGGGTCAGGGCGGTGCCGGTGCAGGTCATCATCGCAGGCAGCACCATCCACTCCAGCGTCCACAGGGCGCCGGAGCGCTCCTGTTCGTGCACCATCGCCTGATGCATCAAGGGCAATTGGCCTGCGGTGTAGCGCGCCAGCGTGACCAGCATTTCTGCCGTGACCGGGTTTTGCTTGTGCGCCATGGCGGAGCTGCCGCCGCCTCCGGTCTGGTCCAGCGCATCGATGCCCTGCTGCACCATCAGACAGATGTCCTGACCGATTTTTCCCAATGTGCCGGTCACCGCAGACAACCACCCGGCATAAAGTGCCAGCCCGTCGCGTTCCGTATGCCAGCTCTGGGGTGGGTTCTGCAGGCCCAACTGCTGCGCCAGCGCCGCGGCAAGGGCATTGCCATGCGGCTGGCTGCGCTGGCGGTCGCCCACCGGGCCGCCAAATTGCAGCAGTTCCACCTCTGGCCGCAGGGCCCGAAGGCGCTGCAAATGGCGCTGACAGGGCGCAGTCCAGGTGGCGATCCGATGGCAGGCGTCAATCGGCAACGCCGCCTGCATGCGGGTGCGCGCCATCAACCGGTGGCCTGCTTGCGCCTTGGCCAGCTCCTCCAGCGCAGCGATCAGGGCGGTGAGCCGCGCGCTGTAGATGTCATTCGCAGACCTGATTGCCAGCGACATGGCCGTGTCGATCAGATCCTGACTGGTGGCGCCGGGATGGACGGCCCCGGCCAGATCTGCGCCCACATGGGCCTTGAGCTGGCGCACATAGCCGGGAACGGCCAGCCCATCCGTGGCGAGACTGCCCCGCAGGCCGTCCATGTCGGGCGTGAAATCGGCCATTGCCGCGAGGGCTCCGGCCGCCAGATCCCGGTCCATCAGCCCCACCTGAGCCGCCGCCTGTGTCAGGGCGGTCTCATAGGCGAGAAAGGCCCGGGCGGTCGCGGTGCCTGAAAACAGGGCCGCGATGTCATCATCGGCAAACAGGCCTGCAAAGAACGGGTTGGTTGCGGTCAGCGGGTTCACGGTGGCGCATATCCTCGGGTCGGTTTCACGGTCAGCCTCGACGGGCCGGGTGGCAGATCAGCTGCGCAGGGGCACATCAAGGATCGCACGCGCCTGCTGCCATGTGGCCACGGGGCGCTCGTATTTGTCACACAGCTCCGCCGCGCGGCGGATCAGGGCCGCATTGGAAGGCGCCAGATGCTCGCGGTCCAGACGCACGTTGTCTTCGAGCCCGGCACGGGTGTGCCCGCCCGCGGCGATCGCCCATTCATTGACCAGCAGCTGGTTCGCGCCAATCCCGGCGGCGCACCAATTTGCCTCGGGTGCGCGGCGTTTGACCAGATCCACATAGAGATCAAACACCTCCTTGTCGGCGGGCATGGCGTTTTTCACGCCCATCACGAACTGGACATACAGCTTGCCATAAAGCGCGCCCTCCTGATGCAGGCGGATCGCTTGCAGAATATGGCTGAGATCAAAGGCTTCGACCTCGGGCGTCACTTTGTATTGGCGCATTTCGCTGGCCAGCCACGCCACCAGATCCGGCGGGTTCTCGTAGACGCGGGTGGGGAAATTGTTCGACCCCACCGAAAGCGAGGCCATGTCGGGCGCCAGCGGCAGCATGCCGCCCCGGGTCTTGCCCGCCCCCGAACGTCCCCCGGTGGAGAACTGGATGATCATGCCGGGGCAGTGTTTCTCCAGCCCTTCCTTGAGGCGCGCGAATTTCTCCGGGTCCGACGAGGGCGTCTGGTCATCGTTGCGCACATGGGCGTGGCAGATGCTGGCCCCGGCCTCAAAGGCCTCCTGGGTGCTTTCGACCTGCTCGCTGACAGAGATCGGCACGGCCGGGTTGTTGGCCTTGGTCGGCAGCGATCCGGTGATCGCCACACATAGGATACATGGGTTGGTCATGGTCTGCCTCAGATGTCGAAAAAGACGGTTTCGTTTGGCCCCTGAAGGTGGATGTCAAAGTGATAGTGACCCTCCGCCGGGGTTTCGGCAATCAACGTCCGGACCCGGTTTTGATGTTCGATCCGGGTCAGGATCGGATCGGCAGCATTGGCCGCGTCTTCGTCGGGGAAATACATCCGCGTGTGAAGACCGAGATTGATCCCGCGCGCGACCACCCAGAACGTCACATGCGGGGCCTGCAGGCGGCCATCCACAAACGGAACCGCGCCGGGTTTGACGGTGTCAAAGGCAAATTCACCGGTCACCATATCCGAAGCCGCGCGGCCCCAGCCGGTGAAATTCGGATCGGCCGTGCCACGCGTCTCGGCGGGGCTGTTGAACAGGCCTGCGGCATCCGGCTGCCAGATCTCGATCATCGCATCGCGCAGCGGGGTGCCGGTGCCGTCAATGACGCGGCCGGTGATACGGATCGCGGTGCCGCTGACCTCTCCGGTGATCATCTCATGGCCGAGATCCTGCGGGTAGACCCCCGAGATGCCGGTAAAATTCGGCGTGCAGCCGATATGGACATAGGGACCGGCGGTCTGCGACGGGGATTCCTTCAGGTGATCCAGCGGCTGTACCATGGTCAAAGCCCCTCCATGCGGTTTTCAAACAGGGTCTGGCGGCGGCCGCGCAGGGTGATGTCGAACTTGTAGGCCCGCGCATCCATCGGCACCGTCCGCGCCATGTCGAGCGGCGCCACCAGGCTCTCGATGCCCGCGCGGGTGGGGATGGTATCCACGATGGGGCAACGCCAGATCAGTGGGTCGCCTTCGAAATACATCTGGGTGATCAGCCGCTGGGCAAAGGCCTGCCCGAAGATCGAAAAGTGGATATGGGCCGGGCGCCAGTCATTCATCGTATTGGGCCAGGGGTAGGGGCCGGGCATGATGGTGCGAAATTCATAGAACCCCTGCGCGTCGGTGATACAGCGCCCGCAGCCGCCAAAATTGGGATCGAGCGGCGCCAGATAGCTTTCCTTCTTGTGACGATAGCGCCCGCCCGCATTGGCCTGCCAGACCTCGATCAGCGTGTCCGGCACCCCACGGCCGAACTCGTCGCGCAGCTGGCCATGGACGATGATGCGCGGACCGATGGCCATGCCGTCGCCTTTGGCAAAGTTCACGATCAGATCGTTGTCGTGTTGACCCAGAATGTCGTGGCCGAACACCGGGCCTGTCTCTTCCACAAGGGTGGTGGGAAAGGACAGCGGCGCGTGCCGGGGCCCCCGCGCAACCGAGGTTTTGTAATCGGGGGTCAGCGCGGCGGGGTGCCAGCGCCTGTCCCGGTTCACATAGCCATTGGTCATGTGGGTGTCTCCTCCCCGTCGATCCCATTCATCCCGTCCATCTCGGCATAGGTCTCCTTGGCGAGCTTCAGCGCATGGTTGGCGCGCGGCACGCCTGCGTAGATCGCAACGTGTTGAAAGGCCTCCAGAACGTCCGTCTTGCTGGCGCCGGTGCGGGCGGTGGCCCGGATATGCATTGCGATCTCGTCAAAATTCCCCAAGGCGGCCAGCAGAGCGAGCGTCAGCATCGACCGCTCCCTGTCGCTGATGCCGTCGCTGGCCCAGACGGTGCCCCAGGCGCCCTCGGTGATCAAGGTCTGAAACGGGTCATCAAAGGCGGTTTTCTTCGCCTCCGCCCGGTCCACATGGGCATCGCCCAGAACCTTGCGGCGCACGGTCATGCCCGCGTTGAACCGTTCATTGGCAGTATCAGTCGACATGACCCAGCTCCTTGAGAAAATCCAACAACGCCCCGGCGTAGGCCTCGGGCGCCTCGACACAGGGCAGGTGGCCGGTGTCCTCGATCAGGGTGAACCGCGCATCGGTGATCAGATCGAGCGTGGCCTCGACCAGATCGGGCGGGCTGGCGCCATCCAGACTGCCCGCGATCCCCAGCGCCGGTTGGGGCAAGCCCCGTGTTGTCGCGCTCAGGTCGGTGCCTGCAATGGCCTGACAGCAGGCGATATAGCCCGCCTTTGGGGTCCGCTCCAGCATATGCCGCCAGGGCAGATGCGCGTCCTGACGCAGGAAGGCCGGCGCGAACCAGCGCTCCAGGATCGGATCCGACAGCGCGGCGATGCCCTGGGCCTCGATCATCGCGATCCGCTCCTGCCACATCGCGGCCTCGCCCATTTTCGCTGCGGTGTTCGAAAGCACGAGGCCGGTGATCCGCTCCGGCACGCGCGCCGCAAGCGATTGCGCGATCATGCCGCCAATGGACAAGCCGACAAAGACGCAGCTGTCGACCTGTGCATGGTCCAGCAGATCCAGCGTATCCTGCGCCAGATCGTCGATGGAATAGGGGCCGGGCGGGCAGGAGGACAGGCCGTGGCCGCGCTTGTCGTATCTGATCAGCCGCAGGTGCGGAGGCAGCAGGTCCACCACGCCATCCCAGAGCCGCAGGTCCGTGCCCAGCGAGTTGGCAAAGACCACTGCAGGCCCGGAGGGGTCGCCATCCTGTCGCCAATGCAGCATCGCGCCGCGTCCCCGTGCTACCCGCATCAGTAGGGCAGCCCGACATAATTGGTGGCCATCACCCGCTGGGCATCCTCACTGTCGCGCAGAAAGGCCAGCTCCGCCGCCTGCATTTTCAGATCAAAGCCGTTCTGATCCGGGAACCGATGCAACAGTGAGGTCATCCACCAGCTGAACCGCTCGGCCTTCCAGACCCGGGCGAGCGCTTTCTCGGAATAGCGGTCCAGGCCTTCGCTGTCCTGGTCCTCGTAGAACTGCAACAGCCCCTGATACAGATAATGCACATCGGATGCGGCAGTGTTCAGCCCCTTGGCGCCGGTCGGGGGCACGATATGGGCGGCATCCCCGCAGAGGAACAACCGCCCCCAGCGCATCGGTTCACTGACAAAGGAGCGCAGCGGCGCGATGGCTTTTTCGATCGAGGGGCCAGTCACGAGCGCCTCGCCGACCTCATCGGGCAGACGGCGGCGCAGCGTGTCCCAGAACCGCGTATCGCTCCAGTCGTCGACCTTGTCTTCGACCGGGCACTGCACGTAGTAACGGCTCAGAGACGCGTTGCGCATGGAACACAGCGCAAAGCCGTCACTGGAGTTGGCGTAGATCAGCTCGTCATTGACCGGAGGCGTCTCAGACAGGATGCCAAGCCAGCCAAAGGGATAGACTTTTTCGTATTCCGTCCGCACGGAGGCCGGAATGCTGCGGCGGCTGACACCGTGGAACCCATCGCAGCCGACAATGAAATCGCAGTCGATGCGCCGCTCCTGTCCGTCCTTGTGATAGGTGACAGAGGGGGCGTCGCTGTCGGCACCGTGAAGGCTGACATCCGCTGCCTCAAAGACGATCGCGGCGCCGGCTTTTTCGCGCGCATCATAGAGATCCCGCGTCACTTCGGTCTGCCCGTAGAGGACGACCGATTTTCCAATCAGTTTCTGGAAGTTGATACCGAACATCTGATCGTTGTGGGCGATCAGCGTGCCCTCATGGAGGTAGCTTTCGGCCTTCAGGCGGTCGCCGACACCGGCTTCCTCCATCAGCGCCACGAGCCCCTGTTCCAGAATGCCCGCGCGGATACGGCTGAGCACGTGGTCCCTGGTGCGACGTTCCAGCACCACAGTGTCAATCCCCTTTTGGTGGAGCAGCTGCCCCAAAAGCATTCCCGACGGCCCGCCGCCAACAATCACCACCTGTGTTCGCATCAGTAGTCTCCCTCTCGAAGGAGATGTTATCATGCGATTTCGGTATTCAAAAATGACTTTTTGGCCAGTATAGATACCGATATGGTAAACTATATTCGCAGCAGACAGGTCAAGATCCGCCATTTGCAATGTCTGGCAGAGGTGGTGGCGCGCGGCAGCCTGAAGGGCGCGGCCGAGCATCTCCACCTGACCCAGCCCGCGATTTCGCGGACGCTGAAAGAGCTGGAAGAGATCCTCGGCTCGACGCTTCTGTTGCGCAGCCGGGCCGGGGTTGAGCTGACCGAGGCAGGCGAGGTCTTTGCCCACTTTGCGCGCATGAGCCTTGCGGCGCTGGATCATGGGCTGGAGGGGATCGACCGCACGCGGGGCGGGGTTCTTGCCCAGGAGGTGACCATTGGCGCATTGCCCAGCGTGGCGGCGGGGCTGTTGCCACAGGCGGCAGAGGGGTTTCGTCGACTGGCACCGGAGGCGATCCTGCGGCTTTCGGACGGGCCGCACGGGATGCTGATGGATCTGTTGCGCAGTGGCGCCGTGAGCATGGTGATCGGGCGGATGGGCGATCCGGCGACGATGCAGGGCGTGTCCTTCACCCAGCTCTATACCGAAGAAGTCGTCTGCGTGGTGCGCCCCGGCCATCCCTGTCTCGACGCGCCCGACCTCGCAGATCTGGCGCGCTGGCCGGTCATATTCCCGCCGCCCACGGCGGCGATCCGGCCACAGGTGGAACGCTGGCTGATCAGCCATGGGCTACCGGAGCCGCAGCAGCGCATCGAGACGGTCTCGGGCGCCTTTGCCCGGGTCTACACGCGTGATACCGATGCCATCTGGATGATTTCACAGGGGGTTGTGCGCACCGAACTGTCGGACGGGCGGCTGGTCCGACTGCCGTTCGACACCACGTTGACCAAGGGACCTGTGGGGCTGATGCAGCGGCAGGATGCCGAGATGTCACCGGTGGAGAGCCTCTTCGTCAATGCGTTGCAGGAGGCGATCCGGGTGATCGGCTACGACGTCACCTGAGGAGCATCACAGCAGGCGTACGGCGGGGGCCCGGCAGGAAATCGGGGGCATCGCATGCGCCTTCCCTCGCTCGCCTGCTCGCGTGGTGCCCGTCAGAGGGGCACACCAGAGAGAGACCACCAGTGAGAGACACACCAGAGAGAGACCACCAGAGGCAGGAAGGATCACCTCTGGCGGTCTTTGCCGGTGCAAGAGCCAAGGAGCGCCCCGGCGGCGCGCCCGCGCGCGCCGCCGGGCCCAACGGGGCAAGGGGATCTTCTGATCCCTGCCGCCCGGGCGGGAGCACATCCGGCTCCGTTCGGGCGCGGTCTCGCCTCAACCGGGCGGTTTGCCTCGATAGCGCGCTGTAAGGTCGGCCGCCACGTCCTGCGCCTCATAGAGCCCCAGCAGAATGCCCTTGCGGCCAGAGGTGCCGCGCCCCGCTTCGATCTCGGCATCCGATCGGGTGAGCCGTTGTGACATGCGCCGTCCCCATTGACCGAGCCGCCCGTACATCATGTCGATGATCTCCTGATGCGCCGGGCTGCGGCCAAGATCGCGCAGCTCCTGAGGGTCATGGGCCAGATCGAACAGCATCGGAGGCAATCCGCCTTCCGCATGCATGAACTTCCAGCGATCATCGGTGATCATGAAAAGGCGGGCGTCGCGGGGCGCCATCTTCAAGGTCACGGCCATCGGCGTGGCGGAGTAGTCATATTCACTGATCGCATAGCTGCGCCAGCTGTCCGGCCGCTGACCATGCAGCCAGGGAATCAGCGACCGCCCTTCCAGAATGTGATCCGCCACCGTGCCGCCCGCAGCCTCCACGAAGGTCGGCAGCAGGTCGATGTTCTCGACCAGAGCATCGACGACAGTGCCCCGGGTCGTGTCGGCTTCGGGGCGGGGATCGTAGATGATCATCGGCACCTTCACCGATGGCTCGTGGAACAGGTCCTTTTCGCCCAGCCAGTGATCGCCCAGATAGTCGCCGTGATCCGATGTGATCACGATCATCGTATCCTGCATCCGGCCGCTGTCTTCGAGATATTGAAACAGCCGCCCCATCTGATCGTCGCATTGCTTGATCAGCCCCATATAGGCCGGAATGGCCGCCTGCCGCACCTCCTCGCGGGAAAAGGCCTGGCCGATGGTATTGCCCATGAAGGCGCCATAGACCGGGTGCGGATCCTCGCGTTCGCAGGCATGTCTGACCGCGGGCACAACGTCTTTGGCGCCATACATGTCGTGATAGGGGGCGGGCACGATATAGGGCCAATGCGGCTTGATATAGCTGACATGGGCGCACCAGGGCCCCTGTGCCTGTTCGATGAAGTCGATGGTCTGGCCCGTCAGCCAGGGTGTTTCGCTATCCTCTTCGGCGATATTGGCGGGGGTGCCTGCATTGGCCATGAACCACCCCGAGGCCATCTCGTCGCCATCCAGCCCGGCATTGGCAAAGTCGTGCCAGGGATTGTCCCCCGGGTAGCCTCTGGATTTCAGGTACTCATTGTAGGGGCTGCGTTTGGCGTCATAAAACCCGTCCGGCCCCTCCGCCCAGAGCCCGTCGTCACGGATCCACACGTCAAAACCGCATTCCGCCTGACGGGCACCGATGACGCTGTCGGCGGCAAGCCCCAGTCGCGCCATGCCCTCGCTGTCGGCTTTCATATGGGTCTTGCCGATCAGCCAGCACCCCATGCCCGCGCGGCGCAAATGGTCCCCCATGGTCCATTCGCCGACCCGCAGCGGAGAATTGTTCCACTGTGCGCCGTGACTGCTGACATAGCGCCCGGTATAGCAGCTCATCCGCGCGGCACCGCAGATCGGCGATTGCACATAGGCGCGGCTGAAGCGCACCCCTTTTTCGGCCAGCCGGTCGATATGCGGCGTCTTCAGATGCGGATGCCCGGTGCAGCTCAGGTAATCGAACCGCAATTGGTCAAACATGATAAAGAGGATATTCACGGTCCGCCTCCTGCCTTGCGCCTGCCGGTTCCCCAACCCTACCGGAGGGGGGATGGGGCAAATAACCTTTGTCATTCCGTGCCGCTCAGTGGCATGAGGGGCCATGGTCAAGGAAAACCGCTCACTCGATCGCGGCATAGCGATCCTGGAAACACTCGCCCGTGAAGGCGCCATGTCGCTGGCTGACCTGCACCGGGCCACCGGGTTGCCCAAAAGCACCATCCGGCGGCTGTTGCAGACATTGATCACGCGCCGGATCGTGCGCCGGTCGCTGGCGGATCAACTGTATCGCACATTGATTGTATTCCCCGACATTTCTGCGGAGGTGATGCCCAAGGGGATGCTTCAAATCGCCGATGCGGCCATTCCCCGAACGCTGGCGCTGACGCAGGCGATCGGCTGGCCGTCGGACATCCACATCCGCGAGGCGCGGGCGATGCGCATCATCGACAGCACCCGGCAGGCCAGCCAGTTCCATGTCGGCCAGGGCCGGATCAACCGGCGCGTCAACCATTTCGGATCCGCGACCGGACTGGCCTGTCTCGCGACGCTGACCGATAGCGAGATCCACGCCACCTATGAGGCCCTGAAATCCGACCTCACGTGGGGGCCTGTACGCTTTGGCCTTGATCTGCCCGCTCTGATGCAGCGGATCGAAGGGATCCGGGCACAGGGCTACGCCTCCCGCAGCCCCGCCTATCTGAGCGAGCAGGAATGGGACAGCGACTTGCACGCCATCGCGGTCGCGATCATGGCGCAGGGGCGGGTGGTTGGTGCTCTGTCGGTGCTGTGGCTGCGCAGCTACAAATCGGTCGAATCCTTCGCCGCCCTGCACCTCGTGGCGCTGCAGACCACGGCGCGCGACATCAGCCAGGCCTTGGATCAGGTGCGGGACGACTAGGCTCCGGGCCCGGAAGTCAGGCCCGACAGTCAGACCCGGAAGTCAGACCCGGAAGTCAGAACAGGCTTTCGGCTGTCTGCTTGACGAGAAAGGCGGCGCGATAGGCCTGCGTCTTCACCCCCCGCCCGCGGTCAGGCCTCAGGTCGCTGACCGGGACCGGCAGGCTGTCCTCGGTGGTGCCTGCAAACAGATCAGCCAGGGCCCGCCCGAACAGGGTGCCCGTGGTGATCCCGCGCCCGTTGTACCCGGTCGGCGCATAGAGCCCGTCTGCCAGGCGATGGATGCGGAACAGGTAGTCCGGTGTGAAGGCAATCTGCCCGTGCCAGGCATCCTCGAAACTCTGCGGGCCGAGGTCGGGAAACAGGCGCTGCAGCTTGCGTGCGGCCCAGCGGCGCGTCAGCCCCTCGGTGCCGCCGATCACCGATCCCATCGATCCGATGATCAGCCGCCCGGCCTGATCGCGCCGCAGCGACAGCATGATCTTGCCGGTATCCCAAAGCCCCTGACCTTCGGGCAGGATCATGCGCCCGGCGTCGCCCAGTGGCGCGGTCGCCAGCTGAAAGAAATTGATCGGTGTGAAGCTCCGCGCTAGGCTAGGCCAGAGGTCCGCCGTATAGGCATTGGTGGCAATCACCACCCGCTTTGCCGTGAGCACGCCCCGGTCTGTCTCGACGCGCCAGTCCGCGCCGTCGCGGCTCAGCGCCAGCACCTTTGTCCCGGTCGAGATCTCGGCGCCCGCCGCATGGGCGGCCCGGGCGAGCCCGCGGGCATAGCCCATCGGGTTGATGGTGCCCGCACGCGCATCCAGCAGACCGCCGTGGAACCGTCGGCTGCCGGTTTTTTCGGCGGTTTCTTCGGCCGTCAGCAGCCGGACCGGGGCGCCCAACGCCTGCCAGGCCTTCACGCGGCGCTCCAGGTCGCGCAGGCCAGCGGCCGAGTGGGCGGCGTGGATGGTGCCCGCCCGCGTGGCTTCGCAGCGGATCTGATAACGCTCGATGAGGGAAAAGACATACTCCGGAGCCCGGCCCAGCTCTGCCACCAGGGCCGCCCCCGGCTTTTCGCCCAACCGCTGCTGAACGTCCTGCGGCGGCAGCCAGAGACCGGCGTTCACCAGTCCGACGTTGCGCCCGGATCCACCATGGCCGATATCCCTGGCTTCCAGCACATGACAGCGCAGCCCTTTCAGTGCCCCATGCAGGGCGGTGGACAGACCGGTGTAGCCGCCGCCGACAATGGCGACATCGACCCGACCGTCGATCCCGGAGGCGATTTGGGTCTCGATTTGGGCCTCACTGGGCGTCTCCGCCGTCAGCGGCCGCCCGACGGTGGCTTCCTCGGAGGAGTGATCCCACAGGGAAATGGGTGTATCTGCGGTCACCTGGCGGGCCTCATTCTCTGGAGCATATAGCGGGGGGCGGGACCGTCGCACGGAGACGCGCGCCGGGGCCGGTCGCAACATTGAGCCAGGGCCGCCTGCCTGTCAATCGGGCTTGGCGTGCGGGGGCGACATTGCCTAGGATTGGCCACGGCACACCGCCTCACATCGTACCACGTCGTCGCACACCCAGGAGGAGGAGGAGGCCCATGGCACCGCTCAAGATCACATCGGCCCAGATGGTGGCCGAGGCCCGCAGCCGCATAGAGGAGTTGACCTGCGAGACCGCGATTGCCTTGCACCGGTCAGGGTCAGGGTCAGGGTCAGGGTCAGGGGCAGGGACGGGGACAGGGTCAGGGACGGGGGAGGGAACGGCGGCAGGCTCAGCGGCAGAGGCAGAGGAAAGCGCCGCAGATGTGGTCTTTGTCGACTTGCGCGATGTGCGGGAACGCCAGCGGGCGGGCTATATCCCCGGCAGTTTCCACTGTCCGCGCGGCATGCTGGAATTCTGGGTGGATCCTGACAGCCCCTATTTCAAACCGGTTTTCGCCGTCGAGGATACGCAATTCCTGTTCTATTGTGCGTCGGGCTGGCGCTCGGCTCTGTCGGTGGCGGTGCTTCAGGACATGGGGTTCAAGGCGGCGCATCTTCGGGACGGGTTTTCCGGCTGGGCCAAGGCGGGCGGGCCGGTGGAGATGCCAGAGGTCGACCCGGAGCATCAGCCCTGAGGCAACCAGAGGCCGATGTGGCAAACAGCGATTGCGCAAAAACCGGACGCTGCCCTGGCCTCCCGTGTCGGCGCAGGGGGCGGCGATGCAGAGGGGCGGTTGCGAAACCGGACCTTTTGAAAAACTCCCGGATCCAATGGCGATGCAAGGAGGCACTATCGGTGAATGGCACGATGAACGCGACCGGCCCTTTGCAAAACTATACCTTTGCTCAAATGACTATGCGTAAAATCGGCCTTTATCACGGTATTCAGCCTTTCCTCAGAGGGCTTGTTTCTTTAAGGCTTTCTTAATGTCGGCGCGAAGCTTCTGCTGTTTCGCGGTCGTGTGGTTGAGGTATTTGGTTATGGGGTGCTGCAGATGAAAACGGGCTTTTGTGGCACGTATGTCATCTCCTGGACGCAAACGGAAATTGATGGTCTCGACGCGGCCCCGCTTGCGGCGGTCGATGTCGGTGCAACCTGGTCCTGGCATGGCGATGCCGTGCGGGTGGACCGTCCGTCAGAGCTGTTTTGTCCGGACATGGTGAACGGAGAGGGGGACCTGCGACGGCAGGCCGCCCGCGCAGTGCGACGACTGGTCGGCGCAGCGGTCCAGAACCGGACGGACATCAACGCGATCAAAGTGGAGGATCCGGCGACCGACAGCAGCTTCGTGGTCACCAATGGCGTCAAAATGTACACGGTCACGCTGATTGAGATCGGCGACGGTCGGCTTCCGCTGCTGATGTTCGTCGACGACGTGCCGCCACGCAATACCGATCTTTGGGTGGTTCATCACGCCCTGGTGCAAAAGGCATCCGCCCAGACTGCGCTGGATCCGGGGGTCATCTGTTTCACGCCGGGGACGCGGATCGCCACTCCTTCGGGGCCGCGGCCGGTGGAGACCCTGCGCGAAGGCGATCGGGTCCAGACCCGCGACAATGGCGCCCAGCGGGTGCAGTGGATCGGTGCGCGCCGCATGACCGGTGCCCGGCTCTTTGTGATGCCGCAACTGCGGCCGGTGCGCATTCGCGCCGGTGCGCTGGGGATTGACCGTCCTGAACAGGAGCTTCTGGTCTCGCCTGAACATCGGATGTTGCTCCGGGGCCATGCCGCGCGTGCCCTGTTCAACGTCCCCGAGGTGCTGGTCGCGGCGCGCGATCTGGTGAATGACGGCACCATCGCCGTCGACCGGACGGTGACAGAGGTGACCTATGTTCATCTGCTGCTGGAAAATCATCAGGTGATCTGGGCCAATGGCGTCGAAACCGAGAGCTTTCACCCCGCCCATGCGGCGCTTTCGGCGCTCGACGGTTCCGATCGCAAGCGTCTC
The DNA here is from genome assembly GCA_001874255.1 of Alphaproteobacteria bacterium MedPE-SWcel. Classification (GTDB taxonomy): domain Bacteria; phylum Pseudomonadota; class Alphaproteobacteria; order Rhodobacterales; family Rhodobacteraceae; genus Epibacterium. The sequence goes on from MPDC01000001.1 coordinate 66,217, forward strand.
TTGCGCCGACTGCCCGGCATCGAAGCGGATCCCGCCAGCTATGGTGCCTTTGCCCGGCGCAATCTGTCCGCCTCCGAGGCTGCTATCCTGTTGCAAGAGGCCGCCTGACCGGCCACATGTGGCCCAAGGCAGGCGGCCACTTGGCCAGTGGCGCAGGCAACCAGTCGCGCAGGCAACCAATGGCGCGGGCAAACTGAAAAACAACCGGGTTCCGGCTTGACACTGCGTCGGGTTCCTATATACGCCCGGCTTCATTGGTGTTGGTGGCCCCCGCAAGGGGAAGCCTGTCATGGCAGCGGATCCGAAGGGATCCAACCCCAAGAGGACAACGCCCTTCATATGTTGCAGGTTTCCTGGGGCAGGTGAACACTGAGGCTGCGATGAGACCCGCAGCCGACAGGGTGTGACCTTGGTCAAGGACGCGCTGCAGCGTCACTTTGAGAAGGAGAACAGCCGTGACCAAACGCACGTCTGCCAAGTACAAAATTGACCGCCGTATGGGCGAAAACATCTGGGGCCGTCCGAAATCCCCGGTGAACCGTCGTGAATACGGCCCCGGCCAGCACGGTCAGCGCCGCAAGGGCAAACTGTCCGACTTCGGTATTCAGCTGCGCGCCAAGCAGAAGCTCAAGGGCTACTATGGCGACCTGACCGAAAAGCAATTCCGCCGCATCTACGGTGAAGCCGAGCGTGTCAAAGGCGACACCGGTGAAAACCTGATCGGTCTGCTGGAAAGCCGTCTGGACGCCGTCGTCTACCGCGCGAAATTCGTGCCGACCGTGTTTGCGGCCCGTCAGTTCGTGAACCACGGCCACGTTCTGGTGAACGGCCAGCGCGTCAACATCCCCTCCTACCGTGTGAAGGAAGGCGACCTGATCGAAGTGCGCGACAAGTCCAAGCAGTTGGCTGTTGTCCTCGAAGCGGTTCAGCTGGCCGAGCGTGATGTCCCTGACTACATCGAAACCGACCACAACAAGATGACCGCGACCTTCGTGCGCGCCCCGTCTCTGGCCGACGTACCTTACCCGGTCATGATGGAACCGAACCTCGTGGTCGAATTCTACGCCAAAAACTAATCCGCGACCTCTGCGGAGGCCTGCCGGATCAAACGATCACAAAAGCCGCTCCTGTTTGGGGCGGCTTTTCCCGTTCCGGGGGCTGCTGTCGGGATCTGGCGCAGGAATCTCTTGGGGGCGGAGGGGTTTGCTGAGTATGGTGGCGCTGACACCGGATCCGGCCGTTGAGATGGCCTGAGGTCCGGATACCTCGGGAGAATAGAATGTCACTCAAATCCATCGCCCTTGCCCTTGGGATCATGGCGGGCCTGGCCGCGACTGCGGGGGCCGCGCCGTTGAAATTGCAACCTGCCGACCCGCAGCCCAGCAACCTCAAACCGGGATTGTCCGTGCGCTATGCCTATCCCTCCGATGTCAAGAACCTCGCGTCGGCCCGCAATGCGCTGAAATACAGGGTGGAGCAGGGCGCACCGCTGAGCGGCCTCGATTACCGCGACTCCGAGTTGGGGCAGGCGGTCCTGACCTCCAAGCGGGCGGAGCGCGTGGTGGCCGACATTCAGGGCTACGTCCGCTTTGACGCGCCGGGGATCTACACCATTGATTTCCTCACCAATGACGGGCTGGACGCGATGGTGGGCGGCCAGCAGGTTGGCGAGTTCGACGGTCGCCAACCCTGCGAGGAGACCTTTGCCGTAGAGGTCGAGGTGCCACGGGCGGGCTGGTATCCGCTCAAGGCGCTGTGGTTTCAACGCACCAATACGGCCTGTCTGCACATGCGCGCAGGCCCCAGGGGCAAGCGCCCGAAATGGATGCCCAACGCCGCCTTCGGGCATTGAGCCGCAGCATGGCGGCAGCGGGCGTGCCATCGGATCGGCCAAACGGGCGGCCTAGACCGGAAACGGCCGTCCCTCGGCAAGTGTCTCCATGGCGAAATATGATGTGACGCTGTCCAGCTCGACCCCTGAAATCAACCGCTGATAGACGGAGTCGTAGCTGGCCATGTCGCGGGTCACGACCTTCAGCTGATAGTCATAGTCGCCGCCGATACGGTGAAAATCCACCACCTCCGGGATGGTCAGCACATGGCGGCGGAACTGTGCCAGCCATTCAGTGGAGTGATGGCGTGTGCGCAGCATGACAAAGACAACGAGCCCAAGATCCAGCTGGCTGCGATCGACCTCTGCCCGGGTGCCGCGCAGAACGCCGCGTTCTTCCAGCGCTTTCAGACGCCGCCAACAGGCGTTCTGCGACAGGCCGACCCGGTCTGCCAGATCGCGTTGCGACAGGCTGCCGTCGCGTTGCAAGGCACGCAGAAGCGCGCGATCAATTTGATCGATAGATTTCACCATGATGCGATCAATTGATATGCATTTGTCTGATATGATCAATGAGAAATGTGAAATTTATCTACCTTGCCTCGGTTATGATTGGCGAAATCATCACAAGAGCGCGACAATGATCCTTGAAGAGTTCAAACTATCCATCACACAGGCAGCGGAAACCGGACAATTGGCCCAGGGGCTGATTGGCGAGGGGCTGCGTCTGCCGGGGCCCTTTGGCGAGGTGCCGCTGGTCTATGCCGACTATGTCGCCTCGGGGCGCGCCCTGCAGCAGGTGGAGGATTTCATCGCCTCCCAGGTGCTGCCCTACTATGCCAACTCCCATACCGAGGCCTCCTATTGTGGCCAGTATGTGACCCGTCTGCGTCGCGCCGCCCGTGCGGAAATCGCTCGCGTGACCGGCGCGGACGAGGGCTGCGAGGTGATCTTTGCAGGGGCCGGGGCGACGGCTGGCATCAACCGGCTGGTCAGCCTCCTTGGGGTCAACGCGGCCCGGCGCCCTGTGGTCTTTATTGGCCCCTATGAGCATCATTCCAATATCCTGCCCTGGCGCGAAAGCCGGGCGGAGGTGGTGGAAATCCCCGAAGATGCGCAGGGCGGTGTGGATCTTGCGGCGCTCGAGGCCGCTTTGCTGGCCCATGCGGACAGCGATCTGAAGATCGGCAGCTTTTCCGCGGCGTCCAATGTCACCGGTATTGTCACTGATCCCGACCCCGTAACCCGGATCCTGCGGGCGCAGAATGCGCTGGCGGTTTGGGACTATGCCGGGGCCGGGCCCTATCTGCCGATCGACATGGGGGCCAACGGCGCGGTGCCCAAGGATGCGGTGGTGGTCTCGCCCCATAAATTCCCCGGCGGCCCCGGCAGCTCGGGCATTCTGGTTTTGCGCCGCGACGCTGTCCGGGCAACGGCCCCGTCCTGGCCCGGTGGCGGCACCGTCAGCTTTGTCTCGCCCTGGTCGCATCGCTATAGCGACAGCCTCGCCTCCCGCGAGGAAGCGGGGACCCCGAATGTGATCGGGGATATCCGCGCCGCATTGGCATTTCTGGTCAAGGAAGCCGTCGGCCAGGCGCAGATCGAGGCGCTGGAATCCCGTTACGCTGCCAAAGCGGTGGCCGCCTGGTCGGATCTGCCCGGGCTGACGCTGCTGGGGCATCCACGCGCACACCGGCTGCCGATCTTCTCGTTCACCCTGCGCGGCGCCTCGGGGGCGCCGATCCATCAGCAGCTTTTCACCCGCATGCTGAGCGACGTATATGGCATTCAGGCACGCGGCGGCTGTGCCTGTGCCGGGGCCTATGCGCACCGTCTTCTGGACATTGACCAGCCCCGCTCCGAAGCGCTGTTTGCGGATCTGCAGGCCGGGCGGGAGATCCGCAAACCCGGCTGGGTGCGGCTGAATTTCTCCTATCTGATGCCGGAGACGACGGTGGATTACATCCTCGACAGTGTCACGGAGCTGGTGGCCCGGGCCGAGGATCTTGCCACCGCCTATGAGGTCGATCCGGCCACTGCGCGGTTTCACCCCCGGGCGATGATTCCATCGCCACAGCCGCGTTCTGCCACGCTGTCGTGAGATGCCGCTTTTCCCCCGCGCCGCCGGGCGCTATGAGAGGAGGGACGTCAAGGAGCGCGCAGACATGACCCAAATCACGCCACAGCCCGGTATCATGGACATTGTCCTCTATCAGAGCGGCGCCGCCCATGTGGACGGGGTGAGCAATGTGACCAAACTCTCCTCGAATGAAAACCCGTTGGGCGCCAGCCCGAAGGCGGTCGAGGCCATGGTCGAGGCCGCCGCCAACATGCACCGCTACCCGAGCTCTGATCACGGCGATCTGCGGCGGGCGATTGCAGAAACGCACGACCTTGATCCCGACCGTATCATCTGCGGCGCCGGCAGTGACGAGATCATCGCCTTCCTGTGTCAATGCTATGCCGGTCCGGGCGATGAGGTGCTCTATACCGAGCACGGGTTTGCGATGTACCGCATCTCTGCGCTGGCGGCGGGGGCGACCCCGGTGGAGGTCCCCGAACACGAACGCGTCACCGATGTGGATGCGCTGCTTGCGGCCTGCACCGCACAGACCAGGCTGGTCTTCATTGCCAACCCCAACAATCCGACCGGGACGATGATCTCCGATGCGGAGGTGGCCCGTCTGGCGGATGGCCTGCCCAAGGGCGCGATCCTGGTGCTGGACGGGGCCTATGCCGAATATGTCGAAGGCTTCGACGCCGGGCGCAGCCTGATCGAAGGGCGTGACAACGTGGTCATGACCCGGACCTTTTCAAAGATATACGGCCTCGGTGGCGCCCGTGTCGGCTGGGGCTATGGGCCGCAGGCGATCATCGACGTGTTGAACCGGGTGCGGGGGCCGTTCAACGTCTCCCTGACGGGCCTCGCCGGCGCCATAGCGGCGGTGCGCGATACAGGCTACGTGGCGCATTGCCGCCGTGAAAACGCAAAATGGCGGGGCTGGCTTGCGGATCAACTGGCCGCGCTGGGGGTTCCGTCCGACACCTCCTGTACCAACTTCATCCTCGCGCGCTTTGCCAGTCAGGCGGAAGCCGAGGCCTGCGATGATTTCCTCAAGGAACGTGGCTTGGTGGTGCGTCGGGTGGCGGGCTACAACCTGCCGGCTGCGCTGCGGATCACCATCGGGGACGAGACCGCCTGCCGTGCGGTCGTCGCCGCCGTCAAGGACTTCAAGACCGGGCAGGCCCCCGCATGACCACGCCTGCTGCGACCGCTGACTTGACCAAACCCGTCTACAACCGTGTGGCGCTGATCGGCCTCGGGCTGATTGCCTCCTCGATGTTCTGGGCGATGAAACGCGCAGGCCTCGCGGCAGAGGTCACGGGGTTCGCCCGCAGTGCAGAGACCCGTGACACCGCCCGTCGCATCGGCCTGTGTGACCGGGTCTGCGACAGCGCGGCAGAGGCCGTCGAGGGGGCCGATCTGGTCGTCCTGTGCGTGCCCGTCGGCGCAATGGGAGCCGTCGCGGCCGAGATCGCCCCGGCGTTGATGCGGGGGGCCACTGTTTCCGATGTGGGCTCGGTCAAGGGCCAGGTGATCGAGACGGTCGCGCCGCATATCCCCGAAGGCGTCCATTTCGTGCCCTCTCACCCTTTGGCGGGGACCGAGCATTCCGGTCCCGAGTCGGGCTTTGCCGAGCTGTTTGACAACCGATGGTGCCTGCTGGTGCCGGTCGAGGGCAGTGACCCTGACGCCGTGGCCCGGCTGCGGGCGCTCTGGGAAGGCATGGGCGCCAATGTGGACGAAATGGACGCCGATCACCACGATCTGGTGCTTGCCGTCACCTCCCATGCGCCGCATCTGATCGCCTATACGATGGTCGGGGTGGCGGATGATCTGCGTCGTGTAACCGACAGTGAGGTCATCAAATATTCGGCTGCGGGGTTTCGCGACTTTACCCGGATCGCGGCCTCTGATCCGACCATGTGGCGCGATGTGTTCCTGTCGAACAAGGATGCGACGCTGGAAATCCTCGGCCGGTTCACCGAAGAGCTGTTTGCCCTCCAGCGCGCAATCCGTACCGGCGACGGCGATCACCTGCATGCCTATTTCACCCGCACACGTGCGATCCGTCGCGGCATCATTCAGGCGGGGCAGGATACCTCTGCGCCGGACTTCGGTCGCGGGCCGAAGAAATGAGCGCGCGCGCGGCGCTCTGTCTGATCGGGCTGGGCCTGGCACTTGTGGGGCCGGCCGCCGTGACAGAGGCCGCCGCGCCCGACACCACCCCGCGGCCTCCGCTGGACCGCCTGACCCTGGCCGCTGCCACTCCGGCGGGCGGAACCGGGACCGTTTCCCCCGCCACTGTCGGCACCCTGCCGACACAGCCGACCGGGATCGGCATCTTGTCGGCGCCGCCGACAGGGGCCCTGCGTCCCCGGAACCGTCCCCCGTCGCCACAGGTCGCCGCCATGCTCATCCGCCCCGCCGAGCGGGTTCCGGTCGCACCGCAGGCCACTCCGCGACCGGCGGTCCGCGGCCCCGAAGTCCTGCAGCAGGTTCTGTTCGGGCGGGCAAAGAAGCGGCGCGGCTCGGTCTGTGGCTCACTAGACATTCAGGGCGAGGACGCAGGCCAGATTGCCGGCACGCTGAGGGGGTGTGGTGCAAAAAATGCCGTGCGGGTGCGGTCGGTGGCCGGGGTGCAGCTCAGTACCCCGGCGCTGATGACCTGTGACACCGCCAAGGCGCTGCAGAAATGGGTCAAAAGCGATGTGACAAAGGCCTTTGGCCGCGCCAACCGGGTGACCCGGCTGCGGGTGGCGGCGCATTATTCATGTCGTACCCGCAACAACCGCCCCGGCGCCAAGATTTCCGAACACGGGCGCGGGCGGGCCATCGATATCTCCGGTTTTGGTCTTGAGGATGGCACCATGGTGACTGTGCTGAAGGGCTGGCGCGACAAATCGACCGGTCGCCCGTTGCGTCGCCTGTGGAAAGCGGCCTGCGGGCCCTTTCGAACCGTGCTCGGACCAGAGGCGGACATCTACCACCGCGATCACTTTCACCTGGATACGGCCCGCCATCGCAGCGGGCGGTATTGTCGCTGACAGTTGCCCAAGGGAGCGGGCGCAGGTTCAGGGCAGGATCAGCGCAGGATCAGGCGGGGGGCGGGGCCGAGCGGGATCGGGCCGATGGTGATATAGCCGCCGCGAAACCCCAGCGTGATATCCAGATCCTCCGGGTTTCCACTGGCGCGCGCCAGCATCGCCACCACGCGGCTCGCCTGATTGCGGGCTCCGGGTGACAGCAGGCCGGTATCCACCGCCAGATCAAGGAACGCGGCCCAGGCTTCGACCTGCAGCGCCAGCGCTCCGGTGGGGATGCCAGCCTCATCAACATCGAGCTGACCGGTGCTTTTGATCCTCATCTCGCCCCAGCGCAGTTCCATGCGCTCCAGATCGATCCGGCGCGGCTGTGGTCGGCGGGTTTCCAGCGCCGACCGGCTCCAGGGGGTGTCGAACTCCACATCCGCCGCCAGTGTCAGAACCTCGAAGGTCTGTGGCAGATCCGGGGCCGAGCGCAGCAATCGCCGCAATTCGGCGCCGGGGCGAAAGTCGCGGGCTTCGGCTGTGATCCGATAGGTTTGCGAGCTCTGCTGCCGGACCATCCGCAGCGACAGATCCGCCGCCCCAAGGGTGGGCGTCTGCCCGTCTCCGATACTCCAAGCCGCGGCCGTCAGGCCCATGTCTTCGACCTCCAGCGCAAGGCCGGGCGCCAGCGTCAGCTTTGCCTGCAGCCCCTCGGTGGTGATCACCGCCGTGCGGTCGAAATAGGACAGCCGCTGTTGCCCGTCGGCAAACCGCAGCACCTGTCGCCCCGGCCAGATCGCGGGGCTTTCGATATCGAGCCAATCCGCACGCCAGGCGGCGCCGGTGGCCGGATCGACCAGCGCGGGTGCGGTGATCCGGGTGCGGTGGTGCGTCGGAAAGCCACCCAAAGGCGCGGCAGGCGCGATGGAGCGGGTCTCGACCTGCCAGCCTAGCTGCGCCTGTGCGTCGAACCATGCCGCCACGTTCTGGCGCAATCCCCAGCCCGCAACCACCCAATAAAGCGTCCAGACGAGCGCCGTGCCCACAAGGATTTTCAGCCCGCGTTTCATCCTGCACAGCCTCTTTTGTTCCTGCCCGTTTTGCTGTTTACAGGGGCGGGCGAAAAAGGACCAGTGACATGACGATGTGGGTATTCGGCTACGGATCATTGCTGTGGAACCCGGAGTTCCCGGTGGCGCGCCGCGAGGTTGCGACCCTGAACGGGTTTGCGCGGTCCTTCTGCATGCGCTCGATCCACCACCGTGGCAGCGAGGCCGAGCCGGGGCTGGTGCTGGCGCTGGACGCGCATGAGGGCGCACGCTGCACGGGACTGGCGCTTGCGGTCGAACCCGGCCACGAGGACCCGACGCTGGAGGCCTTGCGCGAACGCGAGCTGATTTCTTCGGCCTATCTGGAGCGGGTTCTGGATGTGGATCTCGCAAGCGGCGAAACCGTCACCGCCGTCGCCTATGTGATTGACCCGCAGCACGTCCAATATTGCCGTCTGGAGCTGGAAGAACAGGCGCAGATCATCGCGCATGCGGTCGGTGGGCGGGGGCCGAATCGCGAATATTTGTTCAATACTGCCAGTCATCTCGACGAAATCGGCCTGCGTGACGCCGATCTCAGTTGGCTCACCGAGCGGGTCCGCCAAATTTTATCATAAATCCTTGGCGATCTTAGGTCTTTCAAGCTAGGCTGCACTCGCAGAACCACGAAAGAGCCTATCAGGAGCCGTACGGAATGGCGCATCACGAACGCGAAGGCCGGCCACAATTTTCTCAGCCGGTGCGCCAGGTCGTCATGATGTTGATCGCATTGGGATTGGCAGGGGCGGGGTCGTTTGTCGCCCTGCCACGGGTGCTTCCTGTGTTCGAGGCGAACCCCTATCTGAACGGGTTCATCTTCTTTGTCTTCTGCATCGGTGTTTTTGCCTGTTTCTGGCAGGTGGTGCAGCTGATCAATTCGGTGCGCTGGATTGAACGATTTGCGGGCGGCATACATGCGGCCGAGGACGGCCCGCCGTCGATGCTGGCGCCTTTGGCCTCGCTCCTGCGGTCGCGCGCGGCACGGATGCAGCTCGGCTCGGCTTCCACCCGCTCTATCCTCGATTCCGTGGCAGAGCGGATCGACGAAGAGCGCGAGATCACCAGGTACATTGTCAACCTTCTGATTTTCCTCGGACTTTTGGGGACGTTCTACGGATTGGCGACCACGGTTCCGGCCGTGGTCGACACCATTCGCAGCCTCGCGCCGCAGGAAGGCGAAGAGGGGCTCGCGATCTTCAACCGACTGATGACGGGATTGGAGGCCCAGCTGGGCGGTATGGGCGTGGCCTTTGCGTCCTCGCTTCTTGGTCTGGCCGGCTCGCTCATCGTCGGGCTGCTCGAACTTTTTGCAGGCCACGGCCAGAACCGGTTCTACCGCGAGCTGGAAGAATGGCTCGCCTCCTTCACCCGGGTCAGCTTCTCCTCCGGTGAGGAGGGAGTCGGCGACAGCAACCTTGTGGCCGGTGTTCTGGACACAATGGCAGAGCAGATGGACGCGCTGCAGGCGATGTTCGTCGAAACCTCCGAGGGCCGGGCAGAGGTGGACAGCAAACTGTCGCGCCTTGTGGATGCCATCGGTGAAATGAACCGCCGTCAGGATGAGGTGGCCTCGATCTCCTCGGCGCTCGAACGGGTTGCGGTGGGGCAGGAGGCGCTGACCGAACTGATGCGCGCCCACGGCGATGTGGGCATCGACGCCGAGAGCCGCATGCGTCTGCGGTCCATCGATGTGCAGATGCTGCGCATTCTGGAGGAAATTTCGGCCGGCCGACAGGAAAGCCTCGCCGAATTGCGCAAGGACATCGACCTTCTGGTCAAGGCCTTCGCCAGCCCGCGGGGGCTTGACCGGGCGGCGCGGGTGGCAACCCAGAGAGAGAGCTGATCCATGGCTCTGTCGCGTCGTACCGGCCAACGGTTCCAAGGGTCGATCTGGCCCGGCTTCGTCGATGCGATGACCGGTCTCTTGCTGGTGCTGATGTTCGTGCTGACCATCTTTATGGTGGTGCAATTCGTGCTGCGGGAAACCATCACCGGCCAGGAAACCGAGCTTGACGAACTGTCGACCGAAATCCGCGCTCTGGCGCGTGCCTTGGGCGTGAAGGAACGCGAGACCAACCTGCTGCAGGCCCGGCTTGGGGCCTTGGGCGCGACGCTCAACACGGCGCGATCCGACCTCGATGAGGCCCGCACCCAGCTCAGCCAACAGCAGGCGCTCATCACCTCCCTGTCCAGCGAGAGGGATCAGGTGACCTCGGACCTTGCCGCGGCGCGCAGCCGGATCACCGACTTTGAGGCGCAGGTGGCCACATTGATCGCCGGCCGTGACAGCGCGGAGGCGCAGATCGCGGCCTTGCAGACGGAACGCGACGCCCTCGATGTGGCGCGCGCCGATCTGCTGTCAGAGCAGGAGGCCCTGAACCTCGCGCTCGCCCAGAGCCGTGATGAGGTCGATGCGCAGACCGAAACCGCTCGCCTGGCCGCGGCCCGCACCGAGGCGCTGCAGGCGCTGGTCGAGGAGCTGCGCACCGAAGACGAGACCCAGACCGCACGCATCGCCGACTTGGAGGCCAGCCTCTCGCAGGAAGAGGTCGCGCGCCTGACGGAAACCGCCGCAGCCGAGGCTCTGCGCGCGCGGTTGGAGACTGCCGATGCGGAGCTGACCGCCATGACGCTGGCGCTGGAAGCGGAGCGCAAAAAGGCCGAGGACACGCTGACTTTGCTGGCCGCCGCCGAAGTCGCGCGGGAGCGGCTGGATGCAGAGCTGGAGACCGCCCTGTCAGCAATTGACCAGGCGCGGGCGCAGGCGGAGGACCGCGATGTTCTGGCCGAGCGGCTGACCCGCGTATTGGCGCAGATGGAAGTCTCGGAAAGCCAGGCCGCCTCGCGGGTCTCGGCGCTTGAGGCCGAACTGGAGCGGGTGCGCGAGGACAGCCGCGCGACCCGGACCCAATTGACAGCCGAGCTGGAGGCGGCGCGGCAGACTGCGGCCCAGACCCGTGGCCAGTTGGAGACCGAGCTGACGCGTCAGCGCGCGGCGACGGTCGAGACCCAATCGCAATACGAACAGGAGCTGGCGCAGCTCCAGGACCGTTTCGATACCGAACGGCGGGCGCTCGAAGACCAGCTTGTGGTCCTGCGCGCCGAGTCCGAGACCACCCGCCGCGCGCTGGAGGATCAACTGGCGGCGGTGCGCGGGCAGGCGGAGGAAATCCGGACCGGACTGGAAACCCGGCTGCAGCGGACCGAGGCGGATCTGAATGCGGCGCGGTCTGCGGCGACCTCCACCGCCGAGGAACGCGCATCGGTCGAGCAGCGCCTGCTGACGGCACTGGAGGCGCTGGAACGGGCGCAGGCGGCGGCAGCGTCGGATCAGGACGTGCTGCAACGGCGCCTGCTCGCCGCCCTGTCTCAACGCGAGGCGACCGCGGTCGAGGCGGCGGAGCAGAAGAGCCTGGCACAGCAGCGGGCGGATCTGCTGGCACAGGCGCGCGCGGCCCTGTCAGAAGAAAAGGCGATCTCTGAAGATGCGCGCCGCGAGACGGCGTTGCTCAATCAGCAGGTGGCTGCATTGCGCGAACAGCTTGGCGGCCTGCAGGCTCTGCTGGACGATTTCAAGGATCGTGATGCCTCGCAATCGGTGCAGCTTCAGAATCTGGGGCAGGACCTGAATTCGGCCCTGGCACGCGCCGCGGCAGAGGAACGGCGTCGCCGTCTGCTGGAAGAGCAGGAACGCAAGCGTCTGGAGGCCGAAACCGCGCAGCTGACCTCCAAGGCGGAGGATCTGGAACGCTACCGCTCTGAATTCTTTGGGGAATTGCGTCAGGTGCTGGGCGATCAGGACGGTGTCCGCATCGAAGGCGACCGCTTTGTGTTTGCCTCGGAGGTCCTGTTTGCACTTGGCAGTGCTAACCTGTCGGCCAAGGGCAAGACCGAGATCGCCAAAGTCGCCCATATCCTGCAAAATATTGCGACCGCGATCCCGAGTGATATCAATTGGATTATCCGGGTCGACGGGCATACGGATAATCAGGCTTTTTTCGGTACCGGCAAATACGCCGACAACTGGGAACTCAGCCAGGGGCGGGCCCTGTCGGTGGTGCGCTATATGATGGATGAGCTGGGAATTCCGCCGGATCGTCTTGCTGCCAACGGCTTTGGCGAGTTTCAGCCCATCAATCCGGCGGATACGCCAGAGGCGCGGGCGCAGAACCGTCGGATCGAGCTCAAGCTGACAGAACGCTGATTCGTCAGATCTATCGATTTGAAAAATATAAAATAAATGGGCCTTGGCGACACGAGATCGCCAAGGCCTTGATGCTAAAATTGAATGTCTGAAATATGGACGCCTCCACCACTCACGGCAATTGGGTTCGTCCAGAGTATGGAATATCATGGAAAGGCTAAACTTTCAATAAATTATCATGCGCGACAATTTTAATGTGCTATAGTCAACACGTTGGATTTTATCTATACATCTTCTTCCTGAATGGTTTGAAAGGACTGAAGTCTTGGACAGGTTGCGTGCGATTTTTGAACTTCGTGACATGCTGCGCCAAATGGAGCGCGACATAGGGTTGGAAGATCTGAGCCCGGCTGAGAAGGATGTTTTCCAGGCGGCCCATACCCTGACCCAAGCCCCTGGCCAGCTTATAGAATCCGATCAGATCAGGCAGCATCGTCTGGCCAAGAACCTCGCGCAGGCAACGTTTCACAGGGCCTTGAAAACGCTGTTGGACCTTGGGTTTCTGGAACGCCCCGATGGCACCCGGGCAAAGCACTATCTGGTACGCCGGGATCTGCTGCACGACTCATAATGTGACGCTGCGGCGGAACTGTCGCAATTTCCTGTTTCTTCAGAGACGGGAATTGTTTTGTGAATATGAGCACGCTACACCTTCGGCATGAAAATTGCTGACGGTTTAGGTCTGAGTGTTTCCGACACGGTTATTATCGTGCTGGCCTATGTATTCTGTCACGGATTGACCGCCTGGGTCGTAAATCCGGTGCAGGCTTACTATCTCGGCGATATCACCATGTTTGCCAGTCTCGTGTATCTGCCCCATGGGGTGCGGGTTCTCAGCATCTGGTTGTGCGGGTGGCGGGCGTTGTTGCCGCTGATGATTGCGGCCTTGCTGTCGGAATTCCTGTTTACAGATGCGCATGTTCTGGAATTGACCAGCTATGCCTTGTGGCTGTCGATCCCGGTCGGAGCCCTGTCTGCGTATTTGGCCTTTGAGGCGCTGCGCATCTTTGGCAGTTCGGTCTACGCAGGCCATAGTCGTCGCATGGACTGGCGGCAATTGATGCTGGTCGGGGTATTGGCGTCGATATTCAACTCTATCGGCCAAACGATCGTCTTTGCCGGAGTGATCTCACCGGGAGACCAGTTGAGCGTGGTCGTGACCTACGCGCTGGGGGATATGATTGGGCAGGCCGTGACCATGCTCGCGCTGATGATGGTGTTTCGCACGCTACGCCGAATGGCGCAGAGCGGCTGAACCCTGTGCGTTCAGGCCGGATCCGCCTGCAAAATCTTGTCTTTTTTCTCGGCGTAAAACCGACCTGAGTGGACATGAAACTGTCCGGCACCGTCAGGGCGCGCGGAACACTTCGGTCCGTTTTCGTCGCTCCTCCACAGCCTGTGCCCGTTATCTTGGTGTAGACCTTACATCATTGCAGGTGACACGCAGGGGCAGGGGATAGGCTGACGCCATATGTCAAAACGACAGTCTCGCGATTTTCTGTAGGGCCGGGCTGGTTCAAACCTGCCATCGTTGCGCAATTACGGCCGTTGATGTGATCTTCGGCTCATACGGGTTGGAGATGTAACCTTCGGCACACTACCGGTCGAATGCGCTGCGGGCTGATTTTCACCGCTTGAACAACCTGTGTTGCAACGGTCGCCCTCGCCATTGCCACTTCGGCGTGGGTGGCAGGGATCTGTGGTGCTCCGCGCAACCGTCACCTGTGAACGTTGGGGGCCTGTCGGTTCCCGGCAAAGCGTTCTGTCTGGGTGTTTAGCGGACAAAAGTGTGTTTGGCGAACAAAAGTATGTTTGGCAGACAAAAGGGACCTGGCCTGCCAACGCATATGAGAGTCGCCCGCCGCCGCAGAGGAAGGTGGGCGAGCCAAGGCCGTTATGGCTGTACGTCAGGGATGGTTTGGGCGCGCGGGGAACCTTGCCGCCGCCTAATCTGGTGCCCCGCCAGCCTTTGTCCGGCCCCAGGCAGTCAGGAACTGCAGGCGGCCGGACCTCAGTCGAGGTTGCTACTCTGCCGTCAGCAACGGTGGTTTGTTGCCGGACAGGCGCGGCTTTCCGGGACCTTCGATGCGAAGATCGAGTTTGCCGTCCTTGATGCCAACCTGAACCACGCCACCCTTGGCGAGCTTGCCGAACAACAGCTCCTCTGCCAGCGGTTTCTTGATGTGTTCCTGAATGACACGACCCAGGGGGCGGGCGCCCATCTTCTCGTCATAGCCCCGGTCCGCAAGCCACTCGGCGGCCTTGCGCGTCAGCTCGATCGAGACGTTTCGGTCCATCAGCTGCGCTTCAAGCTGCAGTACGAATTTCTCCACAACCTGCATGATCACTTCTTTGGGAAGTGCTCCGAAGGAGATCACCGCATCCAGACGGTTGCGGAATTCCGGTGTGAACGTGCGCTCGATCGCCGCCGTGTCTTCGCCTTCGCGCCGGTCGCGACCAAAGCCGATGGCCGCTTTGGCCATATCCGCAGCCCCCGCATTGGAGGTCATGATCAAGACCACGTTGCGGAAGTTCACCGTGCGGCCGTTGTGATCCGTCAGCTGACCGTTGTCCATCACCTGAAGCAGGATGTTGAACACGTCCGGATGCGCCTTCTCGATCTCGTCCAGCAACAAGACACAGTGCGGATGCTGATCGACACCGTCGGTCAGCAGGCCACCCTGATCAAAGCCGACATAGCCCGGAGGCGCCCCGATCAGGCGGGACACCGCGTGTTTCTCCATGTATTCCGACATGTCGAACCGCAGGAGCTCCACGCCCAGCGTGTCCGCCAGTTGTTTGGCCACCTCGGTTTTGCCGACGCCGGTGGGGCCTGCAAAGAGATAATTGCCGATCGGTTTTTCCGGCTCGCGCAGACCAGCGCGAGACAGTTTGATGGCGCTCGACAGCGCGTCAATGGCGTCATCCTGACCAAAGACCACCCGCTTCAGCGAGTTCTCCAGATCCTTCAGCACCTCTGCATCGTCCTTGGAGACGCTCTTGGGCGGGATGCGGGCAATCTTGGCCACCACGGCCTCGATTTCCTTGACGCCGATGGTCTTGCGGCGCTTGCTCTCGGCGACGAGATGCTGGGCGGCGCCCGCTTCGTCGATGACGTCGATCGCCTTGTCGGGCAGCTTGCGGTCGTTGATGTAGCGCGCGGCAAGCTCGACGGCGGATTTGATCGCATCCGAGGTGAACTTGATAGAGTGGTGCTCCTCGAAATAGGGTTTCAGCCCCTTCAGGATCGCAATGGAATCCTCGACCGAGGGCTCATTCACATCGATTTTCTGGAACCGGCGCGACAAGGCGCGGTCCTTTTCGAAATGCTGGCGGAACTCCTTGTAGGTGGTGGAGCCCATGGTGCGCAGCTTGCCGCCCTGAAGGGCAGGTTTCAGCAGGTTGGAGGCATCCATCGCACCGCCAGAGGTCGCGCCCGCACCGATCACCGTGTGGATTTCATCGATGAAGAGCACCGCATCGGGGTGATCTTCCAATTCGGTGACCACAGCCTTCAGCCGTTCCTCGAAGTCGCCCCGATAGCGGGTGCCCGCCAGCAGCGCGCCCATGTCGAGCGAGTAGATCGTGGTGTTGGACAGCACGTCGGGTACTTCGCCCTGCACGACCTTGCGCGCCAGACCTTCGGCGATTGCGGTTTTGCCGACGCCGGGGTCGCCCACGAGCAGCGGGTTGTTCTTGCGACGGCGGCACAGCACCTGAATGCAGCGCTCGACCTCGGAGTCGCGCCCGATCAGCGGATCGATGTCGCCCTCGCGGGATTTGGCATTCAGGTCGACGCAATATTTGGCCAGCGCGCTTTCTTTTTGTTCGCCATCTGCAGCATTGCCGCCGAGGCTGCCGCTGCCGCCGGGCATTTCGTCTTCGGCTTCAGGCGCGCCGCTGACGGTGCGGTTCTCGCCATAGGCCGGGTCCTTGGCCACGCCATGGGCGATGAAGTTCACCGCATCGTAGCGGGTCATATCCTGATCCTGCAGGAAGAACGCGGCGTCGCTTTCACGTTCGGCAAAGATCGCGACCAGAACATTGGCGCCGGTCACCTCGGTCCGTCCCGAGGATTGAACATGGATGGCGGCGCGCTGGATCACGCGCTGAAATGCGGCGGTGGGGACCGCTTCTGATCCGTCGATGTCCGTCACGAGGTTCGCAAGATCCTCGTCCAGGAATTCTAGGAGCGCCGATCGCAGCTCCTCCAGGCTGACGCTGCAGGCCCGCATCACGCGCGCAGCGTCCGGTTCCTCGATCAGGGCCAGCAGCAGGTGTTCGAGAGTGGCAAATTCATGCCGCCTTTCATTCGCAAGCGCCAGCGCTGCGTGAATGGCTTGTTCTAAAGTGCTCGAGAATGAAGGCACGGGCGTGCTCCTCTGTCTTGGGTCATGGGGATCAGCCGCCACCGGGCGGACCGGTCCTGTCCCATGATCATGTCCTCATATTGATAGAGTTTGGTTGATAGAGCGTAACCTTCAAGGCCTTTCTTTGTGATTGCGGTCACAATTCCCAAGTTTATGCCGGTGCCAGGGCGTCAAATGTCCAGAAAGCCCGCGCGCGGCGTCAGAATTTGTCCTTGGCGGTGCGGATGTGGGCAAAAACCTCGACATCCTCAACCCCTGTCATGCCAAGGCTTTTCTTCAGATCCGGGTCGCCTGCACGCAAAAACGGGTTGGTGGCTTTCTCCAACCCAAGTGACGCCGGCACCGTCGGAGCATTTTTTACGCGCAGTGCCGCGATTTCTTCGGCCCGTTGCCGGAGCGTGGGATTGTCCGGGTCGATACTGAGGGCAAAGGCTGCGTTGGACTCGGTGTATTCGTGCCCGGAATAGACCATGGTTTCGTCCGGCAGCGCCGCGAGGGTCTGCAGGCTGCGCCACATCATGGCCGCCGTGCCCTCAAACAGCCGTCCACAGCCAAGCGCCATCAGGCTGTCGGCGGTAAACAGTGCGTGGGCTTCGGGATAGTAGAAGGCGATATGGCCCAGCGTATGTCCGGGGACTGCGATCACCTGACACAGGCCCGCGCCGCTGCCGCCTTCGAACCCCGGCACCAGCTCCATATCCAGCGGCGGCATTTTGTCCGCCTCGGCCTTTGGTCCCATGACCATGCAGCCGTATCGCTCGCGCAGCGCCGCCACGCCGTTCACATGGTCGTGGTGGTGGTGGGTGATCATGATCACGCCGGGCGTCCAGCCCCGGCTTTCCAACGTGGCAATGATCGGCCCGGCTTCGGGCGCATCGATGATGGCGACGCCGTCGGGACCGTTGACGATATAGGCATAATTGTCACTCAGGCAGGGGACCGTGACAATTTCGAGCTTCGGAGCAGGCTTTGCACCCGCGGGGGTCGGATCGGGCATGGTCATTCGCTTTCACATTGCTAGACTGCCCCCAGAGTGACCGAACCGGTGGGCGTCTGCAATGCATCTGGATGTGCAGGATCTGAGGAATTTCTATTATCGCAGCACATTGGGGCGCGCGGCACAGGCTGCGATCCGGGGGCAGCTGCTGCAGATCTGGCCCGATACCACCAATGATACCGTGGCGGGCTTCGGGTTTGCGGCCCCGCTTTTGCGCCCCTATCTGGACGAGGCCCGCCGGGTGATTGCCCTGATGCCGGGACCGCAGGGGGTGATGCAATGGCCGGCCGGGCAGCCCAATGTCTCTGTCCTGTGCGAGGAAACCAACTGGCCGATCGAGACGGGGCGCATTGACCGGCTGGTGGTGCTGCACGGACTCGAAACCTCCGAGCGGCCATCGCGTCTGCTGGATGAATGCTGGCGGGTTCTGGGGCCGGGGGGGCGGGCGATCTTCATCGTGCCCAACCGGGGCGGGCTCTGGGCGCGGTCGGACCGGACCCCGTTTGGCTATGGGCGGCCCTATACGCTGACCCAGGTGGAAAACCAGCTGAGGGGGCATCAATTCGCGATCGAGCAGCACACGGCCGCGCTCTATCGCTTGCCCAGCCCGCGCCGGTTCTGGCTCAAATCGGGCGCGATGATGGAGCGCGTCGGACGCCGTCTGCCGGCGATGATGGCGGCGGGCGTGTTTCTGGTGGAGGTGTCAAAGCAGACCCATCCGCAAAAAGGTCACATGATCACATCCCGGGCGCCGAATCCGATCCGGGTGCTCGAAGGGCTGTCCAATCCCAGCGCCGAACCGGCCTGAGTTCGGGCCTGAGTTCTGCCCTGAGCTCGGCCTGAGTTTCGGGCTGAGTCCCGCCCTGATGACAGCGAAGGAGATTCGATATTGTGTACCTTCGCATACCGTTAACGGCTCATTTACGTCTCTGGAATCGCCTTTCGGGCCGACCGCGCGGTAATTTTTTTGCGTATGCCTCTGCTGCAAAGCGTCACACTTTTGGTAAGTCATTGAAAAACAGTGAAATCGGTTTTTCCGGGTGGTGAGAGAGGGAGTTGCTAGGTTTGCATTGCTCTGCTACATCCACGCTGATTTCGATGCCCGGCCACAATCGGGCAGACCTCACGCCCCCGGATGCAACCTGCCAGGACGCATTAAAACCGGGGCCAAAATAATATCGGAAGGGTGGACGTGTCCGAACCAGCTTCGATTTCCGCAGGCATTGCTGACCGCTATGCCACCGCGATTTTTGACATCGCTGCCGAGAGCGGTGCTCTCGAGTCTCTCGAAACCAGCATCAATGACCTGGCAGCCGCTCTGGCTGACAGCGAAGACCTGCGCACGTTGATCAGCTCTCCTCTTGTGTCGCGTGACGAACAGGCCGCTGCAATCACCGCCGTGGCCACCAAGATGGGGACGGATGAGGTGCTGCGCAATGCCCTCTCCGTGATGGCAGCCAAACGGCGCCTGTTCGTGGTGCCTGCGCTGGTCGCTGCATTGCGGACGCGCCTGTCCGAGGCCCGCGGCGAAGTCACCGCCGAGGTGATCTCTGCCAAGGCGCTGACCAAGACCCAGAGCGAAAAACTGGCCAAGACCCTCGCCGCGAATGTCGGCAAGACGGTCAAGATCAATGCCACGGTTGATGCAAGCATCATCGGTGGCCTCGTCGTAAAAGTGGGCTCGAAGATGATCGACAGTTCGATCCGCTCCAAGCTCAACTCCCTACAGAACGCAATGAAAGAGGTCGGATAAATGGGTATCCAAGCGGCAGAAATTTCTGCGATCCTTAAAGACCAGATCAAGAATTTTGGTCAAGAAGCCGAAGTGGCCGAAATCGGCCGCGTGCTCTCCGTCGGTGACGGTATCGCGCGTGTCTACGGCCTCGACAACGTCCAGGCGGGCGAGATGGTCGAATTCCCCGGCGGCATCATGGGCATGGCGCTGAACCTCGAAGCCGACAACGTCGGTGTGGTGATCTTCGGCTCCGACCGGGACATCAAGGAAGGCGACACCGTCAAGCGCACCAACTCCATCGTGGACGTGCCGGCCGGTCCCGAACTGCTCGGCCGCGTGGTCGATGGTCTCGGCAACCCGCTCGACGGCAAGGGCCCGATCAACGCCAAGGAACGCAAGGTTGCCGACGTCAAGGCGCCGGGCATCATCCCGCGTAAATCCGTGCACGAACCGATGGCGACCGGCCTCAAATCCGTTGATGCGATGATCCCGATCGGCCGTGGCCAGCGGGAACTGATCATCGGGGACCGTCAGACCGGCAAGACCGCCGTGGCGCTGGACGCGATTCTGAACCAGAAGACCTACAACGAAGCCGCAGGCGACGACGAGAACAAGAAGCTCTACTGCGTCTATGTTGCGATCGGCCAGAAGCGGTCGACCGTGGCGCAGCTGGTGAAAAAGCTCGAAGAAAACGGCGCCATGGAATATTCCATCGTCGTGGCCGCCACCGCCTCCGACCCGGCGCCGATGCAGTTCCTGGCGCCCTACGCCGCGACCGCAATGGCCGAATATTTCCGCGACAGCGGCAAACACGCGCTGATCATCTATGATGACCTCTCCAAACAGGCCGTGGCCTACCGCCAGATGTCCCTGCTGCTGCGTCGTCCGCCCGGCCGCGAAGCCTATCCTGGCGACGTGTTCTACCTCCACTCCCGCCTGCTGGAACGCTCCGCAAAGCTGAACGAAGACAACGGCTCCGGTTCCTTGACGGCGCTGCCGATCATCGAAACCCAGGGCGGCGACGTTTCCGCGTTTATTCCGACCAACGTGATCTCGATCACCGACGGTCAGATCTTCCTTGAAACCGAACTGTTCTATCAGGGCATCCGTCCTGCGGTGAACACCGGTCTGTCGGTTTCGCGTGTGGGCTCCTCGGCTCAGACCGACGCGATGTCCTCGGTTGCCGGTCCGGTGAAACTGTCCCTCGCGCAGTACCGCGAAATGGCGGCCTTTGCGCAGTTCGGCTCCGACCTCGACGCCGCCACCCAGCAGCTGCTGGCCCGTGGCGCCCGTCTGACCGAGCTGATGAAACAGCCGCAGTATTCGCCGCTGACCAACTCTGAAATCGTCTGCATCATCTTCGCGGGCACCAACGGCTATCTCGACAAGGTCGACGTCAAGGACGTGGGCCGCTACGAGGCGGAGCTGCTGACCTTCCTGCGCACCAAGAAAGCCGACTTCCTGGCATGGATCACCAACGAAGATCCCAAGTTCAAGAAGGGTGAGCCGGTCGAGAAGATGAAAGCTGTTCTGGACGAATTCGCCGCAGACTTCGCATAAGGAGAGAGACAGCACATGCCTTCTCTCAAGGACCTCAAAAACCGGATCTCGAGTGTCAAGAACACTCGCAAGATCACCAAAGCCATGCAGATGGTCGCGGCGGCGAAACTTCGCCGCGCCCAGGAAGCGGCCGAGGATGCGCGTCCCTACGCAGAACGGTTCAATGCCGTTCTCGCAGGGCTGGCGGCCTCTGTCGGAAACAGCGATACCGCGCCCAAGCTCCTCGCGGGCACCGGCTCTGATCAGGTTCAGCTTCTGGTGGTCATGACCGCCGAACGCGGCCTGTGCGGTGGCTTCAACTCCAACATCGCCAAACTGGCGCGCCTGAAAGCACAAGAGCTGCAGGCCGCCGGCAAGGTGGTGAAAATCCTGACCGTGGGCAAAAAGGGCCGGGACGTGCTGAAGCGCGACTTTGCCGATCTGTTTGTCGGCCATGTGGATCTGACCGAAGTCAAACGCGTGGGCTACAGCGACGCGCAGGGCATCGCCAAGGATGTGCTGAGCCGTTTTGACGCCGGGGAATTCGACGTTGCGACGATCTTCTACGCGAAGTTCCAGAACGTTGTGACCCAGATCCCGACGGCACAGCAGATCATCCCGGCACAATTCGACGCCGACGGCGCCGAAGAGGTGTCCGGTCTGGTGGACTATGAGCCGAGCGAAGAGGCGATCCTTGCGGATCTTCTGCCGCGCGGTGTGGCCACCCAGATCTTTGCCGGCCTGCTGGAGAACGGAGCCTCCGAACAGGGGGCGCGGATGAGCGCGATGGACAATGCGACCCGCAACGCGGGCGATATGATCGACAAGCTGACCATCGAGTACAACCGCTCGCGTCAGGCCGTCATCACCAACGAGCTGATTGAAATTATTTCGGGCGCCGAGGCGCTTTAAGAGACAACCGGAGACGAACAAATGGCAAATGCAAAAGGCAAGGTGGTTCAGATCATCGGCGCCGTTGTGGACGTCCAGTTCGACGGCGACCTGCCGGCGATCCTGAACTCCCTGACCACCGACAACAACGGCAAGACCCTCGTTCTTGAGGTTGCGCAGCACCTCGGCGAGAACACAGTCCGCACCATCGCTATGGACGCCACCGAGGGTCTCGTGCGCGGTCAGGCCGTGGCTGACACCGGTGGTCCGATCACCATCCCCGTTGGCAACGCAACCCTGGGCCGGATCCTGAACGTCGTCGGCGAGCCGGTGGACGAGGGCGCGCCGATTGTCGCGACTGAAACCCGTGCGATCCACCAGCCTGCTCCGGAATTCTCCGAGCAGTCCACCGAATCCGAAGTGCTGGAAACCGGCATCAAGGTCATCGACCTGCTGGCGCCCTACGCCAAGGGTGGTAAAATCGGTCTCTTCGGTGGTGCGGGCGTTGGTAAAACCGTTCTGATCATGGAGCTGATCAACAACATCGCCAAAGTGCACTCGGGCTACTCCGTGTTCGCCGGTGTTGGCGAGCGGACCCGGGAAGGCAACGACCTCTACCACGAGATGATCGAATCCAACGTTATCAAACCCGATAACCTGGAAGAATCGCAGGTGGCTCTGGTCTACGGCCAGATGAACGAACCTCCGGGTGCCCGTGCCCGTGTCGCTCTGACCGGTCTGACCCTGGCCGAGCAGTTCCGCGACCAGTCCGGCACCGACGTTCTGTTCTTCGTCGACAACATCTTCCGCTTCACGCAAGCGGGCTCCGAGGTGTCGGCGCTTCTGGGCCGTATTCCTTCCGCTGTGGGCTACCAGCCGACACTCGCAACCGACATGGGTGCGATGCAGGAACGCATTACCTCCACCAAGAACGGCTCGATCACCTCGATCCAGGCGGTCTATGTGCCTGCGGATGACCTCACCGACCCGGCGCCTGCGACCACCTTTGCCCACCTTGACGCGACCACGGTTCTGAACCGCGCGATCTCCGAGCTGGGCATCTACCCGGCCGTTGACCCGCTCGACAGCTCCTCGCGCCTGATGGATCCGCAGATCGTTGGCGAAGAGCACTACAAAGTGGCCTCTGACGTGCAGCAGATCCTCCAGCGCTACAAGTCGCTGCAGGACATCATCGCGATCCTCGGCATGGACGAACTGTCCGAAGAGGACAAGCTGACCGTGGCCCGTGCGCGCAAGATCCAGCGTTTCCTGTCGCAGCCCTTCGACGTTGCGAAGGTCTTCACCGGGTCTGACGGTGTTCAGGTCTCGCTCGAAGATACCATCTCGTCGTTCAAGGCCGTTGTGGCCGGCGAATACGACCACCTCCCCGAAGGCGCCTTCTACATGGTTGGCGGCATCGAGGACGTGATCGCAAAAGCCGAGAAAATGGCTGCTGACGCGGCCTAAGGAGGGCCCTTATGGCTGATACGATGCAATTCGACCTCGTCAGTCCGGAGCGGAGCCTGGCTTCGCTTCAGGCCAGCGCGGTCCAGATCCCCGGCTCCGAGGGTGATATGACGGCCATGCCACAGCATGCGCCCACACTCACCACCCTGCGTCCGGGCATTCTGAAGGTGGAAGCACCGGAAGGCACATCGGAATATCTCGTCACCGGCGGGTTTGCCCAGATTTCTGCAGAGGGCCTCTCGGTTCTGGCGGAAAAGGCAGTCCCCATGGACGAGATGACCCGTGCCCATCTGGACGAGCTGATCGAAGAGGCCCGCACCATGTACAAGACCGCGCAGGAAGATGACTCCGAACACGGTCTGGTGGAAGATGCGGCCAAGCTGCTTGCCGATATGGAAGCGCTCGGGACCCATATGAGCCTCTGATTTCGCCGCTGACGCGCGCCGTCAGTGTCACGCGCATGCTTTGAAACCGGCCCCCTGACCAGCGGGCCGGTTTCTTTTGTTTAATGATCTTGTGTCAGCCTTGGTTTCATCGGTTTTTTAGCAACAGGGAGCCTCCTCTTGCGCTCAATACAGCTCCGCAATCCCCGCACGGGCATCGCTCAGGGCGATGTCGAGGTGTTCTCCGAATTCGAAAGCGGCGGCGAGATGTGGACCGGTACCGGAGAGCGGGAACGTCGCCTGCGTGTTGAATTCGACGCGCCCTTTGCCGATCCGCCCGCCGTCCATCTGTCGGTCTCGCTGATGGATGTGGACCACGCCACGGCCTATCGGGCCGAACTGGTGGCACATGATATCACCAACAGCGGCTTTGACGTTGTGTTCCGCACCTGGTCCGACAGCCGCATCGCACGGGTGCGCGCCGCCTGGCTGGCGATCGGCAATATGCCCTTCGAGGATGACTGGGCGGTGGACTGACGGCCTCCATGGCTGGTCAGCCCATGCCAGGTACGGGTCATGGCAGGCGTGGGTCATGACAGATGCGGATCATGACCGGCGCAGATCATGCCACCTGCGGATCATGCCTGATGCAGGTCATGCCGGATGCGGGTCATGCCAAGTGCGGATGCCTGCGTGCGAAGCGCAACCCCACCAGATCCTGGCCCCAATGGGTGCCGGGGGTTTCCTCCACCAGCTCAAATCCCGCGCTCTCATAAAGATGACGGGCGGCGTCCAGCCCGCGAAAGGTCCACAACTCCGTGCACGCCACATTCTGTCGGTCCACGTGATCCATCGCCTGCTCCAGCAGACGGCGTCCCAGACCCATGCCCCGGGTTTCATCCGACAGAATGAACCAGCGCAGGGCTGCGCGGTCCTCCGGGTGGGCCTCGATACTGACCGACCCATGCACCGTCCCGGCAAGGCTCGCGTGAAAGGTGGCATTCACCTGTGACCCTTCCATCTGCGCGAGAAAGGTCGCCATTTCGCGGGCAACACAGCATTCAAATTCCGCCCCGAACCCGACGGCGCGGCTGTAGTAGCGGGCATGCAGGTCTGTCACCCGGCCCAGAAGCGTCGGCAGGTATCCTGTCCCCAACCGCAGCTCCGGCGGCGCAGACGGCGACCCGAGGGCGCGCGCATAGGTCTGCAGCCCCTGTTGCACATCGCGCTGCTCGTCGGCCGTCAGCACAGCAAGCGCCCTGCGGACTTGCTCGCGTCCAAAGGTTTCGATCTGCTCGAACAGACGGCGGCCGGGCTCTGTCAGCTGCAGGGCCTTGAGGCGCGGATCGGGTTTCGCGGCGCTGGCGGTGATCAACCCATGTGCCTGCAGCCGCGCCAACATCCGGCTGACGGTGGATTTGTCCAACCCCAGCGCCTCGCTCAGATCCCGCGCCGTGGTGACGCGGCCGTCGCCGATCTCCAGCACTGCATGTACGGCCGAAGGTGCGAGCCCGGTCGCCGCCAGATCGGTGCGCATGAAACCGAGCCGCCGCACGATCGTGCGTGACGCGGCGCGGATGGTATCAATATCGGCTGTTTGCATCATGGTTGCACGATGCAACTCTATGGAACGACCTGCAAGTCACAATGGGTTTCATGCTCGAAAATAAATTGTCAGGAGGGCTTGAGCTTCCAGTGACCGGAAGCCCTATATGATCCCTGTTCCCACCGGTCCCGACCTGCTCCGACCCGTCCCGACCTGTTCCCACCCGATACCGACTGACCCGAGGCCCCGCCATGTCCACTCCTGTCACTGCGACCCTTTCCATCGACGGCATGAGCTGCGCCAGTTGCGTTGGCCGGGTGGACCATGCCCTGACCGCGCTGCCGGGCGTTCGCCAGGTCGCGGTCAATCTGGCGACAGAGACCGCACAGGTCGAGGTCAAGGACAGGACCGACCTCCTGCGGGTCGATGCGGCGCTGCGCGATCTCGGCAAACCCGCCCGCCACCAGAGCGTCACCCTCGCCATCGAAGGCATGAGCTGTGCCAGCTGCGTCGGCCGGGTGGAGCAGGCCTTGACGGCGGTGCCGGGCGTTCTGTCGGCAAAGGTCAATCTCGCCACCGAAACCGCGCAGCTCGACCTGCTGCAGGGGGTGGTGACACCGGCCGAGGCCGCCGCCGCCAGTACCCGGGCGGGCTATCGCGCGCGCCCCGCCGCCCGGACCGAGACGGATGACAGGGCCACCCGCAAGGATCGCGAAGCGCGCGACCTGCGCCGTCAGCTCGGGCTGGCCGCCGCCCTGACCCTGCCGGTGTTTCTGCTGGAAATGGGCGGCCATATGATCCCGGCGCTGCATCACTGGATTGCTGCCACCCTGGGCACCCAGAACTCCTGGCTGCTGCAGGCCGTGCTGACCACGGCGGTGCTTCTGGGGCCGGGGCGGGTGTTTTTTGCTCGCGGGCTGCCGGCGCTGCGCAAGGGGGCGCCGGACATGAACAGCCTGGTGGCGGTCGGGGCAGGGGCGGCCTGGGCCTATTCTCTGGTCGCGACCCTGCTGCCGGGGCTGCTGCCCGAGGCGGTGCGCGCGGTCTATTTCGAGGCGGCGGCGATGATCGTGACGCTGATCCTGATGGGCCGCTGGCTGGAGGCCCGCGCCAAGGGCCGCACCGGGGCCGCGATCCAGGCCCTGATCGGTCTGCAGGCGCGACAGGCGCGGCGGCTGGCTCCGGACGGACAGCCCGAGGATGTGGAAATCGACGCCCTCGCGCCCGGCGACCGCATTCTGGTCCGCCCGGGCGAACGGATCCCGACCGATGGCACCGTCACCGACGGGGCGAGCCACGTGGACGAGAGCATGCTGTCTGGCGAGCCGCTGCCGGTGCAGAAAACGGCAGGCGGCGCCGTGACCGGCGGCACCGTCAATGGCACCGGCAGCCTGACGGTGACGGTCACCCGCACCGGCGCCGACACGACGCTGGCGCAGATCATCCGCATGGTGGAGCAGGCGCAGGGGGCAAAGCTGCCGATCCAGAGCCTGGTCGACAAGGTGACCCTGCGCTTTGTGCCGGTGGTCATGGGGCTGGCGCTGCTGACGGTGGGCATCTGGCTCGCGGTGGGGCCGGAGCCCTCGCTGACCCATGCGCTGGTGGCCGGGGTGTCTGTCCTGATCATTGCCTGCCCCTGCGCCATGGGGCTGGCGGTGCCCACCTCGATCATGGTCGGAACCGGTCGGGCTGCGGAACTCGGGGTGCTGTTTCGCAAGGGCGACGCGCTGCAATCCCTGACCGAGGTCGATGTCATCGCCTTTGACAAGACCGGAACCCTGACCGAGGGCAAGCCGCAGCTGGTGGCGCTGCAGCCGACCGCCGGGTTCGAGCGCGAAGAGGTGCTGATCGCGGTGGCCGCCGTCGAGAGCCGCTCGGAACATCCCATTGCCCGCGCTCTGGTTCTGGCAGCGCAGGCCGAGGGGCTGCCCCTTGCCGAGGCTCGCGATTTTCAAAGCCTCACGGCGCGCGGTGTCCTGGCGACAGTGGATGGTCGCGAGATCCGGATCGGCAGCGCCCGGCTGATGGCCGAAGCGGGCATCGGCGTCGAGGCCCTGGCCTCCGATGCCCTGAGCCGCGCCGCGCGGGGCGAAACCGTCCTGTATGTGGCCATCGACGGGCATCTGGCGGCGCTGCTGGCGGTCGCCGACCCCGTGAAACCCACTACTGCGGCGGCGCTCAAAGCCCTGCGGGCCATGGGTCGGGACGTTGCCATGATCACCGGCGACGCCCCGGCCACGGCAGAGGCGATCGCCCGCGATCTCGGCATCACCCATGTGGTGGCCGGTGTCGCCCCCGACGGCAAGATCGCGGCGCTGGAGGATCTGCGCACGCGCGGGCGCAGGCTGGCCTTTGTCGGGGACGGTATCAATGACGCGCCCGCATTGGCGCGGGCAGACGTGGGCATTGCCATCGGCACCGGCACGGATGTGGCCATCGAGGCGGGCGATGTGGTGCTGATGTCCGGCGATCTCGGCGGCGTCGTCACCGCGCTGGATATCTCGCGCCGGGTGCTGCGCAATATCCACCAGAACCTCGGCTGGGCCTTTGTCTACAACGCCGCCCTGATCCCGCTGGCGGCGGGCGCGCTCTATCCGGCCTTCGGGCTCCTGCTGTCGCCCGTCTTTGCCGCTGCCGCCATGGCGCTGTCCTCGGTGTCGGTGCTCGGCAACGCGCTGCGTCTGCGCCGGATTGCGGCCCCCACCTCGGACTGAGACGCGCGCCGGAGGCATATTGCCCCCCGGCGGCTGGCGCTATTTGAAGCTGCGGCTGTCCTTGACCTGATCCCAGGCCCACATGACTTCCTGCAACTGTTCTTCCTGGCTGCGGTCGCCCCCGTTCATGTCAGGGTGCAGGACCTTGATGAGCTTCTTGTAGGCCTTGCGGATATCGGCCTTGGACCAATCGTCTTTTGCCTCGAGGATTTCCAGCGCGCGCCGTTCTGTCGGCGGCAGACGACGCCCGGCGGCCTGTCCGTTCTTGCCGGGGTTCTGGGTGGCATTGGCGCCGAGCACCTGATGCGGGTCCTCAATGCCAAGGCGGGCCCAGGCGCGGGCTTCTGGATCGCCCATCGGCTTTGTCTGCCGCTCCCAGACTTTGTCCTTGGAGGCCTGGGCGTTCAGCTCCGCCTCTGTGGTGCCTTCGAAGAAGTTCCATTTCTGATTATATTCGCGTACGTGCTGCTGGCAGAACCAGAAAAAATCATCAAGCACGTCCGGGGCTTTGGGCGCGCGGAACTTTCCGGCTTCTTCACAGCCCTCGTGATCGCACAGGCGAACGGAGGTTTCGGAGGCGCCAGACATGCTGCGCCGCCCCCGCGGATTCTTCTTCTTCGCGGAGCGGATCGACATATCGAAACCAAAGGGATCGGATTTTGTCATGCGGGAGCACCTTCTAGACGCATCTGTTCGACTCGGAGGCAGCAGTTTAGTCTAACAGTGGCGAGATAAAAGGGGGGCGGGCACAGTTTTATGAACAACAGGCGGAGTGATGCAGCAATGAGCATGCGAACAGAAATCGAAACAACCCTTCAGAGGGCCTTTGAACCCAGTCATCTGGAGGTTCAGGATGACAGTGACAGCCATATCGGGCATGCGGGACATGATGGCGCCGGAGAGAGCCATTTCAACGTGGTGATCCGCTCTGAGGCCTTCAAGGGCATGAACCGGGTGGCGCAGCACCGCGCCGTGCACAAGGCATTGGGCGATATCGTGCCCCGGATACACGCGCTCGCATTGGATATCGGCGCCTGACGGCATGACTGGCCTGCGACTGCGCGGCTTGCGAATCTGGTCAGTCTCGCATGTGGCGCAGCGGCAACTGCCGGGCGCGGTCTATGCTCATGACTTCGGTAACGGGGCGGTCCGAGTCAAGGGATCTTGGGCAAACGAGTTGAGCCGCCAAAGCGGAACTTTTTGTTCGTCTTGTCCGTTGTGCTTTATCTTGCGGCTTTCGGTTGAGGCCCTTCGGATACATGCTTCGGTCCGTGGTCAACGCTTTGGTTGCCAACATGATTCTGGTTCGATGTAATTCCGATGTGCCCATCTCATAGGCGTGCTTGACAGGCGTCAGCGACGGTCCAGACCACGGCATCATCGGGACCACGTCCCCGTGGGACCTCGAAAGCCTGCGATCAAGCAGGCAACGGGTGGAGTTTCATCCGGTCAGGCAACTCTTGGCGCCGAATCGGGCCGGAAGGTTGCGCCATCGACCCCAATTCGATGGAGAATGACGGCAATCCGGCGCGCCAGAGCAACCATCGCAATCTTTCGGCCACGGCGTTGTGCCAGTTTTGCGCCCCATGTTCTCAGCCATGTCGACCTGCCACGGAAGAGTGCTCAGACCTTCAGACCAAAGTTGCGAAGAAGCCCTCGCAGCGACATCTCCAGCGCGATCATGTTTTGCTGTATTGCTGTCCGCGCACTCAGAACAGCGCGGGTTTCTCGAGCCGAGACCGAATTGTAGTGAACCGGGCGGAACCAGCCGAGATGAAGCAGGCGCGCAATCCCCTCAGCATCGCGCCGAGCCGTCTTGGTCGGCATGGCTTGCAAAGCAGCTTTTCACCTGGCGTGTTTCCATCAGAACGGCATCGAGGCCGGCTTCGGTCAGTCCGCGATGCAGCCATTGCGACAACGGTCCTTCGTGTGCTGCTCAGCACACGCAAGGCGTTGCTTAAGAAGGCGATGGATCTGGAAAATGAGACCCGTGGATTGTTGAAGATATTTGGCATCCGCATGCCCAAAACAGTTTCGCATGGCAGTTTTGATGGCATTGTGCGTCCTATCATCGAAATGGATAATGGTCTGGCACATGCCCTTGTGCCGCTGCTTGATGCCAGGGTGGCGCTGTATGAGCATTCCCTGGAGATGGACCGGCGCGAAAAGCAGGCTGCCAGTCAGGATGAAGTTTACCTGAGACTGATGACGGTTCGCGGAGTTGGCCCAATCGCAGCACTGACATTTAAGGCAGCCGTCGATGATCCCGCTCGGTTCAAAAGATCCCGCACGCTGGGCGCGCATTTTGGACTTACTCCCCGGCGATACCAGTCAGGAGAGCACGACAACCCTGGCCGCATATCAAAGGCTGGGGACAGTGACGCCGGTGCTGCACTTTACGCAGCGGGCAATGCGCTGCTCATGCGAAGTATGGTGCAATCGCAAATTAAGTCTTGGTTAATGCGTTTGATGCGTTTGATGCGTTTGATGCGTTTGATGCGTACCGAGGGCCGACGCCGTGCCGTCGTTGCTGTGGCTCGAAAGTTGGCCGTTTTACTGCATCGCATGTGGGTCGACGGAACGGAATTCCGTCCGGAACAATTGGGAAGAGGGGCATGACATAAATCGACAAGTTACCAACCCTAACGGGGTTGTCCTCACCGGACGAGGTTTGCGGAAGAAGCCGAAAAAATTTGCTGCGCAGATTGAAGCGCGCCAGAAAGTGGGGCTCTCCACAGCCGATCCAACACATACTGCAGCGGCGCCATCTGAGCATCAATCAGACTGCGAAGAGAAGTGTGCCCCGGATGAGTGACAATGACCCGGAGAATAAAGAATAAGGAAAGCGAGCTTGACCCAAACACCCAATTGGCTGTCACATCCCGGCGGGAATATGGCTGTTTTTTGAACAACTCCGGCTTGATTTTGTGCCAGTCCTTCATCGCCTGCAACGGCGTCTTGCTGCCGAAGGTTGATTGCGGGAGCTGCTGGTTATAGAGCCAGTCGTAGCGGTGCAGAGTTGTCTCCAATTCTTCGCCGGATCGAAAGTGGTGGCTTTGCAACACCTCCTCGATGCGGCCATTGAACCGCTCGACCATGCCGTTCGTCTGAGGCGACTTCGGCGGGGTCAGGCGATGCTCGATGTCGAGGGCGGCGTACAGCGTGACCAACTTGTGCGCGCCGGTCGCGGCGCGCTTGCGGAGGCCGAAAAGGCGGTCGGTGAACTCCTTGCCATAGCACGTCGGGAAGAAGCGCTGCTGAGAGGTTTTGGCCACGCGCGCAGCCAAGGTCGATGCGGGCTCTTCACTGGCCTGGATCGCCGCCCTTATCTTGGCGTCGTCGTGGCCTGCTTGTGCAGAT
The DNA here is from genome assembly GCA_001874255.1 of Alphaproteobacteria bacterium MedPE-SWcel. Taxonomy (GTDB): domain Bacteria; phylum Pseudomonadota; class Alphaproteobacteria; order Rhodobacterales; family Rhodobacteraceae; genus Epibacterium. The sequence continues at coordinate 97,433 of MPDC01000001.1, forward strand.
GGATCAGCATGGTTGTGCCCCGTTCCGTATGCTCTTCAGAGCCGATCTTGCCTTGAAAAGCGCGGATCGCCGAGGGGAGATGTGATCATCCGGGACTGAACAAACAGAAAAGGAAGACCTTTGGGCTGCGGTCATAACGGGTTGCGGCGCGGCGCCAATCCTTGAGCTTCCCGAACATCCTCTCGATCCTGCTACGCCGTCGATAGGCGCGCTTGTCGTATCGAACGGCTCTGGGGCGCGATTTGCGCCCAGGGATGCAAGGTCTGATGCCCTTGTCTTTCATGGCTTCTTTGAACCAATCCGCGTCATATCCTCGATCCGCCAGAAGCCAGTCTGCTTCGGGTAGGCTGCCCAGAAGTGCTTTTGCACCGGGTAAACGCTGATCTGACCGGCGGTGATAAAGAGCCGGATTGAGCGACCATTGGTATCTGTGATGGCATGCAGCTTCGTGTTCATGCCCCCTTTTTTCTGCCCGATCAGACGTCCACGCCCCCATATTTCAGCCCCAAACTTGAGGCCGTGCGGTGCGATTTCAAAAAGGTCGCGTCAATCGAGATGGTCTTACTATCAGGGATCTCATTGGCGAGGCCCGTCATGATGCGCGCAAACACCCCCATGTCGTTCATCGTTTCCACCGGTTAGAGGGCGTCTTGGGCGGGCCATATTCAGTGGGAGCAACTGGCCAACGTCAGCTGTTGATTTTGATTAATATTATGCCGATCAGAACACGTCTGTCATCCCCACGGGGCTAGCCACGGCTCTTCGGAAAGTAGGGTCGAAGCCGCATCATTTGATTGTCGCACAGCCAGAAGAGATTGCTCATAGGGCCCCGCCGCAGTTTGGGGATCGGGATCATACAGGACTAGGCTCTTCAAGGGATTTAATGGGTCCTGAGCCTAGTCTTCGGGCGGGCCGCTGCGGCTGGCGCGGGCTTTCAGGGCGGCTGTCAGCCCGGACACCGGGCTCAATTCCTCGACACCGTCGTCAGCCACCATACGGCGCGCACCGGGGCCCGGAACTGCCACGGCTTCGGGCGGGGCCTCCGGGTCGCCTGCGGTGGCGGTCAGCGGCGCGGGCTCGGGGGCGTGGTAGGCTTCCGGGGCCGCCACAGGGGAGGAGACTGCGGGGGAGGAGGCTGCGATCAGCTCGGCTTCGGGGTCGCTGGCCACGGCCTCGGCTGGGGCGCCTGTGGCGGGCGGAACACTGGCCGTGGCGGCCAGGGGCAGTGCGGCGTGGCGGTCGTCGCTGGCGTGCGCGGTGAGGGCGCGGCGGAACACCAGCAGATTGCGCCAGGTGGTCTTGGTGCCCGTGAGGCCCGAGCGTTCTTCGGCCGGCAACATTTCGGCGCGCTGAAAGTCCCAGCCTTCGGCGGCCATGTCATTCAAGACGCTCTCTATCCCATTGGCAAAGCGCGCCTCGGGCGTCTTGACGCCGCGCGCCTTCTTGCCCCGATTGGGGGCGGGGACGACTTTATACTCGTAGTTCTGCATCTGGTGTTCCTGTGCGGCCCTTTCGGGCAATGTAGCAGCTTGGTGGGTGAACGAAAGAGACCTATGAGACGGCAGATTACTCCGATGCGATGGCCGTGCGGCCCTGCTCCGCCGCGCGGTCTGCCAAAGTCAGGCACATCCGGGTTGCAAGGGCCATATCCTGAACCGAAATCCACTCCAAGGGGCCATGAATGCATTGCATGCCGGTAAAGATATTCGGCGTCGGCGTCCCCAGCTCTGTCAGACGCGAGCCATCGGTGCCACCGCGAATCGGAACCGAAACCGGGTCAATGCCGAGATCCCGACAGGCCGCGCGGGCCAGATCGACCGGGGTCATGTCGTTTTCCAGCCAATAGCGCATGTTGCGGTATTGCGGTGTGATCTCGCAGCTGATCGCCGCCCGCGGCTCGCCGGCCTGCACCGCGTCGCAGACGCTGCGCAGCAACGTGCCCTGTCGGGCCAGCCCCTCCCGTTCGAAATCCCGCAGAATGAAGCGGATCTCCATCTCGGAGGAGCCGCCGACCATATCGGTGGCGTGCAGAAAACCCTCGCGGCCGTCGGTGACCTCGGGCGTGAGCGTCGCCTGCGGCAGGGTCTGGATGATCTTCGCGGCAAGGTGAATGGCGTTAACCATCTTGCCCTTGGCGAGACCCGGGTGGATCGAGACTCCGGTGATCCGGACCACCGCGCGATCGGCAGAAAAGCTCTCATACTCTATTTCTCCCACCTTGCCGCCGTCCAGCGTATAGGCGAAATCGGCCCCCAGATCCTGTGTCAGCCGCGGGTCGACGCCGCGGCCGATCTCCTCGTCGGGGGTGAAGGCCAGCCGGATCGGGCCGTGGCGCAGGCCGGGCGTTTGCAGCAGGTGCTCGGCCATGGTCATGAGGATGGCCACGCCGGCCTTGTCATCCGCGCCCAGAAGCGTCGTGCCCGAGGCGGTAATCAGGTCATGCCCGACCTTGGTGGCCAGATAGGGATGCTCGGCCGGAGACAACACCAGCTGCGCATCATCGGGAAAGGTGATGTCGCCGCCATTGTACCCTTTGATCACCCGCGGCTTGACCCCGGATGCGTTGAACTGCGGGGCCGTGTCCACATGGGCCAGAAAACCGACGGTCGGCCCCTCCGCTGTGCCGGGCAAGGTGGCCAGGACGACGCCGTAGTCGGTCAGCTCCACATCCTCGGCCCCCAATTCCGTCAGCTCATCCCGCAACAGGGTCAACATGTCGAGTTGGATTGCCGTGCTGGGGGCGGAGGCGGAATTCTCGTCGCTCTGACTGTCGATGGCCGCATAGCGCAGCAGCCGGGTTTCGAGTGCCGCGTCGAACTGTTGCGACATGTCGGGGCAAAGGTCATTGGTCATGGGGGCTCCTGATGTTGGCGGCAAGATTGCGGAGGGCCGATGGGAGGTCAAGGCGGCGGGCGCATGTTTTGCGCCGCGCTCATGCTGCGCAGGAGCCACATTGCGAAATTACGGCGAACGCCATGGCTGTTTCACGATGATCATGCGATCGGCAGTCCCGATCTCATTGCCACCACAGGCAAAACCAGTAGGGGGCGCAGATGCAAAAAGGGCGACCTCCGTGGCCGCCCCTGGGTCTCTCGGATCTGCCGGAGGTCAGCTCAGCTTTCTGGCGATGAGGTCATTGACGGCCTTCGGATTGGCCTTGCCGCCGGTGGCTTTCATCACCTGACCGACAAACCAACCGGCCAGTTTCGGGTTCACCTTGGCCTTTTCGACCTGCGCCGGATTGGCCGCGATGATCTCGTCCAGGGCGGCCTCGATGGCGCCTGTGTCGGTGACCTGCTTCATGCCGCGGGCCTCGACGATCTCGGCCGGGTCGCCGCCTTCGGTATAGACAATCTCGAACAGATCCTTGGCGATCTTGCCAGAAATCGCGTCCGAAGCGATGAGGTCGATCACCCCACCCAGTTGCGCGGGCGAGACCGGGCTGTCGGTGATGTCGCACTCATCTTTCTTCAGGCGGCCGAACAATTCGTTGATGACCCAGTTCGCGGCCAGCTTGCCCGAGCGCCCTTCGGCCACGGCGTCAAAGTAATTGGCGCTCTCGACATCGGCAGTCAGCACTGACGCGTCATAGTCCGTCAGGCCGAACTCCCGGATGAACCGGGCTTTCTTCTCGTCCGGAAGCTCCGGCAGGCGCGCCTTGATGTCATCGACCCACTCTTGTTCGATCTCCAGCGGCAGCAGGTCAGGATCGGGGAAATAGCGGTAGTCATGCGCCTCTTCCTTGGAGCGCATCGACCGGGTCTCGCCCTTGTCGGGATCGTAGAGACGGGTTTCCTGATCCACGGTGCCGCCTGCTTCGACGATGGCGATCTGACGCCGCGCCTCCACCTCGATGGCCTGCTGGATAAAGCGCATGGAGTTCATGTTCTTGATCTCGCAGCGGGTGCCGAGATGCGAAAAATCCTGCGTTTCCTGATACTTCTCATATTGGCCCGCCCGGCAGATCGAGACGTTCACATCGGCGCGCAGGTTGCCGTTTTGCATATTGCCATCACAGGTGCCGAGATACCGCATGATCTGGCGGATCTTGGCGATATAGGCGGCGGCCTCTTCGGGGCCGCGAATATCGGGGCGCGAGACGATCTCCATCAGGCAGACACCGGTGCGGTTCAGATCCACAAAGGACATGTTGGGGTCCATGTCATGGATCGATTTGCCCGCGTCCTGTTCCATGTGGATGCGTTCGATCCGCACCAGCCGTGCGGTGCCGTCGCCCAGTTCCACCAGCACTTCGCCCTCGCCGACGATGGGGTGGTAGAGCTGGCTGATCTGATAGCCCTGCGGCAGGTCGGGGTAGAAATAGTTCTTGCGGTCAAAGGCGGATTTCAGGTTGATCTCGGCCTTGAGGCCCAGCCCGGTGCGCACGGCCTGTTCGATGCAGTATTCGTTGATCACCGGCAGCATGCCGGGCATCGCCGCATCCACGAAGGCGACGTTGGAATTCGGCTCGGCGCCGAATTTTGTCGAGGCACCGGAGAACAGCTTGGCATTGGAGCTGACCTGGGCATGCACCTCCATACCGATGACCAGTTCCCAGTCATGCTTGGCGCCCGCGATCACCTTGGGCTTGGGGAGTTCATATGTCAGGTCGAGCATTTTGAGCCCTTTTTCCGTTGATGCATGTGTCACAAGCGGTTCTAGGCGGGTCCCGTGCAGGGGGCAAGGGGGCAATGGAGACAAGCGCGCTCTGGTCCGGGGCAAACGCGGGAAAAAAGGCGCTGCCCTGGCGGGCCTCCTCTGAGACGGAGCGCACGGCGGCGGCTGGTTCTGGCCTGCGACAGAGGACAGGCCTTGAGGGTGGATCCTCCGCAGAATGTCGCCGTGGTCCTGTTGCCGTGGTCCTTTTGCCGTGGTCCTGTTGCCGCGTGCATGTCGCGGCGATTTGCGGCCACCCGCCGCGATCCCCCTTGGCCTGATCGCCGAAGGCCGGTAGAACGGGTCTCCCGGCCTCTCGGCGGAGGACGCGATCAAAAAACAAGGAGCAGCCCGACGTGGACACGACCCTTCGTATTTCCCAAACCATTGCCGCGGAAATCAACGCCAGCGCCCCACAGGTGAATGCCGCTGTCGCGCTGCTGGATGAAGGCGCCACCGTGCCATTCGTTGCGCGCTATCGCAAAGAGGCGACCGGCGGGTTGGATGATACCCAGTTGCGGACCCTCGCGGAGCGGCTGGACTATCTGCGCGAGCTTGAAAAACGCCGGGCGGCGATCCGGGAGTCGATCCTGTCTCAGGACAAGTTGACGGATGATCTGGCGCGCTCCATCGCCAAGGCCGAGACCAAGGCCCAGCTTGAGGACATATATCTGCCCTACAAGCCCAAGCGCCGCACCAAGGCGATGATTGCCCGGGAAAACGGGTTGGAGCCGCTGCTGGACGCGATACTCGCCGATCGCATGGGCGATCCGGAACACTTGGCAGGCGGGTATCTCAGCGAGGCGGTGCCCGGCAGCAAGGAAGCGTTGAACGGCGCGCGCGACATTCTGACCGAACGGCTGACAGAGAACGCGGATTTGCTGGGCAGATTGCGCGGCTACCTGCAGCGCGAGGCTGTTCTGTCGGCAAGGGTCGTTGACGGCAAGGAGCAGGCCGGCGCGAAATTCTCGGATTATTTTGCCCATTCCGAAGCCTGGAAGACCGCCCCGTCGCACCGTGCGCTGGCCATGCTGCGCGGGGCCAACGAGGGGGTTCTGACGCTCGACATCGCGCCTCCGGGAGAGGACGGCGTGGCCCGCGCCGAGGAGATGGTCGCCGCGACATTGGAGATCCGGGGGCAGGGCCCGGGCGACAAATGGCTGCGCAAGGTCGCGGGCTGGACCTGGCGGGTCAAGCTGTCACTGTCGATGATGCTGGAGTTGATGAGCGACCTTCGCGCCCGATCCCAGGAAGAAGCGATCAATGTCTTTGCCCGCAATCTCAAGGATTTGCTATTTGCAGCGCCAGCCGGTGCGCGACCGACTCTCGGGTTGGACCCGGGCATTCGCACCGGCGTCAAGGCGGCAGTGGTTGATGCAACCGGGAAAGTGGTGGCCACAGAAACGCTGTATCCCTTCCAGCCGAAAAACGACATGCGGCGCGCGCAGGGGGCCATCGCCAGGCTGATTGCCGACCACGGTATCGAGCTGATCGCGATCGGCAACGGGACCGCCAGCCGAGAAACGGAACGGATGGTCGGAGAGGTCCTGAAGATCCTGCCGACCGGGATCAAGACCCCGACGCGGGTGGTGGTGTCCGAGGCCGGGGCCTCGGTCTATTCCGCGTCTGAACTGGCGGCGCGGGAGTTTCCGGATCTCGATGTTTCGCTGCGCGGGGCCGTCTCGATCGCGCGGCGGCTCCAGGATCCTCTGGCGGAACTGGTCAAGATCGAGCCGAAATCCATCGGGGTCGGCCAGTATCAGCACGATGTGGATCAGCACAAACTGTCCAGATCCCTGGAAGCCGTCATCGAGGACGTGGTGAACGCGGTTGGCGTTGATCTCAATATGGCGTCGGCCCCGCTGCTGAGCCATGTGTCGGGCCTCGGCCCCGGGCTTGCGGAGGCGGTGGTTGCGCATCGCGATCTCAACGGGGCCTTTGCCTCGCGTCGGGAACTGCTGAAAGTGGCGCGACTGGGGCCGAAAGCGTTCGAACAATGCGCGGGGTTCCTGCGCATTCAGGGTGGAAAGGAGCCGCTGGATGCCTCCGCCGTGCACCCGGAATCCTACGAGGTCGCGCGCCGGATCGTTGCAGCCTGCGGGCGCGACATTCGCCAGATCATGGGCGACGACCGCGCCCTGACGCAGCTCAGGGCCGAGGATTTCGTATCCGCAGAGGTCGGATTGCCGACCGTTCGCGATATTTTCTCAGAACTGGAAAAGCCCGGGCGCGATCCCCGTCCAAGCTTTGTCACCGCCTCTTTTACCGATGGGGTGGAGGAGATCTCGGATCTGAAGCCGGGCATGGTGCTGGAAGGCACGGTGACGAATGTGGCGGCCTTTGGGGCCTTTGTGGATGTCGGCGTGCATCAGGACGGGCTGGTTCACGTCAGCCAGTTGGCCGACCGGTTTGTAAAGGACCCGCATGAGGTGGTGAAGGCCGGTCAGGTGGTCAAGGTCACCGTGGTCGAGGTCGACGCGGCCCGCAAACGCATCGGTCTGACGATGAAGAAGGACGGGGGCGCCTCGGGCAGGGAGGAGCGCAGCGCCCGTGGTCCGGCACGGGAGGCGCCCCAGGCGCCCCGTGGCGGCAAATCCGGTTCCGGCGCCCGCGGCAAGATGTCTGCCGCACCGAAAGGGGGCGGCGGCGGCAAGGATACCGGCGCATTGGGCGCTGCATTGATGGACGCGTTCAAGAAAAAATAATCGGCCCGCCCGATCATCCGTCCACTCGCCCGCGCGCGTCCGGTTTCTGATTTCTGATTTCTGGCTTCTGGCGCCTGCTGTCCGGCGACTGTCCGCAACGTGTCACTGCGTGGCAAAGGGGCCTGATGGCCCCTTTGACGGATCTGGCAGGGCGGCCATGATACGGCGCAGGCAAAGGGGGATGCCCGCGACGCAAAGGCGCGCCGGACCCCGGTCAGCCCGGCGTCACCCGAGGGCCCTCGGGGGTGAAGACCACGCGGTGCCCGGCTTCGATATCGTCCCGAAACAGATCCGCAATCGCCCGCAGGGCATCGGCGCGGCCCCGTTCGGCGAAGGTGCGTGCAGAGCTGACCTGCGCGTCATTGTCAAACCCCGCGCCCGCATGGGCCCAGATCAACGGATTGAGCTCGCGCAGGTGGTCGCGGATCAGCCAGTTGGCGGCCTCTGCGATTCGGTTCCGCACGCGGCGGGCCTCGGGATCCGCCTTCGGGTCCGGTTTCAGGACGATGCTGCAATAGGCAGACAGCAGGTTGACCCGGTCCTGGTTCGGCGCCCGCGCCACGATATCGCCCACACCCTCGAGGAAAAAATCCACGTCAAGCCTCGCGCAGGCGGCGTCGCTGCGGGCCAGCGCATCGAAATAGACCCAGGTATACCCGGCCGCCCCCCAGTCGGATTCAACCAAGGCGGCGACGCGGCGCGCTTCGAGGTCCAGCGCCGACAGGCCCTCATGGTCCTGTTCCGCAAGATGGGTGCCGAGGGCGCGCAGATGCCGAGGATTACCCGGGGCCATCTGGATCAGGTCGATGTAGTCATCGGCGATCTGGCGCGGTGCGGCGGGTCCGCCACCGCTGTATAGGGCACAACGCGCCGCCTGATGAAACGGATGGGCGCTGCAGGTATCAGGGAGCATCGACAGGATTTCACCGGCCCGCGCATGATGGGCCGTCGCGCGCGGGCTGAGCGCGCCCTTGCCATGCGCCGCCCCGCGGGCGCTGTTGCGGCGACAGGCCCAGGCAATATCGAGATGGGCGAGGGCGACCACCGTCGACAATACCGGCGAACGACCGAATTCCAGCCGCACCCGCTCCAGCGACATGATGCCCTCCAGCGTGACCCGCTCGGTCAACGGCAGCCCCGCCATCAGCGCATGATCCACGGCATTGATCACATCGGCCCGCGCGCCATAGGCAATCAGATCGGCAATCGAGGTGCCGCCGGGGGTGGCGTCACGCGCGAGATCCACCTCGGCAATGCGCTTCTCCAGAGTATCCCAGCGGTCTTGCCGGGCGAGAAACTGCCCCTCGGCAATGGCCTGATCGGCCGCTTCGTTTTCGGCGTTGGACTCCGGAACCGGAATGCTCAGCACATCTTCGAGCTGCAAGAGAGACGAGGCGGGCGAGCGGTCATCTGCAGCCCTGCGGCTGACGGCGGCCGTCAAAGGCAGGGCCAGAGCGGCGGGCAACGTCAGCCCCCCAGTCGATCTGAGCCCGGACGATCTGCGCCCAGACGATCTGAGTCCAGTCGATCCGGGCCCAGTCGGCCCGAGCCCGGACGATCCGAGCGAAGATACGCGGCTTGAAATCAGGCGCAGTGCTTTTTTCAAACCGTCTTTTGCCGGCAGTGCGGAAATTGGCATTCATTTTTCCCAGGTCTTGTGCAGCAGGTCCGTAACTGTCGGCAAGATTCTGGGCGCAATCATGGCAGGCCAGAGGAGTTTGGCCGTTGAATTGCGGCTCTGGCGGCGGCAAAGGCGGCAAGAGCGGGGCATTGTCCCGAGCTGACCTGCAAATAGCCTTGGCGCCGGGGCACTGATGCCCGTCAGAGAACAGTAAAATGCTGTGTTTTTATCGCGATGCCACGGGCGGCCAGGGCTGCTTCGAGCGCAGGGGCCTTTGGGGTGACCTCGGGGGGGATGCGATGATGGGTCCCCGGGCGGGTGTGGATGGTCGCGCGAATTGAAAAATCCCAACGCGTGACGAGCGCCATATGATCGATCTCGGTCAGAGCAATATCTGCTGTGCTGCGCGGGCTGTGCCACCGACAGGCGGTATCGTCAATTTCCAGCCAGGCCTCAGGATTGCGCCAGATCTCCCACAGGGCGGGGCCGACGGGCAGCGCCAGCAGAACAAGGATCCATACGGCAGCGTCGAACAGGGCCCAGAGGGCAAACAGCAGGCATAGCCAGACCGCGATCACCAGCAGGGTGCCGCCGGAGCGCGCGTCCCGTTGGAAGCGGAACGCGCCCGGTTGCCCGGCAGGCGAGACGGGAGATGACCCGGCCGGTGATCCGTGGGTCAAGTCGGCAGGGGCGCCGGGATCAGGCATCCAGAATCCGGCTCACCATTTCATTGGTGTCGCGGCTGAGGCCGGGGGCAGCCTTGATTCGCTCCAGTTCGCCACGGATCTTGTCCTGACGGGCGCTGTCATACCGTTTCCAGGTCTGAAAGGCGGTACACATGCGGGCGGTGGTCTGCGGGTTCAGCGCATCCAGCGCGATCAGCTGGTCTGCCAGCAGGCGGTAGCCGGAGCCATCGGCGCGGTGAAAGCCTGCGTGGTTCATCGACAATGCACCCATCACCGCGCGGAACCGGTTCGGGTTCTTGATCGTGAACAACGGGTGAGTGGTGAGATCACCGGCGACGGTGGCGGCATGGGAGGGCCGGGCGGTGATCACCTGCAGGGCGAACCACTTGTCCATCACCAGTCGATCCGCCTGCCATTGATCGAAAAACGCCTTGTTCTGCTCGGCGCCTTTTTCTGCTTTCAGCAGACAGGCCAGCGCGGTGTTCTGGACCGTCATATTGTCGGCCCCGGCGAACTGTCTGGCCGCCGCATCGCTGCCGTCAATGCGGGTCAACAGGCCCAGCAGACGCCCGTTCAGGGCCCGCAGGCCGGTGCCATGGGCATCCGGCCGGTAGGGGCCCTCGACCAACGTGGCGGCAAACAGGCGCGGCAGGCTGTCCGCGAGGCTCTGGGCCAGGGTCTGGGCAAAGGTCTCGCTCGCATCGTGGATGGCATCCGGATCGGGGGTCACGCCCTGATCCGCCAGCGCCTGCGCGATCTCGGTCTCGCCGGGAGGCGACAGCACCAGGGCGCGGAAGGCCGGATCAAGCCGGTCATCGCGGACCAGCACCTTCAGCGCCTCCAGGTAGCCTGCATCGGGGCTGGCCCCTTCGGTCACCATGGCGATGCGCGAGGCCTTTGCCAGCTCGCGCCCCGCGTCCCACCGGTTGAATGGATCGCTGTCATGGGCCAGCAGAAAGGCGCGTTCCTGCGCCGTGGTGTCGCGCTCCAGAATGACCGGAGCCGAGAAATCCCGCAGGATCGAGGGCACCGGCCGGGCGCTCAGCCCCTCAAAGGCAAAGCTCTGTTCCTCTTCGGTCATTTCCAGCACGGTTGTCGGCACCACCTCATCCCCATTCGGGTTGAGCAGACCGACGGCAATCGGGATCACCTTCGGATCCTTATGCGGCTGTCCGGGCGTCGGCGGCGTGGATTGGCGGAACGTCAGCCGGTAGGTGCCATCTTCATAGGCCTCGGAGACCGTGAGGCGCGGCGTGCCGGCCTGACTGTACCAGTTCTGGAACTGCTGCAGATCGCGGCCGGTGGAGTCTTCGAAGACCTTGATCCAGTCCTCGATGGTGCAGGCCTGCCCGTCATGACGGTCAAAATAGAGGTCCAGCGCCTTGTAATAGGCGTCATCCCCGACCAGCCGTTTCAGCATGCCGATGACCTCGGCGCCTTTTTCGTAGACGGTTGCGGTGTAGAAGTTGTTGATCTCCTGAAAGGCCTCGGGGCGGACCGGGTGGGCGAGGGGGCCGCCATCCTCCGGAAATTGCCGAGCGCGCAGGTCGATGGCATCCTCGATCCGCTTGACCGGCGCGGACCGCATGTCGGCGGTGAACTGCGCATCGCGAAACACCGTCAGCCCCTCTTTCAGGCAGAGCTGAAACCAATCCCGGCAGGTGATCCGGTTGCCGGTCCAGTTGTGAAAATACTCATGGGCGATAATCGCCTCAATTCTCTCAAAATTGGAATCTGTGGAGGTTTCCGGGCTCGCCAGAACGCAGGAGGAGTTGAAAATGTTCAACCCTTTGTTTTCCATCGCCCCCATGTTGAAGTCGTCCACGGCAACGATATTGAACACATCGAGGTCGTATTCGCGGCCATAGACCTCTTCGTCCCAGGCCATGGATTTCTTCAGGGCCTCCATGCCAAAGGCGCATTTGTCCTCATCGCCGGGCCGCACCCAGATGTTCAACCGCACCTCCTTGCCGGAGCGGGTGGTGAACTGGTCCGGATGGGCCAGAAGATCCCCCGCCACCAGGGCGAACAGATAGGCCGGTTTGGGCCAGGGGTCGTGCCATTCGGCAAACCCGTCGCCCGCCCGCACCGGGTTGCCGTTCGACAGCAGAACCTGTTCCGTGCCCTCGATGCGCACGGTGAAGACGCTCATCACATCGGGACGGTCGGGGTAATAGGTGATCTTGCGAAACCCCTCGGCCTCGCATTGGGTGCAATACATGCCGTTGGACATATAGAGCCCCTCCAGCGCGGTATTGGCCTTCGGGTTGATTTCAACCTCCGACTCCCAGACGAAGGGCCGGTCCGGCACCGCGCAGCTGAGGCCGGTCGGGCTGATCTCCGGGGTGACCTCGGCGCCGTCGATCCGGGCCGATATCAGCGAAAGCTGCTCGCCATGCAGGAAAAACCGCCGGTCCGTGACATCGGGTTTCGGGGCAAACCGGATTCGGGCGCGCACGCGCGTGGCCTCCGGGGCGAGCCGGAACGTCAGCTCCACCGTTTCCACATCAAATCCAAAGGGCGTGTAGTCCTTCAGGTAGATCGTCTCGGGCTGCGTGGCGGGGCTTGCGTCTTTCATCGGAGCATCCTTCGAGATATTTGGGAACCTGCGCGGGGGTGGGCGCGTATACCCTATAGACGTATGAAACCCCGGGCAGGCGGGCAAGCGCCCTTCGCGCCCAAAACTGAAAAGGAGCGGCTCATGGCTGAATCTGAAACCCCGATGACCTCCCAAAGGGAGGTGCGCCAGCGCAACCGCGGCCTGTATTGGCTGGTGGCGCTGATCCTGCTCGGTGTGGTCGGCGTGGCGCTGCTTGGCTATACCGATGACCGGGTCGAGGAAGACAGGTCGCTGCTGGACGAGGGGGCGGTTGCACCGCTCATTGATGGCATCGAAGTCGGGGGCAACGGAGCGGCAGAGGGCAACTGATCCTGCATGTCTGCGCTGTCGCCCGGTCTGCTGTGCGGTTCAGGCACATGGCGCCAGATCCGGATCTTGGTGCTCAAAAAACCGGACAGGACGCCTCCATTGCCTTGCTATTCCTGAAACTCTTCTGTCTGGATTGGTAAAATCATTTGACCAGTCTTGTTGCCGATAGGAAACTTTTGTTATATCCGGTGGCAAAGCCCACGCTGTTCAGGAGGTGCGCCATGCGCAAGATTGAGGGGATGCAGGTTGCATCCGAATTGGCCGAGTTCATCGAGACCAAGGCTTTGCCGGGGACGGGTGTCAGCGCCGACGCTTTCTGGGCCGGCCTGTCTGGCCTGGTGAATGGCATGGGCGACGAAAACCGCGCTCTGTTGGCCGAGCGCGCGGCGATCCAGAGCAAGATCGACGCCTGGCATCTGGGTCGGCGCGGCCAGCCCCACGATGCGGCCGCCTACAAGAGCTTTCTGGAAGAGATCGGCTATCTGGTCCCCGAGGGCGCCGATTTCGAGATCGAGACCGCCGGTGTCGACCCGGAGATCGCGCATCTTCCCGGACCGCAGCTGGTGGTTCCGATTACCAACGCCCGATTTGCCCTGAACGCGGCAAATGCGCGCTGGGGCAGCCTCTATGACGCGCTCTATGGCACCGATGCCATGGGCGATCTGCCGGAGGGCAAGGGCTATGACGCGGATCGCGGCGCGCGGGTGATCGCCTGGGGGCGCGCCTTCCTGAACGAGACCTTCCCGCTGGCTGAAGGCTCCTGGAACGATCTCGAGGCGCTCAGCGTCGAAGACGGGCGGCTGACCCCCGCCCTGGCCGATGCCGCACAGTTCGCAGGCTATGTCGGGGATGCGGCCTCTCCCTCTCGGGTTCTTCTGAAAAACAACGGCTTGCACGTGATACTGGAAGTGGATCGCGCCGGCACGATCGGGGCTTCTGACCCTGCAGGGCTGAACGATATCACGCTGGAAAGCGCGCTCTCCACCATCATGGACTGCGAAGATTCCGTGGCCTGTGTCGATGCGGCGGACAAGGTCACCGCCTATGCCAACTGGCTGGGTCTGATGAAGCGCGATCTGGCCGAAGAGGTCACCAAGGGCGGCAAGAGCTTTACCCGCGTGCTCAACGACGACATCTCCTACAGCGCTCCGGATGGCACGGCGGCTGCCCTCAAGGGGCGCTCGCTGCTGCTGATCCGCAACGTCGGCCACCTGATGACCAACCCGGCCGTGCTCGACAGTGCGGGCCGCGAGGCGGGTGAGGGGCTCCTCGATGCGATGATCACGGTGATGATCGCGATGCATGACCTGCAGGCGGCGGGCGGCAACTCGCTGCAGGGCTCTGTCTATGTCGTGAAACCAAAGATGCACGGACCCGAAGAGGTCGCCTTTGCGGTGAAGATCTTCGATCACGTCGAGGACGCGCTGGGCCTGCCGCGCAATACGGTGAAAATCGGCATCATGGACGAGGAACGCCGCACCTCGGTGAACCTCAAGGCCTGCATCCGCGCGGCCAGATCCCGGGTGGCCTTCATCAATACCGGCTTCCTCGATCGCACCGGCGACGAGATCCACACCTCGATGGAAGCGGGGCCGATGCTGCGCAAGGGCGAGATGAAGGGCACGGCCTGGATTGCCTCCTACGAGGATCGCAATGTGGACATCGGTCTGGCCTGCGGTCTGAAGGGGCGCGCCCAGATCGGCAAGGGGATGTGGGCGATGCCGGACCGCATGGGCGAGATGCTGGAGGCCAAGATCGGCCACCCGAACGCGGGCGCGACCTGCGCCTGGGTGCCGTCCCCGACTGCCGCCACCCTGCATGCGACCCACTACCACAAGGTCGACGTCCTGGCACGCCAGGACGCGCTCAAGGCGGGCGGGGCCCGTGGGACGCTGGATGATCTTCTGACCATTCCCGTGATGGACGGGCAGAACCTCTCGGAGGCAGATATCGCCAATGAGATCGAGAACAACGCCCAGGGCATCCTTGGCTATGTGGTGCGCTGGGTCGATCAGGGCGTCGGCTGCTCCAAGGTGCCGGACATCAATGATGTCGGCCTGATGGAAGACCGCGCGACCTGCCGGATTTCCTCGCAGGCGCTGGCCAACTGGCTGCATCACGGCGTCGTCACCGAAGAACAGGTGATGACGGCGATGCGGAAAATGGCCGCTGTGGTGGATGCACAGAACGCTGCCGATCCGATGTATCGCGCGATGGCGCCGGGATTTGACGGGGTCGCCTTTCAGGCCGCCTGTGACCTTGTGTTCAAGGGGCGGGTGCAGCCCTCCGGCTATACGGAGCCGGTGCTGCATGCGCGGCGCCTGGAAGCCAAGGCGCGGGGCTGAGGCCTCTTTCGGGCCGGGGATGACCCCCGGCCTGTTTCACTCCAGAACAGGGAACTTTCAGCATGACCATCACCCTCGATCAAGCCCGCACCATCATCCAGACCGCCCGCGCCAAGGGGCGGGACATGGCACTGAAGCCGCTCTCGGTTGTGGTGCTCGACGCCGGCGGGCATGTGCTGGCCTTCGAACGCGAGGACGGCGCCTCTCCCGGCCGCTTTGGTATCGCGCAGGGCAAGGCCTACGGTGCGGTGATGTTGGGGATGGCAGGCACCGCGCAGATGGCCCGCGCGGAGCAGCAGGCGTTTTTCATGGCCGCTGTGAACGGCGTATACGGCGGCCAGGTGGTGCCCGTGCCCGGGGGCGTCCTGGTGCGCGATGCGGCCGGTCAGGTGATCGGCGCCGTTGGTGTCACCGGCGACACGTCGGACAATGATGCCGAGGCCGCACGGGTGGGGATCGAGGCTGCAGGCCTGACCGCCGAGATCTGACCGCCGAGATCTGACCGCCGAGATCTGACCGCCGAGGGCCCCCCGAGGGACCTTTCACGTGGCAGAACCTGCAGGCAATCACGATCAGACAGGGCAGGGGCGCGCGCCGGACCCACATCCGGGCGCGCTTCGTGTCAAAGGTCAACGACCCGGTTTCGGGCCGGGATCTGGCCGGGATCTGGCCGGTGCAGGTCTGCCAACATGCTCAGGAAAACGGCAGGCCAGCTGCAAAGGACCATGTGCGCATGTGAACAAGTGCTTGCGCCACAGCTATGAATTGCGCGCGTGTGGATGATCACCATAATGTGTCTCACCATCCATACCCTGTAGTTCCTGTTTGACCGGAGACCTCAATCGTGCGCCCCAAAGTTGGCATAATCGGCAATTCCTACTTGATGAACGATCAATACCCGACCCACGCGGGCGGGACGATGAACTCCGAGGCGGTGTCTCGGGTGTCCGGTTGCCTGCCGCTGCTGATCCCGACCGATCCCCGGTTTGTCACGGTCGAGGAATTGCTGCAGAGCTTTGATGGGTTTCTGCTGACCGGGGGGCGCCCGAATGTGCACCCGGAGGAATATGGCGAGGACCCGACCGAGGCGCATGGGGAGTTCGACCGCGCCCGCGACGCGATCACCCTGCCGCTGGTCCGCGCCTGCGTCGAGAGGGGGCAGCCGTTTCTCGGGATCTGTCGCGGCTTTCAGGAAGTGAATGTCGCCATGGGGGGCACGCTCTATCCGGAAATCCGCGATTTGCCTGGCCGCATGAACCACCGCATGCCGCCCGATGGCTCGATCGAAGAGAAATTTGCCCTGCGCCACCCGGTGAGCCTCGCCAAGGGGGGGATCTTTCACCAGTTGCTTGGCGCCACCGAGGTGATGACCAATACGCTGCACGGGCAGGGGATCAAGACCGCCGGGGCGCGTATCGAAATCGAGGGTCACGCGCCGGATGGCACGCCAGAGGCGATCTACGTGCGGGATGCGCCCGGCTTTACCCTCGCGGTGCAGTGGCATCCCGAATATTGCGCCGCCGAAGACCCGGTGTCCCGCCCCCTGTTCGAGGCGTTTGGCGCTGCGGCCCGATCCTGGTGCAGCGGAACGCGCCCGGCCTCCCTTCAGCTCTCGGCCTGAAGACCGGCGGGAGAACCGGCCCCAAAAAATCCGGCCTCAAAAAATTTGGCCTGAAAACCGACCTGAAAACCGGCCCCCAAAGAATCCGACATGAATTCCCGCCCGCGATCCCGACTGATATTCCCTGCGAGCAGGGACTGTGGTCGCGGGCTTGAGGGGGGGCACGCGCGCGCCGCCCCTCAGCGGCTCAGATCACACCTGTCCGCCTGCGATTTCGATGGTCTGGCCGCTGATCGAGTCTGATCCCGGCCCGCAAAGCCAGAGCGCCGCCGCCGCGATTTCTTCCGGTGCAATCAGACGTTTGTGCCGGTTCGACCGGACCATCATCTGCAGCGCCGCCTCCGGGTCAATGCCCGCGCGGCTCGCGATCGAGGCGGTGTTGCGCTCCACAATCTCCGTGTCGACATAGCCGGGGCAGATCGCGTTGAAGGTGAAGGCGCTGCCCAGATAATCCTCGCTCAGCGAACGTGTCAGCCCGATCAGGCCGTGCTTGCTGGCGGTATAGCAGGGCGCGCCCTTCAGGCCACGCACCCCGGCGATCGAGGAAACGGTCAGGACCCGCCCCCAATCGGTGTCATGCATGGATTTCATGCACTCGCGGATGGTCAGAAAGGCGCCATCCAGATTGGTCGCCATCATATTGCGCCAGAAGTCCAGGGACATCTTGTGCAGCGACTGGCCCTCGGCAATGCCTGCGTTTGCAACACAAATCTGCACCGGCCCGCGCGCCTCGACGGCTTCCGCAATGGTGGCGCCGACCGCGGCTTCATCGCGCACATCCATCGCCATCGGATACAGCCCCTCCGTGGCGACCTCCTCGAGAACCGCCTGACGCCGTCCGGTAATGGTGACCTTTGCCCCTTCTGCGGCCAGCGCCCGCGCAATCGCCAGACCGATTCCGGTGCCTCCGCCGGTGACAATCGCGTGCTTTCCTGAAATGCTCATGGTGAAATCCTCCCTCCCGGCAAACCCTATCGGGGCCATCGCCAGGAGCAAGCACGCCGTTCCGTCATTTCACGCAGCGCAGAGTTTCCGCGGAGATTCAGGCCGGGGAGCTCAGGTCGAAATTCGGCGGAAATGGCGGAATCAGAGGTTGAATTGCCGCATTTGGCAGAAAAACCTGCATTCTGCGCTTTTCATTGCCCAAAACTTCTGTTGCTTTGAGGCGCGCAACGCAGGCGGCGCAGCGTGCTTCGTCCCGGCCAGCGGTCTCCGGAGAGTCAGGCGGCCTGCCGCGATGCAGCGAAAGTTGTTGCGCAACATTCTTGCGCAGCCTATTCAAGGTATTTGCAAAACGTGCGCACCTTTCCATTTCGGCAGGTGCAGACAGGGGGAAGACTGGTGAAGATAGGGACACCGAAAGAGATAGCCGACGGCGAAGCCCGCGTTGCGATGACGCCGGCCTCGGCCCGGGATCTTCAGAAGCTGGGGTTTGAGTGCTGTGTCGAGAGTGGCGCAGGCGAGAAGGCCGGGTTCTCTGATGCCGCCTACGAAGAGGCAGGCGTCGAGATCCTCAAGACGGCAGCGGCACTGTGGAAGGCAGCGGACGTGATCGCCAAGGTCCGTCAACCCACGGAGACCGAGCTGAAGCGGCTGACGAAATCCAAAACGCTGATCTCGTTTTTCAACCCGGGTGGCAATGAAGACGGGCTGGAACTGGCCAAATCCAAAGGCGCTACCGTCATCGCCATGGAAATGGTGCCTCGGATCAGCCGTGCCCAGAAAATGGATGCGCTGTCGTCGATGGCCAATATCGCGGGCTACCGTGCGGTCATCGAGGCGGGCAACAACTTTGGCCGCTTTTTCACCGGCCAGATCACCGCAGCGGGCAAGGTCCCTCCGGCCAAGGTTCTGGTGGTCGGCGCGGGCGTTGCGGGTCTGGCAGCGATCGGCACCTCGACCTCGCTCGGGGCTGTGACCTATGCCTTCGACGTACGCCCCGAAGTCGCCGAGCAGGTCGAATCGATGGGCGCCGAATTCGTCTATCTCGATTTCGAGGAAGAACAGCAGGATGGCGCCGCAACCGGTGGCTATGCGGCCGTGTCCAGCCCGGAATTCCGCGAGGCCCAGCTGGCCAAATTCCGGGAACTGGCGCCGGAGGTGGATATTGTCATCACCACTGCGCTGATCCCCAACCGCGAGGCGCCGAAACTGTGGCTGGCCGATATGGTCGCCGCGATGAAGCGCGGATCGGTGATCGTCGATCTGGCGGCGGAACGCGGCGGTAACGTCGAAGGCACGGTGATGGACGAAAAAGTGGTGACCGACAACGGCGTCACCATCATCGGCTATACCGACTTCCCCAGCCGGATGGCGGCGCAGTCCTCGACGCTCTATGCCACCAATATCCGCCATATGATGACCGATCTGACGCCTGCGAAGGACGGTCAGATCGTGCATGACATGGAAGACGACGTGATCCGTGGCTCCACTGTCACCCATGCGGGCGAAATCACCTTCCCGCCTCCGCCTCCTAAAATCCAGGCGATTGCGGCGCAAAAGAAACCCGACGCGCCCAAAGAGCTGACGGCAGAGGAAAAACGCGCTCAGGAGGTGGCGGCCTTCAAGCAGCAGACCAAGAATCAGGTGACGCTGCTGGCTGTCGGCGGTGCGCTGCTGCTCGCGGTGGGCCTTGTCGCGCCGGCCAGCTTCATGCAGCACTTCATCGTCTTTGTGCTGGCAGTCTTTGTCGGCTTCCAGGTGATCTGGGGCGTGTCGCATTCGCTGCACACGCCGTTGATGGCGGTGACCAATGCGATCTCGTCGATCATCATCCTGGGCGCGCTGATGCAGATCGGATCCGGATCATTCCTGGTCATCCTGCTGTCGGCATTGTCCGTGTTCATGGCCGGGATCAATATCTTCGGCGGCTTCCTCGTGACACGGCGCATGCTCGCCATGTTCCAGAAATCGTAAGGCGGGAGAGAGATTATGGATTTCGGATTTACAACGGCGGCCTATGTGGTCGCGGCTGTTCTCTTCATCCTCAGCCTCGGCGGTCTGTCCGGCCAGGAAAGCGCCAAACGCGCGGTCTGGTACGGCATCGTGGCGATGGGGCTGGCGGTTTTTGCCACCCTGATCGGGCCGGGCTCCGGTCTGTGGCTGTTGTCGCTGGTGCTGATCGGCGCGGGCGGGGTGATCGGATATATGCTGGCGACAAAGGTCGAAATGACCCAGATGCCGGAACTCGTGGCGGGCATGCATGCGCTGGTCGGTCTGGCGGCGGTTCTGGTGGGCTTCAACGCCCATATCGAACTGGGGCGCGTCCTGATGATGGACGAGGCCACACGCGCGGGCCTGACCGGATTTGCCGAACTGCTGGCGCATAAAACCCAGGTGGAGATCAATATCCTCCGGGTCGAGGTCTTCCTCGGTGTATTCATCGGCGCGGTGACCTTCACTGGCTCGGTTGTGGCCTACGGCAAACTCTCGGGTCGCGTGACCTCCTCGGCGACCAAGCTGCCGGGTGGCCATATGCTGAACCTTGCGGCGGCGGTGTTTTCGCTGCTGTGCCTGTTCTGGTATCTCGGATCGGGCGGCGCGGTGCCGCTGTTCCTGATGACCCTGGCGGCGCTGTTCATCGGCTATCACCTGATCATGGGCATCGGCGGCGCTGACATGCCGGTGGTCGTGTCGATGCTGAACAGCTATTCCGGCTGGGCGGCGGCCGCGATCGGCTTCTCGCTGGGCAATGATCTGCTGATCGTCATCGGCGCATTGGTCGGCTCCTCGGGGGCGATCCTCAGCTACATCATGTGCAAGGCAATGAACCGCTCTTTCGTTTCCGTGATCCTTGGTGGCTTCGGCGCTGCGACAGGTCCCGCCATGGCGGTCGAAGGCGAACAGATCGCCATCGACGCCGACGGGGTCGCCGCGGCGCTGGACGAGGCCGACAGCGTCATCATCATCCCCGGCTACGGCATGGCAGTGGCGCAGGCGCAGGCCAATGTGGCGGAACTCACCCGCCGCCTGCGGGCCAAGGGCAAGACCGTGCGCTTTGCCATCCACCCGGTTGCCGGACGTTTGCCGGGCCACATGAACGTGCTCCTCGCCGAGGCCAAGGTGCCCTATGACATCGTGATGGAGATGGACGAGATCAACGATGACTTCCCGGACACGGATGTGGCCATCGTGATCGGCTCCAACGACATCGTGAACCCGGCCGCGCAGGAGGATCCGAATTCTCCCATCGCGGGCATGCCGGTCCTCGAATGCTGGAAAGCGAAACAGGTCTTCGTCTCCAAACGGGGGCAGGGCACGGGCTATTCCGGCATCGAAAACCCCCTGTTTTTCAAGGAAAACACCCGCATGTTCTATGGCGATGCCAAGCAATCTCTGGCCACATTGCTGACCCTGATCGACTGACGGCACCCACATCATCAGATCTCAGGAGGGCGGCCCAGCCGGGCCGCCCTCTTGTCATTCATCTTTTCTCAAAATACCTCGGGGGAGGCCCGCATGGGCCGGGGGCAGCGCCCCTAATGTGGCGTGCGCCGCGCAACACCCCCATAAGTTGGTTCAACGGTTCTGACCCATTGTTTCGCGCGCGAAACATCAGGTCAGTAAGCCTGACCTATCCCGCCTGACCTATCCCGCTAGGCCTCTCTCGCCTGTGCCACCCGTGCCGCAGATCCCCACGGTATACCATAGCATCCACGTAACGCGCTGATTTAAAGGTAAAACTTTACAAACGACAGGGCTTCTGACTACCCTTCACCGACCCCAGCCGGAAGGTGCCCATGGCCGCGATAGATGACCACCCGCTGCGTTACCAGCTCACCAACGAGCTGCACGCCCGCCCGTTCCCCACCATCCAACTGCCTGCCACCGTGGCCTATCTGGCGGTGAAACAGCTCAATGAGGCGGTGCATCGCGACCGCAGCCTGGATCTGCGCCATCTGACGGACCTGTTGGACCGGCACGGCGCGCCGCATCCGCAACCCGGTGCCACCCATCACACGGCCCAGCTCGGTCGCCATACGCTGAAATGGGAACAACATACGGAATTCGTCTCCTATACGCTGCATGGCGACGGCGTGAGCGACCGCGCCTATGATCCCCGCGACTTTGATTTCTTCCCGCCGGACTGGCTGGCGCAGGCGCCGGGGCAGCGCGTCACCTCCGCCTTGATCCGCATTGTGCCGCGCCCCACGGCGGACCGGCTCAAGGCCGAGGTCCAGGACTGGTTCGTGCCGGAAAGCCTGGCAATGGCCTCGGTTCTGGATGACACGGCCGTGGTGGCGGGGGATTTTCGCATCGACCCGGCCGGGCATGTGCGGTTCGCGCTCTTTGCCAATCCCGACACCGGCCCGCAGCGGGTCGGCCGCGTCGTGCAGAGGCTCTGCGAGATCGAGACCTACCGCGCCATGTCGATGCTGGGCTTTGCCCGCGCGCGCGAGCTGTCACCGACCATCGGCTCCATGGATGCTTCGCTGTCGCAGATGATGGGAGAGATGACCCGGGGCAGCGCCCCCTCGGACCAGACCCTTGGTCAACTGCTGGCGATCTCGGCAGAACTGGAGGCGATGGCCGCGCAATCCGCCTTTCGCTTCGGCGCGACCGGCGCCTATGAGGCACTGGTGAACCAGAGGATTTCCCTCCTGCGCGAGGGTCGCTTTGCAGGGTTCCAGACCATGGCGGAATTCATGCTGCGCCGGTTTGAACCGGCGATGCGGACGGTGCAATCCACTGAAAAACGGCTGGCGGTGCTGGCGGATCGGGCGCGTCGCGCGGGCGAGCTGCTGCGGACCCGGGTCGATGTCGAACGCTCGGCGCAGAATCAGGCGCTTTTGGAAAGCATGGACCGGCGCGCGGATCTGCAGCTTCGGCTGCAACATACGGTCGAGGGGCTGTCGGTGGTGGCCATCAGCTACTATGCGGTGTCGCTGGTGGCCTATGCGCTCTATCCGCTGGGGGCCGCCCTGGATCTGGGCAAGAGCATGCTGACCGCAATCGTGACCCCTGTGGTGATCGCTGGCGTCTTCTTCATCGTGCGGCGAATTCGCAAGCGACTGCATTGACGGCAACCCGCCCGTGATGAGCCTGAATGACGGGTCTGCAGCCGTCAGCCTGTGCCACAGGATGCGGGGGCGCAGCCGGATATGAAAACGGCCGCCTTCAGGGGCGGCCGTCTTGGGTGCAAAGCTGAGGCCTCAGCGGCCGCGAATGCGCGGATCAAGCGCATCGCGCAACCCGTCACCGAGGTAGTTCACCGACAGCACCGTCAGCGAAATCAGGATCCCGGGCCAGACCACGCGTTCCGGGAACAGCGTCATCCGGTCCACCGCATCGTTCAGCAACCGGCCCCAGGTCGGAAAGTCGGGCGGAAAGCCAAACCCGAGGAACGAGAGCGCCGATTCCGTGATGATCGCCGTGGCGATGCCCAAAGTGGCCGACACCATAATCGGAGACATCACGTTCGGCAGGATATGCCGGGTGATGATATTGCCGGGCTTGGTCCCGATGGAGCGGGCCGCCAGAACGAACTCGCGCTCCTTGATCGCCAGCACGTCGCCGCGCACGATCCGCGCGGTCGGCATCCAGGAGGTGATGCCGATGAGGCAGACGATCAGGACGAACACACCGCCCTCGGGGCCGATCGCCTTGGACAGCGACTCGCGGAACAGCACCGCGGCCACCAGAATCATCGGCAGCAGCGGCAGCGCCAGAAACAGGTCGGTCAGCCGCATCAAAAGCCCGTCGAGCTTCTTGAAATAGCCGGCCATCACGCCAATGAGGCTGCCGAGGAGCAGCGCCAGAATCATCGCCGCCATGCCGACGGCGAGCGACACCCGGCCGCCGAACATCAGCCGCGCCAGCGTGTCCCGCCCGAGGTTGTCGGTGCCGAGCGGATAGGCCCAGTCCATCTTGGCCGAGCCGTCCCAGAGACCGTGGTAGATCGGCCGCATGTCGCGCAGCGTGATGAAATCGCGGCCCGTGGGCACAAAGGTGGCATCGTTCCAATAGACAAACGGGCCGATCACCACGCCAAGCACGATGACGAAGAACAGGCAGCTGCCGAACAGCGCCCCGCGGTGGGATTTGAACTGATCCCAGATGTCGCGCCACTGGCTGCGCGGAGGCGCGGCGAGTTCGGTTTGGGCGCTGGAATGCTCCAGTTTGGTGTCTTTTGCCGCGTCAGTCATAGCGGATCCTCGGGTCGAGAATGCCGTAGAGTACATCGGCAATCAGGTTGAACAGCACGATGAGCACGGCAAAGATGAATGTCAGGGTCTGCACCATCGGCAGGTCGTTGGCCTGAATGGCGCCGATCAGAAGCTGGCCAATGCCGTTCACCTTGAACACCTGTTCGGTGATGATGGCACCGCCAAAGATCGACGGGATCCCGAGCGCGATCACGGTCACCACCGGGATCATGGAGTTGCGCAGCACATGGACCATGACCACGGTATATTCGCCGATGCCCTTGGCACGCGCCGTGCGGACATAATCCTGGTTGAGATTGTCGAGCATCGAGGCGCGCATGAACCGGCTGAGCTGCGCGGTGATCTGCAGGGCCAGCACCATCACCGGCATCACCATCTGTTGCAGCTGTTTGACGAAGCTGTCCCAGTCGGTGACCTTCAGCGTGGTGTCATAGATCGAGGGGAACCAGCCCAGCTGCACCGAGAAGATCACGATCACCAGCACGCCGGAAAAGAACGGCGGCACAGAGAAGCCGACCATCGACACGAAGGTGCCGAGCTGGTCGAACCAGCTGTACTGACGGTAGGCGGAATAGATGCCGATCGGCAGGGCAATCAGGATCGCCACGATATAGGCGGTGCCCACGACCGACAGCGTCTGCGGCAGGCGCTGGACCACGATGTCCATCACCGGCGAGCGGGTCTGCCAGGAGATCACGCGCAGATCGCCCTGGGAAAAAGAGGTGCCAAAGATGTGGTCGACCAGCACTTGCGGCTCGATCCAGAAGAACTGCACCAGCCACTTCCAGAACCGGATCGGGGCGGGCTCGCCAAGGCCGAGGGCCTGACGCATCTTCTCTTTGACTTCGGGGGGGACGGTGAGGGGGACCTGCGCCATCGGGTCGCCGGGGGCGAGCTCCAGCAGCAGGAAGATCACGAGACTGATGAACAGCAGCGTTGGCACTGCGAGGATCAGCCGTCGGACGGTAAAAGTCAGCATCAGCCGGGCGCCTTTGCAAATGGGGTGTGTGTGGTCTGCGGCGGCCTGACCCGTGTGAGAGGGGGCAGGCGTCGCGTCATCCGGGTCTCATAGGGTATGTCAGACAGGACGACAACGCCGGAATTCCACAACGTCGGCTACGTTGAAACCAGCAGGCCCCGGAACGTGTCCGGGGCCCCTGTCGAGTGCGGTTGAGCGCTTATTCGGCGCGGTACCAGTCGGCTGCATTCCACAGCTCGCTGTCCCACACGTTCAGCTCGACACCGCCCAGGGTGTTGGCATGTGCGGACAGACGGCCACGGTGCACCAGCGGGATCATGCCGCCTTTTTCGAACACGATGGTGTTCAGCTTCTGGCCGATCTCGATGCGCTTGGCCATGTCTGCGGTTGCGGACAGTTCGGCATGCAGCGCGTCGAATTCCTCGTCGCAGAAGCGGGAGATGTTCTCACCCTGCCACTGGGACGCAGGTGTCGGCGCCTTGTCGCACAGGCCGTTGCCGAAGTAGGACTGCGGGTCGGTGCCGTTGAAGGTGTTGGCGTACATTTCTACGTCCGCGTAGAATTTCTGGAAGGTATCCGGGGAGCCGGGATCGCCGCCGAAGAACACGGAGGAGTTGATGTTGCGCAGCTCGGTTTCGATACCGATCTCGCTCCACCACTGTTTGATCAGCGCCTGGAAATCCTGACGGACGGCGTTGGTGGAGGTCTGGTACAGGATCTTCAGCGGGGTGCCGTCTTTTTCACGAACGCCGTCGCCGTCTGTGTCAACGATGCCAGCCGCGTCGAGCATGGCATTGGCAGCGGCGATGTCCTGGACGTCACAGCCTTCGGGGCTGATGGCAAAGGCTTCAGGCGCCGGAACCCAGGAGCAGGACACGCGGCCCGCTTTGCCATAGCCGATTTCAACCAGCAGCTCGCGGTCGATGGCCATGGACATGGCCTTGTAGACGGCCGGGTCGGACAGGAACGGGTGCGGACGGATCACCGAACGCTCTTCCGGGCCGAGATCGGCAGAGGGGTTGGTGTTGTTCAGCATGATACGCTCGAGCAGCGGACCAAAGCCTGCAACGGCCTTGCCTTTGCCGCCGGCTTCCATCTGCGCGATGACGTCGGGCGCCAGCTGCAGGTTCCAGGCGTAGTCGAATTCGCCGGTTTCCATCACGGCACGGCCGGCTGCGGTTGCGTCGCCGCCGCCTTTGAACAGAACCTTGCCAAAGGCCGGTTTCGCCGGATCACGGTAGTTCGGGTTCGCCGACAGGGTGATCACGTCGTTCGGTTTGAACTCGTCGACCACAAACGGGCCGGTGCCGATGGGGGAGAAGTTCGCCTCGGTGCACTCAGGGGCCTTGGCGCCCATGCAGTCTGCGAATTGGGTGGCCTGCAGGATCGGGCTCTCGCCGCCAACGAAGGGTCCGTAGGGGAAGGGCGTGGCGGAGGCAAAGGTCACCACGACGGTGGTTGCATCCGGGGTTTCGACCGAGGTCACGCCTTCGAATTTGGTCACCTGCGCACAGCCGCCTTCGGGGTCGGTGCAGTAGTCATAGGTGAATTTCACATCCGCAGAGGTGAAATCAGTGCCATCGGACCATTTCAGCCCCGGTGTGATTTTCCAGGTGATGGAGGTCAGGTCTTCGCTCACGCCGCCGTTTTCGACGGTGGGGATTTCCTCGACCAGCCAAGGCACCATTTCGCCAGCGGAATTGTAGCGCGCCAGGGGCTCGATCACCAGCGAGGCCGCCTCGACGTCTTTGGTGCCGCCCGACAGGAACGGGTTCATGATGGACGGGGCCTGCCAATAGATGACGTTGACCTGGCCATCTGCGCCACGCTCGGCGAAGGCCGCCGGGGCAAATGCCGTCGCGGCGACAGCTCCCAGCAAAAGCGTTTTAAGTTTCATTGCACTCTCCTTGTCGGTACCGACGTAGTGTTTTTGTATTGCAGGCTGCACCTGTTCAGATGGCGCAGCCAGAACCGCGGATGCGGAATCGTTTGGAAACCGCAGATGCGGTTTGGACATGCGTCCACCCAAGGTTTTCAGGATGTCGAAAAAGTCCCGTGCGTGTCGCACCGGATGCATGGGTCCGGTTTTTGCGGACCTGTTTTAATAACCCCCTGTCGCCTTTGGCGTTCACTGCCTTTATCGAAGCAGAGTTTTCAGAAAATGCAAGAGCCCGCGCACAGGAAAAGACGTCGGGGGTTTGACGGGTCCGGCTGCTTCGGCTTAGATCTCGCATCAAAGGGCGCCCAGGGTGCCACCAGAAAACAGACAGGATAGACGGATGCTGGACCAGCCCATTGCACAGATCAAAGGCCTTCGGGTTGAGTTTCAAACCAAGGACGGTCCGGTCGTCGGAGTGGAGAATGTTTCGTTCGAGGTGCAGGCCGGTGAAACATTGTGCATCGTGGGCGAGTCCGGATCAGGTAAATCTGTCTCTTCGCTCTCTTTGATGCGTCTGGTCGAATATGGCGGCGGCGCCATTGCGGGCGGCGAATTGCTGTTTGACGCCGGGGACGGCGCGCCGGTGGATCTCGCCAAAGCCGAGTCGGATCTGATGCGGCAGATTCGCGGAAACCAGATCGGGATGATCTTTCAGGAGCCGATGACGGCGCTCAATCCGGTATTTACCGTGGGGCGCCAGCTGACAGAAGGCCTGCGCATTCACAAAGGATTGACTAAAAAAGAGGCAGCTGCCCGCGCAATCGAGATTTTGCGCGAGGTCCGCATCCCCGAAGCGGAGCGCCGGATGACGCAATATCCGCATGAGTTGTCCGGCGGCATGCGTCAGCGAGTCGTGATCGCCATGGCAATGGCCTGCGAGCCGCGCCTGCTGATCGCCGACGAGCCGACCACCGCGCTCGACGTGACCATCCAGGCCGAGATCCTGGCTCTGATGGACCGGCTGAAGCGGGAAACCGGCACGGCCGTGATGTTCATCACCCATGACATGGCGGTTGTGGCGCAGATGGCCGACCGGGTGGTCGTGATGTACCGCGGCAACAAGGTCGAAGAGGGCACGGTCCACGAGATCTTCGAGGCGCCAAAGCACGACTATACCAAGGCGCTGCTGGCGGCGGTGCCGAAGCTGGGCGAAATGCGCGGCAAGGACTACCCCGAGCCGATGAAGCTGTTGGGGGTCGATCAGGGCGAGATCAAGCCGATCGTCGGATCGGACAAGGTACTGCTGGATGTCGAACATCTGGTCACCCGCTTTCCGGTCAAGGGCGGGGTGTTGCGCCGCACGGTGGCGCAGGTGCATGCGGTCGAGGACGTGTCCTTCAAGGTCTACAAGGGCCAGACGCTCAGCCTCGTGGGGGAATCGGGCTGCGGCAAATCCACCTGCGGGCGCTCGATCCTGCGGCTGGTCGAACCCAACGAAGGGTCGATCCGCTTTGAAGGTCGCGACATCCGCGCCCTCAACCAGCGCGACCTGCACAAGGCGCGGCTGGACATGCAGATGATCTTTCAGGATCCCTTTGCCTCACTGAACCCGCAGATGCAGCTGCAGGATCAGGTGGCCGAGCCGATGAAGAACTACGGGATCGCCTCCGGGTCGGAGCTGCAGGACCGGGTGGCGGCGCTGTTTGACCGGGTGCATCTGCCGCGAAGCTTCATGCGCCGCTTTCCGCATGAGATGTCCGGCGGCCAGCGGCAACGGATCGCCATTGCCCGGGCGCTGGCCCTGAACCCGAAGCTGATCGTCGCCGACGAGGCGGTTTCGGCGCTGGATGTGTCGGTGCAGGCGCAGGTGCTGAACCTGATGATGGAGCTGCAGGCGGATCTGGGCCTGTCGTTCCTGTTCATCAGCCACGATATGGCGGTGGTTGAACGGGTCAGCCATCAGGTCGGGGTGATGTATCTGGGCCGTCTGGTGGAGATCGGCCCGCGCGCCCGCGTGTTCGAGAACCCGGCCCATGCCTATACGCAGGCCCTGATGAAGGCGGTGCCCATTGCCGACCCGAAGCAGCGCAAGAGCGAGAAGGATCTGAACTTCAAACCGATCCCGTCGCCGATCCATGATCTGTCCTACCAACCCGAACCCTCGCAATATATCGAGGTCGAGCCGGGGCATTTCGTGCTGACCACCGACTCGGGCTATTGAGCATGGCCGCCGAGCGCCTGACGCCGCTGGAGATCATGACCCGGCTGGTGTCCTTTCCGACCGTCAGCCGCGACACCAACCTGCCCTTGATCGACTGGGTGGCGGCCTATCTGGCCAGTCACGGCATCACACCCCATATCTGGATCGATCCGGATCAGCCCGAAAAGGCGGGGCTTTATGCCCATGTGGGCCCCGAGATCGAGGGCGGCGTGCTGCTGTCGGGTCACACGGATGTGGTGCCGGTCGACGGGCAGGACTGGTCCGGCGATCCCTTTGTGGTCGCGGAACGGGACGGCAAATACTATGGGCGTGGCTGCGCCGACATGAAGGGCTTTGACGCGCTGGCGCTCTGGGCACTGGTCGAGGGGCACTCTCGCGGGCTGACGCGGCCCCTGCAGCTGGCCTATACCTTTGACGAGGAAATCGGCTGCACCGGCGCGCCGCCTCTGATTGAGGAAATGCAAAAACACCTGCCGCGGGCAGAGGCGGTGATCGTCGGCGAACCCTCCTTGCTGAAGGCGGTGACCGGTCACAAGGGGGGCACCGGCTTTGCCACGCGGGTGGTTGGCCATGAGGTCCACAGCTCGCTGATGCACGAAGGGGTCAGCGCCATCATGGAGGGCGCGCGGCTGATCGACTGGGCGAACCAGCGCAACGCGGAAAACCGGGCCAAGCCCGCCACGGAGGTGGCTGCGATGTTCACGCCGCCCTGGACCACATGCCATGTGGGGATGATCTCTGGCGGCACGGCGCATAATATCACCGCCGCAGAGTGCCGCTTCTGGATGGATTTCCGGGTTGTCCCGGGCGAGACACCGGCGCAATGGGAAGCCGCCTACCGGGCCGAGGTCGACCGGGTGCAGGCCGAGATGCAGGCGGTGGCTCCGGAGACCCGAATCGAGGTGGAACCGGTCTTCCGCGTGCCGGGACTGGTGCCCGAAACGGACGGCGCGGCAGAATCGCTGGTGCGCAGCCTGACGGGCGACAACGGCAGCCATGTTGTCAGCTACGGAACCGAGGCAGGCCAGTATCAGGAGGCGGGCTATTCCGCCGTGATCTGTGGCCCCGGCGATATCGCGCAGGCGCATCAGGCGGATGAGTTCATCACCGTGGCGCAATTCGAGGCGGGCCATCAGCTGATGCGCGACCTGCTGGCGCGACTGGCGGCCTGAGAACTGGCTGCCTGATCGCAGGGCGGCCTGATCGCGGGGCGGCGCGAAACCGGGCGCCTGAGACCGGGCTGCCTGAGACCGGGCTGTCTGAGACCGGGCAGCCCGAGATCCGGGGGACGACTGCCGTGTCACTGATGAAAGGCCGGGCAGTTGTGTCGCTCTGTGGTTCATCTGTGCAGTTGCGCTTGCGTTCGGCGCTGCCTTGGGTCAGAGATTTCGGTAACACGTTAAGGAAGGTGCCCTATGCCTGTCAGAAATCGCTTTGCCGAGCTTTTGCCCGAAATCACCGAATGGAGACATGATTTCCACGAACACCCCGAGCTGATGTATGATGTCCACCGCACCGCCGGTCTGGTGGAAGAGCGGCTGAAATCCTTTGGCTGTGACGAGGTGGTGCCGGGGGTCGGCAAGACCGGCGTCGTGGGCATCATCAAGGGCCAGAGCACCGCGTCGGGCAAGGTGATCGCGCTGCGCGCCGATATGGATGCGCTGCCGATCCATGAGGAAACCGGGCTGGACTATGCCTCCAAGACGCCGGGCAAGATGCATGCCTGCGGCCATGACGGCCACACCTCGATCCTGCTGGGGGCGGCGAAATACCTCGCCGAGACGCGCAATTTCAATGGCACCGTGGTGCTCTTGTTCCAGCCCGCCGAAGAAGGCGGAGCCGGCGGCAAGGCGATGGTCGACGATGGCGTGATGGACCGCTGGGGCGTGCAGGAGGTCTATGGGCTGCACAATACGCCCGGGCTGCCGGTCGGCCATTTTGCCACCCGGGTCGGCGGGCTTCTGGCCTCCTCGGATGAGTTCGAGATCGAAGTGACCGGCCAGGGGGGGCATGCGGCGGCGCCCCATGAGGCGATCGACACCACATTGGTGGCGGCGCAGATCGTGGTCTCGCTGCACAGTATCGTGTCGCGCAACGTCGACCCGATTCACCGCGTGGTGCTGACCGTGGGGACGTTTGAAACCGACAGCACAGCGTCGAATGTGATTGCCCACCGGGCAAAGCTGAAGGGCACCGTGCGCACGCTGGATACCGAAAACCGCAAGCTGGCCGAGGCGCGGGTGCGGCGGGTTGCCGAGGACACCGCCTCGGCCTTCGGGGCCACGGCAAAGGTCACTTGGGACCCGGGCTATCCGGTGACCGAGAACACGGCCGAGGAAGTGGCCCATGCGGTCGAGGCCGCCCGCGCCGTCAGCGACCATGTCGATGGCGACGCCGACCCGATCATGCCCTCGGAGGATTTTTCCTATATGCTGGAAGCGCGTCCCGGCGCCTATATCTTTCTGGGCAACGGCGACACTGCGGTGTGCCACCATCCGGCCTATCAATTCGATGACAGCGCGATCCCGTTTGGCTGCAGCTGGTTCGTTGAACTGTGCGAGCGCCGGATGCCAACCGCCTGACCTCAGGTTCCCCGCGACCGGATTGCCCGTGCATCCGGTCCCGGATTTTTTTGAACGACAAGGAGAAGACCAATGCCCGTCAAGAACCGTTTTGCCGAACTGCAGGCAGAAATCACCGAATGGCGACGAGACATTCACGAGAACCCGGAAATCCTGTTTGACACCCATCGCACCAGTGCGCTGGTGGCGGAAAAGCTGACCGGTTTCGGCTGCGACGAGGTGGTCACGGGCATTGGCCGCACGGGCGTCGTGGCGGTGATCAAGGGCAAGACCGACACATCCGGCAAGGTGATCGGCCTGCGCGCCGATATGGACGCGCTGCCGATCCACGAGGAAACCGGTCTGGACTATGCCTCCAAGACCGCCAATGCGATGCATGCCTGCGGCCACGACGGCCATACGGCGATGCTGCTGGGGGCGGCGAAATACCTCTCCGAGACGCGCAATTTCGACGGCACCGTGGTGCTGATCTTCCAACCCGCCGAAGAAGGCGGCGGCGGCGGCAAGGAAATGTGCGACGACGGCATGATGGACCGCTGGAACATCCAGGAAGTCTACGGCATGCACAATTGGCCGGGCCGCCCCGTGGGCAGCTTTGCCATTCGTCCGGGGGCCTTCTTTGCGGCAACAGACCAGTTCGATATCACCTTTGCCGGCCGGGGCGGCCATGCGGCCAAACCGCATGAAACCATCGACACCACCGTGATGGCCGCGCAGGCCGTGATGTCCCTGCAGACCATTGCCTCGCGCAATGCGGATCCGGTGCATCAGATCGTTGTGTCCGTGACCTCCTTCGAGACCTCGTCGAAAGCGTTCAACGTGATTCCGGCGCGGGTTCAGATCAAGGGCACGGTCCGCACCATGTCGCCCGAGATCCGGGATCTGGCCGAACAGCGGATCAAGGAGATCTGCGCCGGTGTCGCGGCGACCTTTGGGGGCGAGGCCGAGGTCACCTACTACCGCGGCTATCCGGTGATGGTGAACCACGAAGAACAGACCGATTTCGCGGCCAAGGTAGCGCGGGATGTCTCTGGCGGCTGTGACGAAGCGCCTCTGGTGATGGGCGGCGAGGATTTCGCCTTCATGCTGGAGGAACGTCCGGGCGCCTATATTCTGGTGGGCAACGGCGACACCGCTGCCGTGCATCACCCGAAGTACAACTTCACCGATGAGGCGATCCCTGCCGGGTGCAGCTGGTGGGCGGAAATTGTCGAGCAGCGGATGCCTGCGGCCTGACGCGGGCCCACTCGCCAATATATTTGCCAATCGGAAAAGGGGGCCAGTGGCCCCCTTTTTATTTGCTGTGTCAGACTGCCCGGCGATCCGGGCGTGTGACGTTATTTCACGAAGGTCTGACCGATCAGGGCGCAGCGTTCAAACCCGTCGGGCAGGTTGGCCTCACATTGGCTCATCGCGGCGATATCTGCGGCCTTTTGATCATCAAAGCCCCAGGACTGGCCGACAGGCAAGACGGCTGCGGGCTCGGCACAATCGAGGGTGACGCTGGCGGGATAGACCGGCACGGCGTAGGCGCCGCGGCCGTCGACGGTGGCAGCCCAGGACGCCATGTCCTGCTTTGCACTGTCGCAAATGCTGGCATCAACGCGCAGCACGCGGATGTCCTTGTCGACCATCGGCGGGGTGTTCTGGGCAAAGGCGGGGGCGCTCAGGGCAACAGCGGAACCCAGGGTCACAGCGGCGAGTGTCAGTGTCTTATACATTGGAACCTCCTTGTCATGGATGACCATGACTTCAGTACATTTAAATCGGCGTCGTGTGGCGCCGTCTGACTGAACAACGTGGCGAGGCCGGGAAAGGTTCCGATAAATTTATACGTTTGAGGGGGTGTTTGGGCGGATATTTGTTTTTGTGATGTTAAATCAGTCGATTACAAGCTTCATGTTGCGCTCAGGAGGCTGCGATACACTGCGGTGATGGCCTGCGCTTCCCCCTCCAGGCGGAAATGTTCGGTGACATGATCGCGCGCGGCCTGCGCCATTTGATGAAGCTGGTCTTCATCTGAGAGACAGTCGATGATATCGGCGGTGATCTTGTCGAGATCCTCGATCTCGCAGAGGGTGCCGGTCTCGCCCGGCACGATCAGCTCTTCAAAGGCGCCGACCCGTGTGGCCACGGCCGGTGCGCCGCAGGCCATCGCTTCGAGCGGGGTCAGGCCAAAGCCCTCCCAGCGTTGCGGCGCCACATAGAGATCCAGCGCCTGAAAATGGCGGGGAACCTCTGCCACCGGGACTTCGTCGCGAAACAGGATGCGATCCGACAGGTCGGCCGCCGCGACCTCCGCCTTGAGCGCCTGCAGGAATTCGGCGTTGTCGGCGGTGGCCCGCCCCATCATCAGCGCGTGCACCTTGGGATTGGCGCGACAGGCGGCAATCATGGCTTTGACAAACAGATCATTGCCCTTTTGGTGGCGGATACGGCCGAAACAGCCCACCAGCAGACCCTCCGGCGGCAAGCCCAGCTCTGCCCGCAGGGCGGCGCGGTCCGCGACGGGGCAGAACAGCGCGCAATCGATGCCATGGCGGATCACGGTGGCCTCACGTTCAAGATAGCTGGCGGATTTGGCGGAGGTGGCGATCACGGCATCCATGCGCCGGATCAGCCAGCGCGTGAACCCGGTATGGCGACGCTGCGCCGCCGAGGTGAACAGCAGCTTCAGCTTCTTGCCGAGGATGTATTTCAGCACCAGCCCCGCGACCATTTCGTTGTTGCGGCGGGCGTGCCAGACGCGGGCGCCGCCGGAGGGACCGCTGCGGGACATGGTCCAGAGCGCGCCCGGTTTCACTTGCGGCACCTCGGCGGGAAGATCGGGGGCCGCGGCGCAAATCGCGATGTCGCGGGCCTGCAGCGGGACCAGCCGGATCACGGTCGAGGTGACGCCGGAGTAGCGTTTCTTGAAATTCGGGGCGATCACATCGATCTGCCGGAGGTCAGTGTGGTGCATGGGGGGCGTCTCTATCGGGGGGCGGCAGATGGGTGAGGAGGGTCGAAAGGGTCTGGTCCATCCGGTCTGACTGCCGGGCGAGAAATTCCCGCCCCCGGGCCTGGGCTGCCTCCAGGGTGGCGGGCTGCCGGAGCCAGCTGTCGAGGGCCGCCGCCAGCGTGTCGGCGCCGGTGATCTCGACGGCGGCGCCAAGGGAGGTCAGCTCGGCAAAGGATTCGGCAAAGTTATAGGCGCCGGGACCGGTCAGCACTGCGCCCCCGGCCTGGATCACTTCGAACGGGTTGTGGCCGCCGATGTCATGCAGGGATCCGCCGAGGAACACCAGCGGACAGAGCGCATACCAGGTGCCGACCTCGCCGAGGGTGTCGGCCAGATAGACCTGGGTGCCGGGCTCGGGCAGGGGGGCATCGGGGGGCGGCTGGATGCTGCGGCGGGCGCAGGAGAGGCCCGCATCCGCTACCAGAGCAGCGACCGCATCCCCTCGGTTGGGATGACGCGGGGCCAGCAGCAGCAGCAGATCGGGGTGGTCGGACAACAGGGCCTTGTGGGCGGCCAGAACGGTTTCTTCCTCGCCCGCATGGGTGGAGGAGGCGATCCAGACAGGGCGCCCGGCCAGAGCCTCTTGCATCTGCGACAGCGTGTCCTGATCGACCGGTAGGGGATCGGAGACCGCCTTGAGGTTGCTGCCTTCCTCTACGCGTTCGGGCGCGGCGCCAATGCTGCGCAGGTTCTGTGCGGTCGCGGCATTCTGGGTCAGCATCAGGGTGAACTGGTCCAGCAGGAACCGCGCGGTGGCGGGGCGTTTTTGCCACCGGGCCACCGATTTCGGCGAGAGCCGCGCGTTCAGCAAGACCAACGGCACGCCCGCGCCGCGCGCCCGCACCAACATATGCGGCCAGAGTTCGCTTTCGACAAAAATGCCGAGATCGGGCTGCCAATGGTGCAGAAACCGGTCCACCGCGGCGACGGAATCGAGCGGCGGGAACTGGTGCCGGGTGCGGGGCGGCAGGCGTTTGGCGATCAGCTCTGCCGAGGTCGGCGTGCCCGAGGTGATGAGGAATTCGAGATCCGGCGCGGTCTGGCCCAGTCGGTGGATGAGGGTCAGGACCGACAGGCTCTCGCCGACGCTGGCAGCGTGGAACCACACCAGCCGCCCCTCTGGGCGCGGCAGCGAGGCATGGCCGAGGCGTTCGCGCACACGGGCCTCGGGCAGACCGTAGTCCCGCAACTTGGCCGCGACCTTGGTCCAGGCCAGCGGCGCCATCAGCGCAGTCGCGCCGCAATAGAGATGATAGAGCAGGGTGGGGCGGACCTGCTGCGGTGATCGGGACATCGCGATACTGTGCCTCAGCCGCCGGTATGGCTCATGTGGCGGGTCATCTGACCGTCCACCGACTGGCGGGAATAGTCAAAATCGTGCCCCTTGGGTTTGAGCGAAATGGCGGCCCGGATCGCGTCTTCGAGCGGCGCTTCGGTGTCGGGGTGATCGCGCAGGGGCGCGCGCAGGTCGGCCATGTCTTCCTGTCCCAGACACATATAGAGTTCGCCGGTGCAGGTCAGGCGCACCCGGTTGCAGCTCTCGCAGAAGTTATGGCTGAGCGGCGTGATGAACCCGATCTGCTGGCCGGTCTCTTCCAGCCGCACATAGCGCGCCGGGCCGCCGGTGCGCTCTGCCAGATCGGTGACCTGATAGCCGGCCTCATAGGCCTTGCGCACATCCTTGAGCGACCAATATTGCCCGAGCCGGTTTTCATTGCCGATATCGCCCATCGGCATGACCTCGATCCAGGTCAGGTCAATACCGCGCGAGGCGCACCATTGCGTCATGGAGAACAGCTCGTCCTCGTTGAAGTCCTTGAGGGCGACGGCGTTGATCTTCACCCGCAGGCCCGCAGCCTGTGCCGCATCGATGCCACGCAGCACCTGCGGCAGACGGCCCCAGCGCGTGACCTCGGCGAATTTGGCCTCGTCCAGCGTATCAAGCGACACATTCACCCGCCGCACCCCCGCATCAAAGAGCGCCTGCGCATGTTTCTCGAGCTGGCTGCCATTGGTGGTCAGGGTGAGTTCCTTCAGCGCACCGCTGTCGAGATGGCGGGTCATGGCGCGAAAGAATGTCATGATGTCCCGGCGCACCAGGGGTTCGCCGCCGGTAATGCGCAGCTTTTCCACCCCGAGGCCGACAAAGGTCGAACACATCCGGTCCAGCTCTTCCAGCGTCAGCAGCTCTTTCTTGGGCAGGAAGGTCATGTTTTCGGACATGCAGTAAACGCAGCGAAAATCGCAGCGGTCGGTGACCGAGACCCGAAGGTATGTGATGGCGCGCGCGAAGGGATCAATCAGAGGTGCTGTCATGGAACCATAGGTAAGGGGGGAATGCGAATAGGACAATAGAGTTGCGTCCTACAAATGCTGCCATTGTGGTGATGGGGCTCAGCCGCATTGTCTCTGGCCTCCCCGGCATCCGGTCGCTAGGGTCGCCGCATGACACGATATCTGACTCGACGCGCCTTCAAATACCTGTCTTTCGCGGCTGTGGTGGCCGGCGGCGTCTCCGCCTGTAACGGGCTGGGAGGTGTTCATCTCAATTCCCAGGTTCTTCAGGGGCTTGGCACGGGGCTGCAGCTGGAACCGATGACGCCGGTGTCGCCGGATGCGCCGCCCGCTGTCGAGACTGAAACGCTGGAGGCCGCCGGGTCAAAGCCGTGGTCCTCGCCGCCTTCGAGCCCGGCTTCGACACAGGATACCACTGCAGTGGCGACCCCGGTGCCGAGCACGGCCGCGTCGGCCCCTGTGGTGGCGGAACTTGCACCG
Source organism: Alphaproteobacteria bacterium MedPE-SWcel (assembly GCA_001874255.1). Lineage (GTDB taxonomy): Bacteria > Pseudomonadota > Alphaproteobacteria > Rhodobacterales > Rhodobacteraceae > Epibacterium. The sequence goes on from MPDC01000001.1 coordinate 134,599, forward strand.
CGGCCTGTCGCCACACCGCAGGCGGCCGCCGGTGCCAGCCCGACGCCGGTTGTGGCCTCGGCCCCGTCCTTTGTTGGCCAGAAGATGACGGTCGTTGGATTGGGGGATCCGGGACGGGACGGGTTGTGGATGGAAACACCGCTGGTTTCGGCCCGGCGCAACGCCCGGCTGCGCGCGCCCAATGGCAAGACGGTGGTGGTCACGCTGGAGCCCATCGCAGGCGATGCGGGGCAGGGCAGCCGCCTGTCGATCGGCGGCATGCGGGCGCTGGGCTTGCCGCTGACGGAGCTCGTCGAGATCCGTGTCGGGCCTGTTTGATCCGGCCTGAATTCACCTGAACCAGCCCGATCCGGCCCGATCCGACCTGATCGTGGCGACCCGCTCTGGCCGCCCGGTTTCGGGTCTGGTCAGTTTTTGGACACAGACCAGCTTAGGTACGGGCCAGTTTGGAACCAGGCCAGTTTGGAACCAGGTCAGTGTCAGGCAGGCCAGATGGGAAACAGGCCAGTGTCAGACAGGTCAGTTTCGGGCCCGAGCGGATCAGCTGCCCAGGTGTTTTGCGGCTTCCTTGCGGGCAAAGACCTTCATCTGGTCGCCATGGGTCCCGAGAAAGGCGCGGGTGGCGTCGGGGTCGTGTTTGGACAGATCGCGCAGCCACCAGCCGATGGACTTCTGAATGAACCACGCGCGATCGGGCACATAGGTTGCAGCCCAGCCCAGAATTCGCGTCCGCGCGCCCCGGTCGGCCGGTTTCGGATTGGCCAGCTTGGCCCAGGGCAGGGTCGACACCAGAGCCGCGCGCCGGGTCCACAGGTGCTCGGAACTGGTCCAGCCCTCCACCACCTCGAGCCGCGCTGGGTCGGCCAGCAGCCGTTTCGAGATTGCCGTCGCCGCGTGGTCGGCTATCGCCCAGCTGTCGAAATCGGGCACCCAGCTCTGCAGCAGGTCCCAGACTGCGGCGTCGGGAGAGATCCGGGCCTGTGTCAGCAGCTTGGCGGCAAGTATGCGGGCCTCAAAGATGTCGCTGGTCCAGAGCTCTGACGCGAGGGTGACGCGGGCGTCCAGATCCAGGTCCTGCCGCAGGTCGCGCGACAGGGTATTGAGCCGGTCGTTGCCGACGCCCAGAACCGGACGGGTCTGCTTGTGATAGGCGGTCATCTGGGTGGCGCGGTCGGGATCTGTTGCGGCGCGCAGCTGGGCCAGAACCTCTTCTGTCCGAGGCGACAGCGGGCCGGCGCTTGGGGGCTGGGGGGGGCTCATTCCGGGGGTGCTCATTCGACAGTCACCGATTTGGCGAGGTTGCGCGGCTGGTCCACATCGGTGCCCTTGGCGATGGCGGTGAAATAGGCGATCTGCTGGGCGGGGATCGCATAGAGGATCGGTGCCAGCGCATCCGGAACCTGTGGCATGGTGATGACCTCGGCCGTGCCGTCGGATGCGCTGCGCGCGCCATCGGCGTCCGTCACCAGAATCACCCGACCGCCGCGGGCCATGACCTCCTGCATATTGGAGATGGTCTTTTCAAACAGGGCGTCGCGCGGTGCCATGACGATCACCGGAACGGTCTCGTCGATCAGGGCGATGGGGCCGTGTTTCAACTCGCCCGAGGCATAGCCCTCGGCATGGATATAGCTCAGCTCCTTGAGCTTCAGCGCCCCTTCGAGCGCCAGCGGATAGAGCTGGCCGCGCCCGAGAAAGATGATGTCGCGGGCATCGGCGAGATCGCGGGCGGCGCGGGCGATCTGCGCCTCGGAGGCCAGCGATTGGTGGATCAGGCCGGGCAGGGCGCGCAGGTCATCGGGCATCCCGTCGGGCAGTGGCAGCCCGCGCACCTGGGCCGCCTTCAGGGCGAGCATCAGCAGGACGGTCAGCTGACAGGTGAAGGCCTTGGTCGAGGCGACGGAAATCTCGGGGCCTGCGTGGATCGGCAAGACCACATCGCTTTCGCGCGCGATGGTGCTCTCGGGGACATTGACCAGCGCCGCGATCACGGCGGCCTTGTCCTGCATGTACTTGAGTGCTGCGAGCGTGTCGGCGGTCTCGCCCGATTGCGACACGAACAGGGCCAGCGTGCCGGGGGCGACGGGCGGCTCCCGGTAGCGGAATTCCGAGGCCACATCGACCTCGACCGGCAGGCGGGCGAGGGTTTCGAACCAATATTTCGCCACCATACAGGCATAGTAGGCGGTGCCGCAGGCGACCAGAGTGAGGCGCTCGATCCCGGAGAAATCGAGACCGTCGGGCAGGGTGATGGTGCCGGTGTCATCCAGATAGGCCCCGAGCGCCTTGTCGACGGCAACGGGCTGTTCGGCGATCTCCTTGGCCATGAAATGCTTGTGGCCGTCCTTGTCGATGCGGGTGTTTTCCAGCGTGATCTGACGCATTTCGCGGTTGGCGAGCGTGCCCCTGGCGTCGCGGATCTCGAGGCTGCTGCGGGTGAGGACGGCAAAGTCGCCCTCGTCCAGATAGGTGATGCGGTCGGTCATCGGCGCCAGCGCAATGGCATCGGAGCCGACATACATCTCGCCATCGCCGTGCCCGATGGCCAGCGGCGAGCCCTTGCGGGCGGCGACAATCAGATCGTCCTCGCCGTCAAACAAGAAGGCCAGCGCAAAGGCGCCTTCCAGCTGGGCCACGGTCTTGCGCGCGGCCTCTGCGGCGCCGGTGCCATCGCGCATGTGATATTCACAGAGCAAGGCCACGGTTTCGGTGTCGGTCTGGGTGACAAAGGTGATCCCATGGGCGGCCAGCTCGGCGCGCAGCTCCTTGAAATTCTCGATGATGCCGTTGTGCACCACCGCGACCCGGCCCGCCTGATGGGGATGCGCGTTGCTGACGGTCGGCGCACCATGGGTGGCCCAGCGGGTGTGGCCGATGCCGGATTTGCCCGGCAGCGGGTCATGCACCAGCGCGTCCGACAGGTTGATCAGCTTGCCCACGGCGCGGCGGCGGTCCAGCCGACCGGCGTTGACGGTAGCAATCCCCGCGCTGTCATAGCCGCGATATTCCAGCCGTTTCAGCGCCTCCACCAGAATGGGGGACACCTCGTGGCTGCCCAGAACTCCTACGATACCGCACATGGTCAGTTTCCTTTGTTCTGGCGGGCTTTGCGCGCGCGCAGCATATCCATCAGCTTTTCTGCGCGGCCCGGTTTGTTCACCTGCGGGACCCGGGCGATGGCAAGATCGCCGTCACCGACGTCCTTGGTGATCACCGCGCCCGAGGCCGTCATTGCCTCATGGCCGACCCGCACCGGGGCCACCAGCATGGTGTTCGACCCGATGAAGGCCCGGGCGCCGATTTCGGTCCGGTGCTTCAGGACGCCGTCGTAGTTGCAGGTGATGGTGCCGGCGCCGATATTGGTCGCCTTGCCCACCGAGGCATCGCCGATATAGCTCAGGTGGTTGACCTTGGCGCCCTCGCCGATCTCGGCGTTCTTGATCTCGACGAAATTGCCGATATGGGTGTCCTCGGCCAGTTCGGCGCCGGGGCGCAGGCGGGCGTAGGGGCCGACTCTGGCGCCGCGCGAGACGTGACAGCCCTCCAGATGCGAAAACGCCCGGATCAGCGCGCCCGACTCGACCGTGACGCCGGGGCCGAAGACCACGTTGGGTTCCACCACCGTGTCGCGGCCAATATATGTGTCAAAGGCCAGATAGACCGTTTCGGGCGCCATCAGGGTGACGCCGAGGTCCAAAAGCGCGGCGCGGGCGCGCGATTGGAACACCGCGTCCGCCGCCGCCAGATCGGCGCGGGAATTGATCCCGAGGGTTTCCTCTTCCGGGCAGGCCACTGCGGTCACGCTGCGCCCTTCGGCGCGGGCCAGCTCCGCCAGATCGGTGAGGTAGTATTCACCGGAGGCATTGTCATTGCCGACCTTTTTCAGCAGGCGGAACATCACCGCCGCATCGGCCGCCATCAGGCCGGAGTTGCAGAAGCTGATGGCGCGTTCGTCCTCGGTGGCGTCCTTGAATTCGACAATGCGGTCAAGGCTGTCGCCCTGCATCACCAGGCGGCCATAGCGGGCGGGATCTGTGGCCTCGAAGCCGAGGATCACCAGATCGGCGCGGCTGCGGGCCTCGATCATGCGCTCCAGCGTGTCTTGGGACACGAAGGGGGTATCGCCATAGAGCACGACCACATCGCCCTCGAACCCTAGGAGCGCGTCGCGGGCCTGCAGAACCGCATGGCCGGTGCCGAGCTGCTCGGTCTGCAGGACAACCGTTGCCTCCGCGTCGATCTCGGCGACGGCGGCGCGCACCTGTTCGGATTCGTGTCCGGCGACGACCACGGTGCGCGCGGGATCGAGCGCGCGGCCTGCCGTCATGGCGTGTTCCAGCATGGACGCCTGAGCGATCGGATGCAGAACCTTCGGCAGATCGGAGTTCATCCTGCTGCCTTTGCCTGCGGCGAGGATGACGAGGGCGATGCTCATGTGGTGTTTTCTCTTTGAGTTTTTGGTGTCCCCGTTTTATCCACTAACGGGCGGCGCGCAAGGTGTGAGCCCATAAACTTCGGTTGCGACTTGCAATATGTGACGGCGAATTCACGCCGAAGGGGGAAATTCCATGCGCACGGTGATCTTTGACCTCGACGGCACGCTTGCCGATACCTCGCTCGATCTGCTGGCGGCGGCGAACCATTGTTTCCGGGTCATGGGGCTGGGCGACATGCTGAGCCCTGCCACCGACGCAAAGGTCGCCCTGCGCGGGGCCAAGCGGATGCTGACCGAGGGTTTGACGCGGGCCGGGCAATTCAAGGCAGACACGGTCGAGGAATACTATCCGCTGCTGCTGGCGGCCTATCGCGACGCAATCGCCACCCATACGGTGATGTACCCCGGCGCAATGGAGGCGGTCGAGGCCCTGAAGGCGGTGGGCTACGGCGTCGGCATCTGCACCAACAAACCCGAAGCCCTGGCGGAGCAGTTGATGCAGCAGCTTGGCGTGCGCGATGCCTTTGCCTCCCTGGTGGGGGCGGACACGCTGCCGGTGCGCAAACCTGATCCCGCCCCCCTGTTCGAGGCCGCGCGCCGGGCGGGGGGGGCGCCAAAGATGTGCGTGCTGATCGGGGACAGCGATACCGACCGCGACACTTCGGCCAACGCGGGCGTGCCCTCGGTTCTGGTGACATTCGGACCGGCCGGAGAGGATATGGCGGCGCTGGAGCCGGAGGCCCTGCTGCATGACTACGCCGATCTGCCCGCGCTCGTGACCGCCCTGATCGGGCGCAACCCGCTGGCCTGAGGGTCGCGGGGGGCGGGGCGCTGTGCGGTGCGTGTCTCCCCTGACAGGGGCAACGTCCGGTGCTGTTTTGCCGCCGGACCCCTCACGCCCGCTCTTGACCTCTGTGGGGCGGCGGATCATGACTTTGCCCATGACAGAGCATTCGACAGAGCATTTTACCGGCAGTTTCACCCAGCAGGAACCGATCCCGGAGGAGGCCATCGAGGCCGCCGTCGCGGTCCTGCGGCACGGGCGTCTTCACCGCTATAACCTCGTGGAGGAGGAGGCGGGCGAAGTGGCGCTGCTGGAGCAGGAGTTTGCCGCCATGACGGGGGCGAAATACTGCCTCGCCGTGGCATCCGGGGGCTACGCCATGGCAACCGCGTTGCGGGCGATTGGGGTCGGGCAGGGCGAGGCGGTGCTGACCAACGCCTTTACGCTGGCGCCGGTGCCGGGCGCGATTGCGTCGGTGGGCGCGGTGCCGGTCTTTGTCGGCGTTACCGAGGATCTGACCATTGATCTGGAGGATCTCGTGGCCAAGGCGGGGCAGGCCCGGGTTCTGATGCTGAGCCATATGCGGGGCCACCTGTGCGACATGGACCGGTTGATGGAGATCTGTGCCGAGGCCGGGCTGCGTGTGATCGAAGATTGTGCCCATACGATGGGGGCAAGCTGGAACGCTGTGCCATCGGGGCGTCATGGCCTTGTGGGGTGCTATTCCTGCCAGACCTACAAACATGTGAACTCTGGCGAGGGGGGGCTTTTGATAACCGATGATGCAGAGGTCGCGGCGCGGGCGATCATGTTGTCGGGGTCCTATATGCTCTATCCGCGTCATCTCGCGGCGCCGGGCCCCGAGGTGTTTGAGCGGGTGAAATACGACACGCCCAATATTTCCGGCCGGATGGACAATTTGCGCGCGGCGATCCTGAGACCGCAATTGCGTGATCTGGACCGGCAGGTGCAGCGCTGGAATGAGCGGTATCGGGTGCTGGAGGACGGTCTGCGGCAGACGCCGGGCTTGACGGTGGTCGAGCGTCCCGCCGCCGAGGGGTTTGTGGGGTCCTCGCTCCAGTTCCTCTTGCTGGACTGGTCGGCGGCGGCGGTCCAGTCCGTGCTGGCGCGCTGTGCCGCGCGAGGTGTGGAGCTGAAATGGTTCGGCGTGCCGGAACCCGTGGCCTTTACCTCGCGATACGACAGCTGGCGCTATGCGCCGACACAGCCGCTGCCAAAAAGCGACCGTATCCTGGCTGGTATTGTCGACATGCGCGTACCTTTGACGTTCAGTCTGGACGATTGCGCGCTGATCGCGCGGATCATTCGCGCCGAAGTCAGCTCTGTCTGGCAAGGCGGCGTCTGAGTTTCTCCTGTATTTTCTCGGATCATTGGATCTGCCAAATGGTGTCGCGCCCCGATGGGGCACGACGCTCATTTTGGTGATTTGCCGATGCAAATCCCCGGATGAGGTCTTGCGCTTTGCTCTGCAAATCGCGGTGGCAGGCCGCGCCTTCGGCGCGGCCTGCCCGGCCCAAGGGGCACGCAGGCATTTCAATGCAGGCGGGGTGCGCGGGAGGTCCCCCCGTCCTGTTCGGTCGGGGGCAGGGCGCTGACTGACAGGGGCATTTGGAACTGTGCCAACGCCGAGGGGCTTGACGGATCCCCCTTGATCGGCCCATAAATGAACAAGTGTTCAATAAATGTTGAGACTCGACCTCAGTGATCGGATACGGTCACCTGAACATGGGCTCTCGGGAGGAGATAGGCAGATGTTCAACGCAAGCATGACATTCGATCTGGGTGAAGACGTAAACGCGTTGCGCGATATGGTGCATCGCTGGGCGCAGGATCGTGTCAAGCCGATGGCGCAGGAGATTGACCAGACCAATGAATTCCCCGCCGCGCTCTGGCAGGAGATGGGCGAGCTGGGGCTTTTGGGCATCACGGTGGATGAAGACTTTGGCGGTGCGGGCATGAGCTATCTCGCCCATACCGTTGCGGTGGAGGAAATCGCGCGGGCCTCGGCTTCGGTGGCGCTGTCCTATGGGGCCCACTCGAACCTTTGTGTCAACCAGATCAAACTGAACGGCACGACCGAGCAGAAGGCTCGGTATCTGCCGGGCCTGATTTCTGGCGCGCATGTGGGCGCCTTGGCAATGTCGGAGGCCGGCGCGGGGTCTGACGTGGTGTCAATGTCGCTGCGGGCTGAAAAGCGCAATGACCGGTATGTATTGAACGGCAGCAAATACTGGATCACCAACGGTCCGGATGCCGACACTCTGGTGGTTTATGCCAAGACCGACCCGGAGGCCGGATCCAAGGGCATGACGGCTTTCCTGATCGAGAAGACGTTCAAGGGGTTCTCGACCTCGCCCCATTTCGACAAGCTGGGGATGCGGGGGTCGAACACGGCCGAGCTGGTGTTCGAGGATGTCGAGGTTCCCTTTGAAAACGTGCTGGGCGAGGAAGGCAAGGGCGTGCGCGTCCTGATGTCGGGTCTGGATTACGAGCGGGTGGTTCTGGCGGGGATCGGCACGGGCATCATGGCCTCCTGCATGGATGAGATGATGCCCTACATGGCGGAGCGCAAGCAATTCGGCCAGCCGATCGGGAGCTTTCAGCTGATGCAGGGCAAGATCGCGGATATGTACACGGCGATGAATTCGGCCCGCGCCTATGTCTACGAGGTCGCGAAGGCCTGTGACAAGGGAACCGTGACCCGACAGGATGCGGCGGCCTGCTGTCTCTATGCATCCGAAGTGGCGATGACTCAGGCGCATCAGGCGGTGCAGGCCTTTGGCGGCGCGGGGTATCTGAGCGACAATCCGGTTGGCCGCATTTTCCGCGATGCCAAGTTGATGGAGATCGGGGCGGGGACGTCGGAAATCCGGCGCATGCTGATCGGTCGCGAATTGATGACTCATATGGTCTGACACGGGTGATCCGACGAGGCCCGTCAGACATGTCCGTTCTATTGCGCGAGAAGGCAAACCTGACGGACAGGCACGCGGACCGTTGGGCTGACCGGTGGGCTGGCCGGTGGTCTGACTGGCGCCTGGGGACGCACAGCCGACGTGAACGGGACCGCGAAACGGCCTGGGGGAGGAAGAAACATGAACGATAGGCAAGCGGGCCCCGGACTGACGGAGGCGGGCGACTGGATTTTGCCAGAGCGTCTGAACATGGCGGCGCAGGTGCTTGATCACCCCCGGCACGATCTGGCGGTGATTGACCTTACCGGCGACAAGCGGCGCGACGTCAGCTATGGCGCATTGACCGATATGGTCGATGGGCTTGCGCGGGTGCTGCTGACGAAAGTCCTGCCCGGAGATCGGGTCGGAGTGTTGCTCAGCCAGTCGCCATGGTGCGCCGCGGCGCATCTGGCGATCTGGAAAATCGGCGCGATTTCTGTCCCGCTGTTCAAATTGTTCAAACAGGATGCATTGGCCAGCCGGATCGGGGATGCGGGGGCGGATTATGTGCTGACCGACCGGGAGGGCGCGCTTCAGCTTGGCGATCTGGCGCGGCCACTGCTGGCGGCAGAGGTCGGGGTCGACGGAGATGCAGTGCCCTTTGCCGCGACCGGACCCGACGATCCGGCGGTGCTGATCTATACGTCCGGCACGACCGGCAAACCGAAGGGCGCTCTGCATGGCCATCGGGTGCTGACGGGGCATCTGCCGGGGGTTTCGATGAGCCATGACCATCTCGGTCAGCCGGGCGACTGCCTCTGGACGCCTGCGGATTGGGCCTGGATCGGCGGGCTGTTTGATGTCGCCATGCCGGGGCTTGCGCTGGGCGTGCCGGTGGTGGCGGCGCGGCTCGACAAGTTCACGGCGGAGACCTGCGCCGAGGTGATCGCTACAGCAGGCATACGCAACGTGTTCTTTCCCCCCACAGCGCTGCGCATGTTGAAAGTGGCGGGGCAGGGGCTCGCCGGTCTGCGGTCCGTTGCCTCCGGCGGAGAGCCCCTGGGCGCAGAGATGCTCGCTTGGGGCCGGCGTGAGCTGGGGGTCACGATCAACGAATTTTATGGCCAGACCGAATGCAATATGACGGTCTCCTCCTGCGCGGCGGCGTTTCCGGTGCGACCGGGCTGTATCGGGCAGCCGGTGCCCGGCCATGTGGTGGAGGTGATCGACGCAGAGGGCAATCCCACCCGGGCCGAAGGCGACGTCGCCGTCCGGCGGGGCTCTGCCGCGATGATGCTGGCCTATTGGAACCGCCCCGAGGCCACGGCCGAGAAATTCCGGGGCGAGTGGATGGTGACCGGAGATCGCGGGATCTGGGAGGAGGGCTATCTTCGCTTTGTCGGGCGCGAGGATGACGTGATCACCTCTGCGGGCTATCGCATCGGGCCGTCCGAAATCGAGGACTGCCTGATGACCCACCCCGCCGTAGCGACGGTTGGTGTCGTCGGCAAACCCGATGCCCTGCGGACCGAGATCGTGAAGGCCTATGTGGTGTTGAAACCCGGCGCCGAGGCCAGCGGGCAGTCGCTGCAGGACTATGTCAAATCACATCTCGCCAGCTATTCCTACCCGCGCGAGATCGCGTTTCTCGACGCTCTGCCAATGACCGTCACGGGCAAGGTGATCCGCAAGGACCTGAAGCTGCGGGCGGCGGCGGAGGTCCCCTCATGACAGGGTCGGCCCTCCCGACGGCCTGTGCCGACCGACCGCTGACATTGCCTGCCAACTCCAAAAGGATGCCGCACTCATGAAACTTAATTCCAAGGCGATGCCCTCCTCCGAGGGTTTCAAACAAAACGTCACCGCTCATCTCGAGGCCCTGTCGGGCGTTGCGGCCGCGGCTGAGGCGGCGCGCATGGGCGGCGGCGAAGCCTCGCGCGCGCGCCACGAAAGCCGGGGCAAGATGCTGCCGAGGCGGCGCGTGGCCAACCTGTTGGATCCGGGCTCGCCCTTCCTTGAAATCGGTGCGACGGCAGCATTCGGGATGTATGATGACGCCGCTCCGGCGGCCGGGGTGATCGCGGGCATCGGCCGCGTCGAGGGGCAGGAGGTCATGGTGGTCTGCAACGACGCCACCGTGAAAGGCGGCACATACTTCCCGATGACGGTCAAGAAACACCTGCGGGCCCAGGAAATCGCGGCGGAAAACAATCTCCCCTGTGTTTATCTGGTGGATTCGGGCGGCGCGAACCTGCCGCAGCAGGACGAGGTCTTTCCGGACCGGGATCACTTTGGCCGTATCTTCTACAATCAGGCCCGGATGTCGGCCCGGGGCATCCCGCAGATCGCCGTGGTCATGGGCTCCTGCACGGCGGGCGGCGCATATGTCCCCGCGATGTCGGACGTCACCATCATCGTCAAGGACCAGGGCACGATCTTCCTGGCCGGACCACCGCTGGTCAAGGCGGCCACCGGCGAGGTGGTCTCGGCCGAGGATCTGGGCGGCGGAGATGTGCATACGCGGCTCTCGGGGGTGGCGGATTATCTGGCCGAGGATGACGCCCATGCGCTGGCCCTGGCGCGGCGCGCGGTCAGCCACCTCAACCGCCGCAAACCTGACGGCGTCACCTGGCAAAGCCCGGAAGACCCCGCCTATGACCCCGAAGAGATCCTCGGTGTGGTGCCGGGTGACCTGCGTACTCCCTACGACATCCGCGAGGTCATCGCGCGGCTGGTGGATGGCTCGCGCTTTGACGAGTTCAAACCGAGGTTTGGCGAAACGCTGGTCACCGGCTTTGCCCATGTCAAAGGCTGCCCCGTGGGGATCGTCGCCAACAATGGGGTGTTGTTTTCCGAGGCCGCCCAGAAAGGCGCGCATTTCGTCGAGCTCTGCTCGCAACGCAAGATCCCGCTGGTGTTTCTGCAGAACATCACCGGCTTCATGGTCGGGCGCAAATACGAAAACGAAGGTATCGCCCGCCATGGCGCCAAGATGGTGACGGCGGTGGCCTCGACCAATGTGCCGAAGATCACGATGCTGGTCGGCGGCTCGTTCGGAGCGGGAAACTACGGCATGGCCGGACGCGCCTACAGCCCGCGGTTCCTCTGGACCTGGCCCAATTCGCGGATTTCCGTCATGGGCGGCGAACAGGCTGCCGGCGTCTTGGCCACCGTGAAACGCGACGCCATCGAACGACAGGGCGGTGAATGGAGCGCCGAGGCAGAGGCGAAATTCAAACAGCCCACCATCGACATGTTCGCCGAACAGAGCCATCCGCTCTACGCCTCCGCCCGGCTCTGGGACGATGGCATCATCGATCCGCGCAAATCCCGCGATGTGCTGGCGCTGTCGCTCTCGGCGGCCCTCAATGCACCGATCGAGGATACCCGCTTTGGCGTGTTCCGGATGTGACGCCTCCGGTTTCATCTTTTTACAAATATCTCGGGGGTCCGGGGGCAGAGCCACCGGTCCGACGTTCCAGACAAAGGACCCGCCCCATGTTCCACAAGATCCTGATTGCAAACCGCGGCGAAATCGCATGCCGTGTGATCGAAACCGCCCGACGCCTCGGCGTGCGGACGGTGGCCGTATATTCCGATGCGGACCGCAATGCCAAACATGTCGCCATGGCGGATGAAGCGGTGCGCATCGGCCATGGCCCGGCGCCTGCCGACAGCTACCTGCTGCAGGACGAGATCCTGACAGCGGCCAAGATGACCGGCGCCGAGGGGATCCATCCCGGCTACGGGTTTCTGTCCGAAAACCCCGATTTCGTCGAGAAGGTCGAGGCCGCGGGCCTGGCCTTCATCGGCCCCTCCGCCACAGCGATCCGCGCCATGGGCCTGAAGGATGCCGCCAAGGTCCTGATGGAGGAGGCGGGTGTGCCGGTGGTGCCGGGCTATCATGGCAGCACTCAGGACGCGGATTTCCTCGCCGAGCAGGCGGCGGCCATCGGATACCCTGTGCTGATCAAGGCGGTGGCAGGCGGGGGTGGCAAGGGCATGCGGCTGGTCGAGGAGGCCCGCACATTCGCCGATGCGCTGGCCAGCGCCCAGGGCGAGGCGACAACGGCCTTTGGCAACCCTGCCGTGCTGATCGAGAAATACATCCAGAAACCGCGCCATATCGAGGTGCAGGTCTTTGGCGATGGCACCTCGGCGGTCCATCTCCTCGAACGGGATTGTTCCTTGCAGCGCCGCCACCAGAAGGTGATCGAGGAAGCCCCGGCCCCCGGCATGACCCCGGAGATGCGCCAGGCCATGGGCGAGGCGGCCGTGCGCGCAGCCGAGGCCATCGGCTATGCGGGGGCGGGCACCGTGGAATTCATCGTCGACGGGTCAGACGGTCTGCGCAGCGATGGCTTCTGGTTCATGGAAATGAACACCCGGCTGCAGGTCGAACATCCGGTGACCGAGGCCATCACGGGCGTCGATCTGGTGGAATGGCAGCTTCGGGTGGCCTCGGGAGAGGGGCTGCCCTGCGCGCAGGAAGAGCTGCAGATCACCGGTCACGCATTCGAGGCCCGTCTCTATGCCGAAGACGTCCCCAAGGGGTTCTTGCCGGCCACCGGCACCCTGTCGCATCTGGTCTTTCCCGACGGGGTGCGCGCCGACAGCGGCGTTCGCGCCGGAGACAGCATCAGCCCCTGGTATGATCCGATGATTGCAAAGGTGATCGTGCATGGGCCCACGCGCGGCGCGGCGCTGCGCCAGCTCGACGATGCGCTGGCCCGCACCGAGGTCGCGGGCACGGTGACGAACCTTGCCTTCCTCGGCGCGCTGGCCCGACACGCGGGTTTTGCGGCGGGAGAGGTGGATACCGGACTGATTGCCCGCGACCTCGACAGGCTCGCGGCGGCGCCCGAGCCCGGCGTCGCCCATCGGGTGGCCGCGGCCATGGTGGCGCTTGATCTGATCGCGCCGGGGCCGGAAACCGGCTTCACCCTCTGGGCGGATCTGCACCGCTCGGTCACCCTTGCCTGGCAGGGCGCGCCCTTTGAGGCCACGGTGGCGGTCGAGGGGCCTGACGCGCAGACCTGGACCATCGGTGAGGCCAGCGTCCGCGCCCGCCGCTTCGGGCAGGACTGGCAGATCGGCGATCTGCGGCTGCCGACAGTGGCGCGCGCGGGCGAGCAGATCACCGTGTTTGACCGCTACGGCCTGACATTCACCCTGCTGGATCCGCTGGACCGTGACGGCGGTGCCGTCGGCGACGGCAACCTGATCGAGGCGCCGATGCCCGGTCTGGTCAAGGCGATCTTTGCCACCGCCGGGCAGGAGGTGAAGGAAGGCGACCGTCTGGCCATCCTCGAGGCCATGAAGATGGAGCACTCTCTTCTGGCGGCGCGCGATGGCACCGTTGCGGAAATCCTTGCGCAAACGGGCGATCAGGTGGAGGCTGGGGCAGCGCTGGTGCGGCTTGAGGAGGCCGGGACCGACGCCTAACGGGAGGAATGTGGACATGAAAGAGCGCGTCGAGATTTTTGAGGTGGGCCCGCGCGACGGGCTGCAGAATGAAAAACGCGATATTGCGGTGGCGGATAAGGTGGCGCTGGTGGATTGCCTGAGCCGCGCCGGCTTCTCGCGCATCGAAGTGGCGAGTTTCGTCTCTCCGAAATGGGTGCCGCAGATGGCGGGCAGCGGCGAGGTCCTGCGCGGCATCACCAAGGCCAAGGGCGTGCGCTACGCGGCGCTGACGCCGAATATGCGCGGATATGAGGATGCGCGCGTCGCAGGCGCCGATGAAATCGCCATCTTTGCCTCGGCGTCGGAAGGGTTCTCGCAGGCCAATATCAATGCCTCCATCGATGAGAGCATCGACCGGTTTGCCCCCATTCTGGAAGCGGCGCGTCATATCGATCTGCCGGTGCGCGGCTATGTGTCCTGCGTGACCGACTGCCCCTATGACGGACCGACCGCACCGGAGCGGGTGGCCACGGTGGCCGACCGGCTGTTTTCCATGGGCTGCTATGAAATCTCGCTCGGGGACACGCTCGGCAAGGCGACGCCGGACAGCACCGCGCGGATGCTGATGGCGGTCAAGGATGTGGTGCCGGTGACCCGGCTGGCGGGGCATTTCCACGACACCAACGGGCGGGCGCTGGACAATATCGATGCAGCGCTTGCGCTTGGAGTCCGGGTGTTCGACGCGGCCGTTGGCGGTCTGGGCGGCTGTCCCTTTGCCCCCGGAGCGGCGGGCAATGTCGCCACCGAGGTGGTGCAGGCCCATCTGACCCGGCTGGGCTATGAGACGGGGCTCGATGCTGCGGTGCTGCAGGAGGCGGCCGCGATGGCGCAGGCGCTGCGGCCGGTCTCTGCTGACGCCTGACCCCCCATCTATCACGAAGGATTCGACCATGTACGACACTCTGGATCTGGCCTGCGACGACCGCGGTGTCGCGACGCTGACCCTCAACCGTCCCGACAAGCACAACGCCATGTCGGGGCAGATGCTGCAGGAGTTGCAGGCGACCGCCCGCGCGCTGGCGGCGGACAGATCCGTGCGGGTGGTGGTCCTGACCGGGGCCGGCAAGAGCTTTTGCGCCGGCGGCGATCTGAACTGGATGCAGGCGCAGATGCAGGCCGACGCCGAGACGCGGGCGCGCGAAGCGCGGGTGCTGGCCGAGATGCTGAACCTTCTCAATCTGTTGCCGCAACCGCTCATCGGGCGGTTGCAGGGCAATGCGTTCGGCGGCGGTGTCGGCATGGCCTCGGTCTGTGATGTGGCGATCGGGGCGGACCATCTGAAAATGGGGCTGACCGAGACCCGTCTCGGGCTGATCCCGGCGACCATCGGCCCCTATGTGATCGCGCGGATGGGCGAGGCCCGGGCGCGACGGGTCTTCATGTCCGCGCGGCTGTTCGGCGCCGCCGAGGCGGTGGATCTGGGGCTCTTGGCGCGGGCTGTTCCGGCCGACTCACTTGACGCCGCGGTCGAAGCAGAGGTGCTTCCGTATCTCGATTGTGCGCCCGGTGCGGTCGCAGAGGCCAAGGCTCTGGCCCGTGCGCTGGGGCCAAAGATTGATAAATCCGTAATCGATTTTACCATTTCTGCGCTGGTGACCAGATGGGAAAGCCCCGAGGCCGAAGAGGGCATCGGCGCCTTCTTTGAAAAACGGCGTCCGTTCTGGCAAGGGAAATAAGGGCTTTTCTGCCGCTCGGGCGTGACGCATTTACGCTCGTTTTTTGCGCATTTAAATCCGACAAAAATCATCGGTTTTTAAGGTGTTGTTGCCGAACTGCGAGCGAGTTGAACAAAGCGTTTCCCATTAACTCTGCCTTGGTTGACGGTGGTGGGGGACGGGAGTAGTAACGGCTCAAGTCAACACGCCAATTGACGGCGCGCGTGCAGGACATGCCGTGTGCGCGGAAAGGAGCCACTCGTGGAAGAGATGTTGCGGGAGTACCTCCCGATCCTGGTGTTTTTGGCCGTGGCAATCGGTCTTGGCCTCGTTCTAGTTCTGGCCGCGGTGATTGTAGCGGTGCGCAACCCCGACCCCGAAAAAGTCAGTGCCTATGAATGTGGCTTCAACGCATTTGACGATGCGCGGATGAAGTTCGACGTGCGCTTTTATCTGGTGTCGATCCTGTTCATCATTTTCGATCTGGAGATCGCCTTCCTGTTTCCCTGGGCCGTCGGCTTCAAGGATATCAGCGACACGGGGTTCTGGTCGATGATGGTGTTCCTCGGAGTGCTGACCATCGGCTTTGCCTATGAGTGGAAGAAGGGGGCGCTGGAATGGGAATGATGACCGGGAGCAATACGGCGGGTGTCGACAAGGAAGTCGTCACACAGGCGCTGAATGCGGAGCTGCAGGACAAGGGCTTCCTGCTGACCTCTGCCGAGGACATCATCAACTGGGCCCGGACGGGGTCCTTGCACTGGATGACATTCGGTCTGGCCTGCTGCGCCGTCGAGATGATGCATACCTCGATGCCGCGCTATGATGCCGAACGCTTCGGCATCGCGCCGCGCGCCTCGCCGCGCCAGTCCGACGTGATGATCGTTGCGGGGACGCTGACCAACAAGATGGCTCCGGCCCTGCGCAAGGTCTATGACCAGATGCCGGAACCGCGCTATGTGATCTCGATGGGATCCTGCGCCAATGGGGGCGGGTATTACCACTACAGCTATTCCGTTGTGCGCGGATGCGACCGGATCGTGCCGGTCGATATCTACGTGCCCGGCTGCCCGCCGACGGCCGAGGCGTTGCTGTATGGTCTGATGCAGTTGCAGCGCAAGATCCGCCGCACCGGCACTCTGGTACGCTGAGGGGCAGGAGAGACAGATGAGCGAAGCATTGCAAGAACTGGGACACCAGATCGAAGCCAAGCGCCCGGACTGTGTCCTGTCCTGGGATATTGCCCAGGGCGAGCTGAACGTCGACGTCAAGGCCAGCAATATTGCGGGCCTGATGGAGTTCCTGCGCACCGACCGTGCCTGCAAATTCTCCACTCTGGTGGATATCACGGCGGTGGACTACCCCGAACGCACAAAGCGGTTCGATGTGGTCTATCATCTGCTGTCGATGTATCAGAACCAGCGCATCCGCCTGCGGGTTGCGGTGCGCGAAGAGGACATGGTGCCTTCGATCGTCGATGTGCACCCCTGCGCCAACTGGTTCGAACGCGAAGTCTTTGACATGTTCGGCATCCTCTTCACCGGTCACCCGGATCTGCGCCGCCTGCTGACGGACTATGGCTTCCGTGGCCACCCGCTGCGCAAGGATTTCCCGACCACCGGCTACACCGAAGTGCGCTATGACGAGGCGCAAAAGCGCGTGGTCTACGAGCCGGTGAAACTGGTTCAGGAATACCGCCAGTTTGACTTCATGAGCCCATGGGAGGGTGCCGACTACATCCTGCCCGGTGACGAGAAGGAGGGGGCGCAGTGATGGACGGCTCCAAAGGTTTCGACGACGCCCAGACGGGCGAACAGAAGATCCGCAATTTCAACATCAACTTCGGCCCGCAACACCCTGCGGCGCACGGGGTGCTGCGTCTGGTGCTGGAGCTGGACGGCGAGATCGTGGAACGCTGCGATCCCCATATCGGCCTGTTGCACCGCGGCACCGAAAAGCTGATGGAAAGCCGCACCTACCTGCAGAACCTGCCGTATTTCGACCGCCTCGACTATGTGGCGCCGATGAACCAGGAACACGCTTGGTGCCTGGCCATCGAAAAGCTCTGTGGTGTCGAAGTGCCGCGCCGGGCCTCGCTGATCCGGGTGCTCTATTCCGAGATCGGCCGCATTCTGAACCACCTGCTGAACGTGACGACGCAGGCCATGGACGTGGGTGCGCTGACGCCGCCGCTCTGGGGCTTTGAGGAACGCGAAAAGCTGATGATCTTCTACGAACGCGCCTGTGGCGCGCGTTTGCACGCGGCCTATTTCCGTCCCGGCGGCGTGCATCAGGATCTGCCGGACGAGCTGCTCGATGATATCGAGGAATGGGCGATCGAATTCCCCAATGTCATGGCCGATATTGACGGGCTGCTGACCGAGAACCGCATCTTCAAACAGCGCAACGCCGATATTGGCGTGGTGACCGAAGACGACATCCAGAAATACGGGTTTTCCGGTGTGATGGTGCGCGGCTCCGGTCTGGCCTGGGATCTGCGCCGCGCGCAGCCCTATGAATGCTACGACGAGTTCGATTTCCAGATCCCCGTCGGCAAGAACGGCGATTGCTATGATCGCTATCTCGTCCGTATGGAAGAAATGCGCCAATCGCTGTCGATCATCCGGCAGGCCATCCACAAGCTGCGCGAGGCCACCGGCGACGTCATGGCCCGCGGCAAGCTGACGCCGCCGAAACGCGGCGACATGAAGACCTCGATGGAGAGCCTGATCCACCACTTCAAGCTCTATACCGAAGGCTTCCACGTGCCAGCGGGCGAGGTGTATGCCGCCGTCGAGGCGCCGAAGGGTGAATTTGGCGTCTATCTTGTCGCCGATGGCACCAACAAACCCTATCGCGCCAAGCTGCGCGCCCCGGGGTTCCCGCATTTGCAGGCCATGGACTATGTCGCCAAGGGTCACCAGCTCGCGGATGTCGCCGCCATCATCGGCACCATGGATATCGTTTTTGGAGAGATTGACCGCTAATGCTCCGTCGTCTGTATTCCGAACAACCCGACAGTTTTGCCTTCACGCCCGCCAATCAGGCCTGGGCCGAAGCGCAAATGACCAAATACCCCGAAGGTCGTCAGGCCTCGGCCGTGATTCCGTTGTTGTGGCGGGCGCAGGAGCAGGAAGGCTGGGTCACCAAGCCGGCGATTGAATATGTCGCGGACATGCTCGGCATGGCCTATATCCGCGTGCTGGAAGTCGCCTCCTTCTATTTCATGTTCCAGCTGCAGCCGACCGGGTCCGTGGCGCATATTCAGGTCTGCGGCACCACCTCCTGCATGATCTGCGGCGCCGAGGATCTGATCGCGGTCTGCAAGGAAAAAATCGCCCCCAAGGCGCATGTGGTTTCGGCCGATGGCAAGTTCTCCTGGGAAGAGGTGGAATGCCTCGGATCCTGCACCAATGCGCCGATGGCGCAGATCGGCAAGGACTACTACGAGGATCTGACCACCGAGAGCTTTACCAAGCTGCTGGACGATCTGGCCGCCGGTGTTGCCGTGGTGCCGGGGCCAAAGAATGGCCGGTATGCCGCAGAGCCGAAATCGGGCCTGACCTCGCTGACCGAATATGAGGCGGGCAAGCCGCAGTATAATGCCTCGGCGGCGCTGGCGACAGAAATCGGTGATGGTGTGAAGCGCATTCAGGGCGACGAAGTGCCGCTTCTGACGCCCTGGATCGGCAAGGATGGTCTGGTGGCCGGCCGCACGGCTGCAGATCCGACGCCGCCCGCGCCGGACCGCCCGATGCCTGCGGTGAAGCAGGCCGCCGAGAAGAAGGCGCCCGCAAAGAAATCCGCCGCCGCGACCCCGGCCCAACCCGAAGCCGCCGCCGCCGCTGTGACCGTCGAAGAAGAGCCGGAGACGCTCTCGGCCGCGCGCAATGGCAGCCCGGATGACCTGAAGCTGCTGAAGGGCGTCGGTCCCAAGCTGGAAGCGACCTTGCATGAGCTGGGTTTTTTCCACTTTGACCAGATCGCCAAATGGACCGAAGCCGAAGTGGCCTGGGTCGATGCGCGCCTGAGGTTCAAAGGCCGCATCGAACGCGACGGCTGGATCGAACAGGCCAAGCTGCTGGCCGCGGGCGAGGAAACAGAATTTGCGAAGTCGGCCAAAAAGGACGGCCGCTACAGCGATAAGTAACCGACGTATGCTCTGGTCCGCCGGGTCGGGCCTGGGGCTGCGACGGCGAGGATGACCGGACCGGATGGACAGGGACCTGATGAGCAGGGACGCAGGAGACAGGAACACGCAGGACAGGGCCATCGCGGCCAAGGGGCGGCATGTCGCCCTGGTGATTGCCGGCACGATGGTCACATGGCTGATCCTGTCGCTTTTTGTCGGCCCGGCGATCGGGCTGCCCGGGCGCTACGCGCTGTTGTTTGATTTTGCCGCACTTGCGGGCATGGTCTATGCAGCGATCAATATTTTTCAACTCTGGCGCCTGCGTCAGGCCACTGAACAAGAGAACCAAAGGTAGGCAGACATGCTGAAAGACCAGGATCGGATCTTTACCAACCTTTACGGGATGCATGAGCGCACGCTGGCGGGCGCCCAAAAGCGCGGCCATTGGGACGGGACGTCGGATCTCATCGGCAAGGGACGCGACTGGATCATCCAGACGATGAAGGATTCCGGCCTGCGCGGGCGCGGGGGGGCGGGCTTTCCCACCGGTCTGAAATGGTCCTTCATGCCAAAGGAAAGTGACGGGCGTCCGGCCTATCTGGTGATCAACGCCGATGAATCCGAGCCCGGCACCTGCAAGGACCGCGAAATCATGCGTCACGATCCGCATACGCTGATCGAAGGGGCGCTGATTGCCAGTTTCGCCATGCAGGCGCATACCTGCTATATCTATCTGCGCGGCGAATATATCCGCGAGCGCGAGGCGCTGCAGGCAGCCATCGACGAGGCCTATGACAAGGGGCTTCTCGGGCGCAATGCCGCCGGATCGGGCTGGGATTTCGACGTCTTCCTGCACCATGGCGCCGGGGCCTATATCTGCGGTGAGGAAACCGCCCTGATCGAGAGCCTCGAAGGCAAGAAAGGCATGCCCCGGATGAAGCCGCCGTTCCCGGCGGGCGCGGGGCTCTATGGCTGTCCGACCACGGTGAACAACGTGGAATCCATCGCGGTGGTGCCGACCATCCTGCGTCGTGGCGCGGAATGGTTTGCGGGCTTTGGCCGTCCCAATAACGCGGGCACCAAGCTGTTCGCGATTTCCGGTCACGTCAACAATCCCTGCGTCGTCGAAGAATCCATGTCGATCCCCTTTGACGAGCTGATCGAGACCCACTGCGGCGGTATTCGCGGCGGCTGGGACAATCTGCTGGCGGTGATCCCCGGCGGCTCCTCGGTGCCCTGCGTGCGCGGCGAGAAGATGAAAGACGCGATCATGGATTTCGACTATCTGCGCGGCGAGCTGGGTTCCGGCCTCGGCACCGCGGCAGTCATCGTGATGGACAAGCAGACCGATATCGTCAAAGCGATCTGGCGGCTGTCGAAGTTCTACAAACACGAAAGCTGCGGCCAGTGCACGCCGTGCCGCGAAGGGACCGGCTGGATGATGCGGGTGATGGACCGTCTGGTCCGGGGCGAGGCGGAGATCGAGGAAATCGATATGCTGTGGGATGTGACCAAACAGGTCGAAGGCCACACTATCTGTGCCCTGGGCGACGCGGCCGCCTGGCCGATCCAGGGTCTGATCCGCAACTTCCGCGAGGAAATCGAAGACCGTATCAAAGCGCAGAAATCGGGCCGTATGGGCGCGATGGCGGCGGAATAACCGGACATGAAGATGCACGCTGGTTTCACCCTTTCCCTGATTGTCGCGGCGGGCCTTGGCCTGACCGCCTGCGGTTCGCTGAAGGAAGACCGACGCCCGAAATTCAATGGCGTCCCGTTTCAGGCGCGCGTCAAGGCGATCGACAAGCGCGCCACTCTGGCGGATTTTCGGGTCGAGGTCGGCGATGCGACCCGCTCGCAGACGGGGGCATTGCTGGCGGCGGATCACGAGGCGAAACGCTACTGCATCGAGAATTTCGGCAGCTCCCGGTTCGACTGGACCAATATCACCGTCGGTGCCGAAGGCGACTACAGCCTGCAGCTGGATCGCGGCGACGGCATCTTTACCGGGACCTGCACACCGTGATTTTACGCGCGGCATATCCTCGCCCATGCGGCGGTTTTGCGGCAGCGCCAATGCCGGAGGCTGCGGGCTCTTGCCGTGGCACCACTGCTGTCGCGGCGCAGATAGCCGTGGCTGAGACTCGGCCTGAGGCGCGCGTCGCTCCGGGGATGTCTGCCGTCTGGGGGGGCGTCTGGGGGCTGATGATTGCTGTCCTGATGGTGGCCGGTTTGATGGCGGCCAGTGCGACGGCAGGCGAGGCGCGGCCGTCGCTGCGCGATGTGCCGGAGATCGAAAACCCGCTCTTTGCGGTGGCGGTGGCCAGCGAGGTCGCAGAGACCTGTGACCAGCTGGCGCCCCGGACCCTGAAAGGGCTGAACCAACTTTACAAGATCCGGTCGCGGGCCAATGCGCTTGGCTACAGCGATAACGAGATCAAGGCCTATGTCAAATCGGACCAGGAAAAGGCCCGCATGCGGGCCAAGGGCACGCGCCTGCTGATGCAGGAAGGGGTCAAACTGGACCAACCGGAAACCTTCTGCACCTACGGGATGGCAGAGATTGAGAAAAACAGCGCGATCGGCGTGTTACTGAGGGCGAAATAGACCATGTCTGACCTCCGCAAAGTCAACATTGACGGAACCGAGATCGAAGTCGACGGGGCCATGACCCTGATTCAGGCCTGCGAGCAGGCGGGTATCGAAATCCCGCGCTTTTGCTATCACGAGCGCCTGTCGATTGCCGGCAATTGCCGGATGTGCCTGGTCGAAGTCGTCGGTGGCCCGCCGAAGCCCGCCGCCTCCTGCGCCATGCAGGTCAAAGACTTGCGTCCCGGTCCCGAGGGGCAGGCCCCTCAGGTCAAGACGAATTCGCCGATGGTGAAAAAGGCGCGCGAAGGCGTGATGGAATTCCTGCTGATCAACCACCCGCTGGACTGCCCGATCTGCGATCAGGGCGGTGAATGCGATCTGCAGGATCAGGCGATGGCCTATGGTGTCGATTTCTCGCGTTTCCGCGAGGCCAAGCGGGCGGTGGATGATCTCGACCTTGGACCGCTTGTCGGCACCGCGATGACCCGCTGCATCTCCTGTACCCGCTGCGTGCGCTTCACCTCCGAGGTCGCAGGTATCACCCAGATGGGCCAGACCGGCCGGGGCGAGGATGCGGAGATCACCTCCTATCTGAACGAGACATTGGATTCGAACCTGCAGGGCAACATCATCGACCTTTGTCCGGTTGGGGCGCTGACCTCGAAACCCTACGCGTTCTCCGCCCGCCCCTGGGAGCTGACCAAGACCGAAACCATCGACGTGATGGATGCGCTCGGGTCGAATATCCGGGTCGATACCAAGGGCCGCGAAGTGATGCGGATCCTGCCGCGCAACCATGATGGCGTCAACGAGGAATGGATTTCCGACAAGTCCCGCTTTGTCTGGGACGGGCTGCGCCGTCAGCGTCTGGACCGTCCCTATGTGCGGGTCGATGGCAAGCTGAAGCCCGCGACATGGCCCGAAGCGCTGGAGGCGGCCGCCGCCGCGATGCGTGGCAAGACGGTTGCCGGGCTGATCGGGGATCTGGTCTCTGTCGAGGCGGCCTATGCGCTGAAACAGCTGATCGAGAGCCTCGGCGGCAAGGTCGAGGCGCGCACGGACAATGCTCGTCTGCCGATCGGCAATCGGGCGGGATATGTCGGAACCGCCTCCATCGAGGATATCGATACCGCCAGGGAGATCATCCTGATCGGGACCAATCCGCGCGATGAGGCACCGGTTCTGAATGCCAGGATCCGCAAGGCGTGGCTCAAGGGCGCGACGGTGAAACTGGTGGGACCGGCCGTTGATCTGACATTTGACTACGACCACCTCGGCACGGACCGCGCCGCACTGGACGGGCTGACCGCCGGGGAGGATGCGCTTGTTATCGTGGGGCAGGGCGCCCTGCGCGAGGCGGATGGTCTGGCGGTTCTGGCCAAGGCACAGAGCCTTGGTGCCATGCTGGTTCTGCACAGCGCGGCGGCGCGCGTCGGTGCGATGGATATCGGCGCCGTCACCGAAGGCGGAATGGCGGCGGCCATCGACGGGGCCGAGGTGATCTACAACCTCGGCGCGGATGAGGTCGATATCGCTCCGGGGGCCTTCGTGATCTATCAGGGCAGCCACGGCGATCGCGGCGCGCACCGCGCCGATGTGATCCTGCCGGGCGCGGCCTATACCGAAGAAAACGGCCTGTTCGTCAACACCGAAGGTCGCCCTCAGCTTGCCATGCGGGCCAGCTTTGCGCCGGGCGAGGCCAAGGAAAACTGGGCGGTGCTGCGGGCGCTGTCGGCGGAATTGGGGGCCAAGCTGGCCTATGACAGCCTGGCGCAACTGCGCAGCGCCTTGATCAAAGACGTGCCGCATCTGGCAAAAATCGACACGGTCATCGAAAACGACGGCGAGGCGCTGCCGCCGGAGCCACTGGGGACCGCGGACTTCCTGCCGACGGTTCGGGATTTCTACCTGACCAACCCGATCGCGCGCGCCTCCCAGCTGATGGCGGACCTGTCGGCCCAGGCGCTGTCGCGTCGTGACACGAAGATCGCGGCCGAGTGATCCGGGCTCTGCTCATATTCTGTCTGGGCTTCGGCCTTGCGGCCTGTGGCGATGCCTCCGGCAGCAAGGTCAGCCGTGCGGCGCCTGAATACCTGGGTGTCGGCACCAGTCTGCTGGAGGGGGATCTGGTGCAGTTCCACCTGTCGATGGACCGGCTGGGCAGCGCAGAAGAGCTGAACGACTATGCGGATTGCGCGGCGGCCCAATATGCGCTGATCCGCGGCTATGGATTTGCGCGTCACGTGCGCACAAAAATGAAACAAGAGGCTGGCATTTGGGAGGCAGATGCTGTCTACACCATCTCGCCAGCTCTCCCGCGCGGTTTGCGCACCATCGACGCCGAAGTCGTGGTCGCGAATTGCGAGGCAAACGGAATACCTACGGTGTGAGGACCAATGGCTGATTTCTTTAACACCCCCGGCGGCATTGCTGTCATTATTCTGGCGCAGACCCTTGCGGTTGTTGCCTTTGTGATGATTTCACTGCTTTTCCTGGTCTATGGCGACCGAAAGATCTGGGCTGCGGTGCAGATGCGACGCGGCCCCAATGTGGTTGGCCTCTTTGGCTTGCTGCAAACCGTTGCGGACGCCTTGAAATATGTCGTCAAAGAGGTCGTCATCCCGGCCGGCTCCGACCGGACGGTCTTCATCATGGCGCCGATCACCTCCTTTGTTCTGGCGATGATCGCCTGGGCAGTGATCCCCTTCAGTGACACCTGGGTTCTGAGCAATATCAACGTCGCCATCCTCTATGTCTTCGCGGTCTCCTCGCTGGAGGTCTACGGCGTGATCATGGGCGGCTGGGCGTCGAACTCGAAATACCCGTTCCTCGGCTCGCTGCGCTCTGCGGCGCAGATGATCTCCTACGAGGTCTCGATCGGCCTGATCATCATCGGCGTGATCCTGTCGACCGGATCGATGAACTTTGGCGACATCGTGCGGGCTCAGGACGGCAATGCAGGCCTGTTCAACTGGTACTGGCTGCCGCATTTCCCGATGGTCTTCCTGTTCTTCATCTCGGCGCTGGCAGAGACCAACCGGCCACCGTTCGACCTGCCGGAGGCGGAATCGGAACTCGTGGCGGGCTATCAGGTGGAATATTCCTCGACGCCGTTCCTGCTGTTCATGGCGGGCGAATATATCGCCATTTTCCTGATGTGCGCGCTGACCTCGCTGCTGTTCTTCGGCGGCTGGCTGTCGCCGATCCCGTTCCTGCCGGACAGCCCGTTGTGGATGGTCGCCAAAATGGCGTTCTTCTTCTTCCTCTTCGCGATGGTCAAGGCCATCACGCCGCGCTACCGCTATGACCAGCTGATGCGTCTGGGCTGGAAGGTCTTCCTGCCGTTCTCGCTGGTCTGGGTGGTGTTCGTGGCCTTTGCCGCACGTTTCGATTGGTTCTGGGGCGCATTCGCGCGCTGGAGCACAGGAGGCTGATATGACGCAGATCGACTATACCCGCGCCGCCAAATACTTCCTGCTGCAGGACTTCTGGGTGGGCATGAAACTGGGGCTGAAGTATTTCTTCGCCCCCAAGGCGACCCTGAACTACCCGCATGAAAAAGGTCCGCTCTCGCCGCGGTTCCGGGGCGAGCATGCGCTGCGCCGCTATCCCAACGGCGAGGAGCGCTGCATTGCCTGCAAGCTCTGCGAGGCGATCTGCCCGGCGCAGGCCATCACCATCGATGCCGAACCGCGCGAGGATGGCAGCCGCCGCACCACGCGCTACGACATCGACATGACCAAATGCATCTATTGCGGATTCTGTCAGGAAGCCTGCCCGGTGGATGCCATTGTCGAGGGCCCGAACTTTGAATTCGCCACCGAAACCCGCGAGGAGCTGTTCTACAACAAGGACAAGCTGCTGGCGAATGGCGAACGCTGGGAAGCCGAGATTGCCCGCAACCTCGAACTGGACGCGCCGTACCGATGAATGATGCGCCGCAAAACCCTTTCGAGGCCATGATGGCTCAGGCGCAGGAGATGGCGAAGGCGCTGAACCCGGCGCTCGAGAGCTTTTCCCCGAAAGGCTTCGAGGCGCTCTGGCCGACCATGCCCAAAGAGGTCATGGAAATGATGTTTGGCAATGCCGTCAACAAGGACGGTCTTGACGCCAAGACCCGGTTGTTGCTGACGCTGGCCGGACTGACCATGCAGGGCGCGCAGGCCGATACCGCCGTGCGCCAGACCGTGCGTCATGCCCTTGCGGCGGGCGCCAAGAAACAAGAGATCGTCGAGACGATCGGACAGATGTCGGTCTTTGCCGGCATTCCGGCCATGACCCGCGCCATGGAGCTGGCGCAGGAGGTCATGGGCGACAAAGGGGACGATGAGACATGAGCGTGTTTGCCTTTTACCTCTTCGCCATCAGCGCCATCAGCGGCGGGCTGTTCACCGTGGTGAGCCGCCAGCCGGTGCATTCGGTGCTGTGGCTGATCCTTGCCTTCATATCGTCGGCCGGGTTGTTCGTGCTGCTGGGGGCGGAATTCGTCGCCATGCTGCTGGTGATCGTCTACGTGGGGGCGGTTGCGGTACTGTTCCTCTTCGTGGTGATGATGCTGGACGTGGACTTTGCCGAGCTGAAGGCCGAAATGGCGCGCTACATGCCGCTGGCCTTGCTGATCGCGCTGGTGATCCTGATGCAATTCGTGATCGCCTTCGGGTCCTGGGAAAGCGCCGAGGCCGTGGCCCAGAACCTGAGCCAGCCGGTGCCCGAGGGGCGCCACAACACCGAGGCGCTTGGCCTCATTATCTATGACCAATATTTCCTTCTGTTCCAGCTTGCGGGTCTGATCCTTCTGGTGGCCATGATCGGTGCCATCGTTCTGACCCTGCGCCATCGCCAGGACGTGAAGCGCCAGGACATCCTGGCGCAGATCTACCGCGATCCGGCCACCGCGATGGAGCTGAAGGACATCAAACCGGGGCAGGGGCTTTGAGAAGACAATGATCGGACTTGAACATTATCTGACCGTCGCGGCGACGCTGTTCGTCATCGGCATCTTCGGGCTCTTTCTGAACCGCAAGAACGTGATCATCCTTCTGATGAGCATCGAATTGATGCTCTTGGCGGTGAACATCAATCTGGTGGCCTTTTCGTCCTTTCTGGGGGATCTGGTCGGGCAGGTCTTCACCCTCTTCGTGCTGACCGTTGCCGCCGCCGAGGCCGCCATCGGGCTTGCGATCCTGGTCTGCTTCTTCCGCAACCGCGGCACCATCGCGGTCGAAGACGTCAACGTGATGAAGGGCTAAGTCACCATGGAAACCATCCTCCTCTTTGCCCCGCTCGTGGGGGCGGTGATCTGCGGTTTCGGCCACAAGATCATTGGTGAAAAAGCGGCCATGTGGACCGCCACCGGCCTCTTGTTCCTGACGGCGCTGCTGTCCTGGATCACCTTCCTGACCTTCGGCGGCAAGACCGAAGTGATCGAGATCTTCCGCTGGATCGAAAGCGGCAGCCTGTCGACCTCCTGGGCGATCCGGCTTGATCGTCTGACCGCGATCATGCTGATCGTGATCTCGACGGTCTCCGCGCTGGTGCATCTCTACTCCTTCGGCTACATGGATCACGATCCGCAGTGGAAGGACGGCGAGAGCTACAAGCCGCGGTTCTTTGCCTATCTGTCCTTCTTCACCTTCGCGATGCTGATGCTGGTGACGTCGAACAACCTCGTGCAGATGTTCTTCGGTTGGGAAGGCGTCGGCGTGGCCTCCTATCTTCTGATCGGGTTCTACTACCGCAAGCCCTCGGCGGGCGCGGCGGCGATGAAAGCCTTCATCGTCAACCGGGTCGGCGACTTCGGCTTTGCGCTCGGCATCTTTGCCCTGTTCCTGCTGACCGACAGCATCAACCTGCCGGATATCTTTGCGGCGACGCCGCAACTGGCGGAGACCACGGTGTCCTTCCTGTGGTCCGAGTGGAACGCCGCCAATCTGATCGCCTTCCTGCTGTTCGTCGGCGCCATGGGGAAATCGGCGCAGCTGTTCCTGCACACCTGGCTGCCGGATGCGATGGAAGGCCCGACCCCGGTGTCGGCGCTGATCCACGCGGCCACCATGGTGACTGCGGGCGTGTTCCTCGTGTGCCGCATGTCGCCGCTGATGGAAGTCGCCCCCGAGGCAACCGCCTTCATCACCATCATCGGCGCCACCACTGCATTCTTTGCTGCCACCGTGGGTCTGGTGCAGACCGACATCAAACGGGTCATCGCCTATTCCACCTGTTCGCAGCTGGGCTACATGTTCGTGGCGGCTGGCGTCGGCATGTATTCGGCGGCGATGTTCCACCTGTTCACCCATGCCTTCTTCAAGGCGATGCTGTTCCTGGGCGCGGGCTCGGTGATCCATGCCATGCACCACGAGCAGGACATGATGAACTACGGCGGTCTGCGCAAAAAGATCCCCTATACATTCGCGGCGATGATGATCGGCACATTGGCAATCACCGGCGTCGGCATTCCCCTGACGCAGATCGGGTTCGCAGGCTTCCTGTCCAAGGACGCGATCATCGAGAGCGCCTATGCCGGCGGGTCGATGTATGGCTTCTGGATGCTGGTGATCGCGGCGGCCATGACCTCCTTCTACAGTTGGCGGCTGATCTTTCTGACCTTCTACGGCAAGCCGCGCGGCGACAAGCACACCCATGATCACGCGCATGAAAGCCCCATGGTCATGTTGATCCCGCTTGGCGTCCTGGCGCTGGGGGCGGTGTTCTCGGGGATGCTCTGGTACAACAGTTTCTTCGGTCACGCCGACAAGGTTGGCAAATTCTACGGTATTCCGGTCGCCGAAGCCTCGGCTGCGGAACACGGAGCGGCCACGGACCATGGCGATGACGACCACGCGGCAGAGGCAGCGGTTGCTGACACGGACCATGGGGCCGAGACGTCCCACGGCACCGATACAGGCACAGATGCAGGCACGGGTTCAGGCCACGACGAAGTGGCCGGAGCAGGGGGGCATCACTATGTGTTTACCGGTGCCCCGGGCGAAGGCGCGCTGTATATGGCGCCGGACAACCACGTGCTCGACGATGCCCACGCCACCCATTGGCTGGTGAAGACGGCCCCGTTCTTTGCGATGTTGCTCGGTCTGGTACTGGCGGTGCTGTTCTATATCGTGAACCCGGAGCTGCCCAAACGTCTCGCCCAGCAGCAGCGTCCGCTTTATCTGTTCCTCAAGAACAAGTGGTACTTTGACGAGCTGTATAATGTGGTTTTTGTCAAACCCGCGCTGGCGATCGGTAAATTCCTGTGGAAGAAGGGCGATGGCGGGACCATCGACGGCTTCCTGAACTGGATTGCGCTCGGTGTCGTGCCCTTCTTCACCCGTCTCGCTGGCCGGGCCCAGTCTGGCTACATCTTTACATACGCGTTCTACATGGTGCTGGGCATTGCCGCCCTGGTCACCTGGATGTCGATCGGCGGAGGATCGCACTGATGGACAATATCCTTTCCATCGTCACCTTTATCCCTGCGCTGGCGGCGGCTGTCATGGCCCTGCTGATGCGTGGCGAGGATGAGGCGGCACAACGCAACGCCAAATATGTGGCGTTGCTGGCGACCACGATCACCTTTCTGGTCAGCCTGTTCATCTACTTCGGCTTTGACGCCTCCAATACCGGCTTCCAGTTCGTCGAAGAGGCCGAATGGATCTTTGGTTTGAAATACAAGATGGGCGTCGACGGCATTTCGGTGCTGTTCGTGATGCTCACCACCTTTGTGATGCCGCTGACCATTTTGGCGAGCTGGACCGTCTCGACCCGGGTCAAGGAATACATGATCGCCTTCCTGGTGCTGGAGACGCTGATGCTTGGCGTCTTCATGGCGCTGGATCTGGTGCTGTTTTACATGTTCTTCGAAGCAGGCCTGATCCCGATGTTCCTGATCATCGGCATCTGGGGCGGCAAGGACCGGATCTACGCCTCGTTCAAATTCTTCCTCTACACCTTCTTCGGCTCGGTGCTGATGCTGGTGGCGATGGTGGCGATGTATTTCGATGCGGGCTCCACCGACATTGTCATGCTGTTGTCGCATGAGTTCTCCTACACCAGCTTTGACGTGCTTGGCGTCCATGTGCTGGGCGGCATGCAGACCCTGCTGTTCCTGGCGTTCTTTGCCTCCTTCGCGGTGAAGATGCCGATGTGGCCGGTCCATACCTGGCTGCCGGATGCGCACGTGCAGGCGCCCACGGCCGGATCCGTGGTGCTGGCGGCGATCCTGTTGAAAATGGGCGGCTACGGCTTCCTGCGGTTCAGCCTGCCGATGTTCCCCGTCGGCTCCGAGGTGATGACGGATGTGATCCTGTGGATGTCGGCCATCGCCATCGTCTATACCTCGCTGGTGGCGATGGTGCAGGAAGATATGAAAAAGCTGATCGCCTATTCCTCGGTCGCGCATATGGGGTTTGTCACCATGGGTATCTTTGCTGCGAACCAGCAAGGGGTCGATGGTGCGATCTTCCAGATGCTGAGCCACGGCTTCATCTCGGCGGCGCTGTTCCTCTGTGTGGGCGTGATCTACGACCGTATGCACACCCGTGACATCGAGGCCTATGGCGGGCTGGTGATCCGGATGCCCGCCTATGCGCTGGTCTTCATGTTCTTCACCATGGGCAATGTCGGCCTGCCGGGCACCTCCGGGTTCATCGGCGAATTCCTGACCCTGATGGGCACCTTCCAGGAAAACACCTGGGTGGCCTTTGTGGCGACCTCCGGGGTGATCTTCTCGGCGGCCTATGCGCTCTGGCTCTATCGCCGGGTGGTGTTCGGGGATCTGATCAAGGAAAGCCTGAAGGCGATCAAGGATATGAATGCCCGCGAGAAATGGATCTTTGCGCCGCTGGTTGCCATGACCCTGTTGCTGGGGATCTATCCCTCCGTTGTCACCGATGTGATCGGCCCCTCGACCGAAGCACTGGTGACCTCTGTCAATACGGCCGTTGCCAACGCCGACTTCCTTGCGGAAGCGGCCGAGGTCGACGTTGCCACCACAAATTCCCACTAAGGAGCCGCTCAGATGCAAGCTGATCTCTCCGTGATCCTGCCCGAGATCGTCCTCGCCATCTATGTGATGCTGGCGTTGATCGGGGCGGTTTACACTTCCAAGGACAAGCTCGCGCCGATGCTCGTGTGGGTCACCGCCGCGCTGATGGCGGTGCTGGGGATCTGGATCGGAACCTCCGGCTCCGGCTCCACCGAGGCGTTTGGCGGCATGATCGTCGACGATGCCTTCTCGCGCTTTGCCAAGGTCGCGATCCTTTTGTCCGCCGCTGCTGTCATGGTGATGGGGCAGGACTATATGTCCAAACGGGGCATGCTGCGGTTCGAATACCCGCTGCTGGTGGCGCTCTCGACGATCGGCATGATGGTCATGGTCTCGGCGGGAGATCTGATGGCGCTCTACATGGGGCTGGAGCTGCAGTCCCTGGCGCTCTACGTCGTCGCCTCCCTGCGTCGGGACAGCGTCAAATCCACCGAGGCGGGGCTCAAGTACTTTGTGCTCGGCGCGCTGTCCTCCGGTCTGCTGCTCTATGGGGCGTCGCTGGTCTATGGGTTTGCCGGAACGACATTGTTCTCCGGGATCATCGAGGTCGCACAGCATGGCGAGGTGACCATCGGTCTGTTGTTCGGGATCGTCTTCCTGATCTCCGGCCTCGCCTTCAAGGTCTCGGCGGTGCCGTTCCACATGTGGACGCCGGACGTCTACGAGGGCGCACCGACACCGGTCACGGCCTTCTTCGCCTCCGCACCCAAAGTGGCGGCGATGGGTCTCTTCGCCCGCGTGCTGCATGATGCCTTTGGTCATGCGGTGCAGGACTGGAGCCAGATCGTGGCGCTGCTGGCGCTCTTGTCGATGTTCCTCGGCGCGGTTGCGGCCATTGGCCAGACCGACCTGAAACGCCTGATGGCCTATTCCTCGATCGCCCATATGGGCTATGCGCTGATCGGTCTGGCGGCGGGGACGGAGCTTGGTATTCAGGCCTTGCTGATCTACATGTCGATCTACGTCGCCATGAATATCGGGACCTTTGCCTTTATCATGATGCTGCATCGCGACGGCAAGCCGGTGACCGATATCGGCGCGCTGAACCAATATGCCAAGCGTGAACCCGGGCGGGCATTGGGGATGCTGGTCCTGCTGTTCTCGCTGGCCGGCGTGCCGCCGATGCTGGGCTTCTTCGGCAAGTTCTTCGTCCTGCGCGCAGCGGTGGAGGCCGATATGGCCTGGCTCGCCATTGCCGGGGTGGTCGCCTCGGTGATCGGCGCCTACTATTATCTGCGGATCGTGTTCTTCATGTACTTCGGCTCTGACGGGACAGAGGTGGAAACATCCCGCTCGCCGGTGCTGCTTGCCTTTTTCTCGGCGGGCGCGGCGCTCATGTTGATCGGTGTGATCTCGACCTTCGGTCTGGAAGGCGCGGCCTCTGCGGCAGCGGCGATGTTGGTCCACTGAAACCGGCGATCAATAAATTTGCAAAAGGCCTGGTCCGAAGCGACCAGGCCTTTTGCCTTTTGCAGGAACGGGTGATAGAGGGGCGCCTATGACAGATTGGCCAATCGGATATGGGCGTCGTGTGCTGGACGAAGTGGACAGCACGCTGGACGAAGCAGCCCGCATAGCACCGACCCTCACCAGGCCGGAGTGGATTCTGGCGCGGCGCCAGACCAAAGGGCGTGGTCGGCGTGGTCGCGCCTGGACCGATCCCACCGGCAATTTCGCGGGCACGCTGGTGTACCATCCAAAGGGGCGCCCCGATCAGATTGCCTTGCGCAGCTTCATCGCGGCGCTGGCTCTTTATGATGCGGTGGAAACTGTGACCGGGCGGAGCCGGGGGCTGGCGCTGAAATGGCCGAATGATGTGCTGCTGAATGGCGGCAAGCTGGCCGGGATCCTGTTGGAGAGCGCGGGAACCAAGGACGGTGTGGCCTATCTGTCGATCGGGATCGGTGTGAACCTGAGCGAAACGCCGATGACGGAATGGCTGGAGCCGGGGGCTGTCTGGCCGGTGTCTCTGCTGTCTGAAATGGGCATGAAGGTGGAGCCGGAGACCTTTCTGGCGGCCTTGGCCATCGCCTTTGCCACCTATGAGGATCAGTTCACCACCTACGGGTTTGACCCGATCCGAACCGCCTGGCTGGGCCGTGCGGCCAAACTGGGAGAGGTCATCACCGCGCGCACCAGCCGCGAAGAGATCTCGGGCACTTTTGAAACGATCGACAGTTCGGGCAACCTCGTTCTGGCAACTGCCGAGGGACCCGTCGCGATCCCGGCGGCGGACATCTTCTTTTGACGGGGGCCGGTGATCCATGCTTCTGGCAGTAGACTGCGGCAATACCAATACGGTATTTGCAATCTGGGACGGTGATGAAATCATCGGACATTGGCGGACCTCGACCGAATGGCAGCGCACGGCGGACCAGTATTATGTCTGGCTGTCGACGCTGATGAACCTGCAGGGCATCAAGGCGAAGATCACCGATATGATCATCTCCTCGACCGTGCCGCGTGTGGTCTTCAACCTGCGGGTCCTGTCAGACCGATACTTCAATACGCGGCCGCTGGTGGTGGGAAAGCCGGAATGCGCGCTGCCGGTTGCGGTGCGCGTCGATGCGGGCACCACAGTGGGGCCTGACCGGTTGGTCAATACGGTTGCAGGCTTTCACAAATACGGCGGCGACCTGATCGTGGTCGATTTCGGCACCGCCACCACCTTTGACGTGGTGGCCGCGGATGGGGCCTATGTCGGAGGCGTCATCGCGCCGGGCGTGAACCTCAGTCTCGAGGCGCTGCACCACGCGGCCGCTGCCCTGCCGCATGTGGACATCACGAAGCCTCAGAATGTCATTGGCACCAACACGGTGGCCTGCATGCAATCGGGCGTGTTCTGGGGCTATGTCGGCCTGGTTCGCGAAATCTGTGATCGCATCAAAGCCGAGGCCAATGTGCCAATGAAAGTAATCTCGACGGGCGGGCTGGCGCCGCTCTTCCAGCAAACAGCAGACCTATTCGACGCATTTGAGGATGACCTGACCATGCAAGGTCTCAGGCTCATTCACGAACATAACAAGGAAATCGGTACGTAATCATGAGCAGTGAACGTTTGATCTATCTGCCCCTCGGTGGGGCAGGTGAAATTGGTATGAATGCCTATGTCTATGGCTATGGGAAACCGGGCAAGGAACGCCTGATCCTCGTGGACCTAGGCGTGGCATTCCCCGACATGGACACGACGCCCGGCGTCGATCTCATCATGCCGGACATCACCTGGCTGGCCGATCGGGCCGACCAGCTCGAGGGCATTTTCATCACCCATGCCCACGAAGACCACATTGGCGCCGTTGCGCATCTCTATTCGCGTCTGAATGTGCCGGTCTATGCCCGGGCCTTTACCGCCAATATTGCCCGCCGCAAGATGGATGAACACGGGCTCGACCCGGAGGTGGTGACGACCATCTCAGCCTGGCCCGAGGTCACAAAGCTCGGCCCCTTTACCGTTGGTGCGGTGCCGATTTCGCATTCCATTCCCGAAAGCGGTGGTCTGGTGATCGATTCCCCGGCGGGGCGGGTCGTGCACACGGGCGACTTCAAACTGGACGAAAACCCGATTGTCGGCGAAGCCTTCGATCCGGAGCTTTGGGCGGATATCTCAAAGGACGGCGTGCAGGCATTGGTCTGCGATTCGACCAATGTGTTCTCGCTCAACCCCGGTCGCTCCGAGAGCGAGCTTGGCGACAATATCACCAAGCTGATCTCCGAGGCGTCGGGGATGGTGGCCGCCACGACATTTGCCTCCAACGTGGCGCGGGTGAAAACGCTGGCCGAAGCAGGCGAGCGGGCCGGGCGGTCCATTGTCCTTCTCGGGCGCGCGATGAACCGGATGATCGAAGCCTCGGTCGAGACGGGTGTGCTCCGGAATTTTCCCGCCGTGATCCGCCCGGAAGATGCGGGGGATATTCCGCGCGAAAACCTGATGCTGATCACCACCGGCAGCCAGGGCGAACGCCGCGCCGCCTCGGCTCAGCTGGCGCGGGGTAAATTCCGCGGTCTGGAGTTGAAAGAGGGCGATCTCTTCCTGTTTTCCTCCAAGACGATTCCCGGCAATGAAAAGGGTGTCATCTGGATCATCAACCAGTTCTCGGAACGCGGTGTGGATGTGGTCGACGACAGCTCCGGCCTGTATCACGTGTCAGGCCACGCCAACCGCCCCGACCTGCAACAGATGCATGAGATCGTGAAGCCGAAGATGCTGATTCCGATGCATGGCGAGCATCGCCACCTGCGCCAGCATGCCCGTCTGGGCGAGGAAAAGGGCATCGCCTCGACCATCGCCGTCAATGGCATGATGGTCGATCTGACCGGGGATCGCCCGACCGTGGCCGAGTATATCGACACCGGGCGGACCTATCTGGACGGTTCGGTCAAGGTCGGAGCCATGGACGGTATCGTGCGTGATCGGATCCGGATGGCGCTGAATGGTCATGTGGTCGTCACGGCGATTCTGGACGAGCAGGACGAGCCGCTGGGCGAGCCTTGGGTCGATCTCAAGGGATTGGCGGAAACCGGCAAGTCCAATGCGGCTCTGGTCGAGATCATGGAGGAGGATCTGAACCAATTCCTGATGCGGGCGGGCAAGAAAACGCTGAAGGATGACGACAAGCTGGAGCAGGAGCTGAAACGGATTGCACGTCAGTCGGCCCAGTCCGAGATCGGCAAGAAGCCCGAGGTCACGGTGGTTGTCAGCCGCATGCGCTGATCCGCTTTTCGGCTGCGCGGCGTCATGATGATCCTGTTGTGATGTCGGCGGGCCGTGACCGAAATGAACAAAAAGCGCCCGGGCCATTGTTGGTCCGGGCGCTTTTTGTTGTGCAGGATCAGGTCAGGTTCGACCTGCGGCAGGCCTGGGCGTTTTCAAGCCACGCGGGGGCGCGTGATTAGCAGCGCCGAGCGTTTGGCCATACGCAGCAGCGTTGACCCAACGCCGGAGAACAGCGCGGCAACGGCCTGTGCCCGCATCTGGCGGGCCCGCAGTTCGATATCTTTCATTTCATCGCTGAGCAGCGCAACGGGGAGATTGGGTTTCATAACATCACCTAAGGGGTACAACTCTTCTGCTGTCATCTAGGCCATCGCGTGCCCTGTGACATCGCACAGCTTGGCATTGCCGCTATGCCGCTGTCGCAAGACATGCGGGGGTCGGAGCGCACAGAGGCGCACAGAAAAACCGCCCGGACCGAATGGCGGGCGGTTTCTCGAAACTCTCACTTGGGTGAGGGGGCGTCTGAGATGAGGCCCCCCTGAGCCGTCAGCCTGCGCGTCGCTCTGCAAAGCTGAGGGCGATGAAGCTGGGCATATGGTCGCCCATGCCGACGACGGTTCGGTCGTCACGGCGATCTTCCTTGCGGCCCCGCGACCGGGACTTGCCGGATTTGTTGCCGGTGCCGCCCTCCTGCCGTTCGGTGGCTTTCTGAGGGGCCGGTTTTTCCTCTGCGGGGCTTTGAGCCGCGGCAACGGGGGCCTCTGCGGGTGCGGTCGCGGGCGCTGCCGCCGTGTCAGTCGCCGTATCCGCTGCCGGGGCGGTCGCGGTCGTCCGGCTGCGCGTGCGGCGGGCCGGACGGGCGGGTTTGGTGTCCGGCGTGTCGCTTGCGGCGTCAGCCTTGCGCGGAGTGGCCGGTTTGACCGGGTTGTCCAGACGGGTGATTTCCTTCTGAACCAGCCCTTCGACGGCGCTCAGGTTCTTTTCATCCCGAAGGCTGCAGATGGTGATGGCCTTGCCTGAGCGACCGGCCCGGCCGGTGCGACCGATCCGGTGCACATAGTCCTCGGCGTGGCCCGGGACATCGAAATTGAACACATGGCTCACCGAGGGGACGTCCAGACCGCGGGCGGCCACATCGGAGGCCACCAGAATCTTGAGGTTGCCATCGCGGAAGCCATCCAGCGTCTTCGTGCGCTGGCTCTGGTCCAGATCGCCATGGATCGGCGCCGCGTCATAGCCGTATTTCTTCAGCGATTTGGCGACGGCATCCACGTCGGTCTTGCGATTGCAGAAGATGATCGCGTTGGACATGGCATCGCCTTCCTGATCGATCAATTCGCGCAGCACCCGGCGTTTTTCCGTCGATTCGCGATCCTTGCGGGAGGCCTTGAACATCACGACGGCCTGGTCGATCGTCTCCGATGTGGTTGCCTGGCGCGCGATCTCGACCCGCTCGGGCGCAGAGAGGAACGTATTGGTGATCCGCTCGATTTCCGACGCCATGGTGGCAGAGAAGAACAACGTCTGGCGCGTGAAAGGCGTCAGCGAGAAGATGCGTTCGATATCGGGGATAAAGCCCATGTCGAGCATCCGGTCCGCTTCGTCAACGACCATGATCTCGATGCCGGTCAACAGCAGTTTGCCGCGCTCGAAATGGTCCAGCAAGCGGCCGGGAGTCGCGATCAGAACGTCAACGCCGCGGTCGATCAGCGCGTCCTGTTCCTTGAAGGAAACCCCACCAATCAGCAGCGCTTTGGTCAGTTTCACGTGTTTTGCGTAGGTATCAAAGTTCTCGGCGACCTGAGCCGCAAGTTCGCGGGTCGGGCAGAGCACCAGAGAACGCGGCATCCGGGCACGGGCGCGTCCACGTGCCAGACGGGTGATCATGGGCAGTGTGAAAGATGCGGTTTTGCCGGTGCCCGTCTGAGCGATCCCGAGGACATCCCGGCCTTCGAGCGCGGCAGGAATGGCGCCTGCCTGAATCGGTGTGGGGGTTTCGTATCCTGCTTCCTCAATCGCTTTGAGGACCTTGGGATTCAAGTTCAGATCGGAGAATTTTGTCATATGCGTCCGTTATTGCGGACACTGACCTGGCCCGCGCGTGTGTGTTTATGCCGGTATCAGTCGAACATCTGCGCCTGCAGATCGTCCCCGGATGCCGCGGCACATAGCAAAAATGCGTGATATGGTCAAATGATCGCGAATATTCCCCGGAGTTCCGGCTTGTTTGCAGTATTTGGGAAACAGTTTATCCGTATTTCGGGAATTGCCGCTGCCGCGCCTGCATTTTCGCAAGCGCTCGGCTTCGAAACAATCCCTCCGCGTCCAATCTGGCCCGCAGGTCCGGGCTGTCGGCGCAGATCTCGTCAAAAAACAACCGCAGGCCAGATTCGCCCGACTCGGCCTCGAGGCTGGTCAGCAATTGGTGCAACGTCACGCCGCCTGCCGCGTGGCTGCGCGCCGGTTTCAGGTCGGCGCGGTAGGAGCCTTTGGCGAGCCGGTAGCGGTAGTGCTCCAGCCAGCTGGCCCAGGTCGCCGCATGCAGATGACACAGGTCGACCCCCGGCAAGTCCTGCTGGCCGGGATTTTCCTCACCGCCGACAAACGCATTGTGGATGCGGAGCTCCACATCACTCAGACCGGTCCGCAGGAAGAGCTTGCCCTGCACGTGGCTGACAAACCCGCCTCTGAGGTAGCTGCCAAACCGGGGATAGAGGCGGGCGGCGATGCGATCCTGATCGGGGCCGGGCGGGATCGGGGCCTTGAAGCCGTCGAAGCCGCCTGCCAGCGCCTCAAGTGGGCGCGCACGGGCACATAGCACCTGATCCGGCAACGCGGCGAGTGTCGTCGCCAGACCGCCCTCCGACCAAAGAAATTCGTCAACGTCGAGATGGATCAGCCAGTCCAGGTCACCGGCCTGGCGGCGATAGGCGCGGGTGGCGTTCAGAGCCTGGCGGACCTGATGCTTCTGCGGCCTGCCGCCCCGGCGTTTTTGCCAATGGGCGCGGTCTGTCTCGATCACCCGGATCTTGGGATGCGCTTTCAGATGGGGCACTGCGTCGGGGCAGGGGGTATCAAGATAGAGAAACAGCCGGTGCGCGCCCCGATCCAGATGCCAGGCGGCAAAGTCGAGAATGTCCGCGGCCTCGGCCTTGATGGTCGAGACAAGTCCCCAGGTCGATGTTCGCACGCCCCCTTGCATCTCTGCCCGGCTCCCACGGCTGTCGTCGCATCTGAAACGGGCGCCCGGGCAACCGGGCGCCCCGCATGGCTATACCATCATTTCCTTGGTCGCGGAGAGGGTCAGATCGGGGTAATCCCGTTCGACCCGGTCAATGTCCCATTGCAGCCGCGTCAGGTAGACCACATCGCCGTCATTGTCGTAGGCGATATGCTGCTTGTTGGCGTTGACGAATTTGTCGAGCGCAAGCCGGTCACCATGCACCCAGCGGGCCGAGGTGAACTGCGACGCTTCGAACCGCACCGGCAGACCGTATTCCATCTCGATCCGGGAGGCGAGCACTTCGAATTGCAACTGGCCGACCACGCCGACGATGAAACCGGACCCGATGGAGGGTTTGAAAACCTTGGCGGCGCCTTCCTCGGCGAATTGCATCAGCGCCTTTTCCAGGTGCTTGGCTTTCATCGGATCGCCCGCGCGCACCCCCTGCAGCAGTTCCGGGGCAAAGGAGGGAATGCCCGACACCCGAAGCGCTTCGCCTTCGGTCAGCGTGTCGCCGATCCGCAGCTGGCCGTGGTTGGGAATGCCGATGATGTCACCGCCCCAGGCCTCTTCCGCCAGTTCCCGGTCAGAGGCGAGGAACAGCACCGGGCTGGAGATCGCCATGGGTTTTTTCGTGCGCACATGCGTGAGCTTCATGCCGCGTTTGAAATGGCCCGATGCGAGGCGCACAAAGGCCACCCGGTCGCGGTGCTTGGGGTCCATATTGGCCTGAACCTTGAAGACGAAGCCTGCGACCTTGGTTTCTTCGGGGGCGATATTGCGCGGCTCGGCCGATTGGATCTGCGGTTTGGGGCCATAGGTGCCGATGCCGTCCATCAGCTCTTTCACGCCAAAGGAATTGATCGCGGAGCCGAACCAGATCGGGGTCATATGGCCCTCAAGGACCGATTGCGGATCGAGCCTGGGCAGCAGCTCGCGCGCCATTTCGACCTCTTCGAGGAATTTTTCAAGCAGATGCGCCGGGACATGCTCGGCCAGTTTGGGATCATCCAGACCCTCGATGGCGATGCTCTCGGCGATCTTGTTGCGGTCGGCGCGGTCCATCAGTTCCAACCGGTCGCGCAGCAGGTCGTAGCAGCCGATGAAATCGCGTCCGACCCCGATGGGCCAGCTGGCAGGCGTCACGTCGATTGCCAGCATCTCCTGGATTTCGTCGATGATCTCGAAGGTATCGCGGCTTTCGCGGTCCATCTTGTTGCAGAAGGTCAGGATCGGCAGGTCGCGCAGGCGGCAGACTTCGAACAGCTTCTGGGTCTGGCTCTCCACGCCCTTGGCACCATCGATCACCATGATCGCCGCATCAACGGCCGTCAGAGTGCGATAGGTGTCCTCGGAAAAATCCGAGTGGCCCGGGGTGTCGACCAGATTGAACCGCAGGTTCTGATAGTCGAAGGACATTGCCGAGGCCGAGACGGAAATGCCCCGGTCCTTTTCCATCTGCATGAAGTCGGATCTGGTGCGGCGGGCCTCACCCTTGGCGCGCACCTGACCTGCCATCTGGATGGCGCCACCGTAGAGAAGGAATTTTTCCGTCAATGTGGTCTTGCCGGCATCCGGGTGCGAAATGATCGCAAAGGTGCGGCGCCGCGCGATTTCCGGCGGCAATTCAGGGCGGGTCTGAGCGGTGTCCAACATGACGCTGGCCTTAGACAGAAACGACCGGGGAGGCAAGGAAAAGCCGATTGGGCGGCGTTGCGCGGTGGGGGGCGGTGTCTGCCTGGTCGGTTGCGCTCCCGCCCATCCGACCCTGCGCCCCGTCGGGCCACAGGGCGTTCGGTTGGGCCGGGCGCCGGGCCTGACAGGCCCGGCGCCGCCCTCTGCCCCCGGTGGGGGCAGAGGGCCATGCCCAACTCCGGGGGTGTCTTGTCGGCAGGCAAGGTCACCCCCGGCGGCGGGAGAGCCACCGTGTTTTGCATGCTCGGTGACAGTGATCACGGACGGCAAAGCTGACACATGACGCAGAAGATATCCGGTTTTTTCGGCCATATCGGAACAAATGCGATCCGGGCACGTTGCATCTGTGAACACGATCAAAACTGAAGGAGCTGTCCCATGCCCAAAGATCAATCCGCCCCCACTGCCGAAGACATTGCGACCCAGATGGAAATTCTGCGCTCTGACATTTCCGCGCTGACCAATACCGTGTCCGACCTGGCGAAGGATCGTGCGACCGTTGCGAAGGACCGCGCCATTCAGGTGGGCGAGGCCGCCCGCGAGACCGCGCGGCAACAGACACAGGCCCTTGCTGATGGTGCGACACAGATGACGCGCCAGGCTGAAGACGCCGTGCGTGCCCAGCCTCTGGCTGCGACCGCCATTGCAGCCGGACTGGGCTTCGCGCTGGGTTATCTCAGCAATCGTCGTTGATCCGATGCTGTTCAACCTCAAATCCAAAGCCCGGCGCGGCGCGCGCCGGGTCCTGTTCACCGCTTTGTGTGCCGCCAGCGCTGCGGTCGGTGCAGGTTTTGCCTCGGCCGCGCTCTATGCTGCCCTGCAAGAGACCGGGCAAACTCCCGCAATGGCAGGTCTGATCCTTGCCGCCCTGTGGTTCGGCCTTTCGGGGCTGTTTCTGCTGGTGAAATCCGTGACAGATCAGGGTGGCGAGAGCGGGTCGCACAAAGACCAATACGGCCCGCGTACCGGCTCGGAGCAACCATGGCAGGGTGACATGCGGGCGGCCAACTCCCCCTCGGTGGCCGAAGCTTTTGCCGCCGGGCTGAATGAAGGCGCGGGATTCGCGCGCAGTCAGCACCGGTGAACCCAACTGATGGACCCGTCTGAAACCATCGCAGACGCACCGACCACAAGGTTCGGCTCACCGGCCCGTGGGTCTCAGCGCAGTGAGGCGTGCTTCAGGAGGTCCACCAGATCTAAGCGGTCCAGCATCCCAGGGGTGACATCAAACCCGTGATCGGATCGTGCCCCATGCCGGGGCAGGACCTGCAGCTGATCCACCACGGAGTCCGGCAAGGCCGTCTGTGTCACGGGATCGAGCAGGAGGGATTCTGCGGCAATTCCCTCGGCGTAGATAATGTGATGTTGGTCGAAGAGGATCTGAAAGTAGTCCACAAATCCGCCACGCTGGACCACCACGGTCTCGCCGTTCACCAGATCCCGCGCGCGCACCAAAATCTCTGATGCGCCGACGCCAATGGCATCGGTGCGCTGATACACCATCAGCCGATGGTCCGGACTGACCAACAGATCGCGCTCGTTATTCAGTGCGCCCGCGCGGATCAGGATGGGCGCCATGGCCCCTGTTGCCCGCGCCGTCGTGCGACCGATCCAGGTGACGGGCTGAATGCCGCTGTCGCGGGTGAGGACCCGGTCGCCGGGCTGCAGCGTCTCGATCGCGACTTGCGCGCCGGTCCCCAGGGTTATCCGGGTGCCGCGGGTGAAGGAGACGCAGGCCAGTTCGGCGAGGCCGCGCCGGGCGCGTTCGGGGTCGGCGCTCAGCAACCGGTAGCCGGTCCGAGACGCAAGCGGAGCCTGCGGTACCAGATAGATCGCATCAATCAGGCACTCGCTCTCTACCTCCACCATGATCAGCGCCTCGATACTCTCGCCCACCTCGGGCATCAGCGTTATGGCGCAATCCAGATGCAGACTCGATCCGGCGCGTCCCAGATCGGTGTCTTGATGTACCGCAAGGGAGCCATCCTCCCATGCCTCCAGGCCGAGGCGACGGGGCTGGCGCGCGTCTTGCAGCTCATAGACGTCATCCAGCACCAAATCTTCCAGTACGCCCAAGGGATCGCCGGCGTTGACGCCGAATTCCACGCGGATCTGATCGGCGGGGTAGGCCTGGACCGACTGGACGGATGATGCGGTAGGGGCCAAGGTGGTGGGACTTTCGCAATTGGAGGCAGCACGGGGTGGGGATATATGCCTGCGCCGGAGCCGGTCGCTGCGCAGGCCTCAAATCGCGTCAAGTCTGGTCCCAGAGTGGTAAACAATCGGTTGACACTGCCGCGAGATCCGGCCGGCAAGGGCAAAAAACTTGCCCCCGCCTTCGCAAGGTCTCTGGTCAAGTCGAAGTCCGGCTGGCAAGTTCCGGGCACTGTTGGGCGATCTGGGGAGGATCAGGATGGATCTGGGTATTCGTGGCAAACGCGCGCTGGTTTGTGCATCAAGCAAAGGTCTGGGGCTGGGCTGTGCCGAGGCACTGGCCGAGGCGGGCGTGGATCTGGTGATGAATGC
This sequence comes from Alphaproteobacteria bacterium MedPE-SWcel, assembly GCA_001874255.1. Lineage (GTDB taxonomy): Bacteria > Pseudomonadota > Alphaproteobacteria > Rhodobacterales > Rhodobacteraceae > Epibacterium. Next base: position 177,776 of record MPDC01000001.1, read on the forward strand.
ACGCGGCGCACCGGCGCTGGACGCGGCCGCCGATGATATTCGCACCCGCTTCGGGGTGACGGTGGCGACCTGCGCCGGTGATGTCACCGAGGCCGCCGCGCGCACGGAGTTGATCGCGGCGGCGCAGGACGTCGATATTCTCGTCACCAATGCAGGCGGGCCACCACCGGGCCTTTGGAGCGACTGGGACCGGGAGGATTTCATTGCCGCCCTCGATGCCAATATGCTCACCCCGATCGCACTGATGAAAGCGCTGATGCCTGCGATGATCGCGCGGGGCTGGGGGCGGGTGGTCAATATCACCTCGCAGTCGGTCAAGGCACCGATCGCGGTGCTGGGCCTGTCAAATTCGGCCCGCGCCGGGCTGACGGGCTATGTGGCCGGCACCTCCCGTCAGGTGGCTGGCAAGGGCGTCACCATCAACAATCTGTTGCCGGGCATCCATGCCACCGACCGCGCCGACTCGCTGGACAGCGGGGTCGCCGAGGCCCGCGGGATTACCCTTGCCGAGGCCCGCACGCAGCGCGCCGCGACCATTCCCGCGGGGCGCTATGGCAGCCGTGAGGAATTCGGGGCCGCCTGCGCCTTCCTCTGTTCCCAGCACGCAGGTTTCATCGTCGGGCAGAATATCCTGCTGGATGGCGGCGCCACCAATATGACGATCTAGGTCCCGATGGCAGAGCCGGTCTTGCTCAAGGAGCAGCTCTTCAATCTGACAAAGCTCCGCTATCTGGCGGGGCTTTTCGCGGCGGCTGACCCGGCCTTCGCCGCGCAGGACTTTGAGACGGCGGTGATGTCCCGGCTGCCTGCGCTGGAATTGAAGGCGCGGATCCACTGGATCGCCGAGCAAATGGCGCAGCATGTTCCGGGGTCTCTGGCTGACGTCGCCCCGCTGATCCTGCGGGCGCTGCCGCCGCCGCTGGACCCGGCGCTCTGCGATGATGACTTTGGAGATTTCATCTTTGCCCCCTTGGGGGAATGGGTGACGGCGCTGACACGTGACGACAGCGACCTGCCTTTGGCGCTGGATCTGTTGCAGGAGCTCACCCAGCGATTTTCAATGGAATATGCCATTCGCCCGCTTTTGAAACGCTGGCCGGATGCGGTGCTGGCAGAGATGGCCGAATGGGCGCGTCACGACAGCTACCACGTCCGCAGATTGGCGAGCGAGGGCAGCAGGCCACGTCTGCCGTGGGGGATGGGCGTGGATCTGCCGCTGCGGGCGACCTTGCCGATCCTCAATCAGCTGCACGCGGATCCGGCCCGTTTCGTCACCCGTTCGGTGGCCAACCATCTGAACGATATCGCCAAGAAAGAGCCCGAGATCGTCATTGACTGCCTGACCGATTGGCAAGGGCGCGCAGTGCAGGCGCAGAAAGAGCTGGACTGGATGACGTCGCATGCGCTGCGGGGGCTGGTCAAGGCAGGCGATCCCCGTGCCCTGCGGCTGCTGGGCTATGATCCCGATCTGGCGCTGAGCGCCCGGCTGACGCTCCCGCAGACGGTGCGTATCGGTGGCACGCTGGATCTCGGCTGCCATCTGACGGGCCGCTCCGGGGCGCGGGTGCTGGTGGATTATGCCGTCACCTTTCAGCGGGCGGGCGGCAAGTCCGCGACCAGGGTTTTCAAGTGGAAGACCGCAGTGCTTGGCGGCGAGGGGTTGACGCTGAAGAAGGCGCATCCCTTGCGGGCACAGGCGTCGACATTCACCCTGTTGCCCGGTGCCCATGTGGTGACGCTGCTGGTCAATGGCCGCCCCCGCGCCGAAGCGGTGGTGGAGTTTCTGACCTGACCTTGCGGGAGCCTCACCTTACGGGGGCTTGACCGTGCGGGGCCCGGTGCCGCTGGTGCCGCTCCGGGCGGCCGGAGCGGCGGGCGTGCTTGCGCGGGCCTGTCCCCCTTGGTATCAGCGCAGAATTCAGATGTTGCGCCCGAAAATCAGCACAAGGCCCCCAGAATGCCCGACATGACGACGCAAGACCCTTTGTCTGCACAGATGGGGACGTCTGCCCGGATGGCGACCGGTCAGGATATGGCGCCGCGGCTCGAGGTCCGGAACCTGCGGCGGTTCTTCGAAGGGCGCGCGGTGGTGGACGACGTCTCGCTGCGGGTGCTGCCAGGTCAGGTCACCTGTCTGCTGGGGCCGTCCGGCTGCGGCAAATCCACGACGCTGCGGATGATTGCGGGCGTGGAAATGCAGGATGAGGGCGAGATCTACGTCGACGACAAGCTGATCTGCGATACCGTGTTTCGCGTTCCCCCGGAACGGCGCGAAATCGGTCTGATGTTTCAGGATTTCGCCTTGTTTCCGCATCTCAGCGTCGGTGACAATGTGGCCTTCGGCCTCAAGGGGGCCAAGGAGCGAAAACGCGCCCGCGCGGAGGAGCTGTTGGATCGGGTCGCGCTGGGCCAGTATATCGACGACTATCCCCATCAACTGTCGGGCGGCGAGCAGCAGCGGGTGGCGCTGGCACGCGCGCTTGCCCCGCGTCCCAGGATCATGCTCATGGATGAGCCGTTTTCCGGGCTGGACAATCGCCTGCGCGACGGCATCCGGGATGAAACGCTGAGCCTCCTGAAAGAGGAAGACACCGCAGTTCTGCTGGTCACCCATGAACCCGAAGAAGCCATGCGGATGGCCGATGAAATTGCGCTGATGCGGGACGGTCGGATCATTCAGCAGGGCGCGCCCTATAACGTCTACACGCGTCCCGTGGACAAGGCTGCGGTGGCTTTTTTCTCTGACATCAATGTGTTGCAGGCGCAGGTTAACGGGGCGCTGGCCGAGACCCCCTTTGGCCAGTTCCTCGCTCCGGGGGTTGCGGACGGAACCGATGTGGAGATCGTCTTTCGCCCGCAGCATCTGCGTATCGACTTTGACAGGAGCGGGCGCGGTCCCGAAGCCACGACCACCGAGGGCGTGCCAGCGCGCGGCATCGTGCAGCGTGCGCGGTTTCTCGGCAACGAGAGCCTTGTGGAGTTCCGGATGGATTTCGACGGGTCGGTATTGAAAGCAACCGTGCCCAATGTCTTTTTGCCGGCCCCTGGGCGGGCCATGTGGCTCACTGTGCCCCGCAACCGCTGTTTCGTCTTTCCCCACTGATCGGGTGCATCCAGTGCCCGCCTGCGCCGGAGATGGGCAGAAAGAGCTGGAGCGATAAAGTTGGGCAGGGATCCGATCTTTGCGATCACCCGTTTCAAATTGGGCTGGGCGGCGCCTTCTACTCGTCAGCCGCCCGCCGGTCCGGGACGTAATCCTGCAGTCGCTTGCCGGGTTCATCGACGAAGAGTTCCGGAAGCGCCTGCGCGTCTTCGATCAGATCGACGCGGAACACCCGAAAATCCTGGCGCAGCTCGCACCAGGCCGTCAACATCCAGACGCGCCCCCAATATTCCATGTGAAGCGGCCGGATCACGCGTTCGCTGAGTGTCCCGTCGGTGCGCCGATAGGCCAGCGACAGCTTTTGCCGTGCCTTGATCGCGGCGCGCAGGGTGGGCATCTGGGCAAAGCCTCGCGCCGCATTGGCGAACGGGTAGACCGCGAATTTCCACGCGTCGGCGGCGGCGACCGTCTCAACAGGCAGGACCGCATCGACCTTGGCCGCGAGCGATTCTGCGGCGGCTTTCAAATCCGCATCCGCAGCCTCTGCCACAATCGCCATGCCGAGGTTCAGCGCTTCCAGCTCTGCCGGGGTCAGGGTCAACGGCGGCAGGGCGATCGCCTCGTGGACCGTATAGCCGACCCCGCGTGCACCCTCGACCGGCACGCCCGAGGCCACCAGCGTATCCATGTCGCGATAGATAGTGCGCGTGGAGACCTGCATCCGTGCGGCAATGTCCTGTGCCCGGTGCAATTTGCCGTCGCGCAGGATCTGGAGGATTTCAAAGAGGCGGTCGGTACGGCGCATGGCACCAGCTTTCGCCCAGTCTGTACCGAAAGGTCAAGTCGCGGCAGTCCCCCGCGGGCACCGGACACAGCCATGTCTGATGATCGATCTCGCGCGGGTTTCTCGTGCCCAGCCTTCCCCTGCCCAGCCTTCTCTCGCCCAGCCTTCTCCCGCCGCGCCTGATCGGGCTTTGCGGTGGCGGGCAATGTCGGTTTTCCTGTGCCCCGCCGGGCCGCATCATGCGCTCGGGGGCATCTACGGAAGGGGCTACTGACATTAACCTGTCAGTAGTGGGGCGGGCACCCGAAATTCGACCCGCTCCGGTGATCTCTGTCGCTGTTGATGTCTGCATGGGCTTTGCGTCGGGGGCTGCAGGCCGTATCACTCAGGGCAGGATTAATGGACACCGGTGCGCCCCCAACGGCCGCCGCGTATACAAGAAAGGCACATCACATGCTCAACAACATCGGCCTTCCCGGCATTCTTCTGATTGCTGTCGTCGTTCTGGTTCTTTTCGGTCGTGGCAAGATCTCATCGCTGATGGGAGAGGTCGGCAAAGGCATCACCTCGTTCAAGAAGGGCATCAGCGAGGGCAGCAAAGAGCTGGAAGAGGATATCGCGGATGGCGCCCGCGACGTGACCCCGGATGCCGAAAAAGACAAGGCGTAAGATCTAGATGTTCGATCTTGGCTGGACCGAGCTTCTGGTCATCGGCGTTGTCGCCCTGATTGTCGTGGGTCCGAAGGATCTGCCCGTGTTGTTCCGCAACGTGGGCCGGTTCGTCGGCAAGGCGCGCGGAATGGCACGCGAATTCAGTCGTGCCATGAGCGATGCCGCCGATGAGGCAGGTGTCAGCGACATCCAGAAGACCTTCAAATCCGCGACCAATCCGATGGGCGCGGCGATGGATAGTATGAAAGACGCCACCCGAGAGCTGACGTCCTCGCTCGATCCCACGAAGCTGGACCCCGAGAGCGAGACCGGGAAGCTGGCCGCGGATCGGGCCGAAAGCGCGAAGAAAATTCAGGCCGCCACGGCGCGGGCCGCCGCCGAGCGCAAGGCCAAGGAAGCGGCTGAAGCTCTGGCCAAGGCAGAAGAGGCAGAGGCGGCCATCGCGCCCCCGGCCGCCACCGACAGTGAGACCAAGGCATGAGCCAGACCGAAGATATCGACGATTCCACAGCTCCGCTGATCGAGCATCTGGCAGAGTTGCGCAGCCGTCTCATCCGGGCGGTGATCGCCTTTGCGGTGGGGATCATCCTGGCGTTCATGGTGGCCGAACCGATCCTGCAGTTTCTGGTGCATCCGATCGAGGCGACCCTGCGCGAGCTGGGGGACCCGTCGCCGACGCTCCAGTATACCTCGCCGCAGGAATATCTGTTCACCCTGTTCCGGATCTCGATGGTGTTCGGGTTTGCCCTGTCGTTTCCGGTGATCGGCTTCCAGCTGTGGCGTTTCGTGGCGCCGGGGCTCTACAAGAGCGAAAAGGGCGCCTTCATGCCGTTCCTGGTCGCCTCCCCATTCATGTTCCTGCTGGGGGCCTCCTTCGCGCAATTTGTCGTGACGCCACTGGCAATGCAGTTCTTTCTGGGCTTTGCGGATGTGAGTTCGATCTTTGCCGACCTGCTGTCGCGCGCCTCGGGCGAGGTGCCGGTGGATGTCGCGGTGGTGCCGGAGACCAGTGAAGGCATCAAGATCACGTTCTTTGGCAAGGTCAACGAGAGCCTCGACATTACGCTGAAGTTCATCATGGCCTTTGGTCTGTGCTTTCAGCTGCCGGTGCTGCTGACCCTGATGGGCAAGGCCGGGCTGGTCAGCGCGGCGGGTCTCGGCGGGATGCGCAAATATGCGGTGGTGGCGATTTTGCTGCTGGCCGCGGTGGTGACGCCGCCGGATGTAATCACCCAGCTCATCCTCTTCACGGTTGTCTACGGGCTCTACGAGGTTTCGATATTCCTGGTCGGTCGGGTTGAAAAGACGCGCGAGGCCAAACTGCGTGCCGAAGGCTACTATGACGATGAGGTCGATGGCGAATAGCCACCGCCCTGTACCGTGACCATCAGATGGCGCGCCGCATTGCTGGCGCGCCATTTTCTTTTCGCTGACGGGCCGCTAGTTTGTGAGCATGTCAGGGCAGGGTCAACATGGTGCCGTGGTGCGATGGGCGGCATGCATGATCCGCCGATTTGATCGCGGCGGGAGCGGAATTCGTCGCGATTGGGCGATCCGCAAAGGCATCACCCTCTCCCTCGCCCAAACCGGTTGGACGCAGCCGGGTGGCAAAGCTGATGGCCCCCGAACTGGATCTGTTCTCATGGGCTGATTTCAGCGGTCTCCTTGCCGGGCAATCCTTGCTGAGTATTCACGGCGCCCGTCCTGAGGGTTGCCGCCTCCGGCGGAACATGGTTTGTCATCGCGCAACGAATGAAGGAGGACGGCGGAATGGATCTGGACATGCTGAAGCGGATCGCAGAGGCGTTGGAGCGTATGGCACCCGCGCCCTTGTCAACGCCCGAGTTTACGGCAGCTTCGGGGTTCGTCTGGCATGTGGCTCCGGACAGGCTGGAACCGGTGCTGGACATCAGCCGGGTTGAGCTGAAGCTCTTGCTGGGGATTGATCGGTCCCGTGATACCTTGCTGGAGAACACCCGCCGGTTCGCGGCCGGACATGCGGCAAATAACGCCCTGTTGTGGGGCGCGCGCGGGATGGGAAAGTCGTCACTGGTGAAGGCGATCCATGGCGCGCTTATTGCCGAGTATCCAGATCTGAAGCTGGTAGAGTTGCAAAGAGAGGATTTGCCGACGGTGGCCCGGCTGTTGAACCACCTGCGGGGGGCGCCCTATCGTTTTATTCTGTTCTGTGATGATCTGTCCTTCAGTCACGATGACCAGCACTACAAGAGCCTGAAGGCGGTGCTGGACGGGGGGATCGAAGGGCGACCGGAAAACGTCGTGTTCTATGCGACCTCCAACCGTCGCCATCTGATGCCACGCGACATGATCGAGAATGAGCGGTCCTCGGCGATCAATCCGGCCGAGGCGGTCGAGGAAAAGGTGTCTCTGTCCGACCGGTTCGGGCTGTGGCTCGGGTTTCATCCCTGCAATCAGGATGCCTATCTGGCGATGATTGACGGCTATTGCGAGGCCTATGGGCTGGTGGTCGATTCAGATGAGTTGCGGGCCGAAGCCATTGAATGGCAGGCGACACGAGGCGCGCGCTCGGGACGGGTTGCCTGGCAGTTCTTTACCGATCTGGCGGGGCGACACGGGGTTTCTTTGCGCTGACATGCGGTCTGTCGCACGCGGTGGCGCCCTTCGGGCGCCACCGCGCCCGGCCCAAGGAGCACGAACGCCGATCAGGCGGCAGTCCTGCGCGGGAGAGCGACCTGTTTCCGGGCGCAGGGCTTGCTGTCACATCGTTGCCGCAGGTGAAGGCCTTGGGCCGAAGCAGGGTGTTCACATAAAACAGCGCCAAGAAAGCGTGGTGCTCCCGCCCGGTGCGCCGCCTTTGCAAAATGCACCACACCCGTTGGGCCGGGCGCCGGGCCTGGCGGCCCGGCGGGGTCGGTCCCGGGAACGCCTGCCGCGTTATTGCAGATAGGGCAGTGGGTCGACGCTGTCGAAACCGTCGCGCACCTCAAAATGGACGTAGGCGTCTTCGGGGCTCTCGCGCAATTGAGCGATGGTTTGGCCGCGGTTGACGCGATCGCCCTTGGTGACCTTGATGCCGTCTACATTGGCGTAAACCGACAACAGGTTCCGATCATGCCGGACCACGATGATCGGGATCTTGTTCGAATCTGCAGTGATTGCCGCGATCGTGCCGGCCTCAGCGGCCTTGACGGCGCTGCCGGGGGGGGCGGAAATGTCGATCCCGTCGTTCTTGCCCTTTGAGTAGGTGCGAATGATCTTTCCCGTGACCGGATAGGCCATGGCGCTTTGCGACGCGCGGGTGGGGGCTTCGATCTCGACGGTCGGTGCGGGTTCGGCGCGGGCTTCGGCGGCGGGGGTGACATCTTCGTCCGGCAGCGGCTGCGCGGCACTGGGAGGCGTCGGGGTCGCGCTGCCGACGCCGGGGGCCGCAACAGCCACATCAGAAGACTGAGCCCGGGCCGGAGCGGTCTGGTCTTTCAGTGGGATCAGCAGATACTGCCCTTCGCGCACGGTGAATTCGCTGTTGAGACCGTTCCATTCCGCCAGCGACTTGACCGAAATCTGGTAGAGCCGCGCGATGGTATAGGCGGTTTCGCCTCGCGTGACCTTGTGGCGCACCGGCTCGGGGCCCTCCTGGACCTGAACGGGCGTGGATTTTGCAGGCGTGTTCTGAAGCGTGGTGGTCGTCACGGAACCGGGGTTCGGGGAGGTCGCAGGCGCGCGGGCAATGGCGTCGCCTGCCAGAGATGCGATATCGACGCCGCCGGGGCTGCTGCTGTTGCTGTTGCTGTCGCGCGGGGAGGTTTCTGGCGCGCGTCGGGGCAAGACCAGAACCTCGCCGTTGCGCAGGGCGTCTTCGGTTTCGACCCCGTTGAAGCGCGCAACCTCATTGGCAGGCAGCCCGATGCGCGCTGCAAGGTCTGACACGCTGTCGCCGCGTTGAGCCACCGCCACCTGATAGGAGGGATATGTGATCAAACCACGGGCGTCGGGTGCGGGGCGCGCCTCGGTCGCGGACTGGGCTGCGGTGGTGGTGTTGAAGGCACCGATCTGGCCACGCAGATCATAATCCAGCGGTGCGCTGCAGGCAGCCGCCAGCAGCACCAGGGGCACAAGGGCGGCGATTTTGCGGCGCGCAGGCCGAAAGCCAATGGGGCGAAGGACCGTACGGGGGCGGGTCATGTCTTTGCTCTCCTCGAATTATGTCTCCTGTCAGGCGGAGACTTGGTCGGCAGCGATATCCAGCGTCCCGCACAGGGCGCCGGAGCGGACCGGCAGATCGCTCTGGCGCGACAACAACGGGGCTGTTCCCGGCATAGGACAGCTCAGGTGTCTTTTCCAAGCCCTTCCAGCAAAGGAACAAAGCGAACCGGGCGCAATTCGTCGTATTCAAGCCCGATTTCGGTCTTTCGCACACGAATGAGGGTTTGGACGGCATCGGACTGCCCCACTGGGACGACCATGATGCCGCCCACCTTGAGCTGGCTCAGCAGCGGGCCCGGCGGATCCTCGGCAGCGGCAGTGACGATGATTCGATCAAAAGGGGCCTGATCCGGCAGGCCATAGCTGCCGTCGCCCACCAGCGAGGTGATATTGGCAAGGCGCAGCGACTGGAAAACCTGCCGCGCCTCGCGGACCAGCCGGTTGTGACGGTCGATCGTATAGACCCTACGGGCCAGTTTGGCGAGGATAGCGGCCTGGTAGCCGGAGCCGGTTCCCACCTCAAGGACGGTATCACGGGGCGAGACCTGCAGGGCCTGTGTCATCAAGCCGACCACCGAGGGTTGCGAGATCGTCTGGCCGCAGGCAATCGGCAGCGGCACATCTTCATAGGCCCGGCTGGAAAAGATGCCCCGCAGGAACATCCCTCTGTCCACGGCTTCCATAGCCTCGAGCACAGAAGCGTCGGTCACCCCGCGCGAGCGCAGGGCGAAGAGGAATTGCATCTGTGTTTCTGCGTCAGGGGCTGTCATTCGATTGATTTCAGAGCGTCCAGCGCATCGTGAGCGGTCAGATCGGCCCGCATCGGGGTCACGGAGATATAGCCGTCGAGGTTGGCGTGGGCGTCGCTTCCGGGCGCCGTGGCGATCTGCTGATCGCCGCCGCGGATCCAGACAAAGCGGCGCCCATTGGGGGAGAGTTGCTCCTCGGCGGAAAACCCGGTCCCGGGACGCTGGCCCTGCCGCGTGACCCGCAGGCCTTTCACCTCTGCTGCGGCAACGGGCGGGAAGTTGATATTGTAGAACAGTCCGTAGTCCTCGGCGTTCTCGGGCTGGGAGGCCAAGAGTTTCTGCAGGACCGGGGCGCCATGGTTGCGGGCGGCTTCGAACGGGTCGTGAAGGTCGCGGTTCCCGGCGCCATAATACTGCGACAGGGCCATTGCCGGCAGGCCCTGCAGGGCGCCTTCCATGGCGCCACCAAGCGTGCCGGAATAGAGCGCGTTCTCCGCCGAGTTATTGCCCCTGTTGACGCCGGACAAGACCAGATCGGGGCGATGGTCCCGCATCACCACATGCAGGGCCGCCAGCACACAATCGGCGGGAGATCCTTCGGCGGCGAACCGGCGCGGGCCGAGTTCGGAGATCATCGAGGGGTGCGTGTAGCTGATGCAATGGCCAACCCCGGATTGTTCAAAGGCGGGGGCCACGGTCCAGACTTCGCCGATGGGGCCGGCCAGGGCTGTGGCGATATGTTCCAGAACCCTGAGGCCCGGGGCGCTGATGCCGTCGTCATTGGTGACCAGAATGCGCATATGGACCCCTTGCATCGTTGCCGCATTTGACTGTTGGGGGGCGCATTCCACGCCCTGCCGAATGCGATCCTGAATAGGCTTCGGGGTGCGGCAGGGCAAGGTTTTTGCCGTCTGAAGTCGTGTGCATATGGCCGTGGTGTGACCAATTCACCCGCAACCGGGCCTTCGGGCAGGGGAGCCGGGGCGCTGCCCCGGACCCCGAGGTATTTTTGAAAAGATGAAAGACGGTCAGTCGGCGAGGATCTGGGGCAACAGCGCCGATGCGGCTTCGGCAAGCGGGGTCAGTCCGGTGCGGTCTTCTCCGGGGAAGAACCGGGCGCGCAGGGCCGTTGGCATGGCGGGCGGTGTCAGGAGGCGAACCCGGGGGCCGGTGCGCGCGGTCTCGGCCTGCCAGCTGCGGACCAGCGCCAATTGGGCGGCCTTGGTTGCGCCATAGGCACCGAAGAATTTCTCGCCGGCGCGTGGGTCGTCAAAGAAGACTGCGGTTCCGGTCTGGCCCAGCAGCGGGGCCACATAGGGAATGAGGACCGAGGTGGCCGTCGCGTTGATGGCGACCGATTTGGTCCAGTCCTTTGGCGCCACATGATGTGCGGGGCTGAGCGGGGCCGCGTGGATGGCGCTGTGAACCCAGAGATCCAGCTTGCCCCAGCGATCGTAGATTCCTCGGCAGAGGGTTGCCATGGCCTCGGGAACCGTGATGTCCATGGGCGCCAAGGTAGCGGAGCCGCCGCGGGCCTTGACCCGATCATCAAGCTCTTCGAGCGCGCCGGTGGTCCGGGCGACGGCGACGATGTGATGGGTGGGCGCGAGCGCTTCGGCCAAAGCGGCGCCAAGGCCCCGCGAGGCCCCGGTGATGAGGGCGAGTCTGTCGGTCATGGACGCCTACATGCGGTGCTGTCGCGCCGGGGTCAAGCCCCGGTCGCCTTCGGCCCGCCTTCGGCCCGCCTTCGGCCTGTCCGGCCGCATTGCATCGATGCCCACACAGGTCGGGCGGGCCGCAGGGCGGGGTGTTCAGTCGGAGAGGATCGGCAGGCGAGCGACGGTGCCTGCGCGTTCGACCAGCAGGCCTTCGGCATCGATGCCGACGATGCGGCCGATGGTCAGGCGTTCGCCCGGCTTTACGGTCTTGATCCGTCCGGAAGAGAGACGGACCAGCCCCTGCAGCGCATCCTGCGGCCCGAACAGGCCGATCAGGGCAAGGCCGCGATCGGGCAGGGCGTTTGCCTCTGTGGCGAGCGCTTCGGCGGTGGCGGTTTGGGAATTGGTCATTCGCAGTCCGGACTTGGCACCGCCGATCCGGTTGCCGGAGGAGGTGAGAACATATGGGGAGGCAGCTTGCTGGCGGGCTGCTATCAGGATGGGCGCACGGGGCCAAGAGCGGGGTCGGGCCCGATAGCGGAGATCTGCCGACCTCGATGCCGGAGATGTCGGGGCAGGCACTCTGCGTCAGGAATCATAGACCAGGGAGGCGAGGTCGTGTCCATAGGCGTGCAGGAACCCCAACAGATCGTCGAGGTCGACGCCCAGTTCCTGCATGCGGGCGAGGTCGTGGTTGACCTCGGACACCTGGAGCTCCGGGTATTCGCCTTCGGGCCGCATATGCAGCATGCAGGCCAAGGGGCCGCCGCTTTCGGGGGGGATTTGGTTGGAGAGCCAGGCGGGGCGGCTGCCCATGCTTTCGATCTCGCGCATCTCGAAGAGGTCGAGATAGTCGTCGAAGACATCCTCGCTGACGCCGGCCCAGGTGCCCAGAATGAACTCTTCGCCACCGGTATCGGCCAGCGGAATCGCGAGGACCGCACGCAGGAAGCGCAAGGATCCGAACCGGCAGAAATCTTCGGTCAGAACATCTCCGTCGGTGGCGAACACGGCGGTATTGTCCTGCACCGGCATATCCGCCGGGCAGATGTCTGGCCGATCACAGGACAGACTGAGAAGCTGGGCAAAGGTCGCACCGCAACAGCGGCATTGACGCGAAGAGCTCAGCATGCGGGCAAGATGCGCGTCCAAGAGGGCGCCCCTTTCGAAAGTGAAATAGAGAAAGGCGCTGACCGGTTGGGTCAGCGCCGATTGGTATGCGTCCGCGCTCCCTTACGCCGGTTGGTCAAAAAGTGCAATCACCGGGACAGGGGGCGGCGAAACACCGGCGGGGCGACGCGCGGGGCAGACGGGCAGGGGGGCCATTTTCTGCCGTGCCTGGTTCCCGTCGGCCGCCGCTTTGTGGGCGTCAAGAGGCCAGAGTTGCGCCATTCCAGGACGTGCCTGTCTCCGGCATGTCATTGATTTTCTTGCTGACGCGACTGCTGCTTTCGAGCGAGTTCAGGTAATCTGCGCTGACGCTGCCGGTGATGTATTTGCCGTCAAAACAGGAGCAGTCGAAATTCTCGATCTCGGAGTTGCCTTCTTTTGCCGCCCAGACCAGATCCTCGAGGTTTTGATAAAACAGCGCGTCCGCGCCGAGTTCCTGGCGAATCTCTTCGAGGCTCAGCCCATTGGCAATCAATTCATGCTTGGTGGGCATGTCGATGCCGTAGACATTGGGGTATTTCACCGGCGGCGAGGCGGAGGCGATATAGACCTTTTTGGCACCGGCCTCGCGACACATCTGGACGATCTTCTTGATGGTATTGCCGCGCACGATGCTGTCGTCGATCAGCAGGATATTGCGGTCCTTCATCTCCAGCGGGATGGCGTTCAGCTTGCGGCGCACGGATTTCTGCCGTTCCTGCTGACCGGGCATGATGAACGTGCGGCCGACATAGCGGTTTTTCACCAGTGCCTCGCGGTAGCGGATGCCGGTGGCATTGGCGACTTCGAGCGCCACGGGGCGGGCGCTGTCGGGCACCGGGATGACCGAGTCGATTTCCAGACCCGAGGCGGCTATCTGCTTGGCCAGAGCTTCGCCCATCCGCAGCTGGGTCTTGTAGACCGAAATGCCGTCCAGCATGGAATCGGGCCGCGCCAGATAGACATACTCGAAGATACAGGGCGTCAGCTTGCCCTCGACGGCCTGAAACTCATGCATATTGCCCTCAAGATCGACCAGGATCGCCTCGCCGGGTTTGAGGTCGCGCAGCTTTTCAAACCCGTTGATGCCAAAGGCCACGTCCTCGGAGGCAAAGGCGTAATCGAACGCACCGTCTTCGGCGTCGCGCCGGGCCACTGACAGCGGGCGGATGCCATGCGGATCGCGGAAGGCCAGCATGCCGATGCCTGCGATCAGGCAGATCACAGAATAGGCCCCCTGCACCCGCTCCATGGTCATTTTCACGCCAGCCTGAATATTGCGGATCGGATCGGCGTTGCCGTTGACCTTGATCGCATCGGCGACCTTGTCCGCCAGCACGTTCAGCAGGATTTCCGAATCCGAAGTGGTGCGCAGGTGGCGGCTGTATTTGCCGGTGACCTTCTCGCGCTGCTGCTCGGTATTGGTGATGTTGCCGTTGTGGACGAGATAGATCCCGTAGGGCGCATTGACGAAGAACGGCTGGGCCTCGGCGGCGGAGAGGGACCCTGCGGTGGGGTAGCGCACATGCCCCATGCCGATCGACCCCGTCAGCGTGTCGGCATCCTTGGCGTTGAAGACGTCCTTGACCAGACCGTTGGCCTTGCGTTCGCGAAAGAATCCGTCGCTATAGGTGACGATGCCGGATGCATCCTGGCCGCGATGCTGTAGCATCAAGAGGCCGTCATAGAGTTCCGCAAATACGTGTTCGGTTCTGCTTGCGATGCCCAAGATGCCGCACATGGCGTGGCTCCAATATTTCAGTCGGGTTGGCGGGCAACCCGGAGGTTGCTGCGAAAGAGGCGAGGCCGCCGCGTTCGGCACAGGCAGCCGAGCTGCGGGACCGAGGTCAGCGGGCGGGAGGTCCGCGGGCGGGAGGTCCGCGGGCGGGGAAGATGTCCGATAGGGCCCAAGACAGAGGCTCTGGATCTGTGGATCTGATGGTGGGCGCCACATGGGACTGGCAAGTCCACGGCAGCTGTGGAGACGCTATGACATGCCGCAAGGGCATTTCGTGCAACCAGAGTCTGGTTGGGCAGGTCGTCGGCGTGGTGCTGGGTCAACACAGGGGCGTCGGCTCCGAATCCGGTCGAACATGGACGGCCCTCACATAGGCGCTCTGGCGCTGATTGTCATCAAAGGATCACAATACAGACGACGATATGCAGCGGATTTTAGGAAGGGAGCAGGTGACGCCGTCAAAAGGGGCGCAATTTGCCGTCACATCCCGGAAACGGGCAGCGGCGCAGTCGGCAGGCTGGGGGTCGGTGGATTGATGGCCAGCCGGATAAATTGATGGCCAGCCGGATAAGCAGAGGCCAGTGGATCAGAGTTCAGTGGATCAGGGGCCAGTGGATCAGGGGCCGGTGGATCAGGCGGCGTAGCGCCCGAAGAGTAGGTCAAGGGGATCAAAAGCCGGGGCCGTGGTCGCGGTCAGATCCAGAAACGCCTCATCGGCCTCATCTTCGTCCAATTCGGCAAGGCGCATTGCGGTGGCGCGGCCCGCTTCGACGATCAGACGCGCCTCGGTGAGGGACAGGATGTCGTAGAACCCGTTCGGATTGGTTTCGCCCGCGTTGATCAGCAGGCCGCCTTCTGCCCAGAGCAGTTCTTCTTCTTCGCAATCGATGTGAAGACGGGCCAGTCGCTGCGGCAGGGCGGTGGAGATCCCGTTGTGACCCACGATGGCAATCAGCTTGACCGACACCACCGGCAGATCGAACAGATCAAGCGCCAGATCGCCTTCCAAGGCCACGATCGTGTCAGAGGGCAGGTCGAGCGCAGAGTCGTTGCCCAGGGCACCGGCCGGGATATGGACCATGGCGGTCAGGCGCGGAACCGAGTGGCGGATATTGAGAACTTCACGCAGCCCGCCATCGAAGGTCTGCACCATATCGCCGGGACGCAGGTTGCGGGCCTGGGTGAACCCGGTCGATGTTTCGATCAGGGTGCCTGGAAGAACACCGCCGTGCTGTGGACGGGCGCGCGTTTCACCGGCGTCTTCTGCCTCATTTGAACGCAGCTCCAAAAGCAGGTCTACCGGCTGATAATCTGTAAACGCAGTGGTGTGATCCAGCAGCATATCGTCGTGTCCCTTCTGAGAGCGGCGAGGCGTTTTGCCTTCGTTGAGCTCAATTGGCCCTCGAATTGGGCCGAAAATGGGGCAGGCTTGGGACGGTTTTCGCACCAACACGGCTTTTGGACCGGAAAAACACAGTATTTCCGAAAGGTTAATGGGGTGTCTGGGGGTAATTAAGACTTTATTAAGGAAATCCGTGGGGTGTTTGTGCTGCTTTTTTGCCCTTCAGGGTTGATTCTTTATTGTTAACAAAAGGTTAATTCATGAGGGCCTGCGTTAACGATCGCGCGATCCCTGTGGGTAACTCTGTGAGTTGTTCAGGAGCCGATACCGTGCAATCTGCAGGAAAACAAAAAGGCACCCGAAATGAGGGTGCCTTTTGCGAACGCGTCCCGGGGGCCTTTGTCAGCCGTCGCAGGAGGAGATCAGATCTTCGTATTTCTGGGTCACCCAGCCAAGAGCCTGCTCTGGGTTTTGCTCTTCGACTTTGCCGATCACCCGGTTGAAGACAGCAGCCGAGCGGCTCTCGTCAACGATGGTGAAGCTCTGGCCGGTCATTATGACGTTATAGACGAAAAAGCCGATGACAACGAGCAGGATGCCGCGCAGCACACCAAAGAAGAACCCCGCACCCTGATCAATGCCGCCAAGGGCAGAGCGCTGGACCAGACCTGCCAGCAGCGGCGTGAAGAAAGACACGATGATCAGCGCGACTGCAAAGACCGCGAAGAAGGCGGCAATCAGGGACAGTTCACAACTGTCGGCAATAAAATCGCCGATCACGGGGATCTCGGCCATCAAGGGTTCGGCCTGAGCTGCAAACATATAGGCAAGCACGCCCGCAGCGACCCAGCCGATAATGGCCATGATCTCGCGCACAAAACCGCGTGCATAGGCAAGAAGCGCTGAAACTACGATCACTAGCGCCACTGCGCCGTCTAATATGGTGAAACCTTCCATGGTCCTCGCCTGTTGCCCGCAAAATATTCGTTGGTGGCCTTTTAGCCTGCTCCGAAATATTCGCCAACAAATCCTGTGAGGTCAGAGGCCGGGCGCAGGGACAGGCCGGGGACGGAAACGGATTTGCCGCCACTCGGAGCGATCGCTGCCGTGAAACCAAGTTTTTGCGCTTCTTTCAACCGGTTTTCGGTCTGCGGAGCGGGCCGGAGCGCACTGGACAGGGATATTTCTCCAAAAATCACCGTGTCGGCCGGCAGGGCGGTGTCTTCGCGGGCACTCAGGAGCGCGGCGGCAACCGCCAGATCGGCGGCGGGCTCGGATATTTTCATGCCGCCTGCGACGTTGAGATAGACGTCAAGCCCGGCAAAGGGGATGCCGCAGCGCGCCTCCAGAACGGCGAGGATCATGGCGAGGCGCGAGCTGTCCCAGCCGACAACGGCGCGACGCGGTTGCGAATGCGGCGAGGGCGCGACGAGGGCCTGCATTTCGACCAGAACCGGGCGGGTGCCTTCGATGCCTGCAAAGACCACGGATCCGGGCGAGGGCTGGCCGCGTTCGGAGAGAAACAGCGCGGAAGGGTTGAGGACCTGCGCCAGCCCGGCGCCGGTCATCTCGAAGACGCCGATTTCGTCGGCCGGGCCGAAACGGTTCTTGACCGCGCGCAGGATGCGGAACTGATGGCCGCGCTCGCCTTCGAAGTAGAGCACGGTATCGACCATATGTTCGACCACCCGTGGGCCTGCGATCTGGCCTTCCTTGGTGACATGGCCGACCATGACGATGGAGACGCCATTGGTCTTGGCAAAAGTGGTCAGCTCATGTGCGGCGGCGCGGACCTGGCTGACGGAGCCCGGCGCGCTGTCGACATTGTCGGCCCACATGGTCTGGATGGAGTCGATGATGGCAAGCTGGGGTTTTTCCGCTTCCAGCGTGGTCAGGATGTCGCGCAGGTTGGTTTCCGCAGCGAGCTTCACCGGCGCATCGGCCAGCCCCAGGCGCTGCGCCCGCATCCGGACCTGGGCGGAGGCTTCTTCGCCCGAGACATAGATGGTCTTGAGGCCCGCGTTGGCGAATTGCGCGGCGGCCTGCAGCAGGAGGGTGGATTTGCCGATGCCGGGGTCGCCGCCGACCAGAATGGCCGAGGCTTCGACCAATCCGCCGCCCAGCACCCGGTCCAGTTCACCGACGCCGGACAGCGTGCGCGGCGGTGGTGCTTCCTGGGTGGCGAGATCGGTGAGCGGCAGGCGTTTGCCCCGCATCGCGCCGAGGGATTTCTTGGCCGGACCCGCGGAGGTGAGGCCCTTGTCCTCGGAAATCGTGTTCCAGTCGCCGCAGCCTTCGCAACGTCCGGACCATTTTGAATAGGACGCTCCGCAGGCGGAGCAGGAGAAGGAGGTTTTTGCCGATGATTTTGCCATGCTGGATCTGTGGCAGATGTTTATGGTTTGTTCAAGTGGGTGGTTTACTTTGCAGGGGGCGGCTCCCGCCCGTCGGTCGATCCTCTGCGAGGATCTCCTCCCGTTGGGCCGGGCGCCGCTGCGCGGCGCACGTCGGGCGCATCAGGGCTCTGCGACCGGGACCGGGGCAGGCCGGGGGCGGATTGGAAGCGGCGTTCTGTCAGCAGAGAAAGGATTAGCGACGCGAGGATGCAGCCAGTGAAGAGGTAGAGCCCCCATGCGATTTCGATCGTGGCATAGCCGATACCTTTGACCACTGTGATATAGAGCGCGATCAGAAAGATATCCGCCATTGCGAGTTTGCCAAGTATATGCAGCGTGGGCAGGGTGCGGTTGTCCAGCAGGTTGGATTGCACCAGCACAAGGCCGATGGTCTTCACGAAGGGGGCGATCAGGGCGAAGACGGTGACAATGAGGGCAAGGGCGATGTCGCTGGCCCAAAGCGACTGCAGGCCGGTCATGACCGAAATCTCCGACAGGCCGAAGATCGGCAGCAGCCCCGCGCGCATCAAGGGGGCAAACCACGCGATGGGGTAGAGGATCAGCAGGGAGAGCGTGGCAAGGCGGAGCAGCCAGCCCGCGGGGGAGTTTGAAGCAGGCGCCGCCTTCACCGCACCGCCTCGATCGGCCCCTCTGCGCTGCCGGAGATGAATTGCTCCACATAGGGGTCGCCGGACGCATCCAGGCTGCTGACCGGACCGCTCCACCGGATCTTGCCGCCATGCAACATGGCGACATTGTCGGCAATTGCGCGCACCGAGGTCATATCATGGGTGATCGTCATGGCCGTCGCCCCCATCTCGACCACGATCTCGCGGATCAGATCGTTGATGACGCCGGCCATGATCGGGTCCAGACCGGTGGTGGGCTCGTCGAAGAAAATGATCTCCGGCTCGGCGGCGATTGCGCGGGCCAGGCCGACGCGCTTTTGCATGCCACCGGACAGTTCGGCGGGCAGGCGGTCCGCGACGTCAGACTTCAGCCCGACGCGGCGCAGTTTCTCGATGGCAACCTCGCGGGCTTCGTCCCGGGGGCGCTTGAGAGAGCCGCGCAGGAGCCGGAAGGCGACGTTTTGCCAGACCGGCAGGCTGTCAAAAAGCGCGCCGCCCTGAAACAACATGCCAAAACGGGCAAGAAAGGCGTCGTGGTCCCCAGCGGTGGCATCCTTGCCATCGACCACGATTTTTCCCGCATCCTGAGGGATCAGGCCCAGGATGGTCTTGAGCATCACCGATTTCCCGGTCCCGGATCCGCCGATGATCACCATGGAGGTGCCCTTGTCTATGGCAAGGTCGACATCGCGCAGGACCTCATTGCTGCCAAAGGCTTTTTGGATGGAGCGCATCTCGATCATTGGCTGGGTCATAGCGAGAAAAACACCCCTGTCAGCACGAAATTGGCCGCAAGCAGCAGGATTGCGGCGGCTTCGACCGAGCCTTTGGTGGCCTTGCCGACGCCCTGTGCGCCGCGCCCCGACTGCATGCCGTAGTAGCAGCCCATCAGGGCGGCAATGGTGCCGAAGGCCGCGCCTTTGACCAGCGAGGAGACGATGTCGCGGGTCTCGAGAAAATCGACGGTGTTCTTCAGATAGGCGGCGGCATTGAAATCAAGCGTCTCGGTCGCCACCACATAGCCGCCGAGGATGCCGATAATGTCTCCCACGCCCACCAGGAGCGGGACCGTCAGCAGAGCGGCCAGCACCCGCGGCGCCACCAGGTATTTCATCGGGTTTGTGGAGAGGGTGACCAGCGCATCGATCTGCTCGGTCACCTTCATCGTCGCGATTTCGGCAGCGATGGACGATGTCACCCGCGCTGCGATCATCAGGCCAACAAGCACGGGCCCCAGTTCACGCACCATGCCGATGGCCACGATCTGCGGGACCACGGCCTCGGCGTTGAACCGGGCGCCACCTGCGTAGATCTGTAGGGCCAGCGCGCCGCCCGTGAAGATCGCCGTCAGCGCCACCACCGGCAGGCTCAACCAGCCGACCTGCAAAAGCGCCACGGCAAATTCCCGCGGGTAAAACGGTGGCCGGGCCATGTGACTGAAGGCGGAAGCCGCAAACCGGGAGATCCGCCCGAGGGCTGCGAGACGCCCCAGCGCAGTGCGCCCGATGATGCCGAGAGCAGAGGTCGGGGTCATGCAGAATATGTCCGTGCGTAACGATGTCCGAGAGAGGTCAGAACCTCATAGCCGATGGTGCCTGCCGCCTCGGCGAGCTTGTCGACCGTCTGCTGCTCGTTCATCAGAGTGAGCGTCGCGGGCACCTCTGGCAGGTCGGTGACGTCCACGGTGATCAGGTCCATCGAGATCCGGCCGACCACCGGGCAGGGCGTACCCTCTGCATAGGCCATGATGCCCTGACGCTGGAACGCCCGCTGGAGACCGTCGGCATAGCCGGCCGCGAGCGTGGCGATCCGGGTCTCGCGCTTGGCGATCCAGGTGTTGCCGTAGCCGACGCTTTCCCCTGGCGCGAGGTCGCGGGTCTGAATCACCGGAATCTCAAGCTCCACCACGGGCAGGGCGCCGTCGTAGGGCGCGCCGCCATAGAGGCCGATGCCCGGGCGGCAGAGGTCGAAGTGATATTCGCGCCCCAGCAACAGACCGCCGGTCGCAGCGAGCGAGCGGGGCAGGTTCAGGCCTTGCGTCATTTCGACGAAATTCTGCAGCTGATATTTGTTCATGCCGTGCCCCGGGTCGTCGGCGCAGGCAAGATGTGACATCAGCAGGACCGGGTTCTGCTGCAACGCGATGTCGCAGACCGCGGCCCATTCGGCCACTTCCATGCCAAGCCTGTTCATGCCGCTGTCGAGCTGCACGCCAAAGGGGTGACCGGGCAGGGCCTCGAAATGGCGCAGCATCTGGTCGAGCGAATTGAGCATCGGGGTCAGCTGGAAATCGCGCAGGAGTTTGGCGTCGCCCTCCATGTGCCCCGAAAAGACCGAGATGCCGGGGCCGGGGCCCAAGGCGCGCCGCAGCGCGATGCCCTCTTCTGCCACCGCGACAAAGAAATTGCGCGCACCCGCCTGGGCCAGCGCCTTGCCGACGCGACCGGCATCGAGACCATAGCCATTGGCCTTGACCACAGCCGCAGTTTCGCAGCCGGTCTTGGCATCCAGATTGCGCCAGTTGATCGCAAGCGCATCGAGGTTGATTTTCAAACGTGCCGTACTCATGCGTTGTTCATGACATGGAGGCCACCGGGGTCAAGAGGGAAACCGCAAAAGACGCGCTTTGAGCGGATGGGGCGCAGCGGCAGAGGCAGGAGGCCGCAGGGAGGCCTACAGTCCGGGGCCGGTCGCCGCTGGCAGAGGCTGTGTTCAGGTATTTGTAAAAAGATGAAAAGCACCGGGGATCCGGGTCGACTGTGGCGCTTGGCGGCGCCGGGCGGGAAACAATCCGCCCGGTGTTGCGGCTGCGGTGCCTCTCAGTAGCCCTCTGGCGGCTGTTGCCACGCTTTGGCCAGGTTTCCAAAGCGGGTGAACTGGGCCTCGAACGACAGTTCCACCGTGCCGATGGGGCCGTGACGCTGCTTGCCAACGATCACTTCGGCCTTGGCGTGCAGGCGTTCCATCGCCTGTTTCCATTCTTCCATCTTGTCCAGTTCGTGATCGCCGGGTTTCTCGCGTTCCTTGTAGTATTCTTCGCGGAACACGAACATCACCACATCGGCATCCTGTTCGATCGAACCGGATTCCCGCAGATCCGAGAGCTGCGGGCGTTTGTCATCGCGGCTTTCCACCTGACGCGACAGCTGCGACAGGGCGACCACGGGGATGTTCAGTTCTTTTGCAATGGCCTTCATCCCCATCGAGATCTCGGCGATTTCGTTGACGCGGTTTTCGGCCATGCCGCGGCAGAGCTGCAGATAGTCGATTACCAGCAGGTCCAGCCCGTGGGTGCGTTTCAGGCGGCGGGCGCGGGCGGCCAGCTGGGAGATCGGGATCGCGGGCGTGTCGTCGATAAACAGCGGGCAGCTTTCCAGATCCTTGGCGGCCTGAACAAAGCGGCGAAATTCCTCTTCGGTCATGTCGCCCTGGCGGATCTTGTGCGACGAAATCTCCGAGGCTTCGGCCAGGATCCGACCGGCCAGCTGCTCGGCCGACATTTCCAGCGAGAAGAACCCCACGACGCCGCCGTCGATGGCGCCCTCGGTCCCGTCGGGTTTGGCGCCGCGCTTGTAGGCCTTGGCGACGTTGAAGGCGATATTGGTGGCCAGCGAGGTTTTCCCCATCGAAGGACGGCCCGCAAGGATCAGCAGGTCGGAGGGGTGCAGGCCCCCGAGCTGCTTGTCGAGATCATCGAGCCCGGTGGAAATCCCGGCCATGCCGCCGCCGCGCTGGTAGGCCTCATTGGTGACATTGACGGCCTCGGTGACGGCGCGCAGGAAGGATTTGAAACCCTGTTCCGTCTGGCCCTGTTCCGCCAGCGAGTAGAGCTGTTGTTCCGCCTCGACGATCTGTTCCTTCGGCTCGGAGGCGACGTCAACGCGGCGGGCCTTGTCGGCGATGGTATGGCCAAGGGCGATCAACTCCCGCCGGATCGCGAGATCATAGATCATCTGTGCGTAATCGCGCACAGCAAAGGCGGAGATCGACGCCGATGCCAGCTTTACCAGATAGGCGGGGCCGCCCAGTTCTTTCAATCCGGCGTCATCTTCCATGAACGCCTTGAGCGTGACGGGGGAGGCCAGGGCATTCTTGGAAATGCGCGCGGCGGCGACCTCGTAGATGCGGGCGTGGACCGGGTCGTAGAAATGCGAGACATTGATGATCGAGGCAACTTTGTCATAGACGTCGTTGTTGGTCAGAATGGCCCCCAGCAGCTGCTGTTCCGCTTCTACGGAGTGGGGCAGTTCTGATGCCTGGATATCGTCAGCCTGTCCGCCGACCGAATGCTGCGCCGGCGGTTGCGGATCGCCGTTGAAAGGGGTGATCTCGTTCATCTCTGCTCTCTTTCGTTAGGCTCGATGTGTACGCCGGAACCGGGTTTGATTGCCATCTGGAAATCCCTGTGGATGGTCTGAGGATAACTGCTGGCGCGCATGTGGGCAATTTTGGGCATCCCGGGCGGTTTCTGCGTTGTGCTGCATATTTTGTGTGCTCGATGCGCGTCACCCACATAATATAGATAAGACCGCTCCGATTCGGGGCGGTCTTGTCCACATGATACAGCTCGGCTGGGGAAGGTTTTACCCTCAGGTGATCTTGTTGGCCTCCTGCCAGGCCCGCGGCGCGCGCAAGAAGTTCTCCACCTCGTCAAGTGTTTCCGGGGAGAACGCGTCTTGTGAGCGGGCTTCGGCGAGGACGTCCCACCATGTGCAGAGATGGTGCAGCGTCACGCCATGATCGCCGAGTGTCTTGGTGGTTTCGGGGAAGATGTCGTAGTAGAAGATCACGGCCGTATGGGCGCAAGTGGCGCCGGTTTCGCGGATGGCATCGACGAAGGAGAGTTTGGAGCCGCCGTCGGTGGTCAGATCCTCGACCAGCAGCACCCGTTCGCCGGCGCTCATGGCGCCTTCGATGCGGGCGTTCTTGCCGTAGCCCTTGGGCTTCTTGCGCACATAGGTCATCGGCAGCGCCAGCCGTTCGGCAACCAGCGCGGCAAAGGGGATGCCTGCCGTTTCGCCACCGGCGATATTGTCAAAGGCCTCGAAGCCTGCGTTGCGCATGACCGTGACGGTCATGAAATCCATCAGGGTGGAGCGGATGCGGGGGAAGGAAATCAGCTTGCGGCAGTCGATATAGCTGGGGCTCGGCAGGCCCGAGGCCAGGGTGTAGGGGTCCTTGACGTTGAAATTCACCGCGCCGATTTCCAGCAGCATGCGGGCCGACAGGCGGGCGATCTCTTCGGCCGAGGGGTAGGAGGAGGGGATCATGGCGTATCCTTCGTGACGGTGGGCGCGGATGGCGGCGGGGGAGCCTCCGGCGGAGGTATTTTCAAAAAGGTGAGATCAGGCGACCGTCCAATGGACCGGGAAACCTGGGTCGAAAACGGTCACCGGGCCATCCGGCGTGGCGATGCTCTGGGGGATGTGGACCGGGGCGTCTGATTTGACCAGAGTGAGTGTCGCCTTGTTTTCCGGCAGGCGGTAGAATGCGGGGCCATGTTTCGAGGCAAAGCCTTCGAGATGGTCGAGGGCGCCGTCTTCTTCGAACACATGCGCCAGAAGGGCCATGGTGTTGGTTGCGGTAAAGCAGCCCGCACAGCCGCAGGCGCTGAGTTTGTTGGCGTCGGTATGGGGGGCCGAGTCGGTGCCAAGGAAGAAGCGCTTGTCGCCGGAGGTGGCAGCTGCGCGCAGGGCGAGGCGGTGTTCTTCGCGTTTGGCGACGGGCAGGCAGTAGTAATGCGGTTTGATGCCGCCCACGAGAATGGCGTTGCGATTGATAATGAGGTGATGGGTGGTGATTGTCGCACCGAGATCGCCGCCGTCGACCGTCCCTTGGCTGCGCACATAGTCGGCGGCATTGGCGGTGGTGATATGTTCCATCACCACGCGCAGTCCGGGGGTGGCCCGGCGGATGGGATCGAGGACCCGGTCGATGAAGACGGCTTCGCGGTCGAAGATGTCGATGTCGGGGTCGGTGACCTCGCCATGGGTGCAGAGCGGCAAGCCGATCTCGGCCATCTTTTCGAGCACCGGGCGGACCTTGTCGAAATTGGTGACGCCGGAGGCCGAGTTGGTCGTGGCGCCTGCGGGATAGAGCTTGACCGCGGTCACGAGGCCCGAGGCATGCGCGGCCGCCACGTCTTCGGGGTCGGTGTCTTCGGTGAGGTAGAGCGTCATGAGCGGGGCGAAGGACATGCCCTGCGGCAGCGCGGCGAGGATCCGGTCGCGATAAGCTGCGGCCTGATCCCCGGTCACCACGGGCGGCACCAGATTTGGCATGATGATGGCGCGGCCGAAATGGCGGGCGGTCTCTGGCAGCACCGCGCGCAGCATGTCGCCATCGCGCAGATGCAGGTGCCAGTCGTCGGGGCGGGTGATCGTGAGGCTGTCGGTCATAGGCAGGCGTTAGCATACCGTTTTTGACTTGGGAAGTCGCTCGCAGCCGGAGTGCTTGTGTTCTGATCAGCTCCGGGGTGGCGGCGCGCGGAATTCCCCGCCGTCGGCGCGCGCTTCGAGATTTTGCATGCGGCGCCGAAACCGGGGCATCCGGAGGCGCTCGTTGACATTGCGGCACAGCAGCATGGTCAGATAGGGGCGGTCCTGGAATTCCAGCCGGATGAGAACATTGCGCAGGTAGACAGGATTGTGCCGCCGCGCCCGTGCCAGTCTGTGAAAGGCATGCGGCGTCAGACGCCTGCTGCCTGCAAGCGAAATGAACCGGTAGAGGAGGTCCATTTCGATCAGACGTGTCTGGATTGCCTCGCCCATACAGGGCAGGCGCAGGCGGGTCACATTCTCGCGTGCAAAAAGGGCCGCATGCATCGCATCGAGCTGTTGGTGGGGATCATAGAGAATATAGGCGTGTTCTGCCGCGTCGATCATGTCCGGCGCATAGCCGTAGCGGTCGGTAAATGACACCCGGCGCATCTCGGTGAAGCGGTCATCCCATTCTGTCATCCTTGGATCCAGCGTGGCCTGTGGCTGGATCGCGACGACAATGGCGCCCGGCGCCGCAACCGAGAACGTGGCCGCCGCATAGCCACAGGGGCCCGCACCGTAGAACACGACCGTGTCGAATTCTTCAAAGAAACCATCGTCGATCAATTGGTCAAAGAAACCGTAGATGCGGTTTTCCCGAAACCAGGTGTCGCCGTCGGAAATAAGGCACATATGGGACCACCCGAGGTTCTTGACCAGGTCAAAACCAAGCGGCTGTGCCGTGTCAGAAAAGCTCTGGATGCCCTGGCGGCTTTCGAATGTGACCAGCAAGGTGTTGCCCTGATCGATGAAGGTCGCGAAATGACGCTCACCCAATGGCTGGTACATGCCATTGTCTTCGGCCATTTCAGCCAGACGCGCCTGCCATTCGGCAGGTTGCAGGCCAGAGAGGTCCTGTTCGAGGATATCCGTGTCGTCTTGCATGCGCACTATCCGCCACCCGTTTGTCGGCCGTTGTTTGACGTCACCTTGTCAGACAAACACCAAGTCCCGATCAAGCTAGGCCATGATTAAGGCCAAATTTAGAAAATGATTAGCCTAATTGTCGGCTACTGTTGCCAGAACAGGGATAACCGCGGCTCAACCCGGATCGTCGGAGGGGCCGGAGCCTGCCTCGGTTGCCCGAGTCTCCCTTTGGTCCCTGTGGCCAAGGGTGGCAAACCCCGCCAGCGTGCGGCCGGTGACTTCGCTGACGGGCCGTGAGGGCGGTGTCATCATCAGGCGGCCGAACAACGCCCGGAAGGGCTCCTCGCGCATCAGCTCCATGAACCGGTCCTTGCGCCATTGCACCGCGCGTTCATGGAGCTTTGCCAGCTGCGCGTCTTCGAAAAACATCGCCATGATCGCATCCCGCGCCGGACGGTAGCGGGTGATCGTGGTGTCGTCTTCCGTATTGAAGTTGCGCTCCACCCAATAGTCGATGTCCAGCAGCTGGTCGGAATGCACCGCACGGCCCCGGTCGGCCTTCAGAATATAGCTCTCCATCGCGCCGAGCGGATAATGGTTCAGCTGTGCGAGCGCGTAATTGTCCTGACCGTAGTTGGAAAACACCCGTTTGGTCTTGAAGTCCCCCATCAACTCGCGGCCGACACAGTCAAACCACCGAAAATCATCGAGTGGCGCGTCATCGCGCAGGTTCCGAGGGCGGTGGATGCCGATTTTCCGGTAGACGCCGGAATTGCGGTAGAGCGTCTTGAACATCGATGCGCGCCACGGCCAATGCATGATCGAAGGGGCCGCCCGCGTGAAGCGGTCGGTGATCACTTCGCCCTGGTATCTGACCTTGTCGGCATTGCCGAACAACCGCCAGGTCAGGGTAATCGCATCGGCCTCGGGCAGGGCTGCAAACAGGTCGGCCAACTGGCCCTGACCGGCGTGGATATTGACGAACTCGTCGATATCCAGCGCCAGGATCCAGTCGGCGCGCTTTGCCAACCGATGTTTGTCGGCCCGCTTCATCGCCGAAAACTGGATGCCCCCCTTGTCGTGGGGGGCGTTGTTTGCCACATGGGCCAGATGCCCCAAGGCGTCCAACCGGTTCAGGACTTCCACCGTGTTGTCGTTGCAATCATTTGAAAAAACGAGAAAATCCGTGAAGCCGACCGCCTTGTGATGGGCCAGCCACTCCAACAGGAAGGCGGCTTCGTTGCGGACGGTCAGGACGGCCAATGTGCGCATGTCAGCTTTCCATATCCAGCGCGAGCGACCAGGCAACGCGCTCTGTTGCGCTCAGTTTGATCTGCAGCGCTTGCGAATAAAGGGACTCGAACTCCGGTATCTGCTGCAATTCCCGCGCCTTGGCACGGTGCCAGCGCAGACCGTTGTCCTGCAGGCGCCGCAGGACCGGATCCCCAAGCAGACGGGCCATTTCGGCCTCAAGCCGTGGGAGGTTGCGCTGGATCGTGACATCCTTGTGGTCGTTCCAGTCCATCCGGATCCAGTAGTTGAGCCCGATGGAGCGATCCACATGCAACGCCCGTCCGCGCTGCCGTTTGACCAGAAAACTCTCGGCGGAGCGCAGGGCGTAGTGATTGAGCTGCAGCAGGTCATAGCCGAACGACTTCCTGGAATTGCGCCAGCCATTGTCCACGGCCTCGGAGGTCATGTCCCGACCCGATCCATTGACCCATTTCACCCGGCCCCGTCTGTCTTCCTCGAGCTTGTTCGGCCGGTGACAGGAGATCTTTTTGTAGGCGCCGATGTTTTTGAACATGGTCTTGAAGCCCCAGACCGTATGCGGTTTGGGGCAGAATTGCGGGGCGCAGTGGTCAAATTGGGCGATCACCGGCTGATCTGATAGCGCAGAGACGCCGTTGTGTCCGAACAGCCGCCACGTCATGGCGACATTCGTGGCGTCCGGGGCATGGGAAAAGAAATCGTCCAGAGTCCCGTTGCCGCAGCGCACGTTGATGAATTCATCAACGTCGATGTGGATCACCCAGTCGGCGTTTCGGATCACCGGTTCCCGGAGCGACTGGTTCAGCGCGTATTGCTGAGGGGAGTTGCCCTTCCAGTTGTCATTGTTACGGTGTTGCAGCAAGCCAAGATCCTGCAGCCGGTCGAGAATTTCCGCCGTCCCGTCCGTGCAGCCATTGGTGTAGATCAGGAAACTGTCGACGCCGATCATGCGATGATAGGCGACCCATTCCAGAATATAGGGCGCCTCGTTTTTCATGCAGCCCACGATCACATTGCCACTCTGACCCTCGGGAAGGCTCCGGGGCAGGACCTCCGTATAGGGGGGCGCCTGCGTTTTTTCGTCAACGGTGCCGACCCTGTTGTGCGGCTTGAGCGAAGAGGTTTGCAGCTGCGCGAAATTTTCAATGGCACGGGGCGGCATCATGTCGCGGGCGAGCTCGGACAGGGGGGCCTCGGACAGGGTGGTCTCAGGTCGGGCGGTTTCCGACAAGCGGGTTTCTGCCCCTGCGCCATGATGCCTGCGCTGATGCGCCGCGCCAGAGTGACGCTGCGCCTGCAGGTCGACCTCGCGCGCGGCGCGCTCCTCCTGAGTTGCCTTCTCGATCCGGTGCAGGAAGGCCGTCAGGTATTGCGAGGCGCGAAACCCCATCTGCGGATCCGCTTCGCGCCAGGCACCCGGCGTCGCCTCAAGATCGAAAAGCGCGGGCGACAGGGCCGGATGGCGCTCACAGAGCCGCGCATTGTCCTCGGCAAAGAAACTGGTGATCTCACCCAGATCGGCCGGATCGATGGCGGCCCCGTCCACCTGCAGGTCCTGGATCATCTGTCGCCACAGTTTGCGCGGCAGGATATGATCGCCCCGCGCCAGCAGTTTCAGCAGCAGCGTGTTGAACTGCCGTCCCCGCGTCAGCCAGGCCGCAGAGGCAGGAAAAGAAGCAGGCGCAGGGTGGCTGATCGGGGTGGCCTTGCCGATCGGGACTGCCAGGTCAAAGGCCGCTTCGATCTCATCCGTCACATCGGCGCTCGCAAAGAGCGGGGCGTCATAGGCCCGGTAGCTGAAACATTCGGTTCCAAAGACCTCTTCCCAAAATTGCTGCAACCCATTGAAATCCAGCCAGAACGGCGCGCCTTGGCTGTCCTCGAACTGGCCCGCGCGCGGATCGATCTTCGGGAATGTATCCAATGCCGCCTGCCACCAGCTGTCCTGCCGGGTCAGATCGAGATCCCGGGCGAGATCCGCCGTTCGCCCCTCCAAAATCTGTTCCGCAAAGATCTCCGGCAGGAGCCGTGCCTGCGCGTCCACATGGGCGATAATACGGATGTCGCTGGACAGGGGCAGCAGCAGGGCCTGCAGCCGCTGCAGCTCGCTCCGCCGGGATATCCGGGTACCGAGTTGATGCGCGGAGAGGATCAGGCTGTGAGGCCGATGTGCCGCAATGTCCCGGTTCAGATCCGCCATCAGCCTGTCACGCAGCTGAGCCTGTTTCTCGGCGGTGATATAGCCGCGGTTGTAGCGAAGCGTGTCGATGTGGTCGGGGTCGGTCACCGCCATGAACAACCGGGTATGGTTCTGCGCCCCGGCGGCCCGTGGCACCAGAACACCGTTCGCCAACAGCTGGTCCCGCTTGGCGCGCAGGACCGATTGCAGGCGGTCCGCGCCCACATGCTGCAGGCCAATGTGAAGGTAAATACGCATCAGAGCGGCTCTTCCGGATCGGCTGGCTGGACTTTCGGGTCTCGGTCTTTCGGCTCGCGGTCTTGCGGCTCTCGGTCTATCGGCTCTCGGTCTATCGGGTTGATGTTGGCCTGCCCCCACCAGGGCATGTCCCGCCCGAGGAATTGCGCCAGCTGACCGGCGGCGTCGGGCGCGGCCACGTCCAGCTCCAGATAGAGCGGGTCGTCGCGAAACCAATGGGCCAGCGCCTCATAGTGACCGTCGATCCAGATCATCTGTTCGTCGATCTCATGGCCATAGCCGGGGGGCAGCCCGGGCACCGTCGAGCGCGGGATACGCTGCGTACCAAGGTTGCTCCAGCGCATGATCGAATGTGCCAGCGCTTCGGTATTGCGCCGGGTCGCGATGAACCGCAGCTTGGGATGCAATTTGCGCAGCGCCAGCAGCATGGCATGATCGCATTGCGGCCAGATCGAATGGCCGCCGTAGATAGAGCTGATTTCCGACAGCGCCTGAACCCCTTCGAACAGCGCGGCCGGGTCGCCGTATTTATAAAGCCCTTCATACATCAGGGCCCCGACGAATACGCGATCGGCCGGGTTGGTCTTGTCCTCCATCGCCTTCACACGGTGGTCGGCCACGGAGTAGCCTGCTTCGGTCAGTGCCCGCTTCAGCGTTGTGGTGCCGGATTTGGGCAGGCCCAGATTGATGACTTCAAGGCTCATGCCATCAACCCCAGCCGCAGGAGCATGGCCTCTTCTGCCGGTGGCAGGGGCGATGCGGTCTCCAGTTGCCGCCGCATGTCCTGATAGTCCTTGCGGGCCAGCAACTGATCCCGGCGCTGCCGGTGCCGTGCGACACAGGTCTCATGCAGGCGGGCGATCTCGGGGTCGGATTTCAACCGTGCCAGCTCTGCCGTCAGGGCCGGCAACAGGCGGTGAATGGAGCGGTCCTCCCAGGCGGGGTCATTGCGCTCGCGCCAATAGGTGTCATCAAAGGCGCGATGCTCGCGATTGACATCGCCCCGGTCGTTCTTGACCAGATAGCTGTCGAGGGACCGCAGCGCATAGTGGTTGAGCGTGGCAAGCTGGCGCGCCCCTTTGGCGGGGAATTTGCGGATGCGCCGCTCTGTGGCGGCGATCAGAAACCGGTGCGGGACCGCCCGACCGCTGCCATCGGTCCAAACGGGGCGTTTGTCTGCCGGGATATTTTTCCGCAGGAACGGGCGGTGGGCGCCGTAATACCCAAGCGGGAAATCTGACCGCACCAGGGTCTTTACCTCGATCGCGGTCTCGCCGCACCAGATGTCCGGATTATGACAGCGGGTAAACTGTTCGATGACGGGCCGATCCTCGAAGGCCGTGATCCCGCCGTTGGCGAAGAACTGAAACGTCACCGAAATCGCCTGCGGGGTCCCTGAGGCCTCGATCAGGGCGGGGATGGTGTGATCGCCGGTGTGGATGTTCAGGAATTCGTCGATGTCGGCGATCCACAGCCAGTCGGCCTGTTGTACCACCGGGCGATGGGCGCAATCCCTGAGCGCTTCCATCTGGTAGGCCCGTCCCTCCGCCGGATTGGGCAGATGAGTGACGCCGCCGCGGGCAGCCAGACAGTCCAGCAACGCGTCCGAGCCATCGCTGCAGTCGTTGGAATAGAACAGGAAATCGGTCACGCCGATCAGCCTGTTGTAGGCGATCCATTCCAAAAGGAACGGTCCCTCGTTTTTGACGCATGTCACCGCCGTGATGCGCATGGCCGCTGTTCCTTCCTTTCGTCCGCCGATCACCCGAGCCGCGCGCCGCCGGTCATGGGGGCGGGCGCCGCTCCGATCGGCCTCCGGGCGCGCCCGTCTTGTCGCATCCGGGCCGGCCCGACGTCAATCTATGGCGCGCGGATGGCTGCGATCTGTTGCTGTCGCTCCGCTTGACGGCAGGGGGCTGCACGTGGCCTGTTACCAGCAGACAGAGAGAGCCGGGGGGAGGCAGAAGATTATGGCGAGTGATACGGGGGGGCAGGGGCCGGGATTTTCGTCCATCGATGAGGTGCAATCGGCGCTGTCGGAGGTCGGATATGTCTGTGGTCGCGCCCTTGCGACGGTGGTGTATCTGTCGCTGCGGCTCGGTCGCCCGTTGTTTCTCGAGGGAGAGGCCGGCGTCGGCAAGACCGAGATTGCAAAGGCCATGGCGGCGGTGACAGGGCGTCGTCTGATACGGCTGCAGTGCTACGAAGGTCTGGATGCCGCCAGCGCGGTATATGAGTGGAACTTTGCGGCGCAGATGGTGGCGATCCGCACGGCCGAGGTGTCCGGGCAGGCCGACCGGGAGGGTTTGCAGGCGGAGTTGTTCTCCCGCGAGTATCTGATCGAGCGCCCCTTGTTGCAGGCGATGCGGCCGGATGCGGCGGGGGCTCCGATCTTGCTGATCGACGAAATCGACCGCACGGATGAGCCGTTCGAGGCCTTCCTGCTGGAGGCTCTGTCGGACTTTCAGGTGACGATTCCGGAGTTGGGCCCGATCAAGGCGCCGGAGCCGCCGATGGTGATTTTGACCTCCAATCGCACCCGCGAGGTGCATGATGCGCTGAAACGGCGTTGCCTGTACCACTGGGTGGACTATCCGGAGTTTGATCGCGAACTGGACATTTTGAACGCGCGGGTGCCTGAGGCGGCCACCGCGCTGAGCCGGGAGGTTGTCGCCTATGTTCAGGCGCTGCGCACGGAGGATCTGTTCAAGAAGCCCGGCGTCGCTGAAACCATCGACTGGGCAAACTGTCTTCTTGCACTGGATGTGGTCACGCTGAGCCCCGAGGTGATCGCCGACACGCTGGGCGCGATCCTGAAGTACCAAGATGACATCGCCAAACTGCAGGGATCGGAGGCGAAACGCATTCTCGATGCCGCCCGTGCATCGCTGCCGGATCAGGAAGGCAACACCCGATGAAGGGCGGGCGCCAGACCCGTTCGGGGGCCTCGGATGCGGTGGGCCGTCAGGTGACCGTCGGCCCTGTGGTGACAGTCGGCCGTGTGGTGACATAATGCCCGAATATGCCCCGCTCAGCCTGCCGGACACTCCAAAACTGGTGAGCAATATCACGCATTTCGCACGGGCGCTGCGCAAGGCGGGTTTGCGCGTGGGAACGGGCCGGGTGATGGATGCGGTGGAGGCGATTTCTGCCGCAGGCTTCACCTCCCGGCGGGACTTTTACTGGGCCCTGCATGCGTGTTTCGTATCGCGGCCGGAAGACCGGGCAGTCTTTGCGCAGGTCTTTCGTCTGTATTGGCGCGATCCGAGATATCTTGAACATATGATGGCGGCAATGTTGCCTGCCATCCGGGGCGTACAGGAAGAGCGCGCGGCCAAACCGGCTGAAAAACGTGCGGCAGAGGCGCTGCTGGAGGGGCAACGCCCGGAGGAGCCTCAGGATGCCGCAGACACAGAGAGCGACGGGACGGAGATCGAGGTCGATGCCAGCCTGACCCTCTCGGCGCAGGAACGGCTTCGGACGCTGGATTTCGAGCAGATGAGCACGGCGGAGGTGGCCGAGGCAAAACGCCTTCTGGCCCGGTTGAGTTTGCCGGTGAAGCCCCTGAGAACGCGCCGCCTTCGGGCGTCCTTGTTGGGCGCACGGGCGGATTGGCGGCGCACGTTGCGTAGCGCTGGGCGCAACGGCGGCGAAATTCACCGGTTCGCCCGGGTCGCACAGGCTGAGCGCTGGCCGAACCTTGTCGTGCTCTGCGATATTTCGGGTTCGATGAGCCAATACAGCCGCATGGTGCTGCATTTCCTGCATGCGGTCGCCAATGCCAAAGGTCAGGGCTGGTCGCGCGTACACGGTTTTACCTTCGGCACGCGGCTGACGAATATCACCCGCCATCTCGGGCAGCGTGACGTCGATGCGGCATTGGCGGCGGCTGGGGCCGAGGCGCAGGACTGGCAAGGGGGCACGCGAATTGGCGCCTGTCTGCATCACTTCAACCGGGATTGGTCCCGCAGGGTGATGGGGTCGGGGGCGGTGGTGCTGCTGGTCACCGATGGGCTTGATCGGGAACAGCCAGAGGATCTCGCACGGGAGATGCAACGTCTGCAGCTTTCAGCCCGGCGCGTGATCTGGCTCAATCCGTTGATGCGTTGGGACGGCTTTGCGCCGCGCGCGCAGGGAATACGTGCTATGCTGCCCTATGTGGACAGCTTTCGGGCGGGGCATAATATCGCATCGCTCGCCGAGTTGGCCGAGGTGATTTCGCGGCCGGAAGATGCGGGCGACAAGGCTCGATTGATGGCCATGCTATGAGGGCGCGACCTATCAGCACGGCTCTGCAGGGGCGAATTGACCTTGAATTCCGTTGCGTTAGGCACAAGCTTTCACGCAACTCACATGAACAACAGGCACCGGGGGACCCTCATGGAATCTGGCACTGAACAGGTTGATATTTCTCGTTTTGACGCGGCGCCCGAGCGCGCGCTTGCCTGGCATCGCGAGGGAGCGGGAGCGGTGCTGGCCACCGTGGTGGACACCTGGGGCTCGGCCCCGCGCCGCACCGGGGCCCAGCTGGTAGTGGCCGGCGATGGCCGCATGGAGGGCTCGGTCTCGGGGGGCTGCGTGGAGGGCGCCGTCATCGTCGAAGCGCAGGAGGCGCTGCAGACCGGGCGTCACAAACTGTTGGAATTCGGGGTCAGCGACGAGGATGCATTTGCTGCGGGCCTTGCCTGTGGCGGCACCATACGGGTGTTATTGGAACCGGTCGGCAAAACTCTGCCGGAGGAGACGCTGGAGGCGCTGGTTCTGGCGCGCAGTGAACGGCGGGCGCTGGCCTATGAGGTCAATCTGCCGAGCGGCGAGGGCCGTCTGGTGAACCCGGCATCCTACCCCGAGCGCATGAAGACCGACCGCTCTGGCGTCGAGGAGGACGGCGAGACATTTGTCGCGGTCCACAATCCGCCGCTGCGATTGATCGTGGTGGGCGCCGTTCATATCGCGCAGGCCCTGGTGCCGATGGCGCGGCTCGCGGGGTATGACCCGGTGCTGATCGAGCCGCGCGCGGCCTTTGGCTCGGCCGAGCGGTTTCCCGGCGAGACGATTGTTGATGACTGGCCCGATGAGGCGGTGGAACAGCTCGGCCTGGACGGCCGCACGGCGCTGGTGTTGCTGACCCACGATCCGAAACTGGACGATCCCGCACTGGAGGCCGGGCTGCGCGGCGATTGCTTTTATATCGGGGCGCTGGGCTCCTCCCGCACCCATGGCCAGCGACGGCAAAGAATGATCGGGGCGGGCTTCTCGCAGGAGGACATCGCGCGCATTCACGGACCAGTCGGGCTGGACATCGGCGCCGCCAGCCCGTCGGAAATCGCCGTGTCGATTCTGGCGGAAATGACGGCGGTGCTGCGGGGCAAAGCCGCATGAAATTCGGGCCGGTTTCGGTTCAGAATGCCGAGGGCTGTCTGCTCGCACATTCGTTGCAGGGGGCCGATAGGCGCATCGCCAAGGGCACCAGATTGGGGCTTGCGGATGTCACGTCCCTGCAGGCCGCAGGGTTCACAGAGGTTGTCGTCGCCCGGTTGGAACCGGGCGATCTGCACGAGGACCGCGCCGCGCAACTCCTGGCTGACGCCATCGCGCCCGAGCCACAGACCCTGGGTCTGCGGATCTCGGGGGCGGGCGCCGGGCGGGTGAACCTCTATGCCACGACGCCCGGAGTGGTGCGGATCGAGAGCAGCCGAATCCTCGGCCTCAACAGCGTCGATCCGATGATCTCTGTCGCCACGGTGCCGGATTTTCACCGGGTGGACGCCGATGGCATGATCGCGACGATCAAGATCATCGCCTATGCGGTGCCGCAAACGCATCTCGAGAGCGCGATGGCGGCGGCGGCCGGTGCGATCCATGTGCGGCCGCCGGCCTTTCGCACCGCGACATTGATCGAAACCCGCGTCACTGCCGACACCCCGTCCGACAAGGGGCGCGCGGCCATGTCCGGACGGCTGGCGCGCATGGGCATCGACCTCAGCCGCCGCATCGTGGTGCGCCATCAGACCGGCGAGATTGCCACAGCCTTGCGGGAGGCACCGGGCGAGATCCTTTTGGTTCTGACCGGCTCTGCGACCTCCGATCCGATGGATGTCGCACCCGAAGCGCTCCGCAAGGCCGGGGGCAGCATGACGCGTTTCGGGATGCCGGTCGATCCGGGCAACCTCTTGTTTTTAGGACATCTTGGAGAAAAGCCGGTGATCGGCCTGCCGGGATGTGCGCGATCGCCTGCCCTGAACGGCGCCGATTGGGTGCTGGAGCGGGTGGCCTGTGGCATCCCGGTGTCCTCCTTCGATATTGCCGCGATGGGGGTGGGGGGGCTTTTGAAGGAAATTCCCACGCGGCCACGTCCGCGTCGCGAAGACACCGCCTGAGTGTGCCCGAGAGCCGCCAGGGCCGCTGATCTGGTCCGCAACCGACGGGCGGGTGCAAAAAGTCCTCGCGCCAACTCTTTACGCATGGTTAACTGAAACGAGCCAGACATTTTTGAATTCAGCTAGGGAGGAATTTATGACGAAGGTCACGATGACCGTGAACGGCAAAGCCGCATCGGGTGAGGTTGAAGGCCGTACTCTGCTGGTGTCGTTCCTGAGAGAGACATTGGGCATGACCGGCACGCATGTGGGCTGTGACACCAGCCAATGTGGCGCCTGTGTGGTCCATGTGGATGGCAAGGCCGTGAAATCCTGCGCCATGCTGGCGCTCGAAGCCGAAGGGGCAGAGGTCGCAACCATCGAAGGCCAGGCTGCCGCAGACGGTACGCTCAATACCATTCAGGCCGCGTTTCAGGAACATCACGGGTTGCAGTGCGGGTTCTGTACGCCCGGCATGGTGATGTCTGCTGCGGCTCTGTTGAAAGACAACCCAAAGCCCTCGGAGGCTGAGATTCGGCACTACCTCGAAGGGAACCTGTGTCGATGCACGGGCTACCACAACATTGTGAAGGCGATCATGGCGGCTTCGGGGCAGGATGTGTCTGCCATAGCGGCCGAATAACGCCCGCAGGATTGAGCGTCGGGGCCTCGTATTTTCAGCAAGGGCCCCGTGTGACCCGAGACATTTGGACAGACCGATCGGTCAGGCCTTGCGGCCAGGGGAAGAGGAGCCCCTGACACCATGGCCCCTGACGCCGAGGTCTGAGATCCATTGGGAGGAGATTGGAATATGCCTAAGGATATTGACGCCAAGGAGAGCGGCATCGGTGCTGCAAGCAAACGGCGCGAAGACATCAGGTTCCTGAGCGGGACCGGAAATTACACCGACGACATCAATCTGAATGGCCAGGCCTATGTGCATTTCCTGCGCTCGGATGTAGCGCATGGCCGGATCACCAGCATCGAGACCGCCGAGGCCGCCGCCATGCCGGGGGTGCTGCGGATCTTTACGGGCGCGGATTTCGAAGGCGTCGGCAGCATCCCCTGCGGCTGGCAGGTGACCGACCGTTTCGGCGAGGTGATGCAGGAGCCGGCGCATCCGGTGCTGGCGCAGGGCAAGGTCCGTCACGTCGGGGACCCGATTGCCGCCGTGGTCGCAGAGACAGCGGAGGCGGCCCGCGACGCGGCCGAAGCGATTGAACTCGACATCGAAGAGCTGCCTGCCGTCGTCGACATGAAAGCCGCGCTGGCGGAGGGCGCGCCGAAGGTGCATGACGACCTGACGTCGAACCTCTGTTATGACTGGGGGTTTGTCGAAGACAACAAGGCGGCGGTCAACGCGGCCTTTGAAGCGGCAGCGCATGTCACCTCGCTGGAGCTGGTCAACAACCGTCTGGTCGCCAATCCGATGGAACCGCGCGTTGCGGTCGGCGATTTCAATCGCGCCACAGGGGATTCGACGCTCTATACCACCAGCCAGAACCCGCATGTGATCCGTCTCTTGATGGGGGCCTTTGTCCTGGGCATTCCTGAACACAAGCTGCGGGTGGTGGCGCCGGATGTCGGCGGTGGTTTCGGGTCAAAGATCTTTCACTACGCGGAAGAGGCGTTTTGCACCTTTGCCGCCAAGGCGTTGAACCGCGCGGTCAAATGGACATCGTCCCGGTCCGAGGCCTTCATGAGCGACGCCCATGGCCGCGATCATGTCACCAAGATTGAGCTGGCGCTGGATGCGGACAACAACTTTACCGCGCTGCGGACCGATACGCTTGCCAATATGGGGGCCTATCTGTCCACCTTTGCGCCCTCCGTGCCGACCTGGCTTCATGGCACGCTGATGGCCGGCAATTACAAGACGCCGCTGATCTATGTGAATGTGAAAGCCGTGTTCACAAATACAGTGCCGGTGGATGCCTACCGCGGCGCGGGACGGCCCGAGGCAACGTTCCAGCTGGAACGGGTCATTGACAAGGCGGCGCTGGAATTGGGAGTCGACCCAATCGCGTTGCGCCGCCAGAACTTCATCACCGAATTTCCCTACGCCACGCCTGTGGCGGTGGAATATGACACCGGTGACTATGTCGCGACAATGGACAAGCTGGAAGAGATCGCCGACATTGCCGGATTTGCCGCGCGCCGCGCCGAGAGTGAGCGCGCGGGGAAATTGAGAGGGCTTGGGGTCAACTGCTATATCGAGGCCTGCGGGATTGCGCCCTCAAACCTGGTCGGTCAGCTGGGGGCACGTGCAGGGCTTTATGAAAGCGCCACGGTACGGGTGAATGCCACCGGCGGGATCGTGGTGATGACCGGATCTCACAGTCACGGGCAGGGGCATGAGACGTCCTTTCCGCAGGTGATCGCCTCCATGATCGGTATCGACGAAAACATGGTGGAGATCGAGCATGGCGATACCAACAATGCGCCGATGGGGATGGGGACCTACGGGTCTCGTTCGCTGGCGGTTGGGGGCTCTGCCATGGTGCGGGCCACCGAGAAGATCATTGCCAAGGCCAAGAAAATCGCTGCCCATCTGATGGAGGCCGCAGATGCGGATATCGAGCTCAAGGACGGTCAGTTTTCCGTTGCAGGGACGGATAAATCGGTGGCCTGGGGAGATGTGACCCTGGCCGCCTATGTGCCACACAACTACCCGCTGGAGGAGATCGAACCCGGTCTGGAGGAAACGGCTTTCTATGATCCGTCGAACTTCACCTATCCGTCAGGGGCCTATGCCTGCGAGGTTGAGGTGGATCCCGAAACCGGAAAAGTCAGCATTGCGCGCTTTGCTGCGGCGGATGATTTCGGCAATATCGTCAATCCGATGATCGTTGATGGACAGGTGCACGGCGGTATTGGACAGGGCATCGGGCAAGCGCTTCTTGAAGGCTGCGTTTATGATGAAAACGGCCAGCTGCTATCAGCCTCCTTCATGGATTATGCGATGCCCCGGGCGGATGATGTGCCGTTCTACGAGGTTGACCATTCCTGTCAGACCCCCTGTACCCACAATCCGTTGGGGGTGAAGGGATGCGGCGAGGCCGGGGCAATCGGTTCACCGCCTGCGGTGGTCAATGCGGTGGTCAATGCGCTGCGGTCGGCGGGCAAGGATGTGACCCATATCGATATGCCTCTGTCGCCCGCGCGCGTCTGGGCAGCAATGCAGGGCTGATCACGGGAACGAGGGGCTCTGCCCCTCGCGCTCCCCGAGGTATTTATGGAAAGATGAAAGCCGGAAGCCGGTTTTTGGAAAGGATATGCGATGTATGAATTCGAGTTCACACGCCCGGCGAGTGTCGCCGAGGCCGTTGCCGCATTGAACGCGGAAGAAGCACAGGCGTTGGGGGGCGGGCAAACTCTGATTCCGACGCTGAAGCAACGTCTTGCAATGCCGACTACTCTGGTCAGCCTGAGCGGTGTGGCTGAGATGCAGGGGATAGGTTTGCAGGACGACGGCCAGTTGGTGATCGGGGGGGCAACAACACATGCGGAGGTCGCTTCAGGCGCGGTGGGCACCTATCCCGCCCTGGCGGCTCTTGCGGGGCAGATCGGGGATCCGGCGGTTCGCAATCGGGGCACTCTTGGCGGATCATTGGCGAATAATGATCCTGCTGCCTGCTATCCGGCGGCGGCCTTGGGGTCCGGCGCGACCATTGTGACCAATACCCGGGAGATTCCTGCAGATGAGTATTTTCAAGGGATGTTTA
Source organism: Alphaproteobacteria bacterium MedPE-SWcel (assembly GCA_001874255.1). Lineage (GTDB taxonomy): Bacteria > Pseudomonadota > Alphaproteobacteria > Rhodobacterales > Rhodobacteraceae > Epibacterium. The sequence continues at coordinate 217,380 of MPDC01000001.1, forward strand.
CCACTGCATTGGAGGAGGGCGAGATTGTCGTTTCGGTGAAGTTTCCAGTGCCGGAGGCGGCCAACTATCAAAAATTTGTGCAGCCGGCCTCGCGATTTGCCATGGTTGGGGTTTTTGCGGCGCGGTTTGCAGATGGTGTGCGAGTTGCCGTGACGGGAGCATCGGAAGAAGGAGTGTTTCGCTGGACAGATGCCGAAGCGGCGTTGGCGTCGAGTTTTACGCCGGATGCGATTAGCGCTCTCAGCGTCGATCCTGATGGTATGATCGGAGACATTCACGGCACCAAAGCCTACCGTGCCCATTTGGTGAATGTGATGACCCGCCGCGCGGTTGCCGCCGCCGTTTGACGCAATTTTCGATCGATCATGAACAAGACCAAGGCGCCACAGTGATGTTCTCTGGCGCCTTGCCCGAGGGGGCGTTGCTGTTCTTTGCGACCTCTGTGGTGTCAGGCGCGCAAGAAAGTGGCGATATTGTTCAACAGGGATTGTGTCCTGTCGGCAAGGGTCCGGATCTCGGTCGCGATAACCGCAAAGCCTTTACCCTGATCCCCGATACGGGCGGCTTCGATAGAGGCGTTGAAGGCAATCAGACGGATGTTTCGCCCGACCGCTTCGGCGTTTTTGACGGCCTCCAGCATTTCGCCGGATCGCTTTGCTTCGCGGTCGCGTTGGACCTTCGTGAGTTGCTCTACCAGTTCATCCAGAAACCGTGACGTCATCGGCTCCAGTGAATGAAGGCACAATTCAGCAACCTTGGGGATCGCCGAGATACGGGCCATGATGGTGCCGTCATGGCTTTCGACCGCCTCGTGCAGGGGTTCCAGCGCCTCGACGCAGGCGAGACGCCGTGACTCCAGCTCTGGCGGCAATTCGTAATCATGTTCAGCCAATTGTTCAATGAGACCCGTGGTGAGCATGCGGTAGGCGTTTGCGATCCGGGAGGTCGACAGCTTTAACGCGCGCTCGCTGGGTTCATTGCCTGTGACATCGGCATCCTGATGCACCAGCGCCACCAAAGAAAGGGAAGCGATACGGCAGGGCCCAATAGCCATGATGGCTTTATTCTGGATGTCGATGAGGCTCATGCGGATTCCGTTCTTGAGGATGATGAGCGATCCTAATCTGCATTGTCTTAAGGTTCCGATAACGAAAACAGACATTTAACGGATATAGGGGAAAGGAGATGTGAGAGCGTGAAACGCAAAAGCCCCGCATCGAACTGCGGGGCCTTGGTAGGAACTGTGGATATTCGGCGAGGATCTATTTTGCCGGAAGCGGACCGATCATCATGATCATCTGACGGCCTTCCATCTTCGGCATGTTCTCGATCTTGCCGATTTCCTTGACGTCAACAGCGACCCGTTCCAGCAGCTCGCGACCGAGGTTCTGGTGGGCCATTTCGCGACCACGAAAACGGAGCGTGATTTTGACTTTGTCTCCGTTTTCCAGAAACTTGAAGACATTTCGCATCTTCACGTCGTAGTCGTTCGTATCCGTATTCGGACGGAACTTGACCTCTTTGACCTCGATGATCTTTTGCTTTTTGCGCGCTTCGCTCTCGCGTTTCTGCTGCTCGTATTTGAACTTGCCATAGTCCATGATCTTGCAGACCGGCGGAGCGGCATTCGGCGAGATTTCCACCAGATCCAGCCCGGCTTCTTCGGCCATCTGCATGGCCTTCGCGGGATGCACGACACCGACGTTATCGCCGTCTGCACCAATCAGGCGAATTTCGGGAGAGCGAATTTTGTCGTTGACGCGCGGGCCGGTTTCACGGGTTGGCGGCGCGTTATGAGGTCTGCGAGCTATGGGTTCTATCCTTTGATAATTGCAGAATTTCGAGTGCGGAATTTAAGCGGTGTGGGGCCGTCTTGCAAGGTGGAAACGCCGCGGTTTCCCGGTTTGGCGAGATAATTCGCCGATTCTTCGTCCACTGCGGCGGAACCTGGCCCAGGGGAGCGCTAGCATAGACTTCCCCCTTGTTGGATCGCACGTCAAGGTTGAAGAACAATTCCATACAGTCCCTTGTCGGGACATTGCCATGGGAGAGCATTGCCATGAAGATTGCAGGAGTGGGCGTCGCGGTCGCCCTGGTCGCCGTCGCGGGCGCCGTCTGGTATCTCAGACAGACGGACGACACGAGCCTGACCGAGGCCCCCGAGGAGATCGCCAACGAAGAGACGGCCCCGTCGCAGCCGGCCCGTGTGGAGACCGAGGGTCAGGTCGAGACGGATGTCGAAGGTGCGGTCAGTGAAGCGGAAGAGGCGCTGCGGGAGGCTGGTGACGGGGCAGCAGCGGTGTTGGAAGACGCGCTTGGCGACATCCAGGACCAGGCCACAGCGCTTGGCGAGGATGCCAGCGCGGTTGTCGAGTCAACACAGGAGGCCCTGTCGGAAGCCGTATCTGAGGCTCTGCCCGAGGGCGGCGCGGCCGCGAGCGCGGAGGCTGGCGCAAGCGTCTCTGCCGAGGGGGCGGAAACAGGGTCGGAAACGGCGGCGGCCTTCTTGACGCCAGAGGGGTTCAATTACGATAAGGTCATCGAGATGATCGACGGTTCGGCGCTGGATCCGCTCAAGAAGACGGCCGTGAAATCGGCAATCACGCAGGCGCGGGACAATCCCGAGCTTCTGAAGGTCGCACTGGAACAGGCCCGCAGCGCATTGGGGTTTTGAGCTGATGTGATCAGGCCGACTGGCCGCGGTCCTGATCCATGCAACGGAATCGAAAACCGCCCTCGCGACCTTGGTCGTGAGGGCGGTGAATTCCAACCGGCCTATGCCGCCGCCAGACGGTCTTGCAAACACCGACCTGTACAAGGGGGCAAAGGACATCCGGGAAGGGACATTCTGACATGAAGATCCAGGCCGGGATATCCGGGCAGGGATATCCAGACCGGGTCTCCGCGTGCGGCAGGCCGCTGTTTAGTCGAGAAAGGCCTTCTCCACCACAAAATGCGCCGGTTTGGAATTGGCACCTTCTTCCAGACCATATGTGTTTTCAAACAGGTCTTTCAGCTCAAGGTTGAACGCCAGATTGCCACAGATCATGGCGCGATCGCTTTCCGGATTGAGCGGCGGCACACCGAGGTCCTCGAAGGCCTCGCCAGAGCGCATCAAATCGGTGATCCGCCCCATCTTGGCGCTCTCTTCACGGGTGGTGGTCGGGTAGTATTTGATCTTCTTCCAGAACCCGTCGCCAATCAGCTCGTTGAGCAACTCGTCGGTTTTCAGGCTTTCGATCAGCTCCTGACCGTATTGCAGCTCGCCCGCCTCGCGGCAGGTATGGGTGATGATGACCTCGTCATAGTCCTCATAGGTCTGAGGTTCGCGCAGCAGCGAGGCGAAGGGCGCAAAGCCGGTGCCGGTGGCAAAGAACCAGATCCGTTTGCCGGGGATCAGCGCGTCATGCACCAGGGTCCCGACGGGTTTCGGACGCAGAATGATCTCGTCACCGACCTTGATGTGCTGCAGCTTCGAGGTCAGCGGGCCGTCCTGGACCTTGATCGAGTAGAATTCCATTTCCTCGTCCCAGCTGGGCGAGGCGATGGAATAGGCGCGCAGCAGCGGCTTGACCTTGCCGGTCTTGGGGTCGGGATCGTTCATCAACCCGATCATCACGAACTCGCCCGAGCGGAAGCGCAGGCTGGCCGGACGGCTGACGCGGAAGGAAAACAGCCGGTCGGTCCAGTGTTTTACCTCTGTGACGGTCTGGGCGTCGGGCAGGGTCGGGGTCGCCTTTGGAGCAGGGGTCGTCTCTGCGGTCGGGGTCGCTTCGGGAGCGGGGGTGGCAGCATCTGTCACGGGTGCAATCTCGTTCATCTAGTTCTTGCCGACAGTCATAGGCCGACACCTCTGATTAAGCTTTGATCCAAGTCAGGTAAACCCTTCCTGCGCCGGGGCAGGCAGGGGCTGACGATTCCGGGGGCTGGGGCTGGCTTAGCGGGCGGCGTTGGACTGCGCGCGCAGGCGGGCCTGATAGTTGTGGCTCTGCCAGTTGGCACGGGAAAGCCAGTCGCCTTCGGGCTGACGGGTGGCGAGATCATCCGAAATCTCCACCTCGTCAAATCCGACACGGCGTGCCATGGCATATTGATCCGAGATCACATGACCCTTGGCCCGCAGACGCCCGCTGTATCCCATGAGACGCAGCATGCGCGCAATAGTGAACCCGCGACCGTCGGCAAAAGACGGGAAATCGACCCGGATCATTTCAATGCCGTCGAGTTGGTCCCTGAGGTTCGCCGGGTCAGTATCGGAGGCGAGATCGAGCACTGCTGCGCCCTCAAAACCGCCGGTCCAGTCGTCATGGGCAAAGCCCGCGTCAGTTACGATAACGCTCATCGTTCAAACTCCTGTACGGATGAATTTGCCATCCACCACGTGGATGCCGCATTCTTCCTTGTTCTGGTTGCGCCAGCGGCCGGCGCGGGGGTCTTCGCCGTCCTTGACCGGCGATGTGCAGGGGGCACAGCCGATCGACGGATAGCCCTTGGCCACCAGCGGGTGACGGGGCAGGCGGTTTTCATCCATATAGGCGCGCACATCCTCGGGGGCCCAATGGGCCAGCGGGTTGATCTTCATGCGGCCGGTTCCGTCTTCGACCTCAAAGAAATCGAGGGCAGCGCGGGTTCCGGACTGGAACCGCTTGCGGCCGGTGATCCAGCCGTCATAGCCCGCCAGCGCCTTTTGCAGCGGCACCGTCTTGCGCAGGCTGCAGCAGGCATCGGTGTCCGAAAACCGGAGCGCGCCATAGGGATCTTTTTCGGCGATGTCATCGGCCTTGATGACGCGGATATTGCGCAGCCCCAGACGCTCGCTCACCTCTTGCTGGTAGACCAGCGTTTCAGTGAACAGCAGTTCGGTATCCACGAACAACACCGGCACCATCGGGTTGATGACGGCGGCCATATGCAGCAGCACGACCGACTCCGCCCCAAAGGAAGAGACCAGAGCGACATTCCCGGCATCGCGCAGGGCACCCTCCATCACGGAGGTGGCCGAGTGATGCTTGAAACGCGCATTCAGCGCCTTCACTTTCCCGGCCAGATCGTCCCCGACGCGGGCAGCGCCGGGAAGATCCTGTATATCCTGAACAATGCGGGCCATGGCTCAGGCCACCTTTTTCTCTGCCGCAGGATAGAGCGCGACTTTGAACGGCTCCATGCCGACCCGACGGTAGGTCTGCAGGAAGGTCTCCTCTTCGCTCTCCCGCAGCTCGAGGTAGGCGGTGATGATACGCTCGATCGCGGGCACGATCTCGTCATAGGCAAAGCCCGGGCCGGTGCGGGTGCCGATGGCGGCCGTTTCCGTGGCATCGCCGCCCAGGGTGATCTGGTAGTTCTCCACCCCTGCACGATCCAGCCCGAGGATGCCGATATGGCCCACATGGTGGTGGCCACAGGCGTTGATGCAGCCGGAGATTTTGATCTGCAGATGGCCCACGTCATGTTCCAGCTTCAGATCCTCAAAGCGGGTGGCGATCTCCTGCGCGACCGGGATCGAGCGGGCCGTGGCCAGGGCGCAATAGTCCATGCCGGGGCAGGCGATGATGTCCGAGATCAGGCCAATATTGGCCGTCGCCAGATCCGCCGCCTTCAGGCGCGCGTGGATCGCGGGCAGGTCGTTCTTGTGCACATGCGGCAGGATCACGTTCTGCTCGTGGCTGATGCGCAGCTCGCCATAGGCGTAGGCCTCGGCAATATCAGCCATTTCGCGCATCTGTTCGGCCGTGGCGTCGCCCGGAGTCGCGCCGTGCTTCTTGATCGAAATCGTCGCGATCGCATGTCCCGGCGCCTTGTGCGCGGCAAGGTTGGTATCGGCCCAGGCGCGGAACACCGGGTCGGCTTCATAGGCGGCGTCATAGGCCTCGGTGCCACCCTCGCGGAAGGCGGGCGCCGCAAAGTGACGTTTGATGTCCTCAAACAGCGCCTGATCGGCACCACCGAAGGTCGGGCGCACCTGTGCAAAGCGGTCTTCGGTCAGCTCGCGGATCTTGTCGAGGCCGAGTTCGTGCACGGTGATCTTGATGCGGGCCTTATATTTGTTGTCGCGGCGGCCAAGCTGGTTCCAGACCGAAATCACGCTCTCGATATAGGGCAGCAGATCGTCGGCCGCGACATAGTCGTTCAGCACCTTGCCGATCATCGGGGTGCGGCCAAGACCGCCGCCCACCAGCACCTGATAGCCGATCTCGCCCGCGTCATTGCGCACGATCTTCACCGCCAGGTCATGCGCCTTCAGAACCGCACGGTCGTTGGCAGCACCCGAGACGGCGATCTTGAACTTGCGACCCATGAACTGGAATTCCGGGTGGTCGGTGGACCATTGGCGGATCAGCTCGGCAATCGGGCGGGGGTCCTCGATCTCATCCGCGGCGGCACCGGCAAAATGGTCGGCGGTCACGTTGCGGATGGTGTTGCCCGAGGTCTGGATGGCATGCAGGTTGACCTCTGCCAGCGCGTCCAGCATGTCCGGCACGTCTTTCAGCTTCGGCCAGTTGTACTGGATGTTCTGACGGGTGGTGAAATGGCCATAGCCCTTGTCCCATTTCTGTGCCAGCAGGGCCAGCGCTCGCATCTGATCGGGGTTCAGGGTCCCGTAGGGGATCGCCACCCGCAGCATATAGGCGTGCAATTGCAGATAGAGACCGTTCATCAGACGCAGCGGCTTGAACTCGTCCTCGGTCAGGGCGCCATCGATGCGGCGTTCTACCTGGGCGCGGAACTGGCGGTTGCGTTCAGCCAGAAAGGCGCTGTCAAAGTCATTGTACTTATACATTGGCTGCGGCCTCCTGTTTGCCGTGGCGATAGTTCGAGGGGCCGGTGCGGCGGAATTCCTCGCGGAAGTGGGTGGGCTCGGGGCCCTGCTCGCCTGCCTTGGCATCGGCCAGATAGGCGCCAACGGCAATCTTGGGCTGGCTCTGCGCATCCAGCAGGCGCAACTGCGCCTCGGCTTCGTCGGTGATCAGTTCGGCCTCTGACAGCTCGCGGGTCCAGCCACCGGCCGGCGTGAGGTAGATCACATCGCCTTCCAGCAGATCGTTGGCGGTGACCACTTTGGGGGTGAAAGCGCGGGGCATCAGGCAAGCTCCATCTGTGTTTGGTCCCGTGTATGGGGCAGGGCGGCGGCGGCGTGTTGGCGTGGTGCCAGCCCCAGAAAGGTGAGCGCCGGGCCGCCAAAGTCAGCTGCGGCCAGATCGGCGGGCAATTGGTCAAGGGTCGTGGACAGCACCCGCTGATCAGCGCGGGAGGCGTTTTCGACCACGGTCACGGGGGTGGCCCGGTCAGCGCCGTGCATCAGCATGCGGCCCTGAACGAAACGGGCGGATTTCTTGCCCATGTAGACGGCGGCGACTTCGCCCGGACGGGCCAGCTGAGCCCAGTCGTGATCGGCAAAGCCTTTCATGTCATGGCCGGTCAGGAACCGCACCGAGGAATTGCGCCCCCGTTGTGTCAGGCTCTGTCCGATGGCCGCAACGGCCGCCGAGGCGGCAGTGATCCCCGGCAGGATAACCGTGTCGACATCTGCCGTCTCGCAGGCGGTCAGCTCTTCGTCGAGCCGGCCAAAAAGGCTGGGGTCCCCGGATTTCAGCCGCAGCACTTTGCGCCCCTTTCGGGCGTGGTGCACCAGGCGGGCGCAGATCTCCTCCTGCGCCATGGAGGGGCCAAACCCCTCCTTGCCGACGTCTTCGAGGAGCGCGCCCTGATGGGCCAGTGCCATGATTTCGGCACTCACCAGCCGGTCGAAGAGAATGACATCGGCCTCTTGCAGCGCCTTCAGAACCTTGAGCGTGAGCAGATCGGGGTCGCCGGGGCCAGAGCCTGCAAAGGCGACGACACCGGGGCACATCACACCAGTCGCTCCCGGCAGGGGCGAAAGGGGGGCGGGTATATGGCGGGTGTCACGCGGCATCAGCAGATCCGTTTCTGGTGTTTGACTTGAGCTTAGATATAGGAAATATTCCCACCTGATCGCTATATGCGTGGGGAAATAAGGACATGTGTTCCGCTCCTGAGAAGGGTGCAGTCCGGATGTCCTCGCCATGGGAGAAATTTGGAATGACAGTGCGGATAGACGCCACCGACAAGAAAATTCTGGCGGAACTGCAGCGTGATGCAGGGCAATCGCTGGACGAAATCGCCAAGCAGGTGGGCAGTTCCAAGACCCCGGTCTGGAATCGCATTCGCAAATTACGCGAGGCGGGCGTGGTTGGAAACCAGACCATGATCCTTGATGCCGAGGCATTGGGGTTTGAGGCCTGTTTCTTCGTTCTGATCCGCACGTCTGAACATGAGGCGGACTGGCAGGCGCGGTTCCTGCGGGCGCTGCAGGAACGCCCGGAGGTTCAGGAAGCGCATCGTCTGGCCGGCGACATCGACTATATCCTCAAGGTGCGGGTCAAGAATGCGCGCGCCTATGACAAATTCTATCAGGCGCTGATTTCCGAGGTGCGCGTGCACAATGTGACCGCGCTTCTGTCGATGGAGGAGATCAAGTCCACCACCCACCTGCCGCTGGATCAGATCCGGGTCGATTGAAGAGCGGGAGACTGACGGCGGCAGGCTCCGGGAGCTGATCGTGGCAGGATAATCAAGGCAGGCTGATCGTGGCGGGCTGATCGTGGCAGATTGATCGTGGCGGGCAGGGCAAGGTCCTCCCCCGCCAAGGCCTGCCGGAAGTGGAAACCCGCCCGTCAGGTCTCGACCAGAAGCCGCGTGAGCCCGTGGAAATGGTAGGTGTTGGAGAACTGAGGGCGCTCTGCCAGCCTCAGGTTCGGGCAGCGATCAAACAGGATGGGCAATGCGATCTGCATCTCCATTCGTGCCAGCGGCGCGCCAACGCAGAAATGCAGCCCCCCGCCAAAGCTCTTGTTCACCTTGGGCGGTCTGCTGGGGTCAAACCTGTCTGCCGTCTCCAGCGCCTCCGGATCCCGATTGGCCGCGGCCAGCATCAGGGCAACCTGATCGCCGCGTTGAAAGCGGTGGCCCAGGACCTCGGCAGTTTCGTACGCATAGCGGGTGAACATGTGAAGCGGCGGATCAAATCGCAGGATCTCCTCGACCAGCCCGTCAATCCCCTCCGGCGACAGCCAGTCGGCATTCCAACCCTGCTGCAGCATCGTCTTCACCCCATTGCCAAGCGAATGCACCGTGGCCTCGTGGCCCGCATTGAGCAACAGGATGCAGGTGCCGATCAGCTCGTCCGTTGACAGGCTCTCGCCGTCCTCCTCGGCCTGGATCAGACGGGTGATCAGATCCTCGCCCGGCGTGGCCCGGCGTTCCTCGACATAGGCGGTGAGGAAATCGATGAAATCCTGGCTCGCCTTGGCGGCGGCGTGCTCGGTCTCGTTGGTCTTCGAGGCCTGATACATCGCCACCATCTTGTGCGACCAGTCCAGCAACTGGGGCGCCATGTCTTCCGGCACCCCCAGCAAGCGGCAGATGGCGATCACGGGCACCTGGGTGCAATAGGCGGTCAACAGGTCAAAGGGCGCGTCCTTGGGAAAGGCGTCCACCAATGTATGACAGAGGTCCTCCAGCCCCGGCGCCAGCGCCTTGATCTCGCGGCTGGTGAAGGCCCGCAACACCAGTTTGCGCAGGCGCGTGTGGCGGGGCGGCTCGGCATCGAGCAAGGAATGCGCTTCTACCTGCAGAAACGGCGCCAGATGCGGCGGGCCCTCTGTCGCCATTTCCGGCGGCACCTCGCGGCCGAACCTGCGGTCCCGCAGCAGCATATGCACGGCGTCATGGCTGAAGGCGGCCACCATGTCATAGTCCCGCCAATAGCTGAGCGCTCCGGCCGCACGGGCCGCATCGTAGAACGGGTAGGGGCTCTGGACAAAGTCCGGCTCGGTCGGGGATTGGATGAGCGTCTTCATGGGACCAGCTTTTTGCCGAGGTGGCAGGTCTTGGCAAGGGGGGCTTTGCGACGGAGGCGCAATGATAGAAACACGCCACCCCCGACTTGCCCTCGTTTTGGGCGTTGCGCTTGCCATCGTGGTGTTGTCCGTTGCCGTCTGGTCGTTGGCCCGCTGCCAGGCCCTGACCGCATTGGCAGAGCGCAGCGCGTCCGATCTGGCGCTGGCCCCGTGACCGGGACGGCACAGAATTGCAGGTCTACCGCGAACAGGCGGTGCTGACGGTCGACCACCCCGCCTTGCTGACGCTGGACAATCCGGCCGACCGGCGGATGGCCGCCGCTCTGCTGCGCAAGGCGGCCGACAAAACCGGGGCGATGGATGTCGCTCCGGCGCGGCGCCTTGCCATGGTCCAGACGCTGGCAATGGCGTCTGTCTGTCCGGCCTTTGGCACCATCCTGTTTCTGGCCGCCAAACGGCGCCGCACGCTTTTCCAGGCCAATGCTGCAATGGAAGTACGGGGTGCGACGCGAACCCGGGACCTGCCGGAGGTGCTGCTGACCGGCGAGGGCGACATTCCGATGGCGGTGAAGGCGATCTCCCAAGGGGCCTTTGATTTCCTTGAAAAACCTTGTGCCAGTGGCTTGCTTTCCACGAGAGGTATTTAAGTGATTGATAATATAAGATAATTTGGCTTCCGCGCGGTTTTGGAACCGCAGCTTGAGCGGATCGCTTCCTTTCCCAATTCTAGCGCCCAAGCCCGAGGCATTGCTTCGGCGTGGAGGAAAATTACAGATTTCCGGGAGGATCACCATGAAGTTCCTGACTGCTGCCGCCGCTGAGCCGCCGCTGTGCTGGCGCTGACCGTGACGGCTGGCACCGCTTCGGCCGATGCTTGCGATGAAGGTGAAATCGTTGTCAAATTCAGCCACGTCACCAATACCGACAAACACCTCAAAGGTATCGATGCATCGCTGCTGGAACAGCGGATAAATGACGAGGTGAACGACACCATGTGCATGGTCGTCTATCCGAATTCCACCTTGTACGATCACAATAAGGTGCTCGAAGCCGTGCTGCAGGGCGATGTCCAGCTGGCCGCGCCGTCCCTGTCCAAGTTTGAGAAATTCACCAAACAATTCCGTCTTTTCGACCTGCCGTTCATGTTCAAGAACATCAACGCCGTGGAGGCGTTTCAGGCGTCGGGCGACGGTCAGGCGATGCGCAACAGAATGCAGCGCCGTGGCCTGCAGGGGCTTGGATACTGGCACGACGGCATGAAGCAGATGTCCGCCAACAAACCCCTGGTTCAACGCTCGGATGCTTCCGGTCTGAAGTTCCGGGAGCAGTTCATGACCATCATGCATGAGGTCACCAATACCCGGACCTTCGAAACCTCCAAGGTGAACACTGCAGCCAAAGAGGCGATCATCGCCGCAGGCGGCACCGTACGCCAGCTGACCTCGGAGCAGCGTCAGGCCGAGGTCGATGCGATGAAACCGGTTTGGGAGCAGTTCTCCGATAACGTGGGTCAGGACATGATCGACGCGGCTAAGGCTATCAACGCAGGCCTGTGATCTGACACGATGATCTGAATGCGGTGATCTGAACACTGTAATCGGGGCGCGCATCATGTGCGCTCCGATACATCGGCGCCCCGTCCCGGGGTCACCACTTTCGGTCCTGAAAAACTGGGGAGATACAATGTCGGGGGCCAAAGCCAACCCGCCGGGGTTTATCCGTAGGTTGGAAGAGACGCTGATCGTGTTCCTTCTGGGTGGTATGACGCTTTTGAAATTTGCCAATGTCATTGCGCGCTACGTCTTCAATTCCAATATTTTGTGGGCGCTGGAGTTGACGGTCTACCTGTTCGCCTGGCTCGTGCTGCTGGGCGCCGCCTATGCCCTAGCCACGGCGTTCTTTCATGCCTACACGCACCGGACCCTGTCCGAGGCGGGAAAGCTGACGGTGACCCTGTTGTTCGGGGTCGCCAATGCCTTGATTATAAATCATGTTCTGATGGATGAACAGGTGCCGCTGCATATTGTCAATGCGATGCTCTCAGCGGGTTTTGATCCTGTGATGTTCCTGATCCTGATCACCTATATTCCCTGGTTGTCGACGGTTTTGCCAATCGTGATCATGGGGCCGGAGATCATGACAAGCTGATCTCGTGTTCAGAAGACTGGATAGAAAAACGCCCGTGGACCAGGGCCCCGGGCGTTCATTCCTTGTGTGACAGGCGGCGCTCGCGTGCGGCCAGTCCCCGTCGATTAGCGCACCCAGACCAGCGAGGGTCAGACCTGCGAGGGCCGCCGGAACCGGGGCCTCAGGCGATGGTGGCGTCCGTTGTCGCGGCGAGGGCTGCAACAATGGGGCGGAAATCGGCGGCTTTCAGGCTCGCGCCCCCGACCAGCGCTCCGTCCACATTGGGCACGGCAAAGATATCCGCCGCATTGCCCGCCTTTACGGAGCCGCCGTAGAGCAGCGGGATGTCTTGGCCTGCAGCCCCGAAGCGGGCGATCAGAGCCGCGCGCAGGGCGCTGTGGACTTCGGCAATTTGCTCGAGTGTTGGCACTTTGCCGGTCCCGATTGCCCAGACCGGCTCATAGGCGACCACTGTATCGCTGCCGGAGGCGGTGTCGGGCAGAGAGCCTGCGAGCTGCGATTCCACCACCTGCAGCGTTTGACCGGCCTCGCGCTGGTCCAGAGTTTCTCCAATGCAGACAACGGCTTGCAGGCCTGCGCCGGCAGCGGCCTCGGCCTTGGCCCGCACCACTGCGTCGCTCTCGCCATGGTCGGCGCGGCGTTCGGAATGGCCCAGGATGACATGCGTCGCGCCTGCATCCTTCAGCATCAGGGCGCTGACATCGCCGGTGTGGGCACCAGACACCGCCGCGTGACAATCCTGACCGCCGATGGCGATATCCTTGGCGATCGCTGCTGCGCGCGACAGCAGCGGGGCGGGCGGGCAAATCAGCACCTCGACACCTTGTGGAACGCCGTCTGATACCAGCGCCTCCAGTTCCCCGAGGCTTGCGCCGGTGCCATTCATTTTCCAGTTGCCTGCGGCCAGTTTACGAGCCATTCTGCCCCCCTTGATATGCCATGCCTTGCTATCGGTGGTAGCATCGAGGCGGCGAGGGAGCAATCGCGCCAGACTTTCGGGCATAAAAAAGGGCGACGCCGGGCCACGCTTCGATGTTCCGACCCCTCAAGATGGTCGCTAGGTGTCGCCAACCTTGAAGCTGATGGATTCGCCGCATCCGCAGGCTTCGGCAACATTCGGGTTGTTGAACTTGAAGCTCGCCTCAAGCAGGGAGACCTCATAGTCGATCTCGGTGCCAAACAGGAACATTTGCGCCATCGGCGCGATCAGCACCCGGGCGCCGTCCTGTTCCACCACCTCATCATTGGGGTCTGCCTCATCGACGTAGTCCATCGTGTATTCCATTCCGGCGCAGCCCCCTTTCTTGATGCCGATGCGCAGGCCTGCATGGCCCGCACGGTCCATCAGTTTCGAAATCTGGGTCGCTGCGCGCGGCGTCATCGTGACGGCTTGTTTTCCGGGGATGGCAAACATTGGAAGCTCCGTTTCGTTCTCATGAGGAACGTAGGGGTAGAGGTGAGCGCCCACAAGGGGGGAGGCGATCACAAGGGCGCCGGTGATTTGGACGCCGGTGATTGGGGCGGCGATCACTGTTGCGCTGATCACTGCTGCGCCAATCAAAGGTGCACCGATTACGGGTGCGCCGATCACTGGGGCGGTGCGTTACATGAAGCCGAGTTCTAGCCGGGCCTCGTCGGACATCATGTCCATGCCCCAGGGCGGCTCCCAGGTCAGCTCGACGTCCACTGATTTGACCCCATCGACGGGAGACACCGCATCGACGATCCAGCCCGGCATTTCGCCGGCCACAGGACAGCCGGGAGCAGTCAGGGTCATGATGATTTTGACGTCATTCTCAGCAGTGATATCAACGGTGTAGATAAGTCCCAGCTCGTAGATGTTCACCGGGATTTCAGGGTCATAAACAGTCCGGCAGGCCTCTACCACCGGCTCATAGAGCGGATGGGACACGGAGGACGGTGCGATCAGTGGCGCGCCTTCAAGCGGTTCGGATGCGTTGGTCATGTGGCTCTCGGTCAGTTATCTGACGATTTATATAGGTATTCTCGACGGTACAGTCCAGCCGTTGCGCATCGTCGGGGGGGTCTGATCTGTGCGGCAAGCGGAATGCCCCGCCGCGATGAACGCGGCGGGGCATTGATGAAGAGCCTGGTTGACCGCGCATGGTCATTGATACCCTGCGTCGGTCTGTGTGGTCAGGACCCTGTACCGGTCGGTTTTTGGTCAGGCCGTGCGGGGGGAACGACTTCGAGGTCGCCAAAGTACTTGGCATAGAGCTTGGCATAGGTTCCATCGGCCTGAAGCGCCTGATTGGCGGCCTCGAACTTCTGGATGATCTCGGCGTCATAGCCAGGGGTGGCACCGAGCCAGATATCCCCTTGGCGCAGGCTGGATCCGATGTGCAGATCGGCGGGATCCTGGCCCAGTTCCTCAACCCAGATGAAGCGGCCCCGCTGGGAATTGGTGAAAACGGCCGAGACGCGCCCCGCTTTGAGCTTTTTGAAGTTGTTCAGCGTGTCTGATTCCTCGACATTCTGAAGGCCTTCGCCCTCGAGGTAGCGCTTGTAGACAGAACGGCTTCCGATCCGTTCGAGGCCCTGGGCGGCATCGAGATCATTGACCGCTTCGTCGGTTGTGAGGAAGGTCCAGTCCACGGTGAGCAGACGTGTAACCCAATCATAGACCGGTTCCCGCGCCTCGGTGCGGGTCAGGTTAAAGATCATGATGCCATCAGAATCTTCCTGAGCCATCTTCTGGGCGCGTTTCCAGGGGAAATATTCAACTGAAACCTCGATGCCGGCATGGGCGGCCATCAGTTCCACATATTCGTGCGCAAACCCGGGCAGATCGAGATCTGCGCCACGGGAAAAGGGGGATGAGCTGGCAGCTGTAACCACACGCAGGGGTTCTGCATGGGCGGCAAAGCCAACAAAGGCGGCGAGACAGGCAGCAGTAATGGATCGTAACATTCAAAAACCTCCAGATGTTTCGAGAGGCACACTGGCAGCAGCCGGTAAACCAGGAATTAAGCAATCCGCAAAAGTACCGCAACTTTTACGCTAATTGCGCGTGAGTGCGGCCTGCCGAACGCGGGCCGTGGGGGGCAGCTTCAGTCGTTGATGTCGGTCTCGAAAGTCTTCACCTGTCCGCGCGGCAGGGAGAACAGGCGTTTCAACCCGAGCCACGCCACCAGCGACAGCGCCGCAAACAGCAGCAGCATCAGCGGCAGCCCCGGTGTGAGCGACAAGAGCAATAACAGTGCCATGCCCGCCGCGCCAATGGCGAAGCCAAGAAAGATGAACCCCGGCAGCAGGATTTCCACGATCGCCAGCAGCAGGGCCAGCGTTCCCCAGATCCACCACAGTGTCCACAGCCCGCTCATGATGCGCTGCCCTTCAGCATCTTGAACGCATCGCCAAAGGCTTCGATGGCCTGTGCCGGCACAAGGATGGTCTGCTTGCCCGCGCCATTGCCAAGCGCGTTCAGCGCCTCGACCTGTTTGAGCGCCACCTGATATTGCGCCGCTTCTATGCCGTTCTCGGCTATGGCGCGGGCCACGACCTCGGTGGCATAGGCTTCTGCATCGGCCTCGATGCGGCGCGCCTTGGCGGTCTGCTCGGCCGCGTATAATTCCGCATCCGCAGCCAGTTCGACGGATCGTTTCTTGCCCTCGGCCTCGGTGACCTGCGCGCGCCGCGCCCGTTCGGCATTGAGCTGCTGCAGCATGGCGTCCCGGGTGGCCTGATCCAGATTCACATCGAGGATCTCGGCCCGTGTCACCTCAATCCCCCAGTCATCGACGGCACTTTCGACACTGTGCTGGATCTGGCCAATCAACTGCGAGCGATTGGACTGAACCTCGTCCAGATCCATCTTGCCGATTTCGGCGCGCACGATACCGGCGACGGTGGTGGCAATGGCGCCGTCAACGTCGCGGATCCGGTAGACCGTCTTTTCGGGTTCCAGAATGCGGTAAAAGACGGAGGTGTCGATCTGCACCAGCACGTTGTCGCGGGTGATGGCGTCCTGACTGGCATTGGGCAATTGGCGTTCGAGGATCGAAACCTTGTGGCGCACCACGTCGAGAAAGGGGACGATGAAATTGATGCCGGGTCCCAGCACCGCCAGCAGGCGGCCAAAACGCTCCACCACGAATTTTTCGGACTGTGGGACGATACGGACGCCCTTGAACACCACAATCACGAGAAGAACCGCGCCGACGATGTACAGGAGACTGCCGGACAGGGAATTGATGATGTCTTGTTCGCTCATGGTTTGGAATCCGGTTATTTGAAATCTGGATGGGCCGAAGGTCCCCTCTGGCCGATCCCGGGTCAAGGGGAAAGCCATCTCGGTCCGGTGCACGCATGGGCCAAGGGGCAGGCGCCTCAGACGCCCGAGAGCATTACTCCGACGCGGTGTCGAGCGCCTTGCGACTGCGCAGCGGAGTCGGGCGGACGTTGTCTTCGATCTCGTCGTGGATCAAGGCGGCGATATCTTTCTTCGATGTTTTCTCGATACCTTCCAGCCCCGGCGAGGAGTTCACTTCCAGCACCTTCGGACCGGTCTCCGAGCGCAACAGATCCACCCCGGCAACCCCGAGACCAAAACACCGGGCGGCCCGGATCGCCGTGGCGCGCTCCTCCTTGGTGATCCGCACGCTGACGGCGCTGCCCCCCAGATGGAGGTTGGAGCGGAAATCGCCCTCGGCACCGGAGCGTTTCATCGCGGCCACCACCTTGGACCCGACGACAAGACAGCGAATATCGACGCCCGCCGCTTCCTTTACGAACTGCTGCACCAGAAAATTGGCCTTCAGCCCGCGAAAAGCGGTAATGACGCTCTCGGCCGCCTTTTTCGTTTCGGCCAGTACAACCCCTTTGCCCTGGGTGCTCTCCAGCAGCTTTACGATCAACGGCGCGCTGCCGACGAGGTCGATCAGGGCGTTGGTGTCCTTGGGAGAGGCGGCGAACGCGGTCATCGGCATGCCGATCTTGTGCCGCGCCAGCATCTGATGCGCATGCAGCTTGTCGCGGCTGGCCGTGATGCCGGCGCTGCCGTTGACGCAATAGGTGCCGATGGTTTCGAACTGGCGCAGGAGTGCGGTGCCATATTGGGTGATCGACGCCCCGATCCGGGGGATCACCGCATCATAGCGCGGTAGCCGTTTTCCGTCATAGTGGATTTCAGGCGCCAGCGCATTGATCGACATGTAGCAGCGCGAGGTATCGATCACCTCGACCGTGTGACCGCGCTTTTCGCCTTCTTCGACCAGCCGCCGCGTGGAGTAATTGTCCTCACGGCTGAGCACGGCAATGCGCAGGGACCGGTTCGGAGCCTTCTTGCGGATGGCGGGGGTTGCGTAAACGGAATAGTCCAGTTCCGGCTGGCAATACCGCTCGGAGGGCACGATCGAGATCTTCTCATTCAGCGCCTGACGCCCGAGCAGCATATGCAGCGCCATGCCGCGCCGGTCAGTCAGTGTCACCTCGACCGGCCAGAGCGCATCGCCGATCTCCAGGTTGGTCTCGATCACATAGCGCAGCTCGCGCTCGCCATTTGACGAGGTGACCTCGCGTCGGTCCTTGATCAGCGCAGAGCAGGGGATCAGCAGATCGTCGCTGCCGGGAATGGGGTGCACGGTGAACCGCACCTTGGGCGCGGAAACCGAGCCGAAGGTCTCGATATCGGTGGCATGCAAGGCCGATGTCCGGGCGCCGGTGTCTACTTTTGCACGCAGGGCAGGCAGGCCGAGATCCGGTAGCCGTACCCATTCCTCCCATCCCAGACGCAAGTTCGTGTTCGGGTCATCGGTGGACATGGGGACGTCTCCTTGGCATTAGGTGGGAATCATCGCGTATTCGGTGATCGCAGTGACGCAGGAACATGAGATGGCAGAGCTTTTCAACTTTGAAATGACAGCGCAGGACGGCAAGGCCCGCACCGGTGTAATCCACACCCCGCGGGGCGACATCCGCACGCCGGCGTTTATGCCCGTGGGCACCGCGGCGACGGTAAAGGCGATGATGCCGGAAAGCGTGCGCGCCACCGGCGCCGACATATTGCTCGGCAATACCTATCATCTGATGCTGCGCCCCACTGCAGAGCGGATTGACCGCCTTGGCGGGCTGCACAAGTTCATGAACTGGGAGCGCCCGATCCTCACGGATTCCGGCGGGTTTCAGGTGATGTCGCTGGCCGGTCTCAGAAAGCTGACCGAAAAAGGCGTCACGTTCAAATCCCATATCGATGGCTCCAAACATGAATTGACCCCCGAACGCTCGATGGAGATCCAGCGGCTTCTGGGCTCTGATATCGTGATGTGTTTCGACGAATGTCCGGCGCTGCCCGCCGACCGCGACCGCATCGCCGAGTCGATGCGCCTGTCGATGCGCTGGGCCGAGCGGTCGAAAGAGGCGTTTGGCGATCGCCCCGGCCATGCCTTGTTTGGCATTCAGCAGGGCGGGCTGGAGCGGGATCTGCGCGAAGAAAGCGCCGAGGCCCTGACAAAGACCGGATTTGATGGCTACGCCGTCGGCGGGCTGGCTGTCGGCGAGGGGCAGGAGGCCATGTTCGGCTGTCTTGATTATGCGCCCGACATGCTGCCTGTGGACAAGCCGCGCTATCTGATGGGTGTCGGCAAACCGGACGATATTGTCGGTGCGGTGGCCCGTGGGATCGACATGATGGATTGCGTCTTGCCCTCGCGGTCGGGACGCACGGGGCAGGCGTTTACACGCCACGGTGTCGTCAATATCAAGAATGCGCGCCACCAGGACGACCCCCGTCCGCTGGACGAAGGCTGCAAGTGTCCGGCGTGCAGCAATTATTCGCGCGCTTACCTGCACCACGTATTCCGGTCGAACGAAATGATCTCCGGTATGCTTCTGACATGGCACAACCTGCATTACTTTCAGGACATCATGGCGGCAATGCGCGAGTCAATCGCTGCGGGCACCTTCGAGTCGTGGCAGCGGAATTTTCACGACACCCGGGCCCAGGGCGATATCGAACCGCTCTGACGCCCGGGGATGTGACCTCGGACATCGGTGGCGGTGTGGGCTGACCAGCCGCTGCTTCAGGAGATTTTACGGTGCCTGCCGCGTTTTTTCGCCTTTTTTGCAGTCATCTTCTGCGGCGCGACGGCGAATGTAATTTCCGGCAAAGTGAAGGCATTGTGCTCTTGTGGTCATGCGCGGCTAGGGGCATGCTCGGCACCAATAGCTGAGGCAGGCGGTTGAAAAAGACCAACCGCCAAACCAGATAAACAAATCAAATGTGGAGATGACCGTTGCCGCCGAATCCGGGGCTGGATCATCTTGCCAAGCAAAGGACCGAGTATGCAAGAGCCTCTCAATTCCTCCTATCCTGTCCTGCCGCTGCGCGATATCGTTGTGTTCCCCCACATGATCGTGCCGCTGTTCGTCGGGCGGGAAAAATCCGTACACGCCCTCGAAGAGGTCATGGCCGATGACAAGCAGATCCTGCTGTCCAGCCAGATCGACCCTTCCGAGGACGATCCGGACATGGAGGGTATCTATCGCACAGGTGTTCTGGCCAATGTGCTGCAATTGCTGAAACTGCCCGATGGTACCGTCAAGGTGCTCGTCGAGGGGCAGGCGCGCGTCAAGATCACGGAATTCCTCGACAATGACACGTTTTTCGAGGCCCGCGCCGAGGCGTTGCTGGAGATGCCGGGCGACGTCACCACGACCGAGGCCCTGCTGCGCGCCGTCGGGGACGAATTCGAGCGTTATGCAAAAGTGCGCAAGAACATCCCCGAAGAAGCGCTGACAGCCGTTGGCGAAACCACCGAGCCTGCCAAACTGGCGGATCTTGTGGCCGGTCACCTCGGGATCGAGGTGGACCGCAAGCAGGAGCTGCTTGAAACCCTGCCGGTCAGCGAGCGTCTGGAGAAAGTCTATGCGCTGATGCAGTCCGAACTCTCGGTCCTGCAGGTCGAGAAAAAGATCAAGACCCGCGTCAAGACCCAGATGGAGAAAACCCAGCGCGAATACTACCTGAATGAGCAGATGAAGGCCATTCAGAAGGAGCTGGGCGACGGCGAGGACGGGGCTGGCGAAATCGCCGAGCTGGAAGAAAAGATCGAGGCGACAAAGCTGTCGAAAGAGGCCCGTGAAAAGGCCGATGCCGAGATCAAGAAGCTGAAGAACATGTCGCCGATGTCGGCCGAGGCCACGGTCGTGCGCAACTATCTCGACTGGATGCTGTCGATCCCATGGGGCACCAAATCCCGCGTCAAGAAGGATCTGACCCGGGCGCAGGACATCCTGGACAAGGACCACTACGGTCTTGAGAAGGTCAAGGAGCGCATCGTCGAATATCTCGCGGTGCAGCAGCGCTCGGCCAAGCTGAAGGGGCCGATCCTCTGCCTCGTCGGACCTCCGGGCGTGGGGAAAACCTCGCTGGGCAAGTCGGTCGCAAAGGCCACGGGGCGCGAATTCATTCGCATCTCGCTCGGCGGCGTGCGCGACGAGAGCGAAATTCGCGGCCACCGCCGGACCTATATTGGCTCCATGCCGGGCAAGATCATCCAGGCGCTGAAAAAAGCCAAGACCACCAACCCGCTGATCCTGCTCGACGAGATCGACAAGATGGGCCAGGATTTCCGCGGGGACCCGGCGTCTGCCATGCTCGAAGTGCTGGATCCGGAACAGAACTCCACCTTCGTGGATCACTATCTCGAGGTCGAATATGACCTCTCCAACGTGATGTTCCTGACCACCTCGAACAGCTACAACATGCCTGGCCCGCTGCTGGACCGGATGGAGATCATCCCGTTGTCCGGCTATACCGAAGACGAAAAGCGCGAAATCGCCAAGCAGCACCTGATCAGCAAGCAGATCAAGAACCATGGTCTCAAGGCCAAGGAATTCGAACTGACCGATGAGGCGCTGACCGAGATCATCCGCACCTACACCCGTGAGGCGGGCGTGCGGAATCTGGAGCGTGAAATTGCCAAGGTGGCGCGGAAGTCGCTGACCTCCATCGTCAAGAAAGAGACCGAGAGCGTGACGGTCACGTCGGACAATCTCGATGATTTCCTCGGCGTGGCGAAGTATCGCTATGGGCTGGCCGAGATGGAAGATCAGGTCGGTGTCGTGACCGGTCTGGCCTACACGTCGGTCGGCGGAGAGCTGTTGTCCATCGAGGCGCTGCGCCTGCCTGGCAAGGGGCGTATGAAAACCACGGGCAAGCTCGGCGATGTGATGAAGGAATCGATCGAGGCGGCCTCGTCCTATGTGCGTTCGGTCTCGCCCAAGCTGGGCATCAAGCCGCCGCGCTTTGACAAATGGGACATTCACGTGCACGTCCCCGAAGGCGCAACGCCAAAGGATGGCCCTTCGGCGGGGCTTGCCATGGTGACCTCCATCGTGTCGGTTCTGACGGGCATCCCGGTGCGCAAAGACATTGCCATGACCGGCGAAGTCACCCTGCGCGGGAATGCGCTGGCGATCGGCGGCCTGAAGGAAAAACTGCTGGCGGCGCTGCGCGGCGGGATCAAGACCGTTCTCATTCCAAAGGAGAACGAGAAGGACCTGCCGGATATTCCCGACAACGTCAAAGCGGGCCTCGACATCATTCCGGTCGACAATGTGTCCGAGGTTCTGAAGATCGCATTGGTGCGCCAGCCCGATCCGGTTGAATGGGATGAGGAAGCCGAAGAAGCGGCGGCGGCAGCGGCGGCTCTCAAGAGCGGCGATGCCAGTGGCGCAACCGCGCATTGAACACGCCTGATCCAACCAGGAGCGATATCCTGTCGATATGAATGCGAACGAGCGACCCGGTCCGGGCCGCTCGTTTTCTTTTGGGAGGTCCTGCGGCATGGTCCCGATGCCCGGCGCGGCGACAGAAGCTCAGGCGGCGGTATTCACCGGCCGGTGGTGGCCCTCTGCACCGCGCTGATCAGTGTCAGCAGGGGCTCAGCTGGCCGCACGCGCGGCAATGATGCGGTTCACCGTGTCGATGGCCACCGTGTCCGGGCTGACGTTCTGGGATTTTGCCTCGGTCAGGATCCGTCGCAGCGTCTGATCCAACGCATGGAGCTTTTGATCCACAAAGCCCGCCCGGTCTTCGATCTTCAGGATTTCGGTCGCAACATTGATGATGCCGCCGCCATTTGCGACGAAATCCGGCGCATAAAGGATGCCGCGCTCGTGCAGCCTCTGGGCGTCTGATGGCGTCGCCAGTTGATTATTTGCGCCGCCTACCACCATGGAAACATTCAATTGGGCAATCGTTTCCGGGTTGAGGATGCCGCCAATCGCGCAGGGGGCAAAAATATCTGAAGGGGCGGCGTAGATCTCGTCTGGCGCCACGGCCGTGGCCCCCAATTCGCGCTGGGCCGCGTTGATCCGATCGGGGTCTGTGTCGGTGACAATCAAGTCTGCACCGGCCCCGTGCAGCAGACAGGCGAGATGCCAGCCCACATGGCCGAGACCCTGCAAACTGACCACGCGGCCCGAGATGTCCCGCGTCCGCTGACAGCTTTCATGCGCCGTCAGGATCGCATTGAAAATACCGCGGGCGGTAACGGGCGAGGGGTCTCCACTGGCAAATGCCCCATCGGGCAATCCGGCGACGAAAGTGGTTTCCTCGTGAATGAGCGCCATGTCTTCGGGCGACATCCCCATGTCTTCGGCGGTGTAATACCGCCCCTCAAGCGTCTGCAGCGCGCGACCGAAGGCCCGCAGGAGCTCTGGCGTTTTCTGTGTCGCAGGATCGGCAAGGAGCACGGCCTTGCCTCCCCCCAGCGGCAAGCCTGCAGCCGCGTTCTTATAGGTCATGCCGGCGCTCAGCCGCGAGACATCCTCCAGCGCCTCGGCAAAGCTGCTGTAGGGCCGCATGCGCAGCCCGCCCGCCGCCGGGCCAAGCTGCGTGGAATGAAGGGCAATAATCCCCAGCAAACCACTGTCGGGGTCCTCGACGCGATAGATGGCCTCATGGGTTGGGGATGGGATCAAAGTGGTGAACATGGCGTCTGCTCCTGCTGGCTGGGCCAGAGATTACTCCGGGCAGGATGCGGAAAGTCCCCAATTTCAACTGGTTTTGAGGTAGCTTTTGGAGGATATCTCCAGTTTGGGGGTTGTATGTGGTGAATAATATGGATGCACTGGACCGAAAGATCATTTCCGCGCTGCAGCGTGATGGCCGGATGACCATGGCGGATTTGTCCGACAAGGTCGGCTTGTCCCCGACCCCCTGCGCCCGACGCGTTGCCAATCTGGAGAAAACGGGCGTCATTACGGGCTACGGCGCCCGCGTTGACCAGACCCGGCTTGGCCTGTCTGTGACCATCTTTGTCGCCGTCGAACTGGAGGCGCAGTCTCGCGACGCGC
Source organism: Alphaproteobacteria bacterium MedPE-SWcel (assembly GCA_001874255.1). Lineage (GTDB taxonomy): Bacteria > Pseudomonadota > Alphaproteobacteria > Rhodobacterales > Rhodobacteraceae > Epibacterium. Next base: position 240,728 of record MPDC01000001.1, read on the forward strand.
TGTTGAAGTTCGAGGCTTCCGTGCGCCGTTTCGATCAGGTGATGGAATGCTATCTGATGACCGGCACCCGCGATATTCTGCTGCGGGTCGTCGCGGCCAGCCTGGCGGATTTCGACGATTTCCTTGAGAACCGGCTGATGTGTGTGCCGGGCATCCGAAATACGCGCTCCAGCTTCACGCTCCGGACCATGGTGCAGCGCAGTGCCCTGCCGGACCCCCCCGCTGGGGACTGAACAGAGGGACAGCGGCTCGCGCACCGGCAGATCGCGCGCGTTTTAACAGGCCTTTTCCCGCCGAGAGGGGTGAACCGCGCCGGGTTTTCCGGAGGCTGATTTCAGTTCGTTACGCGGCAATGTCCTCAGTTTCCAGAGCGGCGTAGAAATTGGCCTCTGCTTCTGTCGGCGGAATGCTCCCAATAGGGTCAAGCAGACGGCGGTTGTTGCACCAGTCCACCCATTTGAGTGTTGCGTATTCCACTGCCTCGAAGGTGCGCCAAGGGCCGCGGCGGTGAATGATCGTCTCGGCCAAGGCAGTGTCGTAACTGTCTCCGACGCTGCCGACAGAGGGCTCGATACCAGCTTCTCCCAACCGCGCTGTGCATTTGATCGACAGGTATTGGCTGCCGCGGTCTCAGTGGTAAACAAGCCCCATCGCCTTTGTCGGCCGCCGCTCGTGAACAGCCTGTTCCAGAGCATCGAGAACATTCCGGCATGCGCCGAGGTGCTGAACGCCAACCAAGGATCTTGCGGGCATAGGCATCGATAACGAAGGCGACATAGTTGAACCCCTTCCAGGTGGCAACATAGGTGAAATCGCTGACCCAGAGCATGTTGGGCGCGGGCACACGGAACTGCCGGTTCACCTTGTCGAGCGGGCATGGGGCCTTCTTGTCCGCGATGGTCGTCCGGTGCGGCTTGCCCCGGATAATGCCTTGAATACCCATGTCCTTCATCAGCCCTGCCACCGTGCAGCGGGCGACGTCAAAACCTTCCCGTTGCAATTGCCGCCAGACCTTACGAACGCCGTAGACCCGCCAGTTCTCTTCGAAGACCCGCCGGATCTCGGGCCGCAATGCCTGGTCACGCCGGGCACGGTCCAACAACCGGGCCGGATCAGCCCGCTTCGCCAGGTGTTCATAATTCGTGGAAGGGGCAATCAGCAGCACCGCGCAGATCGGCTCGACCCCGTGCGCATCACGATGCGCTTCAATGAAATCCACCATCGCTTCGACCGGCGGTCGAACTCCGCCATCGCAAAATACGCCGAGGCTTTACGACGTATCTCGTTGGCCTGGCGTAGCTCCCGGCTCTCCCTCTCAAGCGCCTTCATCTTCTCAGCCATGTCGCTGGGGATGCCTGCGCGCCTGCCACTGTCGACCTCGGCCTTCTTGACCCAGTCGTTCAGCGTGTTCGCCGCGCAGCCGATCTTCGCGGCAAGCGACGTGATCGACTGCCAGCGAGAACCGTGCTGGCCTTCGCCGTCGAGAACCATCCGCATAGCGCGCTCGCACTTCAGGGGAAAACGTGTTCGTGGTCTTGCTCATGATGCTCCATCCTACTCAGGAGTTGGAGCCTCCGGCAAACCCGGGGCGGTTCAGGGGCAAGGCTGAAAAATGCGATATGCGATGGAAAGCACTGCGATCAGAAGGCAGGAGAGGGGAGGGCAGACCGAAAACGGCTGAAGTGGAAAAAATTGCCGACCGCCCTCTTGCACCGGAGGAGGTGGAGCGATAATAACCGCCCTCACGGGTGATTAGCTCAGTGGTAGAGCGCTTCGTTCACATCGAAGATGTCAGGAGTTCAAATCTCTTATCACCCACCATCTTTCCAATAGCTTAGTACTGTTTTACAAAGCGCCCATCGGTTCAGTGAACCTGAGGGCCTGATCAACGCGCCTCCCGAATCCGGACGAAGTCTAGGATCTCAGCCGCATCCTGCAAGTGATCCGGCGCGAAACGGGCATAGGTCTGATAGGTGATCGCAACGTTTGAGTGTCCGAGGTACTGAGCCACTTTCTCCAGCGGCACGCCATTTGACACCATGGCGACCGCGCTGGAATGGCGGATCGTGTGCAGCGTTACATTGTCAAGCTTGGCCCGGCGGCAGGCGGCCTCGAACCCTTTGCGAATGTTCTTCACCTTGCCCCCGGCATATTCGATCACATAGTCACTGAGAGCGGCGTCATGCGCAGTTTTAAGCGCGGCCCGGATCCCGGCATTCATCGGGACGATGGCGCGGCCCTTTCGGGTCTTGGCGTTATCAAGGCGCAGATTGATGATCCCGCGCTGGAACTCCACCCGATCCCAGGTCAGATCCAGAACAGCCCCGATCCGCCCGGCTGTGGCGAACAGCAAGTGAATGGCCAGCGCAATGTGCGGAGATGCAGCAGCGTCGATCAGGGCCGCGATCTCTTCCTTTTCCAAGTACCGCTCTTTGGGCGTGGGTTTTGCCGGTCGCTCAATCGATGGCGCCCTGTCGATGATCCGCTCCTTCACGGCAAACCGTGGTTCCTCTTGCCGCCCACCGCTGCAGCGTAGAAAGCCTGATATGCTTCCCAAGGAGGCTGCGTTCTTTGGTTCGCTCTGGTCAGGCTTTGGTTCTCTACTGACCGTTGATGTTACTGCCAAGGGGTGAGGCTGTTGTGGCTCCTATTTAGGCGATAGTGATTGTGATCGTCGCGCCTGAGTACGCGACACTGGAATGGGGTGACTGGTTCAAAACCTCCGTCTTCTCGAGCGCGTCGGGTACATTCCGCCAGTCGAATCTGAAGCGAACTTCTACGCGGCTTTGGAACCTCAAGACATGGCCGCGAAACTAGTCGAAATCTGCCTCGGGCAAGCCGGTCGCGGTTCAGTTAGACTGCATGGATGCTGTGGATCGGGTAAGCAAATGCGAAGGGTAGGGTGAAAGGGTTGCGACCCTTTACAATCTTGTCGAAAGACAGGCATTCAGCTAAGCGAGGCGGGCACCTGACGATGCCCGCCCAAGTTTCGAAGTGTGGTTTGCCCTAACCCCAGAGCATGAAGGTTTCGCCGCTCAGGCTCCAGTCTCTGGTCGACACCAGGACATCCTGCAGCAGGATGCTGCTTTCGTGGCCGGTACCCGCCTCGGCAGTGATCAGGGTATCTGTTCCGATTTGCGTAACGCTGACCGACAGGCTGCCTAGACCCCACCCCATGATTTCGAGCGTGTCGCCAACCTCCAAATCAGTCACCAGATCAGAGCCAAAATCAAAGGTATCACTTCCATCGGTGTAGATCTCGAACTGGAAATGATCGGCGCCTGTGCCGCCGGTCAGCAGATCATCCCCTTCTCCGCCCACGAGATGGTCTGAGCCGTCCCCTCCTGTGAGACTATCGTTCCCTTGATCGCCAAATAGCCAGTTGCCTCCGTCCCCGATGGCCACGTCATCGGCGCTCAGCACATCATCGCCTGTGCCGCCATAAAGGTCGTCGCCGCCGCCAAAGCCGGTGAGCGTATCGTTGCCGGCTCCGCCATCAAGGACATCTGCCACCCCGGCCGAACCGGTCAGCAGGTCATCAGAGTAGATGTTGTAGCTATAGCCCATGACGCTCAGATCTGAAGATAGATCATGCGACGGCAGATCCCACGGCATCATGTGGTAGTTCTGCAGGGTGATTGTGCTTTCGTGGTCGGTGCCCGCGCCGAAGGTCAGGATAGTGTCGCTGCCGGTGATGACCAGATCGATAGAAACAGGGCTGCCGAGGTAGTTCTCAAGCTCCAGCACGTCGCCATCGGCAAAATCCGTCACGGTGTCATGGCCGAACCCGACCCCAGCACCTGTGAGGTAGTCAGAGTGGAGGTCGAAGTGGACCCGGTCCAGTCCTGCGCCGCCGGTGATCAGGTCATTGTCCGCCTCAAGGCTGGCATAGATGGTGTCATCACCATCGCCCCCCAGGATCGTATCATCCCCAAAATCACCATAGATCTGGTCCGAACCGATGCCGCCAACCAGGCTGTCATCGCCAAGCCCACCGAACAGGTAATCCCCCATGTCACCTGCGATCAGCGTGTCGTTTCCGGCATACCCATCGAGGTGGTTCATCATTCCGGCGGCCCCGACCACATAGTCATCGGTGGCAACGCCATAAGCATAGCCATAGATGCCAAGCCCGCCACTGAAGCTGCCAGAGGGCGGCAAGTCCCAGCTGTCCATCACGTAGTTCTGCAGGGTGATGGTGCTTTCATGGTCGGTGCCCGCGCCGAAGGTCAGGATAGTGTCGCTGCCGCTGATGACCAGATCGATAGAAACAGGGCTGCCGAGGTAGGTCTCAAGCTCCAGCACGTCGCCATCGGCAAAATCCGTCACGGTGTCATGGCCGAACCCGATCCCAGCACCTGTGAGGTAGTCAGAGTGGAGCTCGAAGTGGACCCGGTCCAGTCCTGCGCCGCCGGTGATCAGGTCACTGTCCGCCTCAAGGCTGGCATAGATGGTGTCATCACCATCGCCACCCAGGATCGTATCATCCCCAAAATCTCCATGGATCTGGTCCGAACCGATACCGCCAACCAGACTGTCATCGCCAAGCCCACCGAACAGGTAATCCCCCATGTCACCTGCGATCAGCGTGTCGTTTCCGGCATACCCATCGAGGTGGTTCATCATTCCGGCGGCCCCGACCACATAGTCATCGGTGGCAACGCCATAAGCATAGCCATAGATGCCAAGCCCGCCACTGAAGCTGCCAGAGGGCGGCAAGTCCCAGCTGTCCATCACGTAGTTCTGCAGGGTGATGGTGCTTTCGTGGTCGGTGCCCGCGCCGAAGGTCAGGATAGTGTCGCTGCCGACGTGGTTCAGTGAAATTGTGGTATCAGTCGCACCAAAAGAGGACAGTTGCAGCCAATCGCCATCACCGAAGTCGGTCACGGTGTCGTTGCCAAATCCCACCGCCTCGCCGGGGGCATAACCGGTGAATACATCAAAGCCGAACTGGTCGAAACCGGCACCGCCAGTCAGCACATCGTCGCCGTCTTCTCCGTACAGAACGTCCGAGCCGTCACCGCCCTCAAGACTGTCAGCGCCGGTTCCGCCATAGAGCCAGTCGTTCATGTCTTCGCCAAACAGGGTGTCGTTGCCACCTTCGCCGTACAGCCAGGAACTGAGACCGGGACCATCCACAATCAGATCGTCGCTCACCTGTGCAAACCCGTAGCCCCAAAGCGTCCAGTCCCCTGCCAGGATGATCCCGTCGCTAGGTAGCTCCGCGGGATCCACAAAGTAGTTTTGGAGCGTCACCGTGCTTTCCTGAGACGTTCCTGCCCAGAACGTCAAAACAGTATCGGTTCCGACATGGCTGGCCGAAACAGTGGCCCCGCTCCAGGCCGACAGAGAGAGCGTATCACCTTCGCCAAAATCGGTGATTGTGTCATTGCCAAAGCCGACGTCCATTCCGCTAACGGGATCATAGACGGCGCCAAGTTCAAAACGGTCCATGCCACTGCCACCGCTCAGGACCTCATCACCGAGATCGGCAAAAAGCGTGTCATTGCCTGCGCCGCCCTCCAGCGTGTCGGCGTCCTCAAAGGCATAGAGATGATCATCGCCCTCGCCACCCAGAATCAAATCGTCACCGGCATCTCCGTACAGCGAGTCATTGCCGCTGAGACCTTCCAGCGTGTCGTTGCCCGCGCCGCCGGACAGAATGTCATCTACACCGGCCAAGCCGATGATATGGTCGTCCGAGACGATGCCGCCGATGGAGCCGTGGAGCATCAGGCTGCCGGTGACCTGGCCGTCAAAGGGCAGGTCCCACTCGGGCACGATGTAGTTCTGCAGGGTCAGCGAGCTTTCGTAAGGCGTGCCCGCGCCGAAGGTCAGCACCGTGTCGGTGGCGGTGTAGCTGACCGAAAGAGTCACGGCGGGGCCGCCAAAGCTGATCACCTCCAGCATGTCGCCCTCGGAGAAATCCGTCACCACATCGGCGCCGAAGCCCTCGTAGTCGGTGCCGTTCCAGACCAGCTCGGCGCGGAAGCTGTCATAGCCTGCGCCGCCCGTCATCTGGTCGTTGTCCGCGCCATAGCCGCCGCTCAGCTGGTCATCCCCGTCACCGCCATCCAGCGTGTCATTTCCCCCGGCGCCGTCCAGCGTATCGGCAAACAATGAGCCAAGGACCACGTTGTCATCGGCATCTCCAAGAGCCGTTCCGCCATTGGATGGTGCGTTTACCGTAATGGGTGATGTCATGAGGGCCTCCTGAACCTGCGGTAGTGCAACGAAAGGTTGGAAATCTTAATGAAAGGTAAACATTTTGATTCGAATTCATGAGAAATTGGCGCTGCAGCCAGGGTGGGGAAGTCCTGTGTGAGTGCCTGAAGCCAACTCAATCCCCTGTATTCTCGCACCTTGGCAAACGCTGAGTAGGCAACTTGGAGCGCGGCAGAAGACCACATCTCCCTTTCGCGCCGAGTGCAAAACAGGGGGAGAAAATTCGTTCCTGGCCTAGCAAGGATGGCCCTCAAACAGGAGGACCAAGCCTGCTCAATCCAGAGATGAGGGTGCTGGGGCAACATGCCCCGGAGATTCGCATCACGGGAGGCTGTAGTCGCGCCAAGCAGCTGAAGGGTTGGCATCGGGGCAAAAGCAAGTCCACGGGGCGCCACAGGGCAAGTCCACTATCCGTCCCGCACTTTATCTCCGCCATGAATCAGGAGGCGTTCATCAGCCAGGATGCCCGACAGTTGCAGCGCCTGACCTGCCGCCTGCCTGGTGGGGCACTCTTGCCTCTCGATCCAGCGACGGAGAAAGGAAGACGCATTCGGATGTGCAATCTACGATCATTGCGGTCGCAATTGGGACAGGGGCACACTGTTCGAGTCACATGGTGCCCTTTATGGCGTCCGGGTGCGAGATGTGGAAACGATCGCCGTAGATGGGGCACCTGTGCGTCTGCGGGGCGTTGATGCTCCCAAATTGAATACGCGGGGTGGGGCTGCGAGGCGTTGGGTGCTCAGTTTTCTTGGAGGGAAGGAGGCCGAATGCAGGCAAAGCAGCGTGATCTCTTTAGATCGCTAATTTGGTGATTGCTACACCGAGGGCAAAGACAATGGGCGTGCCGTGGTCAAGGCAGGCTTTGTGTCGGATTGTCTCCGGTAGTCGTGGCGGCGATATCGCCGCCTGGAGACACCGGTGGCCCGATCCCGGATCTAACGGGCGCCGCATTGCGGATGACCCTTCTCACGTTCGGCGAGAATTCGGGGTTCCTGAAGCCGACCAAGAACAAAGACGGGGAACACTTCGTTACCCTAACGAAGTGTTCATCAGTTCCGTGAACTGGCTTGAACTGGTTTTGCTTTCTCAGATGGTGGAGAATCACCAAAAAAAAGCGTTCCTTACCCGGAAAATCAGTAGCTTGCGTATGGGTCGGGTTGTTCACATCGAAGATGTCAGGAGTTCAATTCTCTTATCACCCACCATCCTACCCTTTTCTTTCCAAAGAAAACCCTCCCAAATAGGGTGCTAAGTCCGTTTCAAGAGTACAGCTTTGGTTCCAAACAGGTTGCGCATGGCTGGCACGATCGAGGGGGACCGGCATGCCTATGCGAGCGGTGGGTTTGATAACGCACTGAGGCCCCGTGCGATCTCGGCTGCAATCGCCGCTGCGTCAACGCCGTTGCGCTCCGCTGAAACCCGTAAACCCAAAAGGTCAGACTGATATCTGCGGGCCAGGATGCGTGAGTCATAGGATTTATCAATTTCCCCAGAGGATTGCGCCTGCTCGAACAGCTCTGAAAACTGCCCCTCCATCTTCAGAAGGTGCAGGTTTGCCGTCTCCGCCAGTGGATGGTTGTGCGCCTGCAACTCCAGCAGTGTCTTTGACAGCATGCAGGCCTTCGCGGGGGCCTCTTTGTTTCCGATCACCAGCGCCGGGAACTGTTGCAATGCAGCGAGAGGGCCGTGGTCGCGGGCCAACCTGCGCAGCCGCTCGCGGCCATCCAACGCATATCTTTCCAACGCCAGCTCAAACAGCGCATCCTTGGACCCGAAGGCGGCGTAGAAACTGCCTGGCTTCATCTGCAACCCGGCCTCCAGGTCCTTCAAGGACGTGCCTGCCCAGCCGCTTCGCCAAAACAGATCGCGCGCGCGTTCGATAAGGTCATCACGGTCATAATTGGGCTTGCGGGGCATTGGATCACCGGTAGTTGAATGATTGCTCAAATATATACTTGAGTGATCACTCAAGAAACCCTAGATGTTCCTCACATTCGCTTTTTTCAAGGAACTCCCACATGACCTTCCCTTCGCATGATCTGAACTCGGCGCCAGATGCGTCCAAGCCTTTGCTGGAAAAATCGCAAGAGGCCTTTGGCCGTCTGCCCGGCCTGCACAAGGTTCTGGCAGAAAGCCCGCAAGCCTTTGAAGGATATCAACTGCTTCACAAGCTGTTCACGGAGACTGAATTTGACGCCGAGGAACTGACCGTCGTGTGGCAGTCGATCAATGTTGAGCATGAGTGCCACTATTGCGTTCCGGCCCACACAGGCATCGCCAAAATGATGAAAGTGCCGGATGAAATCACCGACGCACTGCGCAACGAAACGGCGCTGCCGTCAGACAAGCTCGAAGCGTTGCGCACCTTCACAGTCCAAATGGTTCGTGCGCGCGGGTATGTGTCAGAGGCTCAGATGAACGCCTTTTTCGCAGCAGGATATGGCCACCGTGCGGTGCTGGATGTCATCCTTGGTCTGGCTCAGAAAACAATGTCCAACTACGTCAATCACGTAGCTGAAACACCCGTCGATCAAGTGTTCCAGTCCCTGGTCTGGACACGTGGCGAGACCCCTTTGAAAGCTTGATGCTGGCAGAGGACACGCGGAGGCAGAAGTGTCGCGGCGTGTCCTCACCTCCTGCGACGCGCGTTGCCGTCACCGCAACAAGCGCCCAGAGCAGGGCCGCCCGCAATACCCCGCCAGACAGGAATGGACCCAAAGGAACCGCTCTGGCGGATCAATCTGTTTGGGCAAACGTCTTGATTGAGACACGCTTGCTTTCCAAGTCCACAGTTCAGACTATTGTAATAATTAGTAACGTTCAGTGGCAAGTGAAGTGGCAAGTATTGAGGGTTATTTTGTCCCAATGGCCATTTTGAATTACAAATATTGACACATTGTACCGGCGCGCGTTAATGGTGGGTCAAAGCTCCTGGAGGGGTGGGGGGACATCTTGCGATGGTCCGGGGCGGTGGCGGCATCGCTGCGACGGGCCGGAAGAGAGATTATCAGAACCCGCCTTTTCCTAGGCTGCAAAACGCCAGGCCATAGGAAAAACGATGAACGAGTATATCCTGTCCGACGAGACGCGCGACAAATTGCGCAAGGTGTCCACGGCTTCCGTGGCGACCGCGCTCTACAAGCGAGGGCTGCGCAATCAGTTCGTCCAGGGGGTGACGCCTGTCGAACGCAAACCCGTGACCATGGTCGGTCAGGCCTATACCCTGCGCTATATTCCGGCGCGCGAGGATCGCAACCCGATCACCGTGTTCCGCGAGCGCGACCACAAACAACGGGTCGCTGTCGAGTCCTGCCCCGAGGGACAGGTGCTGGTGATGGATGCGCGCAAGGACTGCCGCGCCGCCACGGCCGGGTCGATCCTGGTGACCCGGCTGCAACAGCGCGGCGTGGCGGGTGTGGTCTCCGATGGCGGTGTGCGCGATGCGGCGGGAATTGGCGCGCTGGAGATGCCGGCCTATTTCGCCCGGCCGTCGGCTCCCACGAATCTGACCCTGCACGAGGCGGTCGACCTCAACGTGCCGATTTCCTGCGGCGATGCGGCGGTGTTTCCCGGCGACGTCATGCTGGGCGATGGCGATGGCGTCATGGTCATCCCGGCGCATCTGGCCGAGGAGATCGTGGCGGAATGTACGGAAATGGAGGCCTATGAGGATTTTGTCCTGGAACAGGTCAACGACGGCGCCGGGATTATCGGTCTCTACCCGGGAACCGACGATGAGAACATCGTGAAATTCAACGCATGGCGCGAACAGACAGGACGATGAACATGACGTTTACCCCACATGGCGACCATCTGATCGCAGGCAAGCGCGTGCCGGCCGAGGCAACATTCTCTTCTGCCCCGGCCCACGGCTCGGCCTTTGCGTTCTCGGCCGGGTCGCCCGAGCTGGTCGCACAAGCCTGCGCCGCGGCGCAGACGGCCTTCGCGGGCTTTGCCGCGTCCTCGCGCGAGGAGCGGGCGGTGCTTCTGGACACCATCGCCGATGAAATCGATGCCCGTGGCGATCAGATCACCGAGATCGGCACATCCGAAACAGGCCTGCCCGAGGCGCGGCTGCAGGGCGAGCGTGGCCGCACCACCGGACAACTGCGGCTGTTCGCGACCCATATCCGGGAGGCGGCCTACCTGGACCGCCGCCACGACATTGCACTGCCGGATCGCCAGCCTATGCCGCGCCCGGATCTGCGGATGATGCAACGGCCGATCGGCCCGGTTGCGGTATTTGGCGCCTCGAACTTCCCGCTGGCGTTTTCCACCGCCGGGGGCGACACCGCGGCGGCGCTGGCGGCGGGCTGTCCGGTCGTTGTCAAAGGCCACGGCGCGCATCCCGGCACCGGCGAGATTGTCGGCGAGGCCATCGTTGCGGCGCTGGACAAGCTCGGTCTGGATGGCGGCATTTTCAGCCTCGTCCAGGGCGGCAGCCGTGCGGTCGGCGAGGCGCTTGTCACCGATCCCCGGATCAAGGCGGTCGGCTTTACCGGCAGCCTCGGCGGCGGGCGGGCATTGTTTGACCTATGCGCCAAACGCCCCGAGCCGATCCCCTTCTTTGGCGAGCTGGGCAGTGTGAACCCGATGTTTGTGTTGCCAGAGGCCGCGGCTGCACGCGGATCTGACATTGGCGCGGGCTGGGCCGGAAGCCTGACGATGGGGGTCGGTCAGTTCTGCACCAATCCCGGCATCGCCATCGTGGTGGATGGGCCCGGCGCGGATGCATTTGTATCCAGCGCTTGCGAAGGGCTCAGGGCGGTTGCCCCGCAGACCATGCTGACCGATGGCATGGCCGAGGCCTATCGCAGCGGAGCGCGCCGCGTCTCGGAGGGCGCGGGCGTCACATCGCTACTGAGCAACACCTGCGACGGCCGTTCTGCCGCGCCCTATCTGTTTGACGTATCGGCCGAAGACTGGATGGCGGACGAGGCGCTGTCGGAGGAGGTTTTTGGCCCGCTGGGTCTGGTGATCCGGGTCGCCGACACAGAGCAGATGCAGACCGTTGCGGCCCGTTTCAAGGGGCAGCTGACGGCGACGTTGCAAATGGACGATGGCGACATCGATCTTGCGCGCGCTCTCTTGCCGGTGCTTGAGCAGATGGCCGGGCGCGTGTTGGCAAACGGCTTTCCCACCGGGGTCGAAGTGGCGGACACGATGGTGCATGGCGGGCCGTATCCGGCTTCGACCAACTTCGGCGCAACATCGGTCGGCACCTTGTCAATTCGACGGTTCCTGCGGCCGGTCTGCTATCAAAACCTGCCCGAGGCGCTGCTGCCTGCCGATCTGCGGACGGGCTGATGGGGGCGGACTGACGGGGGCGGTAGTTGCACGACGCGCCGCTTCTATCTGCGTCCCGGCACGCTCAATATATGTACTAAAAGCGAACAAATAATGGAACTTAAACTGCAGAACACGCCGGTAAATAGACATATTTGTGTTGATTTGTAAAAAATAACGGCCTAATGTGATCAGAGATTCAAGGATCTCGCTCTCTTTGGCGGCCATCCGGTGGAGCAAGATATCGCGACGATAGGGGAGGATCGTATCAGCAGAAACGGAAGCACCGTCGACCGTGTTTCCAAGCCCAAGCCCAAGCCCAAGCCCAAGCCCAAGCCCAAGCCCAAGCGCAGGGCAGGGACGGGTCAGATCGCCCCGAGTGCCCAGGTCGCCCCGAGTGCCCAGGTCGCCCAGGTCGCCCAGGTCGCTCAGGTCGCCCCGAGTGCACAGGGCGTCCCGAGCGTCCAGAGCGCAGGCAAAAGCCTCGGGTCTGCCACGATGATACGTCAGAGGGCCTCTGCGGCCTCAAGGCGCCACCCAGATAAGACAACGCTGATCAACAGTCACCAGTGGCCAAACCGGCAAAGCACAGCTTTTCCGGACCGGTCAGTGCACGGAGTACGCCAGATCTGTCTGGCATAAGACATCTGTTTAGGAGGAACGGAACTATGTTTTACAAGAGCTTGAAAACCACATTGGGCCTTGCGATTGGCGCGGCCATCCTTGGCACATCTGTTGCGGCAGCGGAGTTTCCGACCCGCGACATTCGCCTGATCGTGCCCTGGCCTGCAGGCGGCGGCGCTGACGCTATTTCGCGCAAGATCAGCAACATCGCCGAGCAGGACCTGCCGAAATCCATCTATGTGGAAAACATCGCCGGCGCGGTCACCGCCACCGGTCTGATCCAGATGACAAGCGCCCGTCCCGATGGGCACACCGTTGGCGCGCTGACCTATGACAGCGTCATCACCCTGCCGCGCGGACAAATGGTGCCGGGCTATTCGCTCGACAATATGAAGCCGATCGCGCGCGTCACCTCTGAGGCCGACGCCATTGTCGTCTCCAGACATTCGGGCATCGAAAGCTATGAAGATCTGATCGCCCGCGCCAAGGAAAACCCCGGCCAGGTGCGGGTCGGCGTAGCGCCCAAGGGCTCTGGCCCCTACCTCTCGGTGATGCAGCTGGAAAAACTGCTGGACGTGGATTTCAACGTCATCACCTATGCCGGCTCGTCCAGTGCCGAAGCCGAGGCATTGCTCTCGGGCGAGCTGGATGCGGCGATTTCCAGCCTCGGGGATTTCAGCGGCATTCTCGCCTCCGGCGATGCCAAAGGCGTGGTCGAACTGACATCGGTGCAGAACGCCACCTATACCGACGTGCCGACCCTGAAATCCAAGGGGCACGACCTGCAGACCGGCAGCTTTATCGTGCTGGCGGCCCCGGCCAATACGCCGGATGATGCGATCGAAACCCTGGAGGCCACGTTCAAGGCAGCCTATGACAGCGCTGAATTCCAGGACTGGCTGGCGCAGATCGGCGTGACGGCCGATTGGCTGGGATCGGACGACGTTGTCGCTTGGATCGACGAGCTGCAAACCAAGACGTTCACGCTGATGGACGAACTGGACCTGTAGGGCGCCGTGCCGACCCTGTCTTCGGTCCTGAAGGGGCCGAAGACCCCCGCAGATCCCCCCGCAGATCCCCGGTCAGGATCACCGGCGCAGACCACATCGCCGCTGGCGCACCGCCGATTTCTCCTGCACCGGGGGCAACCGCGCGATACTCTGCCGCCCGCCCGCCCGCCCCCGCCAGCCCGACAGCCCTCATGCGCTGACGCCCCATCACATCCAGCCCGGGAGAAGACGATGCTCTTGAACAGGCAAATGGTATTTCTCTACGTCACTCTTGCAGTGTCTGTCGGCTATCTGGTCACGGCCCTGAGCCTCGGTGCCCCGATTGCCGAGAGCGGGCTGACGCCTGCCTTCTTTCCGATCCTTGTCGGCAGTGCGGCGATTGTGTTTTGCAGCATCCTCATCCTGCAGGCGCTGCGGGCCGCGCCAGAGGCCATGCCAGCGGCCAAACTGCGCAGCTACACCCATCTCTGGGTGGTGGTGGCGATCTTCGTCTATATCGCCGCGTTCAAGCCGCTGGGCTATTTCCTGTCCTCCGGCCTGTTCGTCTTTGCGCTGATCGTGCTGTTTTCGAACTTCGAGAAACTGCTTCTCAAGGCCATCATCTCGGCGGTGATCGTCGCGGCCGCCTTTGTCATGTTCCAACACTTGTTCGGGGTGCGTCTCCCGGTGCTGTGGGGTTAAGTCATGGATTTCATCTTCCTCGTTTTCAGCAGCTTCTCCCTGCTGGCCGATCCGGTCAATTTCGCCTATGTGATCCTCGGCTTTGTGATCGGCACGATCTTTGCCGCCATCCCGGGCCTGACCGCGACGCTGGCAATGGCGCTGCTGTTGCCGCTGACCTATTCACTCAGCGTCGAGACCGCGCTGATGGCCTGCGCCAGCATTTACATGGCCGGCATGTGCGGCGGGTCGATCACCGCCACCACGATCAACATTCCCGGCGCGCCATCCTCCATGATGACCGCACTCGACGGCTATCCGATGCAGCAGCAAGGCAAGGGCGCTCTGGCGCTGGGGCATGCGGCACTGGGCTCGATGTTCGGCGGGGCGGTGGGGGCGCTTTTGTTGATCGCAGTCGCACCGTTCGTGGCGGAACTGTCGCTCCTGGTCAAAACCACGGGCAAGTTTTCGCTTCTGGCCTTTGCGCTGATCGTCGTGGTGATCGCGCAACGCGGGCGCATTCCGCAGGCCGGGCTGGCCGCCTGTATCGGGCTGATGCTGGCCACGGTCGGGCTTGACGCGATGGAGCCGATCACCCGCTTCACCTATGGCTATGCCAGCCTGACTGCCGGCATCGACCTGATGCCGGTGATCATCGGCACCTTCGCCATTGCCGAGGTGCTGACGCAGGCAAGCGCGCGCACGGATATCAGCGCCGCCGCCGCGGCCGCCAGCAAGATCCGGATCCGCCGCCGCGATTTCCTGCCTCCGATGTCGGACATCCGCAAGATCGGCTTTGGCTGCTATTTCAAATCCTGCCTGATCGGCTATTTTGTCGGCACATTGCCGGGCGCGGGCGGCTCGATGGGGTCGTTCCTGGCCTATACCGAAACCGTGCGCACCTCCTCCGAGCCGGAGACCTTCGGCAAGGGCAATCCGCAGGGCACTGCGGCCTCTGAAAGCGCCAATAATGCGGTCTGCGGCGGGGCCATGGTGCCGATGCTGACCTTTGGCATTCCCGGCGATCCGATCACTGCGATCATGCTGGGCGTTCTGGTGATCAACGGCATTCAGCCGGGGCCGCAGTTGATGGCCGATCAGGCCGGGCTGATTGCGCCGATGCTGGCGGCGCTTCTGTTCAGTGCGGTGGTGCTGATCCCGTTGACGCTCTGGCTGATCGGGCCGTATTTCATCAAGATCGTCGCGGTGCGCAAGGATGTGCTTTATGCCGTGATCTCGCTGCTGGCCGTGGTGGGCAGCTACGTGGCAACCTATTCGACCTTTCAGATGTTCATGGCGCTTGGCATGGGGGTGCTGGCCTTCTACCTGCGGCGCAACGGTTTTCCGGTGATCACCATGCTGCTGGGCTATATCCTCGGGCCCAATCTGGAGGAATTCCTGCGCCGCTCTCTGGCATTGTCCAACGGCGATCCGACGACCTTTTTCACCAACCCCGACAGCCTGTTCTTTGTCGCGCTGACGCTGGTGTTCGTCTACTTTCTGGTGATCCGCAAGCCCGAAGGCGCTGCCGTGGCGGTCAAGAAGGTCTAGGGGCCTGACCTCTGATCGCCCCTTTTCGCGGGGGCGGTCGCACATCCTGTAGCCGCGCGCGCGCCGCCCCTGTATTTTCGTCAGATGCGGTTTATAAACGCCCCGTGCGCGCAGCCGCGCCGAATTCAAGGAGATCACGTTGTCAGAGACAAGGCGCCCCTCACTGGCAGATCAGGTATACGATCAGCTGCTGACCAAGATTCTCGAAGAGGAATATCCCGTACACAGCCGCCTGCCCACGGAAGAGATGCTGGCCGAGAGCTTTGGCGTGTCGCGACCGGTGGTGCGGGGGGCGCTGTCACGGCTGCGCGACGATGGCATCGTGCAATCGCGTCGCGGCTCGGGCAGCTATGTGCTGCGTCGCCCCGACCGCGAGCTGATCAGCTTCGTGCCGCTTGAATCGGTTTCGGATGTCCAGCGATGCTATGAGTTTCGCATCGATGTCGAAGGGGCGGCCGCCGCTTGGGCCGCGCGGCGGCGCGACGACGACGACCTGGCCGCCATGGATGCGGCCTATCAGCTGATGGAGCAGACCTATCAGCAGCATGCCTTGGGCATAGAGGCGGATCAGAGCCTGCATCTGGCGGTGGCCCGTGCCACAAAGAACCCGTTTTTCGCCTCGGTGCTGGAGTCCCTGAGCGAGCCAATCGCCTATGGAGTCAAGCTGTCGCGCTCGCTGACCCTGCTGGATGCCCCCGACCGGCAGGAGCTGGTATTGGCAGAGCATCGCGCGGTGCTCGACGCGATCCGCCTGAGACAACCCGAGGTGGCGCAGGCGACCATGCGCCACCACATCACCGCCGCGAAGGACCGGATGTTCGTGGACACGCAGGAAGACTGACAGCCCGGCAGTCCTGCGCCTCCCCAGATCACGACAGGCGCGACACAGGGCCCTTCGATTGTGGCTGCATCGGAACGGGGCAACGGCGCGGCCAAGGGGCCGGCAATCCTGCCCCCTGCGAGCGCATCCCGGAAGGCGGCTTCCGGCGTGCCGAGGGGATCGCTTTGCCGGACAGCACGGCAATGCCGACGGCACGTTTCGCGCAGGAGAGCGCATAGTTCCCGGGCCAGTTCATAGCTCTGTCCCTCGGGACCGGCGCCCCGGAGCAATCGCAGGACCTGCGATCTGGCAATGCGGGCGCTGAATTTGACGCCCCGTCAGAGCTTGCGTCCGGACACCACAGTTCGCGGTATGGCGTCGATATCAATATCCTCGAGGCAACGGACATTCACTGCCCAGCCCCTGAATGGCTCGGCGCCAGCGGCTCGTTCGTCCTGTGTCGGCGCGCTTGGGCGACGGAACGGCAGGATGCCACATGTGGGGCAGAAGTAGTCCTTGCCGGTACATGTGCCCCATTCATAGAGCGTCAACTCATCAAGAGGCGTGGAAATTTGGATGCTCTGCTCAGATACCCTGAAGATCAGGGCACCGCGCTTTCGGCAAACTGAACAGTCGCACACGCGAACGTGGTCGATATCTGCAGTCACTTCAAATCTTACGCGCCCGCAGTGACAAGCGCCTTGATAGCTCTGTTCCACAATGGGAGTCTGCACAACTCACCGCATTTTGGGAAGTTCGATGTTCTCCGCTTCGCTTCGAGACACCAAAGGCAGCCAGAATACCGGCGTCCGTGTCTGGCGGTGTCTCTGCCGAGGCCATGCTTGGCGCGGCAGGGCTGACGGCGCACTGCGATGGGCAAAGCCGCCCGTATGCTTTCGCAGCGTCAAACAGCGCCAAGTCGTGTCGGTGCTGAGGATTGGCGGTCAATTAGATGTGGCGGCCAGCCAGGCTTACCGCCGGAAGCGCTACAAAATTCTCCGACGCATGTAGGACGAAACCACCTCTCCGAACACGACAAGCGCGAGAATTGTAAGCAGCACCGTAGAGACCTCGGGCCAGTTGAACGTATCAATCGCGCCCTGCAAGATCATGCCGATGCCGCCAGCCCCCACAAGTCCCAGCACGGTTGACTCCCGCAGGTTGATATCCCAGCGCAGGATCGCAACCGCGAAGAATGCGGGCATCACCTGGGGCACGATGGCGTAGAGCACGATCTTGAAACGGGAAGCCCCGCAGGCCTCCAGCGCTTCGACAGGTTTCTGATCGATTTCTTCGATTGCTTCGCCCAGCAGTTTGCCCAGAAACCCGATGGACCGAAACATGATGGCAACGATACCCGCGACAATGCCGGGACCAAAGATCGCCACAAAGAGCAGGGCCCAGATGATCGTGTTGACCGAGCGGGACGATACCAGGATGAAGCGGCCGATCCACAGGGTCACCCGGTTTGGGGTTGTGTTCTGCGCGGAAATATAGGCGACCGGCAGGGAAACCACGACAGCAAACATAGTGGCCAATGTGGCGATGTTCACGGTCTGCCAGATGGCCTCCAGGATCGAAGGCAGATTGCTGGGATCCGGTGGCAGCATGCGACCAAAGAGATCGCCCATCTGGGTGGGAGCGTCCCAGACCCATTCCCAGATTACGTCGATGCTGCTGAGGGCCCAGGCTACGATCAACAGGGTGAACAACAGGCCGCCGTAGCGCATCAAGCGCTGGCGGAGGGTGAAGCGGGACCAGTGATCGACTGTCTGATGCAGGGAGGGAGTATTCGTCATGCGATCTGCTTTCTGATAAATCCGCTCACTGCTTCGGACAGCAGAATGACGCCGACGATGACCATGGTGATGGCCAGGGCAAAGTCATAGTCATAGCGGCCAAAGGCATTGGCCAGAGTGGCGCCAATGCCGCCCGCGCCGACGATGCCAACCACGGCAGAGGCCCGCAGATTGCTGTCCAGTTGGTAAATGCCGAGCCCGACAAGGCGTGGCATGATCTGCGGCACCACCGCATAGACCAGGGTGGACAGAAATCCCGCGCCAACAGAGCGCATCGCCTCGACCTGGCCAAAGTCGATCTCTTCGATCCGTTCGGCCAGCAGCTTTGCCACAAAGCCAATGGAATAAACCACCAGTGTCAGGGCCCCAGCAAAGGGGCCAAACCCGACCGCCTTTACAAAGATGATGGCGACGATCACCGGGTGAAAACTGCGGGCAACAATGATGATACCGCGCCCCAGCAAATAGACCGGCTTGATTGACACGTTGCGCGCCGCCATGAAGGCCAGAGGCACCGACAGCGCGATCCCCCCCACGGTTGCCAGGATCGCGATCTTCAGACTTTCGAGAAAGCCGTCGATCAGCAGGCCGGAACGCTCGAAATTGGGTGGAAAGGCCCCGTTGAAGATCCTCTGCGCCCGCCGCATCCCGTCAGAGACCCGGTCCCAATCGATCGGCAATGTGGCCAGGGTGAAAACAACGTATATGGTCACAGCTGCATAGAGCCCGTAACGGAGCGTCGGGTTTTTGATGAAGGGCGGCTTGCGCCAGGTGGTTCTTGCCATGCTCATGCGACGGCCCCGACTTCGGCGCGGTCCATGGCCGGCACCCCGGCATAGATTTCATCCATTTCCGGCTTGTCCAGCCTGTCTGGCCGGTCGTCAAAAATGATCCGCCCATAGCGCATGCCGACGATGCGGTCGCTGTATTCCTTGGCTTCGGTCACGTTGTGGATATTGATGATGACCGGGAGTTTCAGCTCAGAGGCGAGGTCGCGCAACAGCGACATGATCTGTTCTGAGGTCTTGGGATCGAGCGATGCCGTGGGTTCATCGGCCAGGAGAATTTCGGGACGCTGCATCAAGGCCCGTACCACGCCAACCCGCTGGCGTTCCCCGCCCGAGAGTTCATCGGCGCGCCGGTCTGCGTAATGTGCGATGCCAACCCGCTCCATCAATTCATAGGCGTGGCGGATGTCTTCGCGGGGATAGCGTCGGGTCAGCGCCGCCCAGGTGGAGATATAGCCCAGCCGGCCCGATTGCACGTTTTCCATCACCGTCAGGCGGTCGATCAGATTGAAGCTTTGAAACACCATGCCAATGCGACGGCGTGCGGTGCGCAATTCACGGCGGTTCAGGGTGGTGAATTCGGTGCCGTTCAGATCGACAGAGCCGGAGGTGGGTTCAACCAGCCGGTTGATGCAGCGCAGGAGCGTGCTCTTGCCGGCCCCGGAAGAGCCGATAACAGAGGTCAGCTGATCCCCTTCGACGGTAAGATCCAGCTCCTTGAGCACCGGATCGCCGGCCCCATATCGTTTGGTCAGTTTGGAGATTTTCAGCATTGGGGTTCCTCGGGCAGAGCGTCGCTCGGCCTATGACGCGCCCCCGCAGGGTGGCGCGCAAGGCGGGGTCAAGGTCCCGGACAACGACACGCGCTGTCCGGGGTGTTCGGTGGATCTGGTTACTTCCCGGAGAGCCCCTGAGGGGTATATTCCACACCGTTGGATTTCTGGATCTGACGGATAACCGCCCATTGATCCTGGTAGGTGATTGGAATGAATTTGCTGACGCCCGAGAATTCGTCGCCCAGCTTGGTGCCGACAAAATCGAAGGTGAAGAAGGCTTCCTTGATCTTCTCGGCCAGCGCTGGGTCCAGGTTATGCGCTAGGTTGAAGGAGGTGGTCGGGAAGGGATCGCTTTCCCAGATCATGCGCACGTCTTCGGCGTCATAGAGACCGCGCTCGGCCATGCGGTCCACCACTTCGGACGCCACCGGAGCCGCGTCATAGTCACCCGCCACAACGCCCAGCATGGACTGGTCGTGGGAGCCAGAGTAGATTACTTCGTAGTCTTTGTCCGGCTCCACACCCAGCGTCGGGAACAACGCGCGTGGCGCCTGGTTGCCGGAATTGGAGGTCGGCGAAGTATGTGCGACGCGGCGACCGGCCAGATCCTTCACTTCCTTGATGTCGCTGTCTGCCTGGGTGAAGACCTGCAACTTGTAGCCAAACTGGCCGTCCTCTGCGCCCATGATGGCAAACGGTACCGCCCCGGCGAGGTTCACCGCAAAAGGGGTCGGCCCGGTTGAGAAACCGGCCACATGCAAGCGGCCAGAGCGCATCGCCTCGACTTCGGCAGAGTTGGATTGCACCGCGAAGAACTGCACAGTCTTGCCGGTGACCTCTTCCATATGCGCAATGAAGGGGGCCCAGATATCGGCATAGACCGCCGGATCCTCGACCGGGGTATAGGCAAAAACGAGGGTATCGGGATTGCTCAGCTCGGCCGGATCGGTTGGGGTATCCGCAACCAGATCGCCATTGGCGTCACAATAGAGCTCGTCCAGCGCGCCACGGTTGGCGCAGTCTTCGGCGGCGGCGGCAAAGGCGCTCGCGGACAGAATGCCGAGTGCCGTTGCAGCTCGGGTCATAAATGTTGTCATGGTTTCCTCCCTTTTCACGCAGGCCTTCTGACGTTCATCGAAAGGTTCTGCGCTGACCTGCCCAGGGTAGGATCGCTCAGCATGCCGAGGCGAGTCCGCGTCTGTTAACGGAACAGATGAAAAACAAGTTTAATGTTAACAGTATTACAAACCCGGTTGCGGGGGCTTAAAATCTGGCATGGTCTGCGCCACTGGATCGGAGATATTCGACGTCCGGTGGCCTATCAGGGGCATTGAAAGAGACAGAAAGAGGGGGCATGCATATGAGCAAGGCCGAGCCGCTCATTGCCATTGTGGACGACGATGAAAGCGTGCGCACAACCCTGTCCGCCTTGATGCGCGAAAGCGGGTTTGAGGCCGTCTGCTGTCCCGACATCCCATCGTTCATGGCCTTGGGCGACCCGCCGCCCGTGGATTTGGCACTGATCGATCTGCGCTTGCGCGGTGAATCGGGATTGACCCTGGCGATCCACATCCGCGAGCGCTACGAGATCCCGATCGTGATGCTGACCGGCGTTGGTGACGAGATCGACAAGATCATCGGGCTGGAGACCGGGGCGGATGACTATCTGATCAAACCCTTCAATCCACGCGAACTAGTGGCGCGCATCCGCGCGGTTCTGCGCCGCTATGGGCATGGCGGGTCGAAACCCGCCGCGTCTCCGGGGCAAGGCATTGCCTTTGGAAGCAAACGTCTTGATATGCAGAGCCGCCGTGTGCTGGATGCCGAGGGGGAAGAGATCCCGCTGACCAATGCAGAGTACCGCCTTTTGGAGTATTTTGCCCGCAATCCCGACAGGATCATCCCCCGGCTGGAACTGCTCGAAGAACTGGGGTCCGATATGCAGCGATATGTCGATCGGACCATCGATGTGCTGATTTTGCGCTTGCGCCGCAAGATTGAGCCTGTTGCCTCCAAACCCGTGCATCTGCAAACCCGCCGCGCCCAGGGCTATGTCTTTCGCCTGTCGCCGGAAGGCCGGTAATGCCCTCACTTTCCAACCTGAGCGTTCGGTTTCGCCTGTCGGCCGCGATTGCGGTGCTGTTCGGTCTGATCCTGTTGGTCAGCCTGATCGGGCTGCTGGTTCTGAACCGCACCGAGCTTTGGATGAATGTGCTGCACAAGGACACGTTGGCAGAAGTCTCCGAAGCCCTGGACCTGTCGCGGGAATCTGCCGATCTGGCGACCTCCGCCCCGTTCCTGTATGCGCTTTTTCCGCCGTTTCAGCTGGAACAGGAGCAGGCCAAGGTCTTGGCCAACCTGGACCGGATCGCGGCGCTTTCGGCCGATGACCGGGAGTTGGATTTGCCGGTGGCGCGGCTTCGCCTGGCTATTGATGATCTGACCGCAGCATTGGCGCCGCAGACGGCACGGCAGGCGGCGTTGGACGCGATTGACCGCGACATGGTGCGGCTCAATCAGCGGGTCGGGCGTTTCGCTGCGAACACGGATTTGGCCCTGACCGCGCGGGAGGTCTGGTCCGGTCTGCAACAACTCACGATGAGCGCGATTGGGGCAGGGCGCGCCAATGCCCTGATCGAGCTGGGAGAATTCCGCCGTCGCTACACAAAGCAGCGCGACGCGCTGCGCCCGCAGCTCTTGCCCCTGCAGGCGGCGACATTGGCAGAGATCGAGCAGGCCGTCCTGCGCGCAGAAAGCCTGTTTGTTCTGAAACATCGCGATTTGGCCGCGCGGCTCGATGCGGAAAACGCGCTGTTTCGCATTCGCCGGGAGGCGCGCCGGGTCAGCGCCTTTGCTGCGGCAAAAGTGGCGCTGGCCGAAGACCGTCTGTCCGAGGCCCGCGCCGAGACCTCCAACAATCTGGAAATTGCCAAGAACGCCTTCCTCGCACTCACCGCCGCGAGCTTGCTGGTGGCGATTACATCATCGCTATATGTGTCGCGCTATGTTGCAGGGAATTTGCAACGTATTGCCCAGGCAATGCGGCAACTTGCGGCCGGAAACCACCGAAAGCCGCCGCCGCAGGGACCTGTGTCCGAGGATGAAATTGGCCAGCTGTATGCCGCGTTTCACGTGTTTCGGGAAAGCGCCCGCAAGCTGGAGCGCAGGACCCGGCAGATCAGTCATCAGAACGCACTGTTTTCGCGGGTGTTTCGCAATATCAAGGATGGCGTGGCGATTGCATCTTCCCAGGGCTGGATCGAGGCCGAAAACGACAATCTGCGGCAGCTGCTGCGGCTGCCGTCGGCGCAGGGCAGCGCCCGCACCCGGGTGTCCGATCTGATTGCAGGCTCCCGCTTCGTTCGGCGAACCTCGGCCAGTGATCATGGCGGGTTCGAGGAATATGCCGATCCGTCCGGCAACGTGTTGGAGCTGCGGCGGTCGCCGTTGCCAAATGGAGAAGAAGTCTGGCTCTTGTCCGAGACCACCGAACGGAAACGGGTGGAGCAACGGCTGGAGGAAATTCGCCGCGTCGAGGCGCTGGGAAAAGTCTCAGGAGAGGTCGCCCATGATTTTGGCAATATCCTGTCAAGCCTCTCGGGAAACCTGCATCTGCTTGAGGCCGCTGATCCCGAAGACGCCCGGCATCTTCATACCCGACTGAGGTCGGCGCTGGATCTGGGCGTGTCGCTGACCGAACGGCTGCTGGCTTTTGCCCGCAAACAACATCTGGAACCTCAGGTGACCGACATCGGTTTGCTGGTCGGGGGCATGGCCGATCTGTTGGAGATCGCCGTGCCCAGCTCGGTATCGATGGAATTCGATCTCCCGCCCGAACCGGTTCTTGCCAGAGTTGATCCGGGGCAGCTGGAAAGCGCGGTGTTGAACCTCTGCGTCAATGCCGGTCAGGCGATCGGTGAGAGCGGGCATATCCGCGTCTGCGTGACAGCGCAGGACGGCGCACAGCTCTCTATTCGCGACGATGGCTGTGGCATGTCGCCTGAGGTGCTGCGCCACGCAACAGAGCCATTTTATTCCAACCGCAGCGACGGCAGCGGCACAGGGCTGGGTCTGTCCATGGTCGATGGCTTTGTCCATCAATCCGGAGGCCGGCTGACCCTGACCTCCCACACAGAGGGGCCGGATCGGGGGACCACCGTGACTCTCGGATTTCCCGCGCTGACAGAGAAGTTCAGACCATCCGGCGGGATGTCGACAGCGGGCACGGCTTTGGTGGTTGATGACGACCCTGCCTATCTGGAGGCTGCCTCAGACGCGTTGGAGCGTTTGGGCTATGAGGTTGTCCGCGCGGGAAATTTCGCCGATGGCCGCATTCAGCTGCTGCAGCAGCCCCGGCTGGATCTCGTGCTCAGCGACCTGACCCTGGACAGGGGGGCTTCGGGGTGGGAAATTCTCCAGCTTGGGCACAGGTTGTTTCCGACCTCTCGGCTGGCTGTGATGTCGACCCGCGAGGCATACCGTATTCCAAAGGACCTTGAGGCTGCGGCGCGGCCAGCGATCCTGTCAAAGCCCTTCACAGAGGCGATGATGCGGATACTGGTTGCATCATCTTGATGTGCAGCCCCCGGTTTCTCACGCGCAAATGCGCCCAATGACGATAGTCTGACCTTAGCACATTTTCAGCCTCCCGCGTCCTCTGCAGCCTTTGATCTCGCAACAGGTCTGTCCAAAGTCGACACGGATACCCAAGCGTCGCTGGTATCGTCGAGCCGCCCTCTCAGAGCCAGTTGGTGAGTGCGCCGGTGGTCAGATCACAGGCATCGCCATAGGGGGCCTGGGCGCAGCGACACAGCCATCACGGACGCGACCCGGGGCTGCTGTTGGTCGGACCCTCCGTCCGACGTCGTGACTGTTCTGGACTTCGCCGGTCAGAGCCGACGCCAATGGGATCATCGAACTGTGGCGCAGATTGAAACTGACAGCAAAACAACCAAAAAGGTTCAATGTTGGCAATGGGAGGGGTGGTGGGTGATGAGAGGCTCGAACTCCCGACATCTTCGGTGTAAACGAAGCGCTCTACCAACTGAGCTAATCACCCGGTGAAGGCGGATTTAGAGAATGCGCCGACAGAGTGCAAGGGGATTTGGCCAGATTTCGGAAAAAAAATCGAAGCGGGCGAGGGGGCTCATCGAAGCACGGTTTCGCAGCCGTTTTCCAGCACGTAGACGCAGCCCTGTTCGTTTGGCAGCGCCGCCATTTCGCAATAGTCCAGCCCGCAGATCAGCCCGCGCATCACCTGTCCCCAGAGGCCATGTGCCACCAGCACGGTCGGGCTCTCAAGCGACCGCAGCAGGGTGAGGACGCGACCCTGGACGTTGGAAAACCCTTCCCCCTCGGGGGCGGAACAAAACAGGTCGAGGTTGGTTTCCGCCGTCGCATGAATGTCGGGGTAGGCGGAGGCAATGTCACTCCGGGTCAGGCCCTGAAACCGGCCTGCCTGAACTTCGGCAAGGCGCGGCTCGGTGACGAAGGCCTGACCGCGAAGGGCGATCCCCGCCGTATGCTGGGCGCGGCGCAGGGGCGACACCAGACAGGGCGGCGCCTGTGCCGCGAGAATGGGCGCCAGCAGATCCGCCTGCCGATGGGCATGGGCCACGCCCCGGTCCGTGAGGTCTGATTCAAGCTGCCCCTGCACGCGGCCCTCGGCATTCCATGCGGTTTCGCCGTGGCGCAGGAACCAGATCTTTGGGAAATCTCTCATCGTCAATACTCTGTCAGGCGTGAAAAAAACGGGTTTTCTCCTGCTATCACGGGGCGGTCCGGGCCACCAGATAAAGCGGCCCCGATCAATGGCTCTCTGTGACACGGGGGCCGTGATGCGCGCGGATTGCATGCCTCGGCGCCCGAATGACCCCGAATGACCCTGCATGACCCTGCGGCCCGGATCAGACCACTTGAGGCGAGGGGCCGTCGACGATCATCATGGGGCGGCCTTTCGAGCAGTGTTCGACGCGGCTCTCGATGCCGTAGAGACGGCGAATGAGATCCGGTGTCAGCGCCTCCAGCGTGGGGCCACAGGCCAGGATGCGGCCCTCGCCAAGCGCAATGGTGGTGGCGCAGCTGCGCATCACCTGGTTGAGGTCATGCAGCGCAAGAACGATCACCGCGCCGGTCTCCCGGGCATAGGTATTAAGGGATTCGAGCACTTCGTACTGGCGATAAAGATCGAGCGCGGAGGTCGGCTCGTCCATCAGGACGACCTTGGGGCGGGCGACCAAAGTCTGCGCGATGGAGACCGCCTGCCGCTGGCCGCCCGACAGCTCCGGCAACTGTTGTTCGGCCAGATGCGTGATCCCGAAACGGGTCAGAACCTCGTCCACCGCAGCGAGCTCCTGCGCGCTCAGCCGCCAGCCGCCTGTCCCCTGTTTCAGCGCAAGGATGACGGATTCGTAGACGGTCAGCGCAGCGCTCATGGCCGTGTCCTGCGGCATGTAGCGCAGATCGTCTGGCGTGGCATCGGTGAAACGCACGCTCCCCTGCCCGCGCAGTTGCCCGGCGATGCGACGAAACAGCGTCGATTTTCCGGCAGCGTTCGCCCCCACCAGCGCGGTCAGCGCACCGCCCGTGATCGGGGGCGTCGTGGCCTCCGCGAGGATTTCGCGTCGCCCGTAGCGGGCGCTGATCCGGTCCAGTGCCACGCTCACCATGATTTGCGCCCCTTGGTCAGGATCAATGCGGCGAAGAAGGGCACGCCCACCAGAGCGGTGATGATCCCGATGGGCAGGACCGCGCCGGGCAGGATCGCCTTTGACAGCACCGATGTGGCCGACAGGATCACCGCGCCCGACAGCATCGCGCCGGGGAGAAAGAACCGCTGGTCCTCACCGAGAAGCAGCCGGGCCACATGCGGGCCCACGATCCCGATAAAGCCGATGGTGCCGACAAAGGACACCGGTACCGCGGCCAGCAGGGAGACGAGGACCAAGGCTTCGAGGCGCAGCCGTTTGACCGGCACGCCCATGGCCGCCGCGCGGGTTTCACCCATCCGGATCGCGGTCAGCGCCCAGGCGCGGCGGGTGAACAGAGGCGTGCAGACCGCAAGGATGACGGCCGTCACGGCCACCTTGCCCCATGTGGCCTTGGTGAGGCTGCCCATGGTCCAGAAGACCACCGCCGACAGTGCCTGCTCGGATGCGAAATACTGCAGCAGGGCCAGCGCCGCATTGAAGCTGAAGACCAGTGCGATCCCCAGCAGGACAATGGTTTCCACTGTCACTCCGCGCAGGGTCGAGAGGCCAAAGATCAACAAGGACGCCGCCATGGCCATGGCAAAGGCATTGATCGGAACCATCAGGGAAATCGCCCCCGGGAACAGGGCCACGCCCAGAACCATCGCAAGGGCCGCGCCGAAACTGGCCGCCGCCGACAGGCCGAGGGTGAAGGGGCTGGCCAGCGGATTGGCGAGGATCGTCTGCATCTGCGCACCGGCCAGCGACAGGCTGGCACCGACCGTCACGGCGAGAATCGCCATCGGCATCCGGATGTCCCAGACCACGACCCGCATCTGCAACTCTGCCGAACCGGGCATGAACAACGTCCGCAGTACATCCCGAACGGCATAGCGCGCAGGACCAAGCGAGACATCCACCGCGACCGACAGAACCAACAGCCCGGCCAGCAGCACAAGGAGGGCAATGCGCCGCGCCGCCAGGCTGCGATAGGCCAGAGCTGTGTCAGGGGCTGTGGCTGGGGATGAGGCGATAGCCGGTGCGATGGCCGGGGCGATGGCGGGGGGCGCGTCGGTTGTGGTCGGGGTCATGTCGTCTCCGGGCAAAAGGCGGCCCGAAGGCCGCCCCGCTCAAGTCTGTGTGGAAGTCAGTCGAGTGAGACCCAATAGCCGGGCCGGTAGTCCACCGGCAGGAACCGCTCGTGCATTTCCTGCAGCGTGGCTTCGGGATCGAGCTCGGGGAACAGCTCGGGATGCATCCAGGTCGCAAGCCGCTGCACCGCGATAAAGCTGTAGGGGCTGTTGTAGAACTGGTGCCAGATTGCATGGACCTGGTTGTCCTCCACGGCCTTGACGCCGGTAAACGCGGGGCGTTGCATCAGCGCCGCAAGTTTGCGCGTCGCGACATCCATGTCAGAGCCGGGGCCGACGCCGATCCAGTTGCCGCCCGGCACATAGGCATCCCAATTGCCGCCGGTCACCACGATCTGATCCGGGTCGGAGGCGATGACCTGCTCGCCGTTCACGGTGCCAAAGGTGCCCGGAATGAATGCGCTGGCCATATTCGTGCCGCCCGCGATCTCGACAAAGCGGCCAAAGTTGCCGTTCCCGAAGGACATGCAGCAATCATCGGAATACCCGCCGGCCCGTTCGACGAAAACCAGCGGACGGTCCAGATCCGGATGCGCCTCGATCACCTCTGTGACCCGCGCCATTTGTTCTTGGTAAAAGGCGTTGAAGTCGGCCGCGCGCTCTTCCTTGCCAAAGAGCTGGCCGATGATCTGCATCGACTGGGCCGTATGCTCAAACGGCTTTTCGCGGAAGTCGACATAGACGATGGGAATCCCGACTTTCGCCAGCTTTTCCTCATAGCCCGCTTCGTCTGTGGCGGCCTTGGCCTCGAGGTTCATGATCAGGACACCGGGATCAAGCGAAACCGCCTGTTCAATGTCAAAGGTGCCGTCCTTGAAGCCGCCGAACGTGGGGATGTCCTTCAGGTTCGGGAATTTCTCCGCATAGGCCTCGTAGCTCTCGGGCGAGGCCTGGCGAAAATCGTCGCGCCATCCGACGATCCGCGCAAACGGGTCATCGCCGTCCAGAACGGAGGCAAAGAAGATTTGCCGCCCTTCGCCCAGAATCACGCGGTCAACCGGCGCATCGACGGTAACCTCGCGACCGGCGATGTCGGTCAGGGTGACGGGATCTGCGTGCACGAGGCTGGCTGCGAAAAGGCTCAGCGCGGTGGCGCTGAGTAGGGGACGAAGGGTCATTTGACGATCCTCTGAGTGATGTTCAAAGCAGCCCTAGTAATTCCGACTCTTTTCGTCAATCAGCAATATTGACAATAATAGTCAACAATCGCAGGAGAGGGCTCTTTTCCGGAGATTCAGATGACCCGTCCCACTCCTCAGGTTCTTGGCAACCACACTCTGCGCGATGAGATTCGCGACTATTGGTCGGATCGCGCGGCAACCTTTGATCAGGACCCCGGCCACCGGATCGCGGAGGGGGCCGAGATGGCCGCGTGGGAGGCGCTGTTCCACCGCCATCTGGGGCCCGCCGACGGGCGACGGTTGCTTGATCTCGCTTCGGGCACCGGCGAGATCGCGCGCCTGTGCCAGCGGCTGGGCTACGGCGTGACGGGGCTCGACTGGTCAGAGCCGATGCTGGAGCGCGCCCGAACCAAGCTGCCGGACGTGACCTTTGTGCAGGCGGACGCCGAACGGACCATGCTGCCGGATGCAAGTGTGGATGTCATTGTCACCCGACATCTGGTGTGGACGCTGGTTGATCCGGTGGCTGCATTTGCCGAATGGCACCGCGTGCTTGTCCCGGGCGGGCGCATTCTGCTGGTCGACGGCGATTTCGTGTCGCGGAGCTGGCTGGCGCGCGCCGTCTCCGGCCTGTTTCCTGCATCAGTGAACCGTGCCAGATCCCGTCATCAGGACATCCTGTCGCAGGTGTATTTCGCGCGGGGGGCGCGGGCCGGGGCAGTGGCCCGGATGGTGGAGGAGGCGGGCTTTGCCGATCTTCGGATCGACACCCGGCTTGGGGCGATTCACCGGGCGCAGGCACCACAGGTGGGCTGGCGCAAATCCCTGCGGCGGCGCTCGGAACATCGCTATGCCATCAGTGCGCGGAAACCGGAACCGGACGCGTGATCCGACCTGAAGGCGCCCTGTCATCCCGCCCGCCTAGCATTCTCAACCTGCGGTCGGCGGGTCCGGCGCGCCCCGTATCCCGCCGCTCGCCGTCAGTGGGATGATCCGGCGCGGGCAATCGCCGATGGCGGCGCGATGCAAACAGGAGCCGCGATCCGGAACCGGAAATCTCACGGATTTCAGAGGTTTGTAGGGGGGGCAATTTTTTTTCGGAAGAAAGCCCGTAAAATGACGTTTCTGCGCTTGACGCCCCCCGCGACCTGCGAATATTACACCCCAACGTTCAGCCTCGGTGCTGGACGCAGCATCGCGCGGTTGTAGCTCAGCTGGTTAGAGTACCGGCCTGTCACGCCGGGGGTCGCGGGTTCGAGCCCCGTCAACCGCGCCACTTTCACCTCCGCCCGAGGGCCCCGACAGGGGAACAGGCAGAGGAACACGGACCGCCCCGGATGGGGAGGCTGTCATCGGCTTCGGCCCTGATGACGGTATTGAAAAACGCGCGGTTGTAGCTCAGCTGGTTAGAGTACCGGCCTGTCACGCCGGGGGTCGCGGGTTCGAGCCCCGTCAACCGCGCCACTTTCCCTCTACCTCTTCCGCCGGTATCTCCTTCATCTCCCATAACACTTTAAGTGACAGTCCCTGCACTGAACCGCCCCCTGCACTGGACCGGCATTGACGACTTGCGTTGACGCCACCTGTCGCTCACCTGCTGATCTGATCAGATCTGATCAGATCTGGTCGCGTGTGCCATGGGCTAGTGTCGTTGCGGCGCCAGCGCCGGGAGGCTCCGGGTCGATGCACAGGGGCAGAACGGTGCCAGTACGCTGCCGGAGCGGCGGGGGCACGATCCTCTGCGCCCCCGTGACAGGCCTGTTCAGGAGCGCGACAGCGCGTCCAGCACCCGGGCCCAGGAGCGGATCCCCTTGTGAAAGCTCTCCAGGTCGTATTTCTCGTTTGGCGAGTGGATTGCATCATCCTCGTTGGCAAAGCCGATCAACATCGCATCCATGCCGAGGATCGACTTGAAATAACCGGCCACCGGGATCGATCCGCCCATGCCGGAGAACACTGCCTCGCGCCCCCATTCCTGCGAGAGCGCGCCTCGGGCGGCCTCGAATTCGGGCCGGGTGGTGTCAATGACATAGGCCGGAGAGCCTTCGAGATCGAGATCCCATTTGACGGTGCAATCCTGCGGCAGGCGGTCTTCGACATGGGTGCGGATCTTCTCGCGCAGCGCATCGGGGTCCATCTCCCCCACCAGCCGACAGGTGATCTTGCAATGGGCCTCGGAGGGGATCACCGTTTTGGTGCCCGCGCCCTGATAGCCGCCCCACAGCCCGTTCACCTCCAGCGTCGGGCGCGCCCATTGCTGCTCCAGCACCGAATAGGCCTTCTCGCCATGGGCAACCGTACAGCCTGCGTTGGACAGGTAATCGGTCTCGTCAAAGCCGCAGCCCTGCCATTGGCGCAGGATGTCGGCGGGCACCTCGTGGACTCCCTCGTAAAACCCTTCGACTGCGACGGCGCCGGTTTCAGGGTCATGAAACGAGGCGATGATCTTGGAGATTTCACGCAGCGGGTTGAGGCCCGGACCGCCGTAATGGCCGGAGTGCAGGTCGATCCTGGGGCCGATCAGGGTAAATTCGTCCTTCATCATTCCGCGCAGCTGCGAGGCAACAGAGGGCACGCCACGTGCCACCATCGAAGTGTCGCAGATCAGCGCGATATCCGCCGACAGCTCGTCCTTGGCGGCTTCGAGGAAGGGGATCAGCGAGGGCGAGCCGCTCTCCTCTTCGCCTTCAAAGAAAAAGGTGATGCGGCAGGGCAGGGTGCCATGCACGGCCTTCCAGGCGCGGCAGGCCTCGACAAAGGTCATCAGCTGCCCCTTGTCATCCGAGGCGCCCCGGCCCCGGATCACGGTGCCATTCGGCGTCTCTTCCAGCTGCGGCTCAAACGGTGGCGTGTTCCAGAGGTTGAGCGGATCGACCGGCTGGACATCATAATGGCCGTAAAACAACAGGTGCGGCGCATCGGTGTTTTCCTCGCCGACATGGCCCACGACCATCGGGTGCCCAGGGGTCACACGTTTTTCGGCCGTGATGCCGATGGCGTTCAGATCCTTGACCAGCCAATCGGCGGCGGCGTCGCAATCCGCCTTGAACGCCGGATCGGTAGAGACGGACGGGATGCGCAACAGCTCCAGCAACCGGTCGGTCGCGGCAGACAGATCTGAATCAATTTTATCAAGAACGGAAGTGAGGGACATCTGGATCTCCTGAAGGGGCAGTCCGTGGGGGGCGTTCCCGGGGCATTCGGTCCGCTGGAAACGCGCAAACGGGTCTCGGGCAAAAACCTAGCAGCGCATCTGCGGAAGGGCCAGATATCTGATTGTACCAAAACAGTTCTCTTGCGGAGGGATCTGAGTCAGAGCCCCTCCGGCGTTCAGCCCGGGGGCGGGGATGCGACGTTTTGCACAGACCCGAGGGGGCGGATGTCGGGATCGTGTGCTTGCCTGAGAATAAGAATGGTTCTAAAACCTATCGAAAGATATATTTGACCTGTATCAAGGAGACTGGAGCGGCGGCGCTCTATTCGGGGATGCAGGTTCGGCTCGCAAGTCGGTTCCAGCGGATGTGTCCAGGCGGACAGGGTGTCCGCGGCAAGGGGCAGGCGGGCGCGCGATGACAGAAGAACGTGTGGTCTTTCGGGGGCGCGCAAATCACAGCCATGGAGATGACGGTGGACTATACCGCACAACTCGACGCAGCGATTGAACGCCTTCATGACGAAGGCCGCTACCGGACGTTTATCGATATCGAACGCAAGCGCGGTCAATTTCCCCATGCGGTCTGGACCCGTCCGGATGGCAGCGAACAGGATATCACCGTCTGGTGTGGCAATGACTACCTCGGCATGGGCCAGAACCCGGCCGTGCTGAAAGCAATGCGCGAAGCGATTGACGCCACGGGCGCAGGCTCCGGCGGCACCCGCAATATTTCCGGCACGACCGTCTACCACAAGGAGCTGGAGGCCGAACTCGCCGACCTCCACGGCAAGGAAGCGGCGCTGCTGTTCACCTCCGCCTACATTGCCAATGATGCCACCCTGTCGACCCTGCCCAAATTGCTGCCGGGGCTGATCATCTATTCCGATGCGTTGAACCATGCCTCCATGATCGAAGGCGTGCGTCGCAATGGTGGGGCCAAACGGATCTTTCGCCACAATGACATGGTGCATCTGCGCGAACTTCTCGAAGCCGACGATCCAGAGGCGCCCAAGCTGATCGCCTTTGAGAGTGTCTATTCGATGGATGGCGATTTTGGCCCCATCAAAGAGATCTGCGACCTGGCGGATGAATTCAATGCGCTGACCTATATCGACGAGGTGCACGCCGTCGGCATGTATGGTCCCCGCGGCGGCGGCGTCACCGAACGGGACGACCTCGCCCATCGGATCGACATTATAAATGGCACCCTGGCCAAGGCCTATGGCGTCATGGGCGGCTATATCGCGGCCTCGGAACGAATGTGTGACGCGATCCGCTCCTACGCGCCGGGGTTCATCTTCACCACATCGCTTGCGCCCGCCGTGGCCGCCGGTGCGGCTGCATCCGTGCGCTATCTGAAAACCGCACCGGAGCTGCGTGAACAACATATGGAGCAGGCACGTCTCCTGAAAATGCGCCTGAAGATGCTTGGCCTGCCGATCATCGATCACGGCAGCCATATCGTGCCGGTGATTGTCGGCAATCCGGTGCATACGCAGAAACTGTCTGACATGTTGCTGTCCGAGC
Organism: Alphaproteobacteria bacterium MedPE-SWcel; assembly: GCA_001874255.1. Taxonomy (GTDB): domain Bacteria; phylum Pseudomonadota; class Alphaproteobacteria; order Rhodobacterales; family Rhodobacteraceae; genus Epibacterium. The sequence goes on from MPDC01000001.1 coordinate 273,912, forward strand.
ATGGCATTTACGTGCAGCCCATTAACTTTCCGACGGTGCCCCGGGGCACGGAGCGGCTGCGGTTCACCCCTTCGCCGGTGCACGGGCCGGTTGAAATGGATCAACTGGTGCGGGCAATGGATAATCTATGGTCGCATTGTGCGCTAAATCGCGCTGAATTGGCCGGCTGAGCCACTGGTAACTGTTCTGTAAACGGAAGTGTGTTATCGTTTCATCAATTAAACCGCCGTGACGAATCGAGAATCAGGTCGCGATGTGGTTAATGTCGCAAAACGGCAGGTACTGATGGGACAGCAGGCATGATCGGGCGCCTTACACAGCGCACACTGAAGAGTCGTGAAGAGAAGTCGAAACCTCGCAGTTTTGACGATTTTGAACTGCGTCTTGGTGACCAGATGCGCGGTGAACGCGCCACGATGGGCAAATCGCTTCTTGATGTTCAACGCGAGCTGCGCATCAAGGCTTCTTACATCGCGGCCATTGAAAATTGCGACCCGACCGTGTTTGACACGCCCGGCTTTATTGCCGGATATGTGCGATCCTACGCCCGATACCTGAACATGGATGCCGAAACGGCCTTTGACGCCTTCTGCGCCGAGAGCGGATTTTCCGTTGCCCATGGCATGTCCTCCGAGGCCTCCGTGCGCAAACCGAGGGATCTGCGCGCCGCAACCGGCAAAGGGCTGGGCAGCGACGCTTTCATCAATTCCGCCACGCCTTTTGTGCCGGTCTCCGATGGGTTCTGGACCCAGATCGAACCGCGCGCCATCGGCTCGCTGCTGGTCCTCTGCGCGGTGATCGGTGGTTTGGGATATGGCGGCTGGATGGTCCTGCGCGAAATTCAGCAAGTGACCTTTGCCCCGGTTGAGCAGACCCCCGAGGTGCTGGCCGAACTGGACCCGCTGACCTCGGCGACACTGTCCACCGCGACGCTGGCGTCCGGCAGTCACGCCGAAGATCCCGCCGTCGAAGCCTTGGACCGCCTGTATCGTCCTCAGGCGCTGGAGGTGCCGGTGCTGGTGGCCCGGGACGCGCCGATCTCGACGCTCGATCCACGCGCCCTTGGGAATTTCGCGGGCCTTGATCAACCAGGTGTTGAGCTCGCCGATGCCACCGTTCCGGCCCAGGAAACCCCGGACCTGCTGGTGCCGCAGGTTCTGGAACCGGTGAACCCGATGGTCGAAATGCTGGCGGTGCGCCCCTCCTGGGTTCAGGTCAAGGCAGCAGACGGTTCCGTCATCTTCGAAGCCATCATGGAGCCGGGTCAGACCTTCGAGGTGCCGCTGACCGAGGATGCGCCCCGCCTGCGCACCGGCGAAAGCAGCGCAATCTATTTCGCCGTGAACGGCGCGCACTACGGCCCGGTTGGCGCCCGCGGGCAGGTCACCAAGAATATCGAACTGTCGCCGGATGCCCTCAGCACGCGATTCCAGCTCGCCGATCTCGATGCCGAGCAAAACGAGGCGCTGGCGACCATGGTAGCACAGCTGCGCGCGGTCGATCCCACCCCACCGACGGAGTGATCCGTCTGTAACGGGGGGACGCTGCGCAAAGGCGCGCGAAAATGCCGGTTTTTCCCCCTCTCTTTTCCCAACGCCCCGGACAGCCATTGCAGGCCCCGGGGCGTCGGCCTATCTATGGCCCAAGCGACACAGGCAGGACGAGGCAACTATGTCCCTGAATCACATCCGCCCATGGCGGACAATCGAACGCCGCAAAAGCCGTCAGATTTTCGTCGGAAATGTGCCTGTGGGAGGCGATGCGCCGATCTCGGTGCAGACCATGACAAACACGCTGACGACCGACGTCAAGGCGACCGTTGCGCAGATCCAGGCCGCAGCCGAGGCGGGCGCCGATATCGTGCGGGTCTCGGTGCCCGACGAGGCCTCTGCCCGGGCGCTCAAGGAGATCGTGCGCGAAAGCCCGGTTCCGATCGTGGCCGACATCCATTTCCACTACAAACGCGGCATCGAAGCCGCCGAGGCGGGCGCGGCCTGCCTGCGGATCAACCCCGGCAATATCGGCGATGAAAAACGGGTCGGCGAAGTCATCCGCGCCGCGCGCGATCACAACTGTTCCATTCGGATCGGTGTCAATGCCGGCAGTCTGGAAAAGCACCTTCTGGACAAATATGGCGAGCCCTGTCCCGATGCGATGGTGGAATCCGGTCTGGACCACATCCGGATCTTGCAGGACCACGACTTTCACAACTTCAAAATCTCGGTAAAGGCGTCTGACGTCTTCATGTCGGCGGCCGCCTACCAGCTTCTGGCCGAGGCCACCGACGCGCCGATCCACCTCGGTATCACCGAAGCTGGCGGCCTCACATCCGGCACAATCAAATCCGCCATCGGTCTGGGGCAGCTTCTGTGGATGGGGATCGGTGACACACTGCGCGTCAGCCTGTCCGCAGACCCGGTCGAAGAGGTCAAGGTCGGATTTGAAATTCTGAAATCCCTCGGCCTGCGCCATCGCGGCGTGAACATTATTTCCTGCCCGTCCTGCGCGCGGCAGGGCTTTGACGTGATCAAGACCGTCGAGGCGCTGGAGCAACGGCTCGAACACATCAAGACCCCGATGAGCCTCTCCATCATCGGCTGTGTAGTGAACGGCCCCGGCGAGGCTCTGATGACCGATGTCGGCTTCACTGGCGGGGGTGCGGGCGCGGGCATGGTCTATCTGGCGGGCAAGGCCAGCCACAAGATGTCCAATGACCAGATGATCGAACATATCGTCGGCGAGGTGGAGAAAAAAGCCGCCGCGCTGGAGCAGCAGGCGGATCAGGCGGCCGCAGATGTGGCGGCGGCCGAATAGCGCCCGCTCTTTCATCTTTTCAAAAATACCTCGGGGGTGTGGGGGCAGCAGCCCCCACCGCCATGGCGCCGATCAATCAGCTGCGCGCAGCACGGATCTCCTCGATCATGATCTGTATCTGATCGGCCGGCAGATAGCCGCGCAGCATCTCTTCCTCCAGCACAAAGGTCGGCGTGCCCGAGATCGACAATTGCTGCGCCAGCGCCCGGGTCCGTTGCAGCTGCTCGGTCACCTCGGGGTCATCCATACGCGCCAGGATCGCCTCCGCATCCAGCGACAGCCCTTCAGCCATCCGCCGCAGCGCCACCTCGTTCGGCTCAGCGGTGAAGGCGATCAATGTGTCGTGGACCTGCTTGTAGGCCGCGTCACCCGCTTCCAGCCGCGTGGCAATGGCAAAGCGGGACGTCAGCACAGAGGCCTCGCCCAGGATCGGGAATTCCTTGACCACCAGGCGCAGATTGCTGTCGCTGGCCAAAAGCGCTTCGATTTCCGGTGCCGCCCGGCGGCAATAGCCGCAGCGATAATCCATGAATTCAACCAGCGTGATGTCCCCCTCGGGGTTGCCACCGATCCAGGAATAGCCGTCGTTCTGCAATTCCGAAAGGCTCGCCGCGACCAGCGCCGTGTCGCGCGCGGCTTCGGCGCTGACTTGCTGTTGCTCCAGCACATCGACGGCCTCGAGGATGACCTCCGGGTTCTCAAGAAGATAGCTGCGCACGGCGGCACCAAAGGCCTCCCGATCCGCAGCAGACATGGTGGTCAGATCAAACGCCCGCACAGCAGGGGCCGAGAGCGAGAGAGCGCAGGCCGCAATGGCGGCCATGCGGGTCAGGGCAATCATTTCTTTTTCCTTTTCTCATCGTGTTCAAAAGCGATCAGCACGTCTTGTGCCCGCCGCCAGGGGGGGGACCCATTCGGCAGCAGGGCCGTCGCGCGCCGCGCATGGGGGCCTGCATCGCTCAGCCGACCCTGTAGCGCATAGCGCTCTGCCGTGACCAGTGCTGCCATACCGGATTGTTTGGTCTGCGCATAGGCCAGAGACATGTCGCGCAACAATGTCGCATTGCGAAAGTCCAGATCGCGGGCTTTTTCCAGGGTGACCAGCGCGGCGCCCGGTCGCCCGGCCGCCAATTGCGCCCGTCCCAGACCGGCGAGGATCAGCGGCTCACTCGGGGCCAGCGCAGCCGCCCGGCCAAAGGCCGCCTCGGCTTCTGACCAGCGCCGGTTCTCATGGAGGATCTGCCCCCAGAGGTCGTGATAAAACGCATCCTGCGGCCGCGCACGCAGCAGCGCCTGCATCTCCTCGCGGGCCCGGGCAAGATCGTTCTGACGATGGTGGGCAACGGCGGCGCGCATGTGTTTCACATCGGAATACCGCTCGGAGACCAGCCGCCGCTTCGACCATCTGGGCGCGCGGGTGAAGGCCGACAGCTTGCCCTTGACCCGGGCCAGCCAATAGGCCGCGTCCGGATTGGTCTCAGGGCTGGCCTCGGGACCGGTATCAGGGCCAGGGCCGACACTTGCCACATAGGCCTCTGCGGCGCGGATCCGGTCCCGGGTCAGCGGATGCGATCGCATATAGGGATCCTGATGGCGGGAACTCAGCACCTCCTGCCCGGCAAAGATCCGGTGCAGGGCGATCATGCCCTCGGGGTTGATCCCCGCACGGGTCAGGAATGCCAGCGCCGAGCGGTCCGCCGAGGCCTCTTCGGCGCGGGTGTGGGACAGGAAGCTGCGCAGCGCCGAGGATTGCGTGCCAATGGCAATCCCGACGGCCGCCTCGCCACCGCCGGCCGCTGCCGCCAGCAAGGCCAGCGCCGTCCCGAACCCCGCCGCGGTACTTGCGGAGCGGGCATTCTGGCCCCGTCGTCCGATATGCCCATTGGCGATATGGGCCGCTTCATGGGCCAGAACCGCCTGCAGCATCTCGGGGGTCTCGGCCTTTAGGATCAGGCCATAATTGACGAAAATGGCCCGTTGATCGATGACAAAGGCATTAAATCCACTGTCATCCACCACCAGAATGCGCAGGCGGCGGGGATTAAGGCCCGCAGCCTGAAGGACAGGGCGCGCCAGTTCCGAGAGCCCGTGCTCGATGTCGGCATCCCGCAACAGCCGGATCGATTGCGCCTGGGCCGCCAGCGGTGCGAGGCTCAGCAGGCAGATCAGAAGCGCTGGTATCAGAAGCGCAGGCATCAGGCGGACAGGCATCAGGCGCGCAGACGGGCGCCGCTTTGCCGCAAGACCGCAAAGAAGCCGCCGCAGGGGCCTGCCCGGGATTGACGCCGGAGGGAATACGCGGTCAAAACTCATGGCCGCACCATGGGAGATCAGCATGCGAAACTCAAGCCGCTCCAAAGTCGATCCCTTCATTGTGATGGATGTGATGGAGGCCGCCCGCCAGGCAGAGGAACAGGGACGCCATATCATTCATATGGAGGTGGGGCAGCCGTCCACCGGCGCGCCGGAACAGGCGCGGCGTGCGCTGGCCAAAGCGCTCGAGACGGAGACCATGGGCTATACCGTGGCACTGGGGCTGCCGGAATTGCGCCGCCGGATCGCCGGTCTCTATGGCGATTGGTACGATGTGGATCTGAACCCAGACCGGGTGGTGATCACGCCGGGCTCTTCGGGGGCGTTCATCCTCGCCTTCACGGCGCTGTTTGACAGTGGCGACCGGGTCGGCATCGGCGCGCCGGGCTATCCATCCTATCGCCAGATCCTGCGGGCGCTCGGGATGCAGCCGGTGGACATTGAAACCGCGCCCGAAAACCGCCTGCAGCCGGTCGCGGCGGATATCCGGGGCCAGAACCTTGCCGGGCTGATGGTGGCCTCGCCCGCCAATCCCACCGGCACCATGCTGGACCGGCCGGCGCTCGCCGCTCTGATGGAGGCCGCCGGGGCGGAGGGCGCCAGTTTCATCTCCGACGAGATCTACCACGGGCTGGAATACGAGGCCAAGGCCGTGACCGCACTGGAGATCTCGGACGAGGCCTATGTGATCAATTCCTTCTCGAAGTATTTCTCCATGACCGGCTGGCGCGTCGGCTGGATGGTGGTGCCCGAGGATCACATCCGCACGGTGGAGCGCATTGCGCAGAACATGTTCATCTGCGCGCCCCATGCCAGTCAGGTCGCAGCCCTTGCGGCGATGGGCTGCGACGCCGAATTGCAGGCCAACCTCGCGGTCTATGCCCGCAATCGTCAGCTGATGCTGGACGGTCTGCCCAAGGCGGGATTTACGAATATCGCGCCGCCGGACGGGGCGTTCTATGTCTATGCGGATGTGGCGGATCTGACCTCGGACAGCCGCGCCTTCGCCGCCGAGATCCTCGACCGCGCCGGGGTGGCCGTCACTCCGGGGCTGGATTTTGACCCGGTGCGCGGCGCCACCACATTGCGGTTTTCCTATGCCCGGTCGACGGCGGATATCAAAGAGGGGCTGGCCCGGTTGCAAAGCTTCATGGAGGCGCGCGGATGAGGCGCCTTCTTCTCGCCCTGCCGGTGATTCTTGCCGCCCTGTGGCTGATGGTTCTGCCTTTTCCGGCCTCGGCGCAGGGGTTCACCGCGCTGGCCCGCGTGATGCCACAGGACAGCCGTCTGATTGCGGACGGACGGGGCGGGGTGCAACTGGATCTGCACCTCAGCCAGGGGGTGCCCTATCGCATCTTCACTCTGGATGCGCCGCGCCGACTGGTTCTTGATTTCCAGGAAGTCGACTGGACCGGCCTCGACCCGCAGGCGTTTCTCGCCCCCCCGCAGATGCGCAATATCCGCTTTGGCGGCTATCTGCCCGGCTGGTCGCGGATGGTTCTGGAACTGGCAGAGCCGATGGAGGTCGCCACAGCCTCCATGTCGATCGATACGGTGTCCGCGGCGGCTGCGCTGACGGTACAGCTGCAGCCGACCGATGCCGAGAGTTTCGCCGCCGCCGCCGGGGCGCCCCATGATCCGCGTCTCGATCTGCCGCCCCCGGCCGTCCTGCAGGACCGTCCCGCGCGGGATCCCGACGCGCCGCTGGTGGTGATGCTGGATCCGGGGCACGGTGGTCTCGATCCCGGTGCCGAGGCCGAGGGCGGCGTGATGGAAAAGGAACTGATGCTGAATTTCGCCTATGACCTTGGCGAGCGGCTTGTACGCTCCGGCGCCTTCGAGGTGTTGTTGACCCGGGAGGGCGATTATTTCGTCTCGCTCGAACGGCGCATCGCCATGGCGCATCAGCAAGGGGCGGATCTGTTCCTGTCGCTGCATGCGGATTCGGTCTCCGAAGGCATGGCCCATGGGACCGTGGTCTATACCCTGTCGAAAGAGGCCTCTGATCTGGCCTCGGTCAAATTGGCCGAGCGCCACGACCGGGCCGATTTGCTCTCGGGCAGCGACCTCAGCACGGTCGATGACGAGGTCACCGATGTGCTGCTGGATCTGGCGCGCCAGGAAACCCATCCGCGCAGCACGGCTCTGGCGCAGTCGGTGATCGAGGCGCTGATGGAGCAGGGCGGGCCGGTGAACCGCCGCCCGCTGCGCGCGGCCGGCTTTTCGGTGCTGAAATCCGCCGACATTCCCTCGATCCTGATCGAGCTTGGCTTCATGTCGAGCCCGCGGGATCTGGAAAACCTGACCAATCCGGCGTGGCGGGCCAAGGCGGCGCAGGCCATTCTGGAAGGTCTGATGGCCTGGCGCGAGGACGATACGGCCCGTCGGGCGCTGGTGCGACAGTAGCGGCGCCCGGGGTGACAGGGCTGCCCCACAGTGCCTGCCACAGTTCCCGCGATTGAGCCCGCGACAGTGCCTCAAGCTGCGAACGATGCCGCGAACGATGTCGTGATCGCTACCGTGACTGGCGCCTGGCTGCTTGCCCGGCTCGAGTCCAGGCGGATTGCCCGGCAAAATCCCGCCTGAAGGGGGCTGCAGCTTCTTGCCGGCGCCCGTGCGCAATTGCCATGTGACGATACAGCCCGCTGCCGATCTGCTATCATGCGCGCCACTCCCCGCTGGCGACGCGCCCTGCGTCACAGCATCTCGTTTTGACGCTTGTCACGATGCACCCTATATAAGCGGCATCGTGCGAGAGAGGCCCATACTGTGCTTAGGTTTGTTTTATCCATCTTCGGAGCTGTTTTTAGTACCATAACCTTGGGAATCGGGGTGCTGGCGCTGTCCGTCGGCGCGATCTTCTGGGTCTATGGGCGCGATCTGCCCAGCCATGAATCGCTGGCGCAATACCAGCCGCCCACCATCAGCCGGATCTACTCCGGCGAGGGGCAGATGATCGACGAATTTGCCAAGGAACGCCGGTTGTTCACGCCATCGGACGAAATCCCCGATCTGGTGAAACAGGCCTTCATCTCTGCCGAGGACAAGAATTTCTACAGCCATGCCGGCTATGACGCCCGCGGCATCCTCGCAGCGGCCGTCGAGGCGGTACAGTCGCGGGGCCGCAATGTGCGCGGCGCCTCCACCATCACCCAGCAGGTGATGAAGAACTTCCTGCTGTCCGGCGACCGCCAGGCGGAGCGCAAGATCAAGGAAATCATCCTTGCCACCCGGCTGGAAGAGACCCTCAGCAAGGGCAAGATCCTCGAACTCTATCTGAACGAGATCTTCCTCGGGCAGAACTCCTATGGGGTGACGGCTGCAGCGCAGACCTATTTCAACAAGACCCTGGGCGAACTCACCCCGCATGAGGCCGCGACATTGGCCTCGATGCCGAAAGCGCCATCGGATTACCACCCGGTCCGCGAACGCGACCGCCTGCTGGAGCGGCGCAACTATGTGCTGCGCGAGATGGAGGAAAACGGCTACATCTCGGATGCGGTCTACCAGGTCGAGGTGGCGCAACCGCTGCGCTCGGTTCAGAACGGCGATTTCGACGCCTTCCGCACGGCGCTGCCGCCGCGGGATTATTTCACCGACGAGGTGCGTCGCCAGCTGTCGGTCGATTTCGGCGAGGGCGAGTTCTTTACCGGCGGCTTCACCATCCGCGCCACCATCGACGAGGAAATGCAGTCCGAGGCTGCTCTGGCAATGCGCAAGGGTCTGGAGAAATTCGACCGCTCCCGGCAGATCTGGCGCGGCACCGATCTGACCCTGCCGGAGGATGCGCTGCAGGACGAGGACAGCTGGCGCGCGGCGCTCGCAGAGACGGATCTGGCGCGCGACATTATCACCGGCGATGGCGCCTGGCTGCCTGCCGTCGTGCTCCGGGTCGAGGAGAACGCGCTCACCCTCGGGATCGAAAGCGTCAGCGGCACCGGCACCGTGCCGCGCGACGACATCAAATGGATGAAGGGCGACTTTCAGGACAATTTCGCGGTCGGCGATGTGATCCATGCACTGGCGATCCGCGAGGGCGACAGCGTGCAGAGCTGGTCGGTACGGCAGGTCCCCGAAGTGCAGGGCGGCTTTGTCGCGATGGATGTGAACTCGGGCCGGGTGCTGGCGATGCAGGGCGGTTTCTCCTATCAGCATTCCGTGTTCAACCGCGCCACCCAGGCGCAGCGCCAGCCCGGCTCCAGCTTCAAACCCTTTGTCTATGCCGCCGCGCTCGACAGTGGCTACAGCCCCGCGACCATCGTCATTGACGCCCCGATCGAGATCGACACCCCGCAAGGCCTCTGGCGGCCCAAGAACTCCTCGAACAAATTCTACGGCCCGACGCCGCTTCGCACCGGGATCGAGATGAGCCGGAACCTGATGACCATCCGTCTGGCGCAGGAAGTCGGAATGCCGGTGATCGCCGGATATGCCGAACGGTTCGGGGTCTATGACAACATGGGGACCTTCCTGGCCAACTCGCTGGGATCGGAGGAGACCACGCTCTACAAGATGGTGGCGGCCTATGCGATGTTTGCCAATGGCGGCGAGCGGGTGGAGCCGACGCTGGTGGACCGTATTCAGGACCGGTTCGGCAAGACGATCTATCGCCATGATGATCGCGATTGCGTCGATTGTTCCTGGTCTGATCTGGACCCCGGTCGGGCGCCCCGGATCGTCACCAACCGCGAACAGGTGATGGATCCGATCACCGCCTATCAGCTGACCTCGATGATGAAGGGGGTCGTGGATCGCGGCACCGCATCGAGCGTCATCGACCTGCCGGTGCCCACTGCGGGCAAGACCGGCACCACCAACGACAGTCGCGATGCCTGGTTCGTGGGCTTTACGTCGAACATCGTGGCGGGCTGCTACATCGGCTATGATCAGCCGCGCCCGATGGGGCGGGGGGCCTATGGCGGCACCCTTTGCGGTCCGGTGTTTCAGCAGTTCATGACCAAGGCCACCGAGAAATTCGGCGGCGGGCCCTTTGATGTGCCGCCCGGCGGTCATTTCATCAAGATCGACCGCTATACCGGGGGGCGCCTGCCCAACGACGCCAGCGGCGCCTATGTGGTGGCGGAGTATTTCCGCGACGGCGAGGAACCGATCTTTGGCATGACCTTCGACGGTGGCTTTGGCATGGGGTCGAACTTGCCGCTGATCGAAGAGGTCACCGAATCCGGTCGCCAGGTGACGACCTCCAGCGGCGGCACCGCCGTGCTGGGTCCAAAGGCGACCTTTGGCGATGTCAGCTCTGGCGGACTTTACTGACAGGGACAGGGTCTCAGGCGGCGGGCAAGCGGGCGGATGTCGTGCTTGCCCGCGCTCTTGTAGTGGTCCCGGTCGTGCGGTATCACCCACACTCAAACCAGACTTCAAGGAAAGCTCATGCGCGCCGAGATCCAGAACATCGTGGCTGATATCGAAAAATCGCTCGACCTTCTTGCCCAGCGAATGGATTGGGAAACAGCGCAATTCCGGCTGGAAGAATTCAATGCGCGGGTCGAGGATCCCAACCTCTGGGACGATCCCGACGCGGCGCAGAAATTGATGCGGGACCGGCAGATGCTGGTCGATGCCATCGACATATATGGCTCCATCAAACAGGATCTGGCCGACAATATCGAATTGATCGACCTGGGCGAGATGGAAGAGGACGCCGAAGTCGTCAGCGATGCCGAAGAGGCCCTGAAGGCGCTGAAGGAAAAGGCCGCCGAGAAGGAGCTGGAAGCCTTGCTGGACGGCGAGGCGGACGGCAATGACACCTTCCTCGAAATCAATTCCGGCGCGGGCGGCACCGAGAGCTGCGACTGGGCCTCGATGCTGGCGCGGATGTATGTCCGATGGGCCGAGAAGAAGGGCTACAAGGTCGAGCTGCAGTCCGAGAGCGCGGGCGAGGAGGCGGGGATCAAATCCGCCGCCTACAAGATCTCCGGCCACAATGCCTATGGCTGGCTGAAATCCGAGAGCGGCGTGCACCGGCTGGTGCGGATCTCGCCCTTTGACTCGGCGGCGAAACGGCACACGTCGTTCAGCTCTGTCTGGGTCTATCCGGTGGTCGATGACAATATCGAGATCGACGTGAACCCCTCGGACATCCGCATCGACACCTACCGGTCGTCAGGGGCGGGCGGGCAGCACGTCAATACAACCGATTCCGCCGTGCGGATCACCCACATTCCGACCGGAATCGTGGTGACCTCGTCAGAGAAGTCCCAGCACCAGAACCGCGACATCGCCATGAAAGCGCTGAAGTCGCGGCTTTATCAGCAGGAGCTGGACCGCCGCAATGCCGATATCAATGCGGCCCACGAGGCCAAGGGCGATGCCGGCTGGGGCAACCAGATCCGTTCCTACGTGCTGCAGCCCTACCAGATGGTCAAGGACCTGCGCACCGGCCATGAGACCTCTGACACCAAAGGGGTGCTGGATGGGGCGCTGGACGGGTTCATGGCGGCGACACTGGCGATGAAAGTCTCCGGCAAGAGTCGCGCTGACGCTCAGGGCGACGCTTAATTCATCTGTCGGCAGGGGGCTCTCCCGCCCCCGCTGCGATCCGCTTGCGCGGCCCGATCGGCGTTGGGCATGGCAGCCCCCCTGACGGGGGGCTGTGGGCCGCTCACCGCTGCTCCGTGTTGGTCCTGTGTTTCGGACTTTTCAGACCGTCTTCAGCGCTCTAGGCTCCCTGCGAACGGTATCGAGAGGGGTGAGAAATGACGCTGTGCGAGAGGTCGGCCGTGGCGCTGGCGCGCGAAATACGGGCGGGAGCGCTGTCGGCCGAGGCGCTGATGGAGGCCAGCCTGACCCGGATCTCCGAGCGTAATCCCGACCTGAACGCGATCGTCGCCCTGCGCGACGCCGACGACCTGCGCGCTGAGGCCCGTGCGGCGGATGCGGTCCCGCCCGAGCGCCGGGGGCCCTTGCACGGGCTGCCTATGGCGATCAAGGATCTGGCCAACGCCAAAGGGCTTGTCAGCGCACAGGGTTCCCCGATCTTTGCCGGTCAGCAGGCCCGCGAGGACGACCTGTTTGTGGCGCGACTGCGCGCCGCCGGTGCGATCTTCATTGGCAAGACCAATACGCCGGAGTTCGGCCTGGGATCGCACACGTTCAACCCGGTCTACGGCCCGACGCGCAATGCGGTGGATCCGAGCCGCTCTGCGGGCGGGTCCTCGGGCGGGGCGGCGGTCGCATTGGCGACGGGCATGGTGCCACTCGCCGATGGCTCGGACATGATGGGGTCGCTGCGAAACCCGGCCGGCTGGAACGAGATCTACGGGTTCCGCCCCACCTGGGGCTGGGTGCCGCCCGAGCCTCAGGGTGATCTCTTTCTGCACCCGCTCTCGACCAATGGTCCCATGGCCCGCAACCCCGAAGACCTCGCGCTGCTTCTGGATGTGATGGCGGGAGGCGATCCGCGGCTGCCCCTGGCGCGCGGCGCCCATCCGGTGCAGCCGCTGGCGTCACCGGGACCGCTGCGGCTGGGGTGGCTCGGGGATTGGGGCGGTGCCTATCCGATGGAGGCAGGCGTGCTGGACTGCTGCGAGACGGGCCTCGCACGGCTTGCGGCGCAGGGCCACCGGATAGACCTCCTGGACGCGCCCTTTCCGGCCGCTCAGATCTGGCAGGCCTGGATCACCCTGCGGTCCTATGCGGTTGCGGCCGGGTTGCGGCCATTGGCAGACCGACGCGCGCACCTCAAAGATACGGCCCTCTGGGAGCTCGACCGGGGGCTGGCGCTCTCTGCTGCGCAGGTTCAGGCGGCGTCTGATCTCCGCTCGGACTGGATGCGGGCGGCGGCGCAGCTGTTTCAGACCTATGACGCGCTGCTGCTGCCCACGGCGCAATGCTGGCCGTTTCCGGTCGAGTGGTCCTATCCCACCGAGATTGCGGGCCGGGCCATGGACACCTATCATCGCTGGATGGAGGTGGTCGTGCCTGCCAGCCTGTTGGGGCTGCCTGCGCTGGCGGTGCCATCCGGGCGCGGGGCGCAGGGCCTGCCGATGGGGCTGCAGATCATCGGCCCGCATGGCAGTGATGCGGCGATCCTCGGGCTGGGGCAGACGTACCATCGCGCCGCAGCGCAGGGCTGATTGCCGGAGAACGGCATTGGCGACTGGCTCAGGCCAGGGCGGCCAGGAGGCGGTTAGGGAGCGAAAAAGGGTGGGGCAGGATCATGATGCAGAGCGATAGCAATCGGGCGCAGGACCGCCCGCTGGGCGTGCCGGACCTGCGCCCGGTCACGACACCGCTTCTGATTGCCGCCCTGAGCGCGGGCTGGCGGGACTTTCGCGCGCATCCGGTCTATGGGCTGCTCTTTTCCGGGGGCTACGTGCTGGCCGGCTGGGCCATGCTCTGGGTCACATGGCAGACCGGGACCAGCTACTGGCTGGTTCTTGCGGCCATCGGCTTTCCGCTGATCGGCCCCTTTGCCGCCGTCGGGCTCTATGAGGTGTCGCATCGTATCGATATCGGGCAGCCGCTGACGGCCGGGCGGATCTTTGGCGTGATCGTGGCGCAGGGCGCGCGGCAACTGCCCTCCCTCTGCGCCACCATCATCGTGATGTTTCTGTTCTGGTTTTTCCTCGGACACATGATCTTTGCCCTGTTCCTGGGTCACATGCCGATGGTCAATGTCTCCACCTCGACCGAAGTTTTCCAGACCGGGCAGGGGCTCTTGATGCTGGGGGTCGGCAGTGCGGTCGGCGCGGTGTTTGCGCTGTTGATCTATATGATCACCGTGCTGGGGCTGCCGTTGTTGCTGGACCGCGAAATCGATTTCGTCACCGCGATGATCACCAGCTTCACCTATGTGCAGGCCTATCCGCTGCCCATGTTCGGATGGGCCGCCTGGATCGCCGGGCTGACCTTTCTGGCGCTGCTGTCGGGGTTTCTCGGGCTGCTGGTGGTCTTGCCCTGGCTGGGCCATTCAAGCTGGCATCTGTACCGGCTGGTCCGGATGCCGGACACAGGCGCCGCTATTTGAACGGCGTGCCCAGCTGCAGCATCCGCTTGTGAAAGGGGATGATGTCGGGCGCATCGGTAAATCCGCATCCCCGTGCGGCGGCGATAGCGTCCTTTACCTCGGTGCCGAGGTATTCATAGATCATCCGGATCACCCGTTCGCCGCTTTCGCTCTCGCGGATGGAGCGCGCCACATAGCCGGTCCAGAGACTGTTTTCCGCAGCAGACACCCGGGCCAGATAGTTGAACGAATGGGTCAAAGAGTTCCGGCGGCTGAGGACAAAGGCGACGCCGTCCTCGTGACAGGTCATGTAGCCGCGATACTCGCGGGTCCGGCCGGAGGTCGACAGCCCCTGAAACTGCATGCCGGCCCGGGGTTCGTAGCCCTTGATATAGGTGACACCGTCGATCCGGTGGACTAGGACAATGCCGACGACAAAACTGTCTTCGCTGATGAAGCTGCGCCGGGTGAAGCGATAGAACCCGGATGGAAAGACGTCTTCGGTGACGCGGGTGATGCCGGTGTCGAAGAACTCCTTCAGGTAGGCGCTGTGGACCACATGTTCCTTGACCGGGTCGCCCAATTGCACCGGTTCCAGCAAAATCCGCGCGTCAACACCGAAAAAGCAGCAAATCCGGTCCAGCACATCCGGCCGGGGAAAGCTCTCGCCCGAAATATACCGGTTGAACTGGGTGCGGTTGATCCCCAGACGACGCGACAGTTCCGAAATGGAGGGGTAATCTCGCGACAGACGGCGCAGATTATCGCCAAATACGGTTCTCAATTCGGCGGGAGATCGGTTGGCTTTCAACATGTTAGTTCCGCTACTCCGGCTGGTTTGCTCCTGTGGGGCGTCAGGACCTGACGCGAAATGGCGGCAAAGCTGGCTTGGCTGACGCTGTATCGTATCAAGGCCGACACAAATTGCAATTCCCAATCCTCGAGTTTGGGGATGTTTGAAATTGCGGATTTGACGCACAATAGAGTCAGGAAAACGCGGAGTGCGCGCAATGATCGGAGTTGTCGTTTGGTCGGATGCTGCCAGGAAAAAGGCGGTCATCTGGTGTGAGGATCAAAGAGACTTAGCTTATTGTCTGTTGCCCGAAGGGGCGGTGGGTCAGCTCTCGATGAGCAAGGGCGATCTTGTCGAGTTCGAAAGCCGATACGAGGGGACGCTGCGGATCGCAGAGAATGTCTTCGTTGTGGAAAGCAACTGTCGCAGCGGACTGGCGGATGCATTGCGCGCCAGCGATAGCGCCGCGCGCCGTGACGACAGGACCAGCCGGGGCCGGGATCATCATGCCACGCCTGAGGCAACTGGTCCAGCGCAGGCCGAGGTGCAGGACAATAGTTTTCAAGGCGCCGAGATCACGACGCTTTCGATCCCCGACCGACCACGCAACGACCGCTCGGTGACAGGGGCCAGCGACACCGGCATACGCAGCTCCGGCGGGCGCAACGGGATCATCCCGACCGGTGAGCGAACCAGTGCCAAAATTCTGCGCTTCCCCGAACTGATGCGGGCCTAGGCCATTCCTGCCGGAGCTTTGCGTCTGATGGCACCCGCTGGCCGGTTGCCATCAGGGATTGGCGCCCCTCAGGGATTTTCATGGGTTCTCTTCATGAATTCACAGGTCGCCACAAAGACATCGCCAAGACATCGCCAAAAAAACATCGCCAATGAGGTGTCGCCAAACAGAAAACGCACCCCGCAGGGTGCGTCTTGCTTATGTACATCCGGGTTCTATGCCTCTGGCTCCGGTGTATCTGGCTGCTGGGCCCCTGTGCCGCCTTCAGTGCCGCCTTTGGTCCGTTCGCGCCAGACCTCGCCCGCCGCATCAATCCCCCAGGTCTGATGGCCTGAACCGTCTGGATCAGGAACGTCAGACGCCTGGGCGCGATCATTCGCCGCGCAACAGAGCCGCCACGCCGGTGCGGGCGATCTTGGTCAGCCCCAATGGCCGCATCAGATCGGCAAAGGCATCGATCTTGTCCGGCGCGCCGGTCAGCTCGAAGATGAAGCTGCTGAGCGTGCTGTCCACCACCTTGGCGCGGAAAATATCCGCCAGCCGCAGCGCCTCGACCCGTTTCTCGCCCTCGCCGACAACTTTGACAATCGCCAGCTCGCGCTCCACGAAGGGGCCTGCGACGGTCAGGTCGGTGACCTCATGCACCGGTACGATCCGGCCCAGCTGCGCCTTGATCTGCTCGATCACCTGCGGCGTGCCGGTGGTCACCACCGTGATCCGGCTCAGATGCCCGGTGTGGTCGACCTCGGCCACGGTCAGGCTGTCGATATTGTAGCCCCGGCCTGCGAACAGACCGATCACACGGGCCAGCACGCCGGGTTCGTTTTCCACCAGCACGGTGATCGTGTGGCGTTCCTGCGTATCGGAGAAATTCGGCCGCAGGTTATAGGCGGAGTGTTTGGTGGCGCCTTTTTTGATATGTAGGGCAGACATGTCAGTCCCTTTCCTCGCATTTCGGGGCAGGGGCGATCTGGATCGCGCCCTGCAACAACTCATGGTGATCAGACCAGAACCGCGCCGCCTGACTGAATGACGCCCTGCGTTTCCGCATCGCCCAGCAGCATCTCGTTATGCGCCTTGCCGGATGGGATCATCGGGAAACAGTTCTCGTGTTTTTCCACCAGACAATCAAAGATCACCGGCCCGTCATAGTCGAGCATTTCCATGATCGCATCGTCGAGATCCTTGGGGTCCTTGCACAGGATCCCCTTGGCGCCAAAGGCCTCGGCGAGCTTCACGAAATCGGGCAGCGCCTCGGACCAGCTGTGCGAATAGCGCTCGCCGTGCAACAGCTCCTGCCACTGGCGCACCATGCCGAGACGTTCGTTGTTCAGGATGAACTGTTTCACCGGCAGGCGGTATTGGGTCGCGGTGCCCATTTCCTGCATGTTCATCAGCCAGGACGCCTCGCCCGCGACATTGATCACCAGCGCCTCCGGATGCGCCACCTGCACCCCGATCGAGGCCGGGGTGCCATAGCCCATGGTGCCCAGCCCGCCGGAGGTCATCCAGCGGTGCGGATCCTCAAAGCCCAGGTATTGCGCCGCCCACATCTGGTGCTGGCCGACCTCGGTGGTGATGTAGCGATCACGCCCCTTGGTCAGCGCCTCGAGCCGCTCCAGCGCGTATTGCGGCTTGATGGTGGCTTCGGAGGGGGCATAGTTCAGGCATTTGATGCTGCGCCATTCGTCGATCTGGCCCTGCCACTTCGCCAGTGCCTCCCGGTTCACCTTGCGGCCGCGGGATTTCCAGACCTTCAGGATGTCTTCCAGCACATGGCCCACATCGCCCACGATGGGGATATCCGCCTTGATCACCTTGTTGATCGACGAAGGGTCGATATCGATATGCGCCTTGATCGATTTCGGGCTGAAGGCATCGATGCGGCCGGTGATCCGGTCGTCAAAGCGCGCGCCGATGTTGATCATCAGATCACAGCCGTGCATCGCCATGTTCGCCTCATAGAGCCCATGCATGCCGAGCATCCCCAGCCACTGCGGCCCCGAGGCCGGATAGGCGCCGAGCCCCATCAGCGTCGAGGTGATCGGAAATCCGGTCGCCTCCACCAGTTCGCGCAGCAGCTGGCTCGCGGCCGGGCCGGAGTTGATGACCCCGCCGCCTGTGTAAAACACCGGCCGCTTGGCGCTCTCGATCGCGGCAACCAGCTCGACAATCTCTTCCATGTCGCCCTTGACCGCCGGCTGGTAGTGCGAGGCGGAGGGCTTGGGCGGCTGATAGGTGCCGGTGGCGAACTGCACGTCCTTTGGCACATCGACCAGCACCGGCCCCGGACGTCCCGAGGTCGCCACGTGAAAGGCCTCGTGGATGGTCGGCGCCAGACGGTCGGTGTCCTTGACCAGCCAGTTGTGTTTGGTGCAGGGCCGGGTGATGCCGACGGTGTCCGCTTCCTGAAAGGCATCGGAGCCGATCATGAAAGTGGGCACCTGACCGGTCAGAACCACCAGCGGGATCGAATCCAGCAGCGCATCGGTCAGCCCGGTGACCGCATTGGTCGCGCCCGGCCCGGAGGTGACCAGCACCACGCCCGGCTTGCCGGTGGACCGGGCATAGCCTTCGGCGGCATGCACCGCCCCCTGTTCGTGACGCACCAGAATATGGCGGATGTCATTCTGCAGGAAGATCTCATCGTAGATCGGCAGGACGGCGCCACCGGGATATCCGAATACGGTGTCCACACCCTGATCCTTCAGGGCCTGAACAATCATCTTTGCGCCGGTCATCTCACGTGTCATCTGCTTTGCTCCAGTTCACGACATCGTCTTTCTTCGCGTCAGTTTCCGCAGTTAAGCGGTATGCATGAAAAAGCCCCCGATTTTGAGGATCGGAGGCGCATGGGATTGAGTATGGTCTACCGTCACCGGCCCATGCGCGTGTGTCCTACAATTACGACTAGCCTTGGCATCGCTCAAAGGTCTCCATCATGCGTTTTCACGGACATTATGGTCCGCAGCAGGGAGGGTCAACAGGGAAAAGGCTCATTTTTGGTGGTGATCTGGACATTTTATTACCTGATCGCGCCCCTTCGCGACATTTTCGGCACAATTTTGGCCGGATCGGGCCTGTTTTGCAATCCCGGGGCGGGGTTTGCTTCGGGACGCCAAGTCCGGACCGCAAAGCCCGAACCGCAAAGGCCGGACTGCAAGGGCTGGACGTATCGACCGCGCGCAGTGCGGGATTGGCGCGGGGTTCTGCGCGACGGGGGCAACAGGCGCGCCCGCGCCGGGCCCTAGCCCGGCGCTCGGCCCAGCGGGAGCGGATCCGACCCCGGATCCGCGCCGGGCCCTGGCCCGGCGCCCGGCCCAACGGGAGCGGATCCGGCCCCGGATCCGCGACGGGCGGGAGCCTCCCCCGGACTATTTGCGGGGCCAACTGCAACCACCAGAGCGAAGCCTCCGGAGGCAGGGCCCCCGCGCCCAGTGGTCAGATGCCGCGCCCGGTGCCCTGCAACACGCCATGTTCCAGCGCATAGCGGGTCAGGCCCGCCGTCGAGGATATCCCCAGCTTGCGCTTGATGTTCTTGCGGTGGGTTTCCACCGTGCGCACGGAGATATCGAGCGCCAGCGCCACTTCCTTGTTGGATTTGCCCTGCGCCAGCTCCAGCAGGATGGTCTGCTCCCGCCCGGTCAGCGCCTCGCGTCCCGCCCCGTCCGCACGCGGGCTCAGCGATCCCGCCGCCCCGGTGCAGAGATATCGCTCCCCCTGCATCACGGCATCAATGGCGGTCTTTATCTCCTCCGGCTGTACGTCCTTCAGCACATAGCCCATGGCGCCATGGCTCAGCGCGGTCGAGATATATTCCGGACTGTCATGCATCGACAGGATCAGCACCCGGGTCTCGGGGCGGCGTTCGAGAATGATCTCCGTCGCGCTCAGCCCGCCCACATCGGGCATGTTCAGATCCATCAGGATTACATCGGGCGCCAGGATTTCCGTCTGGGCGATCGCATCCCGCCCCCCGGAGACCGCGCCGACCACCTCGATGTCGTCATAGCTCTCGAGGATCGACTGAATGCCCTCGGCCACCATCGGGTGATCGTCCACGATCATCACGCGGGTAATGGCCTGTTGCATCTCTGTTCCCTTTCGGCTCGCTTGCCCGTTCTGTCCCCTGCCCATCCTGCGGTCTCCTGTCACGGCGTGCGGGTCACGGCGCGCGATGGGCGACCACGTCATCGCCCGGTGGCAGAAGATGGCTCAGCGGCAGGCTGGCCTCGATGACGGTGCCGCTGCCCTTGAGACTGCCAAGCCCGGATGCGGCGCCGCGAGATGACAGAATGCGCAGGGTGCCGTCAAGCTGTTCCATCCGCTCCTGCATGTTCCGCAGCCCGATCCCCGGCCCGCCGGGCGTTTGCCGCGACGGCAGACCGGATCCATTGTCGCTGATCCGCAGGGTGGCGCCCTTGGCATGACCGCGCAGATCCATCGTCACCATGCTGGCGCCCGAATGGCGTTCGATATTCGTCAGCGCCTCCTGCGCCACCCGGTAGAGCGCGATCTTTGCTTCCTGATCCAGCCGGTTGCGGAACACCACGGTGGAAAACTCGGTCTCGATGCCGGTCCGCTGGGCAAAATCGTCGGTCAGCGCCTTCAGCGCCGGTCCAAGCCCCAGATCATCCAGCACGCCGGGCCGCAGATCGCGACTGATGCGGCGGACTTCGGCAATCGCGGTGGCCAGCCCGTTGACCCCCTTCTCCAGCGGCTCGCGCGCCGTCACCGGCGCGTCGTCCCCGAGGCGACGTTTGACCGTTTCAAGCGCATAGCGCACCCCGACCAGCAGCTGGCTGATCGAGTCATGCAATTCCCGCGCCACCCGTCCGCGCTCTTCTTCCTGGGCATCGAACACCCGCTGGGTCAGCTCCTTCAGCTTGGCATCCGCCAGACGGCGCTCGCGGATATTCAGCAGCATGCCAGAGGCAAAAACGAGAAGCAGCGCCACCAGCGTGATGGCGCCGATATACAGGAACGTCCGCCGCACCCGGCTCTCCAGCTCGGCGCGCGAACTGGCAACCGAGGCCAGCACATCGTCGATGAACACCCCGGTGCCCACCGCCCATTGCCAATCCTGCAGCCCGACCACATAGGCGATCATCTGGGCCTCTTCGCCGGTCGAGGGCTTTTGCCACATGAAACTGTGCCAGCCGGCCCCCTGGCGCGCGATATCGATGAACCGGTCGACCACCGGCACGCCCCGCTTGTCGCGAAGCCCGGCCCAGTTGCGGTTGATGAAACCGGTCTGGCGCGGGCTGACCAGATTGGTGCCATCGTAGTCATAGACAAAGAAGAACCCGTCCTTGCCATAGATCATGGCGCTCAGGATCTGTGTCACCCGCTTCTTGGCCTCCGGGTCATTGGGGGCGGCCGGGCCGTAGATATGCATGAACCCGTTGCGGGCCTGGGTGACATAGTTGCGCAGCTCGGCCTTCTTGGCCTCGATCAGCTGCCGCTCCAGCACCTGAATCTCGCGCTCGGCCATCGACCGCGACTGCGAGGCCACCAGCGCGGCAATGGCAAGGCAGGCCACAATCAGCGGCAGCGTCGCCAGCAGCGACAATTTCTGTGCGTAGTTGGGCCGGAACAGGAACCGGATCATCTGGAGGCTCCCGGTTGGGGCATTGGCGACAGGGCGGGACAGGACGGGCGGGGCGGACGAGACGGGACAGGGGGGCGGCAACAGCGCGGAGAACAGCGCGGAGATATGAGGCTCGAATCGTTACGGCACGCAGGCGAAGAATCAAACCCCGGAACCAAAGGAAATGCGCCGAAAAATCGCGGCCATGACGAGGTTTGCGGCTGCTTTCTGTGTTGAATGCCCAAGGGAGAGGCAAAAAAGCGGCCCGTCGGGGTCCGAAAAGCGGCCTGTCTACGCAGTAATTGGTATTCACATGTTTCACCGGCGCAGTAGGGTTGGCGCACTTCAAGAGGGCCGCGCGAGGAAGGGTGCACCGTCAATGCACCGGGGCGGCCAGTATGATTTGGGAGGAATACCACATGGATCGTCGATCCTTTCTGAAGACATCCGCAATGGGTGGCTCCGCCGCCGTTGCATCCGCTGCTCTGGCCGCTCCGGCCTATGCGCAGGGCAAACGCACCCTGACCATGGTCACCACCTGGGGCCGTGGCCTTGCGGGCGTGCATGATTCCGCACAGCGCGTTGCCGACAGCATCACCGCCATGACCGATGGCGCCCTGACCGTTGACCTCAAGGCCGCAGGCGAGCTGGTTGGCGCGTTCGAAGTCTTTGACGCCGTGACCGCCGGTCAGGCCGACATGTATCATGGTGCCGACTACTATTTCGTCGGTCAGCACCCGGCCTATGCGTTCTTCACCGCCGTGCCCTTCGGCATGACCGCGCAGGAACTGGCCAACTGGTACTATCAGGACGGCGGCATGGAGCTGCATGACGAGCTGGGTCAGATCTTTGGTCTGAAGTCCTTCCTCGGCGGCAACACCGGCGCCCAGGCCGGCGGTTGGTATAAAAAGGAAATCAACAGCCCCGACGACTTCAACGGTCTGAAATTCCGCATGCCCGGTCTCGGTGGCAAGGCGCTGGGTAAATTGGGCGCCTCCGTTCAGAACATCCCCGGCTCCGAGGTCTATCAGGCCCTGTCCTCCGGTGCCATCGACGGCACCGAGTGGATCGGCCCCTGGGCGGACGAAAAGGCGGGTTTCCAGGAAATCACCAAGACCTACTACGCTGCGGGCTTCCACGAGCCGGGCGCGGGTCTGTCCGTGGCGACCAACCGTGACGTCTTTGAAGGCCTGTCGCCTGCGCATCAAAAAGTCATCGAGATCGCATCCGCCGAGGCCCACCAGTGGAACCTCAGCCAGTTCCTCGCCAACAACGGCGCGGCGCTGCAGCGTCTGCAGGCCGGTGGCGTCAAGGTGATGTCCTTCCCCGACAGCGTCTGGGATGCCTTCGGCAAGGCCTCGATGGAAGTGCACGCGGAAAACCTGAGCGACGATCTCTACAAGAAGATCCACGACAGCGCCATGGCCTCCATGAAAGCGTCCTCGTCCTGGATCAACCAGTCCTCGGGCGTCTACACCGCTCAGCGCGACCGCGTTCTGGGCTAACGGTCCCCTGCGGATCTGACACGGGTCCCCCGCAGCGACGCGGGGGATCTCTTTTGCACTTGTGGTTCCGTCTGCGTCTCCGGCCTCGCCGTTGTCAGACCGGGCGGACCGACGGCTGAACTTCCGGGGGAGCCATGCAGGACGACATGAGTATTTCCTTTTTTGGCGCAATTGGCAGCTTCCTGTGGTGGCTGATCCAGAACATCTTTGGCGCCTTCTACAATCTTGGCTACGCCATCACCCACCCGGAGCTGTGGCTCAGCTGGCTGAACTGGGCCAATACCACCGAGGACAAAGAGGCGGTGATGCGCTTTGTCTATTACGGCGGGTCGGTCGAGTTCTTCTTTGTGGTCTTCACCGCCTTTCTGGTGCTGACCGGCGTGGGCATGTATTTCCGCGGCGTCATGTGGGGCATCGTGCGCGCGCTCGAAGGCTTTGCCAATGCCTGCGGACGGTTCTTCGCCTGGGCGGGGCTGCTGATGGTGATCCAGCAGATCATCATCGTCTTCATGCAGCGCGTCTTTGCCCGCCCCGACATGAGCTTCGGCCTCGGCATCGCGCTGGAAAAGGACATCTCCTGGTTTGCCGAGGAGCTGAAGCTCTATAACGCGCTCGTGGTCTGTTTCTGCGTCACCTACACCTTTGTGCAGGGCGGCCATGTGCGGGTGGATCTGATCTACGCAGGCATTTCGCACCGCGCCAAACGGGTCGTCGACATGGTCGGCTCGCTGGTCTTCATGATGCCGGTTGCGGTGCTCACGTGGATGTATGGCTGGTTCTTCCTCTGGCGCCACCTGATCGTGCCGAAACCCTCGGCCTCCGACCAACTCGACCGCCTCGTCATGAAGGCCCGCGCGATGCGCTGGAACGTTGAAACCATCGGCTTTTCGCCCAATGGGTTCAACGGATACTTCCTGTTCAAGATCCTTCTGGTGACCTTTGCGGGACTGGTGTTCCTGCATGCTGTGGCCTTCTTCTACCGCTCCTTCCTCGAATTCGTCGAAGGCGAGGAAGCGGACGGAAAATACCTCGACAAGGATACCCTTGGCGCCGGTGAAGAAGCCTATGAAGGCGCTCATTAACTAAGGGACAGCTCACATGCTATTCGGACTTGATGGCGTCGAAATCGGCCTGATCATCGTCTTTCTCTGCCTCTTCGGAGGCATCCTCTCCGGCTTTCCGGTGGCCTTTGCCATCGGCGGTGCGGGGGTCATCTCCTTCGGGATCATCGCGGCGCTCGACAGTGCGGGCCTGCTGATCCATCAGGCCATCGACACGTCGAGCCAGGCCTATCGCGATATCATCAATTCGGGCGTTCAGTCCGATGTGATCTCGGTCTTCCGATACCCGGACCTGCCGCGTCTGGCGGAACCTGTCTTTGCGCAGGGCTGGGAGACGGCGATGGACCGCAATCTGTCGTTCATCGTCAACCGCATCAACGAGCGGGTTCTGGCGGGCGCCTCGATCGAGACCCTGCTGGCGGTTTTGATGTTCGTCTTGATGGGCATCACGCTGGAACGGTCGAAGATCGCCAATGACCTTCTGACCACCATGGCGCGGGTCTTCGGGCCGCTGCCGGGCGGTCTGGCGGTGTCGATCGTGGTGGTGGGCGCGTTTCTTGCGGCCTCCACCGGGATCGTCGGCGCCACCGTGGTCACCATGGGCCTGCTGGCGCTGCCGACGATGCTGCGCAACAACTACTCGCCGGAATTGGCGACCGGTGTGATCGCGGCCTCGGGCACGCTGGGGCAGATCATTCCGCCCTCCATCATGATCGTGCTGCTGGACACGCTGGCGGGGGATCTCTACTCCACTGCACAGGAAGCCCGCGCGCAGGAGGTCGGCTGCTCCGATGCGCTGACCTATCTCGGCGAACCTGCAGTGGTCTCCGTCGGCACCCTGTTTCAGGCGGCGCTGCTGCCGGGCATCCTGCTGGCGCTGCTCTATGCGCTCTATGCCTTTGGCTATGCGCTCTTGAACCCGCACAAGGCGCCGGCCGTGTCGATGGGCGCCGCCAATGAGGAGCCGATCACCCGCGGCGAAGGTCTGACCTGGTTCCTGGGCGTGCCGGTGGCCCTCGTGGTGGGCACGGTGTTGCTGGGCAATCTCGGTCTTGTGGGCAGCCAGAACATTGTCGTGTCGAGCTTCTCCGACGCGGGCCAGACCGCCTCGTTGCGCACCAATGTGAGCGAGCAATGTCAGGCCGCAATGATCGACCTGCATGGTCAGGAGGCCTGGGATGCGGCCGTGGTCGAACAGACCACGATCGACGAGGCCGGCGGTGTGGCCGAAGCGACCAAACTCTCTGACGAGGAACTGTCCCAGGCGCTGGAGGCCAAGATTGCCAATGCGGCCCCCATCGGTACGGGGATCGCGACGCTGATCGTGTTGCTGGGTCTGACACTGGCCATCGGCCGGGGCGTTGCGCCCTCGCGGGACGCGACGCCGCTGATTGCCGGGGCCATTGGTCTGCTGGCCTTGGCGCTGGTGGATATCGTGGCGATCTCGCCCACGACCTCGGCCACCGGCACGGTTGTGTGGATGCTGCTGCCGACCCTGCTGGCGCTATATGGCTGCAAGGAAGCGGCGGCCCGCTGTGCCCGCAACGATCTGATCCGCGTGGTGTTCCCGCCGCTGGTGCTGATCGTGGCCGTGCTGGGGTCGATCCTCGGTGGCATCACCAACCCGACGCCCGCCGCGGCGCTGGGGGCAGGGGGCGCCATCATGCTGGCGGCCTATCGTCGCCTCAAGGATGAGGGCCAGTCCGGCAGTATCATCATCTGGGCGACCTTCGCGGTGGCGCTGGCGATCCTGACGGGGATGAACTTTGACCTCCGGATCAATCAGGACGTGATCCCGGCAGAGAGCTATTTCGCCTTCTTCTTCGCCTACAGCTGCTACCTCTTTGCGCTCTTCGGTCTGCTCTATGGCTGCTGGGTGCTGTTCAGGGGCGGTGTCCTCAGCCCGATCGTGCGCGAAACCGCCAAGGTGACCTCCATGGTCTTCACCATCCTGATCGGCTCGCAACTCTTGAACCTGGTGGTGATCTCCTTTGGCGGCGAACACTATATCCAGCAGTTCCTGAGGAGCTTTGACAACGAGCTGACGGTCTTCCTGATCGTGATGATCGTGCTCTTCATTCTGGGCTTCGTGCTGGATTTCCTCGAGATCATCTACATCGTGATCCCCATTGTCGGGCCGGTGATCTATGGCGGGTCGTTTGATCCCAAATGGGTGACCATCATGGTGGCGGTGAACCTGCAGACCTCCTTCCTGACGCCGCCCTTCGGCTTTGCGCTGTTCTACCTGCGCGGCGTGGCTCCACGAGAGGTGACGACGGGCCATATCTATCGCGGGGTGCTGCCCTTCGTGCTGATCCAGGTGGCCGGGCTTGCGATCCTGTGGTTCTTCCCGGCGATCGTGACCATTGTGCCCGCACTGATCCCGAACTGACCCTGCAGCCCCCCAGTATCGGCGCTCCGTTCCAAGGTCCTCCAAGGTTCTGAGGGCCGTCCGGGAAGGAAAGGGTGAGAGGTAATCCAATGGGAAAGGGCCCCGCGCTGCGGGGCCCTTTTCAGGTTGGTCAGAGGTAAAGGCTGCGCAGGCGACGCGAAACTGCAGCTCAGGCGAATTGGATCAGATCCCAGCGGTTGCCAAAGGGGTCGCGCCAGACCGCAACGGTGCCATAGGGTTCGTGGCGCGGCGCCTCTTCAAAGGTCACGCCCGCCTCCACCATCGCGGCATGGTCGCGCGCAAAATCATCGGTGGCGAGAAACAGGCCCACGCGGCCGCCGAACTGATCGCCAATCACGGTCTGCTGCGTTGGCGTCTCGGCCCGGGCTAGGATCAGGCTCCCCTGGGTGGCGCCGGGCGGCAGAATGCGGACCCAGCGTTTGTGCCCCTGATCCACGTCCTCGGCCAATGTCCAGCCCAGCGTGCCACAATAAAAGGAGATGGCCGCGTCATAATCGGGAATGACCAGCGACACGGCGTGCAGGGATTGCATGAGCGGGACCTACCTTCTGCGGGTCTGGCCTTGCGGCAGTTGGATATTGGCGACCTGCTCGGCAATCGGCGTATTGCTGAGCGGGTGATGGTCGGCCTCAAAGGCCGCGGGATTTTTGACCGGAACCCAGCCGCCGCCGAAATACACCTCGAGCCCGGCGAACTTGGCCTTGTAGCCCATCTTCTGACTGCCGGGCACCCAATAGCCCAGATACACATAGGGCAGCCCGGCTTCGCGGGCGATTTCGATATGATCCAGCACCATGAACGTCCCGAGCGACTGCTGCGGCAAATCCGGGGCATAGTAGGAATAGACCATGCTGAGACCATCATCGAGCACATCGGTCAGCGACACCGCAGTGAGTGCGTTGTGCTCCGGGTCGACATATTCCACCACACGCGTCCGGATCGGGGTCTCTTCGACCATGGCGGCGTATTCGAACACATCCATATCCGCCATGCCGCCATCGGCGTGGCGCTCGTCCAGATAGCGGCGAAACAGCGCGTATTGATCCTCGGTCGCCCAGGGCGAGGTGGCCCGCCGCTCCAGATGGCGATTGCGGTTCAGGGTCTTGCGTTGGCTGCGGGACGGGGCAAAGGCCGACACATCGATCCGCGCCGACATACAGGCCGAGCATTCCGAACAGGACGGGCGATAGAGCACATTCTGCGAGCGGCGAAACCCCTGCTGGCTGAGCGAGCTGTTCAGCTGATCGACTCCGTCGCCCTGCAGCGCCGTAAAGAGCTTGCGCTCCATCCTGCCCTCCAGATAGGGGCAGGGCTGCGGCGCGGTCACGTAAAACTGTGGGGCAATCGGAAGCGTATGGCGCATACGGAGAACAAGGGCTTTCTGACTATTGGTGTCTGACGTGCCTTGATGATAGCAACCGACCCGCAAGTAACAAGTGGTGATGTGCAAAAGGGTTTATTCGCGGCCCATCCCACAGGTTGAGTCCACGGGTTGATCCCACTGGCAGATCGAACGGGCAGATTGCTCTGGCCCATCCGACTGGCCCATCCGACTGGCCCATCCGACTGGCCCATCCGACTGGCCCATCC
The DNA here is from genome assembly GCA_001874255.1 of Alphaproteobacteria bacterium MedPE-SWcel. GTDB lineage: Bacteria > Pseudomonadota > Alphaproteobacteria > Rhodobacterales > Rhodobacteraceae > Epibacterium. The sequence continues at coordinate 301,695 of MPDC01000001.1, forward strand.
GACTGGCCCGTCCTACAGGACCACCGGACCGGACCGCCGCACTCCGGCGTCAGGCGCGCCGTTTCAACATCACCGTGCCGAGCATATGATCCGTGAGCCCCTGGCCACGGGCGCTCGTCAGCATCAGCAGGATCGACACGATCTGCAGGACGGACACGGCCATGGACACCGTATAGCCCACCGTATGCAGCAGCGCGGTGCCGCCGTCGAGGCGGCTGCCGGAATACTCCCGCAGCTCGATCCCGCAGAACCGCATGCCGAGGGTCGCGGAGCCGTTGCTCAGCGTGGCGACCCGGTAGATGAAGCCGACCACCAGATAGAGCGCAGGCCACATGAACAGCCCGAGAAACGCCGTGAACGGGACCACGAGGGCTGCGAGTATGAAAATCAGCACGCTGTCGATCAGAAAGGCAAACAGACGTTTGGCTGTCACGCCTTCATAGAATTCGGCCTGGACGTCCGGGTCGGGGAGGGCGGTCATTCGGGGCTCCTGTGGATGGGATGGATCCTCCGCCCATGGGTGTGATGATGGGCGGAGTTATCAGCGGTTTCAGTCAGCTTGCGGAGGCCGGGCGCATCAGGCCTTGTCGCCTGTACGGTTATCCGCGTCCTCTTCGTCGTGGTCTTCGGGGCTGCCTTTGCGGGCGCGCTCCTCCATGAATTCGTCAAACTCGGCCTTGTCCTTGGCGGCGCGCAGCCGGGCCAGGAAGGATTCAAAATCGCTCTGTTCCTGCTCCAGACGCGCCAGCGTGTCGGCCTTGTAGGCATCAAACGCGCCGTTGCCGCTGGATTTCATCGCGTGAAAGCCGTGATGCATATGGGTGGACCGGGTGCGACAGCCAGATTTGAACATGCGTTTACTCCAGATCATATAGGCAAGAAAGGCCAGACCGACAGGCCAGAAAAAGACGAATCCGAGGACCATGGCCGCAATCCAGGCGCCTTTGCCCCTGGCATCCAGCCAGGCTTCGCTTTTCGCCAGCCAGCCTTGATGCTGAGAGGGCGGAAGATTGGTTGAGTAACTGGTCATCAGGTGTCTCCACTGCTTTGGGGTGGCCTTGCAGCCGCATGTAAACATCATTTACATTACCCATATGTGGTGGGCGCAGGGGGGCTTCAAGAGGGATGTAAATGTTTTTTACATTGAGCGGCAGGGTAATCTGCCACCTTGTCGCGACGGGCTGAAGGGGCGCGATACGGGCTCGGTCGGGATATACGCAGGGGGCGCGACATGTACCGGGTCGCAATGTGTACTGGGCCGAAATGCGTGCTGGGCGGCAATGTGTACTGGGCCGCAACGTGTACCGGGCCGCAATGTGTACCGGGCCGCAATGTGTACCGGGCCGCGATTTGCGGCGGGGAGGAGTGGGGATGTGATCACGCCCCAAAACCACGTGTCAAAGTTTACTTGTTCACACAGGCAACAGCCCGGAAAGGGTACTTGTTAATTATATCACTCGGTCCCCGAAAAAGGAACGTGACCACACCCCGCAAATATATCAAGTTTCAGATCTATGAAAGTGGTCAGAAGGGGGAATTTAACCCCTCCCTGCATCATTTTGGCAATGGCAGGGGCTGCGCAGGGGCGCATGCGTCGAAAAGACTATCGATTTCATCACCCTAACATAGGAATTTCGAATTTCAATCGTTGATTTTACCAATCTTGAATTGGCCCGGGGTCGCGTCTTCGGACGGTTTGGGATTGACGCCTTGGGTGCCGTATCTCACTCTGTTCGCATGACAAATTCGCTTCTGGTGACCCGCTGCCCACGCCCCTATGATCCCGCCATCGGTGCCGAGGCGCTGGCGGAGCTTGCTCACTTGCCGGCCGATTGGCGTGCGCTTCTGGCCGGTGCGGCGGGCAGCAGCCCCTATCTCAATGCGCTGATCCAATCGGAACGGGACTGGGTCGAATCCGCCCTCAGCAATCCGCTCGACGCGCGCGATCAGGTGTTTCAGGCCTGTCGGAACTGTCCGCCGGACCGCCTGAAATCGGTGTTGCGGGCGGCCAAACGGCGGGTGGCGCTTTTGTGCGCGCTCTGCGATCTCGCCGGGCACTGGTCCCTGATGGAGGTCACCACCACCCTGACCCGCTTTGGCGAGCTGGCGGTGGATCTGGCGCTGAAAGCGGAAATCGCGGTGCTGTTGCGGCGCGGGAAATTGCCGGGGCTGGGCGAGGAGGCCCTCGAAACCGCCGGTGGTCTCTGTGTGTTTGCCATGGGAAAGATGGGCGCCTGCGAGCTGAACTACAGTTCCGACATCGACCTGATCTGCCTGTTTGACGAAACCCGCTACGCCGAGGGTGACTACCTGGAGGCCCGCCAGGCGCTGGTGCGCGCAACCCGCAACATGAGCGCAACCCTGAACGACCGCACGGCGGAGGGCTATGTCTTTCGCACCGATCTGCGGCTGCGCCCCGATCCCGCCGTGACACCGGTCGCGCTGGCGATGGTGGCGGCGGAACGCTATTATGAAAGCCTCGGCCGGACCTGGGAACGCGCCGCCTATATCAAGGCGCGCGCCTGCGCGGGCGATATCGCGGCGGGCGAGCGGTTCCTGCAGGGCCTGACCCCCTTTGTCTGGCGGCGGCATCTGGATTTTGCCGCCATCGAGGACGCCCATAACATGCGGCTGCGCATCCGCGAAAACAAGGGCACCGGCGGCCCGATCACCGTGCCGGGCCATGACATGAAGCTCGGTCGCGGCGGCATCCGCGAGATCGAGTTCTTCACCCAGACGCGACAGTTGATTGCCGGCGGGCGCGACCCCTCTCTGCGGGTGCGGGGCACCGTCGAGGGGCTGGAGGCGCTGACCCGGGCGGGCTGGATTTCGGCGGAAGTCACCGAAACGCTGGCTCGCCACTACCGCTCGCACCGCGAGGTGGAGCACCGGATTCAGATGGTGCATGATGCCCAGACCCACCGGATGCCGTCCTCGGACGAAGGTCTGCAGCGCGTCGCCTGCCTGATGGACACGGATCCGCCCGCTCTGATCGCAGATCTGCGCCAGCGCTTGCAGGAGGTCCACGAGCTGACAGAGGACTTCTTCGCCCCCTCCTGCGCCCCTGCGGCGACGGCGGTGGCGGAGCCTGTGCCAGAGACGCTCGACCAGAGCGTCATCGCGCGTTGGCGGACCTACCCGGCGCTGCGATCCGATCGGGGGGCACGGATTTTTGAACGGTTGCAGCCGGAGCTGCTGGGCCGGCTCTCGCGCGCTGCCAACCCGGGCGAGGCCTTGCTGGCGCTGGACGGGTTCCTGGCGGGGATGCCTGCCGGGGTACAGCTGTTCTCCTTGTTTGAGGCGAACCCCCATCTCATTGATCTGCTTGTGGATATTGTCGGAACCTCGGCGGCACTGGCGGAGTATCTGTCGCGCAATTCCTCGGTGTTCGATGCGGTGCTGGATGGCGGCTTCTTCGCGCCCTGGCCGGGGCGGGCGGCGCTGACCGCGAGCCTGCAGTCGGCTCTGGCGGCAGAGACCGATTATGAACGCCAGCTGGACCTCACCCGGCGCTGGCATCGCGAATGGCACTTCCGCACCGGGGTGCACCACCTGCGCGGGCTGATCACCGCGGCGGAGGCAGGCCAGCAGTATGCCGATCTGGCGGATGCGGTGATCACCGCACTCTGGCCACGGGTGACGGCGCAATTCGCCACCAAACATGGGCCGATGCCGGGGCGGGGCTGTGTCATCCTCGGCATGGGATCGCTGGGCGCCGGGCAGCTGACGGCGACCTCTGATCTGGATCTGATCGTCATCTATGATCCGCAAGCGGCGGAGATGTCCGAGGGCAAGCGCCCGCTGGCCGTGCGCCTCTATTATGCCCGCCTCACGCAGGCTCTGGTGACGGCGCTGACCGCCCCGATGTCGCAGGGGCGCCTCTATGAGGTGGACATGCGGCTGCGCCCGTCGGGCAATCAGGGGCCGGTGGCGACCAGCTGGCCCAGCTTCACCCAGTATCAGGAAAAGGACGCCTGGGTATGGGAGCATCTGGCGCTGACCCGGGCGCGGGTGATCACCGGCGATCCGGATCTGGGCGCGGATGTTGCTGATTTTCGCAGCCGGTTGCTGGCGCGGCCGCGTGTGCCGGCGGCGATCCTGCACGAGGTGGCAGAGATGCGCGCGCGGCTGGCCGCGGCCAAGACGCCGGACGGACCCTGGGACGCCAAGACCGGCGCCGGCCGGATGCTGGACATCGAACTTCTGGCCCAGGCGGGCAGCTTGCTGGCCCCGAAGACAGAATCCGAACCCGGGTCGCGATCGGCCGGGGAGCGCAACGCGAAGCGGACCAACGGGGTTGCCGAGGGGCTGCTGGCGGCTGTCGCCACCGGATGGCTGGATGCCGCGGATGGGCAGGCGCTGACACAGGCCTACGATCTATATTGGTCGGTACAAAGCGCCGTTCGGCTGATCTCGGGCAAGGGCGCGGGGGCTGCGGTGCGCGGTGAAGGCGGCGCGGCCTTCGTGTTGCGCAGCGCAGGTTTTGACCGGATCGAGGACTTGCAACAGGCGCTGGAGGCGGCTTATGAGGCCTGCGCCCGCCGGATCGACGCCTGCCTCGGGGCCATGGGAGAACGCAATGACCACGTCACCGACTGACCTGTCACCGACTGAAATCACCGCCCGGCAGCTGGACCCGAAGGGGTTGATACGCGAATCCTACCGGATCGAGGGGATCGACGCGGGGCAATGCCGCAGCATCTTTCTCGACTGGGCACTTTCGGCGCCATTGGATCAGGACAGCACGGCGGCCCTGACGGCGCTGCTTGACCACTACGGAGCCGCGCAGGCCGATCACCCGATGACGGCGGTTCTGCGCGAAGGTCTCACCTCCGGACGGGGCGGCGGCCCCTCGGGGTCAGATCCCGGCGACCCGCGGCCCAGGCGCCGCGGCGGCTGGCGCAGCCGCCCAAGAGACTGACGGCTGGCGCAGCCGCCCAAGAGACTGACGGCTGGCGCAGCCGCCCAAGAGACTGACGGCTGGCGCAGCCGACCAAGGGACTGACAGTTGGCACAGCCGCCCCAAAGGCGGACGGACGCGGATCCGACCTGACAGCAGTGCGCCCCCTGCGGCAGATGAAGATCCCGTCCATGGCGGCAATGTGATCCGGATCAGGGGCACAGAAGCGCCATAGTCATGGTTAACAACCCCTTAAAATGGTCCGTTGTCGTCGGATTTCTGCCGTGTTTGCGGGGCAAAACGTGCTGAACGAGTTTAAACGGTTCGCCCTGACGGGCTTGGGAGGTTTCGTCATGAGACTTACACGACTAATCGCAGTATCCGGATTGGGTCTGTCATCACTTGCGGCCTGCGGGTCCGTCGATCTGCCATCGCGCAATGCAACGCTGGAACCTCTGACTGATATTGTTCCAGCCATCGCGATGCTGCCCGATTTCGCCCTCGAACAGGAATTCTGGGCGGGCGGGGATGCGGGCAGCTTCACGGCGCCACAGGATGAGGCGGCCTCAGGGCTGGACGTTCATTTCCCCTGAACGACTCCCCTGAACGACCTGCGCCACCCAAACCACCTGGCCCGCCGCCACGCGACAACACCGGCAGGGCGCGGACCACACGGATCACACGGACCACAGGCAAAAGCGCAAAAACAACGAGGCCCCCTCTGGAGGCCTCTTTTCTGTCTTGGGCCAGCGCCCACATCAGGCTATGTGCACGGGATGACAGACGATGATCACGCCCCCGCTCCGATGCCCGCCCCCCTGCCGCGCCCGCGCGTCAAGATGAAACCGAAATCGAATGCGCGCGCGCTTCGGCACGGCTTCCCCTGGGTCTATGCCAATGAACTGGTGACCGACCGACGGACCCGAAAGCTCGCCCCCGGCAGCCTCGCGGTGCTCGAAGACGAGGCCGGCCGGACGCTGGGCCTTGTGGCTATGAATACCGACAGCAAGATCATCGCTCGGATGCTGGACCGTGACCCGGAGGCACAGATCGATGTCGCCTGGTTTGCGGATCGGCTGGCCCGGGCGCAGGCGCTGCGGGCGCAGCTCTATGATGCGCCCGCCTACCGGCTGGTCCATGCCGAGGCGGACGGGCTTCCCGGTGTGGTGATCGACCGCTTTGGCGACACCTGCGTGGTCCAGCCCAACGCGGCCTGGGCCGAGGTTCATCTGGAGGCGCTGACACAGGCGCTGGCAGAGGTCACCGGCTGCACGGTCATTCTGAAAAATGCCTCCGGCCGCACGCGGGCTCTGGACGGGCTGGATGATCAAAGCGCGGTTCTGAGAGGTGCCGCACCGGAGGCTCCGGTGCCGGTGGTCATGAATGGCGCGACCTATATGGCGGATCTGACGGGCGGCCAGAAAACCGGCCTGTTCTACGATCAGCGCGACAATCAGGCCTTTGCGGCGCGGTTGGTGGCGCCGGGCGCGCGGGTGCTGGATGTGTTTTCCCATGTTGGCGGTTTCGGGCTGGCGATGCTGGCGGCCGGAGCCGGGCAGGCAACCTGTGTTGACGGCTCTGCGGCGGCGCTGACACTGGCGCAGGCGGGGGCCGAGGCTTCCGGGTTCGGCGACCGCTTCACCGCCCGGCAGGGGGATGCCTTCGAGGTGTTGACAGCCCTCGCCGAGGAAGGCGCGCAGTTTGACGTGGTGATCTGCGACCCACCGGCATTTGCCCCATCAAAGCAAGCGCTTGAGGCGGGGTTGCGGGCCTATGAACGGATCGCGAAACTGGCGGCGCCATTGGTTCGCCCCGGCGGCTATCTCGGCCTCTGCTCCTGTTCGCATGCGGCGGACCTGACCCGCTTCCGCAATGCCTCGGCGCGGGGCATCGGCAAGGGGGGACGCCGGGCGCAGCTGCTGCATACGGGCTCTGCCGGGGCGGATCACCCGCAGATGCCGCAGCTGGCCGAAAGTGGCTATCTGAAATCCGTGTTCTTCCGTCTCGATTGAAGGGCAGGCCCGCGATGAAGCTGCTGCTGGACACCTGCGTGCTCTATCCGACCGTCATGCGCGAGATGCTGCTGGGCGCGGCGCGGCTCGGCCATTTCACACCGCTCTGGTCAGAGCGTATTCTGGGCGAATGGGCGCGGGCGGCGGTCAAGCTCGGGTCGGATGGTCAGGCGCAGGCCCAGGCGGAAATCGCGCTGTTGCGGGCCGCCTGGCCGATGTCCGAAGTTCCCGCCAAGCCGGGGATTGCGGCGCGGCTTTGGTTGCCGGACAAAAATGACATTCACGTTCTGGCGGCGGCGATCACAGGCCATGCGGATGCGATTGTTACCATGAATATCAAGGACTTCCCACGTCACCTTCTGGCAGAGGAAGGCCTGGAGCGCCACAGTCCGGATGAATTGCTTCATGGGATCTGGTTGAAGGATCGCGCCGGATTGGAAGAGGTCGCAGGCCATGTACTGGCCGAGGCCAACCGCCTGTCCGGCAAGACCTGGGAGATGCGGGCCCTGCTGAAAAAAGCGCGCCTGCCGCGGATTGCCAAGGCACTCGGCAGCTAGGGCAGGCCTTGCGGGCTCCGTTTCGGGAGGGCCGCCTGGCTTGGTCTGGACTGGGGTGGTCTGGACTGAGGTGGTCTGGACTGGGCAGGACGGGGCTAGGCTGGGCGCCCGCTCAGACCTCGGCCAGAATCTCGGCAGCGATTTCAAACGACCGCAGCCGCGCGCTGTGATCATGGATCTGGCCGGTCAGGATCACCTCATCCGGTTGAAACCGCTCGGTCAGATGCGACAGCTCTGCGCGGACAGTGTCGGTGCTGCCGGTGGCAGAGATCGTCAGGGCCTCGTTCACGCCCATCAGAACCTCCGGGCTGAGGTGCTGGGAAATATCGTCAACGGGGGCGGGCAATTTGCCCGGCATGCCCAGTCGCAGTCGGGCAAAGGCCTGCTGCATGGTGGTGCGCAGCCGCTCTCCTTCGGCGTCGGTCCCGGCCGCAAAGACATTGATCGCCATCATCGCGTGGGGGCGCTCCAGCGTGGCGGAGGGGCGGAATTGGCGGCGGTATACCTCCAGCGCCTGCTCGAGGGCTGCGGGTGCAAAGTGGCTGGCAAAGGCGTAGGGCAGCCCCAGCATGGCCGCCAACTGCGCCCCGTAGAGGCTGGAGCCGAGCATCCAGACCGGCACATGGGTGCCCTCGCCGGGGATCGCGCGCGGTTGCGCCCCCTCGGTGCGGGGGCCGAGAAAGGCGATCAGCTCCTGCACGTCCTGCGCGAACCTGTCGCCGGACTCGCTGGCCAGACCCCGCCGCATGGCCCGCATCGCCGCCATATCCGTCCCCGGCGCGCGTCCCAACCCGAGATCGATCCGGGGGCCGTGCAGCTCCGCCAGCGTGCCAAAGGCCTCGGCAACCATGTATGGGGCGTGATTTGGCAGCATGATGCCGCCCGCTCCGATCCGCATGGTGGCGGTGGCCTGGGCGATATGGCCAATCATGACGGCGGTCGCGGCACTGGCGATGCCGGGCATATTGTGATGCTCCGCCAGCCAGAACCGGTGATAGCCCCAGCTTTCGGCATGGCGTGCCAGATCGGCGCTGTTCTTCAGCGCCTGCGCCGTGGTGGTTCCCTCCGGGACGGGGGCGAGATCGAGGACGGAATAGCGCATGAACCTTCTCCTTGCTGGAAGGTCCAAAGTGGGGGCGCGGCCTGTGGCTTGCAAGGGGGCAGGGGCCGGATCTGCGCCGCTGCCGTTGCGGCAGGCAGGCTGCGGTGGCGGGCTATGGCGCGCTCAGGGCCTGTCCCATTTCGCCTCCAGCCGCTCCAGCGCGGCAATACGCTCTTCGGTTTTGGGGTGGCTCATCAACCAGGCGGGTGCCATGCCAGAGCGCGCATTGGTCAGCGCTTCCAGCTTGCGGAACAGGCTTTTCTGGGGCGCGACGCCGATGCCCGCCTTGGTGAGAAGCGCGGCGGCATATTCATCCGCCTCATATTCATCGCCGCGTGACAAACGTGCCGCCAGAAGGTTCGCCAGCATTCCCGCGATCCAGGGCCCGACAACCGGCACGTAGCGCCCGAGCACCATCATCAGGACCGTCCGCAGCGCATTCTGGCCCGAGAAGTCGATGATCCGCCTGCGCGCATGACCCAGCGCGACATGACCGAGCTCATGGGCGATGACAGAGGCAAGTTCGGCGTCCGTGACCTCGTCATTGCGGAATTTGCGGTAAAAGCCACGGGTGATGAAGATCCGCCCGTCGGGGGCGGCCAAGCCGTTCACCGGGTCGATCTCGTAGATGTAGACCGGGATGCGTGGCAGTTCGAGCGCGGCGGCAAGCCGGTCGGTCATGTGCTTCAGCCTCGGGTCTGCCAGTTCGGTGGAGCGGGCGTCCAATTCGCGGTGGGTGCGCCAGACCGAAAGCCGGTACATGACCAATCCGTAGATCACGGCAAGAAGGATGGGGGTCAATCTGATCATGGGTCAGATATGGGCGGGTTTCACGCGGCAGACAAGGTGTTTGCGGCTGTTCCTTGCTTTGGGCAGCTTTGAGGTTGCGGCGACAGCAGGAG
>MPDC01000010.1 GCA_001874255.1 Alphaproteobacteria bacterium MedPE-SWcel
GTGACGCCGCAGCCGATGTAGCAGATCTTGTCAAAGGGGGCGTCCTTGCGCACTTTGGCCAGGGCGATTTCCGGCACGACCGTGTGATTGGCAAAGGTCGAACAGCCCATGTAGTGAAATATCGGGGTGCCATCGAGCATCGAGAACCGGGTGGTGCCATCGGGCAGCAGGCCCTGGCCCTGAGTCGATCGGATAGCTTGGCAGAGGTTGGTTTTCGGGTTCAGGCAGTAGTCGCATTCGCGGCATTCCGGGGTATAGAGCGGGATCACGTGATCGCCGACTTCGAGGCTGGTGACGCCTTCGCCGACCTCGATCACCACGCCGGCCCCCTCATGACCAAGGATCGCCGGAAAGAGCCCTTCGGGATCATCGCCGGAGCGGGTGAATTCATCCGTATGACACAGGCCGGTCGCCTTGATCTCGACCAGCACCTCTCCGGCCTTGGGGCCGTCGAGGTTGACCTCCATGATCTCAAGCGGTTGTCCCGGGGCCACGGCCACGGCTGCGCGGGTTTTCATCATCGGTGTGTCCTTCTCTTCTGACGTTTCAGACCCTTGAGGTCGAAGGGGGAGGGGCGGCTCCGGGATCAGGTGGCGTCGTATGGGCGATCTGCCCGCAGGCCTGCAAATCTAGGCCTACATCAGCATCAGGTCGGGGTGCAACTGGCGAAGCGCCAGAGGGGCGGATGTTCCGGTCGCAGCGAGGCGGGTTGGTACGGCGCCTCCCGTTTCCATGGGGCGGATTTGCGGCAATCCGGTCAAGTTTACGTGGAGTGACTTGAGATTGGCAGCGGGTTTGCCCATCTTGAGGGAGCCGGGTGCGGGCAGCCGCACGGACGGAGCAGGGAGACGGAAAGACATGAATATCGGCGATGTCGCGACCAGATCAGGGCTGCCAGCCAAGACAATCCGCTACTATGAGGATATTGGCCTGATCCGTCCGAACCGAAGTTCCAATGGCTATCGCTGCTTTGAAGATCGCGATCTGCATAAACTGGCGTTTCTGGGTCGCGCGCGGGCGTTGGGGTTCTCGATCGAAGATTGCCGCGTGCTTCTTGGATTATATGAAGACGAGAGCCGTGCCAGTGCCGATGTGAAACAGCTTGCGCAAACCCATCTGAGCAAGATCGAAGCGAAGATTGCCGACCTTGCGGCGATGCGGGCCACGTTGAAAGAGTTGATCACGTGTTGTGCGGGCGACAGCCGACCGGATTGCCCGATCCTGAAGGATCTGTCCGGAGCGGGCGCGGGCGACACCTGAGCGCAGGGGCGGCTGCGCCCGATTGCCGGGCGGTTCAACGGCCGCACTCCACAACTGGGATGCCCCTTTGGTTCAGCAGTGTCGATTTCCTCAGCAGCGAGGCCGCCGTCTCCTCGTATTGCCGGAGCCGGGAGACTTCGCGCGGCTCGCGACAGGGTTCGCTACAGCCTGATCTGACTGCCTGATCTGACTGCCTGATCCGATGGCCTGACCCGACAGCCTGACCCAACGGCAGCTCGCAAGACCGGCGCCGGGGTCAGATCTGGTCGGGCCAGATCGGATTGGACCAGGCACGCTTCCCGGCCCGGTCAATGACCGTCACGCGTAGCCAGGGGCTCTTGCTCAGCCGTCCGAGTTCGACTTTGGCCTCGGTCATGGCGTCGCCGATCACCATTTCAGCGGCGTTTCCATGGGCTTGAAGAACCACGGTAGACGCGGCTGAGCAGGCAACGCGGACATGGGTATCCTCCAGCCAGATGCCGTGGATCTGCGGTCCCTGCGACGAATAGAAATGACCGGCCTTCAGGGCTGCGAGCAGGTGGTCGGGATCGTTTTCGGCCGCCTTGACCATGACCCAGCCGCCAAAGGCGTCCGACCCTTTGAAATGCGCGTCGTCGGTGGCGATCATTGTCAGGTCGCGCCCTTCGGACAACAGCAGGTCCTGCATCGGCATGCCGGTGCCACGGTCGCTGAGGCTGTGGGCACCATGGTTGTAGATCTCGACCGCATGGGCCGCCGTGATGCTGCGCGCGTCCTCCATGGTCAGGCCGGACCATTGCGGATGCGCGATCGCGACAAAGGCACCGGCCTCACGGGCTCGCAGTGCAATCTCCGGGCCGGTTTCCTGATCCGGGACAGGCTGGAAGTCGGGGGAATTGGACGGCGCGAAATCCGCTGGAAGACCCACAGCCAGCAGATGCCAAAGCTCGCCATTGGCCTGGGCGCCGGAATGCAGTTCCGCACCGAGCAACGTGGTGAAGCGGTCGTCGCGAAACGGCAGGGTGTCGGTGATCGGATAATCCCATCGACCTACAAAGTGATCCGTCAGCGAAATGAAATCATACCCTTCGGCCTTGTATCTGCGACAGACCTCTGCGGGGGGCTGCATCCCATCGGACACAGTGGAATGCGTGTGCAAATTGCCCCGGAAAAAGGAACCGGCGACAGAGAAGGGGGACAGCAGCATGGTGGGGCTCGTTTCTTGAATTTGGGCATCGACCGGCCTGACCTAGCGGTTCTGTGCAACAGTCATGTGACCCCCTGCAGACATCTATTTGACCGTTCCGAAAGGTCACGATGACCTTCGCGGAGGCGTCGGTGGCCACTGGGCTGTGGCGGTGTCGGCAAGAGCTGGACACCGCCAACTGATCGACGTGCCGGGCGAGCGTATCGAGATCGCTGAGTCGCTGACCTGCCACTCCTGTCCCGGAAATGGCCTCATCCTGTGCAGAAGGCACCGCTTGCCCCGTGAATGCCCCCGTGAAGAGGCTGGATCTGCCGTGGTTGACCTAAGGTAATCTTTGGGGGCGGCGGAATATTCCAACGGAAAAGCTAAATTAATATGCCATCAATTCTGCCGATGACGATTTCCAAGCGATTTCATATAATTCGGCTTGTCGGATCTTCGAAATACAATACATGTTATGCAAGTATAGGTTGTGCCATCATTCGATCTGTTAACGATTTTTAGGACAGGTTTACAATCTGTTAATATCTTGAAAGGAAAGAGGTTTATATAATATCCCTTTTTTTGTTGGCCGGTCACGGTTTTGGTGGTTTAATGATAGGCGTGAGGTTGCATATGGGCAATTTACGAGTGTTTTGCCACAGCATCTCTGGTAATGGTTATGGCGAGAGTGTCCAATGGTAGTAGTTTTAAAAGTCCGTCAGTGCGGTGCGTTTGGTGTATTCCGGCCTGATGGAGAGTCTATACAACTCGGTGCGAAGCATCAGGCGCTTATGGCGCTTTTGGTTACGGCCGAAGATGGAATTCGCACACGTGCATTCCTTGAGCACATATTATGGAGTTTCGCACAGCCCGAGCAGGCCAAAGCCAGCCTGCGCACCGCGCTGTCGACTTTGCGAAAACACATCGGTCCCCTGGCATCCGGGGCTCTGGTCGCCAACAGGGAAAGGGTGACGCTTGATCTCAGCATGATAGAGATCGAAGCCGACGCCTCCCGAGGCGATTTCATGGAAGGCTTTGAATTGCCGCATGAACATGTCTTTGCGGACTGGCTTTCCGAAATGCGGTCACAAACCGACAGCTCGGCCAGCCAGGGCAAGGATCTGCCCTGGGCCCCCCGAGACCGCAGCCGGGTCATTCTCGACGAACTTTTGCCTTCGATTGCGGTACTGCCATTTGTGCAGCGTTCGCCCGGAAGCTCCACGGCGCCTCTCGGTTCGATCCTGTCGGAAGAACTGTCGCGGCAATTGTCACGGAGCCAGGCCTTTTCCGTCACCTCCTACATGGCCTCGCGTCAATTCAGTATCGAGGATGTGCGCCCGGCCGATGTGTCCTCCGTCGCCGGAGTGAGCTATCTCGTATCGGGATCGGTATTCATCAATGACCACGATTTCATCGCGCAGGTGGATCTGCATGATGCGCATCGTGAAAAGGTGATCTGGTCGCGGGAATTCAAGGGGGCACTTTCCGACCTTCTCATGGGCCAGAGCAGCTCTCTGCGGGAGGCGACCAGTCAGATCGGACAGACCGTTGTCGGGGAAGCCGTGCGATTGGTCAGCTTTCGACCCTTGTCCAACCTCGCCAACCACACCCTGTTGATGGCCGCGATCGTGATGATGCAAAGCAAGCATCCCGATCAATTTGAAAAATCGCATGAGATTCTCGAGACCCTGCTGGAGCGGGAAATGCATCATCCCGTGGTTCTGACCTGGGCGGGTATCTGGCATGTGATGCAGGTTCAAAAAGGCCTGTCTGCCGATCGCCACAAAAGCACGCTGATGGCAGGAAACCTTGCCAGTGCCGCTTTGGCGCAGGATCCGGCGTTTTCACTGGCTCATACACTTCGGGGGATGATCGCCAGCTATCTGACCTTTGACTTCGACACCGCGCAATACTCCTATGACAAGGCGCTTCAGGACAACCCGAACGAGGCTCTGGCCTTGCTGCTGAAAGGCGCAACCCGAGCGATGCAAAACCATCCGGACGAAGGGCTTCGCCTGACGGAGGCTGCGCGGAAACTGACCCCTCTGGGCCCGCAGCGGTACTATTTTGACTCCTTGGCGGCTTCGGTGAATTTGGCTGCCCGGGACTATGACCGTGCGATTGAACTGGCGGATCAGTCGCTGCAGGAGAACGATTCCTACCCATCGACCCTGCGCACAAAGGCGATAGCATTGCAGATGTCGGGCAGGGAGGACGAAGCACGGGATGTCGTGGCCTGTCTGATGCGGGTCAGCCCGGATTTCAGCCTGTCTCGATACATGCAGGAACATGCGGCCGCCTTCACGCCTTCGGGTCAGGACTGGGCCAGTGCGCTGCGCGAAGCCGGGGTCCCGGAGTAGTCAATCGGCGTCTCTTGTGGCGTTTTACTGCGGTAAACAGAGGGCTGCGGGCTCTCTGTTTACGTCTGCGAAATCAATGTTGCTCAGAGTTTAATGTGATGATTTTGTTGCGAAAATTGGCCTCTTCGCGGCGGCTGGAACTTTTTTCGCAAAAACCACTTGCAGCGCTCTGAAACACTCATTAGAAGGCCTCTCACACAGAGCGCTGGGATGTAGCCAAGTGGTAAGGCAACTGTTTTTGGTACAGTGTACCGTAGGTTCGAATCCTACCATCCCAGCCAATTTTCATCAGAGAGTACATAGTTCCCAATGGGATCGCAGGTAGGCAACCTGCACGCTTCAGGTCTTCATGTGCCCGGAGTTCACTACCGGTCCTCGGGGTGGCTCACACAGACCGGCGCGAAGATGGCGCGATCCATTGCTGAAGTCGGGGCCTCACCTCCTTGGCGGAACTGACGTGTTCCGTTTCGACCTCCTTGGGGCAGTCAAAATCAGTTCTCTGATTGCGGCCTTGTCAAGCGGGATAGCGATCTGTCCGTCGGGGGTCATGGTTCTCTCCGAGGTCGCAGTCTTTTGCGCCTCATAATGGTGTTCGGTGGCAGAACGTCTCCAATGTCGTTTGCGGGGTCAGCAGGCGAGCCTGTGTCCCAACCGCTTTTACGAGATCGATCAACCTCCGTCCCTTCGGGACTTCGCTTCCCGCCGTCTTCAGCGGCGGAAATTCGGATCAGGCAGTGGCCTCCTTTGTCCATTGATAGTCAGCTTCGCTCTTCCATAGTGTCAGCATCAGAACGGCGATCTTGCGTGCGGTGGCGACGGCTGCTTTGCGGAATCCGCGCCGACCGGCCAGGCGCACAGCCCAACTTTTCAGCGGCGAAAAGCGTTTCACCTGGCGGATCACGCAGGACGCTGCCTCAAACAACAGTCCGCGCATCGCCCCATCACCGCATTTCGACACGCGGCCTGACCAGTCTACCTCTCCGGACTGATGGCGCTTTGGCGTCAGTCCAAGAAACGCGCCGACATCCGCGGTGCGGCTGAACCTGCCCGGATCTTCGACCAGGGCAATGAAGCTGAGCGCATTGACCGGGCCGACACCTGGAATGGTCATCAGGCGGCGCGCCACGGGATGGGCTTCGGCCTTTTTCTTCACGGCTTTGTCGAGATCATCGGCCGCCTGGCACAAAGTGGCATGGGCAGTGATGAAGCCATCCGCGATCGTGCGCAGGATCGGATCACTCTCACCCGCCTCCGCGAGTTGATCGCGGAATCGCTGGCGCTGACGGCCCTGACCGATACCAGTCATACGGATGCCGAAAGTTTTCAGGACACCTCGGATGTGCCCCTCCAGGTCTTTGCGCAACCGGATCATTCGCTCGCGGGCTCCGACAAGGCTACGTAGCCGGTCGGCCGCTGCGCTGCGGACGTGGACGGGCGTGAACCAGCCGGTGCGGGCGAGCTGTGCCAGGCCTTCGGCATCAGCGGCGTCGGACTTGTTGAGCCGCGCCGAAAGCGCCTTGTGTGCCTTGCGCGCGTCGATGCATGTAGCGGGCAATTCCAAACGCATCAGCCCGCGCTGCAACCAAATTGAAAGCTGACCACTCTCATGCACAATGCGGTGCGGCGTCAGTGAACGGGTGCGAAACCAGCCTGCCACGCCCTCGGGATCAGCAGGGCAAGTCCCGCGTGCAACGGTCTTGCCATCCCTGTCCACGACACAGATCGAAATCTCTTTCAGTGACACATCCAAACCGGCACAATGTTCCATAGGTCGTTCTCCTCACGGCTGTTATCCATGAGGCCAACATACCGGACCTCGCTCGCCTCGGAGAGCGGCCGCCGCAATCACACCATGTCGTTTTCGGATGGGCCTGCCAGGGTAGATGGAAACACACTAGGTGGCAGCTACTGTGAAAACCTGCAGTGGAATGCGATAAAACGGACGAACCCGTCGGATCAGACCGGTAGATCTTCCGGGGCACCGGACCGTACCACCGTCGGGGCCACCGTCGGGCATCTTCGGAACAGGCCTGCCTGCACCGGTCTCGTCAGGGTATCACCCAAGACCTCCCCAATCATCGGCAGAATCCGGAGCGGGCAGGCAATCTGCATCCAACACCAAACATGCAGATGTGGTGCCCCCAGTGACCATGATCCTCGACAGTCCGACCAGCCCATACCAAATGGACCGACCTGAACCGTGGCGTGACCCAATGGATCGAGGGCCCGGAAGAAGATGCCAGGGTCTGGGTCTCGACCCGGTTTTGTCCGGCGTGCGCACAGAAGATGAAGGTCTCTTCGTTGTGCAGCACAGCAACTGGTCTGAACGCATAGGCGAAGCCGCTGTTAGGGAACGCCGGGCCACGCCTTCACTGTCGGTCGCAGCCGAGTGAGGAGAAAAAATCGTGACAACCGCAATACTCGAACGCCCCGCCACCGATGTGTTGAGCTTTGAGGACATCCACACTGTGCACCGCCTGATTGGCGCAGGGGCTCCGTGGTGCGCCGCCGGGATCGGGGCCAATCAGCTCAAACTGAACGAATGGGCCATCGCGCCCGAAATGGCCCGCCCTGAGATCGGACGGGCCTGCGGTCGTCAGACCTCGATCACCACCTTGCCAAGGGCCGCACCGCTTTGCAGCCGGGCGTAGGCGGCATCGACCTCGGTCAGAGCGAAGCGCTCGCCATCCAGCAGCGGTTTGACGGCGCCGTTATCGACCAGTTCCGCCAGACGGCCAAGGATCTCGCCATGGACGGCACGGTTCACGTCATGCAGCATCGGCAGCAACATGAAGACAATGTGCAGCGACAGCCCTTTGAAATGGGCGGGGCTGAGGTCGATCTCGGAGAGGGCGACCGTCGTGACCACATGCGCATTCAGCGCTGCGGCGGCAAAGGAGTTGGTCAGGTTCGCCCCTCCGACCGCGTCGAAGATCACGTCGAACCCGGCACTGGCGGTGTGCTCGGCCAGGTAGTCGTCGATCTGAGCGGTCTTGAAGTCGATCGGGTTGGCTCCGAACCGCTCGATCACCTCCATCTGACCGGTTCCCGTGCCCGTGGCCGAGACCCTCGCCCCCAGATGGCGGGCGATCTGCACGGCCAGGTGACCCACACCACCTGCGCCGCCCTGCACAAGGACGGTCTGGCCGCTGGTGACCCCGGCGCGATGCAGGCCTTCCCAGGCGGTGATGCCCACCAGCGGCAGGGCCGCCGCCTCGCGCATGGTCAGGCTTAGCGGTTTCCTGGCAATCAGTCGCGCGTCGGCCAGCATGTATTCGGCCAGCGCGCCTTGCAGATCGGCCAGCCCTCCGGCGCAGCCATAGACCTCATCGCCGACCGCAAAATGGGTCACATCCGGGCCGATCTCTTCGATCACCCCGGCGAAATCCATGCCCAGCACGGCAGGCAGGGCGGGTGACAGCGGCAGGTCGGTGCCGAGGTCCCTGATCATCGTGTCGATGGTGTTGACGCTGGTCGCCTTTACGCTGACGACGACGTGTCCGGGCACAGCCTCGGGGCGCGGCGCATCGGTTTCCTGGAAGCGGGCGTCGGCACCGTAGGCGGTGAGGGTCATGGTCTTCATGGGGTGTCCTTTCAGGGGGGCTCAGACTTGGGTGAGAAGGGTGTTGATCTGCGCGGCCACCGCGTCCGCCGTGGCGGTGTCGTAGCGCGGCGCCAGCCTGCCGGCGTCGTTGTCGAAATAGCGACCGGTGGCCTCGGCGAACTCCTCCGACAGCGCGGCGCGGGTCAGGATGTCGACGCCGATGGCCAGGTCATTGCCGGAGGTGCCAAAGCCCTCGCGCACCATGCGCGTCGCCAGCAGCGAGCCGGGGTTGATGGCCAGCGATACCGGGCCGTCCGGGTGGGTATCGCCAAAGCTCTGGTTCCAAAGGGTGATGGCCAGCTTGCTCTGAGCGTAGGCCTCCATGTGCTGCAGCTTGCGTGCGCCCGCGAGGGCCTGCGGATCCACCGGCGCCTGCGCCGCAGAGGACAGATGAAGGATGCGCCCGTCCTGTGCGATGACCGGCAGCAGCCGTTCAGCCAAAAGCGCCGAGGCCAGCGTGTTCACCGTGAAGCGCACATCGCGCCCGCCCGCCTCGGTCAGGGTGGTCTTGAATACGCCGGCATTGTTGATCAGCACGTCGATCTGCGGATGGCTTTGCGTCACACGCGCCGCCATGGCCGCAACTTCGGACAGGTCGGACAGGTCCGCCAGTTCGGTCGAGACCTCCGCCCCGACCTGGCGCAGCTCTGCGGCGACTTCGGAGAGTTTCGCGCCGTCGCGGCCGTGCAGGATTAGCGTATGTCCATCTTCGGCCAGGGTTTGCGCCGTGGCACGGCCAAGGCCCTGCGTCGCGCCGGTGATCAGAATTGTCTTCATCTGTTGGTCCTTTCAGGCAAACTGGGGCAGCACGTCCCGCGCCAGCCGATCCAGCGTCTGGTCAATGGGCGCACGGTTGAACCGCAGGTTCAGGGCGACGTGGCTCACGCCGATCTCTTCGAGGTGCTTGAAGTAGGTCGAAAGCCAGCGATGGCCCGCCCGTACGCCAAGGTGGATTGGCTCCGGTCCGGCGTCTGCCTCGTCGGACAGATCGTGGGAGAGCGGTTGCAGAACCGGTTTCATGGGCTGCCCCAGGGCCTTCAGGCGGGCGTGCCGGCCCTGCAGAACCCGGTCCTGCGCCTCACCGGGGCGCTTGTAGGTCATCCAGCCATCGCCCTGCTGCGCGATCCAATCCGGCGATTGTCGGCTGGAACCGGTGATCAGCAGCGGCAACCGGGGCCCATGCGGCTTTGGCAGTATCTCGCTGGTGCCATCGGCGTGGTCAGGCGAGGTCGTCTTTGCCCTCGATCAGCCAGTGAAAACTGTCCGATCCGGCCTGGCGCGCCGTGCGGTGGGGCACATAGTCGGGATCAGCCATGAAGGCGTCGGCCGCCTCTTTCGAGGGCCATTCGATCAGGATACGCAGGGCGGCTCCACGCGCGTCCCCTTCGATTTGGTCATGGCGCGTCGTACGGGCGAGGTATTTGCCGCCGTGTTTCGCCAGCACCGCATTGGCCGTCGGCAGGTAGCCAGGAATCCAGTCTTCGCTGGTTGGGGTGACTTCGAGAACAGAGTAGTAGGTCATTTTTGCATCCTTCATTGTGGTTTCAGGCAGAAAGTCCCGGCAGCACCTGCTTGCCGATCACACGGCCGCTTTCCTGACGTTCATGCGCGGTGGCGAGGGTCCGGGCAGTCAGCGCGTCCGCACGGTCAGTGACGGTA
This sequence comes from Alphaproteobacteria bacterium MedPE-SWcel, assembly GCA_001874255.1. Taxonomy (GTDB): domain Bacteria; phylum Pseudomonadota; class Alphaproteobacteria; order Rhodobacterales; family Rhodobacteraceae; genus Epibacterium. The sequence continues at coordinate 10,052 of MPDC01000010.1, forward strand.
GAGATCAATACGCCCGCATCCAGCATCGCCGACACGCGGTTCAACAGGGCACGCTGCGCATCCATGTCGGTTTCGAACATCGAGCGGGTGAACATGAACTCCCAGCTGAGCGTCAGCGCCTTGGGCTTGGCAGGCGCAATGTCCAACCCCTGCGGGTCGTCGATCAGCGCGACATGTCCGCGCGGCGCGATCAATTCGACGATGGTGGTCCAATGCTGATCCGTGGCAGTCAGCGCGGCCACGTAATCGGGCGTCAGTGCCAGATCGCGCAGCTGCGCCGCCATGTCGCCGCGATGGTCGATGACGTGATCGGCGCCCATCTTGCGCACCCAATCCTGTGTTTCCGGACGCGAGGCGGTGGCGATCACGGTCAGCCCGGTCAGCTGTTTGGCCAGCTGGATCAGGATCGAGCCAACGCCGCCTGCAGCACCGATCACCAGCAGGCTCTGGCCCTTGCCCGCGCCTTCGCTCAGGCGGAAGCTGTCGAACAGCATCTCCCAGGCGGTGATGGCCGTCAGCGGCAGTCCCGCCGCTTCGGCAAAGTCCAGCGTGGCGGGTTTGCGCCCGACGAGGCGTTCGTCCACCGCCGGGAATTCCGCGTTGGTTCCCGCGCGGGTGACATCCCCGGCGTAGAAGACCGCGTCCCCCACGGCGTAGCCCGTGACCTGTGGCCCGGTCTCGACCACCACCCCCGCCGCATCGAAACCGAGGATGCCAAACCCGTCAGGCATCCGTGCGGCACGCAGCTTCACGTCGACGGGATTGACCGAGATGCCCTTGACCGCGACCAGCAGGTCCCGCGGGCGCAGAGTAGGCCTGGAGGCCTCCTGTTCGGTCAATTCGGTGGCGGGGCCGGTTTGCCTGTAGCCGATGGCTTTCATGGTGGGACTCCTTTGCGTTTGGCCTGAACGCAGATATACACCTTGGAATTTCCATAAAAACCGCCAATATCGGAGTTCAGTTTTCCGATTTTGGAGATAATGGCTTTGGAGATCGAGACTCTGCGCCTGTTTGTTGCGGCAGCGGAACGGCTGAACATCAGCGCGGCCGGACGCAGCCTTGGTCTTGCGCCTGCCATGGCCAGCGCCCGTCTGGCCAAGCTGGAACACGAACTGGGCGCGGAGCTGCTGCATCGCACCACGCGCAAGGTGTCCGTGTCACAGGAAGGCGCGGCATTCCTTCCTTACGCGCGCGAGATCCTCGCTCAGTCAGAGGCCGCCCGCGCCGCCCTTGGGCTCAACGCCGGCAAACCGTCGGGCACCCTGCGCTTTGCCGCGCCCAGCAGCTTTGCGCAGCTGCATATCATGCCGCTGCTGCCGGCATTTCACGCGCAATACCCCGAGATCACGCTGGATTTGCGCCTGTCGGACACCCGTATCGATTTGATCGAAGGCAGCTTCGACCTCGCCTTGCGCAGCGCACCATTGCAGGACAGCAGCCTGCGCGGCCGCAAGCTGGCCGACGACACGCGGGTGCTATGCGCCGCGCCGGAATACCTCGCGCAGCGCGGCACGCCTGTAACGCCGGAGGATTTCGACGGTCACGATCTGCTGTCCTGGGGCAGTGCCGCGCCCAGGGAATTCATTGCGGACGGCCAGCGGTTCACGCTCGATCCGCGCCGGATGGTGTGCCGCACGATCCTCGACGATGGCACGGCACAAAGGATCGCAACGCTGGCGGGGGGCGGCATTTCGGTCAACTCTCTCTGGAGCGTTGCGCATGAAATCCGTGCCGGACGGCTTGTGCATCTGCTGCCGGACTGGCGGCTCGATGATGCCTCGGTGCTGTGGCTCATCTATCCGCGATCAAACGTGCTGACTCCAAAGGTGCGGGTGTTCATGGATTTCCTGTTGGCAGAGCTGACGCCCGCGCCATGGCTGCGCTGACGGCTCCCCCTCCCTCCCAAGGCCACCTGCTGGCGCGCCGGCCCGGTCGCCACTTGGGCGGGGTGAAGGGCTGAACCGCACCCTGTTTACCAGAGAGCCAGATCGGCACGGCGGGGGCTTCTGACGACAGGAAGGCGGAAATCCGAGCCGTTCGACGCGGCGCAAATTGTCCTCGCCATATCGGGGGGGCAGGGCGGTCTCAGGCTTTGAGACTGTCCAGAATACGGTCCATCATCGCGTCGCAGGCCGCAAGCTGCGAGATTTCGATATATTCGTCCGGCTTGTGGCCCTGACCCGCCATCGAACCGGGGCCACAGACCACGGTTGGAATGCCAAGCCCCTGAAAGAACCCGGCTTCGGTGCCAAACGCCACTTTTGTGGTCGCATTGCTCCGGGCCAGTGATTTCGCGAGCGAGACGATTTTCGCGTCTTCGGGCACATCAAGTCCGGGGTAGGCGTTGACCTGTGTCAGATCGATGCTGGCCTCAGGGTCGAGGGCCTGAAACCGGGCGCTCACATGCTCCGCAGCGGCAAAAATCCGGGCCGCGATTTCTGAGGTGGGGTCGGCGGCGAGGTGGCGGTATTCGAGCCGCATTTCGGCCCGGTCCGGTACGATATTCAACGCGGTGCCCCCCGTCAGCGTCCCGACATGGACGGTGGAATAGGGGACGCCGTAGGCCGCATCGCGCGCGCCCTTTGTGGCATAATGGCGCTGAATGCCGCGCAGCTCTGTGATGAACTCTGCCGCCAGATGCAAGGCGTTGGTGAACTGTGGCGCCAGAGCGGAATGCCCGCTTTGCCCACGGCAGATCGCCTCAAACGCGGCTTTGCCCTTGTGCCCGATGGCCACCTCCATCGAGGTCGGTTCCCCGACGAAACAGGCGCGCGGGGTGCCGAGCGCCCGCGGCAAATGGGAGATCATCGACTGCATGCCGACACAGCCGATCTCCTCGTCATAGGAGATCGCCAGTTTCAACGGCTCTTTGAGGGGGACTGTGCTGGCGCGATCTGCCAGTGCCAGCATCGCCGCCAGATAGCCCTTCATATCGGTGGTGCCGCGGCCATAGAGACGGTCCCCATCGCGGCTCAGGCGAAAGGGATCGCGCGTCCAGATCTGACCCGTCACCGGCACCACATCCGTATGTGCCGACACCATCACCCCGTCGCCCGCAGGCCCCAGCACCGCGAAAAGTCCGGCTTTGAGACCGGTGTCATCCGGCACGCGGGTGACCTGGAAACCACGGGTTTTCAGATAGTCCTCGACAAATTCGATCAGCGGCAGGTTTGAGGCGGCGCTGGTGGTTTCAAAGGCGATCAGCCGGTCGAGAAGGGTCAATGTATTCATGATATGCTTGGGCAATAGGCCTGGATTGGGGCGGCAGGTCACAGACCCACAGCGACTTCGGTGATGGCGGCACGCAGGATGGCTTCGATTTCGTCGATCATGGCCTCATCCATGATCAGGGTCGGGGACAGGATCAGGACATTGCCGAGCGCGAGCGCGATGAGGCCGGGTCTTTGACAGGCGCTCGCCACCTTGAGTCCAACCTCGGCCTCGGCGGGGTGGCTGGTTTTGGTGGCGCGGTCCCTGACGAATTCGAGGCCGATCATGAAATGGCTGCCGCGCACTTCGCCGACAAGCTCCAAATCCATGAGCCCGCGCAGCTTGCGTTTGAAATAGGCACCGGTGGAGCGCACCCGTTCGGGGATCCCCTCGCGTTCCATGGTCGCGATATTGGTCAGCGCGGCGGCAGCGGCAGCCGGATGACCGGAATAGGTCATGCCATGCAGGACCATGCCGCCCGGGCCGGAGATCACATCGTGGATTTCCTCGGACAGGATGGTGGCCGACATCGGCTGATAGCCGGAGGTCAGTCCCTTGGCCGTGTTGATGATATCCGGGAAGGTGTCGAACACCGCCTCCGAGGCAAAGAAATGGCCGAGACGGGTCCATGCCCGTCTCGACAGCGCCTATCCGGAGGGGGCCTATCTGCTTGATCCCTTTCATCAGCTTCACCTCGACGCCGCGCCGGACGGGATATATCGGTTGCAAGATATCGCGCCCGATCATTTCACCCGTGGCGAGTATTTCCTGACCTATTATGTCGGCACGACGCGGACCGACGAGATCGCCTATCTGGTGGCGCCCGCAGCCGGGGTGAGCGTGACCCTCTGCCTTGGGCGGGATGCCTCCTCGGCGCGGCGGTTTTCGGTGCGCAATCTGGCCCAGGCCAGCCGGATTGCCCCGATTTGCCTGTCGTTGATGCGGCGGCATTGGGCGGCGCTGCGGGCGGAGCGCGATACAAATCCGAGGCCCGGGGCAGGGCCCGCACCGGAGCCGGACAGCGCCCCCATTCCTGAACGGCTGCGCCGCAATGTTGGCGCGCGTCTGGCAATTGATCTGACGCCGCGGCAGGCCGATGTGGCGGTTTTGATCCTCAAGGGGCATTCGACGGCCTCTATTGCGCTGCGGCTCGCCCTCAGCCCGCAAACCATCAAGGTGTTTCGCAAACAGCTCTATCATCGTTGCACGATCAGCTCTCAGGCGGAGTTGTTTTCTCCGTTGTTGCCGATGTTGGCTGGGCCTGCGGACCGCTGAGCTGGCGGGCGAAGCCATCGGGGGTAAACCCGTCGCGCACCCAGTTCTGGGCAAAGTCGACAAAGCGGGCGACGACATGGGTGGTCTCGGCCCGGGGCAGCAGCAACAGGCCGATCTTCATCGGACGTGGTGACCCGGCGAGCGGAATGAAACGCAGTTTCTTGCCGTCCGGCGACAGCCCGTTCAGCGGCCGCAGATTGGCGATGGAATAGCCAAACCCATTGGCCACGAGGCTGCGCACCACGGCAATATCACGCGAGCGTTCGGCGATTTCGGGCTTGATGCCTTTTTCCAGAAAGAACGACAGGAAATAGTCGGAACTCAGCGGCAGATCCAACAGCACCATCGGCAGGGCTTTCAATTCTTCGACCGTGATCTCGTCATGATCGGCCAAGGGATGTTCGGCCGAGATCAACACGAAGGGCGGCAGTTCGATCAGCGGAATAAACGTCAGATCCGACGGCATCATGAGATCATAAGTCAAGGCGACGTCGATCTCGGCCCGGCGCAGGGCGCTGACGATTTCATTGGCGTCACGTTCCGTCTGGGTAAACCGCACCTCGGGGTAGGTCTCGACGAATGCCTTGCGCAGAGCGGGCAGGACCACCTGCGCAAAGGTCAGCATACAGCCGACAGACATCGGCCCGCGCACCTGCCCGGAAATATCGCCCGCCAGATCCACAAGCCTGTCGGCTTCGCGCAGCACCAGTTTCGCCTGATCCATCAGGGCGCGGCCGGCCTGTGTCAGCGACAGCCCTTGCGCATGTTGGCGCACGAACAGCGGCATTCCGAATTCGCTTTCCAACTGGGAAATCGCCGTGGAAATCGATGGCGAAGAGACATTGACCCGCCCGGCCGCGACCGTAATGCTCCCGGCCTCTCCGACGGCGACAAAATACTCCAGCTGCCGGAGGGTGTATCGGATCATAGGGCGCCTTTTGTCCAGGTGGTGACCTAGAGTGTGTACTTTATCCAAGTGGTTTTCAACGCTGTGTATTTGTCAAAGGAATGAAGCGACAGATCGCGTCCGAACCCGGATTGCTTCATGCCGCCGAAAGGCGTCTGGGCCGAAAGCGCATCGACCGTGTTCACAGAGACCGTGCCGACATTCAGCCGGTCGGAGACCCGGATTGCACGGCTCAGATTGTCGGTCCAGACCGACGCGGCCAACCCGTAGATGCTGTCATTGGCCATGGCGATGACCTCCTCCTCGCTGTCAAAGGGGATGACGGCCAGAACCGGACCAAAGACCTCTTCGGATGCGATGGCGTCCTTTTGATCGACGTCGCCAAAGATCGTCGGCGTGATGAAACAGCCCTTGCCCTTGACCGTCACGCGGTCGCCGCCGCAGACAAGGGTCGCGCTTTGGCGCGCCGCCTCGATCCGGGCCATGACAGAAGCCGTTTGCCGTTCATCGACGAGAGCGCCGAGTTTCGTGTCGGGGTCGAGCGGATCACCCGGCGTCAGCGCCTCCGCGCGGGTCTTCAGCAGGGCAAGGAATTTGTCCTGAATCGCGCGCTCTACATAGAGCCGACTGTTGGCGGAACAGACCTGGCCGCTGTTGAAGAAAATGCCAAAGGCGGCCATATCTGCGGCGGCTTCGAGGTCTTCGCAATCGGCAAAAATGATATTCGGGCTTTTGCCGCCGGTCTCTGGCCAGACCTGCTTGAGGTTTGATTGGCCGGAATATTCCATGAATTTCTTGCCCACCACAGTAGAGCCGGTGAAGGCCAGGCAATCCACATCCATATGCAGGCCAAGCGCCTTTCCCGCGGTGGCCCCATATCCCGGCACGACATTGAACACGCCGGCGGGAATTCCCGCCTCTGTTGCCAGTTCCGCCAAACGCAGAGCCGAGAGCGGAGATTGTTCGGCAGGCTTCAAGACCACGGAATTACCCGCAGCCAACGCCGCGGCGGATTTCCATGTCGCCATGTCGAGCGGAAAGTTCCAGGGCACCACCGCGCCCACCACACCCAAGGGCACGCGCCGCACCAGCGCCAGATCGCCCTTGCCGGTGGGGGCGACCTCGTCGTAGATCTTGTCGATGGCCTCGGCGTGCCATTGAAAGAAATGCGCCGCGCCCGGCACATCGACCGTCGCCGCGTCGGTCACCGGCTTGCCCATATCGAGGCTGTCCAGCAGCGCCAGTTCGACCAGATTGTCGCGAATGAGATCCGCCAGTTTCAACAAGACCGCCTTGCGCCCGCCGGGATCCATCCGTGACCAACGCCCGTCTTCAAAGGCCGCCCGCGCGGCTTTGACCGCACGGTCCACATCGGCCGCGTCGCATTCGGAAATCCGGGCGATGTCTTCGCCGGTGGCCGGGTTGATCGTGGCAAAGGTCCTGCCGGAAATCGCGTCGGTGAATTGGCCATCAATATAGGCCTGGGTGCGGAAATTGAGCGCTTTGGCGCTGTTCTGCCACTCGGCAAAGCTCAGGGTCATGGTGGTAGCCTCTTGGTCTGGGGCGTCTGTGCTACGCCGATCTCATTCGTCGCCCGGAACCCCGTAGGAGGGGGCTGCGCGCGGGTCGAGCGCGCGCTGGATGTAGGCGTCGAGCTGGGGTTTGTAGATGTCCCACGCGGTGGCGATGGACTCGATCGGGCAGTCTTCGGTCCAGTCGCAGCGCAATTCGGCCACCGGCCAGGAGACCCTGTCCACGATCAGCATCCCGGCCGAATGCACGGGGCCTGCTTCACCGCCCGCGGCGAGCCCCGCGCGCATCGCGGCGATCAGCCGGTCACCAATATGGCCGGAGCTGGCGAGATAGCCGTCGACGATGGCCTGCGGGACGCTGTCATTGGCCAGAAGATTGCCGCCGGAGGCTACGTTTTCGGCGCTGGCTTGGGTCCAGATGCCGAGAGAATTGGGCCCGGAATGGATTGCCGTACGACCTTGGGAGTCTACGGCGAGCAACTGGCGGTATTCCAGGAATTCACGGGTCTGTTGCACCTCTTGGATCGCTGCGGAGGCGCTCAGGCCACGCTCCATCAAATCGAGCGTCAATGGTCCAAGCGTCGGGTCGGTCACATTTTGCGAGGCCACAGCCCCGACGCCCGCGCGGGTATGGGAACAGCGTGCCGCCACCGCCGGCGAGGACGACGAAATACCTACGCCGAACATGCCGGTCTGGGGACAGCGGGCGACAAGGGAAAAGGTCATCGGATCACTCCTGTGCCGGGGTATAGTCGTCCGGGATCACGGCGGTGCCGTCAATTTCGACCAGCCAGTCGGGACGGGCCAGGGCCTGAACCACCAGTCCGGTAGAGACCGGATGCACGCCTTTGATATAGGCGCCCATGGTGCGGTAGACGGCTTCGCGGTGGCGCACGTCGGTGATATAGACCACGACTTTGACGAGATGCTCAATGGAGCCGCCCGCCTCTTCGATCAGCTGTTGGATGTTCTGCATGACCTTGTGGGTCTGTTCGACCGGATCATGGCTGTCGATGGTCTTGGCGTCATCGAGGTTTTGGGGACACTGACCACGCAGCCAGACGGTCTTGCCACCCTGCGTAACGACGGCCTGACACAGATCGTTGTCGAGGTTTTGCTCGGGGTAGGTTTCTTTGGTGTTGAAGGTGCGGATGCGCGTATGGGCCATTTGGGTCTCCGGAAGGGTGTCACCGTCGTGACTTTGACACCGGGGTCGCGAAAAAAAGGCCCCCCGTCTCACGAGGGAAACAGAGACGGAGGGCAGGCGGGAAGTTATTGCAGCAGGTCGGTCCAGACCTTGGTCACCAGATCCTGTGCTGCGGGGCTGCAGGCCTGAGCGAAGACCACGGGCACCTCCGGGAACAGCTCCGGCGCGTTCTCAGTCGTATAGAGCGCTTTGCTTTCGTCGATCGCCACCGGCGCCGAGTGGGCGTAGTAGTTATACTGCACGGTGGCGTTTTCGACGGTGGACATGAAGTCGATAAAGGCTTTGGCATTGTCCACATTCTCGGCCCCGGCCGGCACCACGAAACTGTCGAGCCAGCCCACCAGACCCTCTTTGGGCATGGCGAATTCGATGTTCGCATCATCGTTGCGCAGGCGCAGCGAGTTGCCGTCCCACCAGAAATGCGCCGCCACTTCGCCAGAGCCGATGCGGTTTTCGATGTTGTCGGACGTATAGGCCGCAACAGAGGATTTCTGCGCCTTCAGCAGGTCATAGACCTTTTTCATCTCGGCCTTGTCCTCGGTGCAGAATTCGATGCCGAGGTAAAGCTGGGCGGCGGAGACCACTTCGTCCGGGTAGGACAAAAGCGCGATGGACCCGGCCAGATCGGTCGGCTCGAAAATCGCTTTCCAGCTGTCGACCGGGCCGTCGTATTTGTCGCGGTTGACGGTATAGCCGGCGGTGCCATAGGCGAGCGGGATCGAATAGTCGTTTTCCGGGTCCCACCACTGGCCTTTCCAGCGCTCATCCAGCTGCGCATAGGCGTCAAGCTCAGAGGCGTCGATATCCATCAACAGGCCTTCGTCGGCCATGATTTTCACAAAGTGCTGCGAGGGTGTGACGAGGTCATAGCCGGAGGCACCCGCCTGCAACTTGGTCAGCGCATCTTCGTTGGAGGAGAAGCTGTCGACATTGACGTCGATGCCGGTTTCCTCGGAGAACTTGGCGATGAGATCGGGCGAAAGGGAATCCGCCCAGGCATAGATGTTCAGCGTGCCCTCGGCCGAGGCGGCAGGGGCCATCGGCAGGATGAGCGTGGTGGCAAGCAGCAGTTTCTTCATGGGTCGTGTCTCCTTGTTGTGCCCTATTGGTCGGTGTGGTGGTGGCCCCAGGGCTGGGCCAAGATCATCCGCGCCGCATGGCACGGGCGTTGAGGATCAATACGAGGGTTGCGAGGATCAGGGACGCGAGGATCAAGAGCGTCGAAATCGCGTTCAGCTCCGGCGTGGTGCCCTGACGGATCAGGCTGAAGATATAGACGGGCAGGGTGGTCGCGCCGCCGGAGTTCAACAGGTTCGAGGTGATGAAATCATCCATCGACATCACGAAAGCGGTCATCGCGCCTGCGAATACTCCCGGCAGGATCATCGGCAATGTGACCCTGCGAAAGGCGGTCAGGGGCGGGGCATAGAGATCGCGCGCGGCCTCTTCGAAATCCAGTGACATGCCCTGAAGACGGGCCCGGATCGGCAGAAAGGCGAAGGGGGTGCAAAAGGCCGTATGCGCCAGCACCAGTTTCACCAGACCGTTGGTCAGCCCGAGCTGCGAGAACAGGATCAGGACCGCCACGGCCAGCACGATCTCTGGCAAGAGAAGCGGCAGGTTGACCATGGTTTCCGACACCCGCCGGAATTTCAGATTGGGCGCACGGGTGAGAACCATCGCCGCCAGCAGCGCGATCAGCGTGGCGCATGTGGTCGAGATCACCGCAACCTTGAGCGAGATCTCCAGCGCGGACATCAGGGCCTTGTTTTCAAGCGCCACGAGATACCATTTGCCCGAAAACCCGCCCCAGACCGACACCAGACGGTTGTCGTTGAACGAATAGATCACCACCACCACGATCGGCAGATAGAGCCAGAGAAAGAACACCAGGCTCAGCGGGCCCAGGCCGGGATAGGACCGGATGTCATGATGCCGGGTCATAGGATACCGGGTCATAGGCCGATCTCCGACTGACGCGGCATCCGGCGCGCGTTGATCAGCAGCACGAGGACCACAAAGGCCAGAAGCACCATCGCGATCGCCGCGCCAAAGGGCCAGTTGCGTGCGCCGCCGAACTGGGTCTGGATCAGCGTCCCCATCATCAACTGCTTGCCGCCCCCCAGGAGCATCGGCTCCAGCACCGTGCCAAGGCAGGGCACGAACACAAGGATGCTGCCCGCCATCAGACCCGGCGCCGTGAGCGGCAGGATCACCCGGCGCAATGTCACCCAGCGGCTGCCATAGAGGTCATGGCTGGCCTCGATCAGCGCCGGGTCGATCTTCTCGACAGAGGCATAGACCGGCAGCACCATCAAAGGGATATAGCTATAGACCATACCCGTGATCATCGCTCCGGAGGTGAACAGAAACCCGGAGACATCCGCACCGCCAAACAGTCGATACACACGTTCCAAGATCCCGTCATTGCCGAGGATGATCAGCCAGGCATAGACCCGTACGATCATCGACACCCAGAACGGCAGGGTCACAAGGTAGATCAGGATGATTTTCACCCGCGCCGACTGCTGCGCGATGAAGTAGGACACGGGCAGGGCAAGCGCGACACAGATCACCGTGGTGGTCAGTGCATACAACATGGTTCGGGCAATGATCCAGAGGTACTTGGGGTCGAATTCCAGCGCGTCGGTCCACCCTTCGGTGAACAGGATCTGCCGGTAGGATGTCAGATCGAACGCCCAGTCGAAGCCGCCATAGGCGCCGCGTTCGGCGACGCTGACCCCGGCGACGATCAGGATCGGCACGATCAAGGTCAGGATCATCAGGGCCCAGGCCGGAGCCAATCCCCAGAAACGAAACGCTTTGCTCATTGGCCCAGGATCCTCGCGTTGCTGTCGCGAAATCCGATGCGGACCGCGTCCCCGATATCAAAAGCGTCCTGATGCGATTGGGCATTGCGCCGCGACAGGCGCAAATCGATCTCGCCGACGCGGACCGTGTAATGGGTGAACCCGCCGAGGTAATTGCGCGACAGCACCGTGCTGGTGAGAATGAGCCCTTCGGCCTGTTCGCCAACGCCGATTTTTTCGGGACGGATCGACAGGGTCGCAGGCCCCGGTCCCGAGACGTTTTCGCAGGTTGTGGTCACATCGGTGCCAAGCGCGGTGCGGATCGTCGCCGTGCTGCCGTCGCTGGCGATCACCTCGCCCTCGAGAAAATTGGTGTCCCCAATGAAATCCGCCACAAAACGGGTTTTCGGGTCTTCGTAAATCTCGATCGGTGTGCCGATCTGTTGCACGCGCCCATGCCCCATGACCGCAATCCGGTCGGACATATCAAGCGCCTCCTCCTGATCGTGGGTCACAAACACAAAGGTGATGCCGGTGTCGCGTTGCAGCGCGCGCAGCTCGTTGCGCATGGCTTGGCGCAGTTTGAGATCGAGCGCAGAGAGCGGCTCATCCAGCAACAAGACCTCGGGTTCCGAGGCCAGCGCCCGCGCCAGCGCGATCCGTTGGCGTTGCCCGCCCGACAGCTGGTCGGGCTTGCGCGCCGCGAAGTCTTCCATATGCACCATTTCAAGCATCCGCCCGACGCGCTCGCGGATGCGCGCCTTGTCCCAGCCAAGGTTCTCGAGACCAAAGGCGATGTTCTGGCTTAGCGTCATATGGGGAAACAGCGCGTAGTTCTGGAACACGGTGTTCACCCGCCGCTTGTGGGCTGGCATCTGGGCGATTGCCTTGCCCTTCAGCAACAGCGTGCCGGCCGAGGGCGTCTCGAACCCCGCGATCATCCGCAGCAATGTGGTCTTGCCGCAGCCGGACGGCCCCAGAAGCGTGAAAAATTCGTTCTGGAGGATCTTGAAATCGACGTGATCGAGCGCGGTATAGTCGCCGAATTTCTTCGACACGTTCACGACTTCGATGGCGGAGGGGCGGCTCATGCATTGGTCCTTGGGTCTTGGTTGGCGCTCTTGGCCAATGTTCTGTTTCACGCGGCGCCGGACAGGATCATGCGCGCGCATTTCTCGCCGATCATCATGGTCGGTGAATTGGTGTTGCCCCCGATCAGGGTTGGCATGACAGAGGCGTCGGCGACCCGAAGCCCCTCGATTCCGCGCACCTTGAGAGAGGCCGGATCGGTGACGGCCATCGCATCCGTGCCCATCTTGCAGGTCCCGACCGGGTGAAAGACCGTCAATGCCGCATCGCGCAGGTAGGAGAGGATGTCGTCGTCAGTTGCCACCGACTCCCCCGGCAACATTTCCGGGCCGCGGATCTCGTCAAAGGTCGTGTCCGCCAGAATGCTGCGCGCGACTTTGATGCCTTCGACCAGAACCTTGGCGTCTTCCGGATCTGAGAAAAACCTGGGGTCGATTTCGAGCGCGCCGGTTTTGTCCAGCCGGATTTCCCCGATGGATTTCGGGCGCAACACGCAGGTGTGTACCGCATAGCCATGGCCATATTCCACAACCCGCCCGCGGTGGCTGCGATAGCCCGGCACGAAATGGAACTGGATATCCGGGTCATCATTGGCGTATTTCGTCCGCGCGAAGCCGCCGGCTTCGACGTAGTTGGTGGCAAACATCCCCCTGCGCCCGAAAACCCAACGGAGCGGCGCGGCGAGCATCGAAGGCAGGTTGCGCAGCGACAGGCCCAGCGTTTTTGTCGATTTCGAGCGCACCGTGATCATCCCGTCGATATGGTCGCGCAGGTTTTGGCCGACGCCCGGCAGATCATGCTTCACCTTGACCCCGGCGGCGGTCAGCATCTGCGCAGGACCGATCCCGGAGCGCAGCAGGAGCTCTGGCGAATTGATCGCACCGGCGGACAGGATCACCTCCTTGTCGGCCTTCAGAGCCCGCAGCCCCCCGGGACCGTTGATTTCGATCCCCGTGGCGCGGCCCTTTTCGACGATCACTCTTTGGGTCTGCGTCCCGGTCAGGATGGTCAGATTGGCACGGTCGCGCACCGGGTGCAAAAACGCACGATATGCGGACCAGCGCATCCCGTCATGCTGGGTGACATTATAGATGCCCAGACCATCCTGGCGTTCGCCGTTCATATCCGTGGTCTCTGCGAGGTCGGCCGCGCGCCCGGCCTTGATGAACATTCTGCCCACCGGGTTCGGGTCGCGGTGCAGGTTCACATGCAATTCGCCGCCGGTACCATGATAGGCAGGGTCCTGACCTATGTGATTGTTTTCGAGATCCTTGAACACGGGCAGCACGTCTGGCCAGCTCCAGCCGGCACAGCCCAGCTCTGCCCAGTCGTTGTAGTCCGATGCCGCGCCCCGGATATACAGCATCGAATTGATCGCCGAAGACCCGCCGAGCGCCTTGCCCCTGTTCATCGGAATGCGCCGGTTCTTCAGCTCCGGTTGCGGCACGCTCATATAGCTGTAATCATATTTCGGGTCATTATAGAGCGTCAGGATCCCGGCCGGGATGCGAATACGCCAAGAGCTGTCCTGACCGCCGGCCTCAATGATGCAGACCCGGGTGTCCGGATCTTTGGACAGGCGATTGGCCAGCACACAGCCCGCCGACCCGGCGCCCACGATAATGTAATCGAACGTGTCGTTGTGCATGTCGCCCTCGTTGTGTGTCTTGTCCTGTAAGTGCCAGTCGGCGCAGGTGTTTTCCCATTCGTAAGAACTGATTTTATGGTTAGGCAGTGTCTAATCATGCGCGTTATCAGTGACTTGTCCCGGTGCTGCGGCCCGCATTCACGGGACGTGCCTAATTTTCGAGCGACTTGGCTGGGGAACCGGCCGAAAAATCCCGGTATCTGCTCGCAGCCCCTGGGGGGCAACGCTCCACCCGGCCCGAACGCGGAGGGGTGGCTCATACGGTCCGCCGCAGCTACCCGTTGGCGACCTGAGGTGCGGCTGTCGTTTTCTCGGCGCCTTCATAGTTGGCATAGACGCGACGGGTGGCGATATGATCCGCGATGTACTTCGCATCGTGCCAGACGCCCCAGATAAACGTGGAGCCCCGCCGCGACTGCCACGGCAGACCGAGGAAATAGACCCCCTGTTCCGTCGAAACACCGCGTTGATGCGCGGGCTTGCCGTCCGCATCAAAGGCATCGACATTGAGCCAGCTGTAGTCCTGACCAAAGCCCGTCGCCCAGATTACCGATTTGATCCCCGCCGCCTGCAGATCGAGATCGACAAGCGGATGCGCCACACAGTCGGGATCCGGCCGTTTCCGGCGGGCGTTGGGGTCTTGCGGCAGATCCAGCCCATTGCGTTCGATATAGGCATCGGCGGCATCGAGCACCGAGAGGTGATCCGCATCGCCAGCCGTGATATTCGCGGCGAGATCGGCGCCGAATGTCACCTTGCCCTCGGTGTAGCCGTTGGTTCGACCGACCAGTGTCATGCCTTGCGCCGCCAGTTCGCGGAAGTCGATGGTCTTGCCGCCCTCGGCGCCGCTGACGGCGATGGTCACATGTTCCTTGCCCGGCTCCATCGCAGGCGCATCCCAAAGCCCGAGCACGCCAAGCCACCACACGAAGTCACGGCCACGGTAGCTGCGCGGTGGGCGGTCATGCGGTCCGACAGACAAATAGACCTTGCGTCCCGAGGTCATCAATTCGTCGGCGATCTGCACCCCAGAGGAGCCCGCGCCGACCACGAGAACAGCGCCCGCCTCGAGTTGATCGGGATTGCGATAGGCGCTGGAATGCAGCTGCGTGACCGGCACGTCGGCTGGGATCACGGGCGGGATCACCGGGGTCTGGAACGGCCCGGTCGCCGCCACGACGGTGTTGGCCTCATAGGTGCCGTCCGAGGTTTCGACGACAAAGCCCGCTGCGCGGTTCTTCTTGCGCACGCTTTTGACCTCAACCCCGCAGCGGATCGGGGCATCGATCATTTTGGCATAGTCTTCGAAATAGGTCGCGACATCGTCTTTGGGGACAAAGTCATCCGGTCCGAAGCCGTTGAATTCAAGGTTCGGGAACCGATCGTGCCACGCCGGGCCATTGGCCACCAGAGAATCCCACCGCTCCGAACGCCAGCGTTCGGCAATGCGAGACCGCTCCAAGGCGACATGCGAAATCCCCAAACTGCCGAGATGTTCGCAGAGCGCAACACCCGCCTGTCCTGCGCCCACAATGAGGGTTTCGACTTTTTCAATCGCCATCGCCTGATCCTTTCGGTGACTTCAATGCAGATGCTCGCGGCGACGAGCAGCCCTTTGGTAGGACTGTATGAAAGGGCGTGAATGAGGCAAAACATGATTTCCTGAAGCCTAGGTTTCGCTGAGTCTAATCAAGAACCGCGACTGGCCCTCGATGCAGCCGAGGCGAGGGCGCCGGACTGACCGCAGCGCCACCGAGATCATCGGCCCGCTTGCTATCGCGCATCAGCCCGCGCGACCGAGGAGCCTTGTTGCGGGCTGCCATCTAGCAGGTCGGCGCTGTGCAAACCGAGCGGGCCGGGGCTGTGCAAACCGTCAGTATCGGCACCTGCTGGCTGGTTGAACGCAAGATTAACCCGCACATGCCCCTCTTCGACAAATCTGGCTGCAGCGAAAGCACCTGGAGCCGGGCTGACTTCGAGTGGGACGCAGAGAACGACCAATACATCTGCCCCGTGGGCCAAGAGCTAAAGCAGTTCCGGCGGCACTATTCCGGTCCAAACCGATGGTCGACCGGATAGGGCAGAAACAAATACCGTGCCCTAAGACTGACCTGCCAGGCCTGCGCGTCCAAGGCGAAATACTGCCCGAATGCAGACGCCAGATCGATCACCCGCGAAGAACATGAAGACGCCCGCCAGGTCGCCCGAGGCATCGCTAAGACCAAGCAATACGATATCTCCATGAGGCTCCGGAAGAAGGCCGAGATGCTCTTCGCGCACCGCAGTAACCGCGAAAAGCCTGACAGGAAAGGCGCTCGCGCCCAACTCAAGCGACGAAATTCTGCGCTCGCGAACGGGTGTTATTCCACGAAATCGGTCGGAATTTGCCGCCTGGGCAGAGCCTATACCCAAGCGATTCCCATCGGTTGACAAAGAACGCATAGGGGGCACTTCGAAGAGGGGAGCGTGTTAACTCAGGTTGACAATATCGGCCAGGCCTTCATTCTGGTGCCGGGTCAGGGCTACCCGCCGCGTGCATCCTTTGGGAACGGTGAAAGCCCCGGAGAAACAGAAAACCGGATTTCCGACCAGCGTTCGGTCGGCAACGCACGCACCGCTGAAAAACGCTGGTATGGAGACAACCATGATGAGCTCTGACCAGGCCAAGTCGATGGCCAAGAAACTTCGTGCGGCTCTCGGCGCGGGTGAAATTGACGTAACACACGGAAAAGCCTTGGAACTTGTAGCGGCCAGTCTCGGTTTCGCCGATTGGAATGCCGCCAAAGCTGCGCTGGCCCCGACGGCCCTGACCGCCCCGGACGCAATCGAATTCACGTCATGCAATCCGATCATTCGGTTTTTCGACGAAGCAAAGGCGCGAGAATTTTATTGCGGGTTCCTTGGGTTTTCTACCGTTTTTGAACATCGCTTCACCGAGGAGCTCCCGCTTTATATGGCTGTGCAGCGCGCAGGGGTACAGCTCCATCTGTCGGAGCATCACAACGACGCCAGCCCCGGGTCAAATGCATTCGTTCCCACGACAAATATCCGCGCATTTCATCGTGAACTGTCGGAGAAGAACTATGCGTTCAACCGACCTGGTCTGGAGAAGATGCCCTGGGGTCTGCAAATGCAGGTGCACGACCCTTTCGGAAATCGCCTGAGATTCTGCGAACAGGGCGCATAGATCAGGGGATGCCCTGGTCGGTATCCGGTTTGCGACCTGCACCATGCGGGGACCGGGTACCAAATTCGTCATCGCGTCATTGGTCAATTCCGCTGCATTCGGCACAATCGCTTCACGGCGGCCTTGCAGGGCTGCCGCGGCAGTATCGTTAGAAACCACGCAAGGCCCCCAGAGACAGAGAAACGCTGGCGCACTGTCATGGCAGTGCTGCAGTCAAAGCAAAGCGCCAACTATGCGACAAAGGGGATATCGTGTTCCTGTGCGCTGTAAGATGTGTCGGCGATGAGGATCGTATAGTCATCTGAACCGGTCGGCAGGTCGGCCCCGGCGACCCCGACGGCAATCGTTTTGTCCAGTCGCTTTGAAAACGCCCATTCGCTGACAAACCCGGCCTTCGTGCCGCGATGGAAAAGGGGGACCGGATGACCGACCAAGGGCGGCCGGCCGTCGATGGTCAATCCGACCCGCCTGCGTGTCGGGGGCGTGGCCGCAAGACGGGTGAGCGCGGCGCGGCCGACAAAGTCGATGTCGGCCTCAAGGTCGATCAACGCGCCAAAACCCATCTCGAAGGGGGTGGTTCGATAGGTCTGCCAGCGCATGTCCGCGCCATATGAAATCAATCCGCTTTCGAGACGCTCAACATCATTGGGTGCGCCCGGGCCGATGTCGAAATCGGCGCCGGCCGATTTTACGGCGTCCCAAAGGTCGGCGCCGCGCGTCTGATCCTGTAGGTAGAGCTCAAATCCACCCTGTTTGGACCATCCCGAACGCGCCAGAACCAAGGGAATGCCATCAAGCGCGGTTTCTTCAAAGCCAAAGTAGCGGAACGCGCGGACCCTGTCGCCAAACAGCCTGGCTGCCACGTCCACCGCTTTTGGTCCCTGAATTGCCAGCGGCGAGACATCCGGCTCGCTGACCTCGACATTCCATCCCCTTTCGCGGCCCAGCGCGGCGGCCCAGAGGTGTATGTCACTGTCCGCGACCGACAGCCAATAGCGGTCATCGGCCAGCTTCAGCAGGACCGGATCATTGATGATCCATCCGTCATGATCGCAGAGCGGCACGTACCGGCCCTGGCCGACCTTGGTGTTGGTCAGGTTGCGGGGGGTCAGGTATTGCGCCATCCGTCCTGCATCGGGCCCTGACAGCTGAACCTGTCGCTGCGCCGCCACATCCCACATTGCGACGCCGTTCAGCAGGCGGTCATATTCGGCCTCCGGGTCGCCAAAGTGGCCTGGAATATACATGTGATTGTAGACAGAGAAACTCTTGACGCCGTCGCGCAGGGTTGCGTCAAAGTAGGGCGATTTGCGAATGTTCGGGCCGATGCCAATCGAGAACGTCATTGCGGGTCTTTCAGGTTGATGTGGCCTGTGTCTCTTGATGTGGCCTGTGTCGCCAAATTCAGAACATGCCTGGGCCGTCGGAGTAAAGTCAAAGAATGTGCTCTGAACAGCTTCTTGCGATGATCATACCCGGTTTCTTCGATGGATTTGGGGCCGGCATCAGTACAGTCGAGCAGCCTTTGAGCCACAGCGGGACTGGAACATTGGGATCAGTGCCGTCGGACGGTGCCCCAAGGGGGACTGAAACCGGGAAACGATGTGGCCCGACAAATATGCCGGGCCGCTGTGTGATCAGGGTCTTGGGGGCGCGAACCGCGTCCTACCCCAGCGTTGGCATGGTGAACTCAGGGTCTGTACGTTGACCGGAAGGCCAGCGCGTCGTCGTGGTCTTGATGCGGGTGTAGAACCGCACGCCTTCCATCCCGTGCATGTGATGCTCGCCAAAGATCGACGATTTCCAACCGCCGAACGAATGGTAGGCCATGGGCACGGGGATCGGGACGTTGATCCCGATCATGCCCACCTCGACGTCCTGGCTGAAGCTGCGCGCAGTATCGCCATCACGGGTAAAGATCGCCGTACCGTTCGCGTAGTCGTGGCTGTGCACCAGATCAAGCGCGTCCTGATAGGAGTTGCGCCGCACGACTGACAGGACCGGTCCAAAGATTTCCTCTTTCCAGACCGTCATGTCGGGCGTGACATTGTCCAGCAGCGTGCCGCCAAGGAAATAGCCGTTCTCGTGACCCTGCATCGTCTGGTTGAAGTCGCGGCCATCGACAACGACCTTTGCGCCTTCGGCTTCACCGGCGTCGATGTAGCCGCGAACCTTTGCGAGGTGCTGCTCGGTGACCAGCGGCCCCATTTCAGACGCTTTGTCGGTGGTCGGGCCGATCTTCAGCGCGTTGATCTTCGGGACCATGATTTTGATCAGGGCATCGGCCACCGCATCGGTGACAGGCACGGCGACGGAAATCGCCATGCAGCGTTCACCGGCGGACCCATAGGCAGCCCCCATCAGCGCGTTTGCGGTCATTTCCAGATCCGCATCGGGCATGATGATCGCATGGTTCTTGGCGCCGCCAAGGGCCTGAACACGCTTGCCATTGGCTGTGCCGGTCTGGTGAATGTATTTCGCGATCGGGGTCGAGCCGACAAAGCTGACGGCTTTGACGTCCGGATTGTGCAGCAGGGCGTCGACGGCTTCCTTGTCGCCGTTGACGACGTTGAACACGCCTTCAGGCAGGCCCGCCTCTGACAGCCATTCGGCCAGCTTCAGCGATGCCGACGGCACGCACTCGGAGGGCTTCAGAACGAAGGTATTGCCGGTCACCAGGGCGACAGGGAACATCCACATCGGCACCATGGCCGGGAAGTTGAACGGTGTGATGCCTGCGCAAACGCCAAGCGCCTGCCGAATGTTGTGGCTGTCGACAACTGACCCGACATTCTCGGAAAACTCGCCCTTCATGAAATGTGGCGCGCCAACGGCGAATTCCACAACCTCGAGCCCGCGTGTCACCTCGCCGACGGCATCGTCGTGGGTCTTGCCGTGCTCGGACGCCAGGATAGAGGCCAGCTCATCCGCGCGTTCCCAAAGGATGTTCTTGAACTTGTCAAGGATACGGGCGCGGCGCAGGACCGGCGTTTTGGACCATTTCGGCCAGGCTGCCTTGGCAGCCGCTACCGCAGTGTTGACTTCGTCCGTTGACGCCAGCGGGACGTCCCGTTCGGACGCACCGATGGCCGGGTTGAAGACAGGCTGCGACCGGCCGGATGTGCCCTGCACATGTGCGCCGTTGATATAGTGGGTCAGTTCAGGCATGGGTTTCTCCTCCTAATGCTTGGTCCATCTCCTACAGCCGTGCTAAACTCGAAAACATACACAATTCTGACGACCTGTTATTCGTTTCTGGATGTAGTCATGAACTGGGACGACCTGAGATTCTTTTTGGCTGTTGCGCGTGAGGGGCAAATTCTTCGCGCGGCGCAACGGCTCGGCACCAGCCAGGCGCGTGTCAACCGGCGGATCACCCAGTTCGAAGAGGCCTTGGGGGAGAAGCTGTTTGACCGGCGCACGGTGGGGTGCAGCCTGACACAATCCGGCCGGGCTCTGATGCCCAATGCCCTGGCCGCCGAAGAGGCAATGCTGAAGTTGCGCAGCCCCCCGGGAGCGGCTGGTTCAAGCCGGATCAACGGGACCGTGCGGATTGGCGCTCCTGACGGTTTTGGCGTGGCCTATCTTGCGGCGCATCTGCCAAAACTTCGCGCCCTGTATCCGGATCTGAAGGTGCAGCTTGTGCCCGCCCCGCGTGCCTTTTCCCTGTCACAACGTGAAGCGGATATCGCCATCGTCATCGGGCGCCCGCAAAAGGGGCGGCTCAAGGCGACCAAGCTGACCGACTATTCACTCGGCCTCTATGCCTCGAGGTCCTATATTGCCGACCGAGGCGCGCCCCAGTCCATTGCGGATCTCGGCGAGCATGAACTTGTCGGATATGTGGACGATCTGATTTATACGCCGGAGCTTGAGTTCAACAAAAGCTTCTGGCCGGGCTGGAACTCGCAGATCGAGATTTCGAGCGCGCAGGCGCAGGTGACGGCGGTGCGCGCGGGGGCCGGGATCGGTGTCTTGCATGACTTTGTCGTCCGGGAGGATCCGGAACTGGTCGCACTGTTCCCCGAGACAAAGGCAGAGAGAAGCTATTGGGTGGTCTGGCATGAGGCGATGGATGCCATTCCGCATATCTCGGTGACGACACGGTTTATTGTCGAAACCGTACGGCAGGATCGCAGGCTGTTTTCTGCGGAGACCTGATGTCGGGCGAGAGAAAGGGGGCCATGAGCCCCCTTTCAGACGTTATTCGACAGCGTGCACTGTCTGGACGCCGTTCTTCGAACGGATACCGTCTTTCACGATAGCTTTAACGAGGGAAATGCACATCAGAACCATCACAAGCGAGAACGGCAACGCGCCAATGACCATGGCGGATTGAATTGCCCCCACGCCACCAGCGACCAGCAGACCACCGACAACCAGCGACAGAGCGGCGCCCCAGAAGATGATGTGCGGGCGGCCGGATGGTTTTTCAGCACCGGCGGCGTTGATTGTGTTCACGATCAGGATCGCGGAGTCGGCTGTTGTCACCAGATATGTGAGCAGCAGAACCACGACGATCACGGCCATGCACCACGCCAGACCAGACCCGAGGATGAAGTCGAGCATCGCGAACAGCTGGTTCTGCTGACCCGCGCCAGAGATCGCATCGCCTGCGCCACCGTTCAGGCTCAGGTCGATGGCTGTGCCGCCGACGACCGTGAACCAGACGAAACACATCAGGGAGGGGATGATGATCGCACCGAGGATGTACTCGCGCAGTGACCGGCCGCGGGAAATCCGTGCCAGGAACACGCCGACGAACGGTGCAAACGCGATCCACCATGCCCAGTAGAAGACGGACCAGCCACCTTGCCAGCTCGCCAATTGCGCCGCTTCGCTGCCTTCAACACCGTCTGACGTCCAGACTGTGAACAGCAGCTTTGGCAATTGAACGAGGTATGCGAACAGGCCCTCGACCAGCGCGCTCAGGCCAAAGAACGTGGACCCGAAGAGCAAGAAGAAAGCAAGCAGGAAGAAGCTCAGGCCCATGTTGATGTTCGACAGCCACTTGATGCCTTTGCCGACGCCGGACAGGGCGGACATCGTGGAGGCCCCCATGATGATCAGGAGTGCCGTGATGATACCGGCGGTCGAGGGCGACCCTGTTTCCGCAACGATCAGCCAGTCCCCAAATCCAATGCGATGCAGACCGGATACGAACTGCTCGACACCAAAGCCAAGGGTTTGTGCCACGCCGAGAATGGTTGCGACAACGGCTACGATGTCGACGACGTGACCCAGGAGCCCAGAGAGGTTCTCACCAAAGAGCGGCGTCAACGCGGAGCGGATCGTCAGGGGCAAATTGCGACGGTATGAGAAATAGGCCAGCGACAGCCCGACGATGGCGTAGCACGCCCAGGCCGAAAACCCCCAGTGCAAGAAGGACCAGAGGTAGGCGTTCGTGACGTTGTCAGCGGCGGACGCACCGCTCTGTCCCATGATGACATTGGGGTTGGTTGCAAAGTGATACATGGGTTCGGCGGTTGCAAAGGTGAGCATGCCAATGCCGATACCGGCCCCGAACATCATCGAGAACCAAGAGAAGCTGGAAAATTCCGGGGTGTCGTTTTCTAGACCGAGCTTCAGACGGCCGGTGCTTGGGATCAACGCCAGAACGATGCAGATGAGCAGGAACAGGGCGACCACGTAGATGTACCAGCTCGAGAACGTACCAAGCAATGACCCGTTCAAGTCACCCAGAATTTTTGCAGCTGTATCGGGCACTGCAATGGCCCAGACAATGAGGGCGGCAATGAGAATTTTTGATGTGATTGCAACGTCTTTGCTGAAACCAGTATAAAATCCGCGATCAGCGGTTTGGATGGGTAAATCCATCAATGGGGGTTTATGTGCCATGTTTCCTCCTAAATGGCTATTTAACGCCAGACGCACTTGGTCCTCCCACGCGCGCAATTCACGCGTGCCCAATGTCGTTGGTCTGACTTACATGTGGTGGGCGCAGGTCTCTGACCTTTCGGCCAGGTGACACACGCCCACCGACAGGTTAGCTCGGCAAATACTCCTCGCTCCAGGACTCGCTCAGGTTGCCGGATTTGATCATCGCCTCGATGGCGGTGTCGACGTAGCCCAACTCGCGCAGGATCGCGCGGGTCGAGGCTCCAAATTTTTCGGCCGGTGTCACGGCCATGACTTTGCCCCGCACAGTGCGCACGGCATAAGGGTCCAGTTGGATGACTTCGTGGCCGCTTGGGTGGTCGGGATATCGGGAAAACGAATAGCTGCCGTTACCTGTTCCGGCGTCGCCATCAGCGTCCCGCAGGTTCATCGCCCGCAATGAATTGAGGTTTTCACAGATCACCGCGCCAATGTCAGCAGCTTGCAAACGTTCGATCCATTCCTTGGCAGGCTGCGCCTGAAATGCGGTCGCCAAATAGGCTGCGCGGTCTTCTTCCGGCAGATCCGGAAGCTCTTCCAGCCCCTCGACGTTGCGGAACCGCGGCAGGTCATGCTCATAGGCGCTGAGCAGAATATGACGCGATGCAGTGCTGTAGAAACGAGTGAGTGCATCATACCCGCTGGCCTCGGGGCCCGAGGGTTCGTCATACAGTCCACGCCCTTTGTAGTCAAAGGCGAAAGGAACCTGCAGCAGGCCGCTGTTTGACGACAGCGATGTGCGGCCACGGCCGATGCGCCCGTGGCGATGTTTCTGATACAGAGCCGCCGCGACGCCCAACGCGCCCCCAAACCCGCACATGACATCGATCGTGCCGACATGGGCATGTTCTTCGGGACGATCCATCGCACCACCAAAACGCAGCATGATCCCCGTGGTTGCCTGCACGAGATCGTCATAACCGATATAATCCGTGCGCGCGCCGCGCCGCACGCCGCTGAAACAATCCAGCTTGCAAAACAGGGCGTCCGGGTTGAGCTTGCGCAGGTTTTCCGCATCCAACCCCATCTTCCTGATCTGGTTGTCAGGCGCGTTCCAGACAATCACATCCACCGATTTCACCAGATCTTCAAACACCTGACGCCCGTGGCGCGATGTGATGTCGGCCAGGATAGAGCGTTTGCCCCGCATCTGGGACATGCCGTAGATAACGGTGTTCCAGCTGTCATACATTGGATCGGCTGGCTCGAGCTTGATCACCTCGGCGCCGAACCGCGCCAGATAGCTGGCAGAATGCGGCCCCGCGATCACATTGCACAGGTCCAACACCCGCACCCCGGAAAGCCAGCCTTCTTGCTCAATCGCTTCGGAGGCATCGGGAATTTCGGTCCGGTGTTTCCTGAGGAGCTTCAGGGCTTCGTCATATTCGACCCAGCGACGGGGCGCCGGCTGCAACGCCTCTTCGCCGCTTTCCTCCATCCAGACCACGGGGCCGGGTTGCGTCATGTCGCCATAGACGGGATCATGCACGTCGATCATCAGGCCAGAGGTTTCCGCAAATTCGTCATGCACCCATTCCTGCAACCAGCGCTGCGGCGCACCGGGAATAAGCCCACGGCCAAACATCTTTTTCCACTCATGCGAGGTGCGGGTCATAAAGACCTCTTTCATCCGCGCCGAGATCTTGTCAGCCCAGTCCTTCGGCATCGGATAAACCCCGAGCGACGTCTTGCTCTCCCATTCAGACCAGGGCCTGTAGGTGTTTTCCTCCGATGTCAGCCCCTCTTCGACCAGCTCATCATAAATGCCGAGCACCTCAAGGCAGCGCCGCGCGTGGTTCTTGTGACTTGGGCAGACAACATAGAACCCGCGTCCGTCCTTGCACATGTAGCTGCGAAAGAACGGATCCATCAATTCCTGAAGGTCTTCGTAGCTGACGTTCATCGGCAGACCTTCGACGCGCCGGCGTTCGATTTCGACTTCGCGTTGGGTCAGGTAGCGTTCCGGCATGCCGTCGACATGGATCGAGTTGTAGCACAGCCCTTCCATGACCGCGGCCGCCAGCGGCACCTCTATCTGATCACCGAGGCCGGTCAGCTGACGCGACTGAAGCGCCAGAACCGTTGCAGATGCCGCGATCTGTGACGCATAGGCCGAGGCCAGGGGCAGGGGCGAGAACGACGGGTTCAGCCCCATGAGAACACGGTTCAACCCCATGTCGGTGAACACGCCGGAACTGGCCGACACGATGCTTTCATAAGCGCGCAACTCGCGGCGCTCAGCGTCGTTGGATGCAAAACCCGGCACGGATATCGTAATCAGTTCCGGGCGTTCTGCGCGCATTGCGGCGAAATCAAACCCCAGCTTGGCAAACTTTCCGGGGCGGAAGTTTTCAACGATGATGTCAGCCTCGGCACATAGGTTACGCGCCTTTTCCAGCCCGTCTTCGGACTTCAGATCGAGGTTCACGATGACCTTGTTGCGGTTCAGCGTGGCATTGGCCGGGCTGTCCCACATCGGCCCTTCCGGCGGGTCGATATGCACGATAGTGGCCCCCAGGTCACCAAGCAGCATAGCGACAGCAGGGCCAGCAATATACTGTCCAAAATCAACGACCTTCACACCGGTGAGCGGCAGTTTGGAAAACGAATTACGCATGTGACCTCCTGTAAGACGTCAAGATATCGGTGATAAGTGGGGTTACTGGCCGGCCAATATCCAGCCAGCGGCCTTTTCGGCGATCATGATGGTGGGCGAGTTGGTGTTGCCGCTGGTGATTTCCGGCATGACGGATGCATCCACCACGCGCAGTCCCGCGATCCCCTTCAGGCGCAGATGCGGGTCCAGAACAGCCGCGTTGTCCTCCTCGCGGCCCATTTTGACGGTTCCGACGGGGTGGAAAATGGTGCTGGCAATATCGCCGGCAAGCCGTGCCAGATCATCGTCGCTTTGATACTGAATGCCGGGTTTGTACTCTTCCGGGGCGTATGGCTTCATTGCGGGCTGCGACATGATTTCGCGCACCTGCCGCAGGCTATCGGCCGCGACTTTGCGGTCGTCCTCGGTGTCGAGGTAATTCGGCGAGATCTTGGGGGCATCGCGGAAGTCACCCGATGCAATCCGCACATGCCCGCGGCTGGTCGGGTTCAGGTTGCACACACTGACCGTCATGGCCGGGAAATCATGCAGGTCGTCTCCGAAGGCTTCGAGGCTGAGCGGCTGCACGTGATATTCGAGGTTGGCGTGGCTGCGGCTTGGGTCTGACCGGGTAAAGGCCCCAAGCTGGCTCGGGGACATGCTCATCGGGCCAGAGCGTTTGAACAGATATTCCAGACCGATCTTGGCTTTGCCCAGCATGGAATTGGCCAGCGTGTTCATTGTGTTCGTGCCTTTGACCTTGAACACCGCCCGGATTTGCAGATGGTCTTGCAGGTTTTCACCGACGAAGGGCTGGTCCAGGACCACGTCGATACCATGCTCTTTCAGCAAAGCGGCGGGGCCGACTCCCGACAATTGCAGGATCTGGGGGGAGTTTACGGCTCCGGCAGACAGGACAACCTCTTTGCTGGCGGTCACCGTGACGGGTCTACCTTCGCGATGTACTCTTGCGCCGACACAGCGCAGGGCACCGTCGGGGCCTTTCGCGAAGGTCAGTTTCTCGACTTGTGCCTCTGTCCAGATGGTCAGGTTCGCGCGGCTCTTGGCGGGGCGCAGAAATGCCTTGGAGGTGTTCCAGCGCCAGCCAGACCGCTGGTTCACATCGAAATATCCCACCCCGGCATTGTCGCCGCTGTTGAAATCGTCAGTCTTCTGGATGCCGTTTTCTTCTGCGGCATCGGCAAAGCTGTCCAGGACATCCCAACGCAGGCGCTGCTTTTCAATGCGCCACTCGCCACCATGCCCGTGCATGTCCGAAAACCTGCTGTTGTTACCTGTGACCGGATCGGCGCCATCATCCAGCTTGTAGTGGTTTTCATGGGCCTTGAAATCGGCAAGCGAGTTTTCCCAGTTCCAGGCCTCTTCCCCGGTCAGCTCGGCCCAGTTGTCATAATCGCGGGCCTGGCCACGCATGTAGATCATGCCGTTGATGGACGAGCATCCACCCAGCGTCTTGCCACGTGGATAAAGCAGGCTGCGCCCGTTCAGCCCCTTGTCTGCTTCCGTCTTGTACATCCAGTCGGCGCGCGGGTTGCCGATACAGTACAGATAGCCGACGGGGATATGGATCCAGGGATAGGTGTCCGGCTTTCCCGCTTCCAGAAGCAGCACCTTGTTGGCCGGATCGGCGCTGAGACGATTGGCCATCACACACCCGGCGGAACCGCCGCCAACCACGATATAGTCGAACCCGTTCAAACCTTCAGACATTTTGGTCATCCACCCATCAGTCGTTTCAATGCCGTGTGCGTGCTGAGAGGGGCAAAGAAATATCTCGCTTTAACACGGCATATCGAGCGGCCGTGGAAAGCCCGGGGTGCGGTTTGCGTTCCCTCCCAGAACGCTGACTTGGCTTTTCTCTGGGCGATGGGCGCGAAAAAATCTAATGACAAATCGCACAATGCGATATTAGAATTTTTTATATGGATCGTTTTTCGAATATTAACACCATCTTGGCATTTGTGACTGTGGCGCGGGAAGGAAGCGTTTCGCGTGCTGCCGAGGTGCTGAACCTGACCCAACCGGCCGTCAGCCACCAGATCAAGCGGCTGGGTGAAGAGACGGGAATCACGCTGTTCAACAGAACGCCCACGGGTCTTCAGATCAGCCATGACGGGACGGCAGTGTTGTCAAAGGCCGAACGGGTCCTGGATGCAATGAGCGACTTCCAGCGCAGTGCCCGCCAGCGCTCCGGCCAGATCGCGGGCAAGCTCCGGATCGGCACCATCGTCGATCCGGAATTCATCCGATTGGGACGTATGCTGGCCCGGCTGCGCACTGAACATCCCGGCATTGAAACCCAACTGGTGCATGGCGTCAGTGGCGATATTTTGAAATGGTTGAAGAACGGTCGAATTGATGCCGGTTTCTATTTGTGTGGCCCCGATGACCTTGAGCAGATGGGCGCCGAAAGAGAAGATCCGATCCGTGCGATCAAGCTCGCAGATTTCACATATCGCGTCATAGGGCCGGTCGGTTGGCAGAAAGACGTCGAAAACGCCAACTGGACATCGCTGGCGACGCTCCCCTGGATCGGCACGCCTGAAACCTCGGTCCATCATCGCCTGTTGGCCAAGATCTACGATGATCTGGACAATCGGTTGAACGTGGTCGCGTTGGTTGACCAGGAGGCTTCGATGTTGGAGATGGTGCGATCCGGCATCGGCCTGAGCCTGTGCCGCGATTCCATAGCGCTCCACCAAAAGCAATCTTTCGGCCTGGCTGTCTGCAATTCAGTTTCCGTGCCTGCATGTCTTTGCTTCGTTGCCTTGGATCGTCGAAAGGATAGCCCGATACTCTCTGAGACATTCAACCTGTTGCAAAGTTCCTGGTAACGGTCCGCCCGCGTTTCAAACTGGACCAGTCACGACTGAAACGGCATTGCCCGACCAAGAGGGGGCGGGCGGCGCGCTGGCGTGACGACTTCGCCCACCATCGCCCAGACAGGGAGCTTCGACGGGCACAGTTCCCGGGTCAATCACGAACTCAATGCACGCAGGCTGAGGCGGGCTTCGTGCTGCAACACAAAGGCACGCAATTCGTCAACCGGAAGCGGCTTGCAAAAGGCGTAGCCTTGTAGGGTGTGGCACCCGATGTCGCGAAGCATTCGGGCATGCTCCATGGTTTCCACACCCTCGGCAATTATGCGCAAGTCGAGTAGCTGCGCCATCCCAATGATATGTGTGAGCATCTCATGGGCCAATGGGTCTGCCGTGATCGGGCGGATCAGGCGTTGATCAACTTTCATGGCGTCGGGACGCAATTGCATCAGGCCCACGACCGAGGCGTGACCGGAGCCGAAGTCGTCAATCTCGATTTGAACGCCGGCGTCCCGCAAACGGTCCAGGCCATAATGGAAATGGTCGTTCTGCTCCTCGACGAGAACAGATTCCAGAATTTCAAACACGATCATCGGCCCATCTGAATGATGCGTTTTGATCTGTTGGTAGACTTCCTCGTTTCCTATGCGGTCGACTGTGACATTGACGGACACTTTTGGGATCTTGATCCCAAGAGGTTGAAGGCTGTCGATCTGTTTCAGAGCTTTTTCAAAAATCTGATTGTCGATGTCCTCAATGAGAGACAGCTGTTCCGCGACCGGTAGAAATTGGGTCGGCATCTGGAGCCCCAAGTCTGGCGAATGCCACCGGGCGAGAGTTTCCACGCCGACGATCTCATGAGTGCGGGCATCAAATTGAGGCTGGAAATAGGGCTCAAACTCTTCGCGCTCCACTGCGTGGCGCAGTTCACGCGCGAGTGTCCGGTGGTTCAGAACCTTGTGATGCAGCTCGGAGGAGTAGATATGAGCACAATTCCGTCCAGAGGCCTTTGCCTCATAGAGCGCGGCGTCGGCACCGATGTTCAACTGATCGAAGGCGAGAAGGCCATCGCGGGTGCTCGCGACGCCGAAACTGGCGCCTACTCGAACGGGTTTGCCGTCAAAGATGGCTGGGGTGGAAATGCGTTCCAGCATCCGCAAGGCCAGTCTTTCGCCATCCTGTGAGGTTGCACTGGGGTCAAGAAGCACGACGAACTCATCACCACCGACCCGGGCGGCCAGGTCGGTGGACCGGGTTTCGGTTTGCAGGATGTGGGCCACTTCGCGGAGAAGGAAATCCCCGGCATCGTGACCCATTGTGTCGTTTACGTTCTTGAAATGATCCAGGTCGAAGCGGACAATCGTCGTTGACTGATCGGGAATTTCGGCCCGCAGCGCCAAGGCACGGTCCAGTCCACGCCGGTTCTGGAGGCCCGTCAGTGGATCATGTATCGCCTGATGTTCAATTTCACGCTTTGCGGCAATGATCGCTTCGTGCTGTGCACGGGCTTCGGTCACATCGTTGGATATGGCCATATAGCCATAGGGCTGTCCCTTGTCGGTCTTCAGCGGTGAAATGCTGAGGCTGACCCAATATGACGTACCGTCATGCCGGTAGTTGAGGATGTCTGCCTGAACCGCCTGCCGCCTTTCCAAGGCGTTGCGGATTTTCGCCCGCGTCTCGATGTCGGTGTCCGGCCCTTGCAGGAAGGCGGCGGGGCTCATTCCCCGAACGTCTTCCAGAACATGGCCTGTCAATGCTTCGAAGGATGGGTTGGTCCATACGATCTTGCTGTCGAGGTCTGTGATTATGATGGCGTCATTGGCGCGTTGAGCGATTGCGGCCAATTCGCTCAACTCAGCCTGTTTTGCTTCCAAGGCCTGGTGCGGTTCTATAATGACCGCCTTGCTCGCAATGGCAAAAATGGCGAATGCACCGACAAGGACGATGGAAATCGCAAGTGTGCTATTGGACAGAAGCGCGCGTCCGGCCGTCTGAACGGCGACTTGATCTGGCACCAGGATGACGGAAATCTGGAAATCCTCTAGGGCGCGCACTTCGGCAGAGCCGCTTTGGACCATATCAGAAGGCGTTCGAACCAGATATGTGCGTTTCACAATATCATTGGCGGGGAAAATCGCCTCGGTGTCGAGCCGGTACCCCGATAGAAGCATTCCCTCAATGTAGCCCTGATGCAGCACCGGTGTGGTGAGGACCAGATAAGTGTCCTTGCCGCGTGCGTGCAGAAGGATCGGTTGCCGCAGGGGAGTTGCCTCCCTGTGCGCGTCCGCCAACAGGTCGGATATCTCGCCCTGTTCAAAGAATTGCCGTTCGTCAGGACGGACATCATAGGTTGAAAGAGGCTCATCAAAGGCGTCATAGAATGTTACCCAGGACAGCTCCTGCGTCATGCGCAATCCCTGCAAGACATCCGGCATGTATTCGGGGTTTTCATCGAAGCCCAGCGCGATATTGATTAAATTCGGATCATTGGCGATAATCGACATCAAAACCTGATTGTGAGACAGCAGGGCGTCGAGATGGCCGCTGGCTTCATCAGCCTGTGCCTGAATTGCGCTGTATTGATAGTTCTTGAAGAATGGCAAGGCGACGTATCGGATGGCCAGCATCGAGCTGAGCAGCGTCAATGCGAGGACAAGGGCGGTCAGAACCCAGAAACGACGCGCCACCGCGGTCGATCGCAATGTGAGTTCGGTTTGCATTCAACGAGGGTCCTCGAGACGACCGTCCGCACCAAAACGCGCGAGACAAAGGTCCGTCTGTCCCAATGCCTCGTGGGAATCGGGCGCGGTCACATCATAGGGCGAAAAGGGGGTCTTGTAGTTCTTGAGAACCCCGGGGACCGGTTGGTGGAGGTTTTCCAGCGCAGCCTTCAGCGCGCGTCGTTTGGCGTCGATATCGCCCTGCCAATCGGAGCCTCGAGCCGCCTGTTCCGCGGCGGAAATCAGAATGCGGGTCAGGTCGTACCCATGCACAAAGCCGGTTGGCGCGGACACGTCTGAGAGGCTTCGCGCTTCGGGCAGAGCTTGGCGCAATGCAGCGCGCAAGACAGGATTGCCGCTGCGCTCGCGCCGCAATCCACAGGTCTGCAGTACCGACAGTGAAAGAGCCGTACGCGTTTCATGCGGTACATTCTGACTGAACGCTCCGCCCATGATGCCCCAATGGCTGAACAGTTTGACACCGGGAAGACGGTCGGCCAGTGCATTGGCAATGAGCGCGCCGTTTCTCCAATCGGACAGCATGATGACGCACTCCGGATTGAACCGTCCGAGCTCGTCCACGAGCGTACCTGCTGCGGCTTCGCCTATTGCGGTGGGAAAAAACTCCACGTGATCAGGCCGGAGGTCGCGCGCTGCCAGGGCTGCCTCCAATGTGTTGCGATTGGCATGCCCCCAGCCGGTATCCATCAACAGCAAGGAAACAGATTGGCACCCTCCCTGCGTAATCGCCGCGTCCACGAGGAAGCGACCGGATTGAAAATCGTCAACGGACAGGCGGAAAATCCAGTTTTCGAGATCCCGGCCCGCGCGGGTGATGGGGCCGGCCGCTGACCAGGGCAGGGCGGTCAGGAGGCTGTTTTCGTTAATGAAATCCCTATGGGTGAGATAGGGGGGAGAATGCATTCCGCCAAACATGAGCAGCGCGGTTTCGCTTGCCTGCATCTCTTGCATATGTCGGAAGGAGCGTTTCACGTTGCCGCGATGATCCTTCTGTACAACGGTGACCGTCAGGCCGCCCAATCGGTAATCGACCTCTTCCAGAGCGGTTCGAATTCCAAGCTCGATTGAGGTCGATGAGGCAGGACTCTTGGCAAAATCGGCGTCGATGAATATTTCCAGGGGTGTCGCCGCGGCAGGGTTATTTTTGCTCACGCTGACACAGACGCAGATCGCAAGGAGCCATTTCAAAACATCGCGCAACATCTGAGAACTTTCACTGACTAAACAACCGTCGACCCTCCGAGCCTAGGTGAGCCCGGTTAATGAAGGGAAAAACAATCCTTTCAATTTTGTACTTTCCAGAGATACCGGCGAATATTTGCTGTCCAATTACGATGGCGGCTCAGATCCGCACAATCGCTCCGCCTGCCGCCCGGGCATCTTCGTCATCATGAGTGACCAGCATCGTCGGCAGGCGCCGCCGAGATGCAAAGGCAAACACGAGCTCTCGCATCCTGGCTCTGAGCGGTGCATCCAGCCGCGAAAAGGGCTCGTCCAGCAACAACAGCGCCGGATCTGACAGAAGCATTCGCATCAAGGCAACGCGGGCTTTTTGCCCGCCGGAGAGGCTGTGCGGATCGCGGTCGTGAAACCCCTCCAGCCCGATGTCGGCCAAGGCGTTTTCAACCTGCACCCGCCGTGCGGCTCGGGCAAGGCCCGGCCTGAGGCCAAACGCGAGATTTGCACCGACGCTCAGGTGGGGAAACAGCAAATGGTCCTGATACAGAATGCCGACGCGGCGGGCCTGTGGCGGCAGCTCGGTCAGGTTGCGCCCGTTGAGTGTGATGCTGCCGCTCAATGTGAAATCTCGCGACAGCTGGCCGGTTATGGCCGCGAGGAGCGTGGATTTCCCGGAGCCGGACGGCCCCATCACGCTCAGGATCGCGCCGGGGGCGACATGCAGATCGAGCGACACCAGCACATGGTCCAAATGGCGGATCGTGACGGTGTTCAGGCGCAGCCCGTCATCCATGCTGCATGCCCCGCCGATTGCGCCAGACGAGTGCCGGTAGCGCCAATGCCAGCGCAAAGGGCAACAGTGCGATTGCCGCCTGCAATAGGGCGTAGACGCCGATCACGCGGCGATCACCGCCGGCTGCGAGGGCAAGCGCTTCTGTCGTCAGAGTTTGCACGCGGCCGCCGCCCACCAGCAAGGTTGGCAGGTATTGCCCCACCGATACGGCCATTGCCACAGCGCAGGCCGTGAGAATGGGCGCCAGCAGCATTGGTAGTCGCAAACTGAGAAAAATCCTGCTGGCTGAGGCCCCCATGGCAGCAGCCACCGCCGCCTGGCGCGCGTCCCAGCTCTTGTAGGACCCTTCAAGGGACAGCCGCAGATAGGGCAGCACAAACACCAGATGGGCGAGAACCACGGCCCAGATGGTGCCATCCACGCCGAAATTCAGCAGGCCGGTCTGCATCCCCGGCAAGAAGGCCGTTTGCGGGATCAGCAGCGGCAGGTACAGCAGCCACAGGCCTCTTTGGGTCAGGCGCAGGTGACGGCGCTCTTCTGTTTCCAGGCAGCCAATTGTCAGCACGAGCCCGATCAGTGTCGCAGAGCCCGCGATGGCCAGGGTCGTGCCCAGAGTTGCCAGAGCCACGGGCGCGCTGCGGTGCCAGGTTTTCAGGGACAGGGCCTCAGGCAGGACCGCGGGAAAATTCCAGCGGGCGGCAAAGGACCAGACCGCGAGGCCGAGCAGGCCTGTCAGAATGGCCAGCACAGAGACCGTTCCGAGCCCGAGTGACGCTGCGCGAAGCCAACCATCCCCGGCCCAACGGTTGCCGCGATAGGCCATATGCCGCGCGATTTGGCCGGTCGTGACTTCGGCCAGGCGCCAGACCATCAGCGCAGAAACCACAAGCGCCAACTGTGCCAGCGCGGCGGCGGATGCCAGGCTGCGCATCTTCAGATCCGGGTCCCCCATCCAGCGCACGATCTGAACCGACAGGGGCGGCGGAGTGTTGGGGCCAAGGATCATGGCGACGTCAACCACAGACATCGAATAGGCGAGCACCACATATACAGGCAGGCGGATGCGCGGATAAAGGGCCGGCAACACCGTGAAGAGCCATCCCGCGATCCGGCCGTAGCCAAGCGCGGTTGTGACCTTCTGGCGGCCGTCGCTGTCAATCTGACCCAGAGCCGCGAGCGTGACCAACAGAAGGAATGGAACTTCCTTGGCCACCAGACCGGCAATCAGCGCGATGCCCATGGGGTCCTGAACCAGCAGCAGATCTGGTGGCCTGTCCCAGCCGCTGAGCCAGGGGCTGAGACCACGGGCAATCCATCCCGACGGCTGGATCAGGAACAGCAGGCCAAACGCGGCCGCAGCGTGGGGGACGGACAGTAGCGGCGACAGCAGACGCAGCAGCAGGCGAAAGGGCCGTGTCCCCGCCCAACCGGCGACCAGAAGCACGACGACGAACAGCGAGATCAG
The DNA here is from genome assembly GCA_001874255.1 of Alphaproteobacteria bacterium MedPE-SWcel. GTDB lineage: Bacteria > Pseudomonadota > Alphaproteobacteria > Rhodobacterales > Rhodobacteraceae > Epibacterium. Next base: position 44,432 of record MPDC01000010.1, read on the forward strand.
CGTCGCGGCAACTCCGGTCTGCAGGCTGAGCCGGACGGCCGGGACGATCCCCGGCCAATTCCAGAGCGCCCGGAACGGCTCTGTCGACGGACCGGTCAGCCCGGCCGCGGGCAGATGGCCAAACCCTGCCATCACCGTTCCCACGAGACCTGCCATCACAGGTCCCAGAAGCGCCAGCAGGGTCAGGGCAGGCAGGATTGGCGGCATCAGGGACCGCCATGTCAGGGGCAGGCTCACGCTGCGGACTCAGGCTGGCACCGGGATCAGTTCCCGACACCGTAGCGTGCGACCCACTCTTCTGCGATGCGGGTCATCCAACTGGGGTGGGGTTCCGGCTGGACGGTGCCCAGCTCCTCTGGCGACAGGGTCGCGGGGCCGAGGTCCAGTGCCTGAAACGCCCTCTGGACCTGAGACGGCAGCGCGCCCAGGTCGAGAACGGTACCATAGCCGAGGACCGCGGGGTCCTGCGCCCGTAGCTGTGCCTCGGGCGAGAGCAGAAAGTCGGCCACGACCATGGCTGCGGCTTTGGCCCCGGAATTGTAGGGGATTGCGACAAAGGACGCATTGCCGATCGTTCCCTTGTCCAGCACGAAGGTACGTACGCTGTCCGGGAGTTGATAATTGGCAATCGCCGTGCTGGCCTCTCCGGGGCTAAAGGAAATCGCCAGATCAATTTCGTCGTCGCTCATCAACTGCAGTTGCCGGGGCCCACTCTGCGGGTAGGCCCGCCCTGTGCGCCAGAGCAGCGGTGTCAGCTCGTCCAGGAACGCCCAAAGCGGAGCCGATACCTCGACATAGCTTTCCTCGGTGACAGGTGCCGCAAGGGCCGCGCCATCGGTCGTCAGATCGATCAGCGCCTGTTTCAGAAAGGTCGTGCCCAAGAAATCCGGCGGTTGCGGATAGGTGAAGCGGCCGGGGTTGGATCGGGCCCAGTCCAGCAGCGCCTCCATGGACCCCAGCCGGTCGGGCAGATCATCGGTATCATGCATGAAAACCACCTGAGCCATTGCCCAAGGGGATTCGTAGCCTTCGGTCGGCACCGTGAAATCATGGCGCAGGGACTTTGTCGCCGTATCCGCATAATGCCAGTTCGGCAGCGCCTCTGCGAAGGGCCCAAACAGCAGGCCTGCGCTCTTCATGGCGGCGAAATTCGCGCCATTGATCCAGATCAGGTCCACTGCACCCTGCTCGTCCTGGCCTGCCGTCTTTTCCGTCAGCACCCGCGTCACGGCGTCGGATGTGTTCTCCAGCTTCACATGGGTCAGCACGATGTCATGCTCCTGCGTGAGGCGGGAGCCGACCCAGGTGATAAAGTCATTGGTTGCCGTCGACCCGCCCCAGGCATGCCAGTGAACAGTCTGCCCCGCGGCCTCTGCCAGCACCGCGTCCCAGTCGGCCGGATCGGGATCTGCCCAGCCGACGACGGGCCATACTGCCAAGACGAGAGATAACATCCGTTTCATGACCATTCCCTTGATATTCTGCTTCTGCGTGGCATCCCGCCGGAGCGACGTCCCCGGTTCGCGACCCTACCGCCCAGATTGCCGATCTGCACGGCAAGGTCCACGTCCTTGACGAAAACGTGACAGACAGTGTGGGGGATGGCCGTGCGATGATTGCGGCCGCTTGCGTTGAGCGGGCCGGTCAGGGTGTGGCGCCTGCGGCCGGGGCTGGCGGTGGCGATGTGACGGCCTGCAACCCCGGATCAGACCTCAGCCGGTCGCGGGCGAAGTCTATGAAACTGCGCACTTTTGCGGGCGCGCGGCGACCCTCGGCGTGGACGAGATGAACCGGCATGCTGCTCTGTTCATAGGCCTCCAGGACTGTTTGCAAGCGACCTGACAACAGGTCCGGCCCAATCTGATAGGACAGCACCCGACACAGCCCCCAGCCGGCACGCGCCGCGTCCAGACCGGCCGCGACAGTGCTGACACTGAGCCGCGGGGTGATGCGGACGGTCCTGGTGTCTTTGCGGCCAAACCGCCATTCGATGCTTGGTGTGACCGAGGCAACAGAGATGATTTTGTGCTGGGCCAGATCCTCCGGGGTTTCCGGGTGGCCTGCCTGTTGGAAATATTCCGGGGCGCCACAAATCACCCGCCGCACAGCGCCAACCTTTGATGCGACCAAACTGGAGGAGGGCAGATGGCCAATTCGCAAAGCGATGTCAAACCCCTCTTCGACGATGTTGACCACCCGGTCCAGCAAAACCAACTCCGCCCGCATGTCCGGGTACTGATCGAGGAAATCCAGCAGGATCGGCTGGATATGTATACGCCCGAATTCGTTCGGGCAGGTCAGCCGCAACAGGCCGACCGGCGCAGTGGCTGCCCCGCGTGCCGTGTCGTCGGCCATCTGCAGCAGCGACAGGATGTGACGCGTATCGTCCAGATAGCGGCTGCCCACCTCTGTGAGGTGCAACCCCCGCGTGGTGCGGGTAAACAGTCGCGCCCCCAGCAGGCGTTCCAGCCCATTGATGGCCCGGGTGGCCGACGGCGCACTCAGCCCGGCCCGACGGGCCCCGGCGGCAAACCCTTCTTCCTCGGCGACGGCGACGAACACCCGGAGGCTTTGAATACGGTCCAAGGCTGGCTCCCATTCCTGGTGTTTGTTGAAATTATCTCTTTCTTTCACGGCTCATTATTTCGATCAACGGTTTGACCTACATCTGTCATCGCAATTGATCACGGCCGTTTGCCGCAAGGAGACAGAGAGATGGAACACCCCCAGCGCCGCAGGAGATCTGAGAGCGCCTGACTGATCAGCGTTTCATCCCTGCATTTGCCTCAGAAGGAGACCTGCCATGAGCCGGGCCCGTCACGTTTTTCACAGCGCAGAGCTGGCGCTTCAGGCCAGGGCTGGCGTGCCGCAGTCCTACACCGAAAAGGTCGCGCGGGCGCTCCGGTCTGAGATGCCTCGGCACCATCGCGACTTCTTCGAGAGCCTGCCTGTGGTGTTCCTCGGGGTGATGGATGCCCGGGGACGGGTCTGGGCCACGCCTGCGGTGGGGCAGCCGGGGTTCCTGCGCGCCCGCGAGCCGGAGGTGCTGTCGGTCGCAGGGCGTCCGGTTCTGGGCAGGACCCTCGGGCTCGATCTGCGACGCGGGGCAAAGATCGGCGTGCTGGGAATGGAATTGGTCAGCCGCCGTCGCAATCGCATGAACGGCACCATCCGCAGCGTCAACGCAGAGGGTTTTGAAATCGCCGTCGACCTCAGCTTTGGGAATTGCCCGCAATACATCCAGACCCGGCAGCTTGATTGGCCGACTGCCGGGCCTACAGCAGAGGCTCGCCTGACAGGAGATTGGGACGCGGCTACTCGGGCGATTGTGGCGCGGGCCGATACGTTTTTTATCGCGTCGCGTGCGGCAGAGATGTCGGACAGCCCGGTTGACGGTGTGGACGTTTCCCATCGCGGGGGGCGGCCGGGCTTTGTGACCGTCAATGCCGATGGAACGCTCTCATTCCCTGATTTCAGCGGCAACCGGTTCTTCAATACGCTGGGCAATATTGCTGCCGACGGGCGGGTCGGGCTGTTCATTCCGGATTTTTCCACGGGGGCCGGGGTCTTTGTGACGGGCCTCGCCTCGGTCGACTGGACCTCCGACAGGATTGCACGTTTTGCGGGGGCAGAACGGATTGTCGATGTGGTGCCGGATGAAATCTGGCTCTGCGCGCACGCTTTGCCGGGGCCCGCCCCCTTGGTCGAGCGCTGGGCGTTGCTGCAGGAGACAGGCATTTGGGCCGCTCCGATTCAATCGACTTCAGCCCTGTGACATATCTTCGGCATCGGTGCTGGTCGCGTTTGGATGATGAGACTGGGCGTTGATACTGGGCGCGAGCCGTGACCTGTGCTCATAGATGAGGCAGCGAGGCTGGTTGCCGAAACCGGCCGAGGTGAAAGACATTTCGTGCACAAAAATCAGGTGTTTGGAAGAGCGCGGGATCGTTCCTTGGGGCCGTCGACCCGCAGTGGGGTCCAGGAAATACTTCAATGATATAAATTTTAAACTTGAAATTTATGAGCAAGACGCCGAAGCTTTCCCCAACGACAACCGTATGGGGATGACGTATCAATGCGCATTGCATGTCTGGGGGGAGGCCCGGCCGGTCTGTATTTCGCAATTTCGATGAAGCTGCGCGATCCCGGTCACGACATCACCGTTTTCGAGCGCAACAAAGCCGACGACACCTTCGGCTGGGGGGTGGTGCTGTCGGATGAAACGCTCGACAATCTGGCCAGGAACGACCCCAAGAGCGCCGAGACGATCCGCGCCCATTTTGCCTATTGGGACGATGTCGCCCTGCATTTCAAGGGCGCGCGCCAGGTGTCGTCGGGACATGGGTTCTGTGGCATCGGGCGCAAGCAGCTGCTCTTGTTGCTGCAGGATCGTGCGCGGGAGCTGGGCGTCGACCTGCGGTTCGAAACCGAGATCGCAAGCGCCGAGGATTACCGGCAGGACTACGACCTTGTGGTCGCCAGTGACGGGCTGAACTCGCGTACTCGTTTGCTCTATGCCGATACGTTCAAGCCGGATATCGATACGCGTCTGTGCAACTTTGTCTGGCTGGGAACAAAGCAGACCTTCAAGGATGCCTTCACCTTCATCTTCGAAGAGACGGAGCACGGATGGGTCTGGGCGCATGCGTATCAGTTCGACGAAGAAACGGCGACCTTCATCGTAGAGTGCTCTCAGCAGACCTTCGACGCGTTTGGCTTTGCCGATATGACCCAGCAGGACAGCATTGCCGTCTGCGAAGAGATTTTCAAAGACCATCTGGGCGGCCATCCCTTGCTGACCAATGCGGGTCACATCCGGGGCTCCGCATGGATCAGGTTTCCGCGCGTGTTATGTGAGAAATGGAGCCATGAAAACGTCGTGCTCATGGGCGATGCGGCCGCGACCGCGCATTTCTCCATTGGTTCAGGCACGAAGCTGGCGCTGGAGTCCGCGATCGCGCTTGCCGAACTGCTGCACAGCAAACCCGATCTCAAAACGGCCTTTGCGGAATATGAGGCGCAACGCCGACTGGAAGTGCTGCGCCTGCAATCGGCGGCCCGCAACTCGATGGAGTGGTTCGAGCGGGTGGAGCGATACCTTGATCTGGACCCGGTGCAGTTGAACTATTCGATGCTGACCCGCAGCCAACGCATTAGCCATGAAAACCTCCGGGCGCGCGACAAGACCTGGCTGGAAGGGGCGGAGCGTTGGTTCATGGATCAAAGCGGCGCTGCCGAGGATGCGCCGCTGCGTGCGCCGATGTTCGCGCCGTTCAAACTGCGCGAGATGGATCTTAAAAACCGGATCGTTGTCTCCCCGATGGCGCAATACAAGGCCGAGAGCGGGTGCCCCACGGATTGGCATCTGGTGCACTACGGCGAGCGCGCCAAGGGAGGCGCAGCGCTGGTCTATACCGAAATGACCTGCGTCTCGCCGGAGGGGCGGATCACGCCCGGCTGTCCGGGGCTGTATGACCCCGCGCACGAGGTGGCCTGGAGCCGGGTGACAGATTTCGTGCATGATCAGGCCGGGGCCAAGATCTGCTGTCAGATCGGCCATTCAGGTCGCAAGGGGTCGACGCAGGTCGGCTGGGAGGAGATGGACGCTCCGCTGCCCGAGGGCAATTGGGACCTCGTCAGCGCCTCGGCGATCCCGTGGTCGCAACGCAATGCCACACCGCGTGAAATCACCCGGGCCGAGATGGATATCGTGCGGGACCAGTTTGTGGCCGCCGCGCAAATGGCGGACCGCGCGGGCTTTGACATGATCGAGCTGCATGCCGCCCATGGCTATCTGATCTCGTCCTTTCTGTCGCCGATCTCGAACCAGCGCGCAGACGCCTATGGCGGAAGTCTGGAAAACCGACTGCGCTACCCGATCGAGGTCTTTGCGGCGATGCGCGCCGTCTGGCCGGAGGCAAAGCCGATGTCGGTCCGGATCTCGGCGACCGACTGGAGGGGGGCGGAAGGTGTCACTCCGGATGATGCCGTTGCGATCGCGCGCGCCTTCTGGCGGGCCGGTGCGGATTTGATCGATGTCTCTGCAGGTCAGACCTCGCCAGAGGCCAAGCCGGTTTACGGCCGCATGTTTCAGACTCCGTTTTCGGATCAGATCCGCAATGAAGCCGGCATTTGTACCATGGCCGTCGGCAACATCTACGAGGCAGATCACGCCAATTCCATCCTGATGGCAGGACGTGCGGATCTGGTTGCCGTGGGCCGCCCGCATTTGGCCGATCCCTATTGGACCCTGCGAGAGGCCGGCAAAATCGGTGACCGCGAGGCCCGTGACTGGCCTGAACCCTATGAAGCGGGCCGCGATCAGGCCTGGCGATTGGCGGATCGCGAGACGGAGGTCCTGCGGGCATGACCGGACGACACATCATAATCAGCGGCGGCGGAACCGGGGTTGGCGCAGCCTGCGCGCGGTCCTTTGCAGCCGCAGGCGAAACGGTGACAATCCTGGGACGGACCGAGGCGACATTGGCAGAGCAGGGGCTTCCCTATGAAGTCTGCGATGTGACCGATGCGGCCAGCCTGGGCAGGGCTGTTGCGCGGGCCACGGCGGCCCGCGGCCCGGTCTCTGTGGCGCTGGCAAACGCGGGGGCGGCACAGAGCGTGCCCTTCCCGAAAATGACTGCCGGAGTGTTGAACGACATGATGGCGGTGAATCTGAATGGCGTGGTGAATTTGTGGCAGGCGGTCTTGCCGGACATGACGTCTGCGCGGACTGGGCGGACTGGGCGGATGATCGCGATCGCTTCGACGGCGGGGTTGAAGGGATATCCCTATGTCTCGGCCTATTGCGCGGCGAAACACGCGGTGATCGGCTTGACTCGGGCCCTTGCAAAGGAACTGGCGCACACGGGAATTACCGTGAATGCGATCTGCCCCGGTTTTGTCGAGACCCCGATGCTGGAGCGCAGCATCGACAATATCATGGAGAAAACCGGGATGAGCGCCGAGGATGCGGCCGAGGTGCTGAAGGCGGATAACCCGCAAGGACGGTTCGTGCAGCCCGAGGAGGTCGCCGATGCCGCGGTTTGGCTGGCCAGTGATGCGGCGCAGTCGGTGAATGGCCACGCGCTGGCGTTGACGGGGGGCGAGATATGAACCGCCCCAAGACCGAGATCGCCGACACCGAGGCCCCGTCCAAGGCCCGCCTGCGCCTGTGGCTGAAGCTGTTGAAAACATCCGGCGGCATCGAGGCGGCGTTGCGCCGCCGCTTGCGGGACCGTCACAGCACCACCTTGCCAAGATTTGATGTCATGTCGGCATTGTCCCGCAATCCCAACGGCTTGAAGATGAGCCAGCTGTCGCAATTCCTGCGCGTGTCCAATGGCAATGTCACCGGCATTGTCGACAGGCTGACGGGGGACGGATTGGCTGAGCGTGTGGCCGTGCCCGGCGATCGCCGGGCGCAGGTGGCGCGTCTGACCCCTGCGGGCGAGGCAGAGTTTGCCCGTCTGGCCACCGAGCATGAGAGCTGGATAGACGAGATGATGGCAGGCCTCGCCTTGGATGAAATCAACGAGATGAGCGCCCTTCTGGACCAGATCCATCCCGTGGCGCGCGAAGAGGAGCAGTCATGACATCTGTCGAGCCGACCCAGTTCAAATGTGAGATAGCGGGAGGAATTGCCAGGATTTCTCTCGACCGGCCAGACCGCAAGAACCCTTTGACCTTCGAGAGCTACGCCGAGCTGCGCGATTGGTTTCGGTCATTGCCCTATTCGGACGACGTGCATGCGGTGGTGATCCTGCCCAATGGTGGCAATTTTTCCTCCGGGGGTGATGTGCATGACATCATTGGCCCGCTCACCCGTATGAGCATGAAGGAGCTTCTCTCCTTCACCCGCATGACGGGCGATCTGGTGAAGGCGATGATAAACTGCGGCAAGCCCGTGATTTCGGCGGTGGACGGCGTCTGTGCGGGGGCGGGGGCGATCATTGCCATGGCCAGCGATCTGCGTCTTGCAGGCCCCGATGCCAAGGTCGCGTTCCTGTTCAATCGGGTCGGTCTTGCGGGCTGCGATATGGGAGCCTGCGCCATGCTGCCCCGGATCATTGGCCAGGGCCGCGCGGCGGAGCTGCTTTATACGGGGCGCTCTCTGGGGGCCGCCGAGGGGGAGCGTTGGGGCTTTTTCAACCGCACGGTCGAGGCCGATGCCTTGGAGGCGGAGGCGATGACGATGGCTGAACGCATCGTCGCAGGCCCGACATTTGCCAATATGATGACCAAGACCATGCTGGCGCAGGAGTGGTCGATGGGACTTGAACAGGCGATCGAGTCGGAGGCGCAGGCGCAGGCAATCTGCATGCAGGGCAACGATTTCCGTCGCGCCTACGAGGCCTTCGTGAACAAGGAAAAGCCAGTGTTTGAGGGCGATTAGGCGGCGCAGACCACAGGCACTGATGGCACAGACGGAACCGATAAAACGACAGCAACAGGGAATAGAACGTGGCGGACCGGAGTTTCTTGAACTGGCCCTTCCTGGACGACAGTCACCGCATCTGGGCGGGCGATGTCGAAGAGGTCGCGGGGGCCTTGCGCATAGATCATGGCGATACGGATGAGGCCTGCCGGGCGCTGGTCGCCGACTTGGGGGCTGCGGGTCTCCTGCAGGTGACGGGCAATGAGCACGGCGAGGCTCTGGACGTGCGCAAACTGTGCCTGGCCCGCGAGATCCTCGCCCGTCACAACGGCCTGGCCGATTTTGCTTTTGCGATGCAGGGGCTTGGCACCGGTGCCATCACCATGTTCGGGTCACGGGAGCAGCGTCGGACGTGGCTGCCGAAAACCTGCGGCGGCACCGCGATTGCGGCCTTTGCCCTGACCGAACCCCAATCGGGATCGGATGTGGCCAATTCAACGATGACGGCGGTGCGGGACGGGGGCGACTATGTCCTCGATGGCGAGAAGACCTGGATCTCGAATGGCGGCATTGCGGATGTCTATACCGTCTTTGCCCGTACCGGCGAGGCGCCGGGAGCGAAGGGCCTGTCGGCGTTTGTCGTCACTCCGGATCTGGCTGGGTTCGAGGTCACGGAGCGCCTCGACACCATTGCGCCGCACCCTTTGGCCAGCCTGAAGTTCACCGAGTGCCGGATCCCGGCCAGCGCCATGATCGGAGCTCCGGGGCAGGGGTTTCGGATCGCCATGTCGGTTCTGGATGTGTTTCGCTCTACCGTTGCGGCAGCGGCGCTGGGATTTTCCCGCCGTGCACTGGATGAGGCGCTGACCCGCGTCGGCACCCGTCATGTCCAGGGGGCGCCTCTGTTTGATCTGCAGATGGTGCAGGGACATATCGCGGATATGGCGCTTGATGTGGATGCGGCGGCCCTTCTTGTCTATCGCGCGGCCTGGGCCAAGGACACTGGCGCCCCGCGGGTCACCCGCGAGGCCGCAATGGCCAAGCTGTTTTCGACCGAGGCGGCGCAGCAGGTGATTGATCGGGCGGTGCAGTTGTTTGGCGGCGAAGGGGTTCGCTCGGGCGCGCGGGTCGAACGGCTCTATCGTGAGATCCGCGCCCTGCGGATCTACGAGGGGGCCAGTGATGTGCAGCGTGTGGTGATCGCGCGTCAGGCCATGAACGCCCATACAGGAGAGACGTGATGCTGGGACCCACCGCACATACCGACAGTTTCACCCGCGACGCTCTGCCACCTGCGGATCAGTGGCCGGATTTTCGCCTGGATGGATTTCAGTATCCCGACCATCTGAACGCCGGCGTCGAGCTGACCGATGCGATGGTCAACAAGGGTTTCGGCGACCACACGGCTCTGGTCGGCAACGGTCGCCGCCGGACCTACAAGGAGCTGGCAGACTGGACCAACCGGCTTGCCCATGCGTTGGTGGCTGACCTCGGCGTGGAGCCGGGCAATCGGATCCTCATCCGATCCGCCAACAATCCGGCGATGGTGGCCTGCTGGCTGGCCGCCACCAAGGTCGGGGCTGTTGTGGTCAATACCATGCCGATGCTGCGCGCGGCCGAGTTGAAAAAATACATCGAAAAAGCCCAGATCCGGTTTGCCCTTTGCGACACCCGCCTGATGGCGGAAATGCTCTCCTGTGCGCAAGACTGCGACGTATTGGAGCGGGTCGTCGGCTTTGACGGGACCTCCAATCACGACGCCGAACTGGATCGTTTGGCGCTGGAAAAACCGGTCCGGTTTGAGGCGGTGAAGACGGGGCGCGACGATGTGGCATTGCTGGGCTTTACGTCCGGCTCTACTGGCGAGCCGAAGGCGACCATGCATTTCCACCGGGATCTTCTGATTATTGCCGATGGCTATGCCCGCGAGGTGCTGAAGGTTACGCCGCAGGACATTTTTGTTGGCTCGCCGCCACTTGCCTTTACCTTCGGGCTTGGCGGTCTGGCAATTTTCCCGCTACGGTTCGGGGCAACCGCGACGCTTCTGGAACAGGCAACTCCGCCCAACATGATCGAAATCATCGAGAAATACCGTGCGACCGTCTGTTTCACCGCGCCGACTGCCTATCGGGTGATGTTGTCGGCGATGGAAGAGGGCGCGGATCTGAGCTCGTTGCGGGCGGCGGTTTCAGCCGGCGAGACGTTGCCAAAACCCGTCTATGATGACTGGATGGCAAAAACAGGCAAGCCGATGCTTGACGGGATCGGCGCCACGGAGATGTTGCATATCTTCATTTCCAACCGCTTTGACGATCACCGACCGGCCTGTACCGGCAAACCGGTGGGAGGCTATGAGGCGAAGGTGGTGGATGATGCCGGGCGGGACGTTCCGGACGGGACCATCGGTCGCTTGGCGGTGCGTGGTCCGACCGGCTGCCGCTATCTGAACGACGACCGCCAGGAAGGCTATGTCGTCGATGGCTGGAACATTACCGGCGACAGTTTTGTCCGGGACAAGGATGGCTATTTCCATTTTGCCGCGCGCAACGACGATATGATCGTCTCTGCCGGCTACAATATCGCGGGCCCCGAGGTGGAGGCCGCCCTGCTGAGCCACGCAGCCGTCGCGGAATGTGCCGTCATTGGCATGCCGGACCCTGACAGGGGCCACATCGTGCAGGCACATATCGTTCTTGTCGCAGGATATGACGCTGGTCCAGACCTTGCAAAGGCCCTGCAAGATCACGTCAAGGCGACGATCGCCCCCTATAAATATCCCCGCGACATCGTTTTTGCAGAGAGTTTACCCAAGACCCAGACTGGAAAAATCCAGCGTTTCAGACTTCGATGAAAAGCATCGAAAAACCAACAGACAGAACACAAAACACAGGGAGTGTTGACTATGAAGACGCTAATTCTGGCCACGGCGGCTGCGGCTCTTGCTGCGGGGAGTGCGGTTGCAGATGTCAAAGTGGGGATGATCACCACGCTTTCGGGCGGCGGTGCCAGTCTCGGTATCGATACACGCGACGGCTTCATGCTGGCGATCGAGGCGGCAGGGCGTGATGACATCGAGGTGGTGATCGAGGATGACCAGCGCAAGCCCGACATTGCAGTGCAGCTTGCGGACAAGATGATCCAGTCGGAAAAGGTCGATGTGCTGACCGGTATCGTCTGGTCGAACCTCGCCATGGCGGTGGTGCCTGCGACCACCGCGCAGGGGCTGTTCTATCTCTCGACGAATGCGGCACCGGCGCAATTGGCAGGCAAGGGCTGCAACGCCAATTATTTCGCGATCTCCTATCAGAATGACAACCTGCATGAGGGTGCCGGCGCCTATGCCGCCAAGGAAGGGTTCAAGAACACCTTCATCATGGCGCCCAACTATCCGGCCGGGCACGACAGCCTCAATGGGTTCAAACGCTACTACGAGGGGGATCTGGCGGGCGAAGTCTTCACCAAGCTTGGCCAGACCGACTATGCCGCCGAGATTGCGCAGATCCGTGCTTCGGGCGCCGACAGCGTGTTTTTCTTCCTGCCCGGCGGCATGGGGATTTCCTTCCTGAAGCAATATGCTGACAGCGGTGTGGATCTGCCGGTGGTGGGCCCGGCGTTCAGCTTTGATCAGGGCATCCTGCAAGCGGTGGGAGAGGCCGCGCTTGGCGTGAAGAACTCCTCCACCTGGTCCAAGGATCTGGACAATGCGGCCAATACCGCCTTCGTGGCCGATTTCCAGCAAAAATACGACCGCCTGCCATCGATCTACGCGGCGCAGGGGTTCGACACCGCAAACCTGTTGCTCTCGGCCATGGACAAGGCTGATGTCAACGATGATGCGGCCTTTGCCGATGCGCTGAAATCGGCGGATTTTGCGTCGGTGCGCGGGACGTTCTCCTTTGCGGCGAACAATCACCCGGTTCAGAATGTCTATGTGCGCGAAGTCATCAAGGAAGGTGACATCTACACCAACAAGATCGTCGGAACCGCCCTTGAGAGCCACGCAAACGCCTATGTGGACGAGTGCAAGATGTAAGCGGCGCGGCCCCGGACCGAGACCCGCGTCCCGGTCCGGGGACATCACGAAAGAAGACTTGAATGTCCACGATACTGATTATCGAGCAGGTGCTGAACGGATTGCAATCCGGCGTCATGCTGTTCCTGATGGCGGCCGGGCTGACGCTGATCTTTGGCGTCATGGGGCTGATAAACCTCGCGCATGGCTCGCTCTATATGGTGGGGGCCTTTGCCGCTGCCGCTGTGGCGGGGCTGACGGGGTCCTTTGTGCTGGCGCTGATCGCGGCGCTGGCGGCGGCGGCGCTGGCGGGGGCGGTGATCGAAACGCTGGTGATCCGCAGGCTCTATGACAGCGACCACCTGGACCAGGTGCTGGCAACCTTCGCTCTGATCCTGATCTTTTCCGAAGGCACGCGCTGGGTCTTTGGCTCGTTTCCCCTGTTCCTCGACATCCCCGATGCGCTCTCCGGACCGGTGACGCTGCCCGGTGGCATCGAATACCCTTTGTACCGCTTGGCCCTGATTGTCGCAGGTCTGCTGGTCGGGGTCGGCCTGTGGGTTTTGATCGAGCGGACCCGGATCGGTATTCAGATCCGTGCGGGCGAGAATGACCGCGAGATGATCGCGGCGCTGGGCGTGGATATCTCGAGGCTCTATACACTTGTCTTTGCCCTTGGGGCCGCCCTTGCAGGCCTCGCCGGAGCGCTTGTCGGTGCGATCCAGTCGGTGCAGGTGGGCATGGGCGAGCCGGTGCTGATCCTGGCCTTCGTGGTGATCGTGATCGGCGGTATCGGCTCGATCAAGGGGGCCTTTATCGGGGCGCTTCTGGTCGGGCTCACGGATACGCTGGTCGGGATCTTCCTGCCCGAAGTGCTGAAGCTCTTCATGGATGCCGCGCCCGCGACCTCGGCCGGATCCGCCATTGCCTCCATGTCGATTTACATCCTGATGAGCCTCGTGCTGATCTGGCGTCCCTCGGGCCTGTTCGGAGCGCGCATATGACGCGGGAAACCACTTTTAACGCGGTGCTGCTGCTGGGCCTCATTGCGGTGCCGACCTGGGCGCTGATCATGGACCAGCCGTTCACGATCACCCTTGCGACGCGTGCGGTGATCCTGGCGCTGGCTGCCGCCGGCCTGAACATCGCACTGGGCATCGGTGGCCTTGTCAGTCTTGGTCACGCGGTGTTCTTTGGCATCGGCGGCTATGCCATGGGTATCCTTGCCCATCACGCCCAAAGCTATAGCCCCTTGATGGACTGGCCCTTTGTGATCGAGGGCACCAAGTTCATGCCGGTGATCTGGCTTGTGGCCAGCGTGGTGTCGGCGCTGGCCGCATTGGTGATCGGCATCTTGTCCCTTCGCACGACCGGGGCCTATTTCATCATGATCACGCTCGCCTTTGGTCAGATGTTTTACTATTTCGCCATCTCCTGGAGCGCCTATGGCGGCGAAGACGGAATGTCGATCTATGTCCGCAATGACTTTCCCGGCCTCAATACGCTGGCGCCGATCCAGTTCTACGGGCTGTGTCTGGCCATGCTTGTGATCGTATTGATCTTCAGTGCGCGGCTGCGAAAATCGCCCTTTGGTCTGGCGCTGAACGCCGCCCGGCAGGTGCCTGCCCGCCTTGATGCGGTGGGCCTCAACCCGGTGCGACTGAAGCTGGTGGCTTTTGTGATCTCTGGCGTCATTACCGGGCTGGCCGGGGCGCTGTTTGCGGATCTCAACCGATTTGTCAGCCCGACGATGTTCAGCTGGCAATTCTCTGGCGAGATCATGGTGCTGGTCATCCTCGGAGGCGTGGGGCGGCTGTTTGGCCCGGTTGCCGGGGCGGTGACCTTTGTGGCGCTCGAGCATTTCCTCGGGGGGCTGACCGAATTCTGGCACATCTTCCTTGGGGTGATCCTGTTGGCCGTGGTGCTGTTTGCCCGGGGCGGGATCACCGGGCTGGTGGCTGGCAAGGAGGCGAGCCATGACTGACATCGTGCTCAGAACCGATGGGATCAGCAAAAGCTTTGGGGCGCTGACGGCCAGCAATGACATCTCGATCGATCTGCGGGCGGGGGAAATTCACGCCATCATCGGCCCCAACGGTGCGGGGAAATCCACCTTGATCGCCCAAATCTGCGGCTCCCTTCAGCCCGATGCCGGCAAGGTGGAGCTGATGGGGCGCGATGTGACCGGGTTCAGCACCGACCAACGCGCACGCGCCGGGCTGGGGCGGACCTTTCAGATCTCTGCCCTGGCGATGGAGGATACGGTTCTGCAGAACGCGCTCCTGGGCGCGCTGGGCGCCAGCGGCCGCCCCTGGCGGTTCTGGGCCGGGGTGCTTGGTGACACGGCGCTGCGGGCCCGGGCCGAAGAGGCGCTGGCGCGGGTTGGCCTCGACGGGGTTGCGTCCAAACGCTGCGCCGATCTCAGCCACGGCCAGCGTCGCCAGCTGGAGGTCGCCGTCGCGCTCACCCTGCGCCCCTGCGCCTTTGTCATGGATGAACCCATGGCAGGGCTCGGGGCGGCCGGATCGAAAGAGATGACCACCTTTCTCGACGGTCTGCGGCAAGAGGCGCCGATCCTGTTGGTCGAACATGACATGGATGCGGTCTTTGCACTGGCGGACCGGATCAGCGTGCTGGTGTATGGCGAGGTGATCGCAACCGGCACCGTCGATCAGATCCGCGCGGATGCACGTGTCCGCGAAGCCTATCTGGGGGAAACCACATGAGCCTGTTGCAGATCAAAGGGCTGACGGCCTCATACGGTGTCAGTCAGGCCTTGTTCGGCGTTGACCTCGATATCGCCGCTGGCGAGGTCGTGGCCCTGATGGGGCGCAATGGAATGGGGAAATCCACCACGGTCAAGGCGATCTGCCGGATGATCTCGGCCACCGGCACCCTGCGCTTTGACGGTCATGATCTGCACATGCTGCAGAGCCACAAGGCCGCGCGCCTCGGGTTGGGGTTGGTGCCGGAGGGACGGCGGTGTTTTCGGGATCTGACGGTGGCCGAGAACCTGCTGGCGACCAGCCGCGCAGGCCCCTGGGACATGCAGGCGGTCTGTGCCCTGTTTCCGCGTCTGGGCGAACGGCAGGGGCAGATCTCCGCGTCCCTTTCGGGCGGAGAGCAGCAGATGCTGGCGATCGGCCGCGCCTTGATGACCAACCCGCGGCTGCTGATCCTGGACGAGGCCACCGAAGGCCTAGCGCCGATCATCCGGCAGGAGATCTGGGCGGCCATCACGCGATTGAAACGCGACACCGACATGGCCATTTTGCTGATCGACAAGACGGTCTCTGAACTGGCGCAGGTCTGTGACCGGGCGGTGGTGCTTGAACGTGGCAAAACGGTCTGGAGTGGGGCGATGGCGGCGCTGACGCCGGATGTGAGCGAACGTTACGTGGGGGTTTGATTGATGTTTACGATGCCGCAGAAAGTGCTGTTCAAACATTGCGACCCGGCGGGGATCGTTTTCTATCCCCGCTACTTCGAGATGATGAACGATTGCGTCGAGGCCTGGTTTTCCGAGGCGTTGGAATGGCCCTTCGAGGAAATTCACTACACAGGGGGCGTGCCGACGGCCAATATCGAAACGCGGTTTACCTCTCCCAGCCATCACGGCGACCAGCTGAACCTTCAGCTCAGGGTGACAAAGCTTGGCCAGACATCTTTGACCTACGAGATGACGGCCACCTGCAAAGGCGCCCCGAGGTTCAGAACCGAGGCGACTTTGGTTTATGTGGATACTGACGGCCGCCCGACCCCGTGGCCGGCGCCTGTCAGAATGAAAATACAATACGAAATGAAAGGGCAGACATGACCCACAAGACCATTCATCCCGAGGGCTGGGCCGCGGCCAAAGGGTATGCAAATGGCATGCTGACGCCAGACGGTGTGTTGCACATTGGCGGCCAGATCGGCTGGGATGAGAACAAGAGTTTCGTCTCCGATGATTTCATTGGCCAGATGCGGCAGGCCTTGAAAAACATCACGGCCATAGTCGAGGCCGCCGGCGGGGTGCCGTCCGATGTTGCCCGGCTGACGTGGTTTGTGACCGACAAACAGGAGTATCTGGCGCGTCAGTCCGAAGTAGGGGCCGTCTACCGCGAGGTATTTGGCAAGCATTTCCCCGCCATGTCGATGGTGATTGTCGCCGGACTAGTCGAGGATCGCGCCTTGCTGGAGATCGAGGCGACCGCGCATATCACCTGAGCCAGGCAGTGGCTCTGCCTTCAAACACAAAGGCCCCCGGAGCAGGGGGCCTTCTTTCGTATCAGACTCGCGCGGATCAAAGCGTGAGAATTGCATTGCCGATCAACCCACCGGCTTCCACGGCTTCATGCGCCAGAGCGATGTCATCCATCGTGAACTCGGCGTCAATGCGCGGGGACAACTGACCGGAGGCCAGCAGCGCATTGATGTCGGCTATTGCCTCGGCTTTTGCTGCATCGCTCATCGAGTAGACAAAGACCGGCTGCAGCTGAATATTGCGAAACGCCAATGGGTAAAACGGCAGCGCAGGCGTCAGGTTCGACGCCGAGGCATAGGCGCCGACCGACCCATTCATCTTCAGGATCTGCGGGTAACTTTCCATATGGGCAGCGATATCGACGTCCACCACATGGTCAATGCCGCCAGCCCCGACCAGCTCCAGAATTTGATCTGCAACCGGCGCTGTCTTGTAGTTGATGACGTCATCGGCACCGGCGTCCCGCGCGACGGCGGCCTTGGCATCACTGCTGACGGTGGCAATGACCCGGGCGCCCTTGGCCTTGGCGATCTGAATGGCGCTGTGACCGACCGCCCCGGCGCCACCGGTGATCAAGACGGTCGCCCCGGCCACGGGTCCGGCCCACATCAGGGCGCGATGGGCCGTCATGGCAGGCACGCCCAGGCAGGCACCGGCTTCAAAGCTCGCAGGCTCCGGCAGTTCGATTGCCAGATGAGCGGGCACGATGGCATATTCTGCAGCGGTGCCAAGCGGCCCCTGGCCGAGGCCATCCACCGAGCGGTTGACATTGTATAGCCAGACCCGTTGGCCGATGCGTGCGGGGCCAACCCCGTCTCCGACGGCTTCGATCACACCGGCACCATCGTTGTGAATGAGCACGTCTTCCGCGATCATCGGCCCCTGTGCGCCAGAGCGCAGCTTCACGTCGGATGGGTTGACGCCGGACGCGCGCATGGCGACCAGCACTTCACCGGCCGCGGGGGCCGGTGTCGGTACATCTTTCACGATCAGCGTCTCGCGTGCGGTGCCGCGTGCGGTATTGAATATCGCTTTCATGCTTACTCCTGTCGTTTGGAGGGTTTCCCCGTTGCGCGCATGAGCCCCTAATTCTTCTCGGAAGGCAAGTGGAGGCAGGGCGGATTTGGACCGGCGGCGCGACGGCCCGACCGCAATGGTGGCATTAACCAACATGACCGAAGTCGGGCAGGAATTAGCTATTGGGCAAGAAAACCTAACTAGCCTCGCCCCGTTGTGAGTAAAGAATTCGGTCCGGGAGGCTCGTCGATGCGGCTGGGGCAAACATTGACATTATTTGCGTTGATCCTTGCTGTTTTGACTGGGATTTCGTTCCTTGGCTACCGGTATCTGACGCTCGCTGGCGAGTATCGGGCAGGTACTATGTCGCATTTTACCACGACACACGAAATCCTTGATATCCTGGCTGAGAACCCGGTTGTGCGGCCCGCCACCGCTGCAAGATTGCAGAGCTTGCTCCACACTGCCGACGATCAGGTGCATTGGTGTATTGAAAACATCTCCACGGTCGAGCGGCGCGTGCTGGAGATGATGGGGGCGGCCGACGCGCTGGGTTTGTGCGAAGACGCCATTCAGGAAACTCATGTGTCTCTGAATATTCTGGCACCTCTTCTTCTGGAGGACGCCGTACAGCGCGTTGGCGAAGACGGCCCGTTTGCGCGCAATCTGGCACTTGCGGAGTCTGTCACCCGAGTACAGGAGCTGAGCCACGCATTTCGTCCCCATCTCGATATGCTGGAGGCGAGACTGACCCGTCTTGTCGAGATCGGCACAGCGATAGCGAGCCTTTGTCTGGCGGTGGTCTTTGTCTTCCTGTCGAAGCAGTTGATCCGCTCTTGGCGCAATCAGGCAGATCAGACCTTGCAGCTGAAACGGATGTCACAGCGGGCCGGTGCGGCAATGGGTGCGGCGACCGACGGCTTCGCGATATTTGATGAAAAACAATGCCTGGTGACATGCAACGGCCGCTACCGTGCCCTGAGCCACAGCCACCCGGAGCACGTCAGACCCGGGATGTCAGTGGAGGAAATCCTCATCAGTGCAGTCGAAGCCGGCCACTATGCGCTCAATGGCCAGTCGGCGGACCATTACGTCTCGAATTACGCGCGTCGCGTGGAGGACAACAATTTCCGGGTCGAAACACAGCTGGAGCTTTCGGACGACCGGCACATCATCTCGCGGGTGAACGAAACCGATTTCGGCGACAAGGTCGAGACGCGGTCCGATATCACCTCGCTGGTCCGCGGGGAGCGGGATCAGCGTCATACCGCAGAGGCGCTTCAGGAAGCGAAGGATCGGGTAGAATTGCAATCCCTGCGCGATCCGCTGACGCAGTTGCCGAACCGGCGCCACCTGGACCGGGAGCTGGCGCGACGGCTCAATACCGAGGCCGTTACACTGGTCCGGATTGACCTCGACCGGTTCAAGAAGATCAACGATATCCTCGGCCATGAGGCGGGGGATTTCGTGCTTTGCCATGTTGCCGATGTCCTTCGTGATCACAGCAAGGAAGGCGATCTTCCGGCGCGTGTGGGCGGCGATGAATTTGTCGTATTGTGCCAGTCAGGAACAACACTTCGCGAAGGCGAAATACTGGCAGACCGGATCCTGAAGGCGGTTCTTGAACCCATCGCCTGGGGCAACAAGAGGTGCAATTTCGGTGCCAGTTTCGGGGTCGCGAGCGGCGAACCGGGGGTGACAGACGCCAGTGAATTGCTGAGCAATGCCGACGCTGCGCTCTATCGTGCCAAGGCCTCGGGGCGGGCGACGGTCGAAGTCTTCACCTCTGAGATGCGCGCGGAGGCGCTTGCCGAACGTGCGCTTGCCGATCGATTGCCACACGCGCTCGATGCGGGGGAAATCGTTCCCTACTACCATACCCAGCATGACGCGCAGAGTTGGTCGCTTGCCGGGGTCGAAGTTCTGGCGCGCTGGAACCATCCGGAACTGGGCGTGCTGTCACCCATTAAATTTCTGGGCATTGCCAAACAGTTGGGGCTTGAGGCTGAACTGGACGGTCACATCTTTGAAACCGCAGTACAACAGATGAGCGTGCTGAACGCGCAGTCGATCACCATACCCCGCGTGGCGTTCAACGTGAGCGCCCCGCGGATCATGGAACCGGGGTTCCTGGAATCGGTGCAGGCCCGGATACCTGAAAATCGTGATCGGTTTGCCTTTGAAATTCTCGAGTCGATCTCCTGCGAGGAAGAAGGAGAAGCGCTGATCTTTTGTATCGATGCGCTCAAGGATATGGGGTTCCAGATCGATGTGGACGACTTTGGGTCCGGCCATGCTTCGATCAACGCGGTTTTGAACATTGAACCGGATGCGATCAAGATCGACCGGAATATCATCTTCCCGTTGGGGCAGAGCGACCGGGCCGAGCGGATGGTCGCCTCGGTCGTGGATCTCGCGCATACGTTGGATGTCAAAATCGTCGCCGAGGGCGTTGATACTCTCGATAAGGCGGAGCTTTTGCACAGGTTTGGCTGCGATGTCCTGCAAGGGTTCTACTTTTCCAAGCCTTGCAGCTTTGAGGAGTTGCAGGCGAAATTGATGGAAATTGGCCTGGATCGCAGTGCCATCTGATCCTGCGCTCGGTGTACCGACACAGGCGCTATTGGCAACATCGGCAAACTATCAATATCATGCCAATAGGGCCTCACGGCGAGCCAGGGGATGAGTGTTGCGGGCGCAAAAGCGCTAGTGTCTCCGCTTGCAACGGGGCGCGACTGGCGAGAACTGCCCCACCGTGCTTCAGGAACTGCGACAGGTCGCTCACTCGAACGGTGCCTCCGGCCTCTTGGACGAGCAGCAACCCCGCCATTGCGTCCCAAGGATTGAGGTGCCCTTCGAAATAGAAATCTGCCCAGCCCGCAGCAACAGCAAGCAAGCCAAAACAAGCTGCACCTTGGCGGCGATAGTCATAGCCTACCCGGAGCAGGCCGCCGATTGTGCCGAGGTGATCCTGTAACTCCAGCCGGACGGAATGCCCCAGGATTGCAAGTCTGCTGTCGGTTTCAGCGTGCTGCGGCAGATGCATTCTCTGGCCGTCGAGGAAGGCCCCTTCGCCGCGCGCGCACCAGGCGATGCGATCGAGGTCGGGCAGGGCAATTGCGCCCAGGACGATCTCCGTCTTTCGCAGACAGGCGATGGAAACACCCCATTCCGGCAGGCCATGCAGGTAATTGGTCGTGCCATCAATGGGATCGACAACCCAGGTGAACGGACCATATGCGGTCTGGCCAGTTTCTTCGCCGAGAAACCCATCGTCGGGAAATGCGGTCAGGATGCGGTCGCGCAGCATCGCCTCCACCGCCTGATCGGCTTTGGTGACAAAATCCTGCCTGCCCTTGACCGACACAAAACCGGTGCCCTGTTCGGCGCGCATGGCACGGGCGAGCTGCCCGGCCTCCTGTGCCAGGCTGCGGGCAAGATCCTGTCGGGAGGGTGATCTGGTCATGTGGCTGAGTACCTTGTTGTGCCGCGCCAAACCGGCGAGATCGGGATCGTCGCCACCACGAAGTCGCGGTCGGGATCTTCGATTCTGGCCTGCATCAGATCAACGGCCAGCAAGGCGGCCGCCGCCGCGTCCTGCCGGATCGTCGACAGGTTGTTTCCAAGCCACCCCGCCTGTTCGATGTCATCATAGCCGAGGATCTGCAGATCCTGCGGGACCTGCCAATTATATTTCACCCTCATCCCATCGAGAAAACCGAGCGCCAGGAGGTCGGTGGTGCAAAACACCGCGTCAACAGAACGGTCCTGCGCCACAAACAGGTCCGCGGCTTCGAGCCCGTCAAGATAGTTCTGTCGCCTCGGTTCGATCACGGTCACGGGCAGGCAGGCGGCGCGACAACAGTCGGCGAAGACCCGCGCGCGCCCCGACACGGTGTAGGTTTTTTCCTGCGGCTCAAGGACTGCGAAGCTCTCTCCACCGGCCTGCCGCAGCATGTCAAAGGCCATCCGGCCCGAGGCTTCGATGTCCAGCTGCACGCGATCAGCTTCGGCATCGTGCACATCCCGGTTTACCAGCACAACCGGAACTGACAGCCGCTTGCACTCGTCAATGATGTCGGCGGGCGGGGAGTCGGAGGTCACGAGCATTCCGGCCACATTGTAGTTGAGCAGCCGGTCGATCAGACCAGAGAGTGCCGCATCGCCCTCGGCGACAATCAGAAGCGGGCAATAGCCCTTCGCCAGCAGCTCTCGTGCTGCTACCTTGACCTGAAGTGCCCGGTAGGGCGTGTCGAGGCGCGAGGCCACCACCCCGACAAGGCCGGAGTTCTGGTTGTGCAATCCGCGGGCCAGATAGTTGACACGATAGCCAAGCTCCTGTGCGGCCTTGATGACGCGTTCGCGGGTTTCTTCAGAAACCCGGCCGGTGCCTGACAGGGCACGTGACACGGCGGACCGGTGGACATTGGCCATACGGGCGACATCAAAGGATGTTGGCTTTTTCTTTTTCTTCTCGGTCATGGCTGAAATCGGGCCTGTATATGGTCGCGGAACAAGAAGGGAAAATGCAGGTTCGCCAGATCCGGAGCGGCGGCAAGAATCTGGTCAAAGATCTCCGTGTCCCGCCCCATGTAGGCCACCATCGGGCGAACACCTGCGGCACGGCAGCGAGGGAATTCCGAGAAATCCTCGGTATGGGTGTATTCGATGATCGCGGGGGACAGGGTGGTCAGAGCGGTCTTCAGGTCAGGCAGGTCCTGACGGCGGATCATGATCCGTGCATCGGGGGCAGCATGGCGCAGCGCGACAAGACGGTCATGATCAAAGGCCCAGAAGAAACAGCGATGCATTGCGTCCCGCTCGCGCACGGCCGCAATGACGGCGGCGGGATCGGCAGATTTCAATTCCACATACAATTGCCCGTCATAGGCTGCTGCAATATCGAGGATATCGGCAAACCCGGGCACTTTCTCACCGCTGAAATGGCCGGAGTACCAGCCGCCGGCATCCAGGTGCGCACAGGTTTCGGATGTCGCCCAGTTGACAGCGCCCCGGCCATCGGTGGTGCGGTCGAATGTGGGGTCATGTATCACGGCCAGAGTGCCATCGGACAGGGACTGGACGTCCAGCTCCACGACGTCAAAGCCGGCTGCAAAGGCACAGATTGCGGCTTCGGCGGTGTTTTCCGGCGCAAATTCCGTGGCACCGCGGTGGCAAACGATCTCCAGCGGTCCGAGCGCGCGCGCCCGGAACGGATGCACCAGTTCAGGCCGGTCAGAGCAGATGCCGAGGACCGGCAGGTGCCGCAAATCCGCCATGCGCACAGGGTCTTCCTCGTGCCAAAGAACAATGCTCTGGCCCCGGTCGCGGGCGCGGGCGAAGAAATCCGGGGTCAGCTGGTCCTGTGGCCGTTCCAGCCGTTCCCAGCACAGGTGGATGATATCCGCCCCCTGTGCATGTTCAAACGGGTCAACGCCAGGCGGCACCAGCGCAGCGCGGGGGTAGGGGCAGTCAACGGCCGCCAGCGCCGCTACGGCCCGTGGATCAAATGTGCCGAGGATGGCGCGGTCGATACCCTGGGCGATCAGCGCCTGCATGACCGGGATTGCGGCGACCGGATCCTTGATGTCCGCATAGATCCCGGCCTGCCGCGCCACGGCAAGCGCCAGAACACTGGCCAGGGGAACCGCAGATACGCCGAGATCCCTTGCCGCTTGCGAGAGTTCGTCGGCGGTCAGCTGCGCGACAGCGCGACCGTCCGGCAGGGTGGCATCATGGCAGGCGACCAATGTGCCACATGCGGCCCGCCGGATATCGACTTCCCAGAAGTCCGCGCCGAGACGGGCGGCCTTCTCATAGGCCTCGAGCGAGCCTTCCGGCGCATAGGCCGAGGCGCCACGATGAGCGATCGCGTAGGGGCGATCCGGCGTCATCCAATCCGTCATAGTCGGGTTCCATCTTGATCAAACCGCAGCAGCTGGTCATGGGCAAGGCCCCAATCGACCGTTGTTCCCGGCGTGATACCAGACCCGGCCGGTTGGATGGAGCGCAATATCTCTCCGGTCGGGAGCTGGACGTCGAAAAGATCCTCACGCCCCTGGGTTTCAACAAAGGTGATCCGCCCGCTGACGCCTTCGCCGAACTGGGGCCCGAAGGCTTCGGGGCGAATGCCGTATTGCGTCACGCCGGGGGCCGCCAGTCCAAGGCCCTTGCCCGACAGGAAGGAGATTGGCGGATTGCCGAGAAAACCTGCAACAAACTGATCTTCCGGCGCCGCATACATCGCCGTCGGCGTGTCATATTGTACGATGCGCCCGCCGTTCATCAGCGCGATGCGATCGCACATGGACATGGCCTCTACCTGATCATGGGTCACCAGAATGGCCGTCAGACCGGTTTCCTGCTGCAGGCGTCGGATCTCGGACCGCATTTCAAGGCGCAGCTTGGCGTCGAGGTTGGCAAGCGGTTCATCCAGCAGCAGGAAATCGGGCTGCCGGACCAGCGCGCGGGCCAGTGCAACGCGTTGCTGCTGCCCGCCCGAGAGCTGTGCGGGGCGGCGCTCCAGCAGCGCCTCGATATGGACCAGCGCGGCGTATTTCCGCACCAGCTTCTCCCGGTCGATGCGGTTCATTTTCTGCACCTTCAACGGAAAGGCGATGTTCTCCGCCACTGTCATATGCGGATAGAGCGCGTAGTTCTGGAACACCACGCCGACGTTTCGCGACTGGCTGGGCAAATGGGCCACGTCGGTGCCCCCGAACAACAGTCGGCCCTCGTCGATGCGGTGGATGCCGCAGATGGCAAACAACGTGGTGGACTTGCCGCAGCCTGAGGGGCCGAGCAGGGCGATCATTTCGCCGGAGTGAACCGAGAGTGACATGTTCTCGATCACAGTGGTGTTGCCGAAACGCTTGGTGAAGTCGATCAGATCAAGTTGCATCAGCCTTTGGTGCCTCCGCCATAGATGTTCATGAGGTGTTTTTGAAAGAAGAGATAGATCACGACGACGGGCGCCGCGTAGAACAGGCCCACGGCCTTGAACAGGTTGAAGTCTGCTTTGGTGTCGTCGAGGATCAGGCTGTTGAGGTAGGTGGAGAGCACCTGTGCCTCTGAACCCGGCGCCAATACTTGCGGCAGGATGTATTCAGACCACCCAGACAGAAAGGAAAACAGGATCAGTGCCATCAGCCCCGGCTGCACCTGTGGCAGCACCAGATGCCACCAGACGGCAGCGCGACTGGCACCGTCCTGCACCCCGGCCATTTCGATCTCCCAGGGGACGGTGTCGTAAAACCCCTTCATGATCCAGATCCCCAAAGGCAGCTCCAGCGCGGTTTTCACCACGATGACGCCAATCAAAGTGTCATAGAGGCCCAGCATCTGCAGGATCAGGAAAATGGCGATGATCAGCGTGATCGTCGGAAAGGCATGCAGCACGATGAGCCCCGCGAGGAAGAACCCGCGGGCCGGGAAGTTCAGTCTGGACAGGGCATAGCCTGCCGTCAGCGATACCATCGTCACCACCAGCGCCGAGGTGGCCGCAAAGATGAATGTGTTGGCGGTGGCGGTCCAGATACTGCCGCGCCCCTCTGCCACGGGTTCCCAAAGAAAGCGGAAATGTTCCAGCGTGACGCGAGCCGGAAGCAGCGTGCCCGGTCCGGTGTCGGTAAAGGCGTCGATCACCGAGTAGAGGCACATGATCATCAGCGGCAGGGAGACCAGCGACAGCACCAGAAGAATGGGCCAGTTGCGGTAGGAAGAGGGCGCGGACATACGTGTCATCCTTCGATCAGTGGCGTGGTGATCAGGCGTTTGAAGTTGAACAGGCGGAAATACAGCAAGCTCGCCAGGAGCCCCATCACCACCAGAACAAGTGCAAAGGCGGCGCCCAGCCCGTATTCCAGATTGCCGCCATAGTTGTTGAGCGCCGTGTGATAGGCGGCCAGCGACCAGACCTCGGTCGACCGACCCGGGCCGCCGTCGGTGGCGAGAAGGATATATTCGAACGAGGTCAGCAGGGACAAAGTCTGATAGCAGGTGATGAACAGGATCGGCCATGACAGCTGCGGCAGGATGATCCAGCGCACCTGCTGCCAGCGGCTGGCGCCATCGACTTCGCTGGCCAGAAGCATGGAGGTCGGAATGGCCCGGATCGCGGAGGAGAATATGATCATTCCCATCGACGAGCCGACAAAGCCGTTGATCAGCACCACCGCCGTCCAGGCATGATAGGAGGTGTCGAGCATCCAGTTTTTCGGGCTCATCCCGAAATACCCGCTGAAGGTCGCGAGGAACCCGGTGTCCCAGGTGAACCAGCGCCACATCATCACATAGAGAACCGGAGGCAGGATGCGCGGCAGGAACCAGATTGCGCGGAACGTCGTCGCCTGGCCCTTTGGCAGGTAAAAGGTGGTAATCGCGAGAAACAGACCGAAGCCCACGCTGAAGGCGAGCGTCAGCGTCACATAGAGGGCGGTATTTGCGGCATAGCGCAGGGTGGAGGGCAGGGCGAACAGCAGCGACACATTCTCGGTGGTCCAGGCCCAGCCGGTATAGGCGCCGGCGGTGATCTCTGCGGCGTGGGTGGGCGCGATCCCTGTTTCCGCCAGAGCCGCAGCGAACTGAGCCTCGTCAGCAAAGCGTTCGTTCAGGATCGACCGTTTGAACAGATCGGCGGCGGCCTTGCGCTCGCGCGTTTTGCGAATTGCATTGTCGCGGAGATCTTTCAGCGCCCGCTCCATGTCGCGACGCTCGGCGAACTCTGCCCCGCCGTGCAGCCGGTCCATCTCTGCTGCGGTGGCGGCTGTTGTCGCGGCGGCCAGTGCTGCCAGCCCTTCTGCGTCCACCCGGTAGCCGCCGGACGCCAGTTTTTCCAGCATGTCCTTCGGCAGGCCGTCATCGGCAAGGGAGCGGAGCGTGGCCGTGTTCAACAGGTATTCTCCACCGGTGACGCCGGTGGCGGTCGACATGTTGGTGAAGGCAAAGAACCCCGTCAGCACCACGGGCAACAGGAAGAACAACGCCACCATAACAAGGGCGGGGCTGAGGAAGGCGAGGCCCAGCCAGTTTACTCTGCGCATGACAAGTCCCGATGTCTGAAGTGAGGAGGTCAAAGCCGGGAAGGCGGCGAGCCGCCCTCCCGATCATCTTGGGGGGAAGCTGTTGTTCAGCGTATGATCAGCTCGTCGCCCAGTTTCGCCCTGAGTTCTGCTTCGACCGCGGCAACGGCCTCTGCCGGAGTCTGAACGCCGGTCCAGGCCGCCTCGAGCCCCTTCCACATGGTTTCGGAGAACGCACCGTATTGCAGGTGGTTGGGCTGTGCATTGGCGGTCCCAAGCAGGCGCGTCGTGGCCTCGTCGGCCCAGCGGTCGCCGGAATACAATTCAACATTGGACTGCTGCCTGGTGATGCCAAGGTGGGCAGATTTGATCGCATGCAAAGAGTTCATGCGGGGCTCCGAGGCGATCTTGATCAGCTGTGCCGAGACATCTTCGACCATGTCATCCTGTTGATCGGTCATCAGATAGACCAGCGGATGGGTGATCGTGTTGGCGTGACCAGTGTCATTGCCGGCCGGGATCAGGGAAAACTGGATGGTGCCGAAGAAATCATCGTTGCCTTCCTTGCCGGTGTAGCGGGCATAGTGCCAGGTGCCGCCATGCCACAGGGCCGCCTTGCCGTTGGCGACCTCGTTGTACCACTGGCTCCAGTCTGTGCCGATGTGGTTCTTGCGGGTGACGCCTGCGGCCACCGCATCAACGAAGAACTGGTACATCTCTTCCATCGCGGCCTTGTCGAGCACCAGCTTGCCGGTCTCGGGATCCTGCAACTGGCCGCCAAAGGATTGATAGAACTGGGCATAGTCCGGCCCGTTGGAGACACGGGGATAGAAGCCATATCCTTCTTCGACGAGCCCCATCTCGACGGCCTTCTTGGCGTCTGCCAGCACATTGTGCAGCGTGTAGTCACCAGAGGCGACCCGGGCAGGCAGCGCGTCGATTTCGGCGTCGGAATAGCCGATCCCCTTCATGGTGTCCTTCCAGAAGAAGAACGGGCGGCTTTCCGCATCCTGCGGCAGCCCCCATTGCACGCCGTCATAGGCCGCGATTTCCATCAGGTTCGGGTAGATGTCATTCAGGGGCCAGGAGTCGAGGTCGAGGTAGTCTTCGACCGGCACGATATAGCCCGCCTGGGACCAGGGGGCGATGTCGAGATGCGAGGTCACGACAATGGCCGGAGCGGTGCCGGCCTCTGCCGCCAGCGTCACGGATTGTTTGAACTCGTCCCATCCCCCAAAATCGCGTTTGGCTTCGATGGTGATGTTCAGCTCTTCGCCCTGGATGGCGTATTCACGCTCCAGGATGTCGGCCGCGAGTTCGATGGCTTCCCAGCGATAGCTGTCCGCGTCGTTGGAGCCGCCGGCCCAGACGTTGATGGTTATATCCTTGGCAGCGGCGGCAGAGCCGCAAGCCACAATGGCAGTGGTTGCAAGAAGAGCACGCAGATTGGTCATGGTCGTTTCCCCGTTTGGTTGGTCATGGGAGCGATGTGATTTGGCGTAGGTGTTTCGGTGTCGTGCACACGTGTGCGCTGACAGATGCAGAGGTAGTCGATTCGTGTTTCACTTTTTTGACGGTGGCGCTTGGCGGACCGAAAAAACAAAAAAGGCGCCCCGGATTGGTGTCCGGAGCGCCCTTTGCCGTGCGGTGAAATAGATACTTCTATCAGGAGGTTGGCGTGAATCTCAGGGACGGGCAGGACATGCCGCCATCCAGTTTTGCGGCCTCCGAGTTTCCGATCTCACGCACCTTGTATCCTGCAGCCGCGAGCCGGTCCCGGGTGGCGGGGAACCCTGCGGGCATCAGCACAAGATCATTGAAACGGATCGTATTCGCCGCCGCTTCCTCGCCTTCGGCGGTATGGATGACCTGATATCCTTCAAAACACCCCGATGCCGCCAGCCGCTCGGTCGCCAAAACGGTCTCTGCGTCAAGCAACGAACAATCGGTCTTGAAATGCAACACGCCCGCCGGGGTGATCACCTCGCGCACGGTATAGCCCCAATCGGCAACCCGGGCGCGCAACTCGGCAATCCCGGCCGCATTGGTGCGGGCAGAGCGGCCCACGAGGATCTCGTGCTCCGTGGTCAGAATGTCGCCACCTTCGATATAGCTGTCGGCACCGGTGATCGCGCGGACCTCGCCATAGAGCGCGCGCAGATGCGGTGCCATCTCTGCCGCCTCGCCGAGCCGCGAGGGTGCGCCGGGGCGCATGATGACGGCGCCTTCGGGCAGGCACAAGGCAGTGTCCTCGACAAAGACCGCATCCGGGTAGGGCTCCAGCGGCTCCAGCAGGGTGACGTCGGCGCCGGTTTCGCGCAGGGCCGCGACATAGTCGGCGTGGTGTTGCTGGAACAGGGCGAGGTCGGGCGTGCCCACATCCACGGCGCGCAGCCCGTCGGTGATGCTGGCGCTGGGCCTGCGCGAAATGGCGTGGGTGAAACGGAAAGAGCGGTCCGTCATGGGTCAAAGTCCTTTGTCAGATCAGGTCAGGGGGCGGCTCAGGCCGTGCGACGTGGCAACCGGCGTTCCATCAGCCGGAAGGCCACCACCAGTACGAACGTGAGGCAGAGGTAGATCAGCGCCACAAACAGCAGCGGTTCATATATGCGATAGGTCTCCTGTCGGACGATGCCGCCGACGCCGTAGACCTCAAAGACGGTGATGGTCGCGGCCAGCGGTGTCGACTTCAGCGTCAGGATGAACTCTCCCGCCAAGGTGGGAAAGACGTTCTGCAATGCGCGTGGCAGCCAGATCCGGCGCAGCACGGTGAAAGGCGACATGCCCATGGCCCGCGCGGCCTCCAGCTCGCCCCGCGGCACACCGCGAAAGGCGCCGCGCATGATTTCACCCTCATAGCCCGCGACGCTCAGGGAAAAGGCAACAACGGCATAGGGAAAGGCCTCTCGCAAGAGCGGCCAGATCAGTGTCTCCCGGATGCCGGGGATGAAGGGGAACAGCGAGCCGAGGCCGTAGTAAATCAGCCAGAGCTGGATCAGGAGCGGGGTGCCCCGGATCACGGTGCAAAAGGCGCGCGCGGCCCAGGCAAGCGGCCAGGGTCCGGTCACCTGTACCAGCCCGATGGGGATCGCCAATGCCATGCCAAAGAAGATCGACAACCCCAGAAGTTGCAGCGTGATCCACAGCCCCTCGAGAAATTTCGGGGCATATTCCGGTATCCAATACCATTCCATTCCGCCCGCCCCCCCTACGTCTGCGCCGGCTGGCCGCGCCGCAAGCGCCGTTCCAGCAGACCGAAGCCAAGGGACGACACCAGCGTCAAAGCCAGATAAAGCGCGCCTGCGGCCATGTAGAACATGAAATATTCGCGCGTCGCGCCGGCGGCTTGTTTGGTCTCCAGCGCCAGCTCGCCAAAGCCGACAACGGCCAGCAGTGCCGTGTCCTTGGTGGTGATCAGCCAAAGGTTGGACAGGCCCGGCAACGCATAGGGCAGCATGATCGGCAGGGTGATCCGGCGCAGCAGCTTCAGCGGCCCCAGCCCCATGGCGCGGGCGGCTTCGACCTGACCCGGCGGCACTGCCTGAAAGGCGCCGCGGAACACTTCGGTGGAATAGGCGCCCTGCACGAGCCCGATCACATAGATCCCGGCCCAGAGGCCACTGATGTCGGCGCGCTCCAGTCCCAATGCTTCGCGGACAACATTCAACAGGTCCGTGCCCGCGTAATAGAGCAGCAGGATCAGCACCAGCTCGGGCACCGCTCGGATCACGGTGGTATAGATCTCCAGCCCCCAGCGCAGGACGACACCGCCGTGCAGTTTGCCCATGGCGCCGCAAAGACCGATCAGCAGCCCAAGCGCATAGGCGCCCGCGGCGATCTGTATCGTCCGCAGAAGACCCATCAACAGGTTTCCACCCCAGCCGGGCGGGCGCAGGGCAAGAAGATCAAGGGCACTGTCCATATGGCGCGGAGCTTTCGTCGAAATGAAATGTGCCGGGCTGCATCACGGATACAACCCGGCCAGTCCAGCAGGGATCAGCCGCCGAAGATGTCGAAATCGAAGTATTTGTCCGAGATCGCCTTGTAGGTGCCGTCATCACGGATCTTCTGGATCGCTGCGTTCATCTTGTCGCGCAGCTCCGTGTCGTCCTTGCGGATGCCGCCCCCCACACCGGGGCCAAAGATCGCCACATCGCTCAGCTCGGCCTTGATTTCAAAACCTTGCCCGGCGTCGCTGTCCAGGAAATCCTGAAACGCCAGACTGTCGCCGACGACGGCATCGACGCGGCCCGCAACCAGATCCTGATTGTGCTCGTCAAAGGTATTGTAGCTCTTGACGTCGGCGGAGCCGCCAAAATGCGCCTCCACATAATTGGCATGCGTGGTGGAGACCTGAACACCGACGTATTTTCCGTCGAGGCTGGCGGGGTCGCCGGTCAGCTCCATCGATTTGGGGCCCACCAGAACGGCGGGGGTGTTGTAGTATTTGTCCGAAAAACTGATGGTTTTCATGCGCTCTTCGGTGATCGACATGGAGGCCATGATGACGTCCATCTTTTCCGACAACAGCGCCGGAATGATACCATCCCATGCGACCGGGACGATTTCGCATTCTTCGTCCATGGCGGCACAAATGGCACCGATCATTTCGATCTCCCAGCCCTGCCAGCTGCCATCGGCGGCTTTTTCGGCGAACGGCGGATAGGGTTCGGCCGCGATGCCGATTTTCACATCGGCGCTGGCCATGCCGGTAGTCAGCAAGAGTGCCGCCGTGGTGGCGGTGAGTTTGTTCATTTTTATCATGATGTTGAGCTCCCTGTGTGGTGGTTTGTTGGTTTGGTGTACCGGCGATCGCCAAATGCCGGTCGATTTAATGGACTGAGGCGACAAAGGCCCTGCATCGATCGCTGAGCGGCGCGCCAAAGACCTGTTCCGGGGGGCCTTCTTCTTCGATTTGTCCCTGGTGCAAATAGAGGACCTTGCTGGACACATCGC
The DNA here is from genome assembly GCA_001874255.1 of Alphaproteobacteria bacterium MedPE-SWcel. Taxonomy (GTDB): domain Bacteria; phylum Pseudomonadota; class Alphaproteobacteria; order Rhodobacterales; family Rhodobacteraceae; genus Epibacterium. Next base: position 76,057 of record MPDC01000010.1, read on the forward strand.
GGGCAAAGCGCATCTCATGTGTGACCAGCAGCATCGTTCGGCCCTCGTCCGCCAGTTCCCGGATCACCTTCAGCACTTCGCCCACCAATTCAGGGTCCAATGCGGACGTCGGCTCGTCAAACAGCATCACCTGCGGGTCCATCGCCAGCGCGCGGGCAATGGCGACCCTTTGCTGCTGGCCTCCCGACAGATAGGCCGGATAGGCGTCGCGCTTTTCCCAGAGGCCCACACGGGCCAGATGGGCCTCTGCCCGGGCAATTGCCTCAGCACGGCCAAGGCCGAGGATTTGCATTGGCCCCTCGATCACATTCTGCAGCACGGTCATATGCTGCCACAAATTGAAGGATTGAAACACCATGCCAAGTCTGGCCCGAAATCCTTCGAGCTGACGGCGGTCTCTTGCGACCAGCCCGTCACGTCCGGGCTTCAGGATCAGCTGCTCTCCACCCAAATGGATCTGCCCGCTGGTCGGGGCCTCCAACATGTTGATGCAGCGCAAAAAGGTGCTCTTTCCAGAGCCACTTGACCCGATCAGGGACACAACGTCTCCGTCCTGAGCAGCCACCCCCACGCCCCGCAATACATGCGCCGTGCCAAAATGCTTGTGAAGGTCGCGCACCTCGATGGCAGGGGGCAGGGGCACGGGGGCGTCGGGCATCGTCAGGGTCCATGGGTTGCGTCAGGTGTCGGCAGCCTAGGTCCGTTAATGTCCGGACGTCAACACTGTTGCACGACTGTGCAGCTTTTTATTTGTGGCATGGCCAGCCACCCGGGCCCAAACCCTGCGTTTGGCGTAACGGCGCGCAAGGCGCGACTTGTTTGTGTCGACTGGACTGCAAACTGGACTGCAAAGGGCAGGGAAAAGAGCCGGGAAATGCGCGATGAACAGGGGGGATGGGGGGGGCGCTACACCGCTGTCTTGACCTTGGCGCGGGACGCGGGTGTGTCAGCTTCGTACTTCAACGCGTCGCGGTCACGCATGCAATCATCGACGTACCGCCGCAGCAGTTCCGTATAGAAACATATCTCTATTGGATCATCGCCCATCGGACGGTGTATCTTGGTCAGTCGTGAGGCCGCGGCGCGCTGATCCCGAACCTGATCAAGATAATTGGCGATATTTGCAAGTGGAGGGTAGAGATTGTCCAGGGCCTGAACCGTTTTGCGCCTCTTTTGAAAAGATGGGCTATATGGATCAGAACTTTCGCGTCGAAAAATCCGGTTAATCAGATTGGTGAGCCGGGCAACACGGATCGTGATGGCCCTGATGTGGGACTGGCGTCTGGCATTGGTCGGGAGGCAGCGGGCCGGTTGCTTGCGTAACGCTTTGAAATACCCGAATGGGCTTATTCTGCTGAGGAAATCCTGCCGGAGTTGTGCGGAAAGGCGCGTTCGGGGATTATCGTCCCCATCGGCGGGGATATCGACATGCCGGAGTGCACCAGCCGTACGGGTGCCGGAGAAAAAAAGGATGTGCTGCATTTGGCCTGCTTGAAGTCGTACGGTTTCAAGCGGTCGATCCAGGCCCGGTTCAGGCACGCGGATTTCAACGGTCAAAATGCGCCCTGCGACGACGCCCAGCTCATACATAACGCGATACCAACTCATAAAAACACGTTCGGGTAGTGTACCGCCCCCCTTGAACAAGGCAAGCTCGAAGGGGCGCATATATTGTAGAGGGCGCTTAGATTGAGGCTTTTTATTGTAGAGCCGGGCCGCATTGGTCCAGGTGTGAAAACTGGTTATGGAGATTTTTCTCGACGTTCACCTCCCCGAAAATGGGGAGGGTGTAAAAACTTAAGAAAAATTAACCAATATTGCTGGCTGAGCCGGTTTTTTCAGAATTTCCCTCGCGATTTGGCGCGATTTCCTGCCCAATCTCGCCGCGACTCAAGTGGAACGGCCACCGCGTCTGGCACCGCGACAGGTGGTTTTCCGCCTGCATCCGATACATCCTTTAGGCTTGAAGCTTTTGTCTTGCGCTGCTCCCTGCCGAGCCATACGGTTGCCCTGTGCAGCTTCTGGCAGTGAGTGAGCGCTTGATCGGTTTTGCAGCGGAAGGGAGAGCTCGAATGAGCGACAAACCATATGATCCCGGCACGGAAGGGGCGCGCATGGGGTTTGCTGATGCCATGTCCTATGCTGATTATCTCCACCTGGATACGTTGTTGCAGCAGCAGCACTGCCTCAGCGATGCCCATGATGAGATGTTGTTCATTATCCAGCATCAAACCAGCGAACTTTGGATGAAGCTGGCCTTGCACGAGTTGCAGGCAGCCCGCACCGCGCTGCAGCAGGGACACACACAGACCATGTTCAAGATGCTGGCCCGGGTCAGCCGAATTTTTGAACAGTTGAACAGTGCCTGGGATGTGTTGCGGACCATGACACCGGCCGATTACACGCGATTTCGCGCGGCGCTCGGCCCGTCTTCGGGGTTTCAGTCGCATCAATACCGGATGATCGAATATATTCTCGGCAACCGAAACCCGAATATGCTGCGCCCGCATGAACACGTACCAAAGGTGCATGCAATGCTGTCGGCTGAACTGGCACGCCCCAGTTTCTATGACGAGGTGACACGCTACCTCTATCAAACGCTTGACGGCCACACCGATGCCATGCCGGTTCCGGATCTCGGCTCTGCGCATGAGTTGAATGCGGATATCCAATCCCGCTGGCTGCAGGTCTATGCCGATATCGAGACGCATTGGACGCTCTATGAATTGGCCGAAAAGCTCGTCGATCTCGAGGATTACTTTCGCCGATGGCGCTTCAATCATGTGACCACCGTCGAGCGGGTCATCGGTTTCAAACGTGGCACCGGCGGCACCTCCGGCGTCGACTATCTGCGGCGTATGCTCAGCGTCGAGCTGTTTCCCGAACTCTGGACCCTGAGAGGCGATCTCTGACATGACAACACTGCCCCGCAAGCATCTCTTCGACATCCCCGAAGGCACAATCTATCTCGATGGCAATTCGTTGGGGCCCTTGCCGACCGGCGCGGTGGCGCGGGCGACCAAAGTGCTGACCGAGGAATGGGGCCGCGAATTGATCCGGGCCTGGAATACCGCAGACTGGATGGAGCTGCCGCAGAAGGTCGGCGACCGGATTGCGGGGCTCATCGGGGCCGCGCCCGGCAGTGTGGCCACCGGCGATACGCTGTCGATCAAAGTGTATCAAGCGCTGGCGGCCGCGTTGAAATTGCGCCCGACCCGCCGTGTGATCCTGTCCGACACCGGTAATTTCCCCTCCGATCTCTACATGGCACAGGGGTTGATTGCCACGATCGGAAAAGACTACGAGTTGATCACCGTCGCCCCGGAGGAGGTCGCCGACGCCATCAGTGAGGACGTGGCCGCAGTCATGCTGACCGAGGTCGATTACCGATCCGGTCGGCGCCACGATATGGGCGAGCTGACGGCCAAAGCGCATCGGGCCGGCGCCGTGATGATCTGGGACCTGGCCCACAGCGCCGGTGCGGTGCCGGTGGATGTCACCGCCTGCAATGCCGAATTCGCGGTGGGCTGTTCGTACAAGTACCTCAACGGCGGGCCTGGCGCGCCTGCGTTTATCTACGCCCGACCCGATATTGTCCTGGCAGTGGAGCCTGCGTTGTCGGGCTGGCTTGGCCATGATGCTCCCTTCGCGATGGAGCCGTCCTATCGCCCCGCAATGACCACTGAACGCCTTCGGGTGGGCACCCCGCCGATTGTGCAGCTCTCCATTCTGGATGCGGCGCTTGATGTCTGGGAAGGTGTGGACCTGGCCGACGTCCGCAGGGCTTCGGTGGCGCTCTGCGAGACATTCATCAAAGAGGTGGAACGGCGCTGTCCGCAGTTGACACTGGCCTCTCCCCGCGAGGCTGCAAAGCGGGGGTCTCAGGTTTCCTTTGCGTTTTCAGATGGGTATCCAGTCATGCAGGCGTTGATCGACCGCGGGGTCATAGGCGATTTTAGGGCGCCGAATATCCTGCGGTTCGGGTTCACGCCGCTGTATATCGATCACGATGACGTGGTGGCGGCCGCCGAAATCCTTGAGAAGGTGATGGCGCATGAGATCTGGAAGGAGCCGAAATATCAGGTCCGCTCTCGGGTGACTTGATCCCGGCGACCCACGTCCGGTGGTGCAAGCCTGTCGTGGCCTGCTTTTCTGCAGGGTGGAGATTTGACAAACAGTAGTCCTGGGTGCCATCGTCACGGCAATGATCGGGATAGCCACGCGGCCAAAAGACAGACGAATGCCGATGTTCCGTCCCCGAAACCCCCGCGCGAACATGCGGCGCTGCGTCTTGGCTGAAACAGTCTGAAGGCGCTCAGGAACCGGGCTATATGAGCCGCCGCCTGTGTTCAGCGCAGTATAGAGCGTTTGTCTGACCTGTCCCCCGGCAAGCCAGAGAAAGAGGAAAATGGCTGCACAGCAAAGCTGGAGTTTCCTTCTTGAAGGCCCGTTTGACTGGATCGACCTCGGCGGTGATCCGGGGGGCTTTCGTGTTGAAATGGATGCTGCCGGACCTTGGACACCATTTCGCATTTTGGACAGTCATGATCAGAAGTTGCGGCAGACAGGACGGGCTCTGCTGCAATCCGGAGACCAGCTCACTCTGCTGGAAGCCGACCACGCTCCGCGGTGCCAGCCTGCGGGGCGTGGTGGCGACTTTCCCTCCGATTTGCCGGATGGGCCGGTGCGCAAGCTGACGCAAAAGCTGTTCCCGCTACGATGCTTTTTATCGCAGGCAACGGGGCATATGCAGCACAGTCTGCTCCGCGTGGTGGGGGATGAACACAAGACCCGGTTTCAGGCTGAGGTTGCACGTTTTCAAAGGTGCACGGACGATGCCCCGGTTCATGTGGTCACTTTTTCGCAGCCTCCGGGAGAGGAGCGGGCTCTGGCGTCGATGCGTCGGGCTCTGATGGCACATGGAGCTGTAGACTGGACGGCCGAGAGGTTTGCGACCGCACTTGCGCTGGGGGCGGTGTCCTATGTGGCGAAACCGGAAACGATTTTTGCCGAAGGGGATACGGCATTTGATGTGGCGGTCCAGATCATCGGGAATTACATCGCCGTTGCCCGCGCCAATGAAGCAGGCATAATCGCTGATCTGGATAGCGAGTTCCTGCATGACTATCGCATCGCCTTGCGCAAGATCCGCTCCGTGCTCAGCCTGTTTCCAGGCGTCTTCGACAGCGTAGAGACCGCCGAGCTGAAAGCCACGTTTGCGGCGCTGATGTCGCCGACCGGTCGGCTTCGGGATCTGGATGTTTATCTGATGGAGCAAGAGACCTATGCCATCCTTGTGCCCGCCCGGCTGCGCGCAGGGTTGCAGGTCATGTTTGATGCATTCGCTGAGGAGCGAAATGGATGTCACGCGCGGTTGGCTCAGCATTTGGAAAGCCCGTCCTATCATCGGACAATGGCGACATTGGCAGATCAGTTGTCCCATCCTGCAGGGCTCCTTCGTGGCAAGAACGGCGGTGTGAAGGCGGAGGCATACGCCCGCAAAAGGCTGTGGAAACGCTACCGCAAAATCTGCAGGATTGCCGAACACATACACGACGACACCCCCGACGCGGAGATCCATGAACTGCGTATCGCATGCAAGAAGCTGCGCTATCTGCTGGAGTTTTTTGCGCCGTTGTTCCCGGCCAAGCGCACCAGGCGCGTGATCAAGCGTATGAAGAGATTGCAGGACAATCTCGGCGCTTTCAACGACTACTGCGTTCAGTTGGACGCGTTGGCCCGTTTCGTTGCGACCAATGCAGCATTGGAGGGCCCCCGACGAAGAGAGGCGACCCGGAGTATCGGGGCATTGAGTGCGGCCCTCGATCAGAAGCGCCGGGTAGAACGCGCTCGGGTGCTGGAAAATCTCGATCATTTCAATGGTGCTGCAACTCGCGCCGATCTGCTGGCCTTGTGCCGTGGAAAGGGAGTGGCTGCGTGAATGTCGCCGCCTGCCACCCACCACCACAATACGGGAGGTTGGGAGGGGCGTGCTGCCACGGTCAATCTGGCTGCTTCGGTCAATCTGGCTGCTTCGGTCAATCTGGCTGCCACGGTTGATCTGGCCCGTGCCGCTGCGCAGTCTGGCGTGCGAGATTTGACGTGTGATCCCGACCCGCAGGGTGCTTCGGGTTGTGGGTCAGGTGCTTGCATGACCCGGAGGCGGTGCAAGCCATTGCATGGCCTCAGGCAGGAGCGATGGCGGGGCAACCGTGGTGGGCTGCTCTGGAAGTGTCGGGTCCTTGCGGCCGTACGAGACCTATCCATATCATTCGCTACGTGGCGGACAATACCAGATGTACTCGAGGAAAATCAGGGGGAATGATGAAAGAGATCGAACGGAGATACCTTGTGGCCCGCCGCCCCGATTTGTCGTCTGCCGTGGCGTCCCGCGTCAGACAAGGCTATCTGACTGTGCTCGATGACAGTACCGAGTTGCGCCTGCGTCAGAAGGGCGAGCTGTTCTTCCTCACGCAGAAAGGCGGCGTGGGGCGTGTGCGCGAGGAACGGGAAACGGAGCTGACCGAGGCGCAATTCGCCACCTTCTGGCCCGGAACCGAGGGACGTCGTATCGAGAAAACTCGCTGGACGGGGCAGCTGACCGACGGTCTGGCGTTCGAGCTGGATATCTTCGAAGGTCCGTTGGCTCCTCTGGAAATCGTTGAGGTGGAATTCGCGGATGAGGCCAGGGCAGAGGCATTCTTGCCGCCGGATTGGTTTGGGACGGAAGTCACAGAGGTCGCGGGTTACGGCAACAAATTCCTCGCGGTTCATGGGGCGCCAAGTGAGATTGGCCGGTGATGAGGTCCCCAACCTGGATCTGCCGTCCAAAGCGGAAACAGCAGGTGGTCGAGATCATTTGGAGAGGTTCCGCGGAAACCCGGGGAGCACAGGCGGGGAGGGGCTCCCGCCCCCGCGTTGGTTCTTTGCAGGGCAAAGTCCCCTTGGGGTTGGGCCGGGCAGCCTGTCCTGCGGACAGGCTGCGGCACCGGACCTGCGGTCCGGTGCCATGCCGAGGAGGTCTCCGTCGCGTCGAGGCGGTTTCGGTTCCACAGCGACGGCCTAGGGCTGCGGAGGTCCAGTCCGCTGCAATAGGTAGATATCCATGATCCAGCCATGATCTGCCCGGAGTGCAGCCCGAGTCGTCAGAATGCGGGCGCTGACGTCGGCCAGTTTGCCTGAGATGTTGATTTCATTGGCCATGCCCGCATAAGCGGACCAGTGGATGGTCACGTTCTCGGGCTGTGCGATATCTTGGAAGGCGCAGACACCGTCCAGCATGATGACCAGGGTATCGCAATCCTCGGGCCAACCACAGTCCCGGAGTCTCCGGCCAGTGGTGATCTGAACGGGGGCTCCTATGGTGTTGAGAGGCACCCTGTGCGCGGCTGTCAGCGCCTGGATCGAGGTTATACCCGGGATCACACTCAGCTGCACGGCGCGTCGCCGCAGCAGCCGGTCGGCAATCCGCATCGTGCTGTCATAGAGGGACGGATCCCCCCATACGAGGAAACCGGCACGGCCGCCCGCAGGCAAGTGCCGGTTCAATGCGCTGTCCCAGACCTCGGCGATGGCGTCATGCCATTCGTCCACGCGGCGCTGATAATCCGCGATTGCCGGATCGCGCTCCGGCAGGTCAAATTCAATGATCTGCGGGGGCTCTGCCGCGCCTGCGAGGACGTCAACACAGATCTGCCGACGGAGCCCGGCGAGATCATCCTTGCCCGCGCCCTTGTTGGGTATCAGGATCAGATCCTGTGCGCGGATCGTCTCTATGGCCTCCAGCGTCAGGTGCTTTGGGTTGCCTGTGCCGATGCCGATCAGTGATAGATGGATCATGGTGCGTCTTTGTCAGCCTCATGGGAAAACGCGGCCCCGGTTGGGGCCGCGTCGGGATGTCAGCAATGGGGCGCCCGTCTCACATGCGGCCAGATGTCCGCTGCGCGCGCCTGTTGCCTATCGTCGTTATGCCGCCGCGTAGAGGCGCGGGCTGACAAGGCCGGAGCGGTCCAGGGCACGCAGGCCTTTGGCGCCGGCCAGGATAGCGAGATCGGCCAATGGCTCGATCGCGACGACCAGCATATAGGCTGCGCCGAAGGTCGCGACCGACGCCAGTGTCTCGGCACCGATGCCCTGACCATAAAAGGCCCAGAATGCCACCCAGGCCACGACGCCACCCTGATACACCGTCGACAGTGCCAGGGCCTGACCATATTTCAGGTCCACATAGGCGGTGCCCGGCGCAATCACTTTGCTGGCAAGAGCCTGCATCGCGAAGAGAGGGACCAGCAAGGTGGTGAGGTTGATGAAATATTGCGGCAGATCGACAGGGGCAAAGAACGTGCCCTGGATCAGCAGGCCTGCCGCCAGTCCAAAGGCCGCCGGAGCCGCGCCCAGGATCAGGAACAGGGTCGATCCCAGAATGAAGTGGACTTCGGACACGCCAACCGGAAAATGCGGCATGACTTCAAAGAACACGAAAACGCCCAGCGTGGCGATCGCCGCACGCAGCGCGTATGAGGCGATGTTCGTGGCTTTCAGATCGGCAAAGGTTTCCTTGGCTGCGTAGCCAAGTGCCCCTGCCGCGGTCGCATAGGACAGCGCGATCTTGGCGCCGTCGACGATCCCTGGTTCGATATGCATATGTCTGTCTCCTCTCCGTCTCACCCGACGGTTTGATATGTGACGCATCTGGCCGGTCTCCTGACTCGCGGGTCGATGCGGACCTTTCCCCTTCCCAAACGCCCCCCGGTCGGGGCGCGCTCAGTGGGTGTCGAAAGGCCGCTCGCCGCTCACAGTCGCGGGGGCGGTTGAGGCTTCGGCGCCGCGATTGGGTCCGCCGTTCCTCATTCCCGTTTCAGTCCCGGGCGCTCAAGCACACCACGGACACCAAATGCATTTCTCTGTGTGACTCCGCTATGGGCGCGGGTCAAGTTTGTATACGTCCTGACCGGGGTCTATTCCGACGTTGATGGGTCTTCTGGTTCGGCCAGAGGCCCGTAGAGGATCAGGACCGGCGCCGGGCTGTCAATTCGCGCCAGCCGTGACGGCAGCTCTGCCACCGTGGCGCGGTGCAGCTCCTGCGCCGGTGTGGAGATGCCGAGCGCCACCAGCGCCGGGGTCGTTTCCGGCAGGCCGGCCTCTGCCAGCAGCGGCAGCAGGGCGGCAAAGGTGCGCTTGCCCATGTAGACGACGGTCGTGGCCTCCGGGTCGGCCAGGGCCGATAGGTTCATGTGCTCGGGCAGGCCCCCGGTCACATCATGGCCGGTGATGAACTGCAACCGGCGGGCGGTCAGACGGCGGGTGAGGGGAATGCCCGCTGCTGCCGCCGCCGCAGAGGCCGCCGTGACGCCGGGGACGATTTCATAGGCGATACCCGCCGTCCGGAGCGCACTCAGCTCTTCCTCCAACCTGCCGAAGACACCCGAGTCACCGGATTTCAACCGGACCACTTTTGCGCCGGAGCGGGCGTAATCAACCAACAGCTGGCTGACGTGGTCCTGTTTCGGCGAGGGCCGACCCGCCCGTTTCCCGACCCCGACAAGATCCGCGTCAGGGCGGGCATGGGCGAGGATCGGACCGGAGGACAGATCGTCGAACAATACGGCATCCGCCGCCTCCAGCCGCTTGACCGCCTTCACGGTCAAAAGCTCCGGATCGCCGGGACCGGAGGATACAAAGCTGACAAATCCGCTCATGCGCGTTCCCCCGTGATCAGATGAAAGAAGGTTCCCGTCACATGTCCCTTGACCGAACCGGTTTCCGGCACCGGATTGCCGTCGGCGTCCATCACCCGGGCCAGAGGCGCATCGGGTTCATCGAGAATGGTGGAATAGTGGAATTCATGCCCGCGCAGGAACGCATCTGCGGCAAAGCCCGGCATTGCCGACTGTAGGTGGGCGCGGCGGTAGCCAAGGTGGAACTTGCGTTTCTCATAGGAGGTGACCAGCCCCAGCAGGCCCGCCATCTGGTGGCGATGGCCATCCTTGTCGATCAGGGCCTCTCCCAGAGCCATATAGCCCCCGCACTCGCCATGCACCGGTTTGGTCTGCGCATGTTTCTGCAGGCCTTTGCGCCAGGTCTCGGCTGCCGCCAGCGTTGCACCATGCAGCTCCGGATAGCCGCCGGGCAACCAGACCAGGTCGGCATCCGCCGTGGGCGCCTCGTCGTTCAGCGGCGAAAATGGCAGGATCTCTGCGCCGGCGGCGCGCCAGCCTTCCAGCAGATGCGGATAGGTGAAGGAAAACGCCGCGTCCCGTGCCAGCGCGATCCGCTGCGCGGGCGGCTGTGGCAAGGCCGCAGGGGCCGGAGCCGCCGCACCACCGGCAAGGGCCCGGATCGCATCCAGATCCACATGCGCGCGTAAAAACGCCGCATAGCCTGCAATGGCGGCCTCAAGGTCCGGATGCTCCACCGCCTGGATCAGGCCGAGGTGACGTTCCGGCAGCGCCAGGTCACCGCGCCGGGGCAGGGCGCCGAGAACGGTGATGCCTGCGCGCTCCATTCCCAATCGGGTGAGCCGTTCGTGGCGTGGGCTGGCGACCCGGTTGAGGATCACGCCCGCAAAGGGCAACTTGGGCAGGTAGCTCTTGAACCCAAGTGCGGTGGCGGCGGCGGATTGCGCCTGACCGCCCACGTCGATGACCAGCACCACCGGCCAGCCCATGCGCAAGGCGGTTTCGGCCGAAGAGCCAAATCCCGATTGCCCGCGCGTGGCGACGCCGTCGAACAGCCCCATCGACCCCTCGCCGATGCAAATACCGGCTCCTGTGGCTTGCATCGTCACCGCATCCAGCACCGCGCCGTCCATCGCCCAGGTGTCCAGATTGAAGGACGCCCGCCCGGCTGCTGCCAAGTGAAACGCCGGATCGATGTAATCCGGGCCGCTTTTGAACGGCTGCACCGTCAGGCCGTCCTCTGTGAGGGCCCGCAGCAGCCCCAGCATCACCGTCGTTTTGCCGGTGCCGGAGGAGGGGGCGGAGATCATCAGCCCCTTGGGGAAATCGGTCATCGGCGGTCTCCTGCGGTTGGATGGGGGGCGGCCATCGCGGCCGGCAGGCACAGGCTGTCTTCAGTCATCGCCTTCGCTCCATTCCGACCACGGGCTGGCCGCGCTCTGCGGGCGGTAGCGGCGGTCGTAATCGGCCCCATAGAGGCAGCTCTCGGCGAAATCCTCCGCCCCGAGAGCAGGCCCGACCAGGATCAATGCCGTGCGCCCGCGGGCGCCGTCGGTGGCTTCGATGACGGTGCCGAGGGTCGCCTTGACGATCTTTTGATCCGGCCATGTGGCGCGCCAGACGATGGCCACCGGACAGTCACCACCATAGGCGGGCGAGAGCCGCGCCACCACATCGTCGAGCACCTGTACAGACAAATGGATGGCCAGCGTCGCGCCGGTGCGGGCAAAGTTTTCCAGCGTCTCGCCCTCGGGCATCGCCGAGGCGCGCCCGGAGGTGCGGGTCAGCACCAGCGATTGGGCCACACCGGGCAGGGTCAGTTCGGTGCCCAATGCGGCGGCGGCGGCGGCAAAGGCGGGAACGCCCGGTGTGATGTCATAGGCAATGCCGAGATCCCGCAGCCGACGCAATTGTTCCCCCATGGCCGACCAGACAGAGAGATCGCCGGAATGCAGCCGTGCCACATCGTGACCGGCCTCATGGGCGGCGGCGATCTCGACCATGATCTCGTCCAGCGACAGGGGCGCGGTGTTGATGATCCGGGCGCCGTCCGGGCAATGGGACAGCAGCGCCTCCGGAACGAGCGAGCCTGCGTAGAGGCAGACCGGGCAGGCGGCAATCAGGTCGCGTCCGCGCAGGGTGATGAGGTCGGCCGCGCCCGGTCCGGCACCAATGAAATGAACAGTCATGTTTCTATCGTCTCCGCTACGGCCAGGGTGGCATGGCCATCCGAGGTCACTCGTCTTGTGTGGATCAGCTGGGCGTCGGCGCCGTGGTGTCGTGCGGCGACCAGGGCCAGGGCCTCAGCCACCGATCCGGTGTTGAACCGCGCCTGGATGCGCGGCGAAAAGCTGGGTGTCGAGACGCCGGAAATCGCGGAATCCTCGACAGAAATGAGGGGCAGGGCGGCCGTCTGCGCAAACTCCTGAAATTGCGCGAGGCCCGCCTTGGTGCGGAGCACGGCAATCGCGGCCGGAGGCGGCGCCACGGCGGCCAGCGCCTCGGTCAGGCTATCGGCGCTCACGCGGGAGGAGAACCCAATTCCGGCGATGATCATCGGGTGACGCTCCATTGCAGGACGGGACGGGCCCGCTCCCAACCGCGCATGGCGCCCAGGGGGCCTGCCTCGGCGATCTCGGCCTTCAGCAGATGGCCTCCGTGGCGGGCATGGGCCTGCATCAGCAGGGTTTCGGTTTCCAGGGTGACGCCATTGGCGACCAGTCGGGTGCCCGCGGGCAGGATGTTCCAGAGCGCGTCCAGCAAGGCCTGTGATCCGCCGCCACCGACAAAGACGCAATGTGGGATCGGCTGCCCCCCCAGAACGTCCGGCGCCCGGCCTTCGACGACAGTCATCCGGTGGGCGACGCCAAAGGTCTCGGCGTTGCGGCGGATGTTCATCAGCCGGTCCGCGCGGGGCTCGAAGGTGGTTGCGGTGGCACCGCGCGCGGCCAGGCACCATTCGACCGAAACCGAGCCGGACCCGCCGCCGATATCCCAGAGATGTTCGCCGTGGCGCGGGGCCAGGGCCGAGAGCGTCAGGGCGCGGACCGGCCGTTTGGTGATCTGACCGTCACTGGCGAAGGCGGCGTCGGGCAGGCCGGAGGCCTGGGGCATTCCGGCGCCGGTGACGTCGATTGCTGCGACGACGGGGGCCGTGACGCCGGTCAGATCGAACGCCTGTGCCGTTGTCGAGCGACAGCGCGCATGAGGCCCGCCGAGACGTTCCAGAATATGCAGGCGGCTGGACCCATGCCCCTGGGCCTGCAGCCACTGTGCCAATGCGCGGGCCGCGTCGCCGTCGCGCAGGGTGCAGATCGCCTGCGTGTCGCGCCCGAGCAGGGGCAACAGTGATGAGAACGGCGCGGCATGGAGGCCGAGGCACAGCGTCGCCTCGAGTTTCCAGCCCAGCATGTTTGCGGCAAGTGTGAAGCAGGACGGAGCCGGATGCGACACCCATTCGGCGCGGTCGAGGTCGCGCAGCAGGCTGCCGCCGGCCCCGTGCCAGAAAGGATCACCAGAGGCGAGGACGACCACCGGGCGGCCACGCGCGGCCAGCACCGGGGCGGTGGAAAAGGGAACTGGCCAGGCCTGACCGCGAGGGCCTGCATCCACCAGAGCCAGATGCCTGGGACCTCCGAAGATGATTTCTGCCTCGTCCAACGCCCTTCGGCTTGCACTTGACAGGCCATCGAGGCCATCTTCGCCCAGCCCGATCAGGGTCAACCACGCGCTATGAATAGGATCAGCCATGACGAAACTCCTGCTTTTGGGCGGCACCACGGAGGCCTCGCGCCTGGCCATCGCTCTTGCGGAGGCATGGGGCGGAGCTGGTCCGGGAGCCGGGCGTCAGGCGGTGTTCTCCTATGCGGGCCGAACCGCGCGCCCGGCCTCGCAGCCGTTGCCCTGCCGGATCGGCGGTTTCGGGGGCGTTGCTGGGCTGGCGGCCTATCTGCGCCATGAGGCCATCACGCATGTGGTCGATGCAACGCATCCTTTTGCGTCGCAAATGTCGGCCAATGCCGTGGCGGCCTGTGGGGAGGCCGGAGTGAAACTGCTGGGGTATGAGCGACCGGAATGGCTGGCGCAGCGCGGGGACATCTGGATCCGTGTCCCCGATATGGCAGGGGCAGTTGCAGCATTGCCCGAAGCAGCCGCCCGGGTGTTCCTGGCGATCGGCAAGCAGCACGTGGCGGCCTTTGCCGCACGGCCGGGCAACCACTATCTGTTGAGGTTGGTGGACACGCCCGACGCTCCGCTGCCGCTGCCGCTGCCGAAGACCAGTGTCGTTGTGGCCCGGGGTCCGTTTGGCGCCGAAGGGGATGAAGCGTTGATGCGCGCCCATGCCATCACCCATGTGGTTGCCAAGAATTCTGGTGGCAGCGGTGCGCAGGCCAAGCTGGTTGCGGCCCGTGCGCTTGGCCTGCCGGTCGTGATGATCGACCGGCCGCGCAGTCCGCCCCGTCAGGTCGTTGGGTCGGTTGCAGAGGTGATGAGCTGGCTGGACCACGCCTAGTGTTCTTTCTGACCGGACGGTGACGGGGACTGTGAAGCGGGTAGATGCTCTGGCGTGTCGTCGGGCATGTGGTCGGGCGTGTGGCCGGATTTGTGTCCGGGATTATGTCCGGGCGCAAATCGCGGAGTATAGACGTATTTGCCCACCTGACGGGTTTCGCGGGTGCCGACAATCACCACGGTCCGCATATCTGCCATCTCTGGCGTTGCGTCGCGCAGCGCGACCGTCAGGAGGGCCTGACCCGGTTTGGTGACGTCCCGGGCGAAGGTGATAAGGGTCTCTTCGCCGCAGGCCGCGCGGAGCACCTCAAGCGCCCGGGCGAACTGATGGGGTCTGGATTTCGAGCGCGGGTTGTAAAAGGCCATGGCCAGACCGGCTTCGACGACCAGCTGCAACCGACGCTCGATGAGCGCCCAGGGTTTGAGGTTGTCGCTCAGGTTGATGGCGGCGAAGTCATGCCCCAGCGGGGCGCCGATGGCGGCGGCGGCGGCCAGCATCGCGGTAATGCCCGGCAGCACCCGGATGTCCAGCGTGCGCCAGGACGAAGGCCCGGCCTCCAGCGCCTCGAACACGGCCGAGGCCATGGCAAAGACACCTGGGTCGCCAGAGGAGACGACGACAACCTGTCGCCCCGCCGCCGCCATTTGCAGCGCATGGGTGGCGCGGTCGATCTCGACGCGGTTGTCGGAGGCATGCAGAACCAGGCCTTTGCGTGGCTTGACCCGGTTGACGTATGGAATGTAGCCAACCACATCGGTGGCGGTCGCAAGCGCTGCGTGGACCTCTGGGGTGATCATGTCATCCGAGCCGGGGCCGAGGCCGACGATTACGACGTGGCCCGGGACACTGTGGGCGGTTTGGTCGGGGGGCAGAGACGTCATGGTCGCCGCCCTTGTCCGTGCAGCAGCACAATCGAGAAATAGGGAACCGGGCCAGTCACATCCGTGAGTTTGCGCACTGTTTGGGCCGGCATGGTGCCGCGTTCCACCAGCCAGGCATCCTCCAGTCGGCCCGCGGCTGCCAGGGCCCGCCGCAGCTTGGGCAGGTTGCGCCCGATCTTCATCACGACAAGGGCATCGGTTTCCGCGGCGCGTTGGGTCAGCTCCTGTTCCGACAGGGTTGCCATTGCGACGGTCAGAACATCATCGCCCCAGGTGATCGGCACTCCCGTGGCGGTCCAGCAGCCGGACATGCCGGTGATGCCGGGGATGATCTCGATTTGGGCGCGGCCTTCGAGGCGGCTGTGCAGGTGCATGAAAGACCCGTAGAGAAAGGGATCCCCCTCGCAGAGAACCACGAGGTCCTCGGTCCGGGCAATTTCCGCCAGCGTATCGGACCATCGGTCATAGAACTCTGACAGCAGCCGATTGTATTCCGGGTCGGAAAAGTGGATTTCGGTGGTGACCGGATATTCCATCGCGTGTTCGGTCACGCCGTCGGGCAACAGGCCTTCGACAATGGCCCGCGCCTGCCCGGCGCGACCTTCCTTGCGGAAATAGGCCACGTGGCGGGCGGATTGCAGCACCCGCCAGCTCTTGACGCTCATCAGTTCCGGATCGCCGGGGCCGAGCCCTGCGCAGATGACTTTGCCGGTCATTGTCATTCCTTCCAGGACGCGAGCGCATTGACAGCCGCCACGGTGATCGCCGACCCACCGAGGCGACCTTTGACGATCATTGCAGGCACGGGAAGATCCTCCATCAGCGCGTCTTTTGACTCGCGTGCGCCGACAAAGCCCACGGGGCAGCCGATGATCGCGGCCGGGCGCGGGCAGCCGGGATCCTTGAGCATGTTGAGGAGATGAAACAAGGCGGTGGGGGCATTGCCTATGGCGACAACGGCCCCGGCAAGGTGAGGGCGCCACAGTTCGAGCGCCGCGGCAGAGCGCGTGTTGCCCATCTCCTGCGCCATACCGGGCACCTTGGGATCGCGGAGGGTGCAGATCACTTCATTTGCGGCGGGCAGACGCGGGCGGGTGATGCCCTCGGAGACCATATAGGCATCACAGAGGATCGGTGCGCCACCGGCGACCGCAGCCCGCGCGGTTTCAGCCATACCGTCAGAGAAGCGGATATGCTGTTCCAGGCCAACCATGCCGGCGGCGTGGATCATCCGAACCACGACGCTTTCTTCGTCGCGGCTGAACCGGACGAGATCGGCCTCGGCCCGGATGGTGGCAAAGCTCTCGGCGTAGATCTTGGCGCCGTCGGTTTCATAGGTGTGCAGCATGTCAGCGGTCTTTCGTCAGGACGTCGGGCGCGGCGCGCAGGGCTGCGGCGCTGAGCGAGGTGAGGGCCGGGCTGGCGTCAGCGCGCCCGTTGCGAATGAGATCAAAGCGGTCGCGCCCGGTGGCCACAAGGGTCACATCCGAGGGCTTGGGGTGGGCGCAGCCCTTGGTGCAGCCAGAGACGTGCAATTGGGTCCCAGGTGGAAGGTGCGGGGCCAGATCGCGGGCCAGGGCGCGGGTGGACGCGTGCGCCTGCAGGCAGCCGGGGGCTCCGGTGCACGCAATCACTTGCAGGCGCGGGTCCGTCGCGTCGAGTATCAGGCCGGGCAGGGGACCGAGGGAAGCCGTGCCCTCGACAAGCAGCATGCGCCAGGGGGTCAGTCGCATTGCATGGCCGGTCTCGGCCAGAGTGGCCAGGGTGCGGGCCGATATCTGGCCGAACTCCAAGGCCACCAGTGTTCCGATTGCGATCCTGCCCGGGCCTGGTCGGGCCGTGCTGCCAGGCGGGACAGGGCTGTATGCGACGGTTGCGTCATGCGATGAGGGTGGCTCGCGGCGCGCAATCAGGTGGTGCATCCTGCCTCGACCGCCCGGCGCGCCGCCTTGGGTCAGGAACCAGCGGGCGAGCGCCACCGCCGCTTCGGCTGCGCGGTCTTCCGGTACGATCAGGGCCGTTCTCGACCCATCGGCGCGCACTATGAGGTTGTCTCCGTGGCGTTCGATCCGGATGTCGGCGGAGGTCTCCCGCAACATTGGCTCTTTGTCTGTGTCGACGGCAAAACCGAACTTTCCCGGCAGGGTGAGGTCCGCTGCTGCCGCCAGTCTCGCGCTCAGATCATCGGCGATCCGATGGCTGCGATCTCCGGCAGTCCAGAATGGTGTCAGCAGAATATTGCGACGGCTCTCTGATGCGCTGTCGCGATCCACCAGCCCAAGCGCCCGCAGTTCTGCAATCAGCCTCAGGTGATCCTCTGGCCGGATACCGCGCATCTGCAGGTTGGCCCGGGACGACATATCGAGCATGCCATTGCCAAAGCGCAGGGACAAATCCGCCACGGCCCGTGCCTGATCAGCGCTGAGACGAGCGAAGGGCGGCCGAATGCGGACCACCAACCCATCGCCCGACATCATCGGTCGCAATGCGCCGGGGCACCAGCCGTAGATTTTTGGGGCATCGTTTCGGGAGGAGGTCGGCTCGCTCATGCGGCGCCCTCCAGGGATGCAAGGATGAAATTGCGCCGTGTCACCCAAAGCCCTGCCGCGCGCAGGGCACGAAACCGGTCCCACATTGCCTGCAATGCCGCCGGGTTCTCGCGTTCGAGAAATGCGACCAGATCTTCACGACCCAAGGTGGCCTCGAAATAGAGGTCGAAAAGATGCGCCGGAACCACCTGCGCCAGATGCGCAAAGGCCGCCATATGATCAAGCGTCGCCGCGATTTCGGCACCACCGCGAAACCCGTGGTTCATCATTGCGCTGGCCCATTGGGGATCGGCGGCGCGGGCGCGGGTGACGCGGGCGATTTCCTCCTGAAGGCTGCGCGCCTGTGGCCGCTCCATTCGGGTTGCATCCATGTGGTAAAGGCTGGGCGTCGCGGCGCCGAGCCGGGCCATGGCGGCGGCAAAGCCTGCCTCATGGGCGGCGTAGTCGGAGGCCACCAGCACATCGGTCTCTGCCAGATCCTGCAGGTGCACGAAGCTATCGGCGTTTTGCAACCGCTGCTCCAATGCCGCACGTGCCTCGGTGATCTCGCCGCGGGCGTCTATGGCATGGGAGGAGGCGGCCAGCCAGGCTTCTCCGGCGGCAGACCGCGCCGCTTCGGAATAGTCATCCAGATGCGCGGTCATGGCGAGACCGTATTGGCCGGGTTTGGGGCCGAATACGCGTGGCGCGCTGGCCAGATAGGGGTTGTCGGCGACAGATTCCTCTCGGCCCGATAGAGCGGCGGCTGCGGCTTCGAACATCTGCGCAAGGCCGGGGAAGACATCCCGGAACAAGCCAGATACGCGCAGGGTCACGTCGATGCGGGGGCGGCCCAGAAGCGCCAGTGGGATAATCTCGAACCCCGAGACCCGTTCTGATCCCGCGTCCCACTGCGGCGCGAGGCCGGCAAGATGCAGCGCCATGGCAAATTCCTCGCCCGCGGTGCGCATGGTGGCAGAGCCCCAGAGATCCACCACCAGCCCTTTCGGCCAGTCGCCGTGGTCCTGCAGGTGGCGGCGCAACAGCTCTTCCGCCAGTTTGACCCCCTGCGCCTGCGCCGCCCGCGACGGCACCGCCCGCGGATCGGTGGTAAAGAGGTTGCGCCCCGTCGGCATCACATCCGACCGACCACGGTAGGGGGACCCCGACGGCCCCGGGGCAATCATCCGCCCCGCCAGCGCCTCGGTCAGCCCTGTCAGTTCTGCACCACCATGCGCGCCGTGGCCGAAGACATGCAGCCCCTCGCCGTACTGGCTTTCCTTGATGTCGCAGACAAAGCGGTCGATGCGCGTGATCGCCTCGGCGGCGGAGGCCGCCGCCGAGAGGCCGAGATCCTGTTCCACCCCGGTTCCCTGCGCCTCGGTGCGGATGTCGGCGATCAGCCGGTCGCGGCGCGCCGGATCGAGCCCGTCTGCGGTGGAATATTCGTCCAGCAGGCTCTCCAGCCGCCCCATGCCGGCTGGCAGACTGGTCTGGGCCAAGGGCGGTGGCATATGGCCGAGGGTCACGGCGCCGATACGGCGTTTGGCCTGCGCGGCCTCGCCGGGGTCGTTGACGATGAAGGGGTAAATCACCGGCATCGCACCGACAAGCGCTTCGGGCCAGCAGGTCTGCGACAGAGCCACTGCCTTGCCCGGCAGCCATTCCAGCGTGCCGTGCGCCCCCACATGCACCAGCGCATCTGTTTGCGTTTGTAGCCAAAGATAGAAGGCGACATAGGCATGGCGCGGCGTGCGGTCCAGATCGTGGTAGTCGTCGTCGCGGGCCGCCACATCGCCGCGCTCGGGCTGGAGCGCAATCAGTGCCTTGCCCGCGCGCAGGGCGCGAAAATGCACTGCACCGTCCTGCACGGCGGGATCATTTTCCGGCCGGCCCCATGCGGCATGCAGGTCTGACTGCAGGTGGGCGGGCAGGGTTTGCAGCGCGGTTTCGTAGTCCCTCAGCGGCCAGCGCAGGGTCTCGGTGGAGAGGCGGGTGCCAAGGTCGCCTTCGGGGTGGATGTCATAGCCTTTGGCGGCGAGGGCCGCGAGGATCGCCTCGGTCGAGGCCAGAGCATCCAGCCCGACCGCATGGGCGATATTGTAGTCCCGGCCCGGATAGGTCGAGAGCACCAGCGCGAGGCGCTTGTCGCCGGGGGCTGTGTGGGCGAGGCGCAGATGGGCCTCGATGCGATTGAGTGCTGACTCCACCCGCTCCGGATCAGCGCGGTGGATGAAACGGGAGTACTCCAGATCGGGGTCGCGTTTGCTGGGGGATTTGAAGCTGACCACCCCTGCGAACAGCCGACCGTCCACCTCGGGCAGGACCACATGCATGGCGAGGTCGGCCGGAGAAAGCCCCCGGTCGGCCAGGTCCCAATCCTTGCGCCGCGCGGTGGAGAGCGCCACCTGAAACACCGGACAGCCGGTGAGGCTGAGCGGGGAGGCGCTGCTGTTGCGCCCCTGGGCCGAAAAGGCGGTGGCGTTGATGATGGCAACGGGAGCCCGCGTGGGAAGTTCGGCCTGTAGCCAGTCCACCACGGCGGCGGCCTTGAGGCTGGTGGCAAAGACGCCAAAGGCCGCATAGCCGCGCGCCCGCAGACCGGCAATCAGCGCATCCACCGGCGCGGTGTCGGCTGAGGTGAGGTAGGAGCGGTAGAAACTGATCAGAACCAACGGCTTGTCTGGTGCGGACAGGGTGCTCAGGGTGCCCTGATCCGGGTCATAATAGCCAAAATCGGGCACCGATTTCTGACCCATCACCGGTCCGGCATAGAGCCCCGCCGCCAACGCCAGCTGCGCCAGCGCGGCCTGTGCGGCGACGGCACCGCCCGCGTCACAGAGCGCCTGCAGACGCCGAAGGGTCGAGGTGGGCAGGGTGGACAGCTCGTCCAGGCGCGGATCTTCCTGACCGTCGGCGGGCAGCACGGCCAGCGCGATCCCCTTGCGCCGCGCCAGATCCTGAAGCGTTGCGAGACCGTATGGCCAATAGCTTTCGCCACCGATCAGCCGGATCAGCACGCCCTTGGCGCCCTCCAGCGTCTGTTCGGCGTAGACATCGACCGAGAGCGGATGCTTCAGCGCCACCAAATTCGCGAGCCGGGTCGTCGGCAGCGCGCCGCCCGCCCGGTGCCAGCCCGCGGCAAAGGCGCCGAGGTCACTGTCGGAAAAAGACAGTACCACCAGATCGCCGGGGGTCTGCCCGACGTCATAGGGGGTGTCTGTTTCTCCGAGCCCGTGGCTTTCGCGGAAGACGACGTGCATTGGGTTGGTCCGCTTCGTTCAAATCAGAGAGGGCAGCCTCCGACCCTGAGGGGTGCGACGGGCCCTCCCGAGGGGAGGGGCGGGCCCGCCCGGCGTGGCCGCCGGGCGAGACCTCAAGGCGAGAGGTCGGCGCCCTTGGTTCGTGAGATCAGGCGCCGAGGTCGGCGTGAATGCCTGCGGTGTCGATGTTATCATGCTCCGCAATCACCACCAGCCGGGTCTTGCGCTCCTGGGTGCCCCAGGGTTGGTCGTATTGCGCGCGCAGGCGTTCGCCCACCGCCTGCACCAGCATGCGCATCGGCTTTCCTTCGACAGCCACGTAGCCCTTGACCCGCAGGATGTTGCGGGCGCGGGCCATTTCAATGATCCGACTGTGCAGCGCTTCGGGATCGGAGACTTCGCCCAATTCGACCACGATGCTTTCAAAATCGTCATGTTCGTGATCGTGGTGACCATCGTGATGGCTGGGACGCGCATCGAGGTCGTCTTCGGCGGCGGCCTCGAGGCCGAGGATCACCCGCGGATCGATCACGCCTTCGGTCATCGGCAGGATCGGCAGTTTGCGGGGCGCTTCGGCCTCGATCACCGCGCGCGCCTTGTCGATGCCTTCTTCGCCGGCCAGATCTGCCTTGGACAGCAGCACGATATCGGCGCAGGAGATCTGATCCTCAAAGACTTCGGACAGCGGCGTTTCATGGTCGAGGCTTTCATCGGCCGCGCGCTGGGCCTCGACGGCGGCCAGATCAGGGGCAAACTGGCCCTTGGCGACCGCCTCGGCATCGGCCAGCGCAATCACCCCGTCGACGGTGATGCGAGAGCGGATCGCGGGCCAGTCAAACGCCTTCAGCAAGGGCTTTGGCAGCGCCAGCCCCGAGGTCTCGATGACGATATGCTCGGGGGGCTCCGGCAGGGCCATCAGCTGTTCGATGGTGGGGATGAAATCATCGGCCACGGTGCAGCAGATGCAGCCGTTTGCCAGCTCCATGATGTTTTCCGCCGGGCAGTTCTCATCGGCGCAGGATTTCAGGATGTCGCCATCGACACCGGCGGTGCCGAATTCATTGACCACCACGGCAAGACGCTTGCCCTGTGGATTTTGCATCAGGTGCCGGATCAATGTGGTCTTGCCGGCGCCGAGAAAGCCGGTGATGACAGTGACAGGGATCTTGTTGAGCGTGCTCATGGATCAGTCCTTTGCAGCAGGGTCTGCGGAGAGGTCAACGCCGGGCAGATGGACCGGCGGGATACGGGCGATGGATTGTTTGCGAAACACCACGGGGCGTTCGCGCCAGGGCACAAACCCATCCGTGGTGGCCGCATAGGCGGAGGTGCCAGCGACAATATCGTCGAGGTGGGTGTCGGGGTCGAGATCGCCGTAGATGTAGCTCCAGCGATCCGGGCCGCCGGACAAATGCAGGGTGCAGCCGCGGGAGCAGGCCGACAGGCATTCGACCCCGCGCACGGTGACGCCATCGGGCAAGGCAGCAGCGGCCAGACGTTCGGCCAGACGTTCGGTCAGGATCCGGCCCGGGCGGGTCGCCTCCGGGTCGGCGCCCGCGCGGCGGCAGGTGGTGCAGACGGTCAGGACCACCGGGTCTGCGGGCTGTGTCGGGCTATCACCCATGCGGCCTATACTCCTTCCTCTCGGGCGGGTGGGGCAGGCCAGAAGGGGGTTCTGCGGCCACGCGACGGTGGTGACAGGCCCTCAACCGGTCGCGGAACACCCCGTCCGCCGGTTCACGTCAGTCGTTGGCAGGTCTCCCGGCTTGCGGATGCCAGTGCCATGGCGGCGGCGCTGACGGTCTTCCCGCCTTCCCGGCTGTGCCTTGCGGCAGGGGCCAGTGGCGTCTGGAGACCTCTCCGGTCACGGTCGCGGGGGCGGCTGTGCTTGGGGGCGCTGGTGGCGGCCCTGTCACATTCCCTCTTCGCCCGAAGAACACGCCTTCGGGAACCAACAAAAACCCCCTTGCGCCATGGCGGTACTCTTTGTCAAGACATGGGGCCAAACAGCAGGAGTGAACCCCGTGAGCGACCAGACGTCATCGACGACCAAAAGCGACATTTCCGAAGAGGAAGCGGCGCGTCATGCTTCCAAGATGGCCAAGAAGAAGGCCGCGCGGGACAAGATGATGAAAACCAAGGACGGTGAAAAGGGCCTGATCATTGTGCACACCGGCCCGGGCAAGGGCAAATCCTCCAGTGGATTCGGGATGATCATGCGCTGCATTGCGCATGGGATGCCCTCGGCGGTGGTGCAATTCATCAAGGGGGCCTGGCAGACCGGCGAACGCACGCTGATCGAGGAAAACTTCTCGGATCTGTGTCAGTTCTATGCGATGGGCGAAGGGTTCACCTGGGAAACGCAGGACAAGGCCCGTGATATTGCCGCCGCGCAAAAGGGCTGGGAAAAGGCCAAGGAGATGATCCTTGATGAGGCCAACACCATGGTTCTGCTGGACGAAATCAATATCGCCTTGCGGTATGACTATCTCGACCTGCAGGAGGTTCTGGAATTTCTGGTGGAGCACAAGCCGGTGATGACCCATGTGGTGCTGACCGGGCGGGGGGCGAAGGACGAGCTGATCGAGATCGCGGATCTGGTGACGGAAATGACGCAGATCAAACATCCGTTCCGGGCGGGCATCAAGGCGCAGAAAGGCGTCGAATTCTGAGATCCGGCTGAGATCCGGCTGAGATCCGTCTGGGGTCTGTCTGGAGTCTGGCACCGCGCGGCGCCACCTCGGGCGGCGCGGATCTGTCGGGGCAAGATCAAACTTCAGCTTGAGGACGCAGCCGTCCCGCCTACCTTGCAAAGGGCCATCACCGAAACTGGGGGTGCGCCTGAATTGGAAGGTCTGGAATGAACGTGAATGAAAACCTCGCAAAAGTCGCCGTGGTCGGATTGGGGCCACGCGGACTGGGCGCGCTGGAGGCGCTGGGCGAGCGGCTCTTGCGCGATGGTCGCCGGATGTCGGTCGATGTGTTCGATCCTGCATCCTTTCCCGGGGCGGGCCCCAACTTCTGTCCCGAAGAGAGCCCGCTGTGCCTGTTGAATATACCGATCCGGGATATTGCCATTCGCCCGCCGTCCTTTTCGACCTGTGGTCGCTTTGCCGATTGGCTCGATCAGACACCGGACCCGGACAGTTTCCCCACCCGGGCCGATCTGGGGCGCTATCTGCAGGCCCGTCTGACCGATGTGTGCGGGCTGGACATCATGCCGGTGACCCTGCATCCGCAATGCGTGGAGCAGATTGAACCCTGTGCAGACGGCTGGAAACTGAACACCGGAGGGCGTTGGTTCGGCCCCTATGCCGAGGTTCTGTTGACCTTGGGCCAGCCCAGGACGGAGGCTGACGAACAGCTCGCGGACTGGACAAGACACGCGCAACGTTCGGGGCTTCATCTGGCGGATGCCTATCCGGCCCGCCGATTGGAGGACCTGGCGCAGGGCTGGCAGGGACAGACGGCCGCGATACGGGGGCTGGCATTGTCGTCCTTTGACGTGTGCCGGGCGCTGACATCTGCGCAGGGCGGGCAGTTTCAGGCACAGGGATATATCCCTTCGGGCCGCGAACCCAAGCGTATCATTGCGTTTTCTCTGGATGGCAAACCGCCCTTTGCCAAGCCGGAAACGGAACAGATTGATGCGCGGTTCGAACCAATGGCGGCCGAAACCAAAGTGTTTGTCTCGGCGCTCGATCAGGCGGCGTCCTCAACTCCCGAAGCTGCGGCGGAGGTCATCAACGCTGCGGTGGCACCTGTGGTGATCCGGATTTTGGATATCCCTCCGGCTTCTGACGGCGCAGACGAGATCATGGAGTGGCTGCAGACAGAATGGTCCGCGCCCTCGACACAGGAAACCGGCAGCCCGCGTGATATTCTGCGCAGAGGCATCGAGCTTGCCGAAGGAAAGTGGCCGCCCACGATAGGCTATAGTGTCGGGCAAATCTGGCGAAAATGGCAGGACGCGTTTCGCGCAGGCTTCAATCCTGCGGCCGTTTCGGCTGAGACGGCCAAGGCCATCGTCGGGTTCGATGAAGGGTTGAAGCGATATTCCTATGGGCCGCCTGTGTCCTCGGCACGCGAAATGGAGGCTTTGATAGAGGCGGGCATTCTTGATCTGTCATTCGCCACCGACCCGGATATCGACCTGTCCGAGACCGGATGGAGACTGTCGTCAGGGGATGCGACGGTCGAGGCCGCGATCATGATCGATGCGGTTCTGCCCTCTCCCGACCTGTCGGCCGTGATTGCGCCGCTGGTGCCGGATTTGATCGATAGCGGGCTGTTGCAGCCCGTCGCGGCCGGGCTGGCGGCGCAGACCGCGGCAGACGGACGTGTTTTCGACCAGCAGGGCGCTCCGGTTCCGGGGCTCTGTCTTTTGGGGCGTCTCGCGCTTGGCAGCGTGATCGCGGTCGATTCACTCCATGATTGTTTTGGCGAGGCGACCAGCCGCTGGGCCGCCGGAGTTCTGGCGCGGATCGCGGCGGGCGCGCAGCCTGTGGAACCAAACTGAAATCCGCGCGTTTGGAAGGGGAACGCAGTGTTCCGCCATCTGTTGAATGGCGGCCTTCCAGGAGACAGTTTTATGGCAGATCACGAAAGGCTCTACCGCGCGACAGCGGAGACCCAGTCATCCACCGAAACCGTGGAACGACCGGTTGAGGTCGGCAACGGCGGCGAACCTCACCAGCGCGGGGATGGTCCTGTGTTGACGACATCACAGGGGGTGCCGGTCAGCGACAACCAGAACACCCTGCGTGCGGGGCCGCGCGGTCCGGCGCTCATGGAGGATTTTCATTTCCGCGAAAAGATCTTTCATTTTGACCACGAACGTATCCCGGAGCGTGTCGTGCATGCGCGCGGCTATGGGGCGCATGGCTATTTCGAGACGACAGAAGACCTGTCGGATCTGACCTCTGCGCATTTGTTTCAGGAAAAAGGGCGCAGGGTCCCTGCTTTCGTGCGGTTTTCGACCGTGGCGGGGAACAAGGGCTCGGTCGATCTGGCGCGCGACGTGCGCGGCTTTGCGGTCAAGCTTTATACCGAGGAGGGCAACTGGGATATCGTCGGCAACAATATTCCTGTCTTCTTCATTCAGGATGCCATGAAGTTTCCGGACCTTGTGCACTCGGTCAAGGAGGCACCGGACCGCGCGTTTCCACAAGCTCAATCGGCGCATGACAATTTCTGGGATTTCATCTCGTTGATGCCGGAATCGATGCACATGATCATGTGGGCGATGTCGGACCGGGCGATCCCGAGGTCGTTCCGCTTCATGGAAGGTTTTGGCGTGCACACCTTCCGGTTTGTGAATGCCGAAGGCAAAGGCCAGTTCGTGAAATTCCACTGGAAACCGAAACAAGGTCTCCAATCCGTCATCTGGGACGAGGCCGTCAAGATCAATGGCGCGGACCCCGATTTCCATCGTCGCGATCTCTGGGCGGCCATTCAGAACGGCGACTATCCGGAATGGGAACTTGGCGTTCAGGTCTTTGACGACGACTTCGCGGACAGTTTTCCTTTCGATGTGCTCGATGCAACCAAGCTGATCCCCGAAGAAGACGTGCCTGTTCGCATCGTCGGGCGCCTGGTTCTTGACCGCGTTGTCGACAACTTCTTTGCCGAGACAGAGCAGGTGGCATTTTGTACGCAGAACATCGTGCCTGGGATCGATTTCACCAACGACCCATTGCTGCAGGGGCGTAACTTTTCCTACCTTGATACGCAGACCAAGCGGTTGGGCGGGCCGAATTTCACCCATATTCCGATAAACGCTCCGAAATGCCCGTTTCATCATTTTCAGCAGGACGGGCACATGGCGATGCACAATCCCGCTGGGCGCGCCAACTACGAGCCCAACAGCTGGAGCGAAGGCGGCCCGCGTGCGGATGCCGAGCGAGGGCACCGCTCCTACGCCGAGAATGTCGACGGGGAAAAGCGCAAGGCGCGCGGTGAGCTGTTCGCAGATCACTACAGCCAGGCGCGACAGTTCTTTCTCAGCCAGACCGAAGTCGAACAAAGCCACATCGCCGACGCCATCGTTTTCGAACTGTCCAAGGTTGAAACTCCGGCGATACGGGAGCGATTGGTGGCGCATCTGCCGAATATCGACGCGGATCTGGCCAAGGCCGTGGCGGATGGTCTCGGTCTGAAGGGGGTGCCTGCGGCCCATGAACCAGCGCGGGAGCCGGTCAAAGATCTTCAGACCTCGGAGGCCTTGTCGATCCTGAAAAATGGTCCCGAGAGCTTCGCCGGGAGAAAAATGGGCATGCTGTTGACCGACGGTATCGAGGACGAGCTGCTTGACAGCATGATCGATGCGGTCAAGGAGGCTGGCGGTATGGTCGAGATCGTCGCGCCAACCATCGGTGGGATCGTGACGGCCAATGGCAAGAACGTCCCGGCGCAGCAGAAGATAGATGGCGGTCCGTCGGTTCTCTATGATGCGGTGGTGATCTTGGTTTCCGAAGAGGGAGCCGACGAATTGAAAGAGATGCACGCCGCCAAAACTTTTGTCGCGGATGCCTTTGCCCATGGCAAGTTCATGGCTGTTGGCGACGCGGGTGCGGAGCTGCTGAACGCGGCGGGCGTCACCGAACCGGACTCTGGTGTGCAATCCCTGTCGAAAAAGAGTGATGCCAAGGCCTTTGTGTCCACATGTGCCAAAGTGAGGCATTGGGACCGCTTGGCATAACCATCTGATCGGCCCCCTCGGCCTGTGATTTCAGGGTCTGCGGCGGCGCTCTGCAGATCCTGACCCCCTTGGCGCCAGCGCGTGAAAGACATCATATGCCTTTGATGTGGAGCCTGAAACGAATGGGGCCAGTAAAAATGGGGCCAGTAAATTTGCGGCGGCGCGTCTTCTGGCGCGCCGTCGATGTCGGCTTTTGTCACGTACCTGCGCCTGACCGCTGTGTCACCCGAGGCCGCCTGCGCGCAGGGATTTCCCTGCAAGGCCGAACAATGCGTCCTGTGGCACGCGGGGAAAATGCAGGTGACGCTCGCGTCGTTCTGCAGTACCGTTTTTATGCTACACACGTTATGCGATTTAAAAAGGGCGTCATTTGAATACTTCGACAGCAACCCATGATTTCCAGGCTGACATCGACGCGATTGGTCGCAGCCAGATCATTCCGACCCTTCTCGAGACTGTGCTGTTGGCGACGGGAATGGGATTTGCTGCCGTGGCGCGCGTGACCGAAGCCCGGTGGGTCACCTGTAGCGCTCTGGACCAGATTTCCTTTGGGCTGACCCCTGGTGACGAGCTGGAGGTCGAGACGACGCTCTGCCACGAAGTGCGGCAGTTCGATCAGGAGATCGTCATTGACGACGTGCGGCACGACCCGCTCTACCAGAACCACCATTGCCCGCAGCGCTATGGGTTTCGCAGCTATATCTCCATTCCGATCCGGCAGGCGGATGGGACGTTCTTCGGCACGATCTGTGCGATTGATCCGGAGCCGCGTCAGCTCAGGGACGACCGGGTTCTGGGGATGTTTCGACTGTTTGCCCAGATGATCGCCGAGGCGCTGGACGCTGATGAAGCATATGCCCAAAGCCAATCCGCGCTTTCGCATGAACGGGAACTTGCCTCGTCACAAGAGCAGTTCATTGCCATCCTGGCCCATGACCTGCGCAATCCGGTCGGTGCCTTGTCCGCGGGTTTGCGCATGATCGAACGGCGCGATATCGACGACAAGGCCGCAGAATTGGTCCAGCTGATGCGGGGATCCGTGAACCGCATGGGGTTGCTGATTGAAAACCTTCTCGATCAAGCGCGCAAACGGAGCGGCGGGGGGATTTTGATCGAACGCGTCGTGGCCCACGATCTCGACAGGTCGCTGGCACAGATCGTGTCGGAGTTTCAGGCCGTCGCGCCGGAGCAGGTTATTCAGGCAAACATTCATATCCCCGATCCGGTTCAGTGTGACGTCCCCAGGATCTGTCAGCTGTTTTCCAATCTTCTGAGCAATGCCGTCTCCCACGGGCGTCCGGGCCTGCCGATCGAAGTCAGCGTGTCCACGCAAAGCGACAGGTTTGCCCTGTCGATTTCCAACTACGGCGATCCCATCCCGGAGGATCAGTTGCCGAGTCTGTTCGAACCGTTCAAGAAGGGCCCCAATCGTCCGGAGCGCAACGGGTTGGGGCTGGGTCTCTATATTGCATCGGAAATTGCCAAGGGGCATGGCGGCACGTTGTCCGTGTCTTTTGATGACGAGCGGAACACGTTTTCATTCGTGATGGAAATGTGACTGGCCCGCGCATTGGGGGGCAACCTGTGTCAGTATACAAATGGGGGAGGGGGCGCCACGCCGACCTGTGTTCTCAGGGTTCGGACCATGCGCTTTCGTCCGGGCCGCCGCTCGTGTCGCCGGTGACGCACTAGAGCGTCGCCCGTCGGGGCGCATCACGGTATTCCGTCGTCGTCACAACAAGAACGCCGCATCTTGTGATGAGGCTCGCGTGATGTGGCTCGCGTGATGAGGCCCTCGTGATGAGGCTCGCGTGATGAGGCCCTCGTGATGAGACCAGGGCGATGAGACCAGGTCGATGAGGCCGGGCCGCCTATTCTGTAACCACTCTGGCCATTCCTGCCGATCAGATTGACGCCGGAGGTTCATATCGGGGCGAATTCGCTTGTCCGCTCCACGCTGCCTTGGCATGCAGCGCCCATGGAGCCCAAACTTACCATTGTCGTTGTCGAGGACGACCGAGACCGCGCGATTGCGATCGTTGACGCGCTCAGGATGGCTGGCGATCACGACGTGGTGGTGATTGCCAATGCCAGTGGTCTTGCGCGCAGGATCGTCGCCCATGCGCCCGACATCGTGCTGATCGACATCGACAACCCGACGCGCGACATGCTTGAGGAACTGACGCTGGCCTCCGGACCTCTGGAGCGGCCGGTTGCGATGTTTGTCTCCGGCGAGGCGGGCGGGCTGGCCCGGGCCGCGATCGAGGCCGGTGTCTCGGCCTATGTCGTCGACGGCCTGTCCCCGGAACGCGTCAAACCGGTGATGGACACGGCCATCGCCCGGTTCCGCATGGTCAAACAGATGCGCACGGAACTGGCCGAGACCCGCCGGGCGCTGGAAGAGCGCAAGGTCCTGGATCGTGCCAAGGGACTTTTGATGAAGGCCAAAGGCATTGACGAGGACGCGGCCTATGCGCTGTTGCGCAAGACGGCAATGGATCAGGGGCGCCGTGTGGCGGATGTCGCAGAGGCATTGGTGACGGCATCGGAGTTGTTGCGATGAAGACGGTCACTTTGCCGGTTGCCTATATGCCGCTTGTGGATGCGGCGCCGTTGATCGTGGCGCAGGAAATGGGCTTTGCCGAATCCGAAGGGATTGCGCTGGATCTGATCGCCGCCCCCTCCTGGTCTTCGGTGCGCGATATGTTGGCCTTCGGGCGTGTGGATGCGGCGCATTTGCTCTCCCCCGTGCCGGTCGCCATGGCGCTTGGGCTGGGGGGGGTCACAACGCCGGTTTCGGCGGTCATGGTGCTGTCGATGAACGGCAATGTCATCGGTGTGGGCCGCACGCTGGAGGCGCGGCTGCGCCAGAATGGCTATGGCTTTGACTTTTCCGATGCCGCCGCTGCGGCTCAGGCCTTGGCACAGGTCGCCGAGGGGCCGATGGTGTTTGGGGTTCCGTTTCCCTTTTCAATGCACACCGAGCTGTTGCGGTATTGGTTCGAACAGACCGAACTGGGCGGCACGGCGGTCGAAATCCGCACGGTTCCGCCGCCGCTGATGGCCGAAGCACTGGCTGCGGGCGATATCGATGCCTTCTGCGTGGGCGAGCCCTGGGGATCTGTTGCCGTCGACCAGGGGTCCGGGGCGTTGTTGCTGCCCGGCAAGGCGATCTGGTCTTTCGCGCCGGAAAAGGTCCTTGCGGTCCGCACCGATTGGGCCGAGACCGAACCGCATCTGCTGCGCCGTCTGATGCGTGCGGTCTGGACCGCAGGTCAGTGGTTGGCGCAGCCCGATGCCCGGACGGCGGCTGCGGAGATCTTGTCGAGAAAGACCTACCTTGATGTGTCGCCGGAATTGATCGACAGGGCCCTGCACGGACGCTTTACGATTTCTGGCCATGCCGAACAGCGCGAAGTCCCCGGTTTTGTCGAGTTCCACGAAGGCGCTGCGAGCTTCCCATGGCGCAGCCAGGCCCGGTGGATGGCTCACCGGCTGAGCCTGCGTCACGGACTCCCGCCCGAGGCAGCGATGGACACGGCGGCAGAGGTCTATCGCAGCGATCTATATCGCGGTCACATGGTTGCGGGAGATGCGGATATGCCTGGCGCCTCGGAAAAGCTCGAGGGCTCGATTCGCCATGCCACCGCCGTCGCCTCGCAGAAAGGTCAGCTGACTTTGCTGCCCGACTCGTTCTTTGATGGGCGCGTTTTTGATCCAGACGCGGAAAGCTGACCAAAAAACGGGCAAATTCATGCGCCGCATCACGGGAATGAACCACCAGCGCCGCAGCGCAGAAGTTTTCTCTGGAACGCGGCCCTGGGCTTCTTCATATCTTAAGGCACCGGCTCACAATGGCGTGCGCCGATCCGAATTTCTCCCAATGACAGGGAAACGCTGAGCAAGGTCGCTCACTCTCCGCCGGTAATTTCCGGTGGTTGGTGATGTGGCTTTTTTTGCGTTTCGACTGCGGTCTCCCCCGCTAGTGTCCACGGAAAGGACAGAAGATGAACAGACTTATCTTGAGCCTTGTAGCCTCAACCGCACTGACCAGCCCCGCATTCGCCGAAATGCTTGAACTGGAAAAAGACGAACTGACATTCGGCTTTATCAAACTCACTGACATGGCGCCGCTCGCCGTTGCATATGAACAGGGGTATTTTCTGGACGAAGGCCTGTTTGTAACGCTTGAGGCGCAGGCCAACTGGAAGGTGCTGTTGGACGGCGTGATCGACGGCCAGTTGGACGGTGCCCATATGCTGGCAGGTCAGCCGCTGGCTGCCACCATCGGCTACGGGACCGAGGCCCATATCATCACGCCATTCTCGATGGATCTGAACGGCAACGGGATCACGGTTTCAAACGATGTCTGGGAAAAGATGCTGCCGCATATTCCCAAGATGGAGGATGGCCGCCCGCAGCACCCGATTTCCGCAAGCACGCTGGCGCCGGTGGTCGAGGAGTTCAAGGCAGAGGGCAAGCCATTCAATATGGGAATGGTGTTCCCGGTCTCCACGCACAACTATGAATTGCGCTATTGGCTGGCGGCCGGTGGGCTGCACCCGGGCTACTACAGCCCCGAAAACGTCACCGGCCAGATCGACGCCGATGTGTTCCTCTCCGTGACGCCGCCGCCGCAGATGCCCGCCACCCTCGAAGCGGGAACGATCAGCGGATATTGTGTTGGCGAGCCGTGGAACCAGCAGGCCGTCTTCAAGGGAATCGGTGTGCCCGTGATCACCGACTATCAGCTGTGGAAGAACAACCCCGAGAAGGTATTCGGCATCAACGCCGACTTTGCCGAGCAATACCCGAATACAACCCTGGCGGTGACCAAGGCGCTGATCCGCGCCGCGATCTGGCTGGACGAGAATGACAACGCCAACCGCGATGAGGCCGTCGAAATCCTGAGCCGTCCGGAATATGTCGGTGCCGATGCCGAGGTGATCGCCAACTCCATGACCGGGTTCTTCGAGTTCGAGAAGGGCGACAAGCGCGACATTCCCGATTTCAACGTGTTCTTCCGTCACCACGCGACCTATCCGTTCTATTCGGACGCGATCTGGTACCTGACGCAGATGCGCCGTTGGGGTCAGATTGCCGAACCAAAGTCGGACGCCTGGTATGACGAGGTCGCCCGCAATGTCTACAAGCCCGACATCTACCTGCAGGCCGCACGGATGCTGGTGGACGAGAACCTCGCGCAGGAAGCGGATTTCCCGTGGGAAAGCGATGGCTACAAAGACCCGACTCCTGCCGCCGACATCATCGACGGCATCCCCTACGACGGTCGTCACCCCAACGCCTATCTCGAGAGCCTGCCGATCGGCATGAAGGGCGATCAGACGATTGCGGGAACCGAAGTCAAAGGCTGATTTCCAGAGCGACAGGCAAGCCCCGGACAGATGGTCCGGGGCACCCATCATCCAGACACAGCGCCCCGGGCGCAGACCCGGGGCCTCGCCCCTCATGACGAGGACATGACAATGACAACCGTCGATCCGAATTTCACCGAAACAGCCGCCCGCGAGGCACGTCGCGCCCGGCTTTTCACCCGCATAAATGTTGCCGACAAATGGTTTCAGGTTCTTGGGTTGAGCTGGATCACGCCACTCCTCAAAGCCTGCGCCGGGGATAATCCGCAAGCGCAGGTCAAGGAAATCTGGCGCCTTCTGGCGGTGCCGCTGCTGGCCATTTTTGCCTTTCTGCTGCTCTGGGGCACCCTGGCGCCCAAAGTGCAGACCAGCCTCGGGGCCGTGCCGGGACCGGTGCAGGTCTGGGAAGAAGTGGTGAACCTGCATCAGGACGCTCAGGCCAAGGCGGCAAAACGCGAGAAATTCGAGGCGATGGTTGAAAAACGCAACCGGCGTTTGATCGATGCCGGGCGGGCCGATGAAGTCAAATCCGTCGCCTATACCGGCGCGCCGAGTTTTTACTACCAGATCTGGATCTCTATCAAGACCGTGTTTTTCGGGTTTCTGATCGCGACCGTCGTGGCCGTGCCGTTGGGCATTGCCGCCGGTCTGTCGCCGATTGCCAATGCGGCCCTGAACCCGTTGATCCAGATCTTCAAACCTGTTTCGCCGCTGGCCTGGCTGCCGATTGTCACGATGGTTGTCAGCGCCCTGTCGGCCTCGCAGGGGGGCTGGTTTGAGAAGTCGTTTCTGATCTCCGCAATCACGGTGACGCTGTGTTCGCTGTGGCCGACGCTGATCAACACGGCCCTTGGGGTCGCCTCGATCGACAAGGATCTGGTCAATGTTTCCAAGGTGTTGAAGATGAACACCTGGACGAAGATAACCAAATTGGTGCTGCCTTCGGCGCTGCCGTTGATCTTCACCGGTCTGCGTCTCAGCCTCGGTGTCGGCTGGATGGTGCTGATCGCAGCCGAGATGCTGGCGCAGAACCCCGGCCTTGGCAAATTTGTCTGGGATGAGTTCCAGAACGGCTCCTCCAGCAGCCTCGCCAAGATCATGGTGGCCGTTGTGACGATCGGGATCATCGGCTTCATGCTGGACCGCGTGATGTTCGCCCTGCAGTCGCTTTTCACCTTCACGAACAATCGGTGATCGGGATGAGCATTCTCAAATTCGACAATCTGTCCAAGTCCTTCGGCACCGGCACCCATGCCACCCACGTGCTGAAAGACATCGACCTTGAGGTCTCCGAAGCGGAGTTCCTTGTCATCCTGGGGTTCTCCGGCACCGGCAAGACCACATTGATCAATTTGATGGCGGGGCTGGAACAGCCAACCAAGGGCAAGGTCACCTTCAAGGGGCGGCCGATCACCGGACCGGGGCCGGAGCGGGGCGTGATCTTTCAGTCCTATTCGCTGATGCCCTGGCTGACGGTCAGCGGCAATGTCGGGCTTGCGGTGGATACCGTCTTTCCGGGTCTGTCGCGGGCGCAGAAGGCTGAAAAAGTTGCCTATTACGTCAATATGGTGGGGCTCAGCCATGCCGCAACCCGGCGCCCGGCAGAGCTGTCCGGGGGGATGCGGCAGCGGGTCAACGTGGCCCGTGCGCTGGCAATGAACCCCGAGATGCTGCTGCTGGACGAACCGCTGTCTGCCCTGGATGCGCTGACCCGGGCCAATCTGGCCGATGAAATCGAACAGATCTGGGAGCAGGACAAGAAAACATGCGTTCTGATCACCAATGATGTGGACGAGGCGATCATCCTGGCCGACCGGATCATTGCGCTCAATCCCGACGGCACCCTTGGTCAGGAATTCGCGGTCTCCATTCCGCGCCCGCGTGACCGCACCGCCATGAACAGCGACGAGGCCTTCAAACGGCTGCGGGCCGAGGTCACCAAATACCTGATGGATGTCGGGATTGAGGCCAAGGTCGAAGGGACCCGGCTGTTGCCGGATGTCACCCCGATCCACAATGTTCCGGCGGCGGTCAAACTGGCGCAGAAGACGATGATCGATGACCGTTTTCTGAACTTCAGTCAGCTTCACAAGATCTATCCCACCCCCAAAGGCCCGCTGACCGTCGTGGAAGATTTCGATCTCAAGATCGACCGTGGCGAGTTCATCAGTCTGATCGGCCACTCCGGCTGCGGCAAATCCACCGTGCTGACCATGGCTGCCGGGTTGAACCCAATTTCCAAGGGCGCCATCAAGCTGGACGGTCGCCACGTCGAAGGCGCGGATCCGGAACGGGCCGTCGTGTTCCAGTCGCCGAACCTGTTTCCATGGCTCACCGCCAAGCAGAACGTCGCGATCGGCGCCGACAAGGTCTATCCGCGCGCAAGCCAGGCCGAGCGGCAGGATGTGGTGGAATACTACCTCGAGCGGGTGGGGCTGGCCGATGCAATGGACAAACCCGCGTCGGAGTTGTCGAACGGAATGCAGCAACGCGTCGGTATCGCCCGGGCCTTCGCCCTGTCGCCGAAACTGCTGCTGTTGGACGAGCCGTTTGGCATGCTTGACAGCCTGACACGCTGGGAGCTGCAAGAGGTCCTGATGGAGGTCTGGAGCCGCACCAAAGTCACGGCCATCTGTGTCACCCATGACGTTGACGAGGCGATCCTGCTGGCCGACCGGGTGGTGATGATGACCAACGGACCACAGGCCACCATCGGCAAGATCACCAAGGTCGATCTGCCACGCCCCCGCACGCGCAAGGCGCTGTTGGAGCATCCGGATTACTACGCCTACCGGCAGGAAGTGCTCGATTTCCTCGAGGAATACGAACACGGAGCGAAACCCAAGCCGAAATCCCAAACCTTGGCTGCGGAGTAAAATACATGAAACAGAAACTCGTCATAATCGGCGCCGGGATGGCCTCCGGTCGGGTGATCGAGCATTTGCTCGAGACAGCCCCCGAAGCTTACGACATTACGGTGTTCAACGCCGAGCCACGTGGGAACTACAATCGTATCATGCTGTCGCCGGTGTTGTCCGGTGACAAGACCTACGAAGAGATCGTGACCCATTCCGACGACTGGTACAAAGAGAACGCGATAACCTGCCGCTTTGGTGAAAAGGTGCTGCGGATCGACCGGGAGGCCAAGCAGGTCGAGGGCGAAAAGGGCACGGTGGCCTATGACAAGCTGATTGTCGCCAGCGGTTCGAACCCGTTCATCATACCCTTGCCGGGGCATGATCTTGAGGGCGTCATCGCCTACCGCGATCTGGAAGACACGCATCGCATGATGACAATGACCAAGGGCAATCGGGTTGTTGTCATCGGCGGTGGCCTGCTGGGTCTAGAAGCGGCTGCAGGCATGGCTGCCCGTGGTGCAGAGGTCACAGTGGTCCATATCATGGGCCACCTGATGGAGCGGCAACTGGATGAGGCCGCTGGCTATCTGTTGAAAAAGTCCCTCGAAGCCAAGGGCATTACGGTTCGCCTCAGCGCCAATTCAAAGCAAATCCTCGGCGCGGACGGGCGCGTTCGGGCGCTGCAGCTTGACGACGGCAGTGAACTGCCCTGCGATCTGCTGGTCATGGCGGTGGGCATTCGGCCCAACACCGCGCTGGCCAAGGACGCCGGGCTGGCCGTCGGGCGCGGGGTTCATGTCGATGATCAGATGGTGACCTCGGACGGCGATGTTCTCGCGGTGGGCGAATGCGTTGAACATGACGGGGCGATCTTTGGGTTGGTGGCGCCGCTCTATGATCAGGCGCGGGTCGCGGCACAAACCCTTCTGGGACAGGCGGCCGCCTTTGTGCAGAAAACCCTGTCGACGAAACTGAAGGTCACCGGCTGCGATCTGTTCAGTGCTGGCGATTTTGCCGAGGGCGAGGGGCGTGAGGATATTGTCTTCCGCGATCCCTCCCGGGGCGTCTACAAACGGCTGGTGATCGAATGTGACCGGCTGGTGGGCTGTGTCATGTACGGTGATACGGCCGACGGGACCTGGTTCTTTGGGCTGATCAAGGACGCCACCTCGATAGAGGAGATGCGGGATACGCTGATCTTTGGCCAAGCCTATCAGGGGGGTGCCCAATCGGACCCTTTGTCAGCCGTTGCAGCCTTGCCGCCTGAGGCGGAAATCTGTGGCTGCAACGGCATTTGCAAAGGGACGATCGTACAGGCGATCGAAGGCGGCGCGGTGGATCTTGGCGCGGTCAAGGCGCAGACCAAGGCCAGCGCATCCTGCGGCACCTGTACCGGGCTGGTGGAACAGCTCCTGCAGGTCACGCTGGGCGAGGCATTCGAGAGGCCGACAGTACAGCCCGTTTGCGGCTGCACAGAGCTGGGCCACGAAGACGTGCGCCGCCTGATCAAATCCCAGGGACTGAAATCACAACCCGCAGTCTGGCAGGAATTGGGCTGGTCAACACCGAACGGATGCCACGTCTGTCGGCCGGCGGTGAATTTCTACCTCCTGGCGGATTGGCCGCTGGAGTATCAAGATGATCCCCAAAGCCGCTTCGTCAACGAGAGAAAGCACGCAAACATCCAGAAAGACGGAACATTTTCGGTTGTGCCACGGATGTGGGGGGGCATCACAAACGCCAATGAACTGCGCGCCATTGCCGATGCCGCCGACAAATTCGGCGTGCCCACGGTGAAAGTGACGGGCGGCCAGCGCATCGACCTCTTGGGGGTCAAAGGCGAGGATCTTCCCGCCATCTGGGCCGATTTGAACCGGGCGGGACTGGTCTCTGGGCATGCCTATTCAAAGGGCCTGCGGACCGTCAAAACCTGCGTCGGCACCGATCACTGCCGGTTTGGCACCCAGGATTCCACCGGGCTCGGGATCAAACTGGAGCAGATGCTCTGGGGCTCGTGGACGCCGCATAAGGTCAAGCTGGCGGTCTCGGGCTGTCCGCGCAACTGTGCCGAGGCCACCTGCAAGGATGTCGGCATCATCTGTGTCGACAGCGGCTATCAGGTCAGCGTCGGCGGTGCGGCCGGCATGGACGTGAAGGAGACAGAGAGACTGGCCGATGTGGCGACCGAACAGGAGGCGATCGATGTCACCGTTGCCTTTGTTCAATTGTACCGCGAGGGCGCCAAATACCTGGACCGGCCCTATAAATGGCTGGCCAAGGTCGGATTGGACTGGGTGCGCGAGCGCATCATGGACCCGGTCGAGAGGCGCCGTCTGATCGACGCGTTCGAACTGTCTCAAACCATCTACCGCAAGGACCCCTGGGCAGAACTCGCGGAGAAATCCCGCAGCTTTGCGCCCCTGGCGGATTTGACGCTGGAGGCCGCGGAATGAGCTGGATTGATATCGGAGCGATCGAGGACATCCCGGAACGGGGCGCGCGCGTGGTCAAAACACCGGTGGGCTGTATCGCCCTGTTTCGCACCGCAGCGGACGAAGTCTTTGCGGTATCGGACACCTGCCCGCACAAGGCCGGTCCGCTGTCCGAAGGGATCATTCACGGTCAGAAGGTCACGTGCCCCTTGCACAACTGGGTGTTCGATCTGAACACCGGTCAGGCCGTGGGAGAGGACGGCCAGATCGCCACCTATCCGGTCAAACTGGACGGCGGCCGCATTCTGCTGGATGGGACAGCATTGGGCAATCGGAGCGCCGCGTGATGGACGGCGCGGACCAGCCAGAGATACGCTCGACCTGTCCCTACTGCGGGGTGGGCTGCGGAGTTTTGCTGCGCGCGGATGGACAGGGAGGGATCTCGGTCCGTGGGGACCCGGCGCATCCCGCAAACTCTGGACGTCTGTGTTCGAAGGGATCGGCGCTGGCAGAGACCGTCGGGCTCGAAGAGCGTCTGCTGGCGCCCCGGGTCCACGGGCAGGAGGCCGCCTGGGACGATGCGCTGCAATTGGTGGCTGATCGCTTCCGTGCAACGATTGCCGAGCATGGCCCCGACAGCGTGGCCTTTTATGCCTCTGGGCAGATGCTGACCGAAGACTACTACCTTGCCAACAAGCTGATGAAGGGCTTCATCGGGTCAGCCAATATCGACACCAATTCGCGGCTCTGCATGGCCTCGACCGTGGCGGGGCATCGCCGCGCATTCGGCACCGATACTGTGCCGGGCACCTACGAGGATCTGGGCGAGGCCGATCTGGTCGTGCTGGTCGGCTCCAACCTGGCCTGGTGCCATCCTGTTCTGTACCAACAAGTGTTGGCCGCGAAGAAGGCGCGCGGCACCCGGATCGTTGTGATCGACCCGCGCCGCACCGCAAGCTGTGACGCGGCAGACATGCATCTTGCTCTGGCCCCCGGCAGTGACGTCGCCCTGTTCAACCGGTTGCTGGCGGATCTCTCTCGGGGGCACGCGATCGATCAGGCATATCTTGCCCATACCAAGGGGTTCAGCGAAGCGCTGGAGGCAGCCTGTGCGGATGATGTGAGTGTGACGGGCCTGAGCGAGGCCGAGATCACCCGGTTCTGCGATCTGTGGAGGCAGACAGAGAAGGTCGTGACCGTCTTCAGTCAGGGCGTGAACCAGTCCACCAGCGGGTCCGACAAGGTCAATGCGATCCTGAATTGCCACCTGGCCAGCGGCCGCATCGGTCGCCCCGGGATGGGACCGCTCTCTGTGACCGGCCAGCCCAATGCGATGGGCGGGCGAGAGGTCGGCGGTCTTGCCAATATGCTGGCCTGCCATCTCGATCTCGAGAACCCCGACCACCGCGCGGCTGTTCGCGATTGCTGGAACGCACCGACCATTGCGGCGTCTCCGGGGCTGAAGGCAGTCGATATGTTCCGCGCTGCAGGGGATGGCCGGATCAAGGCCTTGTGGATCATTCATACCAACCCGGCCGTGTCCCTGCCCGAGGCCGATGCGGTGCGCGAGGCCATCGCCGTTTGTCCCTTCACCGTGGTCAGCGACATCACTGCGGCGACCGATACGGCCCGGCTGGCGGATGTGGTGCTGCCGGCAACCGCCTGGGGGGAAAAGAACGGAACCGTCACCAACTCCGACCGCACCATCAGCCGCCAGCGGGCGGTGTTGCCCGCGCCGGGGGCCACACGGCCGGACTGGGCCATTCTTGCCGAGGTTGGTCAGCGGATGGGCTGGCCCCGGGCGTTCGATTATCAAAGCCCTGCGGAAATCTTTCGGGAACACGCAGCCTTGTCGGGCATTGCCGCCCGATTGGGCCGCGACTTTGACATCTCGGGGCTCGCGACGCTGGACGACGCAGGCTATGACCACATGGCACCCGTGCGCTGGCCGGTGAGCGCGACCCGCAGGGGAGGGCGGTTCTTTGCGGATGGCGGGTTCTTTCACGCCGATGGCAAGGCGCGGTTTGTGCCGGTCCGCTACCGGAGCCCTGCCGCAAAGACTGGTCCGCGCTATCCCTATCGGCTGAATACCGGCCGGGTCAGGGATCAATGGCACACGATGACGCGGACGGGTCTGAGCCCAAGGCTGTCCGCGCATCTGGCGGAGCCATTTCTTGAGGTGAACCCGGAGGATGCCAAGGGCCTGAGCCTCGCGCCATCCGATCTGGTTCAGGTGCAGAGCCCCACAGGCCACGCCATATTGAGGGCTCGGATCACGGATGCCGTGCAGCCGGGGCAGGTCTTTGCATCCATGCACTGGACGGGTGAAACCGCGCCCTCGGCCAGGATCGACGCGCTGGTCGCTGCGGCAACAGACCCGGTGTCAGGGCAGCCTGAGAGCAAGGCGAGCGTCGTCTCGGTCCGTCCGTACAAGGCCGCGTGGTATGGGTTCGCGGTGTCCTGCGCGCGGATGAAACCCACCTGTTCCTATTGGGCGCGGGCGCGGACCGGGGCTGGCTATCGCGCCGAAATGGCCGGTGATCAGATGCCCGAGGATTGGGAGGCCGAGGCACGGCGCCTGTTCGACTTGCCCGAGGCCGTCGCCGTGTCGTTTCAGGATGCTGGTCGCGGTGTGGCCCGAATTGCGCTGATGCAGGACGGCACGCTCGCGGCGGCGTTGTTTGTTGCCCGCGACCCCGTGGCGGTGATGCGCGACTACGTCGCCACGCTGCCCGGCACCAATGCGCCGGACGTGTTGTCCGGCCGGCCCTCTGCCGACAGGCCAGACCCGGGGCCAATCCTGTGTTCCTGCTTCGGGGTTGGGGTCAACACAATCCTGCGGGCGATCGAACATCAGGGTCTGGTCACCGTCGACGCCGTTGGCGCAGCGCTGCAGGCCGGGACCAACTGCGGCTCCTGTCAGCCGGAAATTGCCGCGCTCCTGAACGCGGCTCAGGTCCGGGAGGCCGCAGAATGACTTTGGCAGACCACGTCCGTATCCTGGGCCGCGGGCCGGGGCGATCCCGCTCTCTGAACCAACAGGAAGCAACAGAGGCCATGGCGCTGATGCTCGGTGGTGACGCGGATCCGGCCGCGATCGGCGCCTTGCTGATGCTGCTGCGGATGAAGGGCGAAACGGCGGAGGAAATTGCCGGATTTGCGCAAGCGGCACAGGCGGCGATGCCGCCGATCGAGGGCGTGGATCTCGATTGGCCCAGCTATGCGGCGGGACGCACGCGGGGATTGCCCTGGTTTTTGCTGTCTGCACAGCTCGTTGCACGGTCCGGGCGGGGCGTGTTGATCCACGGGTGGAACGGGACAGACCCGAAAGTCCGGGCGGGGTTGGCGACGGCGGGCATCGCCTGTGCCCGTACGCCGGACGAGGCGGCCCATCTGATCGCACGGTCCGGGATTGCCTATCTGCCACTGGAGACGGCCCACCCGGTGGTATTCGATCTGCTGTCACTGCGCGACGTTCTGGGGTTGCGCTCCTGCATCAATACGGTCTGTCGGATGCTGAACCCGGCGCGGGCCTCGGCGAGCGTTCAGGGGGTCTTCCACCCGTCCTACCGGCTCTTGCAGGCGCATGCGGCGGAGTTGCTGGGATGGCAGAACCTGACCGTCATCAAGGGCGGCGGAGGGGAGTTCGAGCGCACGCCGGTCAAATCGGTCGAGGCGTTTGGGTTGCGCGACGGAATCCTGTGGCAGAACACTCTTGCCCCGCTCTTGACCGATCCCGACCTGCCCCGCCCGGCGGAGGACAGGGATCTTGCCGCGCTGTGGGCGGGTGCGGATGCGCCCTTCGAGGAACAGGTCATTCTGGGCACCGCAGCTCTGGCGCTGTCGACGCTGGGAGAGGCCGATCCGCTGCGGGTCGCGCGTCAGCTCTGGACACGGCGCTCTGCCAAACGCGCAGCCTGAAAGGAAAAGCCATGACACGATTGCCAACGTTCAATAGTGCCACCAGCCAGCCGGTCCACAGATGCAACGATCTTGCCGGACATCGCCCACAGGGCCGCATCGCCCTGGTGGGCGCAGGCCCCGGCGCGCGTGATTTGCTGACTCTGCGGGCTCTGCGGCATTTGCAGGAGGCGGACGTCGTTTTCTATGACAGGCTTGTGGACGACGAGGTGATCGACCTCGCCCGCGAGGGGGCGGACCGCGTCTTTGTCGGCAAACATGTCGGCGCGCATGCCTGGCCGCAGGACCGTATCAATGCCATTATCGTGCAGGAAGCCCTGAAAGGACGCAGGGTTGTGCGCCTCAAATCCGGAGATCCCGGTATTTTTGGCCGCGCGGGAGAGGAGCTTGATGCCGCGCGGGCGGCCGGGATCGACGTTTCAATCGTGCCCGGGGTAACCGCTGCCTCTGCCGCCGCCGCCGCCCTGGGGCGCAGCCTCACGGAACGCGGGCAGAGCGACACGCTCGTGCTGACCACCGGCACTGGCGCCGAGGAAAACGCGCCTCCGGATTGCGTTCGGTTTGCGGCACCGGGCACCACCATCGCGTTTTACATGTCGGTGGGGCAGGCACCTCGTATCATGGCGGGCCTGTTGCGCAGGGGCATGCCCGGCGAAATCGAGGTTCAGGTCGCCGCAGAGGTTGCAAAGTCCGGCGAGCGGCTGTTGCGGTGCCAGCTCAAGCAATTGCCGCAGGTGCTGCGGTCCAACAATGTGCAGGGATGTGCCATGATATTGGCGACTTGGCCAAGCTGCGGCAGTCTCAGCCCTGCGCGCCGGGATGTGATCGGATTTCCCTCCGCTCTGCCTCCGTCTGATCCTCAAAAGGCGATTGCATAGGCCAACAGACCGACCCAGAGGGGCGCGTTGCCAGCGGCGTTTCCTGCGGGCGCGCCGCTTTTGCCCAAGGCCTGCCGGATGGCGCGGTGTCGGCCCAATGTCTATCCGCATCGTCGGCCCGCATACTCTGCCCGTGTTGCGGGCTTCCGCGCGCCCCTGGAGCCCAAAGTCGTCGGTTACAGGGGGCAATTTACCGGATAATTGCCAAGAAACGTCGTGTCACATCCGAAAAATGCCGCTTGGCCTGCTCCTCGGTCGCCTCTACAAGTTGGCCGCACTGTTGTACCCGAGTGATTGATCCGGAATCGCGCTTGAATTGCGCGCGTTCATCCTGCAATTCAGCAGATTGCGTCACTCGTTTTTGTTGTTTGTTCCCGCTGCCCGTTGCAGCCGAATACCTTTCAGGGAGATTACCCGCATGAGCCTGTCCTATCTTGTCACCCATTCCGGTGGCTTTCACGCGGATGAGCTGTTGTCGTCGGTCGTGCTGACGCGATTGTACCCGGAGGCCAGGATCATGCGCAGCCGGGACGATCGCTGGATCACGCCGGCTCCGGACCGGGTGATCTATGATGTGGGCCGCGCCTATGACCCGGAGGCCGGCGTTTTCGATCATCACCAAAAGGACGCGCCTTTGCGCGAGGATGGTCAGCCCTACAGCTCCTTTGGTCTGATCTGGAAGCATTTCGGGCGGGAATACCTGCAGGCGCTTGCAGTGCCGGACGCCGATATCGAAGACATCTATGCCTCATTTGACAGCACATTCGTGTTGCCGGTTGACCTGATGGACAATGGC
The DNA here is from genome assembly GCA_001874255.1 of Alphaproteobacteria bacterium MedPE-SWcel. Lineage (GTDB taxonomy): Bacteria > Pseudomonadota > Alphaproteobacteria > Rhodobacterales > Rhodobacteraceae > Epibacterium. The sequence goes on from MPDC01000010.1 coordinate 119,879, forward strand.
GCATTGGATCCCTCGGTCGCAGGGCCTTTGGTCGAGTTGACGCTGCCTGCGCTCCTGGAATCGCTGAAGCCTCCCTTCGACGTCGATGACCCGGAGGCCGATGACCGCGCCTTTCTGGAGGCCCTGACGGTGGCGCGCAGCTTCGTGGAGGCGTCGATCCGGCGCAAAGCGGCCAAATACCGGGCAGAGACCATGGTGTGCGACGCGATTGCAGAGGCCGGTAGCGCCCGCATTCTGGAACTGCCACGCGGAATGCCCTTTCGCTCTGCAATTGAAAAAACAGGTGCGGATCATTTGTTGTTTGTCGTCCACCCGCGTGGCGCCGACTGGACATTGACCACCATCCGGGTCGGAGGCGATACATTCGACAACCGCGCCGATCTCCCCGCATCCTGGGCGGGACTGACGGACGAGGCGTTGGAAGATGCCACCGGCGTGAAAGGTGCAAAGTTCTGCCACAACGGGCGGTTCATCGCGGTCGCAAACAGTCGCGAGGCGATCCTGCGGATGGCGGATCTCGCGGTGGCCGAGGTGGTTTGAGATAGCGTCTCTCTCATAGGCATCGGGTCCGGGGAAACTCGGCTCCTGCCATTGTGCGCGGCCGGATGTGGCGGAATGCATGCTGTGCATAGCCGCCCTGAAAGGCGCTGTTCCTCGCGTTGGCGATGGATCCTCCGAAGGTCATTTGTGCTCGAAAGTGAAGCGTCATCAGAATTTCGTCCGCATTGGGGCCTGCAAAAGGCCGATCTGCCTGCCATTCGTTCCACAGTTGGGACACGAGTTCCTGATTTTGGGCGTCCATTGTAATCGGCCCGGAAAAGCGACACCTCTGCCTCAACAGCAGACAGCAAGGAGTCTCTTTCAATGCTCAAGACGATCTTTCAGGCCGCCGCAGTGGCCAGCTTTATGACCGCGACCGTCAGCACCACAGCACAGGCCGAGGACGGCAGCCTGAGCGTCGGTATGTCCGGTGGTTATTTTCCCTTCACCTTTGTGCGCCAGGATGTGTTGCAAGGCTTCGAAGTGGATGTGATGACTGCCGTCGGCGCCGAGACCGGCCTGGAGATCGACTTTGAAACCATGTCCTTTTCCGGCTTGGTCGGCGCCCTAGATGCGGGCCGGATCGACACGATTGCCAATCAGATCACCATCACACCGGAACGCGCGGCCAAATTCGCCTTTACGCAGGCCTATGTGCTCGATGGGGCGCAGGTTGTGACCCGCGAAGGCAATACAGAAATTGCCGGCGTGGAGGATCTGCGGGGAAAGACCGTTGCGGTGAACCTCGGCTCCAACTTCGAACAGCTTCTGAACGCCTTGCCGTTTGCGGATGAGGTCACGATCAAAACCTATGAAAGCAATATTGCGCAGGATACCGCATTGGGCCGTGTCGATGCCTTTGTGATGGACCGGGTGTCCTCGGCGCAATTGATCCAGGAGAGCCCGTTGCCCTTGCAGCTGGCAGGCCAGCCCTTCTCGGAGATCCGCAATGCGTTGCCGTTTCGCGATGACGAAGAGGGGCGGGCCCTGCGGGACAAGGTCGACGCGGCGCTCACAACGCTGCGGGAAAACGGCACCCTGACCGAGATTTCACTCAAGTGGTTCGGCTCCGACATCACGGCGGCGCAGTAACCGATGCAAGGCCTCGATCTCGAATATATGTTGGGGCTGGTTCCGGTCATCCTCGGCTATGTCCCGCTGACGCTGGCAATGGCGGCAGCGGGAATGGCCGGTGCATTGGTGCTGGCCGTCCTGCTCGCCGTCGAACGGGTTGTCCGGGTGCCGGTTCTGGATTGGCTGGTTATGTTGTTCATCAGCTTCTTCCGGGGGACGCCGTTGCTGGTGCAACTGTTCCTGTTCTACTACGGCTTGCCGCAAGTGGTGTCCTTTTTGACCCGGATCGATGGGGTGACCGCGGCGGTTCTGGGCCTGACGCTGCATTTTGCGGCCTATATGGCGGAATCAATCCGTGCCGCCATTGTCGGTGTTGACCGCAGCCAATGGGAGGCCGCGCAGTCGATCGGCATGACGCAGACGCAATTGATGCGCAGGATCATCCTGCCACAGGCGGCGCGGGTGGCGGCCCCGACTTTGGTCAACTATTTCATCGATATGCTCAAGGGCACATCGCTGGCCTTTACCCTGGGCGTCACAGAGATGATGGGGGCCGCGCAGAAGGAAGCGGCCGGCAGCTTCCTGTATTTCGAGGCCTTCCTTGTGGTCGCGGTGATCTATTGGATCATGGTGGAGACCCTCAGTCAGGCGCAAAAAGGGCTGGAAACCTATCTGAACAAGGCGTTTGTGCGATGATTTCGATCCGTGGATTGACAAAGCAGTTTGGCGACAAGGCCGTTCTGGATGATATCGACCTCGATATTGCGTCGGGCGAACGCGTGGTCATCATTGGTCCTTCGGGAACAGGAAAGTCGACTTTGCTGCGGTGCGTGAATTTTCTCGACCAGCCGGATGCGGGCCGGATTTCAATCGGGGATCTCACGGTGGATGCGGCACGGGCGCGCAAAGGCGACATTCTGGCGCTGCGGCGGCGGACCGGGTTCGTGTTCCAGAATTATGCTCTGTTTGCCAACAAGACGGCGAAAGAAAACATCATGGAGGCGCTGGTGACCGTGCAACGCCTGCCAAGAGCAGAGGCTGCCGAACGGGCACAGGCGATCCTGTCAGAGACCGGATTGGCCGACAAGGCGGACAGCTATCCCGCAGCGCTCTCGGGCGGGCAGCAGCAGCGCGTGGGGATTGGCCGTGCGATGGCGCTGAATGGCGAGCTGATGCTTTTTGACGAGCCGACCTCGGCGCTTGATCCGGAATGGGTCGGAGAGGTTCTCGACCTGATGCGGCGGGTCGCAGAGCAGAAGCAGACCATGTTGATCGTCACCCATGAAATGCAATTCGCGCGCGAAATCGCCGACCGCATCCTGTTTATGGAAGGCGGCAAGATCGTCGAATCCGGAACGCCCACAGAGATTTTCGACGCACCTCGGGATGCCCGCCTGCAACGTTTCCTGTCCCGGGTGGGGCGGTGACATCCGCATCGTGAATTGAGGCTATGAACCACGTCCTCCGCTGTCTATTCCGGCGGTGGAGGTTGTTCTTCTCTTCATGCATCCTGGCAGGAGCCGCCGCGCGTTCTCGCTCAGACAAGACAGACCGTTTGTGTCTTCAGGGGCAGGGGGCTCAGTGCAGAAGCGTGAGCCAGAACAGGACGCTCACCACGCTGGAGGCGGTCGCAATCAGGACCGAGGAGGCTGCGACCCTTTTGGCGCGACCATACATATTGGCAAATATATAGGCGTTCACGCCGGGAGCCATGGCGGCATTCAACACCCCGGAGCGGAACAAATCCTGCCGGACATCGAGCGCGCTGCCGAGGCCGTATACAATGGCCGGATGCAACAGCAGCGCAATGACGCATACCATTGCGATGGTGCGCAAATCGCCCTCGGGCCGGTATTGCACCATGATGCCTCCCAGTGCAAACAGGGCCGTCGGCAGCCCGGCGGAGGCGACAAGCGCCAATGCGTCATCGACCGGTTCCGGTATCGAGATCCCCATCAGGTTGACCGCGAAGCCTGCGATGATGGCAAGGATCAGGTTGTTGTGGAAAATCGCGTTCAATACGGAGGCAACCGTCCGAAAGCCTCCCTTGCCGCGATTGCGGAAGATTTCCATCGCGGTGATGCCGAGCGCGTAGCAGAACGGCGAGTGAAAGGCGATGATGGCGAAGTTGCCGACCAGCGCCTCCGGCCCGAAGGCGCGCTCGGTGATCGGCAGACCCAAAAGCACGGTATTGGAAAACAGGCAGCAGAACCCGATCGCGACGCAATCTTCCCACTCTCGTTTGAACACGAAGCGGGCGCCCAGCAGGCCTGCGAAGAAACACGTGCCGGCCCCGGTGTAGAAACTGATCAGAAGTTTGGGGTCGAATCCCGCGCTGACATCAATGCCTGCCATGGCGCGAAACAACAGGAACGGGATCGCGACCCCTTGGGCGAATTTCATCAACCCGTCGATCTGGTTTTGGTGAAACATCCCCCGCAGGGTCAGCCCGTAGCCGATCCCGACGACGACAAAGACCGGAAGAATGACGTTGATGAGGTTGAAAATCATGTTGAGCAAAGCCTCGGTAGGGGCTGAAAATGTTGTGTGGTCTGGGCTTCAGGTTAAAAATCGGTGTGAATGACCATGCCGTCATAGGCCGGAGTGATATGGTCGGGCGTCTCAGCCTCGACCGTGGCGTAGTCCAGATCAATGTGCATATTGGTCAAGACCGCTCGCGCCGGTTGCATACGGTCGATCCAGGCAAGCGCGGTCTGGTAGCAGAAATGGGTGGGATGTGGCGCATGGCGCAATGCATCAAGGACCCAGCAATCGAGCCCTTCGAGGGTCGGCACAACACTCTCGGGGATCTGTGCCACGTCCGGCAAATAGGCCAGGTCTCCAATCCGAAATCCCAATGCGTCCATGCCGCCATGACCGACCCGGAAGGGCAGGAAAGGGATCTCGCCCCCTGCGCCGTCGATGGCAAATGCGCCGTCGATGTCGCGGATGTCGAGGATCGGCGGGTAGCTCGACCCTTCTGGCTGAATGAACGCATAGCCAAAGCGGTCGAGCAAAGCTGTTCTGGTATCGGCATCCGCATAGACCGGGATCCGTTCGCGCATATTGAAGACGATCATGCGCAGATCGTCGATACCGTGAACATGGTCGGCATGCGAATGGGTATAGATCACCGCATCCAGCCGTCCGACGCCCGCGTCCAGCAACTGGCTGCGCATGTCGGGGCTGGTGTCGATCAGCACCGTTGTGGTGCCCTCGGGGCCGTCACGCTCGACCAGCATCGAACAGCGGCGGCGCCGGTTCTTTGGGTTTTCAGGATCGCAATCGCCCCAATGGCCGCCAAGGCGCGGCACGCCGCCCGAAGAGCCGCAGCCAAGGATCGTACAGCGCAATTCGGGCATCAGGCGGCCCCAGCTTCGTATTGGGCGGCTTTCCAGAACAGGCGGTCGAAATTCTCCTGGGTGCGGGCGGCGAACTCCGCGTAGTCCAGACCAAAGACCTCGGCTCCGACTTTGGCGGTATGGGCGGTATAGGCGGGCTCGTTGCGTTTTCCACGATAGGGCGGCGGCGCGAGATAGGGGCTGTCGGTTTCCACCAGAATGCGGTCGAGAGGCGCCTCGGCAAAGATATCGCGCAGATCCTGGCTCTTGGGAAAGGCGGCGATGCCGGACATCGACAGGTAAAAACCGAGATCCAGCGCCGCCCGCCCCAATGCTGCTGAAGAGGAAAAGCAATGCATGACGCAGGTATAGGGCTTTTCGCGATGGGCGGTGCTCAGGATTTCTGCCATGTCGTCATCTGCGGCGCGCGCATGGATGATCAGCGGCAGGCCCGTTTCCTGGGCGGCCTGAATGTGAATTTTCAGGCTGTCCCGCTGCACTGCGGCGCTGTCGGCGGTATAGTGGTAGTCCAGCCCCGTCTCGCCGATGCCGACGAATTTCGGATGTTTCGAAAGTGTGACCAGTTCGTCGACCGAGGTCAGCGGCTCTTCTGCGGCGCTCATCGGGTGGGTTCCGGCGGCGTAGAACACCGGCGCATGAGCCTCGGCGATGGCGCGCACCGCGGGCTCGTTTCTCAGTCGGGTGCAGATCGTGACCATCCGGGTCACACCGGCCTCGGCGGCGCGGGACAGAACGTCGGGCAGTTCACCGTCGAAATCCGGGAAGTCCAGGTGGCAATGGCTGTCCGTGATCCGGGGCGGGGTAGCAATGGTCATATTGAGGCCTCTGTCGCGTTCTTGCCGCCTGTTCACGCAGGGGAGATGTCCGCCCTCAGCGCGATGCGGTGTCCTGCATCTTGAACACCGTATCTAGGACCAGCGCGGCAGGGTCAAGGTTCACCGCCTGACCGTGACGTGTCCGTTCGGTGACCATGGCCGCCAGATCCGCCCATGCCCGCGCTTTGTGCGGATCCGGCGACAGGCGCGCCAAAGCCGGGCCCTCATTCGTGGCGGCTTCGGGGGCAGGCGGCTGACCGGTCGCGCCGGTGCGGGCAAGCCGGACCAACAGCACATCGATCAGCGTCAGCATCAGTTCAAACCGCTCTCCGGCATTGCGCGCGGCGGCTTTTTCGGCCAACGCCATGGCGCGCTGTCTGTCAAGTCGGGGCATGCTGTCGGCAATTGCCAGCAGTTCCGCGTATAATTTGGTACCTTCGAGCGACAACAACCGCATGGCGGCGCCCACCGACCCGGCTGCCAGAGCCGACAGATGGGTCGCATCGGACGGCAATTCGGCGCCGGCCTGCGTCAATGCGGCCTCCATGTCGGCAGGCGACAGTTGACCCAATCGCAGGGTGCGGCAGCGGGACCTGATCGTGGGCAGCAGGCGCGAGGGCTGATGCGAGACCAGCAAGAGCGTGGTGCGCGCCGGGGGTTCTTCCAGCATTTTCAACAGCGCATTGGCTGCATTCACGTTCATCTCGTCGGCGCTGTCGACAATCACCACGCGATGGCCGCCCTCTGCGGAGGAGAGGCCAAAGAATTTATTCAGGACCCGGATGTCGTCCACAACGATCTGATCGCGCAGGCGCCCCTTGTCGTTATAGCTGCGGGTGATGGCCGCCAGTCCCGGCTCGGCCACCGCCTGTATCCGGTGACTGACGGGATGGTCAGCCGCAACCTCGAGGCTCGCAGGCGGCGGAGGGGCGCCAAAAAGACCGTCGTCCTCCATCGGGGGCGTTGCCAGCAAAAAGCGCGCAATGCGCCAGGCCAGCGTTGCCTTGCCCACGCCGCGTGGCCCCATGATCAGCCAGGCGTGGTGAAGACGCTCGGAGGTGAACGCCTCGAGAAACGCGGCTTCGGCCGCCGCATGGCCAAACAACCGGCGGGTTTCGCGGGGATGGGGGGCGCCGTCCGCCTGATCGGCGCGCGGGAGGTCATCCTTGTCACTCATCCGCGTGCGTCCAGAACCGTCTGCACGGTGGCGGCAACATCAGAGGCGACCTGCGCCATGTCGCGGGCGCCGTCGATGACACGAAACCGGTCTGCATATTCCTGCGCCAGCGACAGAAAGCCGCTCCGCATCTTTTCCTGCAGGTCGACGCCAAAATCCTCAAACCGCTCTTCGGTTCCCTGCCGTCCCTTCGCCCGGGCAAGGCCGGTGGCAGGATCCATATCGATCAGCACGGTCACATCCGGTTCGCGTGCGATCATCAGCCGGTGCAGCTGATCAACCGTGGCGCGCAGATCACCGCGCGAGAGACCCTGATACATCCGTGTGGAATCGGCGAACCGATCGCAGATCACCACCTTGCCGGCCGCGAGCGCGGGCTGGATGGTTCGCTCCAGATGGTCCCGCCGGGCGGCCGTGAACAGCAGGATCTCGGTTTCCGCCGACCAGCGGTCCGGGTCGCCTTCCAGCACCAGACGCCGGATTTCTTCGGCCCCGGGCGAGCCACCGGGCTCGCGGGTCAGCACGGCCGCATGGCCTTTGGCGCGCAGGTGGTCCGCCAACAGGCGGCACTGCGTGGATTTTCCTGACCCGTCGATCCCTTCAAAGGTGACGAACAGGCCGCGATTGGTCAATTGGTTCAAGATGCGTCCTCAGGTCCGTTCAAAAGTCGCGACATCAACACCCGTGCGGCCGTCATCACCCTGACAGGGAAACCGCCCGTGCTGACGTCGCTCTGGGCAACCAGCGGCAGCCGCATCTCCGGCAGTTCCTCTGGTTGCAGGACGAGTTCGGCCAGCTGTTGGCCGGCAAGGATGGGGGCGGTGACTGGTCCGGTGTAGACGACCTCTGCCGTGACCGTTCCATCAGACAGCGCAGGCAGCAGGATCTCCAGATCTTGCGCAGGAACCAACCCTACTGTGGGGCTGCTGCCCATCCAGACCTCGGCCTGTTCTACGGGCTGACCTTCGCGGGCCAATGTCTTTTTGGTGAACTGGCGAAAGGACCAGTTCACGATGGCTTCGCTTTCTTCGGCGCGTTCGCGGGTACTGTCGAGACCGGAAAGCACGAAAATCACCCGCCGGTCCCCTTGTTTGGCAGAGCCGACAAGGCCGTAGCCTGCTTCTTCCGTATGGCCGGTCTTCAAGCCGTCGGCACCGATGTCCAATGTCAGCAGCGGGTTTCGGTTGCGCACGTTCGACGGAGCGCGACCGTCGAAGGCGAATTCCTGCTCGGCAAACATCGGATAGAACTCCGGAAAGTCCTCGATCAGATGTTTCGCAAGGATCGCCAGATCACGCACGGACATGCGATGCCCGGGATCGGGCCAGCCGTTGGAGTTGGTGAACGTGCTGTCAGACATGCCCATTTCGCGGGCGCGCCGTGTCAGATAGCGCGCGAAACCGGCCTCTGTGCCGTCCGGGCTGAGCGCCTCGGCGATAACGGCGCAGGCGTCGTTGCCGGACAGGACAATGATGCCGCGCAGCAGGTCCTCGACCCGTACCCGGTCCGTGGTGTCCAGAAACATGGTGGAGCCTGTATAGCTCATGGCATGGGCGCTGACCGGCAATTCCTCGTCCATGGTCAGCCGCCCGGCGCGCACGGCTTCGAAGGCCACATAGAGCGTCATCAGTTTCGACATCGAGGCCGGAGGCAGCGGCGTGGAGGCGTTCCGGTCCAGAAGTACGGTATTGGTGCCCTGGTCCATCACATAGGCGGCCCGCGCCTTGGTCTCAAATGCCCATGTGGCAGATGCAGAAACGGCCAGCCAGGCCGCGCCCATTATGGCGAGGCGAAACGGCGAGGCGGAAAGGATTTGGGTGGTCACGGGGGAGGTCCTCCCTGAAATCGCGTGTTTGTTGGTCACGGGTCTGAACCGACCGGGTCAGTTGGTCACCGCATAGGCATCCGCAAAACCGGCGCTTTTCACGGTCTTCAGAAGCTGAGTACGTTCGCTGCGGGATTGGGCGGGGCCGACGACCACGCGCCAGAACGGTTTGCCGTTGGCCGCCTGCTCGTAGATGGTCGGGATGACGCCGGCATTGCGCATCTGATCCGCGGTTCTTTTTGCATTGGCCTCGACGCTGAAAATACCGATCTGGATATAGGGTTTGGCCAGTGCAGTCCGCTGCTGGGCGGGCACGGATTGGGCCGCCGCCTGCGGGGCTGCGAGGGTGTCCGTTGCAGCGGCAGGTGCCGCCGATATGGCGGCGGCGGCATCACTGGCGATCGGGTCAAGAGCCGCCGTTTCAACGTCAGAGACGGCCGCAACCGGGGTGCTCTCCGCCGGGTCATTTGCGGCGATCTCGTCCTCGGGCGGGGCGTCCTCGACGGTTTCGCGGCGTAATGCGGTGACATTCAGTTCTACAGGGGCGCCGGCCAGCATGGAAAGCGCAGCCGCCGCATCGGACGAAACCTGCAGCCGAGGGCCGGGAATGGCCCGTTCGCGACGAAACAGGGCCCCGATCACAAATTTTCCGTTTGCGTTGTTGCGGATGATGACGCGCTCGGGGTCGGTCACGTCGGGATGCGCAACCCACACGCCACCGATCGAGGGACGCCCATCCCAGAGACCGGCTTCGGTCACCTGGAATACATCCGGGGCCTCGACGTCGCGATCGATCAGCTTGGTCGAATTGGAGGGTGTTTCCTGCGCGCCGGTGCCCTTGGATTGGAGGAAGGGCAGCCCTCCGCCGCCTTCGCAGGCCCCAAGTGCGACCAGTGCGACCAGGCCGACCAATGACAGCGCCAGCCGGTTGGAGGGTTGCGTGCGGGACGCTGTGCCGCCTGAAGTTCTTTTGCTCATGCGCGTATCCTGCCTGCTCATGGTCTGTTCACCTTTTTTGCTTGCGCGCATTTCCGGCCATCGATGATTGGTCGTTTTCATGCGGGCTCGCTGGTATTTTACGCCTCTTTGCCGAACCTTAAACGCTGCCGTTTGGTAATGAAAGCCTGCCGTATGGGGTCTCGTGCGTGATGGGCGAGTGATTGCGCGTTTGTGATCTGAACGAGGATGCAGATTTCTTCTTGCCTATAGGGCACGGGCACCCTAAACCGCACGTCAGTTCGAACTGTTGACCGGGGAGGTGGCAGAGTGGTCGAATGCGGCGGTCTTGAAAACCGTTGAACGTGAGAGCGTTCCCAGGGTTCGAATCCCTGTCTCCCCGCCACTTGCCCTCGCGAAAGCGTTCTCCCGATCCGGCCGCGGCCGGATTTTTCCGTTATATTCAAGGGTTATGCGGGAGGGGCTGAGCACCGACCCCAGCGCCAGGCGGCCCGGAAGCGTTCTCTCAGGCCGGTATTCTCTGAACCTCATGACTGCGCTTGTTTGGTGTTCAGGTTGTAAGTGTCTGATCTCAATTCGGTTTTCCAAAGTGCGGCTGAGCACTTCGACGTTGGTGGCGTTTCCCCAAAAGGGACCGAAATCGAACGCCTGCCCTATATTTACAATGCCGCTCGGGCTCCCGGGTCAGAAGAGCTCGACGTTACCGTTGGCATCAACCTGAACCGCAGACCCCACACGGGTGTAAACCGTTGAATTTGCAGAAAACCGGCTCCGAAGTTGCTGCGCATGAGAATTATCC
>MPDC01000011.1 GCA_001874255.1 Alphaproteobacteria bacterium MedPE-SWcel
GGGGGGGGGCTGGGGGGATGACCGGGGGGATGACCGGGGGTTTGCTGGGGGGATGACCGGAAGGTTGCCGCCGCAGGACAGGGGGCGCGATCAGATGGGGGGCGTGACGGGAACAGGGGGTGGGCCACCCGTTTTGACATACTCATCATACCTGTTGACAATGTGACTTGCAGTCGAAATGGTGATGTCCAATCAGTCTTGCGTAAAGCGGGCTGTGACCAAGGGAGGAAACCAAAATGAAAACGAACCGTCGTATATTTATGTCGGGGCTTGCGGGTGTTGTGACGCTTGCCAGCGCACAGATCGGCTTTGCGCAGGGCAAGGGCCTGATCGCCATCATCACACCAAGCCATGACAACCCATTCTTCAAAGCCGAGGCCGTCGGCGCAGAGGCGCGCGCGAAAGAGCTTGGCTACGAGACCATCATCCTGGTGCATGATGATGACCCAAACAAGCAATCCGAGCTGTTTGACACCGCGATTGCACGAGGCGCCCTGGCCATCATTCTGGACAATGCCGGCGCAGATGCGACGGTTGCCGCGGTCCAGCGTGCCAAGGACGCGGGCATCCCGTCCTTCCTGATCGACCGCGAAATCAAGGAAACCGGCATCGCCGTCAGCCAGATCGTTTCGAACAACTACCAGGGCGCACAGCTGGGGGCCGAAGAATTCGTGAAGATCATGGAAGAAGCCGGCAACTATGTAGAGCTGGTGGGCCGCGAAGCCGACACCAATGCCGGCATCCGCTCCTCCGGGTATCACGATATTATCGACCAATACCCCGATCTTGTCATGGTGGCGCAGCAATCCGCGAATTGGTCCCAGACGGAAGCCTTTGAAAAGATGGAATCCATTCTGCAAGCCAACCCCGACATCAAGGGCGTCATCTGTGGCAACGACACCATGGCCATGGGCGCCTGGGCGGCGCTTGAGGCGGCGGGCCGGGCCGATGTGATCGTTGTCGGCTTTGACGGGTCCAACGATGTGCGCGACAGCATCCTCGCGGGGGGCATCAAGGCGACTGTTCTGCAACCGGCGTATCGGCAGGCCCAGCTCGCGGTTGAGCAAGCGGACATGTACATCGAAACCGGCTCGACCGGGCTCGAGGAAAAGCAGCTGATGGACTGTGTCCTGATCAATGCGGACAATGCCGCCAACCTCGAGACATTCTCCCTCAGCTCTTGAGGTCATGTCATCTTGAAACAATGAAATCCGGCCTTCTGGGCCGGGTTGTCTTTGGACGAACGGGGTGCCCATGCGTCACATAATTCTGTTTTCAGCCATCGCCTTGGGGGTCGTGACGTCGATGTCAGGCTGCAAAGTCGTCAAGAACGCCGACCCGAGCGACGCGAATGAAGCCGACGCGGCGCTGTCGGACGAAGAACGCATGGCAAACTATGCACGCGAGATCTGGGACAGTGATGTGATCCCGACCGTGGCAGAACATCTGGTCCCGCTCGCGACGTTGCGCGCCGCGCTGGCGCAGGGTGAGGACGCCGCCGGAGAGGCCTACGGGCTGCGGCCTGACGGCGAAGCGAACCCCTGGAATTTCGCGATCACCGGCACCGGCACCATCATTGACGCGAACACCGCGAGCCGTGCCGCGAAGCTCCAGCTGGATACCGATGACGACGGCAAGAGTGACGTGATCCTTCAACTTGGCCCGATTGTGCGCGGGACGACCCTGCGCGACGCAATGCCGTTCCTGCTGTTCAGCAATTTCAGAGATCAGATCGAATTCGCCAAGCTTGCCAAGGGGTTGAACGCAATGGCGCATGAGAGGCTGACAATTCCGGAGGGCGATCTTGTCGGTCAGTCCGTGACCTTTGAGGGGATGTTCACCTACAAGGATCTGACCAGCGCATTCGAAGTCGTCCCCACCGCCATGACACTCGGGGACTGACGATGGAACATCCGATCGGCCTCTCCATTCGAAAGGGCACCAAAGTCTACCCGGGCACAGTGGCGCTGAATGCTGCGGATTTTGATCTCCATATGGGCGCGGTCAATGTGCTCGTCGGAGAGAATGGCGCGGGGAAATCGACGATGATGAAAGTCATCTCCGGCGTCGAACAGCTGACCAGTGGTGCGATTTTGATTGGCGACGAACAGGTCACATTCCGCACCACCGAAGACGCCCGGCGCCATGGTATCGGCATCGTGTTTCAGGAACTGAACCTGTTTCCGAACCTGACGGTTGCCGAGAACATATTCATCGCCCGCGAGAAAACCCGCAGCGGCATTGATATCGACAAGGCCGCACAACGGGCAAGAACCCGCGCCCTGATGGAGCGTCTGGAACAGGACATTGATCCCGATGATCTGGTGGGCGATCTGCGCGTCGGGCAGCAACAGATCGTTGAAATTGCAAAATCCCTCGCCCATGATGCGCGGATTTTGATCCTGGACGAGCCGACCTCTGCTCTCTCGGCCGCCGAGGTCGAGATCTTGTTCCGGGTCATTGCCGATTTGAAGTCCAATGGGGTGGGCATTGTCTACATCTCTCACCGGCTCGAGGAATTGATCCGCATCGGCGACTATATCACCGTTCTGCGCGACGGCGTCATAACCGGGGCACGGTCGATGCACGGGGTCGATGTTGACTGGATCGTCCGCAATATGATCGGCGAGAGCGGCAAGGATTTTGCCAAGGAGATCGACCACCCGTTCGGCGAGGAGGTCTTTCGGGCCGAGCATGTGTCGCTGGGCAGCCCGGCCGGCGGCTTGCTGGTCGATGACGTGTCCCTGTCGCTGAAACACGGCGAGATTCTGGGGATCTACGGGCTGATGGGGGCAGGGCGGTCCGAATTCCTCGAATGCGTGATCGGGCGGCACCCGCAGGCGCGCGGGAAATTCTTTGTGGATGGCGTTGCCCTGACAGAGAAAACGGTGGCAGGCCGGATCAGTCGCGGTCTGGCGCTGATCCCGGAGGATCGCAAGAACGACGGGTTGATCGAAATTCTGGCCATCCGTGAAAACATGACCCTGTCGAGCCTCAAGCAGTTTACGCGCGGGATCTACATGAGCCTGGCAAAGGAACGCCGCACGGTCGCGGATTTCATCACCCGCATGACGGTCAAGATCGCGTCGCCGGAGAACCCGATTTCCTCCCTGTCCGGGGGCAACCAGCAGAAAGTCGTGATTTCCAAGGCGCTGATGACCGAACCGTCGGTCTTGCTGATGGACGAACCCTCGCGCGGGATCGACATCGGTGCCAAGGCCGAGGTGTTCAAAGTCATGCGGTCCCTGGCGGCAGAGGGGTTGGGGATTATTTTCGTGACCTCCGATCTGGATGAGGTGATGTCCCTGTCGGACCGGATTCTGGTGATGTCCAACGGCCGGGTCACCGGCGAATTTCCCCGCGAAACCGCAACCAATACAGCACTTGTCGAGGCATCCGCCGTCGGCCACGCAAAGCCCACACGTCATAAGGAGCCTGTGTAATGGCCGACCAAACGCTGACGAAACCATTCGCGACACGTTCCGATGCCTTGCTCTTTTTGCTGCAGGCGCGCACCTTCATCGCGCTGATCCTGGTGTTCACATTCTTTGCCATCAATGCGCCGAATTTCCTCTCTGCCGCCAATATGGTCATCATGTCGAAACATGTGGCGCTCAATGCGTTCCTTGCGATCGGGATGACCTTTGTGATCGTATCGGGGGGCATTGATCTGTCCGTCGGCTCCATTGTCGGGCTCTGCGGTATGGTGGCGGGCTATCTGGTGCTGAACGGCATCGATGTCGGGCTCGGCTGGTCGATCCAGTTCAATACATTCGAGATCTGTCTGCTGGTGATTGCCGTGGGGGTCTTTATCGGCGCGATCAATGGCTTCTTGATCACCAAGCTGAACGTGGCCCCATTTATCGCGACGCTGGGCACGCTTTATGTGGCGCGCGGGGCCGCCATGCTCAGCTCGGACGGGCGGACATTCCCCAACCTGAACGGCAACCCCGAATACGGATCGGACACCTTCCGCTGGATTGGAGCGGGCGAAATCCTGGGCGTGCCTGTGTCGATCGTGATGCTGATCGCCGTGGGTCTGATGGCGGCCTATATCGCCACCCGAACGCCGCTTGGCCGCCATATCTATGCGGTCGGCGGCAATGAACGGGCCGCCGCGCTGTCGGGGATCAAGGTCAACCGGACCAAGTATTTCGTCTATATCTTTTCCGGCTTCTGCGCGGCGCTGGTCGGGCTCATCATCTCCTCTCAGCTGGTTGCGGCGCATCCGGCGACGGGCAACACGTTTGAACTCAACGCGATTGCGGCGGCTGTGCTTGGTGGCACATCGATGTCCGGTGGCCGGGGCCGGATCGGCGGCACGATCATCGGCGCATTCGTGATCGGCGTGCTGTCGGACGGGTTGGTGATGATGGGCGTGTCGTCCTTTTGGCAGACCGTGATCAAGGGTCTTGTTATCATCGCCGCCGTGGTCATCGACCAAGCCCAGCAAAGAGTTCAGGCCCGCGTTGCGCTGCAGGCGCAATCGGCCATCGACAACTAGGAGGTGCCAATGAAAGGCGCAGTGATCGGGTGCGGGTTTTTCGCACAGAACCAACTTCAGGCCTGGCGCGATATCACGGGTGTCGAGATCGTCGCGCTGTGTGATCGAGACGAGGACAGGTTGAACGCCAGCGCCGCCACCTTTGATGTGGCGCGGTGTTACAGCGATGCGGCAGAGATGTTTGCGGCGGGCGGATTTGATTTCGTCGATATCGCCACGACCGTGGAATCGCATCGCGCTTTGGTCGAAATGGCGGCGCAGGCTGGCGTTCATATCATCTGCCAGAAACCCTTTGCGGAAAACATGATCGATGCCCGTGCCATGGTCGATGCGGCCGATGCGGCCGGGAAGACCCTCATGGTGCATGAGAATTTTCGCTGGCAGTCCGCAATTCAGACCGCGCTGAACGTGGTGAAATCCGGCACGATCGGAGAGCCCTTTTTCGGACGGGTCAGTTTTCGGTCGGGATATGATGTGTTCTCGGGCCAACCCTATCTGGCCGAGGGCGAACGTTTCATTATCGAAGATCTGGGCATTCACATTCTGGATATCGCGCGCGCCTTCTTTGGCGATGCCACACATGTCGCGGCGACAACGCGGCGCATAAATCCCGACATCAAGGGCGAAGACGTGGCGACGATGTTGCTGACCCACGAAGGCGGTGCAACAACTGTGGTCGACTGTTCCTATGCCACGCGGCGGATGCCCGAAACATTTCCGCAGTCGCTGTTGGAAATCGACGGCACGCTTGGCACCCTGCGTCTCGAGGCGGGCTATCGGCTGACCGTGCAGACCGATGAGGACACCGAGAGGGATGTGTCGCCGCCGCTGTTGCCCTGGGCGGAAAAGCCGTGGCACAATATTCAGGAAAGCGTGCGCACCATTCAGCAGCATTTCGTTGACTGCATTCGCGCGGGCCGGCAGCCGGAAACCTCGGGGGCCGACAATATCCGCACCCTGGCGCTGGTCGAGGCCGCCTATCTGTCCGCCGCGCAGAAGCGCACAGTTGCTCTGGCAGATATATGAGCGACCTGGTCACGCTGTTTGGCACCGACCAGCCTCCGGTTGTGGGGCAGCGGTTTGCGGCGGGGCCATGGGCGCTGACGCTGGAAGATGGCGCCGTGCGTCACATCACGCTGAACGGGCGGGAAGCCATTCGGAACATCGCGTTTCTGGTCCGGGATCGGGACTGGGGGACGCTTGTGCCGGTGATTTCCAACCTGGACGTTGTCGCGGCAGACGGCGGGCTGCGCGTCACCTATGACGCGGACTTCACCAGCGGGGCGGCAACCTTGGCGGTGCGGGTGTCGATCGAGGTCAGCGCCGACCGGCTGGTCATGACAGCGACAGGCACGGCACAGGGGGCATTCGAGACGAACCGCGCAGGATTCACCGTCTTGCATCCGATTGCGGATGTGGCCGGGCAGCCCGTTCGGGTGGACCATAGCGACGGGTCCTGCGAAGACAGCGTCTTTCCGGATCATATTGCGCCATGGCAGCCGTTTATGGAAATCTCGGCGCTCACGCATCAGGTGGGCGATGCGGCGCTGCGCTGCGCTCTGGAGGGCGACCGCTTCGAGATGGAGGATCAGCGTCAATGGGGTGATGCCTCGTTCAAGACCTACAACCGGCCGCTGGCACTGCCCTGGCCCTACAGGATAGAGGATGGCGCCTGCCTGTCGCAAGCGGTTGAGCTGACGTGGAACCCCCGGCCAGCCCCCGCGAGGGAAGAGCGCGCACAAGGCCGATCAGACGCGACGTTCCCCGAAATGGCACTGGTGATCGACGCGGATGACGCCCGCCGCCTCGGGCGTCATCCCGGCGATGTTGCGGGGGTTGGCCCCCAACGGCTGCTCTGCCATTTCGATGCGACCCTGGGCGACACGGCCAGGCAATTCAGCGCATTTGCCGCCGCGCAGAAGGCCTGTCCCGGACAGCTGTTCGATCTGGAGCTGATTTGCGGTTTTGAGGGCGAGCCCGATGCCGAATTGCACTCTCTGGCCCGCGAGATGCGCGCGGCAGGGTTCGAGCCGGACAGCGTTCTTGTGTGCCCTTCCGTTGATCGCCAGTCCACGCCCCCCGGATCAGACTGGCCGCCGTGTCCGCCCTTGCCCGATATTCACGCCGCGGCGGCCGGGGCCTTTGGCGGCATGACACGTGGCGGCGGCATGGTCAGCTTCTTTCCGGAACTCAACCGCAAGCGTCCGCCGGTTGCACTGCTGGATTTTGTCAGCCATGGATTATGTCCCATTGTCCATGCCGCAGATGATGTGTCCGTGATGGAAACCCTCCAGGCGGTGCCGCATATCACGCGCAGCGCGCGCGCCATCATTGGCGATGCAGAATACCGGATCGGTCCCGCGACACTCGCCATGCGTCAGAACCCCTATGGCACGCGCACGATCCCCAATCCTGACAGGGCCCGCATCTGCATGGCCGATGACGACCCGCGCCATCGCGGCAGGTTCGGTGCCGCCTATGCCATCGGGCTGGCCTGCGCCCTTGCGCCCGCCGGCATATCGGTCTGGACCCCCGCGGCCCTCTACGGCCCGCGCGGGGTGGTCGGGGCGGACGGGGCATGGCCGATCTCAAGCGCACTGAGAGGGCTGGCCGCGCTGGCCGGAGCGCGGGTGCATCACGCGCAGATCACAGAAGGGGTCGCCGAGGCCCGCATTGGCGATACCCGCGTGACGGCAAACCTCGGGGCCGAACCAAGCGGGACGTTGGAGGCCTATGGCTGGGCCATAGACTAGTCAGCCCGTCGATGGCGACGTGAACCGTGAATTTGACCGGTTGAGATGCTCTTCCATGGCGCGGATTGCCCCTGCTTCGTCATTTGAACGCAGAAAGCCGACAATCGCGGCGTGGTCGTCCAGCGTCGTCTTTTCCTTCCCTGACCACAGCAAGAGGGAGGAGTGATATTCAAACAGCCAGGTCAGCATCATCTCGGTAAAGGACTGTATCAGCGGGTTGGCGGTGATTGACGCCAGACGTGTGTGAAAGGCGATATCCGACTTCATGAATGCCTCGGCGTCGCCCAGATTGGCCCGCTGCGCCTCGATGAGCGCGACCAGATCATCCGCATCCGTTGCCCGACATTTCTGGGCGGCGATCCGCACCGTGCCCAGTTCCAGAATATGGCGCACCTGCTTTAGGTGGTCGATGTTGGACGGCTCGCTCGACAGCAGGAGTTTTGCAAGGTCATCCACCTGATTGAACGCGATTCCGGCGGTCAGGGCGTTCACCCGGCTGCGGCCGCCGTGGGTGATGGTAATCAGGCCTTTGCTCTGCATTGCCTGCAGGGCCTCGCGCACCGCCGGGCGACCGACGCCAAACCGTTCCATCAAGACCCGTTCCGACGGCACCACATCGCCCGCAGACAGCTCTCCGCTTGCGACCATTTCGCGGAGGCGGTCAAACACCTGATCCGATAACTTCATTCGAACGATTTTGCCGTCAGAGTCGTCCATTTTGCACATCCTGATCCGCTTGGGTGACGGGCCTATGTTGTAGCACCGATTGAAACTTATCAACTGGTGCTACAAGTGGATCAGAATTGCAAGGCTAGGTGATCCGTTCAATGCTTGCCGCGATCTCGTCGGGTTCAAAGACGCGCTTCCAGTCATCGCGCATCAGCACCGGTTTGCCGAACTCGATCGCTTTGTTGCAGGCATCCGAAAATACGCCGTCGACCTCGCCAAAGATGACGGCGCCGAGGATGTTCATATGGCCGAGGAGAAAATCGCGTGCGGCGACTTCCGGAACGCCGCGGGCAACGACTTCGTCCATCGCTTCCTTCATCACGTCCAGCAGCGATGCGCAGACCGTTTCCGACAGGCCCGGTTCCAGAAGCGCCATCTGTTCGACGGTCACACGGTGCGATCTGGCGACCGGCGCGAATATGGTTTTCCCGACGGCCTCGCCCAGGGCGTAATCGCGCTCGGGGCCCTGCATGAGTGCGTTTACAATGCCCTGATGCGCTGCAATGCCGCCGAAATAGTCCTTGCGGCCTGCCATGGTGGTTTCGTCATTGAAGATCGGTGGATGGCAGGGATGGCTGACGAAATAGGTCAGATCCTCGCGCGTGGGGAGGTGCCCGGCAAAAGGCGCGGCCGCGTCAAGGCACATGACCATCGCGCCCGACGGGATCTTGTCGATGATCGAGGCGGCGACCTGTTTTATCACCGTATCGGGCACCGCAAGAATGACGACATCGACCCCCCTCAGTGCGGCATCTGCCTCCTGGCAGTCAAAGCCGAGTTCGGCCTTCAGCCGCGCCCGCCCCTCGGGGGAAACTTCGACGTGAGCGGTTTCATAGTCTGACGTGGCCAGATTTCTTGACAGCCGGACACCCATTTTCCCGCCCGCCCCAAACAATGCAATTTTTGTCACAAGACACCTCCAGATTATGCCACGTCGTCAAACAGAGATCGGAATTGACAACTGGTATAATAAGGTACTAAGCATGCCAGAGTGTCAAGGGCCGGAATGGATGTTTGGCCTATCAGAAGGAACAGAAGTTGAGCACTCTCCCTGACGGCCTGCTGGTGGCCTGGTATGGCGATGATTTCACCGGCGCCGCTGCCGTGATGGAGGTTCTTGCCTTTGCTGGCGTTCCGGCACTGCTGTTCCTGGATGTTCCGACACCAGAGCGCCTGGCAAGATATCCGGAGTTGCGCGCGGTGGGCGTCGCGTCGACGGCGCGGGCATGGTCGCCGGACGAAATGGATGCGGCTTTGCCCCCGGCCTTCTCCGCGCTCCTCGCGCTTGAGCCGGAGGTGTTGCACTATAAAATCTGTTCCACATTGGATTCATCGCCCACCATCGGCTCGATCGGCCGGGCGATTGAAATCGGGGCCGGGCTGACCGATCCGCAGGTGGTTCCCGTCCTTGTGGCCGCGCCGGACATGAAGCGTTTTCAGGTCTTTGGCCATTTGTTCGCGGGGCTGGGGGATCAGGTCTATCGCCTCGACAGGCATCCCGTCATGGCACG
The DNA here is from genome assembly GCA_001874255.1 of Alphaproteobacteria bacterium MedPE-SWcel. Taxonomy (GTDB): domain Bacteria; phylum Pseudomonadota; class Alphaproteobacteria; order Rhodobacterales; family Rhodobacteraceae; genus Epibacterium. The sequence continues at coordinate 9,498 of MPDC01000011.1, forward strand.
CCACCCGGTCACGCCGATGGCGGAATCGGATGTTGCACGCCACATCAATGCGCAGTCCGACCGCATTGCCGCCGCCCTTTGGTCAGATAGCTGCCCGGCGCCCCTCCCGGACACCATTCCGGTCGTCACTCTCGACAGTCTCGATGCAACCAGCGAAGCCGCCGCCGGGCGGATGATCTGGAACGGACGGGGGGCAAACAGGTTTGTGGTCGGCTCGCAGGGGGTAGAATATGCGCTGGTGCGCCATTGGCGCGACATCGGCGCCCTGGAGCCGGTCGCCCCCCCGAGTGGCGCCGGGCGCTCGGACGGTATGGTCGTCGTGTCGGGATCGGTCTCGCCCACAACGGCGCAGCAGATCGCGTGGTCGCGCGCCAATGGGTTCGCAACGATCCGGTTTGACGTCACGCAGGCCTGTGGCGATGCGCGCGACCTGTGTGATGAGGTCGACCGGGTGCTGAGCGAAAGCCTCGCGGCGATTGCCGCAGGGCACGACCCGCTGATCTTTACCGCCGAAGGCCCGGATGATCCGGCCGTGGCGCGGCTGAGGGCGGTTGTGGCGCAGGCGGGCTGTGATATGGCGCAGGTCAACAGGACAATCGGGCAAACCCTTGGGCGCATTCTGGATCGCGTCCTGACCCAAAGCGGTCTCCGGCGTGCGGTCATTTCCGGTGGCGATACCTCTGGCTACGCCACGCAGCAGCTTGGCATATTCGCGCTTTCGGCGCGTGCTCCGACCATCGCGGGGGCCTCGCTGTTCAAGGCCCACGCGGACGGGCCGATGGACGGTCTGGAACTGGCGCTCAAGGGGGGGCAGATGGGCAGCCCCGATTACTTTGGATGGATCCGCGACGGAGGAGGACTTCGATGACCCGCATTTCGGCAACCTACGACATTGAAACCCCGTCGGGGCTGTCTCATGCGGCGGCCGTTCTTGCGGGCGAACAGTCCACCGGCACCTTTGTGCGTCTGGCCAGCGAAACCGACGAGCTGCGTGACCGCTCCGGCGCGCGGGTCGAGAGCGTGATTCAAACCGGCACCTCGACCTCCCCGGCGTTGCCCAGCCGGAAAACGGGCGACACATACGCGCGCGGCCTTGTCACGGTCAGCTGGCCGATGGGAAATTTCGGAACCTCCCTGCCGACGCTGCTGTCGACCCTTGCGGGCAATTTGTTCGAGCTGGCAGAGCTGTCGGCGATCCGTCTGGTGGATGTCGACCTGCCGCCAGAGTTTGCCCTCGATCATCCCGGTCCGCAGTTTGGCGCGGAAGGCACCCGGGCGTTCATGGGGGACCACAGGGGGCCATTGATCGGCACGATCATCAAGCCGAGCATCGGCTTTACGGCAGAGGAAACGGCGGATCTGGTCAGGACGCTGGTGGGCGCCGGGATTGACTTCATCAAAGACGATGAATTGCAGGCCAATGGGCCGGATTGCCCGTTCGATGACCGGCTGGAGGCGGTGATGCGGGTGATCAACGACCACGCGGACAAGACCGGCAAGACCGTGCTCTATGCGGCCAATATCACCGATGAAATCGACCAGATGTGGCGCAATCTCGATAGGATGCAGCGCGTCGGCGCGACCTGTGCCATGGTCTGTGTGAACTCGGTCGGGCTCACGGGGTTGCGGGCGCTGCGCAACCGGAGCGACGCCTTGATCCATGGGCACCGCGCCGGCTGGGGGCTGTTTTCCCGCTCTCCCGACATTGGCGTCGATTTCGATGTCATGCAAAAACTCTGGCGTCTCGCGGGGGCGGATCATTTGCATGTAAACGGGCTGGCCAATAAATTCACCGAAACCGATGACACGGTCGCCCGCGCCGCAAAATCGGTCCAAAAGCCGGTCTGTCACGATGGCGGACCCGCACATACCGCCATGCCGGTCTATTCGTCGGGGCAAACCATCTGGCAGATCGATGCCGCCCGCAAAGTGCTTGGAAACGACGATTTCATCTATTGTTCAGGGGGCGGCATCATGAGCCACCCCGGCGGTGCCGCAGACGGGGTCACCAGCCTGCGGGATGCTGCCGAGGCCGCGCGCGCGGGCGTGCCTCTCGAAGACTATGCCGAACCGGGTTCCCCGCTGCGCAAAGCGATGGACAGCTTCGGGAAGCCAGTTCTGACACTCTCTGGCTCTGGCTCTGGCTCTGGCTCTGGCTGAGGCTCTGGCGCTTGACGGTGTGGCCGCCGTGGCCACGGCGCGACGGCGTTGGTGGCTCCCGAACCACCGTTTTCAGGTGGTTCGGCTGATAGGCGGCCGCGGCCGGGCCTTGCGGCTTCAGGTCTCGATTGGCTCGACTTTGCCGCTGCTCAGCGCGCGATAGGCGGCCTCGGCCAGAGCGAGCGCTTTGAGGCCGTCGTCGAACAGCGGTATGTCGGCGGCCTGCCCGGAGACCTTGTCCAGAAAACCGGTAAGCTGCGCGACGAAGGCGTCGCGATACCGTTCGATGAAGAAGGTGTGGTATGGCATTTGCACTTCGGTGGCGGCGGCGCCGAAACGGACCAGACCGTGCGATGTTCGGTTCGTGCTTTGCAGCATCCCGTCGCTGCCGACCGCTTCGACGCGTTGATCATAGCCGTAGGGCGCCTGGCGTGCGTTGTTGATGCAGATCTGGCGGCCCGCAGCGGTGCGCATCACGATCATGGCGCAGTCGATTTCGTCAATCTCGGCCATGCCGGGATCGATCAGCGGCGCGCCTGTGGCCCAGAGCTCCACGGGTTCGTCATCCCCCAGGATGAACCGCGCCAGATCGAAGTCGTGGATGGTCATGTCGCGGATCATGCCGCCCGCGCCGGTGAGGTAGTCCCGGCCCGGCGGCGAGGGATCGCGCGAGGTCACGATCAGCTGCACCAGTTTGCCGATCTCGCCGGCCGAGACCGCATCGCGCAAGGCGCGGTGGCCGGGATCAAAGCGGCGGTTGAAGCCGATCTGGACCGGCACGTCGCTGCCCGCGATCGCGGCCTGACAGGATTTGACGCGCGCGATGTCGAGGTCGATCGGCTTTTCGCACAGGACCGGCTTTCCGGCGGCCACCGAGGCCTCGATGTAGTCGGCATGGGTGGACGTGACAGAAGCGACGATGATCGCATCGACATCGGGATCCGCGAAGATCTCCTCGGGGGAGGCGGCGGATTTTATCTGTGCCTCGCCGATCAGGGCGGCCACGGCGTCGGGGTTGACGTCATGGACGCTGACCAACCGGCTGCGCGGATTGGCCTGGACCAGCTCTGCGTGCATGCGGCCGATCCGGCCACAGCCGATGAGGGCGATGTTCAGCATTCTGGGATACTCCATTGAGTGCGGTTTGCGGGCATCGATTGCGCAAAGCCGTGCGAGAAGTCGGGGCTAGCCATGTGTTTGCCCCATGAACCCCCGCAGGACGGTGCGGGTGGCGGCGACGAGCGGATCATGGGTGTCCTTGAGGATCTGCACCCGGTCGAAGCGGTCGGGATCGCGGTTGACAGCCTCGCGGAGCGCGGCGCCGAAGGCCATGCGCAGCTCGGTGCCGATGTTGAACTTGCAGATTTTCGACCCCCGCGCGAGGCGTGTGCGTTGCTCCAGCGGCACGCCGGAGCCGCCGTGGATCACCAGCGGCACCTCTGTGACCGCCTCGATTGCGCGGATGCGGGGCTCGTCGAGGCCGCCCTGTTTGTCTTGTTGCAGATGCACGTTGCCGACCGAGATCGCCATTGCGTCCACCCCGGTCTGGCGCGCGAATTGCGCGGCCTCGTCGGGGTCGGTCCCGGCGGAGCCTTCGCCGCCCGAATAGCCCACGAACCCGATCTCGCCTTCGCAGGAGACACCGGCCGCATGGGCCATTTCGACAATCGCGGCGGTTTCGTCGATGTTCTCGGCCAGGGGCTTGCGCGAGCCGTCGAACATGACGGAGGTGAAGCCGCTGTCGATGGCGATCCGGCAATCCTCGGCGGTGTAGCCGTGATCGAGATGCGCCACGACCGGGACCGATGCCGCCTCGGCCAGATGGCGGAACATCGCGCCCAGCACCGGCAGCGGCGTGTGCTCGCGGCAGGATGGCCCGGCCTGAAGGATCACGGGGCAGTTTTCGGCCTCGGCCGCAGCCACATAGGCGCGCATGTCCTCCCAGCCGAGCGTCACCAGACCGGCGACGGCATGGCCGTCCCGGAGCGCCGGCCTCAGGACATCTTCCAGCGTGACGAGGCTCATTTGAACTTCGCCACCATGTCCATGATGCCGGGGATCGTGTGCAGCTGTTCCTCGTGGGTGGGCTGGAAATACTGCTTCAGGCTGCGCTGGCTGAGGCCGCCAAGGATGGTGAAGTAGTACATCTCATAGCCCGGCAGCACGGCGCAGGGATGGTAGCCCTTGTCGATCAGGATCGTGGAGCGGTCCATGATGTGATAGGCGTCGCCCGGCTCATTGTCCTCGCGTTGCAGCATCTGCATCCCCGAACCCTTGCTCGGGCGGAAGCGGAAGTTGTAGGTCTCGTCGTGCCGCGTCTCGATCAGCTCGCCGTTCTCATCCCGCCGGTCGGTGTCGTGCTTGTGGCTCGGAAAACCGGACCAGCCGCCCGCGCCGACGGTGTAGAGCTCGCTGACCAGCAGGCGGCCGACCTTGTCATGATGGCCCGCGCCGAGGATATGCTTGATCTTGCGGTGGGTCTTGGTGTCGTCGCTGCCGTATTGCACGAGGTCGAGCTCGGCTTCACGCACGTCAAAGGGCTCCAGAACCTTGTCGTATTTCGCCCCGGCGATGAAGACCTCCGCCGTGTCGCTGATGCAGGTCAGCCGGGTCTTTGCGCCGGTCGGGACATAGACGCCCTCGGGCTCGCCGTCCCAGACATCGATGCCGCGGTTGCCGAGCTTGGCATAACCCGCGCCGTCCACATCCACGTCGATGGTGCCGGTGGCAGGCACGACACAGGTCTCGTACCCCGGCACGGCATAGTCGAAGATTTCGCCCTTTTTCAGGGTGACAATGTTGAAATAGTTCAACGGCACAAGGTCGTGGTCCACGTCCACGATGGGTTTGTTCCGGTTGTCGTGCGGCGCGATATGCATGGGCTTTCCTTTCAGACGTCCGTCGGGCCGGAGCGCGCGGCCAGGAAGGCGTCGAGCTCGGGCGTGGTGGGCATGGCGGGGGCGCAGCCGGGTTGGCTGACGACGATGGAGGCGCAGGCGGAGCCGCGCAGGACGGCCTCCTTCAGGGGGCGCTCCTCGGCGATGGCGGCCAGAAGCCCGGCCATGAAACTGTCGCCGGCGCCGTTGGGTTTGACGGCGGTGACGGGGTAGATGCCGGTGCGGATTTCCGCGCCCTCGGCGAGGGTCAGGGCGCCCTCCTGCCCCATCTTGTAGATCACCAGCTTGCCCGAGGCGGCCAATTCGCGGGCCTTGTCGAGGCCTTTCTCGAGGCCGCCCGCCATGAAGCCGAACTCCTCGTCATTGCCGACGATCAGGTCGCTTTCCTCGCCCGCGCGGGTCAGGACCTCGGCGGCGACTTCGGCCGACGGCCAGCTGTAGGGGCGGTAGTCGATGTCGAAGATCACCGGGATCCCGGCCTTGCGGGCGTTCTCGAAGGCGCGGAAGGTGCTGGAGCGCGAGGGCTCGGCGGCAAAGACCGTCCCGGCCGTGATCAGCGCGCCGAAACTGCTGTAATCGACGCGGTCCACGTCCTCTTCCGTCACCTGAAAATCCACCGCGTTGTTGCGATAGATGCAGAGCTGGAAGTCGTCCATCGTGCTTTCATAGACCGCGAGCGAGACGCGGTATTCGCCGCTCAGCACCTTGATATATCGCGTATCGACGCCGTAGTGGCGCAACCGGTTGGTGCAGAACCGGCCCACGTTGTCGTCGCTGACCGAGGTGATCAGCGCCGATTTCATGCCCAGCTTGCACAGCCCTGCGCAGATATTGGCCGAGGATCCGCCGAGGTCGGCGCGGAAGCTCTCGGCGTGCTCGGCCTTGGTGCCGGGGGGGGCGGCATACATGTCCATGCCCGCCCGGCCGAAGACTGCGAAATTGCCCTTGCGGATACCGTCGATCAGATCCGACATCAGACCCCCCTCCGTTGGCGGGAACGGGTGGATTCCCACTCCTCATGCGCTGCGCGCACCCGGTCGCTCTCGGTGACATGCGGCGTGCCGACCTCCCACCAGGCGTGGCCCTCGGTGGTCCAGCCCTCATAGGCATCGACGTCCATGACGATCACCGTGGTCTTTTCCGAGGCCTTGGCGCGTTTGAACGCCTCGCCCAGCTCGGCGGGGGTGGCGACCTTTTCGGCCACGGCCCCCATCGCGGCGGCATGGGCCACGAAATCGACGCCGAAGGGCTGCGGGATGGTCGGGCAATCTTCGAGCAGGTTGTTGAAGCTCTCGTTGCCGGTGTTGTTCTGCAGCTTGTTGATGACGGCAAACCCGCCGTTGTCGAGCAGCAGGATGATGAGCTTCTTCCGGCTCAGAACGCTGGAATAGATGTCGGAGTTGAGCATCATGTAGGAGCCGTCGCCGCAGAAGGTGATGGTGTCCCGCTCCGGTTCCTGCTCGGCCTGCGCGATGCGCGCGCCCCAGGCGCCGGCGATCTCGTAGCCCATGCAGGAGAAGCCGAACTCGACATCGACCGTGCCCGTTTCAAGCGTGCGCCAGTTGGCGGTGACCTCCGCGGGCAGCCCGCCGGCCGCCGCGACCACCCGGTCGCGCGGATCGCACAGATCGTTCACCACGCCGATGGCCTGCGCGTAGGAGTTGGGACGGTTGCCGGGTTTGACGTTCTCGGCGACATAGGCGTCCCATTTGCCGCGCGCCTCCTTGGCGAAGCTGACCCAGCTCTTCGGCGCGGTGTAATCCAGCGCCTCGCCCAATGCGGCGAGCGACAGTTTCGCGTCGCCCACGACCGGCAGCGACATGTGCTTGCCCGCGTCATGCCGCGCGGCGTTGAGGCCGATGATCTGCGCGTCCTTGGCAAAGGCCGTCCAGGAGCCGGTGGTGAAATCCTGCAACCGCGTGCCGACGGAGAGGATCACATCGGCCTTTTCCGCGATCGCGTTGGCGCTGTCCGATCCGGTGACACCGATCGGGCCGATGTTGAGCGGATGCGTCGCCACCAGGTTGGCGCGCCCGGCGATGGTCTCGACCACGGGGATCTGATGCGCTTCGGCGAACCCTGTCAGCTCCGCCACGGCGCGGGAATATTGCACCCCGCCCCCGGCGATGATCATCGGGCGCCGGGCGGCCCGGAGCGCGGCGACGGCATCGGCGATCTCGGCCGCATCGGGCGACTGGCGGCGGATGCGGTGGACCTTTTTGGCAAAGAACGCCTCGGGGTAGTCATAGCTCCAGCCCTGCACATCCTGCGGCAAGCCGATGAAGGCCGGCCCGCAATCGGCGGGGTCCAGCATCGTCGCCAGCGCATTGGGCAGGGATTGGATCACCTGCGCCGGGTGGCAGATGCGGTCCCAGTAGCGGCTGACCGGCTTGAAGGCATCGTTCACGCCGAAGGTGGGATCATTGAAATTCTCCATCTGCTGCAGAACCGGGTCGGGCAGGCGGGTGATGAAGGTATCGCCGCAGAGCATCAGCATCGGCAGGCGGTTGGCATGGGCAAGGCCCGCGGCGGTCAGCAGGTTCGCGGTGCCGGGACCGGCGGAGGCGGTGCAGAACATGAAGCGCTGGCGCAGCCACTGTTTGGCGTAGCCGGCGGCGGCGAATCCCATGCTGGTCTCATTCTGGCCGCGATAGAGCGGCAGCGCATCCTGCACGCCGTATAGAGCCTCGCCCAGACAGGTCACATTGCCGTGGCCGAAGATGCCGAAACCGCCACCGCAGACGCGCATCTGTTGCCCGTCGATGTCGATATATTGATTGGACAGCCAGCGAATGATCGCTTGGGCCGTGGTCAGCCGGATGGTGCCATCTGTCGTGCTCATATGCGCGAACCCTCCCTTGGAAATCCTTGCCGCCGGTCGATTGCGGCTTGCGAGATGTTTAGACTCACGATACAACTTTTGCAACCGGTTGCAAACCGTATTCGCAAAAAAGGGGGGACGTGATGGCTGAAATCGGCATCGGTATTCTGGGCGGCGGTTACATGGGTAAGGCGCATGCGGTGGCCATGTCCTCGGTGGGGGCGCTGTTCAACACTGCGCTGAGGCCACGGCTTGAAATGGTCTGTGCAGCCTCACCCGAAAGCGCGGAACGCTATCGCAAGGCCTATGGTTTTGCCCGCGCGACCGCCGACTGGCGCGCATTGGTGGCGGATCCGGCTGTCGAGGCCATTGTCATTGCAACGCCGCAGGAAACCCACCGCGAGATCGCCGAAGCCGCCTTTGGACACGGCAAGCCGGTGTTTTGTGAGAAACCCCTTGGCGCCTCGCTCAGCGACAGTGCGGCCATGGTTGCCGCTGCCGAAGCTGCCGGGGTGGTCAATATGGTGGGCTTCAACTACATCCGCACCCCGGCCAGTCAGTTCGCGCGCAAGTTGATTGCCGCCGGCGAAATTGGCGATATCACCTGGTTTCGCGGCGAGCACACCGAGGATTTCCTCGCCGATCCCGAGGCGCCGGCGAGTTGGCGCACCACGGGCATGGCCAATGGCACCATGGGCGATCTGGCCCCGCATATGATCAATGGCGCGCTGGCACTGATGGGACCGATCGCCCGCGTGATGGGGCTTCATGAAACCGTTCACAAGACGCGTCCCGGCGGTGCGGTGACCAATGATGACCATGCCCAGATGATGTGCCGGTTTGAAAATGGCGCCATGGGGCAGATGTATTTCAGCCGCGTCTCGACCGGCCGCAAGATGGGCTATGCCTACGAGATTTCGGGCACCAAAGGCGCGATCCGCTTTGATCAGGAGGATCAGAACGCGCTCTGGCTCTATCGGATGGAGGGGCCGGAGGCGACGCGCGGGTTCACCCGGATCCTGACCGGCCCGGCCCACCCCGATTACGAACCCTTCTGCCAGGGTCCGGGGCATGGCACCGGCTATCAGGACCAGATCATCATCGAGGCCAAGGATTTCCTGACCGCCATCGATACGGGCGAGGCGCTTTGGCCCACGTTCCGGGACGGGCATGAGGTCAACCGGGTGATCGCCGCGACGCTGGCCTCGTCGGATGCCGGGGTCTGGATGGATATCAACGAATTCTGATGACAGGAGACATCACGCAATGACGATCAGAATTGGCAACGCTCCCTGTTCCTGGGGCGTCGAGTTCGCCGAGGACAAACGCAACCCGACCTGGCAACACGTCCTGAAGGAATGTGCCGAGGCGGGCTACACCGGGATCGAGCTTGGCCCCGTCGGTTTCATGCCCGAGGACCCCGCCATGCTGCGCGACGGGCTGGAGGCGCACGGGTTGGAATTGATCGGCGGCGTCGTCTTCCGCCCCTATCACGATCCGGCGGCCTGGGAGGATGTTCTCGACGCCACCCACCGCACCGCCAGGGCGCTCAAGGCGCATGGGGCCGAGCATATGGTCCTGATCGATTCGATCTCGCCGCGCCGCGCGCCCACCGCGGGCCGCGCCAGCGAGGCCGAGCAGATGGACAGCGCCGAATGGGCCGCCTATCGCGACCGGATCGCCGAGAGCGCGCGGATCGGCGCCGAGGAATACGGGCTGACGGTCGGCATCCACGCCCATGCGGCGGGCTTCATGGATTTCGAGCCGGAGCTCGAACGCCTGCTGGAGGAGGTGGATGAGAAGATCCTCAAGATCTGCTTTGACACCGGGCATCATTCCTATGCGGGCTTTGACCCGGTGGCCTTCATGAAAAAGCATATCGGTCGTATTTCCTACATGCATTTCAAGGACATCGATCCCAAGGTGAAGGCGCGCGTGATTGAAAACCGCACCGGGTTCTATGAGGCCTGCGGTCAGGGGATTTTCTGCAATCTCGGCGAGGGCGATGTGGAGTTTCCCGCCGTGCGCCAGGTCCTGCTTGATGCCGGTTTCACCGGTTGGTGCACGGTCGAGCAGGATTGCGATCCGACGCTCGATCCCGACACGCTGGGCGATGCGCGCAAGAACCGCGAATACCTCGAATCCATCGGTTTCGTCTGAGGAGACAGAAGATGAGCAAATTGAACTGGGGCATGATTGGCGGCGGCGAAGGCAGTCAGATCGGGCCCGCCCACCGGCTCGGCGCACAGGCCGACGGCCGTTTCAACTTTGCCGCCGGCGCGCTGGATCACCGCCCCGACGAGGGTCGCGCCTATGCGCAGCGGCTCGGGATCGCGGCCGACCGGGCCTATGGCGACTGGACAGAGATGCTGAAGGGCGAAAAGACCCGCGACGACCGGATCGATCTGGTCACGGTGGCAACACCCAACGCCACCCATTTCGAGATCGCCAAGGCCTTCCTCGAGGCGGGTTTCAACGTGCTCTGCGAAAAGCCGATGACCATGACGGTCGAGGAGGGCGAGGAGATCGTCCGCGTGGCCAAGGCGTCCGGCAAGATCTGCGCGGTGAACTACTGCTATTCCGCCTATCCGATGGTGCGTCAGGCGCGGGCGATGGTCCGCGCGGGCGAGATCGGCAAGGTCCGGCTGGTGGTCACCAACTTCAGCCACGGCCACCACGGCGACGCCACCGATGCGGACAATCCCCGCGTGCGCTGGCGCTATGATCCCAAGATGGCGGGGGTCTCGGGCCAGTTCGCCGATTGCGGCATCCACGCGCTGCATATGGCGAGTTTTGTCTGCGATGACGAGGTGGCGACGCTCTCGGCCGATTTCGCCTCGACGATTCCCTCGCGCGAGCTGGAAGATGACGCCATGGTCAATTTCCGCATGGCGGGCGGCACGGTCGGGCGGCTCTGGACCTCATCGGTGGCGATCGGGCGGCAGCATGGGTTCGACATCCAGATCTTTGGCGAGACCGGAGGCCTGCGCTGGGCGTCGGAGCAGCCGAATCAGTTGATCTACACGCCGGTCGGTGGCCGCACCCAGATCATCGAGAAGGGCGAGGGCGGGCTGCACGCGGATGCGCAGCGGCTCAGCCGTGTGTCAATCGCGCACCCCGAGGGCTTTCCGCTGGCGGTGGCCAACATCTATTGCGACCTTGCCGATGCGATTTCGGGCGAGCGCCGCGACGGATTGCCCGGCGCGGAGGCGGGCGTGCGGTCGATGGCGGCGGTGCATACCGCTGTGGCCTCGGCCAGGGACAACGGCGCGTGGATGGACGCGCGGCCGCCGATGTTCCGCTGACGCTAGGGGGCGGGGCGCAGGGTGCCCCGCTCCACCACGGTGCAGGAGAAGATCCGCGCCTCCGGATACCGGTCCGGGTCGTCCAAAGTGGCCGCCATCAATTCGATGGAAGAGGTCGCGATCTGGCGAATGGGCTGGTGAATGGTCGTCAGATTGATATTGGCCCAACCGGCCATCTCCATGTTGTTCAGCCCCAGAACCCCGACATCGCCCGGACACTCCAGCCCGCTGTCGCCAATGGCCGACAGCGCGCCGATGGACAAGACGTCGTCGCCGCAGAAATAGGCCTGGGCCGCCTGACCCTTGAGCAGGCGCAGCATCTCGTCCCGTCCGGCATCGAAGGAATAGGCCCGCGCAAAGGAGTAGGAGGCCTTTATTTTCGGGTGGGCCGACATTTCCGACATGAACCCGGTATAGCGATCCTGGGTCGAGGTGGCGGTTTCCGGCCCCCCCATGAAGCCGACATGGGAATAGCCCCGCTCCACCAGTGTCCGCGCGGCCAGACGGCCGGCTTCGCGGTTGTCGATCCCCACAACGTGGACTTCAGGCGCCGAGGAGGAGCGGCCAAAGGCATGCACCACCGGCACGCCAACATCGCGGAACGCCTTGGCGAAACCGGGCGGCAGGGTTGAGGAGGCGACGATCACCCCGTCGACCGAGTATTGCCGCAGCATCCGCACAGAGGCTTCGGGGTCGGTCTCGTCCGAGAGGTTCACCAGCAAGGGTCGCAGCCCCCGATCCTGCAGCCCGCGCGTGAAGAGATCGAAGACCTCAAGGAAAATCGGGTTGTGGAAGTTGTTGGACACCAGCCCGATCAGCTTGGTCCGCCCGGTGGTCAGTGACGAGGCGAGCGCGTTGGGGCTGTAGCCCAGCTCGCGCGCGGCCTTTTCCACCTTGCGCCGCATCGCGTCCGAGACCGAGGCACCATCGGTAAAGGTCCGCGACACCGCAGATCGCGAAACCCCGGCGCGTTCCGCAACCTCTTTCAATGTCACCGCCATAGGGTTGCATCCGTACTTCACTGTGTTTTCGGCATCTTATCCCAAATCCACCGACGGAAAAGCGGAATCGACAGAAAAGCTATGCAACCGGTTGCAACGATTTCGACTTGCGGTTACGCTACGTGAGGGGAGGGAGGGAACCGACCCGCCTCGAAAACAGAGACTTCAGGGAGGAAGCCATGAAATCGATCATCACGAAACTCGCTCTGGCCACGGCGGTTGCCGCGGCGCCGCTGGTCGCGGCAACGGGTGCGTCAGCCGAGGGTGAGAAATATATTCTCGTCAGTCATGCACCGGACAGCGACAGCTGGTGGAACACCATCAAGAACGGCATCGCGCTGGCGGGCGAGCAGATGGGAGTCGAGGTCGAATACCGCAACCCGCCGACCGGTGACCTTGCTGACATGGCGCGGATCATAGACCAGGCCGCCGCTTCCGGCCCGCACGGCATCATCACCACGCTCGCGGACCCCGACATTCTCGAAGGCCCGATCCGCAACGCGGTCGACAGCGGCATCGACGTCATCATCATGAACACCGGTTCGCCCGACAAGGCCCGCGAAATCGGCGCGCTGATGTATGTCGGCCAGCCCGAATACGACGCGGGCTACGCCGCTGGCCTGCGCGCCAAGGGCGATGGCATCGGGTCGTTCCTCTGCGTGAACCACTACATCGTGCAGCCCTCCTCGCAGGAGCGCTGCCAGGGATTCGCGGATGGTCTGGGCGTCGAGCTGGGCAATCAGATGATCGATGCCGGTCAGGACCCGGGCGAGATCAAGAACCGCGTTCTGGCCTATCTTTCGGCCAATCCAGAGACCGATGCCGTGCTGACCCTCGGCCCGACCTCGGCCGATCCGACGCTGCTGGCGCTGGAAGAAAACGGCATGGCGGGCGACATCTACTTCGGCACTTTTGACCTGGGCGGCGAGATCGTCAAAGGCATCAAGTCGGGTGTCATCGAATGGGGCATCGACCAACAGCCCTTCCTGCAGGCCTACCTTCCGGTCGTGGTCATGACGAACTACCACCGCTACGGTGTCCTGCCGGGCAACAATATCAACTCCGGCCCCGGCTTCGTGACCGCCGATGGTCTTGGAAAAATTGAGCAATTTGCGGGCGAATACCGCTGATCCTCACCCCGGAAGGGGGCTGCCCTCGCGGTGCCCTTCCACATTTTCGTTCCTGAAAACCAAGTCATTGGGGAGATGTCGCATGGCAAACGCGACCCAACCCACGGCCGCTTCCGACGAACGCATCAAGGAAATTTCCGCGTTTCGAAAAGCGATGATCCGTCCCGAGCTGGGCGGCATCGTCGGAACCATCGCCGTGTTCACTTTCTTTTTGTTATTCGCTTTCGACAGCGGCATGTTCAACAGCCAGGGCATCATGAACTGGTCGATTGTTTCGGCGCAATTCATGGTCATCGCGGTCGGTGCCTGCCTTTTGATGATCGCGGGCGAGTTCGACCTCTCCGTGGGCTCGATGATCGGGTTCGCGGGCATGATGATCGCAATTTTCTCGGTCACATACGGCTGGCCCGTGTGGCTCGCCATCATCACGACTTTCGTGCTCTGCACGGCGATCGGCGGGTTCAACGGCTGGATCGTCATCCGCACCGGGCTTCCCAGCTTTATCGTGACGCTGGCCTTCCTGTTCATCCTGCGCGGCTTCACCATCTTTCTGCCCCAGGTGATCGAACGCAAGACGATCATCGGCGGTATCCTCGACGTGGCCGAAGGCGACTGGCTGGCGCCGATCTTTGGCGGCAAGATCCTTGGCGGCGTCTTCACCTGGCTGGGGGATGCGGGCCTTATCGCCACCTTCGAGCGCGGCACCAAACAGGGCCAGCCCGTGGTGGACGGCATTCCGATGCTGATCGTCTGGGCCATTGTGCTGATCCTCTTTGGCCATGCGCTGCTGACCAAGACCAAGTTCGGCAACTGGATCTTTGCCGCCGGGGGCGACGCCGAAGCGGCGCGCAATTCCGGCGTCCCGGTCAACCGGGTCAAGATCCTGATGTTCATGTTCACCGCCTTCTGCGCGACGGTATTCGCCGTCTGCCAGGTGATGGAGTTCGGCTCTGCCGGGGCCGACCGGGGGCTGCTCAAGGAATTCGAGGCGATCATCGCGGTGGTCATCGGCGGCGCGCTGCTCACTGGCGGCTATGGGTCCGTGCTCGGGGCGGCGCTTGGCGCGTTGATCTTCGGTGTCGTGCAACAGGGGCTGTTCTTTGCCGGGGTCGAAAGCTCGCTGTTCCGGGTCTTCCTGGGCGTGATCCTGCTGGGGGCCGTGATCCTGAACACCTACATCCGCCGCATCATCACCGGAGAGCGTTGATATGTCCGACGACAGCAGATTCCATCACGGCGAACCCGCCAATGCGGCGCCGATCATCGAGATGAAGAACATCAAGAAGCACTTTGGCCGTGTGATTGCCCTGGCCGGGGTCAGCTTTGATGTGAAGCCCGGCGAGTGCCACTGCTTATTGGGCGACAATGGCGCCGGTAAATCCACCTTCATCAAGACCATGTCGGGCGTTCACAAACCCACCGCGGGCGAGATCTATTTCGAGGGCAAACCGATGCGCTTCGAGGACCCGCGTGATGCGATCGAGGCCGGGATTGCCACAGTGCACCAGCATCTTGCGATGATCCCGCTGATGAGCGTCAGCCGCAACTTCTTCATGGGCAACGAGCCAGAGACCAAGGTGGCGGGCATCAGCTTTTTCGACAAGAAGACGGCCGATGCCGTGACCATGGAGGAGATGCGCAAGATGGGCATCAACCTGCGCGGGCCCGATCAGGCGGTCGGCACGCTCTCGGGCGGCGAGCGGCAGACCGTCGCGATTGCCCGTGCGGTCTATTTCGGTGCCAAGATCCTGATCCTGGACGAGCCGACCTCGGCGCTTGGGGTGCGGCAGACATCGAATGTGCTGGCCACCATCGACCGGGTCCGCAAACAGGGGATCGGCGTCGTCTTCATCAGCCACAATGTGCGCCATGCGCTGGCCGTGGGCGACCGGTTCACCGTGCTTAACCGTGGTCAGACATTGGGGACGGCGACGCGCGGCGAGATCTCGCCCGAGGAGCTGCAGGACCTGATGGCCGGCGGGCAGGAGCTTGCGCAGTTGGAGGGATCGCTGGGCGGCACGGTCTGAGCCGGTGTGATGGCCCCGGTGTGATGGCATGCTCACGTGGGGGTGCACTCATTTTTGTTGCCTTCTGCGCTCCTTCGACATCTCCTGAACGGGCGCGCCCGCAGGAGATGCCAGAGGAGATGCCAGAGATGACGCACCGACAGCTCTACCTTGGCCCGCTGACCGACAACAGGCGGTGGGACAGGGTCACCATCCGGCCCGATGACGTGATCGTCGTGACGCCACCCAAATGCGGCACCACCTGGATGCAAACGATCGTGGCCCTGCTGTTGTCCGGCGACCCGGAGGTCGAGACGGAACTGTCCGTGAAGATGCCTTGGGTCGACATCCGCATCCGGGACATGTCGGAGGTTGCAGACCGGCTGGAGGCGATGACCCAGCGCCGCAGCATGAAGAGCCACACCCCCATGGACGGATTGCCGCTCGTGGATCGGGCGCAGTACATCTGCGTGTTCCGTCATCCTCTCGACGCCCATTTTTCCTTTCGGACGCATGCCGCCAACATTCCTGTTCCGTGGTTCGATCATTGGTATCCGCAGGACGACCCGGACGGCATCGCCTTTCGCCGTTTCCTGGATGGTGGGCCGGAGGGATTCGACACGGATGCCATGCCGCTCGCGCATATCCTGCGGCACTACACGGCAGCCAGGGCGTGTCTTGACCGTCCGAATGTCTCGCTGTTCCATTATGCGGATATGAAGCGGGATTTGGCAGGCACCTTCGCCCGAGTGTCGGAGGTTTTGGGCATATCGCATCCCGACGCGGTGATGGCGCGGCTCGTTCAGGCCGCGACCTTCGACCATATGAAGCAGAATGCGGCACGCTATGCGCCATCAGGCGGGAAGGGGTTTTTCAGATCGGATTCGGCGTTCTTTCACAGCGGCACCACCGGACAGTGGCGCGGGAAACTCACGCAAGACGAGCTGTCCGCCTATGACGCCATGATGGATGCACATCTGCCGCCAGCGGATCGCGACTGGCTGGAAAATGGCGCAGAGGGCAATGCCACGGCCTGAGAAACGGCCCTCATATTCTTGCGCCAACCGGATCCTTTGCTGGGGGGGCGCATCACTTTGGCGCCCGCAGATGCGGCATTACACCGGTTCAGGGATGGTCAGGCCGATCTTGCCGATATGGGTTTTCTGCAAAAACGCCTCCTGCGCTTTGTGGATGTCCGACATGTCAAAACGCTCGGCCAGGACCGGGCGAATTTCACCGCGTTCGATATAGCCAACGAGGTCGGTAAAGACGCGTCGGGGCTGGCGGGTGCTGCCCATCAGGGTCTGGTCCTTGAGGTAGAGCGTGCGCAGGTCCAGCTCGACAATCGGCCCCGCGATGGCACCGGAGGTCACATAGCGGCCATGGACGGCCAAAGCCTCCAGCAGCTCGGGCCAGCGGGGGCCGCCGACGAGGTCAAGCACCACGTCGAAGGCATCTGACGGCAGCGCGTCCTCGCGGCCCAGCGTCGCATCGGCACCGAGATCACGAAGCGCGTCGGCTTTTGAGGGGCTTGTAAGGGCCGTCACATGGGCGCCGCGCCGTTTCGCCAGCTGGATCGCAGCCGACCCCACACCGCCGGATGCGCCGGTGATCAGAACCCGCTCAGCCCCGAGCTCCGCGCGCTGGATCATCCCCTCGGCGGTGGAAAAGGCGCAGGGGAAGGAGGCCAGTTCGAGGTCGCTCAACGGGCTGTCGACCGCGATGGCATTGTCGGCCTCGATGGTCGCGAATTGGGCAAAGGCCCCGTCGCGTTCGGAGCCGAATGTCAGAAGCGCATGAAGGTCGTTGCTCGCGGCGGGGTGATACATGGGGCGCACCAGAACGCGCTGCCCGATCCGGTGCGCGTCGACACCGGCGCCGACCGCGACGATGTTGCCGCAGCAATCGGCCCCCTGAATGCGCGGAAAGGAGAGCGCGCCCGCCCAGCCGCCATCGGCGTCAGAGGCCCCGTCGTAGCCGCTCTGCGCGGCGGAATTGGTGTCGCCGCGCACCGCCTTGGAATACCAGCCGGTCCGGGTGTTCACATCGGTGTTGTTCACCGCCGAGGCCCCGACGCGGATCAGCACCTCGCCTGCGCCCGGTTGCGGGACGGCCACGTCCTCGCGGTATTCCAGCTTGTCGAGACCGCCGTGACCGGTCAGCAGGACGGCTTTCATGGTGTCAGGCAGGGTCATGGAGGAGTCCTTCTGTATGTTCGAGACGTCTTTAGCATCAATGCCGGCCATGGCGGAGGCAAAACGCGCCTGTACCGACGGCGGCGCCGCTCAGATCGACCATCGAACCCCGGTGGCCTGTTCGGACAGGTCCCACAGCCGGGTCATCACCGGCTTGTCATGGGCATGGGGGTCCAGCGTGCCCGTTCCGACCGGGCCGCCGGTTTGCATCCAGCCGGTGGGGCCATGCAGGGCCCGTTGCTGCAGGCCGTCCTCGGTGGCGCACATGACCTCCGGGTAGGCCCCCTTGTTGGCGGATTGCACGAGGGGGGTCTTGGTCATCAGCCACCATGCGAACCGTGTCATCCTCCCGCCGCTGGTGCTGATCAACGAGGTCGCCGAGGCACCGGGGTGGCAGACGTAGACCTCGACACTCTTGCCCGCCGCCTTGACGCGGTCCTGCAACTCATAGGCAAACATCATCTGTGCCAGCTTCGACTGGCTGTAGGCCGCATTGGCGCTGTAGGCGGTGTCCCAGTTCATGTCGTCGAACTGGATGGTCCGGATCCCCATCTTGTAGCCAAGGCTGGCGACGACGACGATCCGGCCTTGCGAGGCCTCGATCCGGTCGAAGAGCAGGCCAGAGAGCGCGAAATGGCCATAGTGGTTGGTGCCCAACTGGCTTTCAAAACCGTCCTTGGTGAGGTTCTGATCAGGCACCTGGGCGATCGCCGCATTGCAGATCAGGGCGTCGATCTGCGGCACGGTTTTCAGCACCTCCTCTGACGCGGCGCGCACAGAGGCCAGGTCCGCGAGATCCATGCGGATGAAGCTCACCTCCGCGCCTGGGCCGAATTCCTGTTTCAGGCCCTGCACGGCGGCGGCTGATTTTCCGGCGCTGCGGTTCAGCATCACCACCTTTGCCGCCTTCGACAGAAGGATGCGCGCGGCCTGAAACCCCGCGCCTGCATTGGCGCCGGTGATGACAAAGGTCTTGCCTGCGAGAGTGCCGAGACGTTCGGGTGTCCAGCCCTTGGGGCCGAATGCTGTATCTGCCATGGTCTGATCCTCTCATGGGGGCGCACGGGACAGTGCACTTTCATCGCTGCGTTGAGATCGGAGATAAATGGCGTGCTGCGCCAAAAACAGGCGGGATCGTCGCGAATACTTGCCCGATTGTATCACGTCGGTTGCAATGGGCCTCTCGGCTATTCAGGCTGAGGCGCATGAGCAAAGAGCAGATCAGACAGATCATCGAGGCCCGGATGACCAGCGACGGCATGGTCGCCACCGGTATCAAAGGTATCCAGTTGTTTCGTGCGACCGAGGCGATGCCCTGCGCTCCGGCGGTCTATGAACCCTGCGTCATCGCCATTGTCAGCGGCGCCAAGGAGGCGGTTCTGGACGGGCAGCGCCATGCCTATGACAGCAGTCGTTACCTGTGCTGTCCGATGTCGATGCCGGTCGAGGCCGGCACGCCCACCGCATCGCCGCAGACCCCGCTGCTTGGGGTCTATATCGCGCTCGATCCGCGCCTGATGACGGAAATCAGCATCGAGATGGACGCCGCCGGGTGCCGTATCCCCGAGACCAAGGGCCAAGCGCCGGGCATTCGTCTGGCCCGCTGGAACGACACCTTTCTGGACGCGCTGTTGCGGCTGGTGCAGCTGAGCGGATCTCTGGCGGACCGGGCGGTTCTTGGCGATGCGCGGCTGCGCGAACTTTACTATGCCATCCTCAAGGGCGAAGCGGGCCAGTTCGCCCGCCACGCCTTTGCGCCGGGCAATCCCATTGCGCGGTCTATCGCGGATCTGTCGTCGAACCTCGGAGAGCCGATGTCGATCAATGACATGGCCAGCCGCGTCGGCATGAGCCGCGCCGTGTTTCACCGCAAGTTCAAACAGGCCACAACGATGTCACCCATCCAGTTCGTCAAATCCATGCGCCTGAACCACGCCGCGATGAAGATCGCAGGCGGCATGACCGTCTCCGAGGCGGCGCTGGACGTGGGCTATATCAGCCCCTCGCAATTCAGCCGCGAGTTCAAACGCCTGTACGGGCAGTCGCCCCGGCAATGGGGTGACACCCGGACCATGGCGGCAGCCACAGCCCGACAGGAGGCCACATGACGACCCGACCACATGCCCTGCAGGCCTTTGTCTCGGCCTTGCAAAACGCCCTCAGTTCCCGCGCAGGCCTGCCCGAAGAGCAGACAATGCTGTCCCGGTCATTCGAGGCTCTGGCCCGGCCGCGCGACTCAAGGCAGGCCGCCGGGCAGCGCTTGCCCGCGTGTCGGCACCTCGACAGCATCGCAGCAAGAGCGCAGAGTTTCCCTGAAGACCTCCACCGGCTCGCGCGGCTGTTCTTTGCACTCGAACCATCGCTGGTCTGGAGACAGCGCAGCGGGTCGATGGACGGGGCGAGTGACAGCTTTGCAGAGGGGCATGCGAATGCCCTGATCGTTGGACCCGGAGGACTGGAGCGGCGCACGGACGTGTCGGTCGGCGTTACCATCCTGGCGCCTCATGTTCGCTATCCGGACCATACGCACCCGCCCGAAGAAACCTACCTCATCCTCAGTCCGGGTCGGTTCAGCCACGATCTGCAGGAGGCGGTCGAGCCGGGGCTGGGCGGGACCTTCTACAATGCCCCCGGCATCGTACATTCCATGGAATCCGGCAATGAACCGCTTTTCGCCTTCTGGATCCTTGGATCGCAGGAGCGCTGAGACCGACAAGCCGGGTGCTGAACGGCACCGGCATTTGCGGCAGCAGTCCGTCCCGCAGCCAGGGATGCCAGTGCGGTATTGACCCGATCCGGGCTCCGGCCTCTTGCATGACCGGTCTCAGCAGGTCGGTCTCCACGCCCAGGGTCGCGGCAATCGCGTCGAAGTCGGGCGCTCCGCCGGGGCCGCCGCATCGATCCAGATCCTCCGGCACCGGTCGCCAAGATCAAGCCGCAGACTGCGCTCAGCAGACAGACGGCGCCTGCATGGGGATGCCGGTCAATCTGCGGCATCGTCTGTCTGTCGGGGCTGATCTGCTGGTGCTTTCAGTCCGACCGAGGTGTCCAACGGCCGTTCAGGACCCAGTCGAGGGTCAGAACACCTCCGCCCTGATGAGAATTTTTGAGTTTTATACTCACAAAAGTTAGGAGTAAGCTGCAGCGACCCGTATCAAACCGAGATGGCCCGATGCCCCGCCTGAACCCCTCCAAGGATCTCAGCCTCAAGTCGCTGGAACTGTTTCAGACCTGCGCCAGAGATGGCTCGCTGCAGGCGGCAGCCCGGGAGGCCGGGCTGACGGTGAGCACGGTGTCGCACCATCTGCGGTCTCTCGAAGAGCATCTCGGGGTTGAGTTGTTCAATCACGCCCGCAGGCCGATGGTGCTGACGCCCAAGGGCCAGACCTTTCTGCGCAATATCGAAGAGGCGCTGCTCGCGATCCGCAAGGCCAAGGCCGAGGCCTCCGCCGGCAGCGTCGCCGAGGCCAGCTATCTGCGGCTTGGCACAATCGTGGATTTCGACAGCGACATCATCCCGGAACTGGCCGTGTTCCTCTCGGCCAGCATGCCGACCTGCGATTTCATGTATCACACCGACTCGAGCCACGAGATTATCGAGATGCTGCGCAACCGCCAGCTCGACATGGGCATTACCACTGCGCCGGACGAACAGCTGAGCGATCTCCGGGACCGGCCGATGCTGCGCGATCCGTTTGTGGCGGTGCTGCCGCTGGTCACCGAACAATCCCTGAGCGACATCGTCGAGGGGCGCACCAAGCTGCCATTCCTGCGTTTTTCCGGTAACCTGATGATCGCCCGCCAGATCGAGACGCAATTGCGGCGGATCGGGGTCACGTCGCCGCATCGGTTCGAATGCAGCAATAATCAGACCCTGATGGCCATGACCGCCGCCGGAGCCGGTTGGACAATCACGACGCCGCTGCTGTTCCTGCGCGCGAAGCAGTTTCATTCGCGGCTGCGAATGCAGCAATTTCTGCCCGGCAAAAACTTTGCGCGCACCCTGACGCTGGTGACAACGCCGGATTGCTCGCGCTCGGTGATCGAACTGGTCGACAGTAAAATGCGCCGCCTGATCCAGGATCATGCATTGACCCCGTTTCACCGCAGTGATCCCTGGCTCGCCGACAGTTTCAAGCTGGTCGACTGAAGCCCATCTCCAACGAAGGTCGCAACCGGGGCGGCATGGGGCGCCTTCCGGTTTGTCCTCCATGAGGCACGTCCTGCAGGCTGGACGCAAACTTTTCGCCCTTCATCTCAGCTAATCATAAACTCGCTTCGATTTTTTGATAGCAATCCCATTCGCGTTGCGGGGGAGCCAGCTTCGGCTCCTAATTCCGGCAGCATGTATCGGAGGCGACCCCATGAAATCTCGGACCAAGGTTGTAGTGATCGGTGGCGGCATCGCCGGTTGTTCGACGCTCTATCATTTGACCAAGGAAGGTTGGAGCGATGTGGTTCTGGTCGAGCGCAACGAGTTGACCTCGGGCACGACCTGGCATTCGGCGGCGCAGGTGACGAATTTCGGCGGCAACCAGACGATGGTGGGGCTGAAGACGCATTCGATAAACCTGTACAAGGAACTGTCCGAGAACCCCGAATATCCGATCAATTACCACCACGCCGATGGCGGCATCCGGCTGGCCAATACCGAAGCCCAGATGATGGGCTACCGCCACTTCGCGTCGATGGCGCGCGGCATGGGGGTCGATTTTGAGGTCATCGATGCCGAGGAATGCGCCCGCCGCCACCCGCTGATTTCGACCACCAACCTGCTGGGCGGGCTCTGGGACCCGCTGGACGGGGATATCGACCCGGCGCAGCTGTGTCAGGCGCTGGCGTATCATGCCCGCAAGGCAGGCGCCGAGGTCTATCGCGAAACCCCTGTCACCGCGCTGACCCAGCACAGGGATGACACCTGGACCGTACACACGGAAAAGGGCGATATCGACTGCGATATCGTCGTCAATGCCTGTGGCTATCGTGTCAACGAGGTTGGCGCGATGATGGGAGTGCATCACCCGGTCGCCTCGATGGAGCATCAGTATTTCCTGACCGAGGACATCCCGGCGATTGCCGAGGCGGGCCACCGCATGCCGCTTCTGCGCTGCCCGATCTCGGATTACTACAGCCGCCAGGAAAAGGGGGGCCTGCTGGTGGGGTTCTATGAACAGGACTGCAAGACATGGGGCATGGACGGGATCGACCCGAATTTTGTCAACGCGCTCTGCCCCGATGATCTCGATCGTGTCATGGATGTGTTGGAAGGCGCCTTTGAACGGATGCCCGCGCTGGCCGAGACCGGCATCCGGTCGATCGTCAACGGCCCGATCACCTATACCATCGACGGCGCGCCGCTGGTGGGCCCGATCCCGGGCAAGCGCAACGCCTTCTGTATCATCGGCCTGCGGGCCGGTCTGGGCGAGGGTGGCGGCCACGGTTGGTTGCTCGCACAGCAGATCGTGCATGGCGAGGCCTGCTATGACACCTGGGTGATCGATCCGCGCCGTTTCACCGGCCATGCCAACGTCGAGTTGACCGCGTTGAAATCCATCGAGGATTATCAGAATGAATTCCGGTTCCATTTCCCTCACGAACACCGCCCGGCGGGGCGCCCGGCCAAGACAACGCCGCTGACCCCGATCCTGGCCGCCGAAGGCGCCGAGTTCACCGTGGTCAACGGCTGGGAGCGGGTCGACTACATCAAGCCCGCGCCCGACTTCCACCCATCGCTGACGTTCAATTTCGACGAGGCCTTCGATCTGGTCGCCGCCGAGGTGAAGAATGTGCAGGAGAACGTCGGACTCTGCGAGGTCAACGGTTTCAATCGCTTCGAGATCACCGGCGCCGACCGGCACAGCTTTCTGGATCGGATGTTCTGCGGCGCGGTCCCCAAACGCGACGGCCGCGTGGGGCTGGGATACCTCTTGAACCATCACGGCATGGTCAAGGGCGAAGCAACAGTGGCCAACCTGCCGCCGTCCGATCGCGGTCCGGCGCGGGTCTGGTACGGCTCGGCGGCGGCGAGCGAGTATCACGACATGGACTGGCTCAAACTGCATCTGCGCGAGGACGAGGACGTGCAGATCCGCAGCCTGACAAACGACCAGACCATCCTCGTGCTGGCCGGGCCCAAGGCGCGCGATGTGCTGACTGCCTGTTCGCGCGGCGACTGGTCGCGCGAGGCCTTTCCCTGGCTCAGCGCGCGCGAATGTTTCATCGGTTTCGCTCCGGCCACGGTGCTGGGCGTCAGCTTCTCGGGCGAATTGGCCTATGAGATCCACGTCCCCAATGCCGCGCTCTATGCGGCCTGGCTGGCGCTCAGAAAGGCAGGCGAGGCGCATGGGCTGAAGCTCTTTGGCGCCAGGGCCGTCGACTCCATGCGGATGGAAAAAGGCTTCTTGCACTGGAAGGCCGATCTGTTGACAGATTTCGACCCTTTCGAGACCGCGCTCGACCGTTTCGTGAAGCCCGAAAAGGGTGACTTCATCGGCAAGGCCGCGCTGCTCAAGCGCATCGAGGCAGGTCCGCGCAAATCGCTGGTTACGCTGCAGGTCGCCGCCACCGATGCGCCCGCCCATGGCGGTGCCTCGCTGATGCGGGACGGCCGGGTCGTTGGCACCATCACCTCGGGCGATTGGGGGCACCGGCTGGGCCTCAACCTCGCCTATGCCTATGTCGAGCCCGCCCTGGCCGCCCCCGGCACGAAGATCGACCTTGATCATTATGGCGATATTGTCGGTACTGAAGTGATCGCGCCTTCGCCATACGATCCCGAATACAGTCGCATGCGGGCATGATGACACGGCACTGTCGCTGCAACGCCCGTCGCTCACTGGCCCATATTTACCAAGGATACTGATATGCATTTGTCCCGTTTTCCCCGCGTCCACCTCGCCCATCTGCCTACGCCGCTGGAGCATATGAACCGGCTGTCCAGGGAACTGGGCACTGAAATCTGGATCAAACGCGATGATTGCACCGGCATGTCGACTGGCGGCAACAAGACCCGGAAGCTGGAATTCCTGATGGCCGAGGCCATCGAACAGGGCGCCGACATGGTCATGACGCAGGGCGCGACCCAGACCAACCATGGGCGCCAGACCGCGGCCTACGCGGCCAAACTGGGGCTCGGTTGCCACATTCTTCTGGAGGACCGCACCGGCTATCAGGATGGCAATTACAACACCAACGGCAACGTGCTGCTGGATCATCTGCATGGCGCCACGACCGAGAAATTTCCGGGCGGCCACGACATGGCGGGCGAAATGGAGCGCGCCGCCGAGAAAAAGCGCGCAGAGGGCCACAAGGTCTATGTCATTCCGGGGGGTGGCTCGAACCCGACCGGGGCGCTGGGCTATGTCAATTGCGCTTTCGAGCTGCTGAATCAGGTCAACAGCTCCGGCATGAAGATCGACCGGCTGGTCCATGCGACCGGCTCTTCCGGGACGCAGGCCGGTCTGGTCACCGGCATGTGCGCGATGAATGCACAGATCCCGATCCTGGGCATCGGCACCCGCGCACCGCAGCCGAAGCAGGAACAGATGGTCTATGATCTGGCCTGCCGAACCGCCGACAAACTGGGCTGCGCCGGCGTCGTCAAGCGCGAGGATGTCATCGCCAATACGGATTACGTCGGCGAAGGCTACGGCCTGCCCACCGACAGCGGCATCGAGGCGATCCGGATGTTTGCCGAACTCGAAGGCATCCTGCTCGATCCCTGTTATTCCGCCAAAGGGGCCGCAGGCCTGATCGATCTGGCCCGCAAGGGCGCCTTCAAGGGCGAACGCATCGTCTTTCTCCATACCGGAGGGGTGGCGGCGCTGGCGGGCTATGACTTTGCGTTCGACAACACCGACCGCTGGGTCCACCTCTGAGAAGGCTCCCGCCCGTGGCACGCAGATTTACCGGCACCTTTACGCAACAAGACGCGCTCCCCGCAGAGGCCATAGCGGCCGCGGTGGCGGTGCTGCAATCGGGCCGGCTGCACCGCTACAACCTCGCCGCCGACGAGGTCGGCGAGGTGGCGCATCTGGAAGCGGAATATCGCGACTGGCAAGGCTGTGACTATTGCCTTGCCGTCACCTCTGGCGGTCAGGCGCTGCAAATCGCCCTGCGCGCCTGCGGCGTCTCTGCAGGCGATCCTGTCCTGACCAACGGCTTCACGCTCGCCCCGGTCCCCGGCGCGATCCGGGCGGTCGGGGGTCAGCCAGTCCTGGTGGAGATCGACCAGAACCTGCGTCTCGATCCGCAGGATCTGCAAACCAGGATCGAGAGTTCGGGCGCAAAGGTCCTGCTGCTCTCGCATATGCGCGGGCATCTGTGCGACATGGACCGGGTGATGCAGATCTGCGACCGCGCCGGTGTCACGGTGATCGAGGATTGCGCCCATACGATGGGCGCAGGCTGGGCCGGCAGGCGGTCGGGAAACTTCGGCAAGGTGGCGTGCTTTTCGACCCAGACCTACAAGCACATGAACTCTGGCGAAGGCGGGTTTCTGACCACGAATGATGCCGGGGTCGCCGCCCGGGCCACCATCCTGTCGGGCAGCTATATGCTGTATGACCGCCACGGCGCGGGGCCCGATCCGCAGGCCTTTGACCAAGCCCGCTACGAGATGCCGAACTGCTCGGCCCGGATGGATGCGGTGCGCGCGGCCATCCTGCGCCCGCAACTGGCGCATCTGGAAGAGAATATCGCCCGCTGGAACGCCCGCTATGCGGTGGTCGAACGGGGCCTGCAGGCGCACAATCTGATCGCGACAATCGACCTGCCGTCGCAGGAAAGCCATGTCGGCTCATCCATCCAGTTCCGCCTGCCGGAGTTTTCCGCCGCCCAGTGCCGCGGGGTGATTGCCGCAGCCGCGCAGCGTGGGGTGGAATTGAAATGGTTCGGCGCCCCGGAGCCTGCAGGCTTTACCTCCTCGCATCAGTCGTGGCGCTATGTCACCGCGCAAGAGCTGCCACAGACCGACCGCATCATGGCGACGCTGTTCGACATGCGCCTGCCGTTCAGGTTTTCCGAAGCGGACTGTGCTCTCATTGCCGAATTGATCGGCGAAGCCGTGATGGAGGTCGCAGCATGAGCCGCAGGGTCGTGGGTGTTCTGGGCGGCATGGGGCCCGAGGCGACAATCCTCCTGCAGCAGCGCGTTCTGGCCATGGTCCGTGCCACGGACGATGCCGATCACCTGCCGCTTCTGATTGACATGAATCCGCAGGTGCCGTCGCGCATTGCGCATCTGATCGACGGCAGCGGCCCCGACCCTGCGCCGGTCTTGGCCGAGATGGCGCAGCGGCTGGAGGCAGCCGGAGCCACTGCGCTCGCCATGCCCTGCAACACGGCGCATCACTACGCGCCGCAGATCAAGGTGGCGGTCTCCATCCCGTTTCTGAACATGGTGGATCTGGCCGTGGCCCGGGCCGCGGACTGCCTCGCCCCGGGCGCCGCCATCGGCCTGCTTGCCTCGCCGGCAGTGCGTCTGGCCGGTGTGTTCGACGCGGCGCTTTCTCGCGCGGGGCTCAATGCGATCTGGCCCTCGGATATGGACCGGATGCTCGCCGCGATCCGGTCGATCAAGGCGCGCGGCCCGACCCCCAAGGCGCAAGACATCCTGGCCGCCGCCGCCGCCGAAATGGCGCAGGGCGGCGCATCGCTGCTGTGTGTCGCCTGCTCCGAATTTTCCCTGCTCGCCCCCGGTCTGCCCGCCCCCGTCCCGATCATCGACACGATCGATGCCCTGGCCGACGCGATCCACCTCCATTCCCAGATGAAACAGAGTTGAACCCATGGCCATCACATATCTGAAGAAAGCGAAGCCCCGCCCCGCGGTCGAACACAAGGACCTGCGGGATATTGTGGCCGCCATGCTGGCCAATATCGATCAGGACGGCGAGGCGGCGGTGCGCAACTATGCCCGCAAGCTCGACCACTGGACCGGCGACATCGTGGTGTCACAGGCGGCCCGCGCTGCTGCCTGCGCCCGCGTGCCCGAACAGCTCAAGGATGATATCCGCTTTGCGCATGGGAACATCCGCCGCTTTGCCGAGGCCCAAAAGGCGACAATGGGCGAATGCGAGGTCGAGGTCATGCCCGGGTTGATCGCCGGGCAAAAACAGATCCCCGTCTCGAGTGCGGGGTGCTACGTGCCGGGCGGGCGCTACAGCCACATTGCCAGCGCGTTGATGACGGTCACCACGGCCAAGGTCGCGGGTGTGCCACATATCACCGCCTGTTCGCCGACCCGGCCCGAGGTCGGCATTCCCGATGCCATCGTCTTTGCCATGGACCTCTGCGGCGCGGATCTGATCCTCAATCTCGGCGGGGTGCAGGGGGTTGCGGCCATGTCCAAGGGGCTCTTTGGCGGCCGTCCCGCGGATATCCTCGTGGGCCCCGGCAACAGCTACGTGGCGGAGGCCAAGCGGATGCTCTTTGGCGAGGTGGGGATCGACATGTTTGCCGGCCCCACAGATTCGCTTGTGGTGGCCGATCACACCGCCGATCCCGATACCGTGGCCTGGGATCTGGTCAGCCAGGCAGAGCATGGGGCCGACAGTCCGGTCTGGCTGGTGGCCACCGACAGGGCGCTGGCCGATACCGTCATGACCCGTGTCTCGGCGATGATCGACAGTCTGCCCGAACCCAATGCCACCGCCGCCCGTGTTGCCTGGGTCGAGCGCGCCGAGGTCATCCTGTGCGACAGTCGGGAAGAGGCAGCCCAAGTGGCCGACCGCTACGCGCCCGAGCACCTTCAGGTCCAGGCCGAAGACCTCGAGTGGTGGCTGGACCGGCTCTCGGCCTATGGCTCGTTGTTTCTGGGCAAGGAGACGACAGTGGCGTTTGGCGACAAGACCTCGGGTCCCAATCACGTGCTGCCCACCAGCGGCGCTGCGCGCTATACCGGCGGTCTTTCGGTGCATAAGTTTACCAAGACGGTGACCTGGCAACGCTGCAACGCGGCGGCCTCGCATGAACTGGCGCTGCGCACCGCGCGGATCAGCCGGACCGAAGGGATGGAAGGCCATGCCCGCTCTGCGGAACTGCGCCTCCTGCGGCAGCCGGCCTGACCTGCGGGGCTCCGGCGTCGGCTGCTGCCCCGTATGTATCCTGCCGCCCCGTCTGTATCCTACATGTATCCTGCGCTGGCGGCGCAGGGTGAAGAACGTCGTGGCGGGTTGGCACCGGTCCCCCTCTACCTGTCCCAATGCGGTCAGATCGGTTCCAATGGGGTCAGACTGGACCACGCTCGCCACATCGGTCATCGCGCCGTCCAAGGGGGCTGGCGAGACGGTCAAGCCGCCATTCGCACCTTCAGAAACCGCGCGCGGGTTTCATCCGGTCCAGTTCGGCACTGGGGCACTGGGGCTATGCGCGCGCGGTTCGATTGCGCGGGCTCTCTCGCAGCGGCTCATCTACGCGCGGGCCCGTGACCCGTCTTCATCTTGCCAGGGAGGCGTAATGCTGGGCGCGCCGTACAGGAACCCCTGCAAACAGTCCACGCCGGCTTCGATCAAGAAGTCGGCATCCTCTTGCCGTTCCACCGATTCTGCGACGATGAACATGTCGAACTGTTTGGCGATTGCCACCAGCGCCAAAATCACCGCCTGATTGTCGTGGTTGGAATGAACGCCGCGCACGAATTGCCCATCGATTTTCACGGCGTCAAAGAAAAAGTCGCGGAAATGTGCGATCGCCGTTGTGCCGGCGCCAAAGTTGTCGAGCGCAAAGGCGATGCCGTGCTGCTGCATCTGATCCATGAAGTCGATCACCAATTCAGGAGCAGCCATGGCGGAGGCTTCTGTGATCTCGAGCACCAGCCGTTCACCCAGAAAACGATCGCGGGCAAGAAAACGTTCAAGCACCTTCAGCCACTGACTGTATCCGATCGAGCGGGCCGACATGTTGATCGACAGGCGGACGTTCGGATTGCGTTGCAGGACTTGCAGGCCTTGCTCCAGAGCGAGGCAGTCCAGCTTGCGCCCCAGTTCACGCTCTTCGATCACGTTCATGAATTCGCGCGCGGGAATAATTCTTCCGGTCGCGTCCATCACCCGAATATAGCCCTCGTAGAAGGCGATTGTTTCTGGCGAGTGGCTCTGCACAATTGGCTGATAGGCCAGAAGCGTCTGGTCGTGCTTGACCGCTTCTGCCACCATGTCCACGACGTTGCGGTCGCGGGCGACAATTGCCGCAGAGAGTGGGTTTTCCGCCCCTTCCGGGATGTCGGTCTTCCAGAAATGCCGTTTTTTCACTTTCTCAACCCCATCGGTTTTCAGCGTCCACAGTTGGTCCGGGCGCGTCCGAGTTGTCCATTGACCATACATTCTCTGAAAAGGGTTGAGTGGGGATTAATGGCTGCATTTTATTAAACAGCCGCATCGACCTTTGTGCGGTTGTTCGTCAAGATCCGGCAAGCAGCGCCGCGATTACGGCTCTGGCGCTGTCGGAACCCCAGTCGGCCTCGCCCCGCAAACGTCCGATTTCATGGCCTTTTGGGTCCAAAATGACCGTGATCGGCAGCCCGAATACGGCCATGTCGCGCGCCAGTGCCCCTTTTGGATCCTGATGGCGCGGCAGGTTGGAGACGCCGATGTCGTCAAAGAATTTTCGGATCGCAACAGGCGAGTTGCGCCCCGATGCCAGCGTTAAAACTTCGAAATTTTCGCCTCCGAACTCGGTTTGCAGGGCCGACAACATCGGCATTTCCTTGCGGCAGGGCGCACACCAGGTCGCCCAGAAATTCAGCAGGACATATTTGCCCTGATAGTCGGCCAGGGTTGCGATGCCTGCATCATCGGCCAGGAAAAAGACAGCCTCGGACGCCGGTTTTGACGCGGGATGAAGCACGAGCTTCTTCATATCGCCCTCTCGCAGGGCTTTGACGGCATTCAGGTCGGCGGCGAAGGTGGCGTTTGCACCCAGAGCAAGGGCCATATAAAGGGAAAGCAGACGAACAAGACGCATTTTATCTCCAGGGTTGGGCCATGACAGACAAGACCTCGAACCAGATGTGGGGCGGCCGCTTTGCCGCAGGACCGGGCGCGATCATGGAGGCGATCAATGCCTCGATCGGGTTCGACCAGCGCATGGCGGCGCAGGATATTGCTGGTTCGCGGGCTCATGCGGCGATGCTCGCCGCGACCGGTGTGATTACGGATAATGATGCGGAGGCGATCCGTGAAGGGCTGCTCACCGTTTTGTCAGAGATCGATAGCGGCAATTTCACCTTTTCCACCGCGCTGGAAGACATCCATATGAATGTCGAAGCCCGGCTGAAGGAGATCATTGGCGAACCGGCCGGGCGTCTGCATACGGGCCGTTCGCGCAATGATCAGGTCGCCACCGATTTCAAACTCTGGGTGCGCGATCAGCTGGATGCGGCGGCCAACGGGCTGGAAGTATTGATCGCGGCGCTGGTCGATCAGGCCGAAGCAGGCGCCGATTGGGTGATGCCGGGCTTTACGCATCTGCAGACCGCGCAGCCGGTGACCTGGGGACATCACATGATGGCCTATGTCGAAATGTTCGGCCGTGACCTGAGCCGGGTCCGGGACGCACGGGCGCGGATGAATGAATGCCCATTGGGTGCGGCGGCGCTGGCGGGGACATCATTCCCGATCGACCGTGACATGACCGCAGAGGCGCTGGGGTTTGACCGGCCAGCGGCGAACTCGCTGGACGCGGTCTCTGATCGGGATTTCGCGCTGGAGTTCCTGTCCGTCGCGTCGATCTGCGCCATGCACCTGAGCCGCTTTGCCGAAGAGCTGGTGATCTGGTCGTCGGCGCAATTCCGGTTTGTGACCCTGTCGGATCGCTTTTCCACCGGGTCGTCGATCATGCCGCAGAAGAAGAACCCGGATGCTGCCGAGCTGATTCGTGCCAAGGTGGGGCGCATCTTTGGCGCAAATACCGCGCTGATGATGGTGATGAAGGGGCTTCCGCTCGCCTATTCCAAGGACATGCAGGAAGACAAGGAACAGGTCTTTGATGCCGCCGACAACTGGATGCTGGCCTTGGCCGCCATGTCCGGCATGGTCAAGGATATGACCGCCAATCGCGACAGCCTTGCCGCGGCTGCGGGCTCCGGGTTTTCGACCGCCACGGATCTGGCGGATTGGATGGTGCGCGTCCTGAAGGTGCCGTTCCGGGATGCCCACCATGTGACCGGGGCGCTGGTCGCCATGGCCGAGGCGCGCGGCTGCGATCTGCCGGATCTGAGCCTTGCGGACATGAAAAGCGTGCATGAGGGCATTTCAGACGATATCTTCACGGTGCTGGGTGTCGAGAATTCCGTGAATTCGCGCCTGTCGTATGGCGGCACCGCGCCGGAACAGGTCCGCGCTCAGGTGGCGCGGTGGAAAAAAGCCCTGGGGTGAGTCCCGGGCGACCTGGACGGCCTGATCGGCAGGATCGACAAGTGCAAGACGGCAACTGGATACAGGAGTGTGACATGGCCCGTGTTTTGATCGTTCTGGGTGTCGTGGCGTTGGTTTCGGCCTGCGGGGTCGATGGCGAGCCGGTGCGCCCGAGCCTGAACGCGGGGCTTGGGATCTCCGGCAGCGGCATTCACCTCGGGGGGGCTGTTGGCGTCAGCAAGGGGCCGGTCACGGTGAGTGTCGGCCTGTGATCCCCAGCGGGGCCATCTTGCGGATATTGCCACCCGCGAAGGGGGGCTTCGTGCTGGCAATGATGCTGGTGATTTCGGGTTGTGACGGCTACGTCCCGCGGTCGGATCACCGGAAACCTACCCAGCCCGACGCCCAGCCCGGCACCCAGTCGGGGGGCCAATCCGGCACCGGCCTCTATCTGTCGGGCGAGGCCCGCGTGGGAGTGGTCTGGGGCGATTGAGGTCCTCAACTGCCACCCGCCCATCGATCCAATTGCACCAGAGGCGGACCGGAGCGGCGGAATCAATTGATCCGGCCGCCGGTTTTGCCCTAAACGCGACCCATGGATCATTTTCTCTATCGTGATGGCGCTCTGTTCGCCGAAGACGTCCCCGTCGCCG
Organism: Alphaproteobacteria bacterium MedPE-SWcel; assembly: GCA_001874255.1. Taxonomy (GTDB): domain Bacteria; phylum Pseudomonadota; class Alphaproteobacteria; order Rhodobacterales; family Rhodobacteraceae; genus Epibacterium. The sequence continues at coordinate 42,019 of MPDC01000011.1, forward strand.
ACATTGCGGCCGCGGTGGGCACGCCGTTCTACGTCTATTCCACCGCAACCTTGTTGCGCCATTATCGCCTGTTCGACGAGGCGCTGGAGGGGACGGAGCATCTGGTTTGCTATGCCATGAAGGCGGCCTCCAATCAGGCGATCCTGAAGACGCTGGCCGAGGCCGGAGCGGGCATGGATGTGGTCAGTCAGGGCGAGTATCTGCGCGCCAAGGCCGCAGGTGTGCCGGGTGAACGGATCGTATTTTCGGGCGTCGGCAAGACCGCCGATGAAATCCGCACCGCGCTGGCGGGTGGCCTGCGGCAGTTCAATGTCGAATCCGAGCCGGAAATGGAAGTGATCAACGCGGTTGCGCTGGACCTTGGTGTCGTCGCGCCGATCACCCTGCGCGTCAATCCGGACGTGGATGCCAAGACCCACGCCAAGATCGCCACCGGAAAATCCGAGAATAAATTCGGCATACCGATTTCGCGGGCGCGCGAGGTCTATGCGCATGCGGCGCGCCTCAAGGGGCTCGATGTGATCGGCATCGACGTGCATATCGGCTCGCAGCTGACCGAGCTGGAGCCCTTTGGCCTTGCCTATCAGAAGGTCGCGGAACTGACCGAAATCCTGCGCGCAGATGGCCACGACATTCGCCGTCTCGATCTTGGGGGCGGCTTGGGCATCCCCTACACGCGCTCGAACGAGGCGCCGCCCTTGCCGATCGAATACGGTCAGCTGATCAAGGATACCCTGGGGCATCTGAACTGCGAGATCGAGATCGAGCCGGGGCGTCTGATCGCGGGCAACGCGGGGTTGATGGTGTCCAAGGTGATCTATGTGAAACAGGGCGAGGGTCGGGATTTCCTGATTCTCGACGGGGCGATGAACGATCTGATCCGCCCGGCGATGTATGATGCCCATCACGATATCGTGCCCCTGCGCGAACCCGCGCCCGGCACCGAACCGCATCGCTATGATATCGTCGGGCCGGTCTGCGAGACGGGCGATACCTTTGCCAAGGAACGCCTGATGCCGCCGCTCAGCGCCGGGGATATTGTCGCCTTTCGCGGCGCCGGGGCCTATGGCGCGGTGATGTCCAGCGAGTACAATTCGCGACCGCTCATTCCGGAGGTTCTGGTGCACGGCGATCAATTTGCGGTCATCCGCCCGCGTCCGACCTTTGACGAAATGATAAACCGCGATACCATACCGGAGTGGCTGTAACGTCCGGCCTGCGCAAATCGGCGCAGGTGCCGGTGCTGCAGCGGCCATGAGAGCGGGGGACATTCCCCCGCCGGTCGGCCCACCGGTCGGCCAACAGGCGCGCGGAGGCAAAGCGGAATGACCCCAACCGACCCCCCCGGCACACCCGGCACACCCGGAACACCCGTTGAGGAGACCTCCGGCCGCGGTGTGGCTGCTCTGACTGCGTTGCGGCGGGCCGTCTGGCTGACCCGGTTCGGGATGGTCGCCGAGCGGCTATGGCGGGCCTTCTGGCCCATGTTGACAGTGGCCTGTCTGGCCATGGGCGCGGCTCTTCTGGATCTGCAGAACGCACTCCCGCCAGAGGCGGTCTGGACGCTGGCGGGGCTGGCGCTGCTGGGCGGTCTGGCGGCTTTGGTTCTTGGCATTGTGCGGTTTCAGTGGCCACGCCGGTCCGAGGCGGTCACGCGGCTGGATGAAACCCTGCCGGGCCGCCCGATTGCCGCCTTGCTGGATACGCAGGCCTCTGGCGCGGGCGATCCGGCTTCTGCTGCACTGTGGAAGATCCATCAGACCCGCATGACCGCCCGCGCGGCGGCGGCCCGTGCGCCGGTTCCGAACCTGCGGATCGCAGACCGCGACCCCTATGCGCTGCGCTATGCGGCATTGCTGATCCTGATTGTCGGTGCGCTCTTTGGCACCGGGTGGCGGGCGGGGTCCGTCTCCGATCTGATGCCGGGGGCTGGCGCCGCCGGCCTGGGGGGGGCCACATGGGAAGGCTGGGTGGAGCCGCCCCGCTACACGGGCCTTCCGACGCTTTATCTGGGCGATATAACGGATGAGACATTGCGGGTGCCGGAAAACAGCAGGATCACCCTGCGGTTCTACGGCGAAGCCGGGGATCTGGCATTGGCGGAAACGGTCTCTGGTGTCCGCGGCGAAAAAACGGCGGAAGCGGCCCCCGATCAGAGCTTTTCTGTCGTCGAGGCCGGTGAGGTGGCAATCAACGGGCCCGGCGGGCGCAGCTGGCAGGTCGACGTGATCGCGGATGCGCGCCCGCATGTGGTGATCACCGGCAATCCGGACCTGTCTGCAGATGGCACCATGACGCTGCCGTTCAATGCCTCGGATGATTATGGCGTCGTCGGTGGCAGCGTCGTGATCACGCTGGATATGCCTGCGTTGGACCGTCGCCATGGCTTGCAGATCGCACCGGATTCCCGCGAACCGATTGAAATGGCGCTGCCTTTGGCGCTGACGGGGGACCGGCGGATTTTCAGCGAGGCGCTGGTAGAGGATTTCGCCGCTCATCCATGGGCCAATATGCCCGTGACATACAGCATCCGGTCCGAGGATGCCGCCACGCAACTGAGCCCGGTGGCGTCCCTCGCGGCCCCGCTGACGGCGCGGCGGTTTTTTGACCCGGTGGCGGCGGCCCTGATCGAACAGCGGCGGGATCTGTTGTGGGCGCGGGCCAATGCGACCCGGGTGGCGCAGATTTTACGCACGCTGTCGCACCGGCCCGGCGATGTATTTCACGACAGTGGTCATTATCTGCAGCTGCGGACGATCCTGAAGCGGCTGGAACGGTATGCGGCAGGACCGGATGGTCTGGGGCAGGCGCATCAGGAGGAGATCGCCGCCGCGCTGTGGGACCTGGCCAAGCAGATCGAAGAGGGCGACGTCGGCGACGCGCTGGAGCGGATGCGGCAAGCGCAGGAACGGCTCAGTCAGGCGATGCGGGACGGCGCCAGCGAGGAGGAAATCGCCCGCCTCATGCAAGAGCTGCGCGACGCCACACAGGATTACATGCGCCAATTGTCACGCCAGGCCGAATCGGAGGCTGGAGATCAGGACGGCAGCGAAGGCCGGCAAGACAGTATTCAGCTCAGCCAGTCCGATTTGCAGGCCATGATGGACCGAATTCAGGAATTGATGGAACAAGGCCGGATGGCGGAGGCGGAACAGGCTCTGCAGGAGTTCCAGCAGATGATGGAAAACCTGCGCATGACGCAGGGCAATTCCGGGCAGGGCGGCAGCCCGGGTCAGCAGGCGATGGATGATCTGGCGGAAACACTCCGTGACCAGCAGGGCCTGTCGGATCAGGCCTTCCGTGACCTGCAGGAACAGTTCAATCCGAACGCGCAACGGGGCGAGAGTCAGGGCAATGAGGGGCGCAATGGTGGCCAGGGTCAGGGTCAGAGCCACGAGGGCGGCACCGGTGCCGATGGCAGCGCAGGGGGCGCCGAGCAGGGAGGGGGCGCCGCGCCGTCTCCCGGCGATCTGGCGGAGCGTCAAAGAGCGCTGCGGGACGAGTTGCAGCGGCAGCGGGACGGGTTGCCCCTTGGCGCGGCCGAGGGCGAGGCGGCGCGCAATTCGCTGGACCAGGCGGACCGGGCCATGGAAGGCGCCGAGCAGGCATTGCGCGATGGCGATTATGCCGAGGCCATCGACCGTCAATCCGAGGTCATGGAGGCCCTGCGCGACGGCATGCGCGCCCTTGGCGAAGCGATGGCAGAGCGGCAGCAACAGGGCCAGCAGCCCGGCGACAATCAAGGCAACAGCAATCGTCAGGGCAATGCGCTGGACCCGCTCGGCCGCAGTCGCAACGGGCAGGGGAACGACGCATTCAACAGCGATGCTCTGGACAGCGGCAATGCGCGCCGCCGCGCCTGGGACCTGTTGGAGGAAATCCGCCGCCGCGCGGGCGAACGGGATCGCAGCGACAGCGAGCGCGACTATCTGGAGCGTCTCTTCGTTCCGTTCTGAACGACACCCCGAACGACACCCTGAACGAAAACCCCCGGCGGAGCAGAGGCTTCGACCGGGGGGTGCCATTCAGAACGGGGCGGGGGCTACTCGGCGGCCAACGCCTTTGCCTTTGTGTCGAGCCACAGCCGACCCTGGTCAACCCAAGCGACATAGGTGCTGATGTAGGGGTCCGCTTGCGGTATCCGTTCGGCAATGTCGGGTGCATGCGTGTAGATCAAGATGGCGGCGACCATCAGCAGGAGCATCAACAGAAGGCCACGTGAGAAACCGGATTTGCGCGGCCCGGTTTTGTCAGGCGCCCGCCGGGTGGTCGTACCATCCCCGACGGCCAGACCGGGGTTGATGTCCTCGATGTCGGGCAAAAGCCCACGGCGAGAGCCGGGTTCCACGGGGGGCGACGTGTCTGGCGCTGCGGGTCCCGGGGCAAGGGTCTCTCCGCGCATGCGGGCCATCCGGTCCTGTGCTTCGCGCGCGCGCCGCGTCGCTTCGGTATCGGAGGGCGCATTCAACCCCATCTCGGTCTGCGTTTCGAGCCCCTCCCGGCCCGATCGCAAAGCAGCCTCCCGCATGGCTTCCTCGCGCAGGACCCTTGAGACATCCGGATCAAGGCGACGCTTTACCGGCTCGTTTGCGGCGGTTTCAGCCGGGGGGCGCGCGCCGTCCGGGGCGTCCTCCTCCTCCGGGGGTTCCGGATGGGGCTCCTCTGGCCAGTCCTGTTCAGGCTCGGCCGACATGTCATCAGCGCGGTCATCATCGGCGTCATCATCCGCTGCGCCCCCGATGGTTTCCTCGGCGACCACAAAGGATGCAGCGCTGTTCACTTCTTCTGCGGCCGGGGCCTGAGACGGTTCGGGTTGGGGCGGTTCGGGTTGGGGCGGGAGTGCCGTGTCATCTTGCGCATCGACCAAATCCTCTGGCGTGGCCAGTGCCTCTTGCGCCAGCATCCGGGCCGAGGATTGGAACCAGGTATCGCCGCAATTGGAGCATTGGACGTCCCGGCCCTCATCGGGGATCACGTCCTCGGGCACCTCATACTGTGCGCCGCAATTGGGGCAAATCAGTCTCATCCGGTCTCCTTGGCGGGCCGAGCGGCCGCGAAAAGGGTGAATTTCCCCGCAATCATAAAGAGTTCCTCGAAGGCAAGGAAGGGCCAATCCCAGCCTGTCCGACAGAATGAACTCCGCCAGGCGGGCGAGCAACCATTGAAACTGCCGCAGGGGTCGTGCACAACACCTCGGTGCAACCAAGGCAGGCACTGGGGACCTGACGTGATCGAACTCGAAGATGTGGGTTACAACTATGGCGGCGGCGAGCTGTTCAGCAATCTCTCTGTCCAACTCGCGCCCGGCTCTTTTCATTTTCTGACGGGGCCGTCGGGGGCTGGCAAAACCACACTGTTGAAGCTGTGCTACGGCGCGTTGACGCCGACCTCCGGGCGCGCGCGGGCCTTCAATATGGATGTCAAAGGGCTGGACCGGGATCAGATGGCCTATTTGCGGCGCCGGGTCGGCGTCGTGCATCAGGATTGCCGCTTCCTTGACCATCTGCCGGTGGTGGAGAACATTGCGCTGCCCCTGACGGTCTCCGGTCGCGGTCTATTGGAAGAGCAGGCCAATCTGCACGAGCTGATGACCTGGGTCGGGCTGTCGGATCGCAAGGATGCGTTGCCGCCCGAGCTGTCGGGCGGCGAACGTCAGCGGGCGGCGCTGGCACGGGCCGTGATCCTCAGCCCGGATGTCATTATCGCGGATGAACCGACGGGCAACGTGGATTGGGAGATGTCGCAGCGCCTGCTGCGCCTGCTGGTGGAGCTGAACCACATGGGCAAGACAATTCTGGTTGCGACCCATGATATGGCGCTGATCCGCGCGGCGAAAAATCAGGTGCAGGCGCGGGTCCTGCGGATCTCCAACCGGCAGTTGCAATTGGCGGGGGCAGATCTGTGAGCGCGCTTCGCAATTTGATCCTCGGCGACGCGCAGGCGGACCGCGTTGTGCCACCGTCGGGTTTCACCGCGCAGCTGACACTGTTTGCCTCCGGTGCGATGGCGTTTCTATGCGTTTTTGCGCTGGCCCTGTCGCTGGCCTCCGGGCGGGTCGCGCATCGCTGGTCCGAAGAGTTGGCCCGTGCGGCGACGTTGCGGATCAACGCCCCGCCCGAGCAGCGCGCGGCCCAGACCGAGGCCGCGCTTGAGATCTTGCGCCAGACCCCCGGCGTGGCCTCGGCCCGCGCATTGACAGATGAGGAACAGGCGGCGCTGTTGGCCCCCTGGTTCGGAGCGGATGTGCCGCTGGACGCGCTGCCGGTGCCACAGCTGATCGAATTGACCGAAGCCGATCCGGGCTATGATACAACCGGGCTAAGGTTGCGGCTGCAGGCGGAGGTGCCGGGCGCGGTGCTGGACGACCACACCCGATGGCGCCGCCCATTGGTCGAGGCCGCGATCGGCCTGCGTCGGCTCGGGGTGGTGTCCATCGTCCTGATCGGCGGCGCGATGGCGGCGATGATCACGCTGGCGGCCAACGCCGCCCTTGCGGCCAATGCGCAGGTGATCGAAGTGCTGCGGCTGGTCGGGGCGCAGGACAGCTATATCGCGCAGGCCTTCGTGCGGCGCTTTACCCTGCGGGCCTTGTCCGGCGCGGCGGTTGGGGTGGCCTTTGGCATGCTGGGGGTGTGGCTGATGCCCGAAGCCTCGGAAGAGGGCGGGTTCCTGACCGGGCTCGGGTTCCAGAGCTGGCGCTGGTTGCTGCCGTTGCTGATACCACTTCTGAGCGCGCTGGTGGCCTTTGTCGCCACCACCCGCGCCGCCCGCAAAAGGTTGGGAGACCTCGCGTGACACTCTTTCTGCAATATCTTCGGTCTGTCCTGTATCTGCTCCAGATCTATGTGGCGATGCTGCTGCTTGGCATCGTGTTTGCACCCTATGCGATCCTGTCCAAGAATGGCGCGCGTCAGGCCTGCAAGACCTATGCCCGTTGGGCGATCTGGTCGGCACGCTGGATGGTGGGGATACGCACCGAAATACGGGGGCCCGTGCCCGAAGGCGAGGTGATCATTGCCGCCAAGCATCAGAGCTTTCTCGATATCATGATGATCTTTGTGGCGCTGCCTCAGGCCAAGTTCATTATGAAACGAGAGCTGATGTGGACGCCGATCATTGGCGTCTATGCCAAACGCCTTGGATGTATTCCGGTCGACCGGGGCCGCCGGGGCGCGGCAATCGCGAAGATGGTGCAGGATGTCGCCCGCGAGTTCTCCGAGCCCGGTCAGCTGGTCATCTATCCGCAAGGGACCCGCGTGGCGCCGGGCGCCGACAAACCGTATAAATCGGGGATTGGAGTTCTCTATGAAAACCTGCAGCAACCCTGCGTGCCGGTGGCCACCAATGTGGGCGTGTTGTGGCCGCGCACCGGGATCCTGCGCAAGCCCGGCCTCGGGGTTGTGGAATTTCTCGACCCGATTCCGCCGGGACGGGTTCGCAGCGAATTCATGGCGGATCTGGAAACACGGATCGAGGTCCGCTCGGATGCATTGATGGCAGAACTGGGGTTTGACGCAAATGGAATTCATCACATCGATTGACGATCTGACGGCGCTTTATGGCACACCCGCGGCGCCTGCGCTGCGCAAGGTGGCGGGGCAGATGACGCCGCTGTACCGAAAATGGATCATGGCCTCGCGCCTGTGCATGCTTGCGACGGTGGGCGCCGACGGCACGGATGACAGCCCCCGCGGCGACGATGGCCCGGTTGTCCTTGAACTCGATCCGGGCACGCTGGCCTTGCCGGATTGGTACGGGAATAACCGGCTGGATTCACTGCGAAACATCGTCACGGATGGCCGGGTGTCGTTGATGTTTCTGGTGCCGGGGTCCAACAATGTCATACGCGTGAATGGCACCGCGCGGATCACCACCGATGCGGCGCTGATGGCGAAATTCAGCAAGAATGGCAAGCTGCCGCGCACGGTCATCGTGATCCGCATTGCCGAGATCTACGGCCAATGTGCCCGGGCGCTGATGCGGTCGCGGATCTGGACTTCGGGCGATGAAAGCGGCGATCTGCCCTCGATGGGCGATATTCTTGCGGAGCAAACCGCAGGCGAAGAGGGGGGAGACGCCTATGACAAGGCCTGGGCCCCACGGGCCGCCGAGACGCTGTGGTAACGAGACGCTGTGGTCAGGAGACACAGTGGGAGGGAGACACAGTGGGAGGGAGGCGCAGTGGTCGCGCGATAGGATCGCGAGACAGCCCCGCGCCAGGACCGGGGGGCGAGGTCAGCCCATCAGGACGTCACCGACAAGGATCTGCGGCCGGATGGAGGTGAAATTCGCCACGTCATCGATGATCGCACCGCCCTTTTCGCCCATGGCCGTGTCCAATGCCTCCATGTCCGGAAAGGTGATGGTGGCGATCAGTAGATAGGGCGGCGGTATGTCAGGGCCACCGGCGAGACCGCGGGAGGCTTCGACGGTTTCGATCAGGTCTCCCCAGTGCTCTTCGATCAGGGGGAGATGGGTCTCAACATAGTAGTCAAAGTCAAATGTGGCCTCGGGCGAGGCGGGGTAGAGCACTTGCAGGCTGACAGTCATCGATCCGCTCCTCCGGATAGGGGAACGGCCCGCCCGGAGGCGGGCCGCATGTGGCGTCAGGCCAGGGAACTGCCTGGGAACTGCCGGGGAATTTCCGGGGAACTCCAGACAGTTCCTGGTCTCGTTTAACTGTGGATTGCGCCGTCGCCGCAGGCAAGGGCGGCCTCGCGCACGGCTTCTGAATAGGTCGGGTGGGCATGGCAGGTCAGCGCCACATCCTCGGCCGAAGCGCCGAATTCCATCGCCACGCAGAGCTCGTGAATCAGATCGCCCGCCGAGGGGCCGATGATGGCCGCCCCGAGAATCCGGTCGGTTTCGGCGTCCGTGATGATCTTCACAAAGCCTTCGCCCTGATGCACGGCTTTGGCGCGGCCATTGCCCATGAAGTTGAACTTGCCGACCTTGACCTTGCGCCCCTCGGCCTTGAGCGCGTCTTCGGTGGCGCCGACGGTGGCGACTTCGGGGGTGGTATAGACGACGCCCGGAATGACGCCATAATTCACGTGGCCATGTTTGCCCGCCAGCACTTCGGCGACGGCCATTCCTTCGTCCTCAGCCTTGTGGGCCAGCATCGGACCTTCGATCACATCGCCGATGGCATAGAGGCCTTTGACGTTGGTGGCCCAATGCGCATCGGTGGCGATCTGGCCGCGGTCTGTCAGCTTGACGCCAAGCGCATCCAGCCCGAGGCCATCGGCGTAGGGTTTGCGCCCGGTTGCCACCAGCACAACATCTGCGTCGAGCTGGGTTTCGTCACCCCCGGATTTGAGCTGATATTTGACCTTGCCCTTGGTCTTGGTGGTGTCCACGCCCTGTACGGCCGCGCCCATGATGAAGGTCAGCCCTTGCTTTTCCAGGATGCGTTTGAAGCTGCGCTGCACGTCCTTGTCCATGCCGGGACAGACCGCGTCCATATATTCGATGACGGTAACCTCGGCCCCGAGGCGGGCATAAACCGAGCCAAGCTCCAGCCCGATGACACCTGCGCCGATGACGACCATTTTCTTCGGCACCTTGGGCAGCTCCAGTGCGCCGGTGCTGTCGACGACGATGCCCTTTTCGTTGTCCACTTCGACACCGGGCAGGGCGGATGGGACGGAGCCGGAGGCGATCACGATGTTCTTTGCGTCATGCGTGTCGTCACCGACCTTGACCTTGCCGGCCTCGGGAATGGACGCCCAGCCCTTCAGCCAGTCGATCTTGTTCTTCTTCATGAGGAATTCGACGCCAGAGGTGTTCTGTCCGATGACGTCGTCCTTATAGGCCTTCATCTGGTCCCAGTCGACCGAGGGGCTCTTGCCTTTCAGACCCATGCTGGTGAAGTTATGTTCGGCCTCATGCAGCATATGCGTGGCGTGCAACAGCGCCTTGGACGGGATGCAGCCGACGTTGAGGCAGGTGCCGCCCAGCGTTTCGCGACCCTCAACGATGGCTGTTTTCAGTCCCAGTTGGGCGCAGCGGATGGCGCAGACATAGCCGCCGGGGCCGGCGCCGATAATGATCACGTCGTAGGATGCCATTCTTCATATGCTCCTGTTTAGGGTGGCGGGGAGGGGGCGCTGCCCCCGGCCCGGGCGGGCCTCCCCCGAGGTATTTGCGAAAAGATGAAAGCTCATCCCAGGGCCGCGATCAACATCAAGGCGGTGGAGAGGTAGCCCAGGGCCCAGATCAGGCTGCGCCAGGGGACCCACCCAAAGGCGTAGGCCGGGATATAGAGGACACGGGCGCCAAGGTAGACAAAGGCGCAGGTGCTGGTGAAGGGCGAGGAGTGGTCTGCCAGCGTGACGGTGACGCAGGCGATGGTGAAGAGAATGAGCCCCTCGAAGTGGTTGTTCATCGCCCGATAGAGCCGTGCGGTGCGTTTGGAAACCTGATCCTGCAGGTCGCCGCCGAGCCGGTCGCGATCGCGGGGCGAGAGGGTCTTGCCCTGGCCTAGTTCCAGGTTTGCAGGTACCGCCATCAGGGCGATCTGGATCACTTGCAGGAGGGCGGCGAGGGTGAGGGCGGTGAGTTCGGGGGTCATTTTGGCCCTATGCGATATGTGGTGACGTTGAATTGCGATTGCGGAGCCAGATCACGATTCCGCTTATGGCGACGAAATTCAGGATGCCCGTAATGAGGCCGGCGAAGGCGTAGAGCGTTCCCCAGCTGGCCGTATTGCCGATAGAGAAAAAACCGCTCAGGGCATACAGGCCGTAGAGGACTCCGATCAGTACCCATCCGCGTGCAAAGGCATATAGGACGAACAGGTAGAACAGGCCTGACATTGCGACCGCTGCCATTTCTCTGTTCATGTCATGCCCGGCGGTAATTGCGATTGCCGCGAGACAGGCAAACAGCGCGCAAAGGCCGACAAATTGAACAAGAACCGCGCGCGCTGCGAGGCGGCGGCCACCGGCCGCTCGCCCCTGGTCCGTGATCTGGAACAGCGCGCGCATCGCCTTGTTACAGATCCATCAGCAGACGCCGGGGATCTTCCAGCGCTTCCTTGACGCGCACGAGGAAGGTCACGGCGCCTTTGCCGTCGACGATGCGGTGGTCATAGGACAGCGCCAGATACATCATCGGGCGGATTTCCACCTTGCCGCCCACGGCCATTGGGCGGTCCTGGATCTTGTGCATGCCGAGGATGCCGGACTGCGGCGGGTTCAGGATCGGCGAGGACATCAGCGAGCCGTAGACACCACCGTTGGAGATGGTGAAGGTGCCGCCTTGCATTTCCGCCATCGACAATTTGCCGTCCCGGGCGCGGGCGCCTTTTTCGGCGATCGCTTTTTCGATCTCGGCAAAGGACATGGCGTCGGCGTCGCGGATCACCGGCACCACCAGACCTGTGGGCGTGCCTGCGGCGATGCCCATATGGACGAAGTTCTTGTAGACGATGTCGGTGCCGTCGATTTCCGCGTTGACCTCGGGGACCTCGCGCAGGGCATGGCAGCACGCTTTGGTGAAGAAGGACATGAAGCCGAGTTTCACGCCGTGTTTCTTCAGGAACAGGTCTTTGTATTCGTTGCGCAGCGCCATCACCTCGGTCATGTCGACCTCGTTGTAGGTGGTCAGCATGGCGGCGGTGTTCTGGCTGTCCTTCAGGCGTCGCGCGATGGTCTGGCGCAGGCGGGTCATCTTTACCCGCTCTTCGCGCGCGGCGTCATCCGCCGCAACGGGGGCCCGGGGCGGGGTGGGGGCTGTCGCGGCCGCAGGCGCGGATTTTGCGGCGGCAATGGCGGCGCCGACATCTTCTTTCATGATGCGGCCATCGCGACCGGAGCCCTTGACCTCTGCGGCAGAAAGACCAGCCTCGGACATGGCCTTTTCCGCCGATGGCGCATTGGCGATATCCTTTGACGCGGCGGCAGGAGCCGGCTCTGCGGCGGGCGCTTCGGCCGGGGCCGCCGACACCGATGCTCCGCTGCCGGAGATCACGCCCAATTTGGCCGAGGCGTTGACGGTGGCGCCTTCTTCGGCGGTGATTTCAGCCAGCACGCCTGCGGCGGGGGCGGGCACTTCGACGGAGACCTTGTCGGTTTCCAATTCGCAGAGCATTTCATCCTGCGCGACGCTGTCGCCGACCTTCTTGAACCAGGTGGAAACGGTGGCTTCGGTGACGCTTTCGCCCAGGGTTGGCACCATCACATCGACGGAGGCCGTGTCCGCGCCGGAGGCGGTCTCCTCTTTGGCGCTGGCCTTGGGTTCGGGGGTTTCGGGACCCGCTTCGCCGGCCTCGGAAATATTGGCCAGCAGAGCATCGACGCCGACGGTATCGCCTTCGTTTGCAACGATCTCGGCCAGGGTGCCTGAGGCCGGGGCCGGGACCTCGACCGTGACTTTGTCGGTTTCCAGCTCGCAAAGCATCTCGTCCTGAGCCACAGCATCGCCGGGCTTTTTGAACCAGGTTGCGACCGTTGCTTCGGTCACGGATTCGCCCAGGGTGGGCACGCGCACTTCGGTGGTCATGATCTCAATCTTCCTCAGATGCTCAGCGCTTCGTCAACGAGCGCAGCTTGTTGGGCTTTGTGTTGGCTGGCCAGACCCGTTGCGGGCGAGGCCGAGGTGGCGCGACCGACATAGGCCGGACGAGTGTGCTTGGCTTTGATGCGGGTGAGAACCCATTCGATATTGGGTTCGATAAAGGTCCAGGCGCCCTGATTTTTGGGCTCTTCCTGGCACCAGACCATCTCCGCGTCCTTGAACCGTTCCAGTTCCTTGACCAGCGAGATCGCCGGGAAGGGGTAATACTGCTCGATCCGCATGATGTAGACATCGTCGATGCCACGGGCGTCACGTTCTTCCAGCAGATCAAAATAGACCTTGCCGGAACACAGGACGACGCGTTTGATCTTCTTGTCGGCCACCAGTTTGGTGGGCGAGGCGCCGACCTCCGCATCATCCCACAGCACCCGGTGGAACGAGGATCCGGTGGTGAATTCCTCTGCCTTGGACACCGCCAGCTTGTGCCGCAGCAGCGACTTCGGGGTCATCATGATCAGCGGCTTGCGGAAGGTGCGGTGCAGCTGACGGCGCAGGATGTGGAAGTAGTTCGCGGGCGTGGTGCAGTTTGCCACGATCCAGTTGTCCTGGCCGCACATCTGCAGGAACCGTTCCAGCCGGGCGGAGGAGTGTTCCGGCCCCTGACCTTCAAATCCATGCGGCAACAGGCAGACCAGACCCGACATCCGCAACCATTTGCTTTCACCGGAAGAGATGAACTGGTCGAACATGATCTGGGCGCCGTTGGCGAAATCGCCGAACTGCGCTTCCCAGAGCGTCAGCGCATTGGGCTCGGCCAGAGTGTAGCCATATTCAAAGCCCAGAACCGCATATTCCGACAGGGCGGAATCGATGACCTCGAAATTGGCCTGCCCGTTGCGGATATGGTTCAGCGGGTAGTAGCGCTCTTCGGTTTCCTGGTTCACGATGCCGGAGTGCCGCTGCGAGAAGGTGCCGCGGGTGGAATCCTGACCGGACAGGCGCACGGGATAGCCTTCGGTCAGAAGCGAGCCAAAGGCCAGGGCCTCGCCGGTGGCCCAGTCAAAGCCCGCGCCTGTTTCGAACATCTTCTTGCGTGCATCAAGGAAGCGGCCGATGGTCTTGTGGACCGGATAGCCGTCCGGAAGCGTCGTCAGACCCCGCCCGACGTCGGCCAGGGTTTCGGGTTTGATCGCGGTTTCGCCGCGCTGATAATCCTCGTTCTGCTTGTCGAGGTGGGACCAGCGACCGTCCAGCCAATCCGCCTTGTTCGGCTTGAAATTCTTGCCCGCTTCGAACTCTTCGTTCAGATGAGCCTGAAACGCCGCTTTCATATCCTCGATTTCGCCCTCGGGGATCAGGCCGTCCTTGACCAGACGTTCGGTATAGAGCGACAGGGTCGTCTTGTGACCCTTGATCTTCTTGTACATCAGCGGGTTGGTGAACATCGGCTCGTCACCTTCGTTGTGACCAAACCGGCGGTAGCAAAAGATGTCGAGCACCACGTCCTTGTGGAACTTCTGGCGGAACTCCGTCGCGACCTTGGCGGCGTGCACAACCGCCTCCGGGTCGTCGCCGTTGACGTGAAAGATCGGCGCCTCGACCACCAGCGCGTTGTCGGTCGGGTAGGGGGAGGAGCGCGAAAAATGCGGCGCCGTGGTAAAGCCGATCTGGTTGTTCACAACGATATGCATGGTGCCGCCGGCCCGGTGACCGCGCACGCCCGACAGGGCAAAACATTCCGCAACCACGCCCTGACCGGCGAAGGCCGCATCGCCGTGCAGCAGGATCGGCAGCACGGTCGTGCGATCCGCATCGTGCATCTGGTCCTGCTTGGCGCGCACCTTTCCCAGGACGACGGGGTTCACCGCCTCCAGATGCGACGGGTTCGCGGTGAGCGACAGGTGCACCTTGTTGCCATCGAATTCGCGGTCAGAGGAGGCCCCGAGATGGTATTTCACATCGCCCGATCCGTCCACGTCGTCCGGTTTGAAGCTGCCGCCCTGGAATTCGTTGAAGATCGCCTTGTAGGGTTTCTGCATCACATTGGCGAGCACCGACAACCGGCCCCGGTGGGGCATGCCGATGACAATATCCTTGATGCCGAGATTGCCGCCGCGTTTGATGATCTGTTCCATCGCGGGGATCAGGCTTTCGCCCCCATCCAGACCAAACCGTTTGGTGCCCATGTATTTGACATGCAGGAACTTTTCAAAGCCCTCGGCTTCCACCATCTTGTTGAGGATCGCCTTGCGGCCCTCGCGGGTGAAACGGATTTCCTTGTCGTAACCTTCGATCCGCTCTTTCAGCCAGGCGGATTGCTCGGGGTCGGAAATATGCATGTACTGCAGCGCAAAGGTGCCGCAATAGGTGCGTTTCACGATATCGACGATCTGGCGCATGGAGGCGACCTGCAGCCCCAATACATTGTCGATAAAGATCGGACGGTCCATGTCCGCGTCGGTAAAGCCGTAGGTCTTCGGGTTCAGTTCCGGATGCGAGGCCGCTGCCCGCATGCCCAGCGGGTCGAGATCGGCCGCCAGATGGCCGCGGATACGATAGGCCCGGATCAGCATCAGCGCCCGGATCGAGTCCAGAACGGCGCGCTGGATCTGCTCGTCGGAGACAGCCACCCCTTTTTCCGCAGCTTTCGCCTGGATCTTCTTGCCCGCAGCCTTGGTCTCCACCGGAGCAGGCCACTCGCCGGTCAAGGCACCGGTCAGGTCGTCATCGGGGGCAGGCGGCCAATCCGCGCGCGCCCAGGACGGGCCTGCGGCTTCTTTTTTCACGTCGAGATCAGCGTCACCCATGGCGCGAAAAAACTCGGCCCAGGCCGCATCCACGGCGTTCGGGTCATTGGCGTATTGGGCATAAAGCTGCTCCAGATACTCCGCGTTGTGCCCCTGCATGAAAGAGGACGCATGGAAGATGTCGTTGGGGCTTTGGTCGGTCATGGGGGTGCCTCTTGTGCGTTTGGACCGTAAGCGATCAGACCCGTCGGCTGGGACTGAAAGCCCGAAAAGGGCGAAATATTCCGTCTCAGTACCGTGGCGGATCTTGCGGCGAAGGCGGCCATTTGGCCGCATCGGCAACAGAATCCCAATTCAGGCAAGGGGCGGACGTCAAACGCCCACCCCAAATGAGTCTTGTGGACCCGGGTCTATATCGGGACCGGAGGCGCATCAGCCTTTGGCGATCGCTTCCTGAACCGCTTCGCCCAGGGTGGCGGGGCTGTCGGCAACGACGATGCCTGCGGATTTCATCGCTTCGATCTTGTCCTCGGCGCCGCCTTTGCCACCGGCGACAATCGCGCCCGCGTGGCCCATGCGACGGCCCGGAGGCGCCGTGCGGCCGGCAATGAAACCGGCGGTCGGCTTCCAGCGGCCCTTTTTCTTCTGCTCGGCCATGAATTCAGCCGCTTCTTCCTCGGCAGAGCCACCGATCTCGCCAATCATGATGATCGACTGGGTTTCGGGATCGTCGAGGAACATGTCCAGCACGTCGATATGTTCGGTGCCCTTGATCGGGTCGCCGCCGATCCCCACAGCAGAGGACTGGCCGAGGCCGATGTCGGAGGTCTGCTTGACCGCCTCATAGGTCAGCGTGCCGGAGCGGGACACAACGCCGACCGAGCCACGCTTGTGGATGTGGCCGGGCATGATGCCGATCTTGCAGGCATCCGGCGTGATGACACCGGGGCAGTTCGGCCCGATGAGGCGCGACTTGGAGCCCTCGAGCGCCCGTTTCACCTTCATCATGTCCAGAACCGGAATGCCTTCGGTGATGCAGACGATCAGTTCCATCTCGGCGTCGATCGCCTCGAGGATGGAATCCGCTGCGAACGGCGGCGGCACGTAGATCACGGAGGCATTGGCCTCGGTCACGTGCTTGGCTTCGTGGACCGAGTTGAAGACCGGAAGGTCGAGGTGGGTGGTGCCACCCTTGCCGGGGGTCACGCCGCCAACCATCTTGGTGCCATAGGCGATGGCCTGCTCGGAGTGGAAGGTGCCCTGCGAGCCGGTAAGGCCCTGACAGATGACTTTGGTGTTTTCGTCGATAAGGACTGCCATTGGGGAAGTCTCCTACAAAAAATTGACTGCGCTGGCTGCATGCCAACAAGTGAAGCAAAAGGCGGCAAGGGTGGCAAAACGAAGAACCCAGACTTGAACCATCAGCATTTGCGGATGTTGTTTGAACCGTTCAAAGTCACCCCAGCCGTATTCGTCAGCAATATCGCGTTGTCCCTCGAGCAAGCTGCTTGCGCCGCGTGTTTTCCTCATCGCTTCTGCACCCAGCAGAATAAGCATCAAGAACACGGATACGGCAAAGCCGACGCTTGCTATGGCAACGTGATTGACCAACTCAGCCCTTCACCGCTTTCACGATCTTCTCGGCACCGTCGGACAGGTCATCCGCCGCGATCACGTTCAGGCCGGAGGTCGCGATGATCTCTTTGCCTTTCTCGACGTTGGTGCCCTCAAGACGCACCACCAGCGGAACCTTCAGGCCAACTTCCTTCACCGCGGCGATCACGCCCTCGGCGATGACGTCGCAGCGCATGATGCCACCAAAGATGTTCACCAAGATGCCTTTGACGTTGGGGTCAGAGGTGATGATCTTGAAGGCCTCGGTCACTTTTTCCTTGGTGGCGCCGCCGCCTACGTCAAGGAAGTTCGCAGGCTCGGCACCGTAGAGTTTGATGATGTCCATGGTGGCCATCGCCAGACCCGCACCGTTCACCATGCAGCCGATCTCACCATCGAGCGCGATGTAGTTGAGGTCGTATTTCGACGCTTCCAGCTCTTTCGGGTCTTCTTCGGTGGTGTCGCGCAGCTCGGCGATATCGGCATGGCGATAGATCGCGTTGCCGTCAAAACCGACCTTGGCATCCAGCACCTTGAGATCGCCGCTGTCCGACACGATCAGCGGGTTGATCTCCAGCATCTCCATGTCCTTGTCCATGAAGGCCTGGTAGAGCTGACCCATCAGCTTGACGCATTGTTTGATCTGTGCGCCCTTGAGGCCGAGCGTGAACGCGATCCGGCGGCCGTGATAGGCCTGATAGCCAGTGGCCGGATCAACCGAGAACGACAGGATCTTTTCCGGGGTCGCGGCGGCGACTTCCTCGATGTCCATGCCACCTTCGGTGGAGCAGACGAACGACACGCGCGAGGTCACGCGATCCACCAGCAATGCAAGGTACAGTTCGGTTTCGATGCCGGAGCCCGCTTCGATATAGATGCGGTTGACCTGTTTTCCGGCGGGGCCGGTCTGGTGTGTCACCAGGGTGCGGCCGAGCATCTTCTTGGCCTCTTCGGAGGCCTCCTCGACCGACTTGGTCAGGCGCACGCCGCCTTTTTCACCGGCGTCGGCCTCCTTGAAGGAGCCTTTGCCGCGCCCGCCCGCATGGATCTGAGCCTTTACAACCCAGAGCGGGCCGTCCAGCTCGCCTGCGGCGGTTTTTGCCTCGTCGGCTTTTAATACGACCCGCCCATCGGAAACCGGCGCGCCGTAGCTGCGGAGGAGGGCCTTGGCCTGATATTCGTGGATGTTCATCTGAAACTGTCCCGTCTGGCTACACTTGTCCCTTGTTAGTACGCCTTCTTCAAACAAGAGGTTAAAGGGTTTTTTGCTGGACCGGTGTCAAATGATGAAGATTTTTTGGATATGTGATCACGCCATTGGATCGTGTGATCACATATCGCTTGCGGTTAAAAAAGCGATTCGAGGGCGCGGCCGAAGATCGCTAAAATCATCCACAATTGATCGTCAAGGGACTCTGCAGATTTATTCGGCAGGGGGCGATAACGCGGTCGGTCTCTCTTCCTTGTTTGGGTCTGCCGCTGTGACCCGGGTCGCGGTCTTGCCGAGGCCTGTTCGTGCGACCCGGCGCAGGCCGTACCAGGTGACCCGCACGGAGGCGCCTTTCGAACGGGTGACGTGGAGCGCACCGCCGCCCAATAGCAACACGACGACCGCAAAGCAGATCAGCAAACAGGCCCACAGGGGGGCAGTAGACAGGAATTCCGTCATGGCATCCTCCGGTAACGACAAGATTTGTTGGATTGTGCGCCGGTAGACCCGTGCTTTTTACCAAGAGGTGCCCATTCTGTCCGGCGTGGCCTCTTTAGACGGAAAATTTTCGTCTCAAATCAAGGTTATTTGATTCTGGTGGGGCGATTATGACGGTTGTGTAAGGGAAATATGACGTCGAGCCTTGCGGGCCATGCAGGCGCGTTATGTCGGTTCGAAGGTGCCCCCTCCTGGGACGCTGAATGAAAAACAGCGCCCTTTTGAGGCGCTGTTTCCGATCTTGTCCCGATCTGGCGGAAGGGCCGATCAGCTCAGCGAACTGTCGATTGCTTTGCAGGCGTCAACAAGGCCTTTGACCGCAGTGACCGAAGCATCGAACATCGCCTGTTCTTCGGATGTCAGCTTGATGTCGACGACGCGCTCGATGCCACCGGCCCCGATCACGGTTGGAACGCCAACATACATGCCGTTCAACCCCAGCGCACCGTCCACATAAGCGGCGCAAGGAAGGACCCGCTTCTGGTCCTTGAGGAAGGCTTCGGCCATCTCGATTGCGGAGGTTGCGGGCGCGTAGAAGGCGGAACCGGTCTTCAGCAGGCCAACAATTTCCGCGCCGCCGTCCCGGGTCCGTTGAACGATGGCGTCCAGCTTGTCCTGAGTGGTCCAGCCCATCTGGACCAGATCGGGCAGAGGAATGCCTGCAACGGTGGAGTAGCGAACGGAGGGAACCATCGTATCGCCGTGGCCGCCCAACACAAATGCGGTGACGTCTTTCATCGAGACGTTGAATTCTTCTGCAAGGAAGTGGCGGAACCGTGCGGAATCGAGCACACCCGCCATGCCGCAGACTTTTTCGTGCGGCAGGCCGGAGAATTCCCGCAACGCCCAGACCATCGCGTCCAGCGGGTTGGTGATGCAGATCACAAAAGCGTCGGGCGCGTTGTCGCGAATGCCTTCGCCAACCGACTTCATCACTTTGAGGTTGATGCCCAACAGGTCGTCGCGGCTCATGCCCGGCTTGCGCGGGACGCCAGCGGTGACGATGCAGACGTCGGCGCCTGCGATGTCGGCATAATCCTGTGTCCCTTTCAGGTTGGCATCAAAGCCTTCTGACGGACCGGATTCAGCAATATCCAGCGCTTTGCCTTCTGGGGTGCCCTCTGCAATGTCGAACAAAACGACATCGCCAAGTTCCTTGAGTGCTACGAGATGCGCGAGGGTGCCACCGATCTGACCTGCGCCAATAAGGGCGATTTTGGGTCGTGCCATGGGATAATCTCTCCGGTCCGGTTGATTTCTGCACCGATGCCTAAGGCGTTCGGCTGCGCCGTGCAAGTGTTCTGCGATGCAGCGCCCCCAGAGAGCAGGGTTATTTTCAGAATGTTTGCGCCCGAAAAACGATCGGAAATGATGCACGACGACGCAATGCGCAATCTCAGGGTGCTGCACGATCCACGGAACGACCTGACATGGGACCGCCGATTCGCTGTGGTGCGGCCGTCACCGAAGTGCGCCGAAAAATGCGCTCGGAAGTGTACTCGGGAGTTCGCCAGGAAGCTCGCAAGTGCGAAGCCCCTGGCCAATGTTCATGGCGACGTGTTTTGTCGTGGCTTCATATGGGCCACCAATGCGTCGGAAATCCGCTCCAGGATGTGCTTCAGGATGTACCCCAGGATGTTCTGCGGGATGGGCCTTTGATCGGCGCGAAGGAGGCGCACGATCATTAAAGCCAACAGGACGTAAGAGCTGAAGCGCCGCCAACGCATATAGTCATCGCAGGCGCCTGTTTCGTATGTCTAAAGCCCGAGGTCATGCCAAAGGGTCAAGCATCCGTATCCATTGCCGGAAGAGCTTCGGCCAGAATTTCGTAGGACTGACCGGAGGCGACCAGACACGTCATGCCATTGGCGGTGGTGACGGTTATGGTCCAGGAACCAGTTTCGCCGGAGGCAAAAGTCTCCATGACCATGCCTTGTTGGCCCATTCCGATACTCTGGCGACTTTCGCCATATTTCTCGGCAAGGCGTTTGACCACGAGATCCCTCGGGGCGCAGTTTTGGCCCTGGGCTGCGGCGGTTTGGGCGGAGGTTGCCAGTGCAAGACCCGCGAACAATGTAAAAAGCGTCTTTCTCATAGGTTTTACCCCTTTCGGAACGGTTCCCCAATGGGGTGCCGAAAGAGCACCCCGGTCGCCTGGGGTGGACCGGTTTTCTGGTGACGTAATCATGACTGCGGGCCCAAGGCCCACCGGGCGCTGGGGTGGGATCGTGCCACCGGAGGAGAGCGCCAGTGCAATCAGATTGGCATAGAGGTCCTGATAACTGGTTAATGGGGCGTTCATCTTTTAATTCAATGTCTTAGCGGCAATTCAGCGCCGGTTTTTTGAACGTTTTCTGCAGTGCGGAAAATTTTTTCTTGAAAATAATAAGTCCTGAATGTAGCCAGTTCGGTAATAAAATGTCCTGGAGGATCTTCTGTGACCCTACGTGCGCGCCCTTTCCGGTCCGTTCTTTATATACCCGGCTCCAAGCCGCGCGCATTGGACAAGGCCCGTGGTTTGCCTGTCGATGCCATTATCTTTGATCTTGAGGATGCGGTGGCGGCAGATGAAAAGGACAATGCCCGCGCCACTCTGACTGCCGCGTTGGAGGTGGGTGGCTATGGGCCGCGTGTCAGGATTGTGCGTCTCAACGGGCTCGACACCGAATGGGGGCGCCGGGATGCGGAGGCTGTGGCAGGGATGGACTGTGACGCGGTCCTTCTGCCCAAGGTGTCTTCGCCCGAAGATCTCGAGGCGCTGGCAGAGATCACCGGCGATGTTGCGCTCTGGGCGATGATGGAAACACCGCAGGGTATGCTGAACGCGGGCTCGATTGCGGCGCATCCGCTGTTGCAGGGCATGGTGATGGGGACCAACGATCTGGCCAAGGACATGCAGACCCGCTTTCGCCCGGACCGGTTGCCCCTGATGGCCGGGCTGGGATTGTGCCTGCTGGCGGCCAAGGCCGAAGGCAAGGTGATCATCGATGGGGTCTATAACGCCTTCAAGGATGACGACGGGCTGCGGGCGGAATGCCAGCAGGGCCGCGACATGGGGTTCGATGGCAAGACATTGATCCACCCCGCGCAGGTTGACATTGCCAATGCGGCCTTTGCCCCGTCTGCCGAAGAGGTCGATCTGGCCCGTCGCCAAATCGCCGCGTTCGAGGCGGCAGCGGCCGCAGGGCAAGGCGTTGCAGTGGTGGATGGCAAGATTGTCGAAAACCTGCATGTGGTGACGGCGCGCGAAATTCTTGGAAAAGCGGATGCAATTGCGGAGATCACCGGCTAGTCAATAACGCAGGCACCCGTCTTGCGTTGGAGAAAGACATGGCACTTCTAATATTCGGCATCGTCCTGTGGTGGGCGGCTCATCTGTTCAAGCGACTGGCCCCGGGACCGCGGGCGGCGCTGGGCGCCCGTGGCAAGGGGCTGGTTGCGCTGGTCCTGGTGGCGAGCGTCGTATTGATGATCTTTGGGTTCAAAGGCGCGGATTACATTCACGTCTGGGCGCCGCCTGCGCCCATGGTGCATCTGAACAACACGCTCATGGTGCTGGCGCTCTTCTTTACCAGTCCGGGTCCGCGCAAGGGGGCGTTGTTCTACAGGATGCGCCACCCGCAGCTCTTCGGGTTTTCGCTCTGGGCTGTGGCGCATCTGCTGGTGAATGGCGATCTGGCGTCGGTGATCCTGTTCGGATCCCTGTTGATCTGGGCCGGGGTCGAGGTGGCATTGATCAACAAAGCCGAACCCGAGTGGACGCCAGGACCCAAGGGCACTGTCGCCAAGGGGCTGATGTTCCTCGCGATTTCTGTCCTTCTGGTCGGCGTCATCGGCATTATTCACGGCCTTGTCGGGCCTTCACCTTTTCCGGGGTAAGCATGAAACTCTATCGGTTCCTGAGCGAGGATGACACCTCTGCCTTCTGTCACAAGGTCACTGACGCATTGAACAAGGGCTGGCAGCTGTATGGCAGTCCGACCCAGGCCTTTGATCCGGACAAAGGGATCATGCGCTGTGGTCAGGCGGTGGTGAAGGAGGTGGACGGCACCTATACGCCCGACACCAGGTTGGGAGAGCAGTAATGGCCACGTCGCGGCGGGCAAAGACCAATGCAGGGCGGTTCTTCGAGGACTATTCGCTGGGGGATGTGATCCGCCACGCGGTGCCGCGCACGGTGACCGGGGGGGAGCGGGCCTTGTACCAGGCGCTCTATCCGGCGCGCCATGCGCTGTATTCCTCGGATGAATTCGCCCGGACGTCAGGCCTGCCGCAGGCGCCGCTGGATGATCTGGCGGCCTTTCACATCGTCTTTGGCAAGACGGTGCCCGATGTATCGCTGAATGCGGTGGCCAATCTGGGCTATGCCGAGGGGCGCTGGCACCTGCCGGTCTATGTGGGTGACACGCTGCGGTCCGAGAGCGAAGTGATCGGGTTGAAGCAGAACTCCAATGGCAAGACCGGGGTGGTCTGGGTGCGGACCCGTGGGCTCAATCAGCGCGACGAAATGGTGATGGAATATGTGCGCTGGGTGATGGTGCGCAAGGGCGATCCGGCGGCCTCGGCGCCCGAAACGGTGGTGCCGGAGCTGGCGGCGGCCATTGATCCTGCGCAACTGAAGGTTCCGGCCGGGCTCGATTTTTCGGCCTATGATTTCACGCTGGCGGGCGAGACGCACCGCTGGGGCGACTACGAGATCGGCGAGACCATCAATCACGTGGATGGCGTGACCGTCGAAGAGGCCGAGCATATGCTGGCCACCCGACTGTGGCAGAACACGGCCAAAGTGCATTTCGACACGACAGCGCGCCCCGACGGGCGTCGCCTGATCTACGGCGGGCATGTGATCTCGATGGCGCGGGCGCTGTCGTTCAACGGGCTGGCCAACGCGCAGATGATCGTCGGGCTGAACGCTGGGGCGCATGCGAATCCCTGCCTCGCGGGCACGACGATCCGCGCCTGGTCAGAGGTGCTGGACAAGGCGGAGACAGCGGCCCCCGGTGTCGGTGCCATTCGGCTCCGGCTTGTTGCGACCTCGGGCGGGGACCCCTTCCGGCTGAGGGCGGAGGACGGAAAATATTGCCCGGAGGTGCTGCTGGATCTGGATTACTGGGCTCTGATGCCCGTCTAATCTGTCTAGCCAGTCTGGCGCGTCGAGCCAATCCAGCCGGGCAAAGCGAACAGTCTTTGCCATGGTCTGGCACGGATCGCCGGGGGCAGACGCGCCGAGGTGAGGTGCATTAACCTCACGGCAGGAGCTTTGTGATCTATACGGCTGCTGTATCGGCACGGGTCGGATGCGGATCTGCGCCAGATGTGCAAGTCTTGTGGACGAGGGGCGGCAGGGCGGTGCAGAACCGGTCGGATGCCTCATGGACGGCAGATCACCGCATTGATTCTGAGTGATCTTATAGGGAATTATTTTGTGATCACGCTATTCGGGGATGTGATCACATAGGCCAATATTTCGTTCAAACCGAAGCGATAACTGGCAATTTTTACCACTCGTTTGCGTGACAGTGCGCAAAAATAGGATAGAACGTCGTCAGCTAACCGGAAAGGAGCCACCATGGCCGATGTCAATCGGGGCAATCGCCCGCTTTCGCCCTTTATGATCGGGCCGTACTACCGGCCGCAGCTTACCTCCATCTCCTCCATCCTGGTCCGGATCACCGGCATTGCGGCGCTGGGCGCGGCGCTTCTGGTGGTGTGGTGGTTGCTGGCGGCTGCAACCTCCGCGTCGGGATTTGCCTTCATTGACGGCCTCCTGCGCAGCATCCTCGGCGATATCGTGTTGCTGGGCGCTACCTGGGCGATCTTCTATCACATGCTCGGCCGCCTGCGTCACGTCATCTGGGATTTCGGCTACTGCCTCGAAGTTGCCATCTCCGAGAAACTGGCGATCGGCATGTTCGTGGGCGCCACCGTCCTGACCGTCCTCGCGGCGATCTTGGTGTAAGGAGACGGACGATGAGATATCTGACAGATCGTAAACGCGCCGCAGGTCTTGGCGCAGGCGGCACCGGCACCCATCATCACTGGCAGATGATGGTCACATCCATCCTGCTGGTTGTTCTGGTTCCGGCCTTCGTGATCACCTTCGGGCTTGGTCTCGGCGGTTCCTACGAGGACGTCCTGGCCTATTACGCGCGCCCGGTTCCGGCGATCATCACCGGGCTGACGCTGGTTGTGGGCATCATCCACCTGATGCGCGAGACACAGGTCGCGGTCGAGGACTACGTTCACGGGATTGCCGGCAAGCTCACCCTGATTGCAGTGGCCGCCTTTTCCTACACCCTGATTGCCACGGGTCTTTTTGCCCTCGTCAAGCTCGCTCTTTGAGCCGCGCGGTAAGGAACACATACGATGACAGCAACATACGAATATGAAACCCACGAGTATGACGTGGTGGTTGTCGGCGCTGGTGGCGCGGGGCTGCGCGCGACGCTTGGCATGGCCGAACAGGGTCTGCGCACGGCCTGTGTGACCAAGGTCTTTCCGACCCGCTCGCATACGGTGGCGGCACAGGGCGGCATTGCGGCCTCCCTCGGCAACATGGGCCCGGACAGTTGGCAGTGGCATATGTATGACACCGTCAAGGGCTCCGACTGGCTGGGCGATACCGATGCGATGGAATACCTCGCGCGGGAGGCCCCAAAGGCGGTCTATGAGCTGGAGCATTACGGCGTTCCGTTCAGCCGCACCGAAGAGGGCAAGATCTACCAGCGTCCCTTTGGTGGCCATACCACCGAATTTGGCGAAGGCCCCCCGGTGCAGCGCACCTGTGCCGCCGCCGACCGGACCGGCCACGCGATCCTGCACACGCTCTATGGTCAGTCGCTGAAGAACAACGCCGAATTCTACGTCGAATATTTCGCCATTGACCTGATCATGTCCGATGACGGCCAATGTCAGGGCGTTGTGTGCTGGAAGCTCGACGATGGCACCATGCATGTCTTCAACGCCAAGATGGTGGTGCTGGCGACCGGCGGCTATGGCCGCGCCTATTTCTCCGCCACTTCGGCCCATACCTGCACCGGCGACGGTGGCGGCATGGTCGCACGCGCGGGCCTGCCCCTGCAGGACATGGAATTCGTGCAATTCCACCCCACCGGCATCTATGGCTCCGGCTGCCTGATCACCGAGGGTGCGCGCGGCGAGGGGGGCTATCTGACCAACTCCGAAGGCGAACGCTTCATGGAGCGGTATGCGCCGAACTACAAAGACCTCGCGCCGCGGGACTATGTTTCGCGCTCCATGACCATGGAGATCCGCGAAGGTCGCGGTGTCGGCGAAGACGGGGATCACATCCACCTGAACCTCAGCCACCTGCCGCCCGAAGCTTTGGCAGAGCGGCTGCCGGGCATCTCTGAGAGCGCCAAGATCTTTGCCGGTGTGGATGTCACCAAGGAACCGATCCCGGTGCTGCCGACCGTGCACTACAACATGGGCGGCATTCCCACCAACTACTGGGGCGAAGTGCTGAACCCGAGCGACGACAACCCGACCGGCGTTGTTCCGGGGCTGATGGCCGTGGGCGAGGCCGGCTGTGCGTCGGTGCATGGCGCCAACCGGCTGGGGTCGAACTCTCTCATCGACCTCGTGGTCTTTGGTCGTGCCTCGGCCATTCGCGCAGGCAAGGTGGTGAACCCGGAGGCGCCGAATCCGGTGCTGAACCAGGCCTCCATCGACAAGGCCTTCGACCGTTTCGACACGCTGCGCAATGCCAATGGCGGCACCCCCACCGCAGAGTTGCGTCTGGAAATGCAGCGCACCATGCAGGCCGATGCGGCAGTCTTCCGCACCGACAAGACGCTGAAGGAAGGCGTCGAGAAAATGGGTGTCATCGCGGCCAAACTGGATGATCTCAAGGTCACAGACCGGTCGCTGGTGTGGAACTCTGACCTGATGGAAACGCTCGAGCTGACCAACCTGATGCCGAATGCGCTGGCCACCATCGTCGGCGCGGAGGCGCGCAAGGAAAGCCGCGGCGCCCATGCCCACGAGGATTATGCGACCCGGGATGACGAAAACTGGCGGGTGCATACCGTGGCGCGGGTCGAGGGCACCAAGACGACGCTCAGCTTCCGCCCGGTGATCACCGAACCGCTCTCGACCGAGTCGGAAGGCGGGATTGCGCTGGCGAAGATCGCCCCCAAGGCGCGCACGTTCTGATGAGCTCAGCGCCTCCCCGAATTCTGTGCATTGGCACGCATCACAAGACGGGTACCGTCTGGATGCGGCGTGTCTGGCGCATGATCGGAGAGGCGCTGGATATCCCCTTTGTGCCGGTCCACAATCCGGCAAAATGGCACAAGATCCCGTCGGCGGGCCGCGTCATTGTGGTCAACTGGGCCGGCAGTTTCGCCCCGGAGCTGTTCGACCAGCCAGACGCGCGGTTTCTGCATATCATTCGCGACCCGCGCGACGTCCTGTTGTCCGGTGCCCGCTATCACGAAAACAGCCCCGGCCGTCAGGAGCGGTTCTTGCATGGCGCCCGGGCGGATCTGGGCGGCAAGAGCTATCAGGAACATCTGCAGGCGCTGCCGGACGCGGAGGCAAAGCTGGCGTTCGAAATGCAGAACATGCATCTGAAAACGCTCACCGAAATGCTGGGCTGGCCCTATGGCCACCCGCGGGCGCTGGATCTGCGGTATGAAGACCTGATTGCCGACCACGATTGTGCCCGGTTTGTCGATGTACTGCGATTCTTTGGTCTGGATCAGGCCGAGATCGAAACCGCGCGCCAGATCTATTTTGACAATTCCCTGTTCGGTGGTCTGCGCACCGACGCGGGCACCGGCCGGACCGCCACCCATGTGAATTCAGGGGCCGCCCGTCAATGGCCTGCGGCATTGCCGCTGGACACTGCGCGACTCTATCTTGACCGGCACGGGGATGACCTGATCACGCTGGGATATGAAAAGGACAAGGGCTGGTTGGCCCGGATCGAAGCGGTCCCTTTGGACCGAGCGGCAGGGGGGCTGGCATGACCTCTGTCGCTGCAATGCCGCGCCAGACCGCGGCGGCCCCCTGGCAGGCTCTCGGAATTGAGCCGTCCCGCGCACTCCGGCTGGTCGGGATGCGGCGGTCCGGCAACCATGCGATCTGCAACTGGCTGCAACGCAACGCCCCCGGAGGGCGGTCGCTGTTCCTGAACAACTGTCGCCCCGGCATGGATCCGCTGCGCAGCTGCCACGGTGTTGAGGTCTCCGGCCAGCCACGGGCGGTCGAGCCGATGACCGAGGCCGCGCAATCCGCAGGGGAGGGCGCTTTGCTGCTTGTCTCCTACGAGGACACGGTGCATGCGCGGTTCGATGACGCCCGGCAATTGTCCGGGCCCTATACGGATGCGGCCTTTGACTGCGACGTGCTGATCTATCGGAGCGCCCTGAACTGGCTCGCGTCGCTGCTCAGGAAATTGCAGGCGAACGCGGCATTTCGCGCCGCCGACAGGATGGCCGTTCTGGTCCGGGCACTGGCCACATATGCGGATCTGTTGGACGAGGTGGCCACCGCCGATCGGCCCGACCGGCCCGCCCGGACAGACCGGACAGACCGGCCCGCCCGCTCAGGCCGATCCGGGCGCGTGGCCATTTGTTACGACAACTGGACCCGAGACGAGCTGTATCGGGCGCGCGTGCTCGGCGATCTGGGCCTGCCGCTGCGGGACAATGATCTGGGCGAGGTCCAGAGTTACGGCGGGGGATCCAGCTTTCAGAAGGATGTCCGCCAGGCGGGGGATCTCAGGTCTGACCAGCGGTGGCTGGCGATGCGGGATGACCCCGAATATCAGGCAGTGCTGCGCCTCGCCGCGCTGGACCATGCGTTTTGCCGCCGGGTTGCCGCGCATTTTCCCGAAGACGCAGAGCGGCTGACGCGGATCGCCGGGCTTCCCGGTTTCGGCCCCGAGGTTCTGACATGAGCGACGCCCCCCGTTTCACGCGCGCAGGCCGCGCCCCAATTTTCGCCCGGACATGTCCGGGACCAGCCCTCTTCCCGCGTGGACTGCTGATCGCAGACACGCAGGGCAGCTAAGCAAGGAGACAGATCATGGTCGAATTCGCACTTCCGAAAAACTCCAAGATCACCACAGGTAAAACGTGGCCCAAGCCCGACGGTGCGACCAACGTCCGCAAGTTCCAGATCTACCGCTGGAATCCGGATGACGGAAAGAACCCGCAGGTGGACACCTATTTTCTGGACATGGACAAATGCGGCCCCATGGTTCTGGATGCGCTGATCAAGATCAAGAACGAGATTGATCCGACGCTGACTTTCCGGCGCTCTTGTCGTGAGGGGATCTGTGGATCCTGCGCGATGAACATCGGTGGCATCAACACGCTGGCCTGTATCTACGGGTTGGATGAGGTCAAGGGCGACGTGCGGATCTACCCCCTGCCGCATATGCCGGTGGTCAAGGATCTGATCCCCGACCTGACCCATTTCTACGCCCAGCATGCCTCGATCATGCCCTGGCTCGAAACCAAGACCAACCGCCCCGCCAAGGAGTGGAAACAATCCATCGAGGACCGCAAGAAGCTCGACGGTCTGTATGAATGTGTGATGTGCGCCAGCTGCTCCACATCCTGCCCGAGCTATTGGTGGAACGGCGACCGCTACCTCGGCCCCGCCGCGCTCTTGCATGCCTACCGCTGGATCATCGACAGCCGCGACGAGGCCACGGGCGAGCGTCTGAACGAGCTGGAAGATCCGTTCAAGCTCTACCGCTGTCACACGATCATGAACTGCGCCAAGACATGCCCCAAGGGCCTGAACCCGGCCAAGGCGATTTCGCACATCAAGCAGATGATGGTCGAACGCACCGTTTGATGTCCACCGCCCCGCGGATTGGATGGCAGATACAGACCTCCGTGCGCCGCCTGCATGGGGGTCTTTTCACCTGTCGCGAGATCTCTCGGCCATGACTCGCGACCTGCAAGACGCCGCGGAAGACGCGGGGCAAATGGAACTGGCGCGCCGGAGAGGCGTCAGTTTTCTCGACCGTGGCGAAATCTGTCCGGTACCGGTCTGCAAAGGCGACGCATGCCGGTTTTTCTGATCCTCCTCCTGCTGGGCACGCTTGGCTATATGTTCTGGCGTCGCAAGACCACGAGCCTGACCCGAGAGTGCAGATGGCGCAAAGACGGCCGCGCAGGCCAATGGCGCTGTGCCTATTGCGGCGCAGTCGACAGCGGAGAGGGCAGCCCGACCCAGTGTCGGCGGAATTGGCCAGCCCCGTGACCCGCCATGCACAGAGCAAATATCACCTCTGCAAAAGATTGTGCTTGATCGACTCGGGTTTTTGCCCGATATGCGCGCCTAAGACGCCAACGCACGCGCCTCTGTCGTAAGGGTTTTCATCCCCTAGGGTTACGTAGCGACGGTAACGTCTCTGATGGAACTGAGCGGTCATATATGGCCGGGTCTTTTGGAGATGACCATGAACGCAAACGTAACCGGGCCCTCGGCCCGCACAGACGTGACCTTTGTCCCTCGCCACCTGCAGTATATTGCAAACACAAAGTTCGAGCGCCCAACGCTGGTCATCGACGGCGAAGCGGTTGCGCGTCAATATGTCGACCTGGCCCGCGGTCTGGGGCGGGCGCGCATCCATTTCGCGGTAAAGGCGAACCCGGCGCCGGAAATCCTGCGTCGTCTGGTGCTGATCGGATCCAACTTTGATGCGGCCAGCCGGGTCGAGATCGAAATGTGTCGCGCCGCCGGTGCCGACGTCAGCCGGATCACATTCGGCAACACCATCAAGAAAGCCTCCGACATCGCCTATGCGCATGCCATCGGTATCAGACATTTCGCCGCCGATGCGGTCGAGGAGCTGGAAAAGCTGGCCGAACACGCGCCCGGGGCGCATGTGTGCCTCCGTATTCTGGTGGAAGCATCCGGTGCCGACTGGCCGCTGAGCCGCAAGTTCGGCTGTGCCCCGGAGATGGCTCTGAACTTGATGGATCGCTGTGTTGCTCTGGGGCTCGTCCCGCACGGGCTATCGTTTCATGTGGGGTCGCAAACCCGTCGGCCTGAGATGTGGGCGCCCATTCTTGATCAGGTGTCCGAGGTATGGGCGGCCGCGCGGGCGGCGGGCCATGACCTGACGCTGCTGAACATCGGGGGCGGCTTCCCCGCGAGTTACCGCAGTGCCGTGATGGCCCCCACGGACTATGCCGCCGAGGTTATGGCGCAGGTCAATGCCCGTTTCCCGGACGCCGCCGAAATCATGGCAGAGCCGGGCCGGGGGCTGGTTGCCGAAGCCGGAGCGATTGCGGCCGAAGTGATGCTGGTGTCGCGCAAGAACGACAATGACCTGCATCGCTGGGTCTATCTCGATATTGGCAAATTCTCCGGCCTTGCCGAGACCATGGACGAGGCGATCCGCTACCGGATCACCACCGATCGCGACCACGAGACGATGGGAACCTGCGTTCTGGCAGGTCCCTCCTGCGACAGCGCCGACGTCCTGTATGAAAAGCAACCGGTGCAGCTGCCGTTGGGGTTGAAATCCGGGGACCGGGTCGTGATCCACGCCTGTGGGGCCTATACCACGACCTATGCCTCCATCGGGTTCAACGGATTCCCGCCGCTGGATGTCGTAGTTCTGTGATCTGTTGCCGGTGGGAATGACGCAGGTGGTGACGTCCGGGTCTTGTGCCCGGGCGTTTGTCGCGTTTGACTGGCGAAAACACCACAGCCGGAGTCGCCATGTCCCATCCCTCTTCTCCCCCGGCCGATGCAGAGGCCCGGCGCGCCGTTGCCCCTGTCATCTGCTACCCCACGGAGACCCTGCCGCGCCCGGATCTGGGGCTCTATCAACGCGCCCGTGCAGGCGCCACAAAAGTTGCCGAGGTCATGGTCCCCGCGCGGGACGCCGCGGTGTTTCAGGTTGCCGCAGGTCAGTTCTTTCGCATTTCCTCCATCGAGGGGCCGCAGGTGGGGGATCTCAACCTCTGGAACCAACATGACATCTCGGAACGGTTTTATTCCGGCAAGACGCGGGCGCTGCACGGAACCCATGTGACCACCGGAGAGCGGCTATGGACCAATCTGCCCTCCTTGCGGCCAATGGCGACGATCATTGCCGACACGCTGGAATGGTACGGGATCGATCGCTACGGCGGCTCGGTCCACGATGTGATCGGCACCCGCTGCGATCCCTACACCGGCCACCTGTTGTCCGGCGACCCCTATCATCACTGCTGCCATTCGAACCTCACGCGCGCATTGGCCGGTCATCTGGACGTGCCGCTGCCGGAGGCTGAAGCGCATGTGCATGACGTTCTGAACGTCTTTATGTGCACGGGATTCACGCGTGACACCGGGCAGTATTTCATGAAGGCGAGCCCGGTGCAGCCTGGTGACTATCTGGAATTCTTTGCCGAAATCGATCTGCTGGGGGCGCTGAGTGCTTGCCCCGGCGGGGATTGTTCATCGCAACATTCCAGCGATACGGCCGCCTGTTTTCCGCTTCTCGTGGAGATCTATGCCCCGGCGCAGGGGGCACTCGCGGGCTGGAGGCCTCCCGCACGCAACGCATATGATCGCAGCCACGGAGCCTGAGATTGCACGTGCCGGGCTGAACAAAGAAAGGGCCGCCCCGGTATGGAGGCGGCCCGTTTCAGAGTTTGATGGTGCTGTATTTGGCCCGAAGATTGGACCCGCGGGTGATCAGGCCGATGTCAGATCAGGCAAAGGCGGCGGCGAGCGCGATTTCCACCATCTCGCCAAAGCTGCGTTCGCGGTCTTCAGAAGGCAGCGCTTCGCCGGTTTGCAAGTGATCGGAAACCGTCAGTACCGCCAGGGCGCGACGATTGTATCGCGCCGCGACAGTATACAGTTCCGCGGCTTCCATCTCCACGCCCAATACGCCGTGCCGGACCATCTGTTCTTGCAGGTCCGGACGTTCATCATAAAAGGTGTCGGAAGAATAGATGCCGCCCACATGCGGTCGAATGCCCTGGGCCTCGGCCGCGGCAACAGCGTTGCGCAGCAAGGTCCAGTCGGCTGTTGGTGCAAAGTTCACGTCTTTGAACATGGTACTGGATGGGGTGGTGACGCTGGTTGCGGTCATCGCGATGATGACGTCACGCACCTCCACCTTGGGTTGCATCCCGCCACAAGAGCCGATGCGGATCAGTGTCTGGGCGTCGAAATCGCGGATCAATTCGTTGGTGTAAATCGACAAGGACGGCATACCCATGCCGCTGCCTTGGATCGAGACCCGGTGCCCATTCCATGTTCCTGTAAACCCGAGCATTCCGCGGACCTCGTTGACGAGGCGCACGTCGCTCAAATAAGTTTCAGCGGCCCATTTCGCGCGATAGGGATCGCCCGGCATCAGGACGGTTTCGGCGAAATCGCCCTTTTCTGCTCCAATGTGTACTGTCACTTATTTACGCTCCGGTTCAGATTTCGAGTTCAGCGATATCCGCACCGTTGCTGAGTGCAGCATGCACCCAATGCGGTTTGCGGCCACGGCCTGTCCACGTTTCGTCTGGGTTTTCCGGATTGCGGTATTTCGGGGTGGCCTTTGTTTTCCGCGCGGAAGATTTTCCGGGGGAGGTCAATACCTCATCCAAAGAGAAACCATATTCAGCTGCAGCCTTCTCTGCGGCTTTCAGCGCTTCGGTGCGTTCGCGTTGTTCGGCATCTTTCAGTGCCTTTTCAACGTCCTTACGGAGCTGCAGTAGCTCTTTTCGGGACAATTCAGTCAAATCGAGGGACATTGTGTTACTCCATTGAATTCCAGCCACAGATTGAATTTCCGGGCTAACGCTCTTATTGCCCGAATTCTAGATGCTATTCAGCAACTAATTTACATTTGATCGTTTTTTGGCGAAATTCAGCGAAACGTGATTATGGAGGTATGTTTTTTTTCGCAAGCTCCACGATATCCGTCATGATCGAATTCAGCTTGAAATCTTTTGGGGTATAGACGCGGGCGACTCCGAGATTGAGGAGTTTATCCGCATCTTCATCTGGAATAATTCCGCCGACGACCACCGGCACGTCCTCCAGCCCGGCGTCGCGAAGGCGCGTCAGGGTGTCTTCAACCAGCGGCAAATGACTGCCTGAGAGGATCGAAAGACCAACAACATGGGCCCCGTCCTGACGCGCACGAGCGGCAAGTTCTTCGGGAGTGAGGCGAATACCCTCATAGGTGATGTCCATGCCGCAATCACGGGCCCGCACGGCGATCTGCTCGGCCCCGTTGGAGTGACCGTCCAGACCGGGCTTGCCGACCACGAATTTCAACCTCCGGCCAAGCTGATCGGAGACGGCATTGACCGCGTCGCGCAGGTCATCCAGGCCGTCGGTCTGATTTGACACCGCCCCAGAGACCCCGGTCGGCCCCCGGTAGGTTCCATAGGCTTTGCGCATTTCTTCGGCCCATTCACCGGTGGTGACGCCAGCCGCCGCCGCCTTGATCGATGCCGGCATGATGTTGGCGCCGCTCTGGGCCGCCGCGCGCAGATCCGCCAGGGCGGCTGCGACGGCCGCCGCATCGCGATCTCGGCGCCATGTGTTCAGGCGGGCGATCTGGTCCGCTTCGGTGGCGGGGTCGACGACCAGAATGCCGCCGTCCTCGGTTTCCAGCGGCGACGGCTCCCCCTCGGTCCATTTGTTGACGCCGACGACAACGGTGTCCCCCGTCTCGATCCGGTTCAGCCGCTCCGCGTTCGAATCCACCAGGCGCGACTTCATATACTCGATGGATTGCACCGCGCCGCCCATGCCCTGCAGGGTCGCCAATTCGGCGCGGGCCCCGTCCTTCAGGGCCTCGACCTTGGCGTCCACCACCGGATTGCCGTCAAAGAGATCGCCATATTCCAGCAAGTCCGTCTCATAGGCGAGGATTTGCTGCATGCGCATCGACCATTGCTGATCCCAGGGCCGGGGCAGACCGAGGGCCTCGTTCCAGGCGGGCAATTGCACCGCACGGGCCCGCGCCTTCTTGGACAGGGTCACGGCCAGCATTTCGATCAGGATGCGGTAGACGTTGTTCTCCGGCTGTTGCTCGGTCAGCCCCAGCGAGTTCACCTGCACACCATAGCGGAAGCGGCGGAATTTCGAGTCCTTGACGCCATAGCGATCGCGGCAGATCTCGTCCCAGAGATCAACAAAGGCCCGCATCTTGCACAGCTCGGTGACAAAGCGGATACCGGCGTTCACAAAGAACGAAATCCGACCGACCAGCGCCGGGAAGTCTTCGGCGGGCACCCGCGGTTGCAACTCGTCCAGCACGGCCTGGGCGGTGGCCAGGGCGAAGGCCAGTTCCTGCTCCGGTGTCGCGCCCGCTTCCTGAAGATGGTAGGAACAGACGTTCATCGGGTTCCATTTCGGGACGTGCTGATAGCAGTATTCGGCGACATCGGCGATCATCTTCAGGCTCGGCGCCGGCGGGCAGATATAGGTGCCGCGGCTCAGGTATTCCTTGATCAGGTCATTCTGCACCGTGCCCTGAAGCCGGGAAATATCGGCCCCCTGCTCCTCGGCCACCGCGATATAGAGGGCCAGCAACCAGGGCGCCGTGGCATTGATGGTCATCGAGGTGTTCATCTGGTCCAGAGGGATCTGGTCGAACAGGTTGCGCATGTCGCCCAGATGGCAAACCGGCACGCCCACCTTGCCCACTTCGCCTTTGGCCAGCGCATGGTCACTGTCATATCCGGTCTGTGTCGGCAGATCGAAGGCGACGGACAGGCCGGTTTGCCCCTTGGCCAGATTGGCGCGATACAGCGCGTTTGACGCGCTGGCGGTGGAGTGGCCGGCGTAGGTGCGGATCAGCCAGGGGCGATCCTTGGTGGGCTCTTGCGGGCGGTCGTTCTGCGAGAGCGGCATGATGGGCCTCATGGTTTGGTAGGTGGGTAATTTTGTTTCACTGGGGTGATCTAAACTGCAATTTTAGACCCTTGTCAATTCGCTGCGGCGCGGCAATCCGGGTGGGCCGGTTTTGCAGATGCGAAATCGCGGGCGGTCTCGCTTGTTTTGGGGGGGAGCCTCGGCCAGAGTGCGGCCATGACGCAAACCGTGGAACTTCCTCTTTGGCTTTTTGTGCTGATCCTGCTGTTTGCGGTGGTCACCCTTGCCTCGCATTTCCTTTTTCCCTCCGTGCGCTGGTTCTTCCGTCGTCGGCTGGAGCGCGCGGTCGCGCGGTTGAACGAACGGCTGGAACGCCCCATTGAACCGTTCCGGCTGGCGCGCCGCTACGACATGATCCAGCGGCTGATCTATGATCCGCAGGTTGCCCAGGCGGTCTCGGATCATGCGGCCAGCCGAGGCATTCCGGAAAACGTCGCCTTTGAGGAAGCACGCCGCTTTGCGCGGGAAATCGTCCCTTCGTTTTCCGCTTTTACCTATTTCAGCTTTGCCATCCGCGCGGCGCGACTGCTGTCCAATGCGATCTATCGGGTTCGCTTGGGCAGCTACGACGAAGGGCTGTTGCAGGTGATCGACCGGGACGCGACGGTGGTGTTTGTGATGAACCACCGATCCAACATGGACTATGTGTTGGTGACATATCTCGTGGCAAAACGGTCGGCTTTGTCCTACGCCGTGGGCGAATGGGCGCGGGTCTGGCCGCTCAGCCGCCTGATCCGGGCGATGGGCGCCTATTTCATCCGTCGCCGCTCGCAGACCGATCTCTACCGCAATGTGCTCGCCGCCTATGTGCGTCTGGCAACCCTGGGCGGGGTCACGCAGGCGATCTTTCCCGAGGGCGGGCTCAGCCTGACCGGGGCATTGTCATCGCCGAAACACGGGCTGTTGAAGTATATCATCGACGGCAATGCGGGATCTGGCAAAGACGTGGTCTTTGTGCCGGTTGCGCTGAATTACGACCGGGTTCTCGAAGACAAGATCCTGACCAAGGCCGCCCGCGCGGGGGAGCGGCGTTTTCGCGCCCGAATCGGCGTGGTGATGTGGCGCATGCTGCGGCAACTCTGGCTTTGGGCGACGGGGCGGTATCACCGCTTTGGGGCGGCGGCCGTCACCTTCGGGCGCCCCCTCAGCCTCAGCGAGCTGCCCGCCGAGGAGGGGCGGGACCATGCGCGGTCTCTCTCGGCCGAATTGATGTACCGCATTGGCGAGGTCGTGCCCGTTCTGCCGGTGCCGCTGGTCAGCTATCTGCTGGTCACCCGTGGCGCCATGAGCGAGGCGGCATTGCGCCAGGCCGTGACAGAGACCACAGCGCGGATGCCTTTGGCCTCTATCCACATGCCCTCTCACAGTCATGACTTCGCCGTCCAGAGCGCGCTGCAACAGCTCCGCCGCCGCCATATGCTGCGCATTTCCGGCGGAGTGATCACTCCCGAAATCGGTCAGATGGATCTTCTGCGGTTCTATGCGAATTCGATCGCGCATCTGGTGCCTGCGGCATTGGAACCTCCGCAGCCCACGGATGGCGACGACAGACCCGAACGTCAGTTCAATGCTGCGGGTGCCAAGGAAAATTCTGCATCCGCAGGGTCATAAAATTACAATAATCAAATAAACAGGGTTGTAATATTACCCGAACGTTTCTACTCCTTGGGGCAGACGGCGCGATTCTGCAGTGCAGAACGACGCGCCAACCGGGATGAGACCAAGGGAGGCCGCTATGGCTTTGGACACGCAGGACGGCATCATGACCTACGACGCGCCGCAGAAAGATCTCTATGAAATGGGGGAAATTCCTCCGATGGGCTATGTGCCCAAGCAGATGTACGCCTGGGCCATTCGCAAGGAACGCCACGGGGAACCGGATACTGCGATGCAGCAGGAAGTGGTGGAGGTGCCTGCGATCGACAGCAACGAGGTGCTGGTTCTGGTGATGGCGGCGGGTGTGAACTACAATGGGGTCTGGGCCGCACTGGGCCAACCGATCAGCCCCTTTGACGGTCACAAGGCCCCCTATCATATCGCCGGATCGGATGCCTCGGGCATCGTCTGGGCCGTTGGTGACAAGGTCACCCGGTGGAAGGTCGGCGACGAGGTGGTGATCCACTGCAATCAGGATGACGGCGATGACGAGGAATGCAACGGCGGCGACCCGATGTATTCCACCAGCCAGCGGATCTGGGGCTATGAAACGCCGGATGGCTCCTTCAGCCAGTTTACCCGCGTCCAGAGCCAGCAGCTGATGCCGCGGCCCAAGCATCTCAGCTGGGAAGAATCGGCCTGCTATACCCTGACGCTCGCCACCGCCTACCGGATGCTGTTCGGTCACGAGCCGCATGATCTGAAGCCGGGTCAGAACGTGCTGGTCTGGGGGGCGTCCGGCGGCCTCGGATCCTATGCGATCCAGCTGATCAACACGGCCGGTGCCAATGCAATCGGGGTGATCTCCGACGAGAGCAAGCGCGAGTTCGTCATGTCGCTGGGGGCAAAGGGCGTCCTGAACCGCCGTGATTTCAACTGTTGGGGGCAACTGCCGACAGTCAACACGCCCGAATACAACACCTGGTTCACCGAAGCGCGCAAGTTCGGCAAGGCGATCTGGGACATCACCGGCAAGGGCAATAACGTGGACATGGTGTTCGAACACCCGGGCGAGGCGACCTTTCCCGTGTCCACATTCGTGGTAAAGAAGGGCGGCATGGTCGTGATCTGCGCGGGCACATCCGGGTTCAACTGCACCTTTGACGTACGGTACATGTGGATGCATCAGAAACGCTTGCAGGGATCGCATTTCGCTCATCTGAAGCAGGCCTCGGCGGCCAATAAACTGATGATCGAGCGCCGCCTGGACCCCTGCATGTCCGAAGTGTTTGCCTGGAAGGATCTGACGGCCGCGCATATGAAAATGCTGCGCAACGAACACAAGCCGGGCAATATGTCCGTTCTCGTGCAGGCGCCGAAAACCGGGCTCCGGACATTGGAAGAAGTCATCCAGGGCTGAACCGCCGTGTTTGACATCGCCTGTTTGAACACCCGGCTTCAGGCGAAGTCGGGTGTCCTTCCTTCTGCGGCCCTCATCGCACGGCTCGAAGGCGCGGCGACCGAAAATAAATGCCCCTATGGCACCAAGGTCCGGGGTGATAGACTGGTCGCCCGGCCCGCGGGCGCCATATTGTCCTGAAGCAGCCGCGAGATGTGGGGCGTCGTGGCACCAGACAGCAGTCCGGCCCGGCACGTGGGGGGCCGCAAGTGGGGGGGCCGCAAGGGATGGGACTGAACCGCGTCACAGGGGAATTTGCCGATCAGTCGGGATCGGCGAAGGACGGGCCAGAACACGGGCCATAACACGGGCCAGAACGCGGGCCAGAGAACGGGCACAGCAACACTGTGGTGTTTGGTATAGGTGAGTATGCGAATGGTGCGACGTCACAATCTGAATGCAATTCTCGAGATGATCGAGAGCGCCGTCAGCCTTGACGAAGTCGGTGCGGTTCTGGCCCGGTTTCGTGACCTTGTCGAGGTGGATCACGTTTTCTACCGTCGGGTGGACAGATCCGAAAGCCTGAGCGGTTGCTCGACCCTGTCGGCCGCCTGGCGCGAGCGCTACACGGCGATGCAGTATGACCGGATCGATCCCGTGGTTGTGGGGTGCTACAATGCCTTTGGGCCAGTGGATTGGCGGGATCTGGATTGGTCATCGCGCCCGGTGGTCGCCTATCGAAAGGACGCTCTGGCGCATGGCCTGGGCAATCAGGGCTATACCGCTCCGGTGCGGGGCCCGAATGGCCAATACGCGGTGTTCAGCGTCTCGAGGACCTGCGATGGCAAGGTCTGGGATAAATTCACCCAGAAGAATGGTCGCGACCTGATCCTGGTGGCGCATTATGTCAACCGACGGGCGCTGGATTTCGAGGCACCGGCCTGCCCCTTGCCAAAGCAACGCCTGTCCCTGCGGGAAACAGAAGCGCTCAGCCTGTTGGCCGAAGGGCACAGCCGCGCCCGGGCGGCAGAGGTTCTGGAAATTTCCGAGCATACGCTCCGGGTCTATATCGAGGGCGCGCGCGGCAAGCTGAAGGCGCAGAACACCACTCACGCGGTGGCCCGGGCCATCGCCATTGGCCTGATTGCAGTTTGATCACAGGTAGAACGGGCCGAACAGGTTGAACGGGCCGCACAGGCTGCGCCCGCTGACCGGCCCGGGCGCGCTGAAGGCACTGATCCCACTGGTGCGCCTCGCCCTGCGGCTGTAGGGTCGCGCCATGACACAGACGCCTGCCATTCAATTCTCCGACGATCAGGCGCAAGCCTTTGACACCCTGACCGAACAACTCCGCGAGGCGGGTGTCGATCTGGGCGAAGATCTCCTGCATCCGCCCCGCGGCGACACCGGTGTCACCGCCGTCATCGGCAAGGCCGGATCCGGCAAGACGCTTCTCCTGGCCGAATTCTACAAGGCCCTTGCGGCCGCCGGGGTCGAGGTGGTGTCCGGCGACTATGAAAGCCGGAAGAAGGCGGACAAGCGGACGCTCGCGATCCTTGCCCCGACCAACAAGGCGGCCAGCGTGCTGCGGCTGCGCGGCGTGCCGGCGACAACGATCCACCGTATCCTGTATACGCCTGTCTATGATCCGGAGTATGAGCGCATTGCCGAATGGCTGGCCGGTGACGGGGAAAAGCCGGAGATCGAAGGTCTGACCGAAGAGGCATTGGCGCGGGCGTCGGCCTTCTTCCAGAAGAACAAATCGATCCCCGGTGCACTGGCGGCGGCCGGCCTGCGCGGGTCCGATTTCATCACCGGCTGGAAACGGCGCGAGGAACCTCTGGATATCGGTTTCGTCGACGAGGCCTCGATGCTGGACAACCGCCAGTTCGACGACCTGAAGGAGATTTTCCCCACCCTCGTCCTGTTTGGCGATCCGGCACAGCTGGCCCCGGTCAATCAATCGGGGGCAATGGTGTTCGAGTCGCTGCCCGAAGAGCGTCAGCTGATCCTCAACCGTATCCACCGTCAGGAAGCCGACAACCCGATCCTCGACCTTGCGCATGCGCTGGCCGATCCGGCGCTGGGCTTTGAGGATTTCGAACGCATGATCGAAGACAAGGCCCGGCAGGACGAGCGCGTTGTCTGGGGCCAGCGGGTCGAGGTCGACCTGATGGCCCGGTCGCCGGTGCTGGTCTGGCGCAACAACACCCGTATCCGGCTGATCAACGCCTTTCGCGCCGTGCATGGCGCGCCGGAGGATCAGCTGCTGCCTGGCGAGCCGCTGATCTGCGACGGCATAGAATTGCCGATGAAACACCGCAAGAAGCGTCTGGACCTCGAGGCGCGCGGGTTGATCAAGGGCGCGCAGGTGATCTATCTCGGCCCCGGCCGCAAACCCGGCTTCTCGCGATTGCATGTGATGGGGGCAGAGGACCCGCAGGTCTCGGCGGCCTCCATCGTAAAGATCGAGCGGCCGGATGAAGAAGAGCCGTTCATTCCCTTCGCGGCGGGGATGGGGGCCACATTCCTGCACGGGGCGGCCGTGACCATTCACAAGGCCCAAGGCAGCCAATGGGGGACAACGCAGGTCTTTGCACCCGATATCTATGCGGCCGCGCGTATGGGCCGGGTGGAGGCGGGCCAACCGCTGTGGAAACGACTGGCCTATGTGGCGATCACCCGCGCGCAGGAGCGGCTGATCTGGGTGGTCCGCAACCGGTTGGCAAAGCCGACGGCCGGGTTGCCGGTGGATGATCTGCGTGCGGCGCCTGCGGCGGCGCTGACGCTCGAAGTTCAGGACGCGGAGGCCCCGGCATGACCCGTTCCATTCTGGTCACAGGGGCCAGCTCCGGCATCGGCCGCGCGGTTGCAGAGCTGTTTCTGGCCGAAGGATGGACCGTCGGTCTGCTGGCACGGCGGGCGCCCCTGTTGGAGGATCTCGCCGCGGGTCATCGCCGTGCCATTGTGCTGCCTGCGGATGTGACCGAGCCCGCTGCCGTGACAGAGGCCTTCGACCATTTCATGACCGCCGCCGGACGATTGGACGTGCTGTTCAACAATGCGGGCATCTTCACCCCGGCCGGCACGATCGATGAACTGCCGCTGCAGGATTGGTACGCCGCCGTCAATGTGAACCTCAATGGCATGTTCCTCTGCGCCCGCGCGGCCTTTGGTCATATGCGGCGCCAGCACCCCCAGGGCGGGCGGATCATCAACAACGGATCCATTGCGGCACATGTCCCCCGGCCACAGAGCGCCCCCTACGCGGCCACCAAGGCGGCGATCACCGGATTGACGCGCTCCCTGTCGCTGGACGGGCGCGCCTTTGACATTGCCTGCGGCCAGATCGATATCGGAAATGCCCGCACCCCCATGGTCGAGGATCTGGCAGAGCGTCAGGCCAAAGCCGACCCGGACGCGCCTGTGATGGAGAGCTTCGATGTCGCCGATGCGGCGCGATCAGTGCTGCATATGGCTGCGCTGCCACCCGAGGCCAACGTCCAGTTCATGACAGTGATGGCAACAAAGATGCCCTATATCGGCCGCGGCTGAACGCCCGCCCGACCTAACCAGCCCCGGCCCTCCCGGCGCTGTGTGCGCAGAAAGACGGAGGCCGCAGGCCTGCGCAGTGGCGGGTGGCCCGAACAGAGGCCGCCCGCCTCAGCCGTTGCGCAAGAGCTGAAAAATCGCCGCCGCGCCCCAGCCCGACAGAACCGCAATGATCAGGGCCAGAAGCCCGTAGAGCGGCGGCTGTTCGCGGGACAGGTTGAACAGGAACCGCTCCAGCCCGACCTTGTTGACTTCGATCACCGTTTCATATTGCGAGACGACAGTCCCGTCGCGGGTCAGGAAGATACGGGTTTCGTATTGGCCTTCGATCAGATCGGCGGGCATCTGCAGGGCGGTGCGGAACAGGGTCTGTTCATCCAGAGACACCACATTTTCCTGCAGGCTGTAGAACCCGTTTTCCTCTCTGATCCGCATCAGCGCCTCCTTGAAGGCCTGCGCGCCTTCGAGCGTCGAGCCGACCGACCTGATCGCACGCCGGATCGAGACCTTGTGGCGCAGGTCTTCGGTATCGCTGAGCACCTCGGAAAAGGGCGCGCTGGTGGCAACGGCATAGAAGCTCGGCGCCGAGTCCACCGCGACGCTGTCGGTGTTCACCCAGATTCCCATGCTGCGTTCCTTGCGGCGCACCATCACGGGTTCCTTGGGCCCCGAAATCGTGACGATCACCTCCAGCGGTGCCGTGGCCGAGATCGGCGTCTCCCGTTTGACGGCGCCAAAAATCAGGATCTCCGAGCCATCAAACGTCGCCGTGATTGCCACGCGGTCATGGCTGAGACCCAGCACAACCTCCTCGGCCGAGGCTGTGCGGGCACCAAACAGCGCCCACCACAGCGACAGGATCAGGACAGCCAAACCCGAGATCATGCGGAACCGATCCATACTCCCCATCACTTCGCCGTCCGGATTGGGCTGATCGAATAAAGCTCGCTCGGTTCCAGCAACAGATCCAGGGCCAGTTTGGCGCAGACCAGAATGACCAGAAGCGCAAGCAGGATACGCAGCTGCTCGGCCTTCAGCAGCACCCCGATCCGGGTGCCGAACTGTGCCCCCACCACCCCACCGATCAGCAGCAGCACCGCCAGAACAATATCGACGGTCTGATTGGTGATCGCATGCATCATGGTGGTCGCAGCGGTGACCGTGATGATCTGAAACAGGGATGTGCCGACCACCACTTTGGTCGGCATGCCGAGAAGATATATCATCGCGGGCACCATGATGAAGCCGCCGCCGACGCCCATGATCGCCGTGAGCATGCCAACAAAAAGCCCGACAGCCAGCGGGGGGATCACAGAGATATAGAGCCCCGAG
The DNA here is from genome assembly GCA_001874255.1 of Alphaproteobacteria bacterium MedPE-SWcel. Taxonomy (GTDB): domain Bacteria; phylum Pseudomonadota; class Alphaproteobacteria; order Rhodobacterales; family Rhodobacteraceae; genus Epibacterium. The sequence goes on from MPDC01000011.1 coordinate 85,358, forward strand.
GTTCTGAACCGCATCTTGAAGGGCAGGCTGTGGACCCAGCCGCGCTGTTTCCGTTTGGGCGGGGCGCCGCGTCTGGATTTGCGCAGCGCGTTGACGCTCTCGATGAACATCAACCCCCCGACGATGCCGAGGAAGACCACGTAACACAGGGTGACAAAGAGATCGACCTGGCCGAGCGATTTCAGATAGTTGAAAATCGCGATGCCAAGCGCCGCCCCGACGATGCCACCGCCCTGCAGCACGCCGCCCATCTTCAGGTCAACGGTGCGGCGGCGCAGATGCGCCAAGACGCCCGACACGGAGGAGGCGACGATTTGATTCGCCCCCGTTGCCACGGCCACGGCGGGCGGGATGCCGATGAAGAACAGCAAAGGCGTCAGAAGAAAACCGCCACCCACGCCAAACATTCCCGACAGCACACCGACCATGCCACCGAGCCCCAGAACGAGGAACGCATTGACCGCGACTTCGGCGATGGGGAGATAGATGTTCATTGTGCTAGGGTGTCGGTTCTGGGCGGATGAATCAATTACAATGCTGCCATGCAGCGGTCACGGAACAGGCTTTTCATCACTCTAGTGCAGGCCGATTTCGAAAGCGACTGCCGTTGCAATAAAAACGCCTCCGCGCTCGGAGTGAGGCGGAGGCGCTACAGCGGGGCGGAGCTGGCCGGTTTGGGGTCAGCGTTCCTTCACATAGGGGTCACCACCGGCGCGCGGCGGAATAGCCTTGCCCACGAACCCCGCGAGAATGACCACTGTCAGGATATAGGGCAGGGCGTCCATCACCTGAACCGGGATGGTAAACCCGCCCAGCTGGATGCTCTGGAACCGCAACGCCACGGCCTGCAGCAGACCGAACAACAGACAGGCGCCAAGCGCGTGCCAGGGGCGCCATTTGGCAAAGATCAGCGCCGCCAGAGCGATGTAGCCACGGCCTGATGTCATTTCCTTGACAAAGCCCGCCTGCAGTCCGGTGGCCAGGTAGGCGCCGGCGATGCCACAGAGCAGGCCGCAAATCCCCACCGCCGCAAAGCGCAGACCCTGGACCGAAATACCGGCGGTATCGACCGCTGCCGGGTTTTCGCCCACCGCCCGCAAACGCAGGCCAAAACGGGTCCGAAACAGCACCCACCATGTGAGCGGCACCGCCAGAAGCGATACGTAGACAAGGATGGAGTGGCCGGAGATCAGCTCTGAATAGAGCTGCTGCACCATGCTCGCTTCCTTGATCATCTCGCTCAGCGGGCGGCCTGCGGCTTCGGCGTCGGCGGGACCGATGGCAAACGGTAGTTCGATCCCGTTGAATCGTCCGGCCGTCATCAGGGACGGGGTGCGCCCGCCCTGCTGGAACCAGCTCTGCGCGATCAGGACCGTCAGCCCCGACGCGAGAAAGTTCAGCGCCACGCCCGAGATCAGCTGGTTGCCGCGAAAGGTGATGGACGCCAGCCCGTGCAGCCCGCTCAGGGCGAGGGACGACGCGATACCGGCCAACAGGCCAAGCCAGACATTGCCGGTGATTGCCGCAACGGCGGCGGAGAAAAACGCCGCCATCAGCATCTTGCCCTCAAGGCCGATGTCGAAAATGCCGGCCCGTTCGGAAAACAACCCGGCCAGACAGGCCAGCAGCAGCGGTGTCGCCATCCGCATGGAGCTGTCAAGCACCTGGATCAGAGTGAGAAAATCCATCAGACGTTCTCCTTGCGAAGGGCGAGAAAGATCTTCTCGATCGGGATACGGACCATGTTATCAAGCGCGCCGGTAAAGAGGATCACCAGCGCCTGGATCACCACGATCAGCTCTGACGGGATATTGGTCCAAAGCGCCAGTTCCGCCCCGCCCTGATAGAGAAACCCGAACAGAATGGCAGCAAGGAACACGCCGAAGGGATGATTGCGGCCCATCAGCGCCACGGCGATGCCGATGAAACCGGCGCCCTCGGTGGCGTTGAGCACCAGCCGTTCCGCCTCACCCATGACATTGTTGATCGCCATCAGCCCGCAGAGCCCGCCGGAGATCAGCATGGTGATCATCACCGTGCGCACCGGCGAGATGCCCGCGTAGACCGCGCCGCGCTCGGATTTGCCAAGCGCGCGGATCTCATGTCCGAGCGGCGTGTGCCAGATCAGCCCCCAGACCACAACGCAGGCCGCCAGCCCGACAAACAGGGTCACATTGGCGGGCGCGGATTTGGAGAACTCGATGCCAAGCGGGGCGAGGATTTCGTGCAGGGACGGCAGCTGGGCCGTCTCGGGGAACTTGGCCGTGGACGGGTCCATCGCGCCCTTTGGTTTCAGCACATTCACCAGCATGTAGTTCAGCACGGCGGCTGCGATGAAGTTGAACATGATGGTGGTAATCACGATATGGCTGCCGCGTTTGGCCTGCAGATAGGCGGGGATGGCCGCCCAGGCCGCCCCAAAGATCCCGGCCCCAAGAGCGGCAAAGATCAGCGCGATGGTCCAGTGCGGGAAGGGAATATAGAGGCAGACAACCGCCAGGCCGAGGCCCCCGATCATCGCCTGACCTTCGCCGCCGATATTGAACAGACCGGCATGGGCGGCAACCGCCACCGCCAGCCCGGTAAAGAGGAAGTTGGTGGCGTAATAGAGCGTATAGCCCCAGCCGTAGGTCGATCCCAATGCGCCGTTGACCATCAGGTTCAGCGCCTCCACCGGGCTTTCTCCGATGAGCAGGATCACCAGAGCAGAAATCAGGGCGGCCAGGAGCAGGCTGATCACGGGGATCAGCACCACATCGGCCCATTTTGGCATTTTTTCCATTTACGCGGCCTCCCCCGCGACGCCGGCCATCAACAGGCCGAGTTCTTTTTCATCCGTCTGATCTGCGGGCCGCTCGCCCATGATCTTGCCATCGAACATCACCGCGACCCGGTCGCTCAGCGACAGGATCTCTTCGAGCTCGACCGAGACCAGCAGGATCGCCTTGCCCTGATCGCGCAGCGCCACGATCTGCTGGTGAATGAACTCGATGGCGCCGATGTCGACGCCGCGGGTGGGCTGGCCGATCAGCAGCAGGTCAGGATTGCGCTCGATTTCCCGCGCAACAACCAGCTTTTGCTGATTGCCGCCCGAGAAGCTCTTGGCCGCGAGCCAAGGGTTGGGTGGGCGGACATCGAATTTTTCGATCTTGGCTTCCGTATCGGCGCGCAGGGCGGCGTTGTCGAGAAACAGACCCTTCTTGTAGATGTCCTCGCGGTGATAGCCAAATCCGATATTCTCCCAGGCGTGAAAGTCCATGATCAGACCTTCGCGCTGGCGATCCTCGGGAACATGGGCAATACCGCTGTGGCGCCGCGACCGTGCGTCAGATCCGACGCCCGCCAGCGGCAAAGGCTCGCCGTTGACGCGGATGGTGCCGGTGCCCTCCCGCATGCCGCCGAGAACCTCCAGCAATTCCGATTGGCCATTGCCGGCCACCCCCGCAATGCCAAGGATTTCGCCCGCGCGGACGGTCAGGTCGATGCCCTTCACACGTTCGACACCGGCCCCGTCCACCACGGAAAGCCGCTCGATTTCGAGGATCGGCCGACCGGGTGTGGCCGGGATCTTGTCGACGCGCAACAAGACCTTGCGGCCCACCATCAGCTCGGCCAGTTGTTCGGGGCTGCTTTCGGAGGTCTTCACCGTGGCGTTCATTTCGCCGCGGCGCATGACGGATACCGTATCGGTATATTCCATGATCTCGCGCAGCTTGTGGGTGATGAGAATGATCGTCTTGCCCTCGGACCGCAGCCGGTCGAGAATACGGAACAGCTGGTCCGCCTCGGCCGGGGTCAGCACGCCGGTGGGCTCGTCCAGGATCAGGATCTCGGCCTTGCGATACAGCGCCTTGAGGATCTCAACCCGCTGCTGCATGCCGACGCCGATCTCGTCAATGCGTTTGTCCGGATCGACATAGAGCTCGTATTCCTCCTCCAGCTCCTTCAGCTCCTTGCGGGCGCGGGCGAGGGAGGGCATCAGCAGGCCGCTGTCTTCGGCGCCCAGCACGATGTTTTCCAGCACGGTGAAATTCTCCACCAGTTTGAAATGCTGGAACACCATGCCGATGCCTGCGGCAATGGCTGCCTGACTGTCGGGGATCTCTGTCTTGGTCCCCTTGATCCAGATCTCGCCTTTGTCGGCTTTGTAAAATCCGTAGAGGATGCTCATCAGCGTGGACTTGCCGGCGCCATTCTCACCAATGATTCCGTGGATGGTACCGGGCTGTACACTGATCGAGATGTCCTTGTTTGCCTGGACCGGGCCAAAGGCCTTGGAAATGCCTTTGAGTTCGATTGCTGGTGCCGTCATTCGGGCTCCCCTGTCATCTCAACGCAGATCCATGCGGGCTCGGCCGGCAGGGCTGCGTCGTTTCGTTCTGGATCAAAAAGGACCGGCACGAAAAACCAAACCCGGAGGGCTGCAATCGCATCCTCCGGGCCAAATTGGGACACCCCGCCCCGCCAGATGCAAACGCCTGGCAGAGCGGGGTGCAGATCACGTCGATCAGAACTTCAGCACCGGGCAGCTGTCGTCGCTGGTGTAGTTGTGAACGCTCAGCTCGCCAGAGATGATCTGCGCCTTGGCCTCTTCAACAGCGGCCTGCATCTCGTCAGACACCAGATCGGCGTTGTTTTCGTCCATCGCGTAGCCGACGCCGTCGTCAGACAGATCGAGAGTGACCTTGCCAACCTCGAGGTCCGCACCGGCGGTCATGATGTTGTAGACCGCCACATCGACGCGCTTCAGCATGGAGGTCAGAACCTTGCCCGGGTGCAGGTGGTTCTGGTTGCTGTCGACGCCGATGGAGAGGATGCCTTCGTCCGCAGCCGTCTGCAGTACGCCAACACCGGTGCCGCCGGCCGCCGCGTAGACAACATCCGCGCCTTGCGAAATCTGTGCCTTGGTCAGCTCGGAGCCTTTAACCGGGTCATTCCAGGCCGACGGCGTGGTGCCGGTCATGTTGGAAATCACGGTCGCATCGGGGTTCACCGCCTTGACGCCCTGCGCATAGCCACAGGCGAATTTGCGGATCAGCGGCACATCCATGCCACCGATGAAGCCGACGGTGCCGGATTTGGAGGCCTGCGCGGCCAGCATGCCGACCAGGTAGGAGCCTTCGTGCTCGGTAAAGCTCACAACATGGACGTTGGGTGCGTCAACCCAACCGTCGATGGTCACGAATTTGGTGTCGGGATAGTCGCCCGCCACTTCGGCCAGAGGGGCGCTCATGGCAAACCCGGTGGTGATGATCGGGTTGGCACCGGATTCCGCAAAGCGACGCAGGGCCTGTTCGCGCTGCGCTTCGGATTTCATTTCGATTTCCAGATATCTGCCGCCGGTCTCGTCGGCCCAACGCTTGGCACCATTATAGGCGGCCTCGTTGAAGGATTTGTCGAACTTGCCACCAAGGTCGAAAATCAGGGCCGGGTTTGCCAGAGCGGCGCCGGCCGTCAGCGCAACCGCAGCCGCCGCGCCCATGAGCGATTTCATCAGGGTCATTCAGGTACTCCCAGTTGGTCTTGTTCTTTCCCGCAAGGCGGGTGTGTCCATTCAAAAAAGGTGGAGCGATTTAGCCTGCTGCGTTGGGCCGGGGTCAACTATTTTTTGACCAGTCGGTCCAGAAAATACCGATTTCCTTTAGGGAAAGAGACGTTTCATGAGCAATGCGTCCGCCGCTGCTGCCTTTGGTCGCGGATAATAGGCCTTTCGAATCCCGACAAGCCCGAATCCGCATCCCGAGTATAACGCCAGCGCGGCGGCATTGTCTTCTGCGACCTCGAGAAAAGCTTCGGTTGCGCCATTGTTGGCGGCCTTTGTCATCCAATCCTGCATCAAACGGCGGGCGTGGCCCTGTCGCTGGTGGTCGGGATGGGTGGCAATCGTCAGCAGTTCCGCCTCCCCCGCGACCTCGCGAACAAGCGCAAAGGCCTGCGGCCCGCCAGTCAGATGGGTGTATTGATCCGCCAGGAGATCGGCCATTTCTTTGGCACTCCAGGGGCGCGACTGGGCAAAGGCCGCCGCATGGGTGGCGGCCAGCGCCGTGGCAATAGAGGGATCACTCATCCAGCAGCACAGGGGGCCTGTCGCGGGATGGTGCGGCATCCGCGTCCCGCAGGTAGAGCGGCGCGGGCGGCGGCAGGTCCGGCTGGCCAAAGCGACGGGCCGCCACCCGCGCGATCGCCTCGGCGGTCGGATACCGAGGCGGCGCAACGGAGCCGTGGCAGCGCTCTGCGATGTCATCTGCCATATGGCCGATGCATATCGCGCTGCCCTCTTGCGGCAGAGGGGGAAGAGTGTCCAGCGTATAGAGGCCGGGCGCCCCGCTGGCGATCTGAAGATAGAGATGGTCGCGCCGGGCATCGAGGCTGGAGATCACGGTGCCTGCGCGGCCAAAGGCCTGTGCGTCGAGGCTAGAGACTCCGATCGCGGGCACATCCAGCCCCAGAGCCAGCCCGCGGGCCGCAGAGACGGAAATGCGGATCCCGGTGAAATTGCCGGGTCCGATGCCAACCGCAATGGCCTGCAGATCGCCAAAGGACGCATCGCAGTCGGTCAGGATCTCTTCCAGCAGGGGCATCAGCCGCTCGGCCTGCCCCCTGGCCATCGGCTCCAGCCGCTGCGAGAGAATGTCATCTCCACGCAGCAAAGCGGCCGCGCAATGCGCGGCCGATGTGTCAAACGCCAGGATCAGCGGTTCATGCGTCATGCTGTCAGACGGCAACCGGGCGGACCTCGGTCACTTCCGGGATATAGTGGCGCAGCAGGTTCTCGATCCCCATCTTCAGCGTCAGGGTGGACGAGGGGCAGCCTGCACAGGCGCCCTGCATGTGAAGGTAGACAACCCCGCGGTCAAAGCCATGGAATGTGATGTCCCCACCGTCCTGCGCCACGGCGGGCCGCACGCGACTGTCCAGCAGTTCCTTGATCTGGGTGACGATCTCGCCGTCCTCGCCGGTGTGTTCCGCATGGGCCGAGGCCTGCTGCGTTCCTTCGTCAATGACCGGCTGGCCGGATTGGTAGTGTTCCATCACCGCGCCGAGAATAGCGGGCTTGATGTGATCCCATTCCACCGAGTCGCCTTTGGTGACGGTCACGAAATCATTGCCAAAGAAGACGCCGGTCACGCCGCTCACGGCAAATATCCGGGTCGCCAGGGGGGATTTGGTCGCGGCCTCGGCGGAGGGAAAGTCAGCCGTGCCCGCATCCAGAACCGTCTGGCCGGGCAGGAATTTCAAAGTTGCCGGATTGGGCGTGGATTCGGTCTGGATAAACATTTCGCATCTCCGCATTGGACCCCATGGATATGCGCCTTCGTCTCTTTGAAGTCAAGTTTTAGAATGGTTCTAAATTCGTTGGAGGAGCAATTTTTCAGGTCCGCAGGACCGAAGATGGCCGCCCGGCGCCTCGGGGGGTGATCGGATCAGGTGGCAAGTGGAGCCGGACGCCGGGTTCGACTTTAGGCTCGGCTTCAGGTGATGGCTTCCAGTTTCTCCTTCGACATGTCGCCGGGCACAATGGTGATCGGCAGCGGCAAGGTGCCGGCATTTCGGGTCAATTGCGTGACGATCGGGCCGGGGCCTTTGCGGTCGCTTGCGGCGCCGAGGACCAGAACGCCGACATCCGGGTCAGCGTCGATCTGTGCGAGGATTTCCGGCACGATGTCACCTTCGCGGATCACCAGTTCGGGATCTACGCCCTGACGGTCCCGCATCCATTTGGCAAAGACCTCGAAATGCGCATGGATCCGCTCGCGGGCTTCCTCGCGCATGACTTCACCGACGCCTATCCAGTGATTGAATTCATCCGGGGGGATAACAGACAGAATCAGCACCCCGCCCCCGGTGTTGGCGGCTCGCATTGCGGCAAAGCGCATCGCATTCAGGCATTCGCGGCTGTCATCCAGCACCACTAGGAACTTGCGCATGGAAACCTCTGCTGTCCGTGTGAAGGATATATTGGCCGATGCGCGTTGGCCACGCAATAGAACGTTGATTGTGTTTCGGGCGTCGCAGGGGCGGCTCCCGCCCGGTTGCCGTGCATTTGCATGCCCGGCAACCCGTTGGGCCGGGCGCCGGGCTCTCGCCCGGCGCCGTCGCGACATGTCGCGACAGCAGCGCACCCGGCAGGGTGCGCTGCCACGCCCAAGCCCGCTATGGAGGTCCGGCGCAGCCGGGGCTCCAACGGGCGCGGGAGGACACCCCCGCTCGCCGCAGGCGCGTCTCCTGTATGTGCAAATCCAGGCCTAGCCGTTTGACCTGGCCCAGTCCCAATACAATTCCCGCACGCGTCGCGTCACCGTCCCGTGTTGATAACTCACATCGTCAAAGGCCGTCACAGGTGTCACCTTGGACATGTTCCCGGACATGAATACTTCATCCGCAGCCTCGAAATGTGCGTAGCCCAGCACAGCTTCGTGCACGACGATGCCATCGGCGCGCATGTTCTCGATGTGGCGCGCGCGGGTGATGCCCGACAGGAATGTGCCATTGGCAATGGGGGTGAAGACCTCGCCGTCCTTGACCAAAAAGACGTTGGCCGTCGCGGTTTCCGCCACATTGCCCATCACGTCACAGGACAGGGCATTGGTGAACCCTTTGGCGCGGGCCTCGCGCAGCATGCGGGCATTGTTGGGATAGAGGCACCCGGCCTTGGCGTTGACGACCGCACTCTCCAGCACCGGTCGGCGAAAACGCGTACGGGTGAGCGTCGCCGACGCGGCCTCTGGCGCCATCGGGATCTCCTCCAGGCAGATCGCGAATTTCGTGGCCTCCGGTGCGGGGGCGATCATCGTCTGATCGCCCTCGGTAGCCCAGTACATCGGCCGGATATAGACGGCGGCCTCGGGCGAAAACGCCCGCAGTCCGTCGCGCACGATCTCCACCATCTGGTCTGCGGGGGTCGTCGCGGCCATCATCAGCGCCTCGGCCGAGGCATTGGCACGGGCGCAATGCTTGTCGAGATCGGGGCACAGGCCTTCAAAGGCACGGGCGCCGTCAAAGACCGATGATCCGAGCCAGGCCGCGTGATCGGCGGCGGACATGATGGGCACGTCGCCATCGTGCCATTGGCCTTCGAAATAGGTGCGGATTTTTGTGCCAATAGCCATGCAAACCTCGGATCATAAAAAGACGCTGGACAGAGTCGGGACGTTACGGGGCCGCCCTCGCAAGGTCCAGCGGGAATGGCATCGGCGCGCGCCGCAGGAAAACGCCCTGTGAAAAGGCCCTGTGAAAACGCGCTGTGAAAACGCGCTGTGAAAAGGCGCTGTGATCAGGACCTACTGATCATAATCCACGACCAGACGATCCGACAGCGGCAACGACTGGCAGGCGAGCACATAGCCTTTGGCGACCTCGTCATCCTCCAGCGCGTGGTTGGCGGCCATCTCGACCTCCCCCTCGACAATCCTGCACCGACAGGTGGAGCAGACCCCGGCCTGACAGGCATAGGGCGCATCCAGCGCATGGGCGAGGGCGGCCTCCAGCAGGGTGGTGTTGCGGTCAAAGGTGATGCTGCGGGTCGCCCCGTCCAGCGTGATCACGGCCGTTACCGCCGCGGCAGAGCCCTGCGCCGGGGTGGCCGCCCTGCGCCGGGTCCGGCCCGGCTGATCAGAGAGGAACAGCTCGAACTTGATCTGCGCCTCCTGCAGGCCCGCGGTCTTTGCCGCGGCCACGATGCCCCGCATCATCGGCTCCGGTCCGCAGATGAACACCGTGTCCACGGTCGTCACCGGGATCCAGCGCGCGAACAGCTCGGCGCATTTGTCCTGCGTGACGCGGCCGGTGAACAGATCGACCTCCTGCGTGTCGGCCTCCAGAATATGGATCACCGACAGGCGGCCCATATAGCGGTTCTTCAGATCCTCGATCTCCTGGCGGAACATGATCGAATTCACCCTGCGGTTGGCATAGACAAGCGTAAATCGCGACCGGGGCTCAAGGGCGAGCGTGGTTTTCAGGATCGACAGGACCGGCGTGATGCCCGACCCGCCCGCAAAGGCCAGATAGTGCCGTTGCGCTGCGGCATCCAATGGGGTGTGGAACCGGCCCTGCGGCGGCATTGCGTCGATCCGGTCCCCGACCCGGAGCTCGGTATTGGCCCAGGTCGAGAAGGCACCGCCGTCGACGCGTTTGATGGCGACCTGCAACAGCCCGTCGTCGCGCCCGGCGCAGATCGAATAGCTGCGCCGCAGTTCACAGCCGTCAAACTCCCGCCGGAAGGTCAGGTACTGGCCCTGGACAAAGTCAAAGTCCGGCGCGGCATCGTCGGCGGGTCGGAGGGTCACGACCACGGCATCCCGGATGGTCTTTCTGATATCGGTCACTTCGAGCGCGTGAAACCGTGCCATTGCTGCCTCCTCAGATGCACTTGAAATAGTCGAAAGGTTCGAGGCAGCTCTGGCAGCGCCAATGGGCCTTGCAGGGGGTGGAGCCGAACTGGCTCACCCGGGTCAGCTCCATGCCGCCGCAGCGTGGACAGCGCGCCGGTTCGCCAGCCCCTCTGCCAGCCCCTCTGCCAGCCGGGCTGCCAGTCAGGTCTCCAGTCGGGCCGCAAGCCGGTGACGGCGGCGCGATACCATATTCCTCGAGCCGCACCCGGCCCTTCTCCGTCAGCCAATCGGTGGTCCACGGCGGGGCGATGCGGGTCTGGATCTCGATCTTGTCGATGCCCTGCGCCCGCAGCGCCGTCTCGATATCCAGCCGGATCACCGCGGTCGCAGGGCAGCCGGAATAGGTCGGGGTCACCGTGACCACAAGCCGGTCACCCTGCCATGCCACGTCGCGGATGATGCCGAGATCAACGAGCGAGATAACCGGGATCTCCGGGTCCGGCACCGCATCGAGCCATTCCCAGATCCGGGCAATGTCGGGCGCGCTCTTTGGGCGGGGGGGCGGCATGTCAGACCCTCCGGCCGCTTGGCCGACGGGCCGGAGACGGGCGCGACGCCACCGGGCCGGGCCTCACCAGGTCGCCCCCGGATAGGCGCGCTGCAGCCATTGCATGCTGGTCAGCAGGTGGCCCAGATGTTCCGTGTGCATCCGGCCGTCCCGCCCGCCGCCACGGGCGCGGGACGCCTGCGGAATGACCAGCGTCGCTTCGCCCAGCACCCGGGTCAGCGTCGCGTCATAGGCCGGGCGCAAGGCTCCGGGGTCGGGCGCAATCCCCGCCGCAGACAGCGCGTCATCGACCGGGTCGCTCAGAAACAGCTCTCCCACATAGGGATAGAGGTGGTCCAGCGCCGTCTGCATGCGGGCGTGGCTCTCCGGGCTGCCATCCCCGAGGCCGATCACCGTCCCGGAAGAGCGGTCCAGATGATAGGTCACCTCCTTGGCTGCCTTGGCCGCGATGGCCGCCACTCGGTCATCGGCCGACCCCGCAAGCTGGCGCAGTTGACAGTCATGCCAGGCGTCAAAAAGAAACTGCCGCATCAGGGTCTGGCCAAAGTCACCATTGGGTATTTCGCACAGCAGCACATTGCGAAACTGCCAGGCGTCGCGCAGAAAGGCCAGGTCATCGGCGGATTTGCGGTCGCCCTGAACCTCGCCCAGAATCTCGCCCTGAACCTCGGCCGCAAGACCGAGCCACATCCGGGTCTGCCCGATCAGATCCAGCGCGATATTGGCCAGCGCGATGTCCTCTTCCAGCACCGGAGCCTTGCCGCACCATTCGCTGACACGATGGCCGAGGATCAGCGTATTGTCCCCCATCCGCAGCAGAAATTCCAAGAGTGCCGGGCTTTGGTCTGGACCGTCGGCCATTCTACATCGCCCCCACATCATCGGGGATGTCGTAAAACGACGGGTGGCGGTAGACCTTGCTCTCTGAGGGGTCGAACATCGGCCCCTTGGCCGAAGGCGAGGAGGCCGTGATCGCAGCCGCTTCGACCACCCAGATCGACACGCCTTCATTGCGGCGGGTATAGACATCGCGGGCGTTGCGAATGGCCGTTTCGGCATCGGGCGCATGCAGGCTGCCCATGTGGCGATGGCTCATGCCATGCTGTCCGCGGATGAAAATTTCCCAAAGGGGCCATTCGGCTGTCATGATCCTGTGTCCTCGGCAAGGGGCCTGGCAGAAGGGGCTTGGCAGAAGGGGCCTGGCAAAACGGGCCTGACGAAAGAGGGGCCTGGCAAAACTGGGCCTGGCAAAAAGGGGTCGCCAAAAGGAGAGCGGGGAGGCTACTGCGCCGCCCTCTCGCGGGCGCGCTTTTTCTCGGCATGGGCCAGCAGACCTTCGCGGACCCAGGCCCCGTCGTCCCAGGCCTTGGTGCGGGCCGCCAGACGGTCGGCGTTGCAGGGGCCGTTGCCGCTGATCACCTCAAAGAATTCGTCCCAATCGGGCTCGGCAAAATCATAGCCGCCCTTGTCCTCATTCCAGCTCAGGCTGTCATCCGGCACGGTCAGGCCCAGATATTCGGCCTGCGGCACGGTCTGGTCGACGAATTTCTGACGCAGCTCGTCATTGGTGTTCATCTTGATCCGCCAGGCCATCGACTGCGCGGAATGGACGGAGTCCTTGTCCGAGGGGCCGAACATCATCAGCGACGGATACCAGAACCGGTTCAGCGCATCCTGCGCCATCGCGCGCTGCGCATCAGTGCCCCGCGCCATCGTCATCATGATGTCAAAGCCCTGACGCTGATGAAAACTCTCTTCCTTGCAGATGCGGATCATCGCCCGGGCATAGGGCCCGAAAGAGGTCCGCTGCAGCGGCACCTGATTCATGATCGCAGCCCCGTCGACCAGCCAGCCGACAGCGCCCATATCGGCCCAGGTCAGCGTCGGATAGTTGAAGATGGAGGAGTATTTCATCCGCCCGTCCAGCAGCATCTCGGTCATTTCATCGCGCGAGATCCCCAGGGTCTCGGCCGCGCAATAGAGATAGAGCCCGTGCCCCGCCTCGTCCTGAACCTTTGCCAGCAGGATCGCCTTGCGTTCCAGTGTCGGCGCGCGGGTGATCCAATTGCCCTCGGGCAGCTGGCCGACGATCTCGGAATGCGCGTGCTGGCCGATCTGGCGGATCAGCGTTTTGCGATAGCCTGCGGGCATCCAGTCCTTGGGCTCGATCTTCTCGCCGGCGTCGATACGGTCCTGAAAGGCCCGCTCCTCGGGGCTCATCTCTTCCCGCAGGATCACACCCTTGCCGGTGGATTTGACCATTTGCGCATACATGGCGGGCTCCTCGCTGCTGGCAGGGGCGCTGTCGGCGGCCCCGCGCCCTGCCAATTTACGGTGCGCGCCGATTCGGCTCAACTAAAATGTAACGAAAAATTCTATTTGAGTGACAATCTGTAACGCAACTTGCCTGTGGCCAAGCGCCCGTCTGCTGCCGTAAGCAGGCAAGAACGGCCGCTGCGGCGCATATGCAGGGGCAACACGGGAGGACAAGACGCGCATGGCCGGGCAGACCGAAACGCTGATTGCCGCGATCCTTGCGGATATCGACGCCGGGCGTCTGGCCCCGGGGCAAGAGATCGACGAGACCGCGCTGGCCCATCGGCATGGGGTGTCCAGGACGCCGATCCGCGAAGCCTATATTCAGCTTGAGGCCACCGGCCTGATCCGTCGCCAGCCGCGCAAGGGGGCGATCCTGTTCAAACCCAGTCTCGAGGAATTCCTCGCCATTCAAGAGGTTCATGCCCGTCTCGAAGGTCAGGCGGCCGGCTTGGCGGCCCGCCGTCTTTCACCCGAATTGCGTGACCGGCTGGAAGCGGCGGTTCGCGCCTGCGAGACCCATGCGGCCGAGAAGGGCGAGGCTGACCCGGACGGCTATTACCAGTTGAATCTGGTGTTTCACGAGACCGTCGCGCTGGGCGCCGCAAATGCATTCCTGCTGGAGATGATCAAGACCAACGCCCGCAAGCTGATGGCCTATTATCGTGTCCGCTATCGCTATCCCAGCGCGATCCCGCAATCGGCGCAGGATCATCGCCACATCGCCGAGCTGATCCTGGCGCATGACCGCGCTGGCGCCGAGGCCGCGATGGAGGCCCATATCCTCTTTGATCAGATCACCGTGATGGATCTGCTGGCCGCGCTGGGCTAGGCGCGGGCGGCGCGGGCGCTGTCAAGGAACCGGGCGATTGCCTCGGCGAGGGCCGGCTGGTCGGCATGCTCCGTCAGGCTGTCGATGGCGCGGGCATGGACCTGCGCCCCCATGGCCTCGCGCAAGTCCTCTGTCAGCGCGCAGATGAAATCATGCGTCATTTCCGGATGATGCTGTGTCGTCGCGATATGCTGGCCCAATGTGAAGCCGGAGTTGACCCCGTCGCGCGTCATCAGCGGCTCCGCCCCCTCGGGCAACTGGCGCACATATTCCACGTGCGAGCCATAGAGCGCGACGCATTCGGGGAGGTCTGCAGTCCAGTCCGGGCGCGCCACGAGGTGATTCCATGTTTGCCCGTGCACCCATCCGCCGGGCAGGTGATCCACCGCGCCCCCCAAAGCCAGCGCAATTGCCTGATGGCCGAAACAGGCACCGAACAGGGGCATCCGCGCCGCATGCATCTGCCGGATCAGGTCAAGCAGCCGGTCGATCCAGGCCGCGCCGGACCGGGTGGATGCGGGGCTGCCGGTGATGATTGCGCCATCGTAACCGGCTATATCGGCGGGGAATTTTCCGTCTTTCACCGGAAATACGGCACAGGTCCAATGCGGGCGGGCCATCTGCACAAGGCGGGTGAATTTCTCACCGTCCCTTGGGTGCCTGTCTGCAAAGTCGCTCTCGTCCGTGTTGGTCATAAGAATGGCAATGCGCATGTGCAGGCTTCCCATATGCATTATTAAGGTGCTTAATAGTATACATAACAAGCAAGCCATAGGAAGCCTCGCCATGACGATCTGGACTCCACAGGATGATGGCCATGCGGATCTGTCCAGTCATGATACCTTTGCCGAGGGCGCGCCGCACAACACCTTTGCCCGGTTGCGGCGCGAGGATCCGCTATATTGGACAGAGTATCGCGATGGGCAGAATTTCTGGTCGGTGACGCGCTATGACGACATCACCCGGATGAACAGGAACACCGAGGTGTTCTCCTCGGCCCGGGGCATCCGGATGGAGGATCAGACCTACGCGGAATACCTCGCGCGGCGCACCTTTCAGGAGACCGACCCGCCCGAGCATTCCCAGGTCCGCATGAAGCTGCTGACGGCGTTCTCCAGGACCACGATGGCGCAATACGAACAGCAGATCCGCGATCTCTGCGCCGAGATCCTCGACCCGGTGCTGGACAAAGGCAGCTTCGACGCCACCAAGGAGATCGCCCGCCAGCTGCCGATGCGAATGCTGGGACGGGTGGTCGGGCTGCCGGATGCGGACCTGCCGTGGCTGGTGGAAAAGGGCGATGCGCTGATCGCCAATACGGACCCGGATTTCACCTCGCATGTGCTCGACAAGATGGAGACCGATGACTTCCGGATGATGCCCTTCAATTCCCCCGCCGGCGCAGAGCTGTATCTCTACGCAAAGGACCTGATGCAGGAGAAGGAACGCAGGGGCGACACGGCGGGCGTGTTGAACATGATCCTGCAGCCCGCGCGGGACGGCTCCACCATCACGGAGACGGAGTTTCGCAATTTCTTCTGCCTGCTGGTGGCCGCAGGCAATGACACCACCCGCTATTCCATTGCGGCGGGCCTGCAGGCGATGTGTCATCAACCGGAGTTGCTGGCGCAGATGCAGGCCGGAGGGGCGGTCTGGGACACGGCCGCGGATGAGATCATCCGCTGGGCCACGCCTGCGCTCTATTTCAGGCGCACCGCCACGCGCGAGGTGGAGATGCATGGCAAGACCATCCGCGCCGGCGACAAGGTGCTCTACTGGTTCATTTCCGCCAATCGCGACGACAGCTATTTCGAGACCCCGTTTCGGGTCGACCTGATGCGCAGCCCGAACCGTCACCTGTCCTTTGGCCAGTTCGGCCCGCATGTCTGTCTTGGCATGTGGCTGGCGCGGCTGGAGGTGACCGTGCTGTTTCAGGAGCTTGCCAAACGTATCCGGCACATCGAAGCCGCAGGTCCGCATAAATTCCTGCGCTCGAATTTTGTCGGAGGCCTCAAGGAATTGCCGGTTCGGGTCGAGGCGGCCTAGGCTGGGCAGAGATTGGGCTGAGACTGGGCAGAGACCGGTCGTCTGGGGTGCACCCCGTCCCGGAAGGCTCGGCACCCCGGGCGCTGTCTGCCCAACAGGGCCGGAACACCCGGATCGGCACAACAGGATCCGCAGAACAGGAAAGGATATTTGATGAAACCCCGCCTGCGCGCGCTCTTTTGCGACCACCTCAGTCTCATGCGGGGCAAGTATCTGCCGCATTCCAAGATTGGCGATGATGACACCCGGTTCTGCAGATCGGTTTTTGGCACCCACTATGACCGCGATCTGCTGGATGCGCCGGGGGCCATGGTCAAACAGGGGCTGCCCGACATGGAGCTGCGCTGGCGTCACGATGATATCCGCGACAGCTGGCACGCTTCGACCAGGATTGTGCTGGGCGATCTCTATGACGATGCCGGCGCACCGCTCAGCCTCTGTCCGCGTGGCGCGTTGAAGCGGGCCGTGGCGCAATGGCAGGCGCGCGGTCTGACCCCGAAGGTGGGGATCGAGCTCGAAGCCTATGCGTTGCAGGCCGACGACCACGGGCGGCTGGTGCCCTATGATGCGCCGGGGGGCGTGGTCTATGGCACCGGTCCCTTTGCCGATCCGCTGCGCTTCAACGACCGGATCTGGGCGATGGCGGATGAAATGGGCTTTGCGCTCGATATGATCACGGCCGAGTTCGACAGCCCGCAGTTCGAATACACGCTGACCTTTGATGATGCGGTCAAGGCGGTGGATGACATTGTCCTGTTCCGGCTGATGGCGCGGGAGATTGCGCTGGAATATGGCATCGTGCTGACCTTCATGCCGAAACCGGTGGCGCAGGGGGGCGGGTCGGGCATGCATGTCAACCTGTCCTTTGCCGATGAGAGCGGCGGCAATGCGCTGTCCTGTGGTCCGCGCGGCGGCCCCGCGCATATGAACGATCTCGCGCGGGGGTGTCTGGCGGGGTTTCTGCATCACCACAAGGGGCTTGCCGGGATCATTGCCCCGACGGCGAACAGCTATTTGCGCCTGCAGCCCGGCAGCCTGTCGGGGTTCTGGCAGAACTGGGGCGGCGATCATCGCAATGTCACCACCCGGATCAGTTCCGAAGGGGGCGCCAAGGCGCGGCTGGAACATCGGATGGCGGATGCATCCTCCAACCCCTACACTGCGGTTGCGGCGCTGTTGCAGGCGGCGCGGCTCGGGGTCGAGCAGGGTTACGAGCTGCCCCCGATGGAGACCGGCGACGGGTTTGACCGCACCGATACCCGCGAAAGCACGGCGATGACGCTGAAGGGGGCCGTGGCCGACCTGGAGAAAGACATCGCCCTGACCCAGGCGCTGGGGCCCGAGCTGGTGGCCAATCACGTCTACATGAAACAGAAAGAAGTGCGTAAAACGCGCGATCTCGAAGGCGACGCCCTGCGGGATTTCTACGTGCATTTTCTTTGAGGCCGGGGCAGTCGCACGGGCCCGTCGGCGCAGAGTGCTTGCATCCTTCGGTCTGCGCGCGTCAAACTGGGGCTGAGTTCAATCCGGGGAAGAGGGCCACCCATGTCTGATACAGATGCCGGCGCCGAGCCACATACCAGCGCCGAGGCGGCGACCTCTGGCGACCCCGGCGGGGATGATGCGACCGGGTCGGAGGTGGCAGCGGTCTGTCTTGGGGTCAAAGTGCCGACTTCTGACTTTTTGACCGAGACCCGGATCGCGCGGATAAATGCCGCCCGATACGAAGGTCAGGAGATCGCGGGGGCGCTCCATGTCGTACGCGAAACGGACCGTGTGCTGGAGGTCGGGGCCGGGCTGGGCGTGGTGGGCGCGGTCATCGCGCGAAATGCCAGGCCTGAAAAGCTGTTATCCTTCGAGGCCAATCCGGAGCTGATACCGGTCATCACCGCGTTGCACCGGATGAACGGTTTGACGGAACGGATAGAGCTTCGCAATCAGGTTCTGTGCGCCGGGGCAGACCGGCCGCCGACACTCGCATTCCATCTCCGCAGCAGCTTTCTCGGATCGTCCTTGCTGAATGAGGGGGGGCGCCCGTCGCGGGTCGTGCAGGTGCCGACGGCGGATCTGGCGGGGGTGGTCGAGGATTTTCAGCCGACGGTTCTCGTGATGGATATCGAGGGGGGGGAGTTGGCCCTGCTGGATGCCATGGAGCTCGCTCCATTTCGTGCCATCGTGATTGAGTTCCATCCCGAAGCCTATGAGGTGTCGGGCATGCGCCGGTGCAAGACAATCCTGCGCAACGCGGGGTTCACGAAGGTCGAACAGGTATCGACGCGGACCGTCTGGACCTGCATTCGCGAGGATGCGGACGGCTAGCCACAAGCGGGGCCGCGCCGCGTCAGCGGCGCCACCGAAAGGCGCGGGCCCGAAGCCTTTGGCTTCGGGCCCGCCATGGTATCTGGTGGCAGCCAACCTTGCGGTTGGCTGCGGTCGCGCCCGGAGGGACCGTCAGCTCACCGCCGCAAGACCGGCAGCGAGGGCCGAGAGGATCTGGTCAACGTCCGCCTCTGATACGACCAATGGTGGTGAGAGGATGATATTGGGGCCTGAAACCCGCACCATGGCCCCATTTTGATAGGCGACCTCCTGGATGGTATTTGCGGTTTTCTTGTCGATCGGCGCCTTGGTTGCCCGGTCGCTGACCAATTCCACCGCAGACATCAGGCCATGCCCTCCGCGCACATCGCCAATGTGATCATAGCGCTCAGCCAGTGCCAGCAGGCCCGCATGGACCTGCGCGCCCCGCGTGGCGGCGTTCGCAGCGACGTTCAGGCGTTTGGTTTCGGCCAGACAGGCCAGAGCCGCTGCCGCACCGACCGGGTGGCCTGAGTAGGTATAGCCGTGCCCGATCGCCGCCAGCCCGCTTTGGTCCTGTTCGAATGCCTCCGCCAGCGGCTCCGAGATCATCACCGCGCCAAAGGGGAAATACCCGTTGGTGATCGCCTTGGCGGTGCACATCATGTCGGGCCGCACGCCCCAATGCCGCGACCCGGTCCAGGACCCGCAGCGACCAAAAGCGGTGATCACCTCATCGGCGATCAGCAGGATGCCGTGCCTGCGACAGATCTCTGCAACCCCGGGCATGAAACTCTCATGCGGGACGATCACCCCGCCCGCGCCAAGGATCGGCTCCATGATGAAGGCCGCGATGGTGCCTGCGCCCTGAAACGCAATCTCGTCTTCCAATGCGGCAAGACAGAGCTGGGCCAGCCGCTCGGGGTCGGTTTCATTGAACGGGTTGCGATAGGTATAGGGCGCCGGAATATGGTGACAGCCGGGCAACAAGGGCTCATAGGCGGTGCGGAAATTGGCGTTTCCGTTCACCGAGGCGCCGCCAAAATGCGTGCCGTGATAGCCTTTCTTGAGGCTCAGGTATTTCACCCGGCCAGGGGCGCCGCGCACCTTGTGATACTGGCGGGCCAGACGCAGGGCGGTCTCGACCGAATCCGACCCGCCCGACGTGAAAAAGGCGCGCGACAGGCCGTCGGGAGCAAAAAAGTCCCGCAACTCCTCGGCGAGCTGGATCACCTGATCGTTGGTGGTGCCGCGAAAGATCGAATAATAGGGCAACCTGTCCAGCTGCGCCGCAATCGCGTCCTTCACCGGCTGGCAGGAAAACCCGAGGTTGACGTTCCAAAGGCCGCCCACCGCGTCCACCACCTCATGGCCGTCCACATCGGTGATCCGCACGCCGGACGCGCCGGTGACGATGGTCGGCGGATGGGCGAGGCTGTCGCCGGGATGCGCCATCGGGTGCCAGAGGCTGCGGGCGTTGTGCTCCTTCAGGAAGTTGGCGTCTTTCATCGATGCGGACTCCTTGTCGCGGCGCGGCAGTCAGGCCGCGAGACCGGTGGGAAAATGTGGCGGGCAGACGCCGCCGATGCGGTGGGTGAGGGCCAGCCCGGCGGCCTGCAGCGCCTGTGGGATGGCGACCCGTTGCGCGGCGCTCATGCGCGAGGTCGGTGCCGCCACGGCCAGCGCCCCCAGCACGGCCCGGTCGGGGCCGAAGATCGGCACCGCATGGGAGTGCACTTCCGCCTCAAACCCACCGACGGATTGCGCGATGCCGCAGCGTTGCACCTCGGTGATCTGGGCGCGTACCACCTGCGGGTCGGTCTGGGTCTGGGGCGTGCGGGCCTCCAGAGGCCGGGCCAGAACGGCATCGACAAACGCCGGCTCGGCAAACCCGAGCACCGCCAGCCCCGATGCGGTGCCGTGAAAGGTCAGCACCTCGGCGTCCTCCATCATCACCTTCGTTGCATGCTGCGGCGCATAGGCATGGGACAGCGACGCCAGTTGATCGCCCTGCAGCAGCGACAAATGCGTGGTCTCGCCGGTGGCTTCTGACAGCTCGCGCAGGACGCGGCGCGAGGCGGAGAGTATCGGAACGCTCGCCTCCCGCAGCGCGGCCAGCCGCAGGACTTGCGGGCCAAGCCGATAGGATCGCGCCTCTTCGATCTGTTCGACGACCCCCTGCTCCTGCAACTCCCCCATCAGCCGGTAGACCGTCGCCTTGTTCATGCCCGACAGGCGCGTCAGATCGCTCAGGCCGATCTCGAGACGGCCGTGATTGAAATGGGTGAGCAAACTCAATGCTTTGGAGACGGTGCCCATCAGATGTCCTGATCCTGTTCTGCCAGAATTCTCAGCGCGCCGGATCACGACGGACCCGGGCGCCTCTATTTTTGTTGACAGATGAACCCCACGGCTGTCAATCTAAATTCAAACCAATGGTTCACATAATGAACCATCAAGAGGGCAGCCCCGGGGGGGGCAGCCTCGACGGAGCGGCGGACCACGTCGCCATCTCACCGACGGCAAATTGAATGGCGAACAGGGAGACAGCCAATGACCGTGAGTTCTTTCTTCAAAAGCGCAGTTTTCAAGGCAGGTTTCAAAACGGGGGCTTCGGCTGCGGCCGGGCTGACACTGGCGGTCGGGGCCGCGCTGGCGGACTATCCGGAAAAGCCCGTGAATTTCATCGTGCCCTGGCCACCGGGAGACCTCGAAGATGTGCTGACCCGCATGATCGCCGAGGATTTTCAGGAAGAATACGGCGTCGCAGCCGCGGTGGTGAACAAGCCGGGCGGCGGCGGCGGCCCGTTCCCCGGCGCGATCGAGGTCGCAAATGCGCCTGCCGATGGCTACACCGTGGGGTCCTTCGTGATCGGCGTGCCGGTGATGGGGCACCAGATCGACATCCCGCCGTTGACCCCGGCGAAATTCGACCCTTTGGGCATCTTCCTGACCTATCCCTTCGTGATCGCGACCTCCGGCGATGCGCCCTACAGCACGATGGAGGAGCTGGCGACCTATGCCAAAGAGCACGAGGTGGTGCTGGGCCATTTCGGCGACGTGCTGACCCCGACCCAGGTGACCAAGGCCTATGCGCAATCGGCGGGCTTTGACTGGGGCGCGGACGCGGCCTTTGATGCGCTGGATTGCAATACGCTGGCCTCCGGCGATGCGGATGTCATCAACACCACATTGCAGCTGATCCTGCCCTGCCTTGCTGAGGTGACCGTTCTGGTCGCCATCACCGATGACCGCATCCCGCTGGTGCCCGATGCGCCGACCATTGGCGAATTGAACCCGGAGCTGGATATCGCGCTGTGGAATGGTCTGTTCGTGACCAAGGACACGCCGCAGGATGTGCGCGACAAGATCATCGCTGTCGCGCAAGAGACCGTGATGAGCGCGCGCGCCCAGGCGGTTGCGGCCGAGACCGGGGCGCTGGTCTACTGGCAGGGCGCGGATGAAAGCGCCGCCCGTGTGGCCGCCGACATCGACACCATGGCCCGGATCGGCGCCGCGCTGGAGTGATCCTTCCTGAGCCTGCCGCCGGGGCCTCGCGCAGAGACCTCGGCGGATTTTTTGGCCCCGCCCACCGGCATCACATGCGGTGCTCCCGCCGGCCAACCCCTCCTCCAGAAACCGCCCGAGTCCAGCCATGACCAGCGAACGCGCACGCAGATTTGTCGGCCCGCACCGGGGGCAGCTGCTATTTGTCCTGACCTTCCTGACCCTGTCGGTGCTGTTGATGTCCGTCATCGGGCAGCAGACCGCATGGGTGCAAAAGACGGCGGTGTTTGCCCAGCCCCGGTTCTGGCCCGCAGTCGCGGTCGCAGGCATGGTGGTGCTTTCGGCGCTGCATTTGTGGCGTCTGCCGTTTCGCCGTATCGGGCGGGCTGACCTGCGCGAGGTGCTGAAATGGGCGCAGGCGTTGGAATACGCCCTGTGGTTCATGGCCTATGTGCTGCTGGTGCCCCTGATCGGATACCTGCCGGTGACGCTGGTCTTTGTGCCGGCGCTGGCCCGGCGCATGGGCTACCGCAGCCGCCGGATGAGGATGATCGCCGTGATCTTTGCAGGCGCCACCGTGGTTTTGTTCAAAGCCGTTCTGGCGGTGCGCATCCCCGGCGCCGCCCTGTATGAATTTCTGCCGGATGCGTGGCGCAGCTTTGCCATTCTGTATCTCTAGGGACGCGCGACGCACATGGATCTGATCCTTTCCGCACTCGATATCCTGATGCGCTGGGACGTGGCGCTGGCGCTTCTGGCGGGATCGGTCGGCGGCGTGCTGATCGGCGCCATTCCGGGCGTCGGCCCGGCAGTGGCCATTGCCATCCTGCTGCCCGCGACCTTCTCGCTGGATCCGATCGTGGGCCTGACGGTGCTGTTGGGGATCTACGGATCCTCCATGTACGGTGGCGCCATCCCGGCGATCCTGATCAATACGCCGGGCACGGCGGTCAATGCGCTGACAACCTATGATGGCTACCCGATGACCGTGCGCGGAGAGCCGCGCCGCGCTCTCAGCCTGGCCTATTCCGCCAGTTTCTTTGGCGGGGTGTTCTCGGTTCTCTGCCTGATCCTGTTCGCTCCGGTGCTGGCCCGGATCGCGCCGCTCTTTGGCGCGCGCGAGATCTTTCTTGCGGCCCTTCTGGGGGTAATCCTCGTGGTGGTGGCGCATCGCGGACAGGCCCTGATCGCCGGGGCGCTGGCCTGTTTCGGGATCTTTCTCAACACCATAGGCATGGAGCCTGTCAAATATACCCAGCGCTATACGTTCGGCATCGACGCGCTGGGGTCCGGGGTGAACCTGATTGTGGTGGTGCTGGGCCTGTTTGCCATCAGTCAGGCCTTTGTCCTGCTGAGCGACGAGGATGAGAAAATCCGCCTGACGAAACTGCGCGGCGGCCTGTTTCAGGGCCTGCGCGAACTGGCGCGTCATCCGAGGGTGGCCTCGGTGTCGGCGGGATTTGGCGTGATCATGGGCATGATCCCCGGGGTTGGCGAATTCACCGCGCAATTCATGTCCTACACCTATGCGCAAAAGAGCTCCAAACGGCCGCAGGATTTTGGTCAGGGCTCCTCCGAGGGGCTGATCGCGGCAGAGACCGCCAACAACGCCGTGCCCGCCGCCGCCATGGTGCCGCTGCTGGCGCTGGGCATCCCCGGCGAGGCGCTGACGGCGATGATGCTGTCGGTGTTCTATGTTCACAACGTGGTGCCGGGACCTGCGCTGTTTCAGACCCGGATGGATTTCGTTGTCGCGCTCTATATTGCGCTGCTGATCCTCAATGTGCTGGTGCTGATCTTCCTGCTGGCCGCGACCCGGACGCTGATCAATGTGGTGCGGATCCCCAACAGGTTCCTCGGCGTCGCCATCCTGACCCTGAGCTTCGTCGGCGTCTATTCGCTGCGCAATTCCGCCAGCGACTGTCTGATTGCGGCCGGGTTCGGGCTGTTCGGATTTGTCCTGAAACGGCTGCAGCTGCCCGCGGTGCCGATTATCCTCGGCATGGTTCTGGGCGGCATCATGGAGGTCAAGCTGCGGGCCGCCATGGCGCGGGTCAAGACGCCCTTTGATTTCATTGACCGCCCGGTGGCGTTCATCCTGTTTTCCATCATCGTGATCGTGCTCGTGACGCATATCCTGCGTATCCGCAGGGACATGGCCGATCTGAAGGAGGCCGAATGGCAGACCAAGACCTCATCGACGCGCTTCGGGTCACTCCTGTTGCGCCGCAGAACCTCTTTCTTGAAGGAGCATGGACGCAGGGTTCGGGCGCGCCATGCCAGGTTACTTCGCCGATTGACGGATCTGTTCTGACGACAGTGGCGACGGCGGCGGATCTGGACCGGTCGGGGTCGTCGGCGCCATCGGTCCGTGGAATTTCCCGCTGATGATCGGCGCCTGGAAACTGGCGCCGGCGCTTGCGATGGGCAAGTCGGTGGTGTTGAAACCGGCCAAGACCGCGTCCCTGTCCCTGTCCCTGTTGCGCCTTGCGGAAATCTGCGCCGACTGCGGGCTGCCCGATGGCGTCTTGAATGTGGTCACCGGCCCCGGGGCCGCGACCGGTGCGGCGCTGGCGGAGCATATGGATGTGGATGTGCTGGTCTTTACCGGATCGGGGGCGACCGGCAGGCGGCTGCTGACGGGCAGTGGCGGCACCTATATGGCCCCGACCGTCGTGACCGGCGTGACCGAGCGGACCGGTCTGTTCCAGCAGGAAGTGTTCGGCCCGGTGCTGGCCGTGACAGGGTTTGAGACCGAGGCGGAGGCTCTGCTTCTGGCCAACGCCCCGGACTATGGTCTCGCGGCGCGGGTCTGGACGCAGGATCTGTCGCGTGCGCATCGCTGTGTCGCGGCGATCCGTGCGGGGGTGGTGCATGTCAACACCTATGGCGGAGCGGATAATACGGTGCCGTTGGGCGGTGTCGGCCAGTCCGGCAACGGTCACGACAAATCCTTGCACGCGCTGGAGAAATACAGGGACCTGAAGGTTGCGTGGATGCAGATGTAGACGCAGGCCTTGCTGCGCCAGGCCTGCGGCCTCCGGCGGAGGTATTTGGGAAAAGATGAAACCGGGCCTGCAGGGCGCCGGATTTGGGAGGATGACATGGCGGCGGACAAGACGATCCTTGTGGTGGGGACATTTGATACCAAGGAGGATGAGCTGTCCTATCTGGCGGCGGTCATCCGTGGTCAGGGGGGTGGGGTTGTCGGGATGGATGTGGGTGTGCTTGGCAACCCGGACGTGCCGACAGAGGTGTCGAAACACGAGGTCGCCAGGGCTGCGGGAGGGTCCATTCAGATGGCGGTCGACAGCGGCGACGAGAATTCTGCGATGCAGATTATGGGGGCAGGGGCGGCGGCACTGGCGCTGGATCTGCACCGGAGGGGGGCCATCGATGGCGTGATCGTGCTGGGCGGGACGATGGGCACCGATCTGGCCCTGGATCTCTGTTCCGCCCTGCCCGTGGGGGTGCCCAAATATGTGGTCTCGACGGTGGCGTTTTCCCCCCTTTTGCCACCGGAGCGGATTCCGGCCGATGTTCAGATGATCCTGTGGGCCGGGGGGCTCTATGGGTTGAATGATATATGCAAGGCGGCGTTGAGCCAGGCTGCCGGCGCGGTGCTGGGGGCGGCCAGGGCTGTCGAGCCACCGGTTCATGCACGTCCGATGGTGGGGATGACCTCCTTTGGCAAAACGGTCTTGACCTATATGGTCGCTCTGAAGCCCGCGCTCGAGGCCCGCGGGTTCGATGTTGCCGTGTTTCATGCCACCGGCATGGGCGGGCGGGCATTCGAGAGCCTCGCCGGGGCGGGGGCCTTTGCCGCGGTCATGGACTTCGCGCCGCAGGAGGTTTCAAACCATCTCTTCGGTGGCTTGTCGGCGGGGGAGGGGCGCATGACCCATGCTGGCCGCGCCGGTGTTCCGCAGATGGTGGCGCCCGGCTGCTATGATCTGGTGGATTTTGTCGGCTGGCAGGAGGTGCCGCAGCAACTGCGGGGACGCGCGAGCCATGCGCACAACAGGTTGCTGACCTCGGCGGTGCTGGATCTGGACGAGCGTCGGAGGGTGGCGCGGACCATTTGCGACAAGCTGTCGAAGGCGAGGGCGCCCGTGACCGTCTTCCTGCCGCTGGAGGGTTGCAACGAATGGGACCGTGCCGGCGGAGAGCTGCATGATGCCGACGGGCTGGCGGCCTTTTGCGCCGAGATCCGGCGCGCGCTCCCGGGCACCGCTGTGCTGCGGGAATTGCCGTGCCACATCAATGACGATGCCTTCGTCGACGCGGTTCTGGCGCAGTTTGACAGCTGGCTCGAACAGGGCGTGATCCAGCGATGAGGACAGATGCACCGCCCCATTGCGCCCTCGGATCCTGCCCTCGTTGGTTCGATCGCGGGGCTGGCCGCGCGATAGGGGCTGGACCTCTTTGGCCGGATGGACAAAAGTCGCGTCGAATTGTGGTCATGGCGTTCAAGGAGAACCGATGGTTCTGAAATCAGATCCCCTGCAGGAGGGGCTCCGCCGGATCGACGATCCGGGCTGTCAGCAGTTGGTGGGCTATGAGACACGGCTTGATGATCAGGGCGTCTGCCAGGTGACCCTTGACGTCGGGGCGCAGCATCTCAATCGGCATGGCATTTTGCACGGGGGCATGGTGGCCACGGTGATGGATGTGGTCTGCGGCAATACGGCCTCACAGTATTTCGATCCCAAAGGCCACGCCGCCCTGGTCACCGTGGCGCTGAACCTGTCCTATCTCGCGGCCACGGGGCCCGGGCGGATCACCGCAACGGCCCGCGCCACCGGAGGCGGCAAGAGCACGGTCCATGTGATCGGTGAATTGCACGATACCGAGGGCGGCCTCCTAGCGACGGCAACGGGCATTTTTCGGCGCATCCGGAAGGGCTGAGCCCCCGCTGCGCCGTCAGGCGCAGCGCCCGGCCCAACGGATCGCGACGCCCGTCGGGCGGCGGGAGCGGGCGGGAGTGCACCGCCCGCGGCACGCGAAACAGAGCGTCAGGCGCCGGTCGCGGCTGTGCGAATACTGTTGATATTGGCGCCGTATACCTCTGGCGTCTCAACGGAGCCGCCGCGGAACACCGCGGATCCGGCGACCAGAACATCCGCGCCGGCGGCCGCCATCAGCGGGGCCGTGGTGGGGTCCATGCCGCCATCGATTTCAATATGGACCGGACGGTCGCCGATCATCTCGCGCAGCCGGCGGACCTTTGCGGTCATGTCGATGAACTTCTGGCCGCCAAAGCCCGGGTTCACCGTCATCACACAAACGAGATCCGTCAGATCGAGCAAATGCGCCACCGCTTCGGCCGGGGTGCCGGGGTTCACGGCGACGCCCGCTTTCATGCCCGCCGCACGAATGGCCTGCAGGGTGCGGTGGATATGCGGGCCGGCCTCCACATGGGCCGTCAGCACATCCGCGCCGGCCTCTGCATAGGCGTCGATATAGGGATCGACCGGGGCAATCATCAGGTGCACGTCCATCACCGTCTTCACATGCGGGCGGAACGCCTTGACCGCCTGCGGGCCGAAGGTCAGGTTCGGCACGAAATGCCCGTCCATCACGTCAACGTGGACCCAATCGGCGCCCTGTGCCTCAATGGCCTGAATTTCCTGGCCAAAATTAGCGAAATCGGCGGACAGGATCGAGGGGGCGATCTTGATGGAGCGGTCAAAGGACATAGGCAGGCATTCCCGGATCAGAGAGAGATAGGACTCGTGGCGATATGCGCCATATAGCGGCTCTGACGGGGGCTGCACAGGCCCGGGCGGGGCAAAACTGCATTTGCCGCAAACTGCACAGCAGACAGGCGTCCGCCACCGGCGCCAGCGCCATCGCTGCGGAATCCCGCGGGGTTTACAAAACTTTTACGCGTTTGACACAAATGATTTGGTGAATATGCGTAGGCAGTCGCGGAACCATAGGGGGCCGCACGTGCTGCGCATCAAAAATCTGACCAAGAGATTCGGTGACAAAACCGCGGTCGAGGCCGCGACGCTGGATATCGACAAACCCTGTATGCTGGGCATCATCGGACGCTCTGGCGCAGGCAAATCCACATTGCTGCGGATGATCAACCGGCTCGCCGATGCGAGCGACGGATCCATCATGTTCGACGAGCAGGAGATCACAACGCTGCGGGGGCATGACAAACGCGCCTGGCAGTCGGATTGCGCGATGATCTTTCAGCAGTTCAATCTGGTGCCGCGGATGGATGTGGTGTCGAATGTGCTGCACGGCACGCTCAACCGCCGCTCGACTCTGGCGACGCTGTTCAACCTCTACCCGATGGCTGATATTCACAAGGCGATCGACATTCTGGACCGTCTCGGCATCGCCGAACATGCCGCCAAACGGGCCGAGGCCCTCTCTGGCGGTCAGCAGCAGCGGGTCGCCATTGCGCGCGCCCTGATGCAGGACCCGAAGATCATCCTCGCGGATGAACCCATCGCCTCGCTCGATCCGATGAACGCCCAGACCGTGATGGAGGCCCTGCGCCGGATCCACGAGGAAGACGGCCGCACCGTGATCGCCAACCTGCACACGCTCGACACCGCGCGGCGCTACTGCGACCGGGTGGTGGGCATGCGCGACGGGCGCATCGTCTTTGACGGTCTGCCCGAACAGCTGACCACGGGCGTGGCCCGCGAAATCTATGGCGCGGGGGCGGATTTTTCCGAGGCCGCGACATCGACCGAGATCGAAACCCTCGATCGCAGCGACGCGCAGGCCCCGGCCATTGCCGCGATCGTCTGACTGAAATCCCCTTTTCATCCCCCGGTGGCCACATGGCGCCGGGCAAATCAACACCGGAGTGTCCAAAGATGAAGAACCTGACCGCCGCTGCCTTGGCAACCACCGCCCTGGTATCCACCGCCCTGACCGCCCCCGTCATGGCCGATGAAATCTCCGAGTTCCGCATCGGCATCCTGGGCGGCGAAAACGCACAGGACCGCCTGAACTCGAACGAGTGCCTGCGCGCCAAAACCGAAGAGCTGCTGGGCGTTGAAACCAAAATGTTCGCACCAGCCGATTATGACGGCGTGATCCAGGGTCTGCTGGGCGGCACCATCGACATGGCCTGGCTCGGCGCGTCCGGCTATGCCAAGACCTTCCTGTCCGACCCGGAAGCGGTTGAACCGGTTCTGGTCAAGGTGAACGTCGATGGCGGCTACGGCTACTACTCGGTCGGGTTTGCCCGCAAGGATGCAGACATCCACGCGCTGGAAGACGTCAAGGGCAAGGTCTTTGGCTTCGGCGACCCGAACTCCACCTCCGGCTACCTGATCCCCTCCATCGAGATCCCGACACAGACCGGCTCCACCATGGAATCCGGTGCCTACTTCGGTGAGGTCAAATTCACCGGTGGCCACGAGCAGACCATCGTTGCGGTGAACAATGGCGACATCGATGCCGGCGTGACCTGGGCCGACGGCCTTGGCGACTGGGAAGACGGCTACAACTCCGGCGCCCTGCGCAAAGCGGTTGATGCGGGCCTCGTCGACATGAACGATCTGGTGCAGATCTGGCAGTCCAAGCCGATCCCCGAAGGTCCCATCGTGCTGCGCAAGGCGCTGCCCGAGGCCGTCAAGGTCAAGATGACCGCTCTGATGGCCTCCATGCCTGCGATGGATTACGACTGCTACTACGCTGTCGCGGCCGGCGACTCCAAAGGCTTCATGCCGATCGGTCACGACGCCTATGAGGTGATCATCGAAGCCCGCAAGCTGAAATCCCAGTAAGCAGCTTCGCACAACAGGCGCGGGGTTCGGATCGGTCCGGACCCCGCATTTCTGACCACGGGACCCTGTTTGATTCTCGTGGTCCGTTTTTGACTCAGGACGAATTCATGGCTGATCTGACCACCCACGCCCCCCGGACAGTGGATGAGATCCGGACGCAATATACCGAGCTGACCCGGCGCAAACGTCTCTATGGCGGGGTGTTGCTGGTCCTGTTCATTGCGATGATGGCCGCCGGGTTCCGCACCGCTGACGACCGCAATGCAGGGTCGTTCTACGACGGCATTCATCGCATTCTGGACTACCCGGGCGAGGTTCTGGCCGAAGCATCGCAAAAGGCCGCCGAACTGCCCGGCCATATGGTGCATTTCTTCCCGGCCCTGATCGAGACATTGAATATTGCCGGCGCCGCGACGCTGCTGGGGGCGATTGGCGGCACGGTGCTGTCGCTGTTGTCCACCCGCGGCATGGCGCCCTGGCCGCGGCTGATCCCGGTGTTCCGCCGGATCATGGATATTTGCCGCGCGATCCCGGAAATCGTGGTGGCGCTGGTGCTGATCTACCTGCTGGGGGGCGGGCCGGTGCCTGCGATGATCGCGATTGCGCTGCATACGGTGGGCTCTCTGGGAAAATTGTTTTCCGAAGTGAATGAAAACGCCTCGCTGAAGCCGGTCGAGGGGCTGTATTCCACCGGCGCCTCCTGGGCACAGCGCATGTGGCTCGGTGTGATCCCGCAGGTGGGGCCGAACTATGTGTCCTATGCGCTGCTGCGGTTCGAGATCAACATTCGGGCGTCGGCCATCCTGGGCTTTGTCGGAGCCGGCGGTATTGGCTACGAGTTGAAGAATTCGATGTCCTGGGGGCAGGGGCGTTACGACGAAGCCGCTGCGATCTTTATCTTGTTGTTTGCATCCATCGTCGTGGTGGATCAGATTTCCGGGTCCCTGCGGGACCGCCTGACTCACGGTGCACGCAAAGGGGCCACAGCATGACCACGATGGACATCAACGCAGGCCCGCTGAAGGGGCAGATGGACCGGCTGTTTCTGAGAAAACGGCTGCTGAACTTTGCCATTCCGGCCGCGATCGTGCTGTATCTCGGCTATGTCTGCTTTGCCTTTGATGTGCTCGGCCTGTGGCAGCGCGCGTCGCTGGACAATGCCCGCACGCTGGTCGCCGACAGCTACAGCTACAAGACCCATGTGACCCGCGACAACCGCAGCGGTCAGGTCACCTATGCCATCGAGGGCGAGCGCAAGGGCGAATACCCCGACGGCATGCGCCCGGCCTGGGTGGCCGCCACCGGTGACACCACCGTGATCGATCTTGAGGACGGTCATGTGGTCCGATTTGGCCCGGAGACCATCGAATATGACATCCCCGGCTACGGTCTGGTGTCGGCAACCCCAAGCCGCAGCAAAGGCGTTCAGGCGGTGCTGCCCGAGGGCGAGGTCCCGGAGTGGATCAACCTGTCGAAAAACCGGCTGGCGATCACCACCGATGCCGGCCGTCTGACGGTGACGCGAAACCGGGCAGAGGTCTTTCGCTATTTCATGGGCTGGGAGTTGTTCTTCTTCACCCTCGACAGCCCCTATCACGGCATGGGCGCAGGCGCGCTGCTGGGTCGCGCCCTGTCCGGCGAGGCAGGCGCGATCGTCAACGATGTCTGGACCAACAAGATGTGGCGCCATGGCGATGTGGCCTGGGCCATTGGCGAAACGATCCTGATGGCGTTTCTCGGCACCTTTGGTGCAGGCCTTGTGGCCCTGCCGCTGGCCTTTCTCGGGACGCGAAACTTCATGCCGGTCGGTCTCGTTCGTTTCGCCACGCGCCGGGTGTTCGATTTCGTGCGCGGCGTCGACTCGCTGATCTGGACGGTGGTGCTGGCGCGCGCCTTTGGGCCGGGTCCGCTGACCGGTGCGCTGGCGATCCTGATCACGGACACCGGCACCTTCGGCAAGATCTTTTCGGAGGCGCTGGAAAACGTCGATGAAAAGCAGATCGAGGGGGTGGCCTCTACCGGGGCGAAGCCGATCCAGCGCTATCGCTTCGGCGTGATCCCGCAGATCACCCCGGTGCTGCTGTCGCAGCTGTTGTATTTCCTCGAATCCAACACCCGCTCGGCGACGATCATCGGCGCGATCACCGGCGGCGGCATCGGCCTGTTGCTGACGCAGGCGATCATCACCCAGAAGGACTGGGAAGAAGTGGCCTATTATATCGTGCTCATCGTGTTGATGGTGATGCTGATGGACTGGTTCTCCGGCTGGCTGCGCAAGCGGCTGATCAAAGGGGATGAAGGCGGCCACTAGCAACCGGAGCCGGGCGGCCCGCTGGCGCCTCTGGCCGCGCTGTGTCTAGTTGTATAGTGTCACCGGGGCGGTAGGAGCACGACCGCCTCTGTGGACAGAAAGAGAATATGATCATGGCAGAGCTTTCGGCCGAGACCCCGGTGATCCATCCCGGCTGCACTGTGGTGGACAGTCAATTCGGAGCCTATGTCGAACTCGGAGCCGGGACCCGGCTCGCGCACAGTCGCCTAGGCAACTACAGCTATTGCGACCGCAACTGCGACATTGCCAATGCCGACATCGGCAAGTTTTCCAATATCGCCAGCGCGACCCGGATCGGGGCGACGGATCACCCGATGGAGAAGGCGTCGTTGCACCATTTCCTGTATCGGTCGGCCAGCTATTGGGAGGATGCGGAGGATGATGCGGACTGGTTCGCCCGCCGTCGCGCCCGCATGGCCTGGATTGGTCATGATACTTGGATCGGTCACGGTGCCATGATCAAACCCGAGGTGACGATCGGACATGGCGCCGTTGTGGCTTCGGGATCGGTGGTGACCCGGGATGTGGCACCCTATACGATCGTCGGCGGCAATACGGCGCGGCTGATCCGGCGGCGCTATTGCGACCGGTCGGCAGAGCGGATGATGGCGCTGGCCTGGTGGGATTGGGACCACGCGGCCCTGCGGCGCGCCTTGCCGGATTTCCGGGCTCTGTCGGCAGAAGCGTTTCTGGAAAAATACGAGTGATCACTTGGATGCTGTGGCGGAGGGGAGGTCTCCCGCGCCTGCGGGTGCCCGGCCTGCGGCCTGACCCCCTGGCAGCCTTGGGCCCGGCATCGCGTCCCCTCCGGGGACGCGATGCGCGCCTTTTGTCCCATAGGGACAAAAGGCGCCACGCCCAACGGGAGCTGATCGTTTCTGCACTTCAGGATCAGGAGGGGCGGGCTCCAAGCGTCTGCACCGTGGCGCGTTCCTCGTCGTCTCCTAGCGTCAGCGTGACACGGTCGCCTGCAAACCAGGTCCGGCCGAATTCGATCGGTACGCCGTTGGCATCATCCGATATGCCGGTTGTCCGCAGGATCGGTGCGCCTTCTGAAATCCGCAGATGCAGGGCCTGCGTCGCCGTTGCCAGCTTTGCCGTGATCCGGGTCTGCCGCCGCGTGTAATCCTCCACCCCGCAGGCCCCGAGCGCCGCAGTGATGGACTCATGGGCCTCCAATGCGTCGGCCAGCCCGGGGAGGCGGTCGGCGGGAAACACCGTGCGGGCCAGCGCGACAGGGTGGTCGTCGGCATAGGACAGCCCCTCATAGACCACCACCGGCGCCCCGATCGCCAGATCCAGCGCGTCGGCTTCGCGGGGGTCGGCGGCCAGCAGTTCAAGCCGCAGCACCTTCTTGCGCGGCACCCGTCCGGCGCGCTGAATATTCTGGTGAAACCGGATGCGCTTGCCCAGGGGATAGTCCGTCGGCCTCGCCGCCACATAGACCCCGGCCCCCCGGCGCGCATGCACCAGCCCCTGCGCCGCCATATCGGCCAGCGCCCGGCGGACCGTGTGGCGGTTCACTCCGAACCGCGCCGCCAACCGGGCCTCGGAGGGCAGTTTGCTGCCCGTCTCGTAGCGGCCCTGCGCAATGTCATCCGTCAGGGTAAGGACGATGGATTTCCAGACCGGCGTGCGGGACATGTCACGAAACCTTCGCAAATGGGTGACTTGCGCCGACAGGGGGCAGTCATGTATGATTTGTCTAGTTGTATAGTATATGTAGACAACCCTGCCAAGAGGCCGCTGCAGACATGACACAGGAAATTTCGCCGCATCGCCGCAAGGGCTGGATGAGCCTTCTGGCCACGGCAGAGGAGGGCCGCCTGGATGCGCTCTTCGAGGGGCTCGACGACACGCCCACGCATGACTGGCTGCGGGTGCCTGAAACCGGCGGCGTCATGGTGCGCGGGCGGACCGGCGGCACCGGCGCGCCCTTCAACCTCGGGGAGATGACCGTCACGCGCTGCACCCTGAAGATCGCGGACGGCACTGTCGGCCACGGCTATGTGCAGGGCCGCAGCAAGCGGCAGGCAGAACTGGCCGCGAAACTTGATGCGATGCTGCAGACCGCGGCCGCCCCGCAGGTGGAAGAGAGGGTGCTGGCGCCGCTGCGCAAGGAGCGGACCGCCCGCAAGGATGCCCGCGCCGCCAAAGCGGCCGCAACCAAGGTCGATTTCTTCACAATGGTCCGGGGGGAAGACGGATGACCGCCAGAACCACAGCACAGGCCGATATCTACGCAGGCGGGTTCGCCGATCCGGCCGTGGCCTCGGCACATGCCTTCCGCGCCGCACTGGATGTCATGGCCCGCCCCGGCACCTGGCGCAGCCTGACAGGAGCACAGGCGCCGACGGGGCTCAGCGAGGCCGCGGCCACCCTGCTGCTGACCCTGTGTGACCCGGACACCGGCGTCTATCTGGCACGGGACATCGACAGCGCCGCCCTGCGCGGCTGGCTGACCTTTCATACCGGAGCGCCACTGGTCCCGGCCGCCGAGGCCGATTTTGCCATCGGCGGCTGGGACGCGCTGATGCCGCTGGATCAGTTCCGGATCGGCAGCTCGGAATACCCGGACCGATCCGCCACGCTGGTGGTTGAAATCCCCGCGCAGAGCGCCCCCAATGTCACCCTCACCGGGCCGGGCATCAAGGACAGCGCCCGCCTGCATCTGCCCGATATCGCCGCCCTGCAGCGCAACGCCATGCTCTATCCGCTCGGGGTGGATCTCTTTTTTACGACCGGTGCGCAGGTGGCGGCCCTGCCGCGTTCCAGCCAGATCACAGCGGAGGGCTGATCCCATGTATGTAGCTGTAAAGGGTGGTGAACGCGCCATCGACAATGCCCATGCCTGGCTCGCCGAAGAACGGCGCGGCGACACCTCGGTGGCCGAGCTGTCGCTGGCGCAGATCCGCGAACAGTTGAAACTCGCCGTGAACCGGGTGATGGCCGAGGGGTCGCTCTTTGATCCTGACCTCGCGGCGCTGGCGATCAAACAGTCGCGCGGTGATCTGATCGAGGCGATCTTTCTGATCCGCGCCTATCGCACCACGCTGCCGCGGTTCGGCCATTCGCATCCGGTCGAGACGGCGGATATGGCCTGCGACCGCCGGGTCTCTGCCACCTTCAAGGACGTGCCGGGCGGGCAGGTGCTGGGGCCGACCTTCGACTACACCCACCGGCTGCTGGACTTCAAACTGGCCGCCGAAGGAGACCTGCCCGAGGCCCCGACCGCCGCCCCCCGCCAGGAGCCGACCCCGCATGTGACCAGCTTTCTGCGCGGCGAGGACATCATCCAGACCGAACCGCACAGCGACGCCGCCCCCAAGGATATCACCCGCGAGCCGGTCGCTTTTCCCGCCGATCGCGCCACCCGGCTGCAGACGCTGACCCGGGGCGACGAGGGTTTCCTCCTCGGAATGGCCTATTCCACCCAGCGCGGCTATGCGCGCAACCACGCCTTTGTCGGCGAATTGCGCATTGGCACCGTGGCGGTCGAGATGGAGATCCCCGAACTGGGCTTCGCCATCGAGATCGGCGAGATCGAGCTGACCGAATGCGAGACGGTGAACCAGTTCAAGGGCTCCAAGACCGAGCCGCCGCAATTCACCCGTGGCTATGGGCTGGTGTTTGGCCAGACCGAGCGCAAGGCGATTGCCATGGCGCTGGTGGACCGGGCGCTGCGCTGGCGCGAGCTGGGCGAGGACAATGTCGGTGCCGCCGCACAGGACGAGGAGTTCGTCCTCAGCCATTGCGACAACATTCAGGCGACCGGGTTCCTCGAACATATCAAACTGCCGCATTACGTCGATTTCCAATCCGAACTGGAACTGGTCCGCAAGCTGCGGCGCGAGGCCGAAACCAGCACAGCGCAGGAGGCCGCAGAATGAACGCCACATCCTGCGGTCCGACAGAGCAAAAGGAAGCCCGGCATGTCTGAGTATAATTTCGCCTATCTCGACGAACAGACCAAGCGGATGATCCGTCGCGCCATCCTCAAGGGGCTCGCCATTCCCGGCTATCAGGTGCCTTTTGCCTCGCGGGAAATGCCGATGCCCTATGGCTGGGGCACGGGCGGGGTGCAGGTCTCGGCGGCGGCGCTGACACCGGATGACACGCTGAAGGTGATCGATCAGGGCGCCGACGACACCACCAACGCCGTCTCCATCCGCAAGTTCTTTCAGCGCACCGCCGGTGTGGCGACGACCGAGGAGACCGAACAGGCCTCGATCATCCAGACCCGCCACCGCATCCCCGAGGCCACCCTGCGCGAGGATCAGATCCTGGTCTATCAGGTGCCGATCCCGGAGCCGCTGCGGTTTCTCGAACCGCGCGAGACCGAGACCCGCAAGATGCACAGCCTCGAGGAATACGGGCTGATGCATGTGAAGCTCTATGAGGACATCTCGCAGCACGGCCAGATTGCCACCT
This sequence comes from Alphaproteobacteria bacterium MedPE-SWcel, assembly GCA_001874255.1. Lineage (GTDB taxonomy): Bacteria > Pseudomonadota > Alphaproteobacteria > Rhodobacterales > Rhodobacteraceae > Epibacterium. The sequence goes on from MPDC01000011.1 coordinate 121,782, forward strand.
CCTACGCCTATCCGGTCAAGGTCGAGGGCCGCTATGTGATGGACCCCTCGCCGATCCCGAAATTCGACAACCCGAAGCTTGAGATGGCCGCGATTCAATTGTTTGGCGCGGGCCGGGAGCAGCGGATCTATGCGGTGCCGCCCTACACGCAGGTGGTCTCGCTCGATTTCGAGGACTACCCGTTCGAGCCCACCAAGGCCGATCACGCCTGCGATCTCTGCGCCGCCGCGGACAGCTATCTGGACGAGGTGATCATGGATGACGCCGGCGGGCGGATGTTCGTCTGTTCCGACACCGACTATTGCCGCAGCCGCCGCGCGGCGGGCCATGTCGGACGGCTCGGCACCGAGGCCCCCCTTTCAACCGGACCGGAGGCCGCCTGATGCACCCCCTTCTGCAAGTGAACAACATCCGCAAGATGTACGGCGCCCGCATCGGCTGTACCGATGTCAGCTTCGATCTTTTCCCCGGCGAGGTGATGGGCATCGTGGGCGAATCCGGCTCGGGCAAATCGACGCTGCTGAACTGTCTCGCAGGCCATCTGGACACCGACGGCGGCGAGGTGATCTTTGACACCCGCGACCGCGGGCCGGTCGACACGCTCACCATGTCCGAACCCGAGCGCCGGATGCTGGGCCGCACCGACTGGGCCTTCGTGCATCAGCACGCCCGCGACGGGCTGCGCATGTCGGTGTCGGCGGGCGGCAATATCGGCGAGCGGCTGATGGCCGTGGGCGGGCGCCACTACGGCGACATCCGCGCCTCTGCCGTCGACTGGCTCGACCGGGTGGAGATCGAGGAAAACCGCGTCGATGACCGCCCCTCCGCCTTTTCGGGGGGCATGCAGCAGCGCCTGCAGATCGCCCGCAATCTGGTCACCGGGCCGCGATTGGTCTTCATGGATGAACCCACCGGCGGGCTGGATGTGTCGGTTCAGGCCCGGCTGCTGGATCTGCTGCGCGGACTGGTGCGCGAAATGGGGCTGTCGGCGATCATCGTCACCCATGACCTCGCGGTGGTGCGGCTGCTGGCAGACCGGCTGATGGTGATGAAATCCGGCCATGTCGTCGAAACCGGCCTCACGGATCAGGTGCTGGATGATCCGCAACATGCCTATACTCAGCTTCTGGTCTCTTCCGTGCTGCAGGTGTGATGACATGCGCTTTGCCCGGCAGACAGAAAATCCGGCCCACAGATCGTGGGCACGACAGGCACAACAATCACCGCTGCCGCCCGAGACCCTCCCGGCCCTCGGCGCGCTTCATTCATTTCGCTGGAAAGGCTGGCCATGCTCCCGTCCCATGCTCCCATGATCGACATCCGTGATGTCTCCAAAAGCTTCACCCTGCACAATCAGGGCAGCGCCACGATCCCGGTGATGCAGGGGGCGACCCTTGCCGTGGGCCCCGGCGAATGCGTCGGGCTGGTCGGGGCCTCGGGGGCCGGGAAATCCACCCTGATGCGGCTGATCTACGGCAACTACCTCGCCGCCTCCGGGCAGATCCTGATCGGCGGGCTCGATGTGGTGCGCGCGGAACCCCGCCAGATCCTGGAACTGCGCCGCAAGACGCTGGGCTATGTCAGCCAGTTCCTGCGGGTGGTGCCGCGGGTGTCGACCCTCGATGTGGTGGCCGAGCCGCTGCTGGCGGTGGACACGCCGCTGGATCTGGCCCGAGACCGCGCCGCATCGCTTTTGGCAGAGCTCAATATCCCCGAACGGCTCTGGAGCCTCAGCCCCACGACATTTTCCGGCGGCGAACAGCAGCGGGTCAATATCGCCCGGGGCTTTGCCTATGACTACCCGGCGATGTTGCTGGATGAACCCACCGCCAGTCTCGACGCGAGGAACCGCGCCACCGTGCTCGGGCTGATCGGCGCGGCCAAGGCGCGCGGTGCCGCCATCATCGGGATTTTCCACGACGAAGCCGCCCGCGATCAGGTCTGCGACCGGTTCATCGATGTATCGGCCTTCGCGCCCCGGGCCGCCGCATGACGCGGTCCGCTGATGCCCCAGACACCCCCGGTGCCCCAGACGCCTCTGCCGCTTCAGGCGCCAAAGGCCCGGTGATCGCCGTCGTCGGCCCCTCGGGCGTTGGCAAGGACAGCCTGATGAGCGGTCTCGCGGTGGCCGATCCGCGCCTGCGCTCCATGCGCCGCGTCATCACCCGCGCTCCGGACGCCGGCGGCGAGGATTATCAACCGGTCTCCGAGGCGGAGTTCGAGGCGCTGGTCGCGGCCGATGTCTTCGCGCTCCATTGGCGGGCGCACGGGCTGCGCTACGGGATTTCCCGCGACATCGAAGCTCTGCGGCTGGGGGCCTCGGGGGTGCTGGTCAACCTGTCGCGGGCCGTCCTGTTGCAGGCGCAGGAGGTCTTTGACGACTTCCGGGTGATCTCCGTCACCGCCGATCCAAAGGTGCTGGCGGCCCGGCTCGCCACGCGCGGCCGCGAGGATCCCGAAGAGGTGCAGCGCCGACTGTCCCGGGCCGGCCTCGCCCTGCCGGAGGGCTTGCAACAGGTCTACAAGGTCGACAACAGCGGTGCCCTCAGCGCCGCCATTGTCGCGGCGCAGGCGATCATTCAGGCCGAAAGGGCGTAGCGGTGCAGCAGATGAAAGCGCCCGTCTTCTGCCTCGCCCACCAGCGCCAGATCGGTGAGGGTCAGCGGTCGGGGCAGGCGCGGCGTCAGCTGCGCCGCCAGATAGGCCTCGACACGGGGCAGCTGCGCTTTGGGCAGTTTTCCGGTCAGGGTGATGTGAAAGCGGAACTGATCCAGCACATAAGGATAGCCCCAGCGGGTCAGGTTTTCGTCCTGTTCGGCACTCAGCCCCGCCGCCCGACGCCGGTCCAGCTCATCCTCCGGGGCGGGCGCCCGAAAGCGGTCCAGCCCGGTGACACAGGCCGCCGCCAGCCTGTTCAGCGCCGAGACCTCGCCACGCGGGCACAGAGCCAGAAACCGGCCCAGCCGCTGGATCTGCAGCCCCTCCAGCGTGACGGGTGCCTGCGTCGCGGCCAGTTCGGCGCAGGCGGCGTGAAGCTGCCCCGCATCGGTGCCCGCCGCCAGCCGCATCGGTGGCTTCATCGTAGCGTGCAGCCCGTATTTCCGCGGCGTGGCGGTGACCGCATCCACGTCGATCTCTGCCGCAGCGGGATGGGGCGCGCTGCGCCCCTGTTCCATATCCCAGCCCAGCCAGCCGGTCGCCCAGCGGCTCCAGTCCGCCTCGGCGGGTGGGGCATAATAAACTGCGTATCGCGTAAATGTCACAATGGCCTCCTAAGACGTGGGCCTTCCCATGACCGAAAGATGTGAACTCCAGATGACACAAGAGCTGATCCTTGCCAATGCCACGTTGATCCTCGCGGACGAGACCCGGAGGGGCTGCGTGAAAATCACCGATGGCCTGATTTCCGACATCTCCGACGGCACATCTGTTCCCGCAGGGGCGGTCGATCTGGACGGTGATTACCTCAGCCCAGGCCTGATCGAGCTGCACACCGACAATCTGGAACGCCATATTGAACCGCGCCCCGGCGTCGACTGGCCCCATGCAGCCGCCATCGTCGCCCATGATGCAGAGCTGGCCTCGACCGGGATCACCACCGTGTTTGATGCGATGCGGGTGGGCTCGATCCAGCGCGGCAAGGGGCGCTATCTGAAATATGCCCGGCAATTGGCGACAGAGATGCTGGACCTGCGGGCAAAGGAGATGCTGAAGATCAGCCACTTCCTGCATCTGCGGGCCGAAGTCTGCTCCGAGACCCTGGCCGAGGAGCTGGCCGAGTTCGGTCCCGACGATCGGGTCGGCCTGGTCAGCCTGATGGATCACACGCCCGGCCAGCGCCAGTTCCGCGATATCTCCAAGCTGGAGCATTACGTGAAGTCAAAGCGCGGCATGTCGGATGAGGACTTCATCACCCATGTGGCCGAACTGAAGCAGTTGCGCGCCCGGTTCGGGGACCTGCATGAGGCGGCCACCGTGGCCGCAGCGGCGCGGTTCGGGGCTGTGCTGGCCAGCCACGACGACACCACCGCCCGGCAGGTGGAGGTCTCGGCGGGACACGGCATCCGGCTGGCGGAATTCCCCACAACGGTCGAGGCCGCACGGGCCTGTCGCGCGCATGGGATCGCGGTGATGATGGGGGCGCCCAATCTGATGCGGGGCGGGTCCCATTCGGGCAATGTGGCGGCCAAGGATCTGGCGGATCTGGAGCTTCTGGACATTGTGTCGTCGGACTACATTCCGGCAGCGCTGCTGCAGGCGGCGGTGAAGCTCGGCGAAATCTGGGGCGATCTGGCGCGGGGTATGGCCTGCGTGACGGCGGCGCCGGCCCGGGCCGTGGGGCTTGAGGATCGCGGCCTGCTGGAGGTCGGTCTGCGCGCTGATCTGATCCGCTTCCGGGTGGGGGAGGGCACGCCAATGCCGCGCGCCGTTTTCTGTCGTGGTCAACGCGCTGCCTGACGGGGGCCGAAGGCGCCCGACCGGACGGGCCGCATCAGGTCCGGCCGCTGCAACAGGGTGCGCGTCCCTGACCGGGCCGCGCGCTGTCTTTTGAAACGCGAAAGCATCCGCTGGCGATGCGGGGGCAAGGAACAGGGTCTGTTGCAGCGCGCACAAGATATCCGCGTTCGCCCGGTGCGCAACGCCCACAAAAAGTATCACCCCTCCTGACCTGTTGTTTCGCATGCGAAACATTGCGTCAGCAATCCTGTCCTAATCCGACCGTTGCCTCGCAAGGCCCAGGGGAGGCCCGCATGACCCAGAGGAGGGGGGAGCTCCCGTCCCTTTTGGGTGCGGCAGAGCCACCCCCAAAAGCGTTGGGCCCGGCGGGGGCCGCGCCGAA
>MPDC01000012.1 GCA_001874255.1 Alphaproteobacteria bacterium MedPE-SWcel
GCTGCGTGGTGTTGACCGCGAAGGCGTTGAGCGTGGTCAGGTTCTGTGCAAGCCGGGTTCGGTTCAGCCGCACACCAAGTTCGAAGCCGAAGCCTATATCCTGACCAAGGATGAAGGTGGCCGTCACACGCCGTTCTTCGCGAACTACCGTCCGCAGTTCTACTTCCGGACCACCGACGTGACCGGCACGGTGACGCTGCCAGAGGGCACCGAGATGGTGATGCCGGGCGACAACCTGAAGTTCGAAGTCGAGCTGATCGCCCCGATCGCGATGGAAGACGGTCTGCGTTTCGCGATCCGCGAAGGCGGCCGCACCGTTGGCGCCGGCGTCGTCTCCAAAATCCTCGCGTAACGCGCGCGACGATAGAGATCGAGAAGGGCGCCCTTGTGGCGCCCTTTTTCGTGGCATGTCTGACCGGAACGCAGTCGGCATGACTGCAACGGATGCGCAGGTCCGCTGCTGAGAACCCGAGGGCTGCATCAGGCCGGAGGTGGGCCTTTGTCCGGGGGCATATCGTGGTGCGACGCCCGGAATGGCGGCGAGCCGGCAACACGCGCATCCCCCCTTGCTTCAGGTCTCAATCGGACGTATAGAGCGCCATCCCGCTCGGCGGGGCAAAGGCGGGGTGATTCCCGCCTTTTGGGTTCGATGAGGGTTCGGCGGTGGTCGCAGGCCCTCCTCTCAACTCCAACGCCTAAGATAAGGCTATGAAATGCAAAGCCAAAATATTCGTATCCGGCTGAAGGCATTTGACTATCGCGTCCTGGATGCCAGCACGCAAGAGATCGTCAACACTGCCAAGCGGACCGGCGCGCAGGTGCGCGGCCCGATTCCGCTGCCGAACAAGATCGAAAAATTCACTGTTCTGCGTGGCCCCCACGTCGACAAAAAATCCCGCGATCAGTTCGAAATTCGTACGCACAAGCGTATGCTCGACATTGTTGATCCGACTCCCCAGACCGTGGACGCGCTGATGAAGCTCGACCTCGCCGCTGGTGTTGATGTCGAAATCAAGCTGCAGTCTTAAGATCGGAGGGTAGAATATATGCGCTCTGGTATTATCGCTAAAAAAGTGGGCATGACCCGCTTGTTCATGGAAGACGGCAAGCAGATCCCTGTGACCGTTCTTCATCTGGATGGCCTGCAGGTTGTGGCTCAGCGGACCGAGGAAACTGACGGCTACACAGCTGTTCAGCTTGGTGCAGGTTCCGCCAAGGTAAAGCGCGTTTCCAAGGCAATGCGCGGCCACTTCGCGACCGCGAAGGTCGAGCCCAAGCGGAAGCTGGTCGAATTTCGCGTGCCTGCGGATGGCCTGATCGAAGTGGGTGCGGAAATCTCCGCAGAGCACTTCCTGACGGGTCAGAAAGTGGACGTCACCGGGACCTCTATCGGTAAAGGGTTTGCCGGTGCCATGAAACGTCACAACTTTGGGGGTCTGCGGGCTTCTCACGGTGTGTCGATCTCGCACCGTTCGCACGGCTCTACCGGTCAGTGTCAGGATCCGGGCAAAGTCTTCAAAGGCAAGAAGATGGCCGGCCACATGGGTGCAGCCCGTGTGACCACTCAGAACCTCGAAGTCGTCAAAACCGACGCCGACCGTGGTCTGGTCTTCATCAAAGGTGCTGTCCCTGGTCCGAAATCCGGCTGGGTCACCGTCAAGGATGCCGTGAAGAAGAAAGCCCCCGAGGGTCTGCCGTTCCCGGCCGCCCTGAAAACTGCTGCCGAGGCACCTGTTGCCGAAGCTCCCGCGGAAGGTGGTGAAGCATGAAACTTGACGTGATCAAACTGGACGGCGGCGTCGCTGGCGACATCGAGCTGTCCGAAGACCTGTTCGGTCTGGAGCCGCGTGCGGACATCCTGCACCGTGTGGTCCGTTGGCAGCGCAACAACGCGCAGGCCGGCACCCACAAGGTGAAGACCCGCTCCGAGACCTCCTACTCGACCAAGAAGATCTATCGCCAAAAAGGCACCGGTGGCGCACGCCACGGGGACCGTAACGCGCCGATCTTCCGCAAGGGTGGTATCTACAAGGGTCCGACCCCGCGGAGCCACGGCCACGAGCTGACCAAGAAGTTCCGCAAGCTGGGCCTGCGCCATGCGCTGTCCGCCAAAGCACAAGCGGGCGAGCTGGTCGTGATCGAGACCGCCGAGACCGAAGGCAAGACCGGCGCATTGGCCAAACAGGTTGCAAACCTGGGTTGGAAACGCGCGTTGGTCATCGATGGCGCGGCTGTCAACGAAGGCTTCGCCCGTGCCGCCAAGAACATCGAAGGTCTGGATATCCTGCCGTCGATGGGCGCAAACGTCTATGACATCCTGAAGCGTGACACGCTTGTGCTCACGAAGTCGGCTGTCGAAGCACTGGAGGCTCGCCTGAAATGAGCGCGAAGGCAGAACACTACGACGTGATCCGCAAGCCGATCATCACCGAGAAATCCACCATGGCGTCCGAAAACGGCGCAGTGGTTTTCGAGGTGGCCATTGGCTCCAACAAGCCGCAGATCAAGGAGGCCGTCGAGGCGCTCTTTGGTGTGAAGGTGAAAGCGGTCAACACGACAATCACCAAGGGTAAGGTCAAACGCTTCCGTGGCTCTTTGGGCCGTCGGAAAGACGTCAAGAAAGCCTATGTGACCCTGGAAGAAGGCAACACAATCGACGTGTCCACCGGACTCTGAGATTTGTCTCTTTGACATAGGGAAAGGCCCTCGTTCGCGCGGGGGCCTTTTTCTGTTTGACGCGCCGGCCGATAGGTCCGGGCCGGAGGGCAATCCGGCGCTGCAGGAGCGAAGAGCTCGCGCCTTGCGCTTCGGGGTCGCAGATACGCAAGCCGTGCCATGCCCAGGCGGGCCGGAAGATCTCGGCGACTGCGCGATGGCCATTGCCACCCCCAGCAACCTCTGCTAATGACCGTCCATCCCGCAGGCCTCGGATTCGTTCCGGGGCCGTTATCTTTGTCGGGAAACACGAACCTGGGACCTTCGGGGCCCTATAAACCACGGTCACCTGAACCCGTCTGCACTTGTGATACGTCACGCAGATCAGGCAGGGGGCTTTAACATAGCGGATCCGATGGCACCTTGCCGCATGGATCTGCAACGGTGAGGCAACTCATCGTAGCTAAACGGAAGACAGAAAGCATGGCACTCAAGTCGTATAAGCCGACGACGCCGGGCCAGCGAGGGCTGGTTCTGATCGACCGTTCGGAGCTTTGGAAAGGGCGTCCGGTCAAGTCTCTCACTGAGGGTTTGACCAAATCGGGCGGCCGGAACAACACCGGACGTATTACTTCCCGCCGCCGGGGTGGCGGCGCAAAGCGTCTTTACCGGATCGTTGACTTCAAACGGAACAAATTTGATGTCGCCGCAACCGTCGAGCGCATTGAATATGACCCCAACCGTACAGCCTTTATCGCGCTGGTGAAATACGAGGACGGCGAACAGGCCTATATCCTCGCACCACAGCGTCTGGCCGTCGGCGACAAGGTCATGGCCTCCGCAAAGGCCGACATCAAGCCGGGCAACGCAATGCCGTTCTCGGGCATGCCGATCGGTACCATCGTTCACAACATCGAAATGAAGCCCGGCAAAGGCGGCCAGATCGCCCGTGCAGCCGGAACCTATGCTCAGTTCGTTGGTCGTGATGGTGGCTACGCTCAGATCCGCCTGTCCTCGGGCGAACTGCGCCTCGTGCGTCAGGAATGCATGGCCACCGTTGGTGCCGTGTCCAACCCCGACAACTCCAACCAGAACTACGGTAAAGCCGGTCGTATGCGCCACAAAGGCAAGCGTCCAAGCGTCCGTGGTGTGGTCATGAACCCGATCGATCACCCGCATGGTGGTGGTGAAGGCCGGACCTCTGGTGGTCGTCACCCGGTTACTCCCTGGGGTAAGCCGACCAAGGGCGCACGTACCCGTAACAAGAACAAGGCGTCGCAAAAGCTGATCATCCGCTCGCGTCACGCCAAGAAGAAAGGGCGCTAATACATGTCTCGCTCTGTATGGAAAGGCCCCTTTGTCGATGCTTACGTGCTTAAGAAAGCCGAAGCAGCGCGCGATTCGGGTCGCAATGAAGTGATCAAGATCTGGTCCCGTCGTTCCACCATTCTGCCCCAGTTCGTGGGTCTGACCTTTGGTGTGTACAACGGCCAGAAGCACATCCCTGTCAACGTCACGGAAGACATGATCGGTCAGAAGTTCGGTGAGTATTCGCCGACCCGGACCTATTACGGTCACGCCGCTGACAAAAAAGCGAAGCGGAAGTAAGTCATGGGCAAGGATACGAACCCCCGCCGCGTGGCAGACAACGAAGCAATGGCAAAACTGCGCATGCTCCGTACTTCGCCGCAGAAACTGAACCTGGTTGCACAGATGATCCGTGGCAAGAAGGTGGACAAGGCCCTGACGGACCTGACGTTCTCCAACAAGCGGATTGCGCAGGACGTCAAGAAATGCCTGCAGTCGGCCATTGCGAACGCTGAAAACAACCACAACCTGGACGTCGATGAGCTCATCGTCGCCGAGGCATGGGTTGGCAAGAACATGACCATGAAACGCGGACGTCCGCGGGCCCGTGGTCGGTTCGGCAAGATCCTGAAGCCGTTCGCGGAGATCACCATCAAGGTGCGTCAAGTTGAGGAGCAAGCCTAATGGGACATAAAGTCAATCCGATCGGCATGCGCCTTCAGGTCAACCGCACCTGGGATAGCCGCTGGTACGCCGATACCAAGGATTACGGTGACCTTCTTCTTGAGGACATCAAGATCCGTGAATTCATCAAGGATGAATGCAAGCAGGCCGGTATTGCCCGTGTGATCATCGAACGCCCCCACAAGAAGTGCCGTGTGACCATTCACACAGCGCGCCCGGGCGTGATCATCGGCAAGAAAGGCGCTGACATCGAGGTGCTTCGCAAGAAGCTGGCCGCGATGACGGACTCCGAACTGCACCTCAACATTGTTGAAGTGCGCAAGCCGGAGCTGGATGCAGCCCTGGTCGGCGAGTCCATCGCTCAGCAGCTGGAACGCCGTGTGTCCTTCCGTCGCGCCATGAAGCGCTCGGTTCAGAACGCCATGCGCATGGGCGCCCTGGGTATCCGGGTGAACGTGGCGGGTCGTCTGGGCGGTGCGGAAATCGCGCGGACTGAATGGTATCGCGAAGGTCGTGTGCCCTTGCACACGCTGCGCGCAGACATCGATTACGCTCATTCCGAAGCCTCCACCCCCTATGGTATCATTGGTATCAAGGTGTGGATCTTCAAAGGTGAGATCATGGAACATGATCCTGCCGCGCGTGACCGTAAAGCTCAGGAACTCCAGGACGGTCCGGCACCTCGCGGTGCAGGCGGCAACCGTCGTGGCGATCGCTAAGGAGAACGCGACATGCTTCAGCCAAAGCGTACTAAATTCCGCAAAATGCACAAAGGCCGGATCAAAGGTCTTGCTAAAGGCGGTTCCGACTTGAACTTCGGCACATTCGGCCTGAAGGCAATCACACCCGAGCGTGTGACCGCCCGTCAGATCGAAGCTGCCCGTCGTGCAATGACTCGTCACATGAAACGTCAGGGCCGTGTCTGGATCCGTATCTTCCCGGACACTCCCGTAACCTCCAAACCCGTCGAAGTGCGTATGGGTAAGGGTAAAGGTTCCGTGGATTTCTGGGCGTGCAAAGTGAAACCGGGCCGCGTGATGTTCGAAATCGACGGTGTCGGTGAGGATATTGCCCGCGAAGCTCTGCGCCTTGCAGCTATGAAGCTGCCGGTTCAGACACGGGTCGTGGTTCGCGAAGACTGGTAAATCCAGTCGATCGCGCAAAAATTCGGGCCTCCCGCCAGTCACTTGGCGGGAGGTCTTTTTATTTTGCGATAGATTCCTGGTCGCTACAGAGGTTGTTCGTATTTTGTTCCCATTGTCGGGCTGAAGAGGTCAGGAGGCGCGCGTGCGACATAGATGCGGGACAATCGTCAGGGTCATTGGTGTCGGGGTCATTGGTGTCGGGATCTGTGGTCTCGTCGGGGCTTGCGGTCTCCAGGATCCCCAGAGAACAGTCGGCAGTGACATGAGGGGCAGCGTTGCTCTGACTGAGGTCAGCCAGGCGCCTTACAGATATGACCACGCCACCTATTGGACATTGGCAAACGGCTGCACCTATTCTCCGGCTCCCGGCCTGAGGGGCGGTTGGAGATGGTTTCTGGTCGCAAATCCCTTGTCGAGCCGGCGCAGTATTGCGCGCAGTGACTGTACGATCATCCTCGAAGAGGTGCGCTGATGCCGCCTGTGAGGCTGTTGTGTCTGACACCGGTATTTGTCCCGAGGGATGTAGGCGAAATACGCGCAAGGGTCTCCTGCTGGATTGAGGCCGGAGTTGGCGTATCCCCCTCGCCAAGGGGCAGGCGCTTGCGGTAAGACCGGTTCATGCCCCAGATCGATTCCCTCTTCGTGACCCGTCTCTACCGTGCGCCCTTGGCAGAACATGATCCAAAAGTTGATGCGAAAGAATTGGAAGTCTCCTGCTTGACCATCGCCGAAGATGATGAGGCGGGGCAGGATTGGTGCGAAGCCAACGGATACCCTGGCTATACCTCCTACGCGTCGCTGACGGATCTGCCTTGGCGATTTCCGATCTTTGCCGACCTGGTGAAATCCCTTGATGCGCATGTGATGGCCTTCTCAAAGGATTTGGAGCTGAACCTCGATGGGCGTGAACTTCGGCTGGAGGATCTTTGGATCAATATTCTTCCTGAAGGCGGGTCGCATGCGAGTCATATTCACCCGCATTCCGTGATTTCCGGTACGACCTATGTTGCGATGCCTGACGGCGCCTCCGCCCTGAAACTCGAAGACCCTCGCCACGCGATGATGATGGCGCATCCGCCACGCCTGAAAGAGTCTCGCCGCGAACTCCGGACCTTTGTCTATGAAGCGCCCAATGTTGGTGACGTCCTGCTGTGGGAAAGTTTCCTGCGCCATGAGGTGCCGATGAACATGTCCGAAGAGGAACGAATTTCGATTTCGTTCAACTATGGGTGGACATGAGAAGCGGTCGCACCGTCACCCGCTGACGATGCCTGAATTGACAGTTTGATCTGTTCGGCGATGGGGACGTCCGGGCTCACCAGTTTCCGGGGCGCCCCGAACACGCGTACCCGGGTAGGCCAGGGCGCGACATGCGTGGGGCGGCAGAAATGCATGACGAAACCGGCGCGACTTGCGTTCTAGAGGAAGAGATGAACGCGGCCTTTGGTGAGGCAGCTCTTGTCAGCCCGCGAGTGACCGGGATGCTCGAGCGCGACGTCGGCGCGGCCCAAACAGACTACGAAACTGGCGCTACCCGGTAGGCGGCAAAAGATCAGAGCAAATACGCAGGATTGCCTTCACGCATGGAGGCACTGTTTCATAGTTGCGCAAGGTTTTTCTGCAATGGTCCCCGTAGTTTCCAATCCGCAGGAGATACCAATGCTGAATCATCCGGTGCATGCCGCTCCCAAGTTTCGAATGTCCAAACAGCTCTCCGCGCAGTTGACGGCCGCCACGCTTCAACGGCCATACTTTTTTGTGCATATCCCAAAATGCGGCGGAACGTCAGTTGGTGATGCTTTGAAAGGCAGGTATTTGCATGGGCGGGCCGTGCAGTGGAGGGAGAAAGTCGGGGCGGAGTATTGGGCTGGTCTAAATACGTTTTCCATGGTTCGCCATCCCTATGAACGGGCGTGTTCTTTGTTTCGCTACAGTGTGGCGATCGGAGAATTGCCACCTGAAATGAAGGGAATATCGCTCAACGACTGGGTGCTGGACTCATTCTCGGGCCGCAACCCAAAGGATTTGGATTTGCACCTCACATACCACCCGTGTGCCCCTTGGGTGGTGGATGAGGATGGCAAACCCCTGGTCGATTTGATTTGCCGTCTGGAAGAGATTGAGCAGGACTGGAAGACGATCCAGGACTTCACCGAGACCGAAGCGGAGCTGACCATCAAGAACAAGACGGTCCCGAGTGATGGCACACGGGTGGAAGACCTGAGTGACCGTAGCTGCGCGCTGCTGAATTGGTACTATGCTGAGGATTTTGAAAACTTCGGGTATGGGCGTCGTGGCGAACCCCGGTTGAAGCCACGGGATGAGGCGCCGATGGTCGGGCGCTTGTCCCGCCAAAAAGGGGCGAACTGACCGCGCGCGATTGTCAACGCCGACAAACCTGCTAAGCCTTTTGGGATGTCTCTCTGAAAGGCTTTTTCATGTCGCGCCGCGCTGGTTTCGAAATCGGGGGCTTTCATATTCCTCCGGGCACCCGTCGTACTGTGGATTTGCCGGTGAGCGTCCTATCCGATCATACACCGGTCAATATGTCTGCCCACGTTATCCATGGGGCCGAGGAGGGGCCGACGCTCTTTGTGTCGGCCGCGATACACGGGGATGAGGTGATCGGAGTCGAAATTGCCCGGCGTTTGCTGCGCAGCCGTCAGTTTGCAAGGCTCAGGGGCACACTGATCGTGGTGCCGATCGTCAATACCTTCGGCTTCCTCAACCATTCCCGCTATTTGCCGGATCGGCGCGATCTGAACCGGTGTTTTCCCGGCAGTGAAACGGGGTCTCTGGCTGGGCGACTTGCACATTTGTTCATGCAGGAGATCGTGAAACGGTCGGATCTGGGGATCGACCTGCATTCTGCTGCCATTCACCGGACCAATATGCCGCAAATCCGTGTGTCGCCCAAGAGCAGCGAAACCCTGTCCTATGCGGATGCTTTCGGTGCTCCGGTGGTGATCCGTTCGGGCCTGCGCGATGGCAGCCTGCGACAGGAGGCAAAGAAGGTGGGCGTTGATATCCTGCTCTACGAAGCTGGCGAAGGATTGCGGTTCGACGAACAATCCGCCCGTGTCGGTGTGGCGGGGATTTTGCGGGTGATGCATGCCCTCGGTATGATACCCGAGGACGGAGTGCCCCTCGCGGAGGTGGTGCCGGTCCGGGCACATGAGTCCAGTTGGGAACGTGCGCCTGTCGGTGGCTTGTTGCGGGCCTTCAAGACCGCGGGTGAAATGGTCAAGGAGGGCGAGGTCCTGGGGATTGTCGCGGACCCGTTCGGCGAGGCGGAAGTCGAACTGCTGGCAAGTCAGGCGGGCCTGATCATTGGCCGCGCCAACCTGCCGATCGTGAATGAAGGCGACGCTCTGTTTCATATTGCCCGTGTGGTCAACACCCATGAGGCGGAAAGCCGCATAGAGAGCCTCAGCGCACAGCTCGACGGTGCTGCGATGTTTGACGAGGATGAGATTATCTGACGGCCGGCGGGAGGGCTGGCAGCACGACGGGCAGGAGGGCCGGCAGGACGGGACGGGCGTGCAGGTGTCCGACGCGGGAAAAACCCAAGTTTCCCTTGCCCCGGCAGCTGTGCTCCTGTAGAGGGACGCATCGCTTCACGTACTTCGCGAGTCGAAGGGCGTCAGGCGATTCTTTTTTGCCCCTCAGGGCGAAGATATCGACATAACCCACCAGACCCAAAGGTGACCCGTCAAAAGGGGCCTTCTGGTGCCAAGGAAAGGAACGCTAGGCGATGAACGCCAAGGATCTGCGCGAAAAAACCGTGGACGAACTCCGCGATGCACTCGCAAACCTCAAAAAAGAGAGCTTCAACCTGCGCTTTCAACAAGCGACCGGTCAGATGGAAAACACTGCAGGCATCAAGGCGGCGCGCCGCAATGCTGCCCGTGTGAAAACCATTCTGAACGAAAAAGCCGCAGCAGCGGCTGAATAAGGAGCTCCTCGAATGCCCAAACGTATCCTGTCTGGCGTCGTAACCTCCGACGCAAATGCTCAGACCGTAACTGTGTCCGTGGAGCGCCGCTTCACACACCCGGTTCTGAAGAAAACCATCCGTAAGTCCAAAAAGTACCGGGCTCACGATGAACAGAACGCTTTCAAGGTCGGCGATGCCGTTCGCATCATCGAATGCGCGCCGAAATCGAAAACGAAACGCTGGGAAGTTCTGGAAGCCTAAGAGTCTCGTACCCCGAGACTTCTGGCGACTTGACTTCACAGTTTAGTCGAAACCCTGGGGGAGTACGCCACGCATCGGCGCCCCAAAGGTCGGGAGAAACCACATGATCCAGATGCAAACCAATCTGGATGTCGCTGACAACTCCGGCGCTCGCCGAGTTCAGTGCATCAAGGTTCTGGGTGGCTCCAAGCGTAAGTACGCATCCGTAGGCGACATCATTGTCGTCTCGGTTAAGGAAGCCATTCCACGCGGTCGCGTTAAAAAAGGGGACGTCCGTAAGGCCGTCGTCGTACGCACCGCCAAAGAAGTCCGTCGTGAAGACGGCACTGCTATCCGTTTTGATCGCAACGCGGCTGTTATTCTGAACAACAGCGGCGAGCCGGTCGGCACGCGTATCTTCGGCCCGGTTGTTCGCGAACTTCGCGCGAAGAACTTCATGAAGATCATCTCGCTTGCTCCGGAGGTGCTGTAACCATGGCTGCTAAACTCCGCAAAGGCGACAAGGTCGTCGTGCTGGCTGGCAAGGACAAGGGCCAGGAGGGGACCATCTCTTCTGTTGACCCGAAGGCTGGCAAAGCAGTTGTTGACGGTGTGAACATGGCGATCCGCCACACCCGTCAGACCCAAACGTCCCAGGGCGGCCGCCTGCCCAAGGCACAGCCGATCGACCTGTCGAACCTGGCTCTGCTGGACGCAAACGGCAAAGCAACCCGCGTCGGTTTCCGTGAGGAAGACGGCAAGAAAGTTCGTTTCGCCAAAACCACCGGGGAGACTGTCTGATGCTTGACGATGCAACCTACACCCCGCGCCTGAAGGCCGCTTACAAGGACAGCATTCGCGCGTCCCTGAAAGAGGAATTCGGCTACACCAACGAGATGATGATCCCCAAGCTGGAGAAAATCGTTCTCAACATCGGTTGTGGTCGTGCTGCCGTCAAGGACAGCAAAAAGGCGAAATCGGCTCAGGAAGACCTGACCAAGATCGCGGGCCAGAAAGCACTCACCACCATTGCGAAGAACTCGATCGCTGGCTTCCGCGTTCGTGAAGGCATGCCGATGGGTGCAAAGGTGACCCTGCGTGGCGACCGGATGTACGAATTCCTCGACCGCCTGATCACCATTGCGATGCCCCGGATCCGCGACTTCCGCGGCGTTCCCGGCACCTCTTTTGACGGTCGTGGCAACTACGCCATGGGCTTGAAAGAGCACATCGTGTTCCCGGAAATCGATTTTGATAAAATCGATGAATCCTGGGGCATGGACATCGTAATTGCCACCAACGCTAAAACCGACGCTGAAGCGAAGGCACTGTTGAAAGCTTTCAACATGCCCTTCAACAGCTGAGCGCGGGAAGGAAGAGACCATGGCTAAAAAAGCAATGATCGAACGCGAGAAGAAGCGCGAGCGCCTGGTGGCAAAATACGCCGCAAAGCGTGCCGAGCTCAAAGAGATCGCGAATGACGAAACCCTGCCGATGGAAGAGCGTTTCAAAGCGCGCCTGAAATTGGCGAAATTGCCGCGGAATTCCTCGGCTACTCGTCTGCACAACCGTTGTCAGCTGACTGGCCGCCCCCACGCTTACTACCGTAAGCTGAAGGTCAGCCGGATCGCGCTGCGGGAACTGGGCTCGAATGGCCAGATCCCCGGTATGGTGAAGTCGAGCTGGTAAGGGAGAGACAGATATGAACGATCCTATCGGCGATATGCTCACCCGTATCCGTAACTCTCAACTGCGTGGCAAATCCACAGTCTTCAGCCCGGCTTCCAAGCTGCGGGCCTGGGTTCTGGATGTGCTGCAGGACGAGGGCTACATTCGCGGCTATGAGAAACTGACTGACGAACGCGGCCATCCGGCGCTGGAAATCAGCCTGAAATATTACGAAGGCGAACCTGTCATTCGCGAAGTGAAGCGGGTTTCCAAACCCGGTCGTCGCGTTTACATGGGCGTCAATGACATCCCGTCGGTCCGTCAGGGCCTGGGTGTGTCGATTGTCTCCACCCCCAAAGGTGTGATGTCGGACGCAAACGCACGCGCAGCCAACGTCGGCGGCGAAGTGCTCTGCACCGTCTTCTAAGGAGGCTTTTGCACAATGTCCCGTATTGGTAAAAAACCGGTCGACCTGCCCAGCGGTGTTACCGCGAGCGTGTCCGGCCAAACCATCGAAGTGAAGGGCCCGAAAGGCGCCCAGACCTTCACCGCAACCGACGACGTGACCCTCACCGTTGAGGACAACCTGATCAAAGTTGAGCCGCGCGGCAAATCCAAGCGCGCGCGCCAGCAGTGGGGCATGTCCCGCACCATGGTTGCCAATCTGGTGCAAGGCGTGACCCAGGGTTTCAAGAAAGAGCTTGAAATCCAGGGTGTTGGTTACCGGGCTCAGATGCAGGGCAACACCCTGAAGCTGAACCTCGGCTACTCGCATGACGTCGATTACGTTGCTCCGGAGGGTGTTACCATCACCGCGCCGAAGCAGACTGAAATCGTTGTGGAAGGTGCAGACGCGCAGGCGGTAGGCGAAGTGGCGGCGAAAATCCGCGACTGGCGTCGTCCCGAGCCCTACAAAGGCAAAGGCATCCGCTACAAGGGCGAATTCATCTTCCGCAAGGAAGGCAAGAAGAAGTAAGGACGACAACAATGGCAAGCAGCAAACGTACCCTGTTTCTGAAGCGCCGCCTGCGCGTCCGGAACAAACTTCGCAAGGTGAACGCAGGCCGTCTGCGTCTCTCCGTGCACCGCTCGAACAAGAATATTTCTGTTCAGGTGATCGACGACGTCAACGGTGTGACACTGGCCGCGGCCTCGACCTTGGAAAAAGATCTGGGCTTCTTCGGCAAGAACAACATCGAAGCGGCAACCAAAGTCGGTTCCGTGATCGCCGAGCGCGCGAAAGCGGCCGGCGTGACCGAAGCCTACTTCGATCGCGGTGGCTTCCTGTACCACGGCAAAGTGAAGGCTCTGGCCGACGCTGCGCGTGAAGGCGGTCTGAAAATCTGATGTTTCGGACGCCCTGGATCCCGGGGCGTCCGTTTCAAGTTGAGAGAGGGCGCCCCTGAGGGCGGCCCCGATGATCCGGGAGAGCGGGCTTTATCGTCTCTCACCAGGATTGGAGAAAGGGCGAGGCGGCCAATCCGTTTCGCCACCTGTAAAAGGAATGCCTCATGGCAGAACGTGATAACCGTCGTGGCAACCGCCGCGATCGTGAAGAAACGCCGGAATTTGCAGATCGTCTGGTCGCAATCAACCGCGTCTCCAAAACCGTAAAAGGTGGTAAGCGCTTTGGCTTCGCCGCACTTGTTGTGGTTGGTGACCAAAAAGGCCGCGTCGGCTTTGGCAAAGGTAAAGCCAAGGAAGTCCCCGAGGCGATCCGCAAGGCGACCGAGCAAGCCAAACGTCAGATGATCCGCGTCGCGCTGAAAGAAGGCCGCACGCTGCATCACGACATGTATGGCCGTCACGGTGCAGGCAAGGTCGTCATGCGTACGGCTCCGGAAGGGACCGGGATCATCGCCGGTGGTCCGATGCGTGCCGTGTTCGAGATGCTCGGCATCAAGGACGTGGTGTCCAAGTCCGTTGGCTCGCAGAACCCCTACAACATGATCCGCGCCACCATCGACGGTCTCAAGAAAGAGCAGAGCCCCCGCGCTGTTGCTCAGCGTCGTGGTAAGAAAGTTGCGGACATCCTGCCGAAGCGGGACGAGGCTCCGGCCGCGTCCAGCCAAGTCGCAGAAGAAGCGTAAGGAGATCGGTCCATGGCTAAAACAATCGTCGTGAAACAGATCGGTTCGCCGATCCGTCGCCCCGCCGAACAACGCGCGACCCTGATCGGGTTGGGCCTGAACAAGATGCACAAAACCCGTGAGCTGGAAGATACCCCTTCCGTTCGTGGTATGGTCAACAAGATCTCGCATCTGGTCGAAATCATCGAAGAGCGCGACTAAGCTCTTTCGGTGCACAGACCGATAGATTGAAACGCCCCTGCAGAAATGCGGGGGCGTTTTTCGTTCTCTGGTGCAAAGAGGGCCGGGTTTTGCCGAGGGCGCGCGCGAAACGTTCTTGCGCAGACGTTTTTTTGGGCACGCACGCGGCTCCGCGTCCCTTTGATGAAGATCGCGTTAATTTTTCCGATGTTTTCTATGCTGCAGGTGCATATCGGGTCTAACGAACTGTCAGTTGTTAGCGCCAACGACCTCCCCTATCTTCATCTCATAAAGTGAAACACACCAAAGATATAGAGCCGCGGAAACCCGTCCCGGCTAGAGAAAGGACCTGCCAAATGGCACATGCACTGAACACGAACTTCGCCTCTTCCTCCCTGGTGACGCGCCTGCGCACAATGGCTGACACGGCCCGCAATTCCTGGGATCTCTACAAAGAATACAAACGCACCTTTAACGAGCTGGACATGCTCACCGACCGGGACCTGGCTGACATCGGCATCCGCCGCTGCGATATCGCCGATCTTGCCCGGACACATGTCTACGGCGCATAAAGACTGCACAATACCCGTACGGCTCTTCCTCCTCCCTCGGGGCCGTACGAGCAGAAGAAACGCTTCCGTTATAACGGAGGCGTTTTTTTGTACCCCCCGTTCCGTCCCGCTGTTCCGACCCTCTGTTCCGTCCCACCGTTCCGACCCACTGTCGCGCGCGGTATTTGGGGACCCGGACCGAGGTCGCCCAGTCTTCTTGTCCAGTCTTCTTGTCCTGCTTTCTTGTGCTGCGGCCATCGGCGGAAGGGGCAGGGGGAGAATGCCAAGACCGGATCCGCAGCAGGAGCCTTGATCCCCGGTCCCAATCCGTCTATACGCGCTCGGTGGCCTCAGGGCTTCAGAATCAACGTCCGATACAAAATCAAAAAATGCCGTGTCTGACCCTCTTCGCTTCATGGGGTCACTTCCGGCTCTAGGAGAAGCGAAATGAAACTTCACGAACTGCGTGACAATCCCGGCGCAACCCCGAAACGTACCCGTGTTGGCCGTGGCCCAGGCTCCGGCAAGGGTAAAATGGGTGGCCGTGGTATCAAAGGTCAGAAATCCCGTTCCGGCGTCGCGATCAAAGGCTACGAAGGCGGCCAGATGCCGCTCTACCAGCGTTTGCCAAAGCGCGGCTTCAACAAGCCGAACGCCAAGAAATATGCTGTGGTCAACCTCGGTCTGATCCAGAAGTTCATCGATGCGGGCAAGCTCGATGCCGCGACGATCACCGAAGACACCCTGGTGGCCTCCGGTGTTGTCCGTCGCAAGCTTGACGGCGTCCGTGTTCTGGCAAAAGGTGAATTCACCGCAAAGGCGACGATTGCTGTTACCGGCGCGTCCAAGGCGGCTGTGGAAGCAGTTTCCAAGGCGGGTGGCGCTCTGACCGTGGCAACAACAGAAGCCGCAGCTGAGTAACGGCTTGTGAGCGGCGCCGATGCCGCTTACATAAGTCATCAGTTTTCCCATACGCCGCCCGAGCCGGAAAACGGTTCCGGGCGGCGTTTTCGCAAGAAGAGACCCATTTCATGGTATCAGCAGCAGAACAAATGGCGGCCAACACCAGCTGGGCTGCCCTGGGCAAGGCCACCGATCTGCGCAACCGCATCCTGTTCACGATCGGACTTCTGATTGTCTATCGTCTGGGCACGTGGATCCCCGTTCCGGGAATCGACACGGATGCGTTGCGTCAGTTCATGGAGACCGCAGGGCAGGGCATCGGCGGCATGGTGTCGATGTTTACCGGTGGCGCGCTCGGGCGCATGGGCATTTTCGCCCTTGGCATCATGCCGTATATCTCCGCCTCGATTATCGTGCAGCTGCTGACCTCCATGGTGCCTGCGCTTGAACAACTCAAGAAAGAGGGCGAGCAGGGCCGCAAGAAGATCAACCAGTACACGCGCTACGGCACGGTGCTGCTGGCGACCGCGCAGTCCTATGGGCTTGCAGCCTCGCTTGAGGCCGGTGATCTGGCGCTGGACGCTGGGCTCTATTTCCGACTGTCCTGCATGATCACGCTGGTCGGCGGCACGATGTTCCTGATGTGGCTTGGCGAGCAAATCACCAACCGCGGCATCGGCAACGGCATTTCCTTGATCATCTTTGTCGGTATCATCGCCGAAGTGCCCGCAGCGATCGCCCAGTTCTTTGCCTCCGGGCGCTCCGGCGCGATCAGCCCTGCAGTCATCATTGCCGTGATCGTGATGGTTGTCGCCGTGATCATGTTCGTGGTCTTCATGGAGCGTGCGCTGCGCAAGATCCATATCCAGTACCCGCGTCGTCAGGTGGGCATGAAGGTCTACGACGGCGGCTCCAGCCACCTGCCGGTCAAGGTCAACCCGGCCGGCGTGATCCCGGCGATCTTTGCCTCCTCGCTTTTGTTGCTGCCGACGACGATCTCCACGTTCAGCCAGGGCTCGGCCACGAGCCCGGTGATGAGCTGGCTGTTGGCGAACTTCGGTCCGGGTCAACCGCTGTACCTGCTGTTCTTCATCTCGATGATCGTCTTCTTCGCGTATTTCTATACGTTCAACGTGTCGTTCAAGCCGGATGAAGTTGCCCAAAACCTGAAGAACCAGAACGGATTTGTTCCGGGGATCCGGCCGGGCAAGAAGACTGCCGAGTATATCGAGTATGTTGTGAACCGTATTCTGGTGCTGGGGTCGGGGTATCTCGCGCTGGTCTGTTTGCTGCCGGAAGTGCTGCGGGCGAATTTTGCAATCCCCGTATATTTTGGCGGCACGTCGGTTTTGATCGTGGTTTCCGTGACCATGGATACGATCCAGCAGGTGCAAAGCCATCTGCTCGCGCATCAGTATGAAGGCCTGATCGAAAAGAGCCAGCTGCGCGGCCGGAATAAAAAACGCACGAAACGGGGGCCTGCACGTCGATGACCAACATCATTCTTATGGGCCCGCCGGGTGCGGGCAAGGGGACGCAGGCGCGTCATCTGGTCGAAACCCGAAAGATGGTTCAGCTGAGTACGGGCGACATGCTTCGCGACGCTCAGGCCTCCGGGTCGGAAATGGGCAAGAAGGTCGCCGCGATCATGGCCGAAGGCAAACTGGTCACGGACCAGATTGTTATCGGACTGATCCGGGAAAAGCTGCAGGAAGGATCCGAAGGCGGATTTATTTTCGATGGCTTCCCAAGGACTCTGGCTCAGGCGGACGCGTTGGAAACGCTCCTGAATGAGGTGGGGCAGAAACTCGATGCGGTGATCGAGATGCAGGTTGATGACGAAGCGTTGGTCGCTCGTATTACCGGTCGCTCGACCTGCGCCGACTGTGGCGAAGTGTATCACGACGAGACCAAGCCATGGCCTGCGGATGGCAAGTGTTCCAATTGCGGCGGGACGACGGTCAAGCGTCGCCCTGACGACAACGAAGAAAGCCTCAAGACCCGCTTGATGGAATACTACAAGAAGACATCGCCGCTGATCGGGTATTATTGGGCCAAGGGCAATCTTCAGCGGCTCGACGGGCTGGCATCAATCGATGAAGTCCGCGACTCCATCGCGTGGATTCTGGGTAAGGCACCCTGACTTGATCGTGGGTGCGGATGGCCAGTTTCGTCAAACGTCTGCCGTGAAAGAGGCCGTCCATTTGGATGGCCTTTCTCCTTTTGAGCAGGGCGCGGCCGCAGGAGCTTGTCTGCACGTGTTTACCCCTTGACTGCATCAGGCACAGACCGTATCCACCAACATCCCTGCTGGGAATCATTCCAGGCGGGCAATTTTTGTTGTCCCTCTGACTACCTCGATACATGTTCGACTGTTGTGCCACTGGCCGGTGGTCGAGCGTTGTGAAAAAAGGTTCTGGAGTTACGGAACCGCAACCAAAAGGAAAGTGACACGTGGCACGTATTGCCGGCGTTAACATCCCGACTTCCAAACGGGTTCCAATCGCCCTCACCTATATCACGGGCATCGGCCCTTCCTCCGCCAAAGCAATCTGCGAGGCCGTGAACATCGACGTTACCCGTCGTGTCAACGAGCTGTCGGATGCCGAGGTTCTGGCCATCCGTGAGCACATCGATGCGACCTTCACCGTTGAAGGTGACCTGCGTCGTGAAGTGCAGATGAACATCAAGCGCCTGATGGACCTTGGCTGCTACCGTGGCCTGCGCCATCGTCGCAACCTGCCGGTTCGCGGTCAGCGTACTCACACCAACGCTCGTACTCGCAAAGGCCCCGCAAAGGCCATTGCCGGTAAGAAGAAGTAAGGGAGGGTTCTGACAGATGGCACGTGATAAAACCCGCACGAAGAAAAAAGAGCGCAAGAACATCGCCTCTGGCGTTGCACATGTGAACTCTTCGTTCAACAACACGAAAATCCTGATCTCTGACGTTCAGGGGAACGCGATTTCCTGGTCTTCCGCTGGCACCATGGGTTTCAAGGGCTCTCGTAAGTCCACGCCCTATGCTGCGCAGATGGCTGCAGAAGATGCAGGCCGCAAGGCACAGGAACACGGCGTCAAGACCATTGAGGTCGAAGTTCAGGGTCCGGGTTCCGGCCGTGAATCCGCGCTGCGCGCCTTGGCCGCCATCGGCTTCAACATCACCAACATCCGTGATGTGACCCCGATCGCGCACAACGGTTGCCGCCCGCCGAAGCGCCGCCGCGTCTAAGCGACATTACCGCTCACTGAGGCCTTGCCGCGTGCAGGGCCTCAGTGCGTCATTTGAAACCTCGGGCGTCTGATCCTTTGGACATGGGGTTCAGACAGGAATGGAGGGAACGCATGATCCATAAGAACTGGGCAGAGTTGATCAAGCCCACACAGCTTGAGGTCAAGCCGGGCAATGATCCCGCACGTCAGGCCACATTGGTCGCAGAACCGCTGGAGCGTGGCTTTGGCCTGACGCTCGGCAACGCCCTGCGCCGTATTCTGATGAGCTCGCTGCAAGGCGCGGCCATCAGCAGCGTTCAGATCGACAACGTGCTGCACGAATTTTCGAGTGTTGCCGGTGTCCGTGAAGACGTGACCGATATCATTTTGAACCTCAAGCAGGTATCCTTGCGCATGGAAGTCGAAGGGCCAAAGCGTCTTTCGATCAATGCCAAAGGTCCCGCCGTCGTGACCGCCGGCGATATCGCTGAAACAGCGGGTATCGAGGTTCTGAACCGCGAACACGTGATCTGCCACCTTGATGATGGCGCGGATCTGTTCATGGAGCTGACCGTCAATACCGGCAAGGGCTATGTCTCTGCCGAGAAGAACAAGCCCGAGGATGCACCGATCGGCCTTATTCCGATCGACGCGATCTATTCCCCGGTCAAACGCGTTTCTTACGATGTGCAGCCCACCCGTGAGGGACAGGTTCTGGACTATGACAAGCTGACGCTGAAGGTGGAAACCGACGGGTCCATCGCGCCTGAGGATGCATTGGCTTTTGCGGCACGGATCCTGCAGGATCAGCTGTCGATCTTCGTCAACTTTGACGAGCCGGAAGCCGCTGGCCGCCAGGACGAAGACGACGGTCTGGAGTTCAACCCGCTTCTGTTGAAGAAAGTGGACGAGCTGGAACTGTCCGTGCGTTCGGCAAACTGCCTGAAGAACGACAACATCGTCTATATCGGGGATCTGATCCAGAAAACCGAAGCAGAGATGTTGCGCACCCCGAACTTTGGCCGCAAGTCCTTGAACGAGATCAAGGAAGTGCTGTCTGGCATGGGTCTGCACCTTGGCATGGATGTCGAGGACTGGCCGCCGGACAACATCGAAGAGCTGGCGAAGAAATTCGAAGACAGCTTCTAAGCGTCTTTGAGGGGAGGGCTGCGGCTCTCCCCAATCAATTCCCGGACCTGCCGGGGAAAATCCGGGCATCTGCCCCAAGGTGAGTGGCTGACACGCATCAGCTGCCTGACAAAGCAAAACACGCAAGATAAGGACATCAACAATGCGTCACGCACGTGGCTATCGCCGCCTGAACCGTACTCACGAGCACCGTAAAGCCCTGTTTTCAAACATGGCTGGCTCGTTGATCGAACACGAACAGATCAAGACGACCTTGCCGAAAGCAAAGGAACTGCGCCCGATCATCGAGAAGATGATTACCCTCGCCAAGCGCGGTGACATTCATGCGCGCCGTCAGGCCGCATCGAAGCTGAAGCAGGACAAGGACGTTGCAAAACTGTTCGACATTCTCGGCCCGCGCTACAAAGATCGCTCCGGCGGCTATGTTCGGATCCTCAAAGCAGGCTTCCGCTATGGTGACATGGCTCCGATGGCGATCATCGAATTCGTTGACCGCGACGTTTCTGCGAAAGGCGCGGCCGACAAGGCGCGCCTCGTGGAAATCGAAGTGGCTGAAGAAGAGTAACTTACCGGTCATCTGACCGTTGAGACTGACCCCGCTCTGGAAACAGAGCGGGGTTATTTTTTGCCATGCAATGGGATGGATGCGAGCGTATCGAATTGTATGTTTTGAGCTGCCTCTTGTTTGACGCAGACACAGAAGTCAGGATCGTGGAGCAGGGCGGACCGAACCAGCTCGGCGAGGGGACTGGCTGAAATGGCGCGGGGGCGGCGCTGCGGCTGGCAGGTAAAGCTTGCAAAAAAACCGGGCAACTGTTTCTCTCGGGGTTCGGCTCCAGCGCCGCAGGACCGATACTGCAAGGAGCTTGGCCGTCGATGGCTTTGAAAGTGCCAAAGTAAAGATGGGATGAATACTCTCCTGATTGTTCGAATTGGAATATTCAGTTGGCAGACACAGAGACCACTCAACAGAGGTTGTCGGACAGCTTGTCAGCCGTCATCCGAAGACTGCGTACCCGGTTTGCCTTTATTGCGCTTCTGATCATCGTACCGCTTTCGCTCACCATGGTTTTCCTGGCTTTGCAAGAACGGCGCGACACTCTGGACAGGCAGATCGCTATCGCGCGATCCTTGGCGGAAGACCTCGTTGAAACCCAACAGGAGCTGCTCACACGGACGCGCACGCTCCTGATGGAAATCGCGCTTTCGCCTGCTGCACGCAATCCATCCTCTCCGGAGTGCGGCCGCTATCTGGCAGAGCTGCTGCCTCTGGAACCAAGATACGTGAACTTTGGCGTGCCGCGCGCGGACGGCGAGCTTTTGTGCAACGCGCTCCCGTTGTCGGGCCGGGTAAACGTGGCGGATCGCCCCTACATCCGTCGGGCCCTGGACGATCGCGAGTTCAGTGTCGGAACCTTTCAGGTCGACCGTGTGGTTCAGAAGGTCACCGTCAATTTCGCCTATCCTGTGGAGGACGAAACCCTGGCGGATGCACCGGTCGGGGCCGCCGTCGCTGTGGTCTCACTGGATTGGTGGAGCGATGCGCTTGCAGCGGCTGACCTGCCCGAAGGCAGCATCGCCTATGTGGTGGATTCCGATCAGAGGGTGTTGGCGCATTTCCCGCCCCGACCTGACCTGCTGGGTAAATCAGAAAGCGAGGGAGGCATGTATCGGCCCGGCGACCTTCCTGAGGACGTTGGGGTTCTGCGTGATCCGGATGGCGCGCGGCGGGTTTACGACAAACGGGCGCTTTTCACCGTCGACGGTGCGGATACGCTGCGCATGACAATTGGCATACCGATTGACGCGGCACTCATGGCGGCCAACAATCGCAACGTCAGCCGCTTTGCACTGCTGGTCGTGGGGCTGATCGGCACGTGGATCTTCGCCTCGCTGCAGTTTCGACGGTTGATCCTTCAGCCCTTGATCGTGGCGCAGGCTGAACTCACTGACATCGAAACGGACCAAGCGGCTGAGCAATCACAAGCTGGCAAATCGGGTGTGGGCTCATCGGAAATGGGCCGGTTCACGGAGAGTGTCCGCGAACTGTGGCACCGGGGGCAGGTTGCCGAAGACGCCGAACGGCGGACCTCCCGGCGGATGTCCGCACTCTTGTCGGCCGTCCCGGATCTGTTTTTCCACCTCGACAAGGAGGGGCGAATTCTCGACTTTCAGACCGGGAACCAGGAGGATCTCTATGCCTCTCCCGAGCTCTTCCTTGGAAAGCGCATGTCCCGTGTCCTGCCGGAGCCAACCGGCCATGAGTTTGAACACCGGCTGCAGATGGCACGGGAGAGCCGAGATATAGGCTCTTGGGAGTATCAGCTGGATATTCGCGGCGAACAGAAGGATTTCGAGGCACGTATCTGCCCCGTCGCGGATTCTGATGAATTCCTGATGGTGATCAGAGACATATCAAACCGCAAACAGGCGGAGCGGCAGAGGCTGGCGGCAGAAGGTCAACTGAGGGACGTTCTGTATAATATCAATGGTGCGGCCACGTCCTACACCATTCCGGCCGGAAACGCGTCGCCCGGCCCCGAAGACAGTATTCGCTTTTTGAACAAGGAAGGCTGTTTTCGGATTTGGGGCATCGATGCGGATGAGGCCGAGGCCGATGTCATGGCGTTGTGGAATCTGATGCCCATGGGCGAGGAGCGCGACGATGTCTTGCGGAAGATCATGCAGGCGATACGGGACCAGCGGCCCTGGCACGCTGTCCTTCCTTTTGAAACGCCGCAGGGAAAGCACATCTGGGTTGATGCGCGCGGCATTCCGACGCGGCAGGACGATGGTTCGACCCACTTCTTCTGTTTGACATTGGATGTGACCGAACAGGTCGAGAAAGAGCGCGAACTTGAACACCAAAAAGAGGTCAGCGACCGCGCGCATAAACAGCAAAGCATCGGCCAACTCACCGGTGGCGTTGCTCATGACTTCAACAACCTGCTTGCTGTGATCATGGGCAATCTCGAGCTGTTGCGCGACGATTTGGTCGACCCGGTCATGATTGAAAAGGTCGACGCGGGGATCAATGCCACCAAACGCGGAGCAGATCTGACCCGGAGCATGCTTGCATTCGCCAAAAAGGCGCGTCTGCAGCCGCAACCCATCAATCTGAACGCATTGGTGAGCGAGACCCGAAATTGGGCGGGGCGGACGCTGCCGAAATCGATCGAGATCGAGACATCGCTATTGGCCGGGCTTTGGACGATCGAGGCAGATCCCGCCTCAACCGAATCCGCTCTGCTGAACTTGATCCTGAACGCACGTGACGCGATGCCCGACGGTGGCAAGCTGACAATCGAAACGGCGAATATACGGATCGAACAGCCCTATCTGGATGCGCGGAATGTGGAGATCCAACCCGGCAGATACACCATGCTTGCGGTGTCGGATACGGGCCTCGGGATCCCTGCCGAACACCTGTCGCAGATCTTCGAACCCTTTTTCACCACCAAGGCACCCGGCTCCGGTTCCGGACTTGGACTGTCCATGATCCAGGGGTTCATGGAGCAATCCGGCGGCACTGCCCAAGTTTATTCTGAACCGGGCGAGGGCACCACGTTCAAGCTGTATTTCCCGGCGAAAAACCGTGACCTTGGCAGGAATGCGGAGCGGCAGCCGCCTGCGCCAAATCTGCCGAGCGGGAATTTGAACATCTTGCTTGTGGAGGACGAAGAAGACGTCCGTACCGTTTTGGCCGCCGTGATAGATCGGGCTGGCTACCACGTCACTCAAGCACGGTCTGGCGACGAAGCGCTGGAAATTTTTGAGGCCACGCCGGAGTTCGACCTGCTGGTGACCGACATTGTGATGCCGGGGTCGTTGCAAGGAACCGGGCTCAGCAAGGCCTTGCGCCAACTGAAGCCATCTCTTCCGGTTGTGTTCATGTCCGGCTACGCGAGCGAGGCGACAGTCCACGGAAACGGTTTGCGCCCCGAAGACATCCGACTGATGAAGCCTGTGCAACGGCGAGAGTTCCTCTCGGCAGTCGTCGAGGCGCTGAAAACGACCAAATGAGGATGCAATCGGATCACCGCGAACCCCGCTTTGGAAGAGCCGCGACACAGGGATCTTGATCTGAACCTGTACCCTGTGGGAATGCATGTTGGCCCATCTGGTTGGACCGCTCCGTTCGGCTCTGGTTTGGATATATCCGGCTCCGTTGAGCGCCGAGCCACCGTGGCTCACCAGTCTTCTCACCCATTGAGCGATGCGTTTGCGGATCCCGGAAAATCGAGTGTTTCCGGCATTTGAAAGCGGTTTGGGGCCCTCATTCAGGCTGATTCTCGGATGCGTGGCATCCTCAAGTCGGGTTTGATTTTCGAACAATTCCATGCCCAGTGGGTTTTTGTTGCCGTTTTGAGACGGGAAAGGCTGGTGTGGCTTGGCTTTGGTAACCAATTGGTCAGATTTACATCTATTTTTCCTTAAATTCGTTATCTTTACCAGAAGCCGTCGAAAGCACGGTGGAGCCTTTGGTATGGAGCCACGAGCTGAAGCCGATTTGCACGCGATGGAATGGGGTCCATCGATCTGCGACAGAGCAGATAGAAGTGCGGGGAAGCGATGCCATCGGTGTATGGGAGTTGCCTGTTGGGGGAATTGTTTTGAAGATGAAATCCGTTGATCACGCTGCCGTTTCTGGTCTGGGCAGATTGGCTACTGCAGGCGTGAACACTACGTTCGACTGTCGCTCGTCCGGATTCCAGAATGGGTTTTATATGCGATACGGCAAGCGGGCATTGGATGTGATGCTGGTCCTTCTAAGCGCTCCGATTGTCGTTCCCGTTGTTGCTATGTGTGCGATCGCCTTGTGGCTGGAAAGCGGCCAGCCGTTGTTTCGGCAAAATCGATTGGGCCGAGGCGGGCAGGTGTTCGTGATGTGGAAGCTGCGGACCATGGTTCACAACGCCGATGAGATGCTGGAACAACATCTGGAGACCGACCCGGTTCTCCGAGAGGAGTGGACGCAAAATCAAAAGCTGAAACGCGACCCCCGCATCACGCCTCTGGGGCGACTGTTGCGTGCGACGTCATTGGATGAACTGCCGCAGCTCTGGAACGTTCTGGTTGGTCAGATGAGCCTCGTTGGGGCGCGTCCAATGATGGTCAACCAACTGGACCTCTATGGCAACGCGGATGGCTATTTCATGCTGCGTCCCGGGGTGACCGGGCCATGGCAAGTCGGGGACCGCAATCAGATCAGCTTTTGCGGCCGTGCAGATATTGATGACGCCTACAGTCGTGACATCACATTGGGTCGTGATGTGCAGATCTTGTTGGAAACGATCACGGTTGTCGTACGCGGTACCGGATATTGATCGTGGCTGACGTGTCCCGACCGATGCCGCAAGGAGAGCCGCAAGGAGAGCGGAGGCAAATCGTCAACGGGCCAAATATCAGGGGTTCCGCGTGAAAGATCACATTGATCACAATAGTCAACGCATCGCGTCCACACTATGTTTAGGTGATGGTGGTACTGAACGAATGACTGATCAGGGGTTCAAGAAATTTCGGCGGCGGCGCGAAGCGAAGATCGCGTCCGGGCAAGGCTCCCTCCACGGAGAGCCGTCCACACAGGCGCGACCGGCGCGGCAGAGCAGTCTGTTTGCGAGCGCTTCCAGTGTGACGAAAACTGTGACGAAAAACACTGTGACGAAAAACACTGCGGCGCCAGATACTGCGGCGACAGACACCGCGGCGACAGATACTGCGACGAGGGACCGGGCAATGAAGGCCCCGGAGACGATCGAAAAAAAACCACCGTTGGCGGACCACACCGATGCCTCTTCAGGACCAAAGCCAGCCCCAATGACCCCCATACGCAACACACCCAAGGATGGAGAGACCGCAGCGATCGCATGGCAGACTGAACCGGCGCATGGCCTCCCGGCACCTTTGTCGGATCCATGGCATCTGATGCGCAGTGTCGAGGTCACGGGTCTTGCGCAGCGTCACAAACGTTTGCCCTTGGTCGATTTTTTTCGGACCTCGCCAAGCGCGCGCGCCTTTGACCTGTTGCGCACACGGCTACTCCATACCCTGCGCGAGCACGGTTGGAAACGTGTGGCGATCTGTGGGCCCACGGCCGGGTGTGGTGCCAGTTTTACCGCCGCCAATCTCGCGCTGAGCCTATCTCGGGTTTCCGGCAGCCGAACGGTTCTGATGGACCTCAATCTGCGCAGCCCCGGTATTGCTCAGGCCATGGGGCTCGAACGGGCCGCCCTGTACACAGGCGATATGCGGGGGTTCCTGCGCGGCGATATACGCCTTGAGGACCATCTTCTAGCCGCGTCCGACAGTCTTGCGCTGGGTCTGAGCAATGCGATCTGCTCAGATGCCTCGGAACTTTTGCACGAGACGCGCAGCGCTGCCACATTGGACGACATGATGCAGCGGACACGTGCGGATGTCGCCCTGTTTGATCTTCCCCCCGTGCTGGAGAACGACGACGTCGCGGCCTTCCTGCCGCAAGTGGATGGGGTGCTGTTGGTATCGGACGGTCAGCAGACCACCGCGGCTCACCTGAAAGCCTGTGAGGGCCTGCTTGCGGGGCATACGGAGCTGCTTGGTGTGGTATTGAACCGCTCACGTGCAGGCGACGGGTTTGCTACAGCCGGAAGCTGAGCGCATCTTTGATGAACGGAAGCGGCCAAATGAGTTCGATTTATTCGATTACTGACTTTCTCGACATG
Organism: Alphaproteobacteria bacterium MedPE-SWcel; assembly: GCA_001874255.1. GTDB lineage: Bacteria > Pseudomonadota > Alphaproteobacteria > Rhodobacterales > Rhodobacteraceae > Epibacterium. The sequence continues at coordinate 26,422 of MPDC01000012.1, forward strand.
ATACGCCGCCGTATCAGGTGCATCCTCATTGTCGCAATCCTGGGCAGTCTTGCGTCGCTTTGGTATGCGTTTCACCAAAGCCAGACCTATTCCAGTTCTGAGGTGATCCAGATCACCCGGCCGAAGATTACCGGGGAATTGGCAAAGTCGACGGTGGATGGATCATCGGCCCGCCGCATGCAATTGATCCAGCAACGCCTGATGGCGCGGGGCACCATCCTGGATGTCGTTGACGGGCTGGGCCTGTTTCGGGATCAGCCGAACCTCCGGGAGTCGGAAATCGTGCCGATGATGCGCAATTCCATCTCGATCACCGGGACGGCTGCCGCGCGCGAAGGCTATACGGATGACGGTTCCATATCCGTCCTGACCATCACCGCCCGAATGGGCTCTGCCGAGGATGCACAGGCGGTTGCCCGGGAATTTTCGCGCCGAACCATCGAGCTGAGCGTGGCCACACGGATCGAGCAGGCGCGAGAGACCCTCGTCTTCTTCACTGAAAAAGAAGCAGCCTTGGCCCGGGAAATCTCGGATCTGGAGAAAGAGATCGCAGCCTTTCGCCATGAAAATGCGGTCACCTTGCCCGGTGCGATCGAGATGAGAGGGTCTGAGATTACCGCGATCAATGAAAGCCTGCTGGCTCTGTCGCGAGAAGAAATTGAATTGCGCACCCTGGCCGAGGATGCTGCGGCCACCCAGCGTGAGGCCTATGCGCTTCGGGTGCAGCGGGAGTATGAGGTGCAGCGCGAGACCCTGTTGGCCCAACGCAAGCTGCTGGAGGACCGTCGCGACGCGCTTGAGGCGTCGTTGGAATTGACGCCGGAGGTCGATCGGCGGTTGACCAGCTACGATCGCAAGATGGAGCAGATGCAATCCGAGCTGCAGTTGATCACGGAACGTCGCGCGGATGCGGAGGTGGGTTTTCGCCTGGAAACGGCCCGACAGGGCGAACGTCTGACGGTGCTGGAACCGGCCCCCTTGCCAGATTACGCGATCGGCAGTGGGCGGAAATCAACGGCGATGAAGGGGGGGCTGATCAGCATCGCATTGGGGATATTGGCGGCGTTCCTCCTGGATCTGAAAACCCCGGTATTGCGCTCATCCGCTCAGATGAAGCGCGAAACAGGGCTGTCACCTGTCGTGGCAATTCCCGTTCTGGACACCCGCCCTTCGGGAGCGGCTGGCCGCCTTTTTGCACGGCGTGACACCAAAGCAGGCCCTTCGGCAAAGAGCTGACATGAGCCGGGCGCGGCGATGGCGGTCGGGCGGAGCGATGATCGCGCTCAAAACTGGGTGAGGGCGGTCAGGATGACGTCTTTGTGGTACCGGATCGCTCCCCCGCAAATCAGCAGGCTGGCGGTCAAATACAGCATATCGTGGATGGGATCCTGCGCATGGTGGGGCCGGGTCTGTCGCATCAACGTGGGATAGGCCAGGATGACCGCGACGCCCATTGCTGCAATGCCGCCGACGAGACCGAATTGCGACATGCCCCATAGAAACAGTGCGGTCTGAATGGCCGCCCGTGTCGCGGTGTAGAAAAAGAATCCCCTGGTGTCCCCCGCGGCGAGGGAGGCCCGGTCGTATGTCAGGACTATGATCGAGGGGGCAAGGCTCGACGCAAGCAGCACGATGATTGGGCCTGCGTGACTGTAGCGCTGATCATACATGACACTGGTCAACCATGGACCGGCCCAGGCCATCAGCCACAGCATCGACAGAATGCCACCCGTCAGCCCAAAGCGAAGCTGCCGTTGCCGTTTGCGGTTCTCCGGTTTGCTGTGGGCGGGCTTGTCCCTGTAAACGGGGATCATCAGCCGCTGGTTCACAGCCTGTCCGAGTTGCACCGGAAAGCTCGCGAGGAAGAAGGCGATATTGTATACGCCCATGGCTTCGAGCGTCAGATATTTGCCGAGAATCGCGCGATCCCCCTGCGTCGTCAGGAAAAAACAGGCTGTCGAGAGGAAGATCCACTTTCCCATGCCGATGAGATCGCGGGTCGCTGCGGGTTCCCAACGAAATCGGTTGCTGCGACCGGGCAGCATCTTGTGCGACAGGATGAGTTTGGCGCCCTCCTGCAGGGCGCTGCCGACGGCGAGGGCGATGACGGATTGTGTCCAGATCGCCAGTGCGACCATCGATATGATGCCGAACCCCTGTGCGATGATATTGATGGCGGTCACGCGTCCGACCAATAGGTGACGATAGGCCGTTTCCACCTTGGTGGGAGTGAGGCCCTGCAGGGCGAGACCAATCCCCGCGACGGGCAGGCAATAGGCCAGCTCCGGTGCGTCGTAGAACAGGGCTGTCGGGAGCGACAGGGCGCCGGTCAATGCCCAGAGCAGACCACCGCGCAGGATCTGCACGGTCCAGGCCGTATCGAGAAAATCCGGATCATCGCCACGTGCGCTCTGGGCGATTGCGTTGGAAATGCCCATGTCGGAAAACAACGACAGCCCAATGGTGATGACGGCGACCAATGCCATCAAACCGAAGGCCTCGGGGAAGAGGATACGTGTCAGCAGCAGATTGGAGGCAAGCCTCAGAATCTGGGCTGCTCCAAATCCCAGTATGATCCAGGACGTCGATCTTATGACACGCGCCATCAGGCTCTGGCCATTCGCGGCAGGTTGCATCGATATCCCAAGGTCAGGTTGGTGGTGAGGCGAAAGTTAGGAGCAGGCGGGAGTGAGGTCAATTGCTGCGCAGCGGCGATCCATCGCTATGGTGCTCATGCAACGCAGTTTTTCGTCACAGACTGAAACGGCGGTCCCGCAACTGCTGGGCAAAGGGCGGATCCGGAGATAGGCTGCGCGGGACCTGTCGTTCTGGGAACCCCGCCCGTGAAAATCGCATATGTGCTGAACACCTATCCGCAACCGTCGCAGAGTTTCATTCGGCGCGAAATCCAAGCCCTGGAACGGCGCGGAGTTGAGGTTGTACGCCTGCCAATGCGCCGCTCGGATCAGGCGTTGAGCGACCCTGGCGATCAGGCCGAAGCGTCGCATTGTCACTATGTGCTTCGGGCCGGGGCGGCGCGTCTGCTGTGGTCCTTTGTGGCAACCGCAATGCGCGCGCCGGGCCGCAGCTGGGGCGCGTTCAGGCTGGCGTTGCGATTGGCGCGCGTTGGCGGCAACTGGCTGCGTCCGATGATCTATCTGCTTGAGGCAGCCTATGTCCTGAATATCGCCCGACAGGAAGGGTGTTCCCATCTGCATGCACATTTCGGGACCAACGCCGCCGCGGTGGCAATGCTGACCGAAGCGCTTGGGGGGCCGGGCTATAGTTTCACCGCCCATGGCCCGGAGGAGTTTGACGCGCCGCAGAGCCTGTCTCTGGGTCTGAAAGTGGATCGATCCAGTTTTTCCGTCGCCGTTTCAAGTTTCGGCCGCAGCCAGTTGAGCCGCTGGGCGTCCTTCGGGGCCTGGTCCCGGATCAAGGTAGTCCACTGCGCCATCGAACCCGACCAGTTTCCTGCGCCCCAGGCCATGCCAGAGGGGGGGCTGAAGCTGGTGGCAATCGGTCGCTTTGTCGAACAGAAAGGCCAGATGGTGTTGCTTCTTGCCCTGGCTGAGGCCCTCCGTGCCATGCCTGATCTGCACCTGACCCTGGTCGGGGACGGCGAGATGCGCGCCGACCTGGAGGCTGCGATCGCCGCGCATGACATGTCGGCCAATGTCACCTTGACCGGCTGGCTGCCAGAGGCCGGAGTGCGCGATGCTCTGGCCAGGGCGCATGTGTTGGTCATGCCCTCATTTGCGGAGGGGCTGCCCATGGTGATCATGGAGGCGATGGCAGCGGGGCGCCCGGTCCTGGCGACCTATGTGGCGGGAACGCCGGAACTGGTCGTGCCGGACGAGACCGGCTGGCTGGTCCCTGCGGGCGATGTCACCGGCCTTGCGGACGCTTTGGTGCAAGTGTCGGGGATACCCAGATCGCGTTTGGAGGAGATGGGGGCCGCCGCACGCCGACGGGTGCTCCTGCGCCATGATGTCGATGCAGAGGCGGCGAAACTGGCCGGTCATTTTGCTGCGGCAATCAAGGATCATGACGGTTGACGCTGCAGGTCAACGGCCTCTTGCCCAGCTGTCGCGGCTGCGAAAGATGGGGCTTTTGACACCCAACGTAACCGCCAGATACACCAGCATCCCCCCCGGAAACCGGAGCGTCAGGGTCATCAACCGCAACACAGTCAGGCGGCGGCGGTCATCATTTGCAAGCAGCGCCGGAAAGAGCTGGCCGATTTCCGCCACGCCCTGGTTCTGTCGCCTGCGGACGCGCACCAGGTTCCGGAACCCTTCGGCCATGGGCCAATGGTAGCGGGCCGGCAGCCGCAGGCGCTCGGCGGCCGTGAAGTTCAGGCGGGCAAACGTATCGTCCGAGATGATATCGGGCCAGCGCCCCCAACGCGCGCGCCCTGCACGCGACATTGCAAAAAGACCAAATCCGGGGGTGCCACTGCGTACAAAAGGCAGCTGCGACCAGACTCTGGCGTAGGCCCGGGTGCAGGCGCTCCGGGCTCGGGTCACAACGGGCGTACCGCTGGCATAGCGCGCTGAGCCTGTCTCCAGTGCGGCTGCAATCTGGGGCAGGAGATCCGGTTCCACCACGACATCGGCATCAAGATAGACCAGGATGCTGCCCTGCGCCGCCGCATCGCCTTGATTGAGTGCGCCGGTTTTGCTGCCCCCGTCGCGTTCCAGCACCCGAAGCTGCCAGTTTTCGGGGCATTTGGCCATCCGGGCTGTGGTGGCTGTGGCGTCGCTGCAGCCGTTGGCCAATACCAACACTTCGACCTTCATGCCGGGCATCTGCGGCGCGGAGGCAAAGAGTGCAGTGAGGCAAGGGGTGATATATCCCGCTTCATTGTGGGCGGGGATCAAGACAGAGACGGCGACGGTCATCGGGCCGCTTTCAGTACATCCCAGCGGGGGGAACTGTCCGACAGAAACCGGAGATGACCCCAGCTGCCCCAACGCCCCGGAGTTGCAATGTCAGAGTATATTCCGAACAATTGGCCGCCCAGTTGTGGCCATGCATTCAGAAGCTGTTGATACAGCTCTGCCATCTCCGGCGTGTAGTTCAGATGCGTGAAGAAATCCGTCAGTGCCTCGTCTTCGATCACGGAGCCGTGGCCCACAACATGCGTCCCGCCTTCGTACATGATCAGGTCGAGACCGTGGCGGCTCGCGATGTCGGCATGATACGGCAGAATGCGATTGACCAGATCGTTCAATGTCCCCTCGACATCACCGCCATTCAGCCCGTCGCGCAGCTCGGCTGCGGCTTGTGCGACGGCGACATCATGGCGGTGCTGGTCGATATATTTCCGGGCCGCCGCGCCCTTCAGCCCTTTGTCCGCGGCGCTTTGCCGGGCATGTTCGAGACTGTCGGCGATCCAGGCGCGCACCATGGGGGCCCGGTCCTGCAGGCCGAGAGAGGCCCCGAAATAGCCGGTCACGGCATAGGCGTCGAAGCTGCGGTATGGCGGCTGTCGCGTCGCATCGCCCGCAGTCCAGAGCGGGGCGGTGAGGACTTGCTCCTCCAGGCCAAGCCAGCCGGTTTGTGTCGACAGGACGCGAACCAGCCGGTCAGACAGATCCGCATCGGGATTGCCTGCGGCGAAGACCCCGGTCCAGATCCCGGCAATCTCTGTCGCGCGCCCGGCATAATACTGAAGCCATAGCCCGTCGCTGCCCCAATCGGCCCGCGCCTGTTCATCGGACCAATGGGCCTGCTGAAACTGCCAATTCCAAACCTCGTTCGAGTATTCCACATAGGTCTTGAGATCGGGGTCCAGGCTTTCGCTGACCAGAGACGCCAGATTGCGTGCGTAGGTGTCGTCGGCCATATGCGGCAGGGTGAACCAGGGATCAGCCCCGACCCGATTGGCCAGAGCCACCAGAATTTCTGCCGGAACGCCGCTGCGGGTCCAGACGTAGTCATCGAGACGGGGCCGATCTTCCCAGCCGACTTGTGTGGAATTGTTGGTGTCCATCCAGTCCATGAACCGCAAGGCGGCAAAGCCCTCGATACGGTCCAGCCAGGTCGGGTTGAAAATGGCGCCTTGTTCGACTGCCTGCAGATCGGCCTCGCGCACGACGGAGATATTGCGGACGTATTCGCCCAGGCTTTCCGGGTCACTGCGCTGGATGCGAATATCCACGGCGCCTTCACCGGGGGTGAAATCAAAGGAAACCTCACCCTTGCCATAGCGGACATTGCGGGCGCGACCGGCAACTTCGACGATGCCTTCACCTTCGAACCTCAGCACATAGCGGCCCGCGAGGCTGACGGCTGTGTCCGGCAGATCCGTCAGCAGGACGGTGCCGATAGATCCCAGCTCTGGCGGGATACTGAGGGGCCATCCATTCTGGTCGAGGTAGCCTGCGGTGCGCAGGTCTTCCTCGGTGACGCCGCCCCATTGCCCGGGCAAATGTCCGATCCATCCGCGGGCCGTTTTGAAATGATCGAGAAACGGAGCCTGCGGGCTCCAGTCCCGGACCGGGGCAAGGTTCATCACGATCGGTTGTCGTGTCACAAGGAGGCGGTCGCGGCCGGCATATTCCACGGTGTTCGGGAATGCCCCATTCAACACGGGCGGGGCCGGATCCATGGGCAGGTCGGCGGGATCCTTCGGCAGGGCCGTCCGCATGACAGAGCTGTTTGCGGCGCCTGCTGCGATCTCCTGCAATCTGCGGGCCAACTCCGGTGAGGGGGGCGCGTAGGATTGTCCCCATTCGGTTTTCAGGACGCGCGGCAGACCGACGGGCGAGCTGCCGCTCACAACCCCGAACTGCACCAGGCTGATATAGTAGAACCCGATGTCGTTGGGATGTATATCGTCGGAAAACAGATCGTTGATTGACTGGAGGCCGGGTACGGTTCCGGCATCGATGGCATCGGCCAACCGCCCCAGAGCCTGACCGACCGGCAACAGGCGAATATCACCGCCGGTCATCGCCTGAGCCTGATCGACGATGCCTTGCCAGCGCGGCAGGTCGTCATCCAGTCGCTTGCGCCATGGCACGTGACCGCCTTCGTCAAAGGGAATGTCCGCGTCGCCGCCGCTGAGAAGACTGTGCCAGCCTTCCTGCACGTATAGCGTGACGTTCGGGTTGGTCTCGGCCGCCAATTGGTAAAAATCTGCCACGGCGTCTTCGGTGTTGCTCCAGCGCAGGTGATTGGTGAGCGGCACGGCCTCGGTGACGATCAGCACATCAACCGGCCCCCGCGCAAGACGCGTGCGGGCATTGATGCCCTGGGCCTTGTCGGCGTGCTCCCAGTTGTAGCGCAGCGGCGCGCCGTTGATGATCTGCGCCTGCACCGTGGGAGGCTTCTCGGATCTTGCTGCGAACAGCTGCTCCAGCATGCGCGGGTTCTCGGGGCCAATCAGCGAGTGACCGACCATGACAATGGCATTCAGGACGTCGCTCAGGCTCATGTGGCCCCCTTGGATGGCGCGTCGGTCATCGGGTTCGCAGGCACCCCAGTGTGCGCCACGTCGGTGACGACCTGCCAGATGATTTCCTGCAATGCCCGGGCCCCGGCCTCAGACAGGGTGGCGAGATGGGTTCCGTCCGCAAGCGTCACCTGGTGCGGCAACCCAATCGGAGAGTGATGATAGAGAACCGAAAAATGAGTGGCCGCAATGATATACGTTCCCACAGCGCTGAGGTGGATCGGATCAAGCGCGCCGGTTGCGCTCTGTGCGAACAGATCCTCTCGGTGGGTCAGGCCCGGAATTTCCCCGGCCTCGGCGGCCCGCGTGACGGCGGCCAGCACCTGCCCACCGGGGATCAGGTAGATGGGTTGACCGCTGGCGGCCTGAATGTCACGCGCCATCAACGCGCCGAGCCACAGGTCATTCAGATCGCTGTCGATGCGGGACAGCCAGCCCTTCGGGTCGTCGAGCCGGTGCCAGGTCTCATAGAGATACAAGCGCGTTTTGGGGTTGCCGCTGCGGGCCAGTTCGGCCCAGCGGTGCAGGTAGTCCCGGGCGCCAAAAAACTTGAGTGCGTCGCGCAGTTCGACCATCTCGGTCAGAATGACTGCGTCATAGGCGCCGGATCCGATGGCTTCCTGCGGGGCCCGCCAGAGCGGCGTATCGTTGACGAGGTCGAAATCGACAATGGTCTCGTCCGGCTCCCAATGGGAGCGAAGCGAGGTGCCGGAGCCAAGCTGCAGATTATAGGTATGTCCCGCTCCGGCAAACTGGGCCAGAAGATGAGGCATATCCGCGCCCACCAGCGAATGACCCAGGTGGTAGACATGCATTGGGGCCTGTGGGCGGGACAATGTGGGTGGGACCGGCTGCACCGCGGTGGCGCGGGTCCAAAATGCCCTGCTGCACCAAAAGGCGATGCCGCCGACCGCCCCAAGCGCCGATAGCGCCAGAAGGGCGCGGCGAGTCAGGCGGGAACTGTGGATCATGGGTCCGGCTCATGGTTCGGGATCGTGACGGCTGTGATGATTACCCCGGCGCCGATGGCAAATCGACCATGAAGTTGATCGCCACGGCGATATGGGGCCTGATCGCCCGTGAATGTTGCCTGAAACGATCTGGTCTCTGCGTCGATGCTCAGTTCCAATCCATCAAAACCAAAATATTTGCGGGATCGGGCGTATTGCGCTTTGTAGGCCGCTTCCTTGGCAGAGAACAGCAGCTTGCCCGCTTGCCCGGGATCGGTTTGGCGGGTCATCCAGTCCTGTTCCTGCGGGCTGGCGATCGAGGGCCAGAGATCGGTGGCCAGAGGAGTATCCTCTTCGACGTCCAGACCCAAACCCAGAAACCGATGATCCGGGGCAAGAGCAGCCAGCGCACAGCTGCGGCAGTGGGTGATGCTGCCGACCAAACCGTTTGGCCAAACGGGCGCGCGTTTCGGGCCGATGAGGATCGGGGCGGGCGTCAGGTTCAACGCGCGCATCGCCCGATGTGCTGCGGCGCGACCGGCGGCGAACTCCCGGCGCCGCTTCTCGACGGCATTGGGCGACAGGCAGGCGAATTCCTCGGCGAAGGGGGCGGGAGGGGTGCCTTGCGGGTCTTCTGCTGCAATGGCGACCGCCTCCGGCAAGAGAGAACGCAGCAGCCGAAGTCGGAGCGTGGTCCTGGTGCTGTCCAGGGTGTGAGGCTGGGCGTGAGGCGGGGGCGAAATCATCCGTTGCGGGCCTTTCGGGTCGCCCGCATTGCGCGCCTTTTGGACATGGTGTCCGATCGGTCGATGCCGGGTGGCGTGGATACGGAAGCGGGCCGGGTAACAGGCGCCGTATGCCCGAGCCGCTGCTCAATATGGCGGGCAAGACCGGCAAGGGTCGGGAAACGGAAGATGTCGGTGATCGACAGCTGCGCTGTCGGCAGCGCCGCCCGGATGTCGCGATGCGCCTGCACGGCCAGCAGGGAATGGCCGCCGAGCGCAAAGAAATTGTCATCTGGCCGCACATCGGGCATGCCCAGCAGATGTTTCCAGACCTTCGCGATATGATGCTCGGCCTCTGATGTCAGGGGCGCAGGTCGCGTCTCGACCTGGTCCCCGTCCGGTACAGGGGCGCGATCGGCATGCGGGGCGGGCAGGGCCTTTCGGTCGATCTTCTTGTTCGGTGTCAGTGGAAAACTATCCAGCGTCACAATGTGGGAGGGCACCATGGAGGCTGTCAGATGCTGCGCCAGACGCGCTTTTACAATGGCCTCCGGTTGGGGCATCGCGGAGGTGACATATCCCACCAAACGCTCATCTGTGCCTATCTTGCGCGGAACGACAACAGCGGCCGTGATACCGTCGAGCCCGGCGAGGGCGGCCTCGATTTCGCCCAGTTCGATCCGCTGTCCCCGAATTTTGACCTGATGGTCGGTGCGCCCAAGAAACTCCAGCCGCTCGCCCGTGGTCCATTTGACGAGATCGCCGGTGCGATACATCCGGCTGCCGGGTCGGAAGGGGTCGGCGGGGAAACGCTCGGCGGTCAGTTCGCGGCGGTGCCAATAGCCCGCCGTGACACCGGCGCCACCAATGCAAAGCTCTCCGGCTGCGCCGATGGGGACCGGGTGATCCTGCGGGTCGAGCACGTAAACGGAGGTATTGGCAATCGGCCGTCCGATGGGGGCAACGCCGCCTGGGCGGGTGGTCAGGGTTTCGGTGGTCGACCAGATCGTGGTTTCGGTCGGGCCGTACATATTGTGAATGAGAGCATCGGTCCGATCCTGCAGCTGTGCCACCAGATCACCGGGCAATGCCTCGCCCCCGACCAGAAGATGCTGAAGCTGGCGTAGAACCGGCCCCGCGTCCGGGTCGGTTGCAATCATCCGGGCCATGGAGGGCGTGCATTGCATATGAGTGATGCCGTGGCGCACGATCTGTGCTGCGAGCGAGACGTCATCCGCTGCCAACTCGGGCCGTCGGTTGGTCTCGCGGAGCACCTCTGCCAGAGGGACCAGCCCCGCGAGCACCTTTTGGGTCTCAATGCCGTAGTCGATGAGACAGGCGATTTCATCGACGCCGATGCGTTTCAATTGCTCCACCCGGGCGACGGCGTCGTCAACCGTTCCGAACAGGCCGGAGTCCTCGAAGTATCGGTCAAAGGCGAAATCAAGGATCGCCTCGAGCTCATCGGGAGAGAGGCTGCCAAGGTCCATTTCGAACGGCGTCTTGGCGCCCTTTGGTTTCTTGAAGGCGGGAAAGGCCCAGGCGTATTGTTTGATCAGACCGGCAGCGGATCGCAGGTAGTCCTTCATCGGGCCACGTGCAACCTCGCGCGCGGCGGCGCGGGTTTCGGCCAGATAGCTGTGCAACATCAGCGTGACCGTGAAATCTGCGGGGTCGTGGCCGGCCTCGCGAAGTGCTGCATGATACAGCGCGATCTTGTCACCGACCTCGGGGATGCTCTGGCCGAGCAGATGGGTCAATACATTGGCCCCGGCAAGTCCAGCCTCGCGCCAGGTGTCGGGGTTGCCCGCGGTGGTCACCCAGACGCTCAGCTCCGGCGATATCGGGCGCGGTTGGGTCACGACCTTGTGCAGGCTGCCGTCCTGACGGGGAAAGGCGACGGCCTCGCCGCGCCAGAGGGACCGGACGGTCTTGATGGCGTCAAACAGGGCCGGTTTATTGGCGGGTGGGGTATTCTCCGGGCGCAGGATGAAATCGTCGGGTTGCCAGCCGGAGGCAAAACCGATCCCCGTGCGCCCGCCGGTCAGGTTGTCAATCACGGCCCATTCCTCGGCAATGCGGGCAGGATGATGCAGGGGCGCCACGCAGGAACCGGCTCTCACGGCGATGTTTTGCGTGACAGCGGCCACCGCCGCGCCTGTCACCGAGGGGTTCGGGTAGGGGCCGCCAAAGGCGTGGAAGTGGCGCTCGGGGGTCCAGACGGCGTTGAACCCGTGGCTGTCTGCGAATTTGGCCCCTTCCAGCAACAGGTCGTATTTCTTCTCACCGGCTCCGTCGTCATTGCCCCAGTAGTAGAGGTTGAACTCCATTTTGCGGTCACTGAGCGCCACCGGCCCATTTGCCAGTTGCAGGCGGCTCTCGTCGCTGGACAGCACCAGTTTGAAGCCGCGCGCCAATGTCCAGAACAGTTCCAGTACGGATATATCAAAGGACAGGCTGGTCACCGCCAGCCAACTGTCACCGGGCTTGTGCGGAATGCAGGCATCCATGCCGGTGAAGAAATTGATGACATTCCTGTGGCGCACCATGACGCCTTTGGGCAGGCCGGTAGAGCCCGAGGTGTAGATCAGATAGGCCAGATCGTCGGACGTGGCGCCGCCCGCGAGGCCCCTATCGGGCTGAGGGCTGAGGTCGAGCCCCTCCAGATCCACTACTGTCGCTTTGCAGTCCGGCAGCGCGTCCAGCAATGCGGCTTGCGTCAGGATGACGTCGGCCTGACTGTCGCGAATGAAATGCGCGATCCGGTCAGCTGGGTAGGCCGGGTCGAGCGGAACATAGGCGCCGCCCGCCTTCAGAATTCCAAGTGTCGCGACGACCAGATCCAGGGACCGGCGCAGATACACACCCACATGGCTACCGGAGCGCACGCCGCTTTTTTGCAGATGCAGCGCAAGCGCATGGGCCCGCGCATCGAGCTGCGCATAGGTCAGGCTCTGGTCCTCGAAGACAACGGCAGTTGCCTCGGGCGAACGGGTGACCTGTGCCTCGAATGCCTGATGGATGGTCTGGGGCGCCGAGGCATCAACCTGCGTGGCGTTCCAATCTTCCAGCATCAGCTTGCGCTCTGCGGCGGGAAGGACAGGAAGCGCATGGAGCGGCGATCCGTCGTGGGGCCCCGCCTCGGACAGGAGGGTCGACAGGCGCGCGGCGAGATAAGAGAGTGCCGTCTCAGACAGGTGGTCCGAATGGGCGGACAGGCGCAGGCGGTTGCCCTGTTTCAACAGCGCAAGTGGTGCCCCCTGCGGGACGATATCCATATCGAGGCAGAGGCAAACGGCAGGCGGATCCTGCGGCGGGATCTCGGGAGCGCGGGCCATGAGGTCTTCGCAGAAGCCGCCCTCCGTGCCCGCCCGCTCCAGAACGGTTGCCATATGGGCACTGACGCTTTCGAGGGTCTGGTCCTGATCCGCATTGAGCGGCACCCAATCGGATATGAAACCGGGGCGTGCTGCAGTCAGTAGGCAAGGGAGACGCAACCCGATCGATCCTGAGGTCTCACCGGTGCTGCGCAGCATACACGCCAGAACAATTGTCATGAGCCGCGCGGACGGCAGATCGTCCGGCAGGGTGATTTCTGTTTCAAGGCGGTCCGTGGTCGCGCTGTCCGGTGGCGCCATGTGCAGCGTCAGCGGAACCGGCAGGGGCTGCATTTCTGCAAGCTGACGGCGCCAAAAGGGCTCCGCCTTCTGGGTGCTGCGCAATGCCGCCTCCAGTGCGCTGATTCTTGGCACCTGCCAAAGGGGTAGACAGATGCCGGGTTCGATTTGACCAAGACGCGACAGAGGGGCACCCGAAGGTGTTTTCAGGTCTGACAGCGAAATCGCACCATCGGTGCAGGCGACCGTCAGGGACGGGCCATCGACGGACAGGACCTGACCGATCTGCGCCTGTTCGACCTGCCCCTGACCGATCTGCTCCGAAACAACCGCTTCGGCAGCGCCCACCAGTGCCACCTCTGTGCCCAGATCGAGTTTGGCCGCAGAGAGCGGGTTCCAGTAGCCGCCCATGTCGAGCCCGCGCACCATCCTGACCAAATCGGCCACGGGCTGGTCGAATTGCAGCAGGCCACCACCGGCGGGGCGGTCGGCGCGGGCATGGTAGCGACGGTGGCTCAGATCCTGAGGCAGCCGCCGCAGCGCGCCGCTTTCCAGCTGCTCCAGCACCTCGGTGAAACTGTCGAGGGCGGCCCCGTAGCATTTCGAGTTGAGACTGAAGGCCGTTTCATCCGGCGCGACGGCAAAGCGGCGCTGCGCGAGAATGTCGCCTTCGTCCACACCGCCTTCGATCAGATGCCAGGTGATGCCATGCTCTTTGGCGCCTTCGAGGATGGCCCAGTTCGGCGTGTTCAGGCCCGCGCGTTCGGGCAGGGGGCCGTCGTGAAAGTTGATCGCCCCCTTGGTGGCCCGCGCGATCACCGCATCCGGCAGAACCCGCAGGTTGGCGATGGAGAAAAGCCAATCGAACTCCGTGGTGATGGCATCCGGTGTGGCAAATGTCGCAAGCCCTGCGTCCTGCGCCCAGCTCAGGATATCGGAATTGTCGCTGACGACCGCGCCAATGTGATGCCCGCGGGCAATCAGCGCCTCGGAGCAGCCGATCAACAGGGATTGGTTGCCAATCACAACAGTTGAAAATTCTGTCACTTGGACTCCTCCGATAGCGAAACGGCTTTACCATCCGGGGCCAGCGGCGCGGCGGGCGAGGGAGCCGCCCGTCTCCGCCCGAGCAGGTGCTTGATGTGGTGGCGCAGAAGGTCGCCGTAGAAATGGGCACTCTCCACTCTGGGTTTGGCCGAGATAGCGCGCCGCAGGCCGTAGATTGCCCCCCCCGCCAGACGGGCCAGGGTCGCAGCTGCAGCATAGGCCCTGCCATGGGTGGAGGTGAAATAATGCAGGCGGGAATCGAACCAGAACTCCGGTGTGCGTGGCCAGGTTTTCATCCCCGTCGAGGCGGACCCCACGTGGATGACAGAACTGTCGGGGACGTAAAAACTCTGCCATCCTGCCTTTGCTGCACGATGGCACAGCTCGGTCTCTTCAAAGTAGAGAAAGAAGGTTTCGTCAAACCCCCCGACCGTTTCGATCACCTCGCGGCGGATCATCAGGCTTGCACCTGCGGTCCAGTTGACTTGCCGTGCGGCGTCCGGGATCGGCAGCGGGACGACGGCGTGGGACAATAAACGAGAGATCACGCCCGTCTGCGCGGCGCCTTCAAATTCGCTGGTGATTGTCGGAAACCGGAATAGCGTGCAATGCGGCAGGCCATCCTCGCCCTGAACGAAAGAGCCGACGAGACCTGCTTTGGGATGGTCTAGCAAAAACGCCCTCAACGCATGAATGCAGCCCCTTTGGGGGAAGGCGTCCGAATTCAGCAGGTAAAAGAAGTCCGGCACCGCCCCGGTCGAGAGCTTCGCGCCGAAGCCAATGTTCATACCGGCGCCGAAGCCGCCATTGTGCGGAGCGGCTTCGATCCGCAGCCGTCCAGCGTCGAGCCAGCCCCGCGCCTGCGCAGCGTTCAGAAGTTTTTCATAGGACCCGTCGCCGGAGCCGTTGTCGATGATCAGCACCTCGCCCGGCAGGTCGGACATGTCCTCAAGCGCGGCGGCGGCCGACCGCAGTGTCATCTTTGGCGTGCGGAAATTCAGGATAATGGTGAGAACCGTTTTGTCGCTCATGGATTACTCCGCTGCCTGCTTTGCGGCCGCCGGTGGCACGCGGATGCCTCGGGCCAGCAGATCCCGGATCGCCTTGCCCAGAACGCTGACGTTGGGCTCCAGGACCATCCCGTCGTGATCGCCCGGCACCTCGATGACCTCCAGTGCCGGAGCGAACCGGGCCCAGTCGTTGTCAGGATAGACGTATTCTCTTTCCTGGCTGACCCATTTCCCACCCGAGACTTTCCAGTGCCGGTCCAGAACCGGTCGGTAGAGCGTGACGGGCCCCTCCCATTCTTGCACATCATAGGCCTGAATAGCCTCACGAAAGGCATGTTCGATCTTGTGGTTGTTGAACCCGGCGTTGCCGCCTGTGTCGTGGCGGGCGGTCTGCCGCTTGCGGATTTCCCATTTGATCCTGTCCTGAACCCATTGGGCAAAGAAGCCCGGACCTTTCTTTCTGATGTCCGCCAGCTTGATCAACGCCTTGTCCGTGGTGGACAGGGAGGGGCGAACCGGAAGGGGCGTGTCCAGCAGGATCAACGCCTCTACCGCGTCGCCGGAGGCCGTCATTTGCTGTGCCATTTCCCAGGCGGTGATACCGCCGCCGGAAAATCCGCCAATCAGATAGGGGCCTTCAGGTTGGATGCTCCGGATTTCCGCAATGTAGTCCCGGGCGGCCTCGTCAATCCGGGTATGCGGAGCATCGGTCCCGATCAACCCCCGCGCCTGGATGCCGAAGACCGGTCGATCCTCGCCAAGGCTCTGCGCCAAATGTCGCAGGTTGAGAACATTGCCGAACATTCCGGCCACGATAAAGACCGGGCGTGCCTGCGGTGTCTTGCCGGGATGAAGCTTCACCAAATGGGAAAATGTCTGCGCCGAGGCGGGGCTTCCGGCAACTGCTTCTGCGTCCTGTGTGGTTTCGCTCGGGGAGGGGGCCTCCATCTCGATCCGTCTTGCCAGGGCCGCGATGGTTGGCGCGTCAAAAAGGACTGACATGGGCCATTCCACACCAAAGCTGCGCTTGATCTGCGCAAAGAGCCGCACCGCCACGAGCGAATGCCCGCCGAGATCGAAAAAGCTGTCCTCCACGCCCACTTGCGACAGTCCCAGCAGGGTGGCAAAACACTCCGCCAAGGTCTTCTCGACCGAGGAGCGTGGCGCGATATAGTCGCTGTCGAGATCCGGGCGGTCAAAGCTCTGCGTGCGGCTGGCGGGGCGGGGTTGGTCCTCCGTCGCTGCCTGCCGGATCAGGGCGGGCAGATTGAGCGAGGATACGATGATCTGCGACAGCCCACTGCCCAGAGCACGTTCAAGCGCCGCGCCGCCTTCCTCTGATCGGATGCCGTTCTCGATATTGGACAGAAGGCGCCGTTCGGCCCGCGACAGGGGCTGCGACATCTCCGCCTCCGAGGTCAGGCCGAGCGCGGCGGCTGTGGTGTCGGTGCGGGCGGGCAGAAGGTCGAAGCCGCCGCTTAGCTTTTGCATGCGGAAATGGCTGATCTCGACCAGAACCCGACCCGAAGGATCGGTCAAGGTGACGTCAAACAGGGCGGTGTCGCCGGCAGCCTCCGCATCGGCCAGCCGCACATGGCTGACTATCTCCTGTGGCAAGGGCGACAGCACCCGGAGGGATCCATAGGACACCGGCACCCAAAGTGCGCTGTTGGCATAGCCGGGAACCAGCGAAAGCGCCCAACCCGTCGCCAGATCCATCAGTCCCGGATGCAGCAGGGTCGCGTCCTGACGGGCGAGGTCCGGCAGGCAGAGACGCGCCAGCCCTTCGCGATCGCCGAATGCCGTCGATCTCAGCACCTGCCAGCGCGGTCCAAAGCGGAGGTTCGCGTCTTGTGGTGAGGGCAGGGCCTCTCCGGCCTGTGCGGTTTCGCGAAGGGGGCACCGCGCTTCGATGCTGGCAAGATCCACGAACTCGCGCGTGACGTCGGATGCCAATGCCGTGACCTGCGCTTCTGCAATCCGGGCCAACCCATCTGGCGTGGCGCCGAAGATCTGTGCGTCAAAGCCCCGGTCGGTGGGGATTGCCCGCATCACCGCGTCTCGCGGGCTGACTTCGTCAACGACAAAGGGCTGCAAGAAATACAGATCCTGAATTTCGAAAGGCATCGCCATGCCAAGGCTGTCGGCCCCTTCTGCAATCAATTCCAATGTGCCGGTGCCGGGCATCACGGCTGTGCCGCCCTCGGTGCGATGGTCGTTCAGCACCCAATCCCCGCAGGCATCGAAGCGGCTTTGAAAGACCGGTACACTGGACCGGTCAAAGCTCTGGCTGTCCCAGAGGGCCGCATCGCAGGGCTGAGGGGCCGTCGGGCGCGTTTCGCCGCGCCGCTCCGCCATGGCCTCGGCGGCCATCCCGGTATCGGCCCACACGCCCCAGTCAACTGCAATGACGCGGGTTTTTCCGCCGCGCCGTGAATTGGCCCAGGCATTGAGGTATTCATTCGCCGCCACATAATCGACTTGCCCTGCCGGACGGGTGACGGTCGAGGAGGAGGAAAACAGGACCATCAACTCGAGCGTACCATCGGGGAACACCTGATCAAGCACACGCAGGCCGCTGACTTTCGGGCCGAGCACATCTGCGATTTCGCGTTCGGTTTTCGCAAGAAGTGGCGCATCATCAATCCGGCCCGCGCCGTGAAACACACCGGTTACGGGGCCAAAGGCCGCTTGGGCGGCGTCCAGGGCCGCGCGCATGTCCTGCAGGTTGCAGACATCGCCGCTGAGGGTCAGCACCTCTCCCCGCCCGGTGGCTTGCAGGTGTTCGACTGCCCTGATGCGGCGGGAGGTCCGGTCGTTTGGCCCGTGACGGCGCAAGTAGCGATCCCAGTCGCCCTGTGGGGGCAGCGGCTCTCGTGACAATAGCGTGATGCGCGCATCAAAGTGGCGCATCAGATGCAGCGCCACCGTCATGCCGATTCCGCCATATCCGCCCGTCACAAAATAGTGTCCCCCCCGACGCAGGGGCAGATCATCAGGCAATGGGGGCGAGAGTTTCGCGGGCCGATAGTCCAGTTCGAACCGCGCCGCGCCCCGCCAGGCCGCCGTCAGATCCGAAGGATCGGCCAGAAGCTCCTCCAGCAGTCGCGAAGTGATATCAACGGTCTTGGTCGGGTGCAGAAGTGCCGAAAATCCGTTGGGCGCGCTGGGCAGTTCGATGTCGCAGGTTGCAACAGTGACGCCCGGCACTTCCCGGGGCAGGACACCCGCCGGGCCCGCGATCATGGCTTTTTCCGGGTATGGCAGGGCCTCGCCCCGGATCTGGGCCGCGCCGGTGGTGAAGACGGTGATATGGATCGGCTCTGCCACCTCGGCTGCGGCCAAGGCCTGACCGAGACCCGTCAGCGACAGCATCCCCATCTCGATGTTTCGATCAAAAAACGATGACCCCGGACGGAATGTCTCCGCTGCCGTGACAAGCCAGAAATGCGCGATCCTCTGTGGCAGGAGGTTGGCAGCTGCCAAGTCTGACAGCAAAGCCTCGTAGCCCAAACGCCCCTCTTCCGGCGCGATCTGGTAGAGATCGGGGGCGAGCTGAGCATAGGTGTCGCCGGGCCTGACCCGGACGATCTGATGTCCGGCGGCCAGCAGACGGTCGGCACAGGCGGAAGCCGGTCCGGTCGGATCCTCAAACACCAGCCATCGTTTCGGACCCTGGGCCAGCTCGGCCTCAAGCTCGGCACCGCAGGTCGCCGGACGGGGCAGCCAGACGGGACGGTAGCCCCAATCCTCCATGTCATCGTGGCGCACCGGAAGGTCGCTGTGGGTGTCCGCCGTCGGCCTGCCGGGCTCGATGAAATAGCGTTTGCGTTGAAAGGCATAGGTTGGCAGCGACAGGCGCTGCCGGTGGGCATCTCCCCAGATTTGTGGCCAGTCGGCCTCTTGTCCGCAGGCCCAGAGCCGCCCGATCACACCAAAGAAATAGGCATCATCCGCAACATCCTGATCAGGATGGCGCAGCGAGCTGAGAACCTGTCCCGACGACACGGCAGGCGCCATTTGCGCCAACGAACTGAGCGCCTTGCCGGGGCCGACCTCAAGATAGATCCGGTCGGCATTGGCAGAGAGCGTGTCGATACAATCGGCGAACTGCACGGTGTTGCGCAGCTGAGCCACCCAGTACTCGGCGCTGGTTGCCTGTTCAGGGGTCAGCGGTTCCCCGGTGCGATTGGACATCACGGTAAGGGTCGGCGGCTTGAGCTGCAGCCGGCTCAGGAAGTCGCCATAGGGTGCAAGGATCGGTTCCAGCATGCGGCTGTGAGCTGCGATATCAATCGGGATCCGCTGGAACTCCACGGACCGGGCGCGCAGGGTGTCTGCCAGGGCCTCCAGCCGGTCCGTGGGACCGGATACGGCGGTGAGGTCGGCGGCATTGACGCTTGCGATATCCAGATCATCGCCGATCAGCTGTTCCACTTCGGCACGTGAGAGCGAAATCGACAGCATTCCGCCCGGCTCGATTGTGTCAAACAGCTGCCCGCGCAAATGCACCAGATCGATACAGTCCTCAAATGTCATGACGCCCGCAAGGCAGGCGGCTGTATTCTCGCCCATGGAGTGCCCGACCATGGCCACAGGTTTCACGCCCCAGCTGATCCACAATTGCGCCAGCGCGTATTCGACGATCATGATCAGAGGCAGTTGCACCGAAGGCTGAAGCAGCGCAGCCTCGGCGGCGTCCTTCGCCTCCGGATCCGGCAGCCAGAGTGAGCGGATGTCGAACTCCACCTTGTTTTCAAGGTGATCCAGCCCCCGGTCCATCCAGTCGGCAAAGACCGGTTCCGTTTCATAGAGGTCGCGCGCCATGCCGGTATATTGGGCGCCGCCGCCGGGGAACATGAAGACGACCTCCGGATCTGAACCGAGGTGATCATGAGTGAACACCTGCCGCGGGTTGCCGGCCTCCAACAGGTCAGCGGCTTCGGTTGCGGTTTCCGCCACCACCGTACGGCGTTTGGCAAATCCGCGGCGCCCTTCTTTCAGGGTGAAGGCAACATTCGCCAGATCCGCGTCCGGATTTGCCCGAAGGTAGGACACGAGGTTGCGCGTGTTTTCATCGAGCGCCGCCTTGGTCTGTCCAGACAGGCATATGATCTGAAATGGAAAATCACTTTCTTCCGAGGGG
This sequence comes from Alphaproteobacteria bacterium MedPE-SWcel, assembly GCA_001874255.1. Classification (GTDB taxonomy): domain Bacteria; phylum Pseudomonadota; class Alphaproteobacteria; order Rhodobacterales; family Rhodobacteraceae; genus Epibacterium. Next base: position 46,379 of record MPDC01000012.1, read on the forward strand.
CGGGGCTGGGGCGCTTCTTCCAGAATTGCATGGGCATTGGTCCCCCCTACGCCGAGGGCGTTGATCCCCGCGCGCCGGGGTCCTTTGTATGAGGTCCAGGGAACCAGCCGGTCATTGACCTGAAAAGGCGAGGTTTCAAAATCTATGGTCGGGTTGGGGCGTTCAAACCCCAGCGAAGGCGGCAGGGATTGATGAGCAAGGGAAAGAGCGGTCTTGACGAAACCGGCCACTCCGGCAGCGGTGTCCAGATGCCCGATATTGGTCTTCACAGAGCCCAGTCGGCAATACCCCCGCGCATCGGTCTGATCCCGGTAGGCCTCTGTCAGTGCGGCGACCTCGATGGGGTCACCGATATAGGTGCCGGTGCCGTGGCATTCGACATAATCGATGGTGTCTGCGGGGATGCGTGCCGCTGTCAGGGCCTTGCGCACGGCGCCAGACTGACCATCGACAGAGGGGGCGAGATAGCCGGCCTTGGCGGCGCCATCGTTATTGATTGCCGATCCCTTGAGCACGGCCCAGATGTGATCGCCGTCGGCAATCGCATCGCCGAGGCGGCGCAGTGCCACGGCCCCCGCGCCGGACCCAAACACCGTGCCCTGCGCCCTGTGGTCAAAAGCGTGGCAATGGCCGTCCGGGGACAGGATCTCGTTTTCCTTGTAGAGGTAGCCACGCCCCTGTGGCAGCTCGATGGTGACGCCCCCGGCCAATGCCATCTCGCATTCGCCATTGCGCAGCGCTTCTGCTGCGTAGTGGATGGCGACGAGCGATGTGGAGCAGGCGGTCTGCACATTGACCGAGGGGCCCTTCAGATCGAAGACATGGCTGACCCGAGTGGTGAGGAAATCCTTGTCATTGCCGGTATGGCGCAGAAGGAACATGCCGACGTCGTCGACCAGATCCGGATTCGAACATATGTTGAAATAGAAATAGCTCCCCATACCGCAGCCGGCATAGACGCCCACCTGTCCGTTCAGGCTGTCCGGTGTATGTCCCGCATCCTCCATTGCCGTCCACGCAACTTCGAGGAACTTGCGGTGTTGCGGGTCGAGGATGGCTGCTTCTTTCGGCGAGAAGCCAAAGAACTCTGCGTCAAAGCTGTCAAACCCAGGCAGAGGAGCCGCAGCAGGCACGTAATTTGGCGCCGTCAACAGCTCCGCGGGTTCGCCCGCTTGCAACAGGCCGTCGCGGTCCAGCACCTCTATGGATTCAACACCCTCGCGCAGGTTGGTCCAGAACTCCTGAACAGAGGCAGCGCCGGGCAAGCTCACAGCCATGCCGACAACCGCAATATCATCCGGGTTGATTGCGGCTTGTTTGTTCAACGCTTGGTCTCCCATTTCTGCTCTGGTCCTAGACGTAAAATCGCCTGAGCCTCTTAAATCTATTCGGTGTCCGGTCCAAATACAGGGGCCGTTTCTTGCGATCGCCCAATGTAGCGACCATCGCGATCATACGTCGTTTTTGCGCAACATCTTGGGCAGGCAAGAGGAGCTATTGTGTCCATATTGCGGTCTGTGATCCACATCAGGGCGCTGTGGGGGGAGGTACGGGGCCTTTCGGTCACTTCATCATCGACGTCAGGCGTGCGTTCGCCGAGCGTGCGTCCATTTTCTGGCGGCCGTGGAACAGGGACGGCCGGGGATCAAACAGCCCCGGGTACAATAGCCGTTCCGCGTAGCCGAGGATAGCGCCAGCGCACATCCAGGTGACAGGGACCAGAGTGTCATTCAACAGCATGTCGACCATGGTCGCCCCGAGGATCAGCGCAATACAGGAGATATAGGGCGACAAGGCGCTGTCGGATGCCTTGCGGGTTGCCAGAAACAGCAGCGCCAGTGAACCGGTCAGAATGCTCATTTCGGCCAGATACCCGAGCCAGCCGAAGGTTCCGAAAGCGATGATCCAATGCCCGTCCGGAATTGACAGGATCCGGCCGGTTTCAGCGTCGCGGATCAGGTTTCGCCCCCAGCCACCCCATCCGAACAATGGTTTTTCCGCAGCGCGTTCCAGCAGAAGCTTTTCGTTGTCGAAGCGATAGCCCAGTGATTGCGCGCGCTCGGCACTGAATTCCTCGACCTGAACCACAATCGCCTCCACCGGGATGACACCTGTGTTGCGGAGCATCGGATAAATGCAGCCAACAATGGCAATGAGCAGGGCGAGCTTGATCTGCGATCTGAAGGAGGCCAGTGCCACGACCGGCGTGAAAAACAGCCCATAGGCGAGGGACGCCAGACTTTTGCAGAGATACAGGATGCAAAACAGATAAAAGACCCCAAGGATATAGCGCATCTTGTCACGATCTTCTGCGGCGCGGGCCAGGGCGGTCGCGGCCAAAACCGCGCTCAGCATGAACAGAGCCAACCACAGAGCATGCGGCAAAAAGACGATCGGCCGGAAGCCGTCCCCGCGCATCATCTGGGCAAATTCATGCTGAAAAAAACCATAGATCCAGACATTCATCTGCGGGCTGAGTCGGATCTCGATCAGGGAAGGGACAGAGTAGATGAACCCGGCGATACAGAAGGCCAGCAGCATTTCCCGATGAGCCTCAGGTGTCGAGAGATGCCTGCGGGCGATGAAGAATGGGATCAGCACGATCAACTGCCCGATAACCACAGAACCCAGATCCCGCCACCGCAATCCTGGCAACTGATCATTGAAAAAGGTGATCGGGCTCGAATGTGGTATCGACTGGAACACGATGGCGTCAGTGTTGCTCAGAACCGTCGGCAGGGCGCATAGGACAAAAACAGCAACGACCACCCGCATGAATACATGCCGGGGCATGAAGGGAACCGGTGCCTTGGCCACAAAGAGACAGCCGACCAGTGCCATGATCGAACTGATCGAAAACTTGTCGAGATCCGGCACCAGTGGCAAGTCGAATGACGCAAGCGGCGGCAGCAAAAGATAGCCGCCGATCAGACACAGCAGGATCGCTCGCTGAAGCGGCAATCTCTGAAAAAAGACCAATGCCGCAACAGGCCACGCCATCAGCATCATATACGCAATCGCGTTCGGCACGTTTTCCCGCCCTATTTCGACCCAAGTTCCACGTTACCGATATACGAAAGAACTGCCACGACGTCTGCTTAGCTTAGTAAGAGACATGCAGCCTTGCTACAAAGAGATTCGAATCGATATGCACTTTCTATTCAACAATCGACGTCTTGTCGTGAATGTGACGGATGTGTGCATGTTGGAGGCGAAAGTCACACATAGGTTCAGCGAAGGCGAAGGTTTTGCTTTGGCGACCGTGAACCTGGATCATCTGGTCAAATTGAGAACGGACGAGGCCTTTTTGTCGGCCTATCTGGATCAGGATCTGGTGGTGGCCGATGGTCGCCCGATCGTCTGGTTGTCGCGATTGGCGAAACGGCAGGTGGCATTGATGCCCGGGTCTGACCTGGTGACCCCGCTGTGCAAGATGGCCGCGCAGGCAGAGGTGAATGTAGCATTGGTGGGTTCGGTCGAACCGGTGCTGAAACAAGCGGGCGCGGCGCTGATGCATTGGGTGCCGGGACTGAAAATCACCTATATGCAGGCCCCGAGCCGGAATTTTGACCCGACCGGAGCGGAGGCCCGAAAAATCCTCTCCGAGATGGCCGCGCAGGATATCCGCTTGTGCTTCGTGGCGCTGGGGGCGCCCAAACAAGAACGTTTTGCGCAGCTGGGGCGGGAATTGGCCCCCTCGGTCGGCTTCGCCTCGATTGGCGCAGGATTGGATTTCGTGGCAGGTCATCAGACGCGCGCGCCGCTCAGGGTGAGAAAACTGGCCATGGAATGGCTCTGGCGCATGTTGGGAAATCCGATGCGATTGGCGCCGCGTTACGCGCGTTGTTTTGCCATCCTGCCCGGTCAGGTGCTGAGCGCTTTGCGGCTTCGGGTGACACCGCGCCCGCCTCTGGATCCCGTTCAGGATAAAAACTGAGTCACCGGTACTCGATCAGGCCACGACGACGACGCAAGAGCCGGTTGATATGGAATTCAATGATCCCCTGCGCCTCGGCGAGTTTTCCGATGATTGAAAACCAGGCTTCTGTTGGCCCGTCACGCCGTGCGAGGCGCAGGAATTGCATGGGGTAGGCCAGCGCCGGGATCAGCGCCCACATCGGGTGGAGAAGCGCCAGCCCGAGGATCAGCAGTGGCAGCACCAATCCCCATAGAAGGGCGCGCCGCGTTTCCGTGACCCAGTGCCGTTCCGGGAGAGAGCCGTGGAGGAATGCGCCTTCGGCAAAGGCATGGCCCGCCCTGCGAGTCCGTTTCCACCATTGGGAAAACTCTGTCATTCGCGCGTCGTGCCGGGTCATATCGCCATCCAGTCGCCAAATCGCCCAGCCCGCCTGGCGCAGGCGCAGGCAAAGTTCCGGCTCCTCCCCGGCGATCAGCGTTTCGCGATATCCGCCGACGGCCTCCACTGCGGCGCGCCGCATCAAGGCATCGCCTCCACAGGCCAGCGTCTCGCCCAGGGGTGTATTCCATTCGCTGTCGCACAGCTGATTATACACGCTGGCGTCTGGGTTCTGTTCGCGCCGCCGCCCACAGACGACAGCGACGCCTGGATGGGCGGCCAGAAACGCAGCCGCACGCGGCACCCAATCCGCAGCGAGAATGCAATCGCCATCAATGAATTGCACCAGCGGATCCTGTTCCGGCTGTGTCGTGTCACGGATCCGGGCAAGACCTGCATTGCGGGCACGTGCCGCAGTAAAAGGCCGCGACATATCCAGCGCAACCACGTCGGCGCCGCGGGATCTGGCCGCCTCGACCGAGCCATCGGTGGAGCCACTGTCGACATAAATGATGCGTCTCACCTGACCTTTGAGGCTGTCGAGGCAGGCCATCAAGCGGGCCCCCTCATTCCGGCCGATCACGACTGCATCGATCGGAGGGGAGGCTGGAGGGGCGGGGGCATCTGTCATGGTTTACGCGATCATTGGGATATCTGCAATCTTGTCCAATGGCCGCAGGAAGTAAACGGCTCCGGCTGTCAGTAGTCCCGTTTGTAGAAAATCCCCAGGCCGGTGCCGCCGACACTGTCCGCAGATCCGGTCACGGTAAGTGACTTTGACAGGTCCAGATTGATGGTCACCTCGCTGTCGCCCTCGGCGGTGATGTTCAGGTCCGTGTAGATGTTGTCGGCGAGATAGCCGCCAAGGCCCAGATTGCCGGTCCCCAGGTCGATGTTATTAGCGCCCGTTGCCTCGCGCAGGGCTTTCTGCGCGCCACCGCCGTGCCCGCTGAGGGTGAGGGCAGACCCGGCCAGCCGCGCCAGCGCCAGTGGCGATATGTCTTGAATGTTGTCCCCGAACAGAAGCAGCGCAAGAGCTTCTTCGCTGGGGCGCGCCGGGTCTGAGGTGACCTCTATCTTCGGGCTGTCCACGCGACCGGATATTTCCAGCGTGGCGGTGCCTTGCTCGGTGTTGGCGGTCGAGCTGAATTCCAGATAGGGCCGCAGATCGCCCAGCAATGTCACACGCCCTTCGTCCAGGTTGAGGCGTCGGCCGAGAATGTCGAATGTCCCGCGCACGAGGCCGATTTGCCCGGAGGGTGCCGGGTTTGAAGCGGTGCCGCGGACCGTGATCGCCCCGCCAAGTTCCGCGTTCAAGCCGCGACCGCGTGCGAAAATGCGGTTGGGGGCGCTGATCAGCACGTCCAGCGCGATATCGCTGTTGCTGCTCGTGCCGCCCGTGTTGACTTCGACGAGGCCGGCGCGGACACGCGTTGCGGTCTGGGCCGCGGTTTGTCCGACATGGCGAATGGGCGGGATCGGCGCCGCCGACACAGCTCCGCCTGCGGTATTGAGGTTGAAATTGGTCTCTGCCACATCAATGCGTCCGCTCAGACGGCTGTCCCCGGCCAGTGGCCCGGACAGCTGCAATGCGCCGCTCAGAGACGTGTCATACGACAGGTTGTCCGTCAGGACGACGTCGGCGAGCCTGATTTGAATGGAGCCGTTGTATGGCGCTTGCAGATCCACGGGGCCGCTGACCTCGATCTGTCCGCCGTCCTTTGGGCGAGCGCTGAGGTCCAGGATCGCAGAACCATTGCCGAGGGCGATACGGGTGGCGATAGTGTCGATCGACTGGGCCGCCTGCGGCAAGACCAGCTGGGCATCCGAGGTGGTGACGGTCCCACTGACAGACTGCAGTGTTGCGGGGCCGCGCAGGGCAAGGTCAAAATTGGCCAGCCCTTTCAGGAGGTTCGGCTTCAGGAAGGCGTTTGCCCCTTCGAGCCGCAGGGACCCCTTGGCGGTGATATCGGCCAGCGATCTGCCTTCGTCCCAGGTGCCTGCAATGCGCGACTCTATGCCGAGCGGGCCATCCGCGGTTGTTTCCAGCGCCCAGATCCCATCCGCGCGACTGGCCTGACCTTTGGCGCTCAGAACACCGTCCAGTCCGGGAATGAATTGCTGCAATTGCTGCACCAGCGCATCAAACGTCACCTGCGCGGCGCCGTCGGCTTCGTTGAAGCGGCCGGTGATTTGCGCCGAAGCGCCGGCCGGGCCGGTCACGCGGCCTCCTGCGGTCCATTCCCCGGTGCGCCTGGTGGCGGCGATCTCTGCCGATGCCGCGCCGCCGAGCGTTTGGGTGAAGGCGCGCACATTGCCTATGTCCGCCGTGAGGTCCAGATCCGCATCGCCGGAGGTCTCGGCAAAGGACCCCTCAAACTGCGCACGGCTGTCGCCGGGCCCTGTCAGCCTGCCCGCAGCCTGCCATGAGCCGGCTCTGCGCCTCGCGGAGAGGGTTGTTGTGGCCTCACCCTCGATGTCTGGGACAAAGTGGTCGAGTTGCGTAATCAGGGCAGAGAGAGAGAGGTCAACCTCGCTTGTGGCCTCGGTATAGGCTGCGGTTATGCGCGCCTCCGCCCCGCCGGCGGCCGTCACCTCCGCCTGACCGGACCAGTTTCCTGCCCGCCGGGAAGCTGTGCCCCTGGCAACCAGAGGCGCTCCGGCCAGCTGCGCCGCCAGGGCCTCGGGGCTGCCGACGACTGCATCAAAGTCAAACTCGGCCTCGCCCGCGAGGGTCGCCGTGCCGTCGAGATCCATCGAAATCTGGCCAGGCCCGCGAAATTTGACGGTGCCGTCCAGCTGGTCGCCGGTGCGGTCAAATTCCGCCGTCAGGGTCGCGGGGCCGGGGAGGTCGGGAATGAAGCGATCCAACCGGTCCAGCTTTGCATCGAACCTGAGGATCCCTTCACCACTGTCCAGCGTGCCATGGCCGGTCGCGCTGACTTCGGCTGTTTTCAGGTCGAATTTGTCGATGCGCAGGCCAGAGCCATCACGTGCCGCCACCAGTGCCAGGCTGCTGTCGCCTGCGAGCAGGGGGGTGAGCTGCTCAATGCCTGCATCAAGGTCGCGGCCGATCAATGACAGATCCACGCCGAAGGCACCGCTGAGCGGCTGGAAATGTCCCGTCACCTCGGCCTGGGCTGCTCCGGTCAGGGGGCGACCTGCCAGATCAGAGAACCGGTCCAGTTGTTCGGCAGCCATGGTCAGATCCGCGGCGATTTTCAGGTCATTTTCGACGCCGGTAAAGCGAATTTCACCGCGTGCCCCGTAGCTGGATCCTTGCACATCAAGATCCCTGAGCATGAAATCTGCCCCATCGTCGGTGGTGAGCCGGGTGCTGAGGCTCAGGTCCGTCCCGATCGCGGCCGACAGGGCAGGATCAGAGAGCACGAGCCCGCCCAGCTGTGCATCCAGCGCGCCATCCACCGCCCATCCCGCGCTCTGGTCGAGCGTGCCTGCTGCGTTTATCACCGCCCGGTCGAGCGCAAGATCAGGCGCGCGCAGCTGGTCGATCTCGCCGTTGATCTGCCATTCGGCACCGCCCGGTTTTTGCAGTGTCAGCGTCAGGGCCGCGACCGTCGTATCCGCGCCGGGAAGTGGCAGGATGACGGCGGTTTGTCCTTCCGGCGGGGAAATTTCAGCCGTCAGATTGGCGGTGTCCAGAACCGTGCCGTTCAGTTGCAACGCACCGTCCAGACGGAGCGCGCGTGTGCGCAGCGTCAGGCTCTGCAGGTCCAGACCGCCGCCCGCCTGGGTGCGCCCGTTCAGGGTTGCCTGAAGGCCGGGGCCGAAAAAGGGGCGAAAATCCGGGCGCAGCAGCGGATCAATGTTGCCTCCGAGCTCCGCCGCAAAAGCTATTCCCGCCTGGGCGCCATCCACGATATCGCCGACCCCTTCGAGAGAAACGGTGCCGCTGATCCGGTCGGTGCCATTGGTCGCAAAGCCGATATCTGCGGCGAAATCTGCGAGCGGGCCATCGCCCTTTATCGCGAGGCTGAGATCCGGGTGTCCCGGCAGATCCATGGCCGAGGAAACAAGCCCGCCTGCGGCCTCTTTCAGCACCACATCCAGCCCCAGATGCTGCGATGCGTTGGCAAATGAAATCGCAAGCGTCAGCGCATCGCCCGGACGGTCAAGCCGAACCACCCGCAGGTTGGTATCCAGCGCCCCATCCGCCAGCGACATTGCCCCCGCGACCGAAAGCGTCGCCGGCTGACCGGTCAATTCTTCGCCAAGACTGATCTCTCCCGCCGAGATCTCGCCGATCTCGAGCGACACCGGGAGGTCCGGCAATGCGAAAGGGGTCGCTTCGGGCGTCGGCAGGTCAGGGCTCGCGGGCACTGGATTGGGGCTGCGCTCTATTGTGATGCGCTCGGCGGTCAGGCGGTTCACCGAGAAACGCCCGCGCACCAGTGCCAGACGGTTCCAGTCCAGTTCGGCGCCTTCCACCGTCAACCAGACGCCCTCGTCATCGGATATGGTCAGCCGGGCGATTTTGGCCTGCGAGGAAAACGCGCCCTCCAGACCCTCTACACTGATCTGGCGGCTGTCGTCCGACAGGGTGTCCTCCAGAAAGGACACCAGCAGGCCGCCCGTCTCGGATGCATCGGTCTGTGCGAGGGTGGGACGCGAGATCAGCGTGGCCGCCAGTGCGAGGCAGATGATCCAGCTGAGGAGAGGTCCGGGGGAGCGGGGTGAATAGGTCAAAATGCCTGTCCTATACCGATGTAAAACTGGAGCCCGTCTTCGTCATCGCCCGAAACGGGCATGGCCAGGTCAAACCGGATCGGGCCAATTCCGGTCACGTCGTAGCGAAGGCCGATCCCGGCTCCTGCGTGATAGGCGCTGTCGCCGCTGACAAGGCTGTTTTCATCGACAAAGCCCACATCGTAGAAGCCGACCAGCGAAATGGCATCGGAAATCCGGCCGCGAATTTCCCCCGATAGCGCAAGATAGCTGCGTCCGCCTGCAGAATTGCCCCCGACATCGATGCCGAGGGACTGGAATTCCTGGCCGCGCACCGATCCGGCGCCGCCCGAAAAATACAGCAGCGTCGGAGAGACGTCGCGGGCATTCGGTCCAATCACAGAGCCAAGCTGCAGGCGACCGGCCAGCACAACGCGCCCGGTATTGCCGAGCGATCTGTAGCCTCTGGCATCGATGTTCACCTGCAGGCCGGCGTCACGGCCATCCAGTCCGACAAACGGGACGATCTCGCCATCGAGATAGTAGCCTGCGGTCGGGTCGGTCTTGTTGTCGCGCTTGTCCTTTTCGGCGCGCAGTCGCCCGGACAGGTATTTGAACTCGCGATCGGTGCCATAGGCGTCATCGGCCTTGATCAGACGCAGGCCGAGAGCCCCTTCGACAAAGGTGGTCTCGGAGACGCTGCGCCGCACGCCGATCTCGCCTGTTATACTGGTGGCGGTGTAATGTTCCTCTTCCAGCTGTTCGAGGGCGCCAAGGTAAAACAGGGTTTCGCCGGTGCCCAAAGCGGCGGGCTGGTCGAGCCGGGCCGACACGCTGCCGTCCAGATTGCTGCTTCCCAACCCGCTCAGGGAAAGGTCGATTTTCAACCGCTCGGCCGCCCCAAAGAGGTTGCGATGCATCCAGCTGGAGCTGAGTTCCACCGCCTCCGAGGTGGAAAACTCGATGCCGAATGTGAACCGGCGTTTGGGCAGATCTTCGATCTCGGCAATGAAATCCAGCGTGCCATCGGCATTCGGAGCGTCGGCCTGCCGCAGGGTGACGCTGGAAAAGGCGCCGGTCCGACGCAGGCGCGTGGCGGATTTCGACACCAGTTCCGGGTGATAGACCGCGCCGGTCGCAAACCCGGCGATCTGTCTGATCGCGCCCTGGCGCACGTCGGACTCGCCTTTGATCTGCATCCGGCCAAGGCGCAGGCGCGGGCCGGGGGAAATGTGCAATGTGGCGTCCAGCCGCTGTTTCACGGCATTTGCCGTGATGTCCTGGGCGGCCAGCTCCACTTTGGGATGTCCGGCTCTATCCCATGCGGTCAGAGCGGCCGTCGCCGCAGCCTGTATCGTACCGGTGCTGGCGGGATGCCCGGGGGCAAAATCCTCGGGGAGGGCCACGGCCTCGCCTTGGGGCAGTGGGCTCACTTCGGCCTGCCCAAAATCGAACGCAGGACCGGGGTCGACCGTAATCGCCACGGCCTCGATCCGGCGGGGCGGTGTCAGCAGGTCGATTTCGGCGGCTTCTTTTCCATCGATCCGGATATTGACCACGGGCGCAAAGTGGCCCGCATCATAGAGGACCTGAACCAGGGTGCGGTAGTCCGACAGGGCGGCGGCCAGGATTTCCTGCACCTTGGAGGCGTCTGACATCCCCAGCGACGCACTGGCGCCTTGCAGGTTTTCGGTCAGCTCCGAGGAGGCCTTGGGAGCGGTCAGGCTGGCCTCGAGTGCTTCTGCAGCGGGAAGGGCATACAGCAGACCTGTGACCAGCGAGGCCGCGAAAGAAAGGGAGCGCAGGCGATGCAGCGAGGTGCACGCGATCCGGCACAGGGGGGGCAGGCTGGTCATTGATGCTCCGGCAGCGAGAAATCGTATTGAGCGTTGAAAACGGCAAAAACATCCCCGAAACGCAAGCATGACGCTACACATTCGGAAGGGGTGATAAAACCGTCTTGGGGCCATGTTGCCCATCCCGGTGGAGTTTGAGTCGCCAGGGCGGCAAGATGTCGCCGACTAGCGCGGCAAAGACATCTCTTTGGCGACATCGAGCATGCGGGCGGAGAATCCCCATTCATTGTCGTACCAGCCAAAGATACGCAATTGCTGGCCGTCGACCATACGTGTCTCCGGCGCGGCAATCACCAGCGATTCCGGGCGTCCCCGCAAGTCTGACGACACGAGCGGCTGGTCGGTCCATCCCAGCACAGGCGAGGCCAGAGCGGCAGATCTGAGGGCGGTCATCAGCTCCGTTTCGCTCCAGCTCCTGTTCAGGCGAACCACCAGATCCACCGCCGAGACGCTGGCCGTGGGAACCCGCACCGCAGCGCCGGAAATGCGGCCCCGCAGATGCGGCAAGACAACATCGATGAGATGCATGGCGGATGTTGTTGTGGGCACCATCGACTGGGCGCCACCGCGCGAGCGGGCGAAATCGCCTCTCGGGGCGTCCACCATCGGCTGCGAATTGGTATAGCAATGGATCGTGGTCATATGCCCGGTTTCGATCCCTGCGACCTGATCGATCAGCTGTACCAGCGCGGCAACGGCGTTGGTCGTGCAAGAGCCGTTTGACACGATTTTCGCGGCGGCGAGATCGCCTGTGTTGACACCATAGACGACGGTGGCTTCTGCCGCCGGTGAGGGGCCTGAAATCAGCACCTTTGCGGCGCCGGCCGCCAGCCCCCGCTCTGCCACATCGGTAGAGCGCGCGATGCCGGTGCATTCCAGCAGCACATCGACGCCGGACAGATCCAGCGCGGTGACATTTGCCTGTTGGTGCAAGGGGATATGGCGGCCCTCGACGCAAAGCCTGTCCCCGTCCAGAGCAACCGTACCGGGGTAGGGACCAAAGGTGCTGTCATACTGAAAGAGATATGCACACATCTGCGGATCTGCGATGTCATTGATGCACAGGACCTCGATCCCCGAACCGCCCGGGGAGGTCAGGATCTGCCGCAAGATCGTACGGCCGATGCGGCCGAATCCGTTGATCGCTATCTTCATGGGCAAAGCTATGGCAGGGCGGCTGCGCGCCGACAATCCACCCGCACAATTCTTGGGCAGCCTTGATACAATTGCCGCCCCTGCAGCTTTTGCGTCGTTTGCGACTCTTTTCGCACGAATTCCGTCTTGCGCCATTTCGGGGCCGCTGGTAGCTTCGCCTCCAGCACATGGGAGAACCGAGAGTGGCGCATTGCTGCAGCCCTCGGTGCCGAAGGAGCAACCGCCCCGGAAACTCTCAGGCCACAGGGACCGTGTGCTGGTAACGACTCTGGAGAGAGCCCGGTTCCGCCGGGACGCCGAAGGGATAACGATCTCAGGCGCAACGGACAGAGGGGGCATCGAAGCGTGCAGGCTTGGTCTGCGCAAAATCTTGGATGCCGGATGCCGATCACTGTGTTGACATGTTGTGACCTGACCGCACCGGCTGCAGTTGCAGAAAGCAGGCCGAAATGTCGGATCTGAAGATCACACCCCTGACGGAATTACATCGTGCGCTTGGGGCGAAAATGGTGCCCTTCGCAGGTTATTTGATGCCCGTGCAATATCCGATGGGCATCATGAAAGAGCATCTCCATACCCGACAGAAAGCAGGCCTGTTCGACGTCAGCCACATGGGGCAGGTGATCCTGCGTGGCGATAGTTTCGAGGCGGTGGCGAAGGCCTTTGAACGTCTGGTGCCGATGGATGTCCTCGGGTTGCCACAGGGGCGGCAGCGCTACGGGTTGTTCACAAATGACGCGGGCGGCATCGAAGATGACCTGATGTTTGCCAACCGGGGGGATCATCTGTTTGTCGTCGTGAACGCGGCCTGCAAGGATGCTGATATCGCCCGGCTCCGGGCGGCGCTGGAGCCGGACATCGCGGTTGAACATCTGGATGACCGGGCGCTGATCGCGCTGCAGGGGCCGCTGGCCGAAACCGCGCTGGAGACTTTGGTTCCGGGCGTTGCTGCCATGCGGTTCATGGACGTGGCGACGTTCTCATACAGGGGAGCAGACCTCTGGATCTCGCGGTCGGGCTACACGGGAGAAGACGGGTATGAGATTTCCATTCCCGAGGCCGTGACCGCGTCCTTTGCCTCCGAACTCATGGACCACCCCGATGTCGAACCGATTGGTCTCGGGGCCAGAGATTCCTTGCGGCTTGAGGGCGGTCTCTGTCTCTATGGCCATGACATCGACGCGGGCACGCGGCCGCTGGAAGCGGGGCTGGGCTGGGCGATCCAGAAGGTGCGCCGCCCCGGCGGGGCGCGTGAAGGTGGGTTTCCGGGGGCCGGCGCGGTCTTTGGCGATCTGAACGGTGCAGCGCCGCGCAAGCGTGTCGGCCTGCGCCCCGATGGCCGGGCTCCGATGCGCGAAGGCGTTGACTTGTTTGCATCGCCCGAGGGCGGAGAGCCGATCGGGCGGATCACCTCTGGCGGGTTTGGCCCGTCGGTCGGTGGCCCGGTCGCCATGGGCTACGTCAGCCGCGAACATGTCGGCGTTGACACCCGAATTTTCGGCGAGCTGCGCGGCAAGCGCATGCCCGTCACGATCACGTCGCTGCCCTTTGTGGCTGCCAACTTCAAACGCTGACCGTCGTCAGCGAATTGGTCCAACACAGGAAAATACCCCATGAAATATACCGAAGAACACGAATGGCTGCTGGTTGACGGCGATATTGTGACGGTTGGCATCACGGCCCATGCCGCTGAACAACTCGGCGATGTGGTCTTTGTCGAACTGCCCGAGATTGGCGGCGAGGTCACCAAGGATGAAGAGATCGTCGTGATCGAATCCGTCAAGGCGGCGTCCGACATTCTGGCGCCGCTCGACGGCGAGGTGGTCGAGGTAAACGACGCCATTGTTGATGAACCCTCCAAGGTGAATGACGATCCGGAAGGCGAAGCGTGGTTCTTCAAGCTGAAGGTTGCCGATATGTCCCCGATGGACGACTACATGGATGAAGCCGCCTACAAGAGCTTTATCGGGTGATGTCCCGGGCCCGTCGGATTTTGCGGACGGGCCTCACCTTTGCGAGTGAGACCGGACCGGGCGTGCCCGACCCCATTGTCGTGTCTCACATATCCCAAGTCCGACAGACCTGAAGGAGGCAATGGATGCCCTTCGAACCAACAGATTACCTGCCCTACGACTTTGCCAATCGTCGCCACATAGGACCCTCGCCGCAAGAAATGGCCGATATGTTGCAGGTTGTGGGGGCTGCGGACCTTGATGCGCTGATTGACGACACAGTGCCGCAATCGATCCGCCAGGCGGAACCGCTCGATTTTGGGCGCCCCATGTCCGAGCGCGAATTGCTCTTCCACATGCGCGAAGTCGCCAAGAAGAACAAGGTCATGACCTCGCTGATCGGTCAGGGATACCATGGCACGGTGACGCCGCCGGCAATCCAGCGAAATATCCTCGAAAACCCTGCATGGTACACGGCCTATACCCCCTATCAGCCAGAGATATCGCAGGGGCGGCTGGAAGCTCTGCTGAACTTTCAGACCATGATCTCAGACCTGACCGGGCTCGAGATCGCCAATGCGTCGTTGCTGGACGAGGCGACCGCCTGCGCCGAGGCGATGACCATGGCACAGCGCGTGGCCAAGTCGAAGTCAAAGGCGTTTTTTGTCGACCGGGATTGTCATCCGCAGAACATCGCGGTGGTGAAAACCCGCGCCGCGCCTCTGGGGATCGAGGTGATCGTCGGCAACCCCGACAAGATGGATCCCGAGCGCGTATTTGGGGCGCTGTTCCAGTATCCGGGCACCTATGGTCACGTGCGCGATTTTACCTCGGAAATCGAAGCGTTGCATGCGCACAGGGCCATCGCCGTCGTGGCCGCGGACCCGTTGGCGCTGACTTTGCTGAAAGAGCCGGGCGAAATGGGGGCGGATATCGCGGTCGGCTCAACGCAGCGCTTTGGGGTGCCGGTCGGGGCAGGTGGGCCGCATGCGGCCTATATGGCGACGCGGGATGCCTACAAACGCGCCATGCCGGGGCGGATCGTCGGCGTATCCATCGACAGCCACGGCAACAAGGCCTACCGGTTGTCGCTGCAGACCCGCGAACAGCATATTCGCCGCGAGAAAGCGACGTCCAATGTGTGCACGGCGCAGGCGTTGCTGGCCGTCATGGCCTCCATGTATGCGGTTTTTCACGGCCCCAAAGGGCTGCAGGCCATTGCGCAGCGGATCCACCGCAAAGCCGTGCGTCTGGCAACCGGTCTGGAGGAGGCCGGTTTCAAAGTCGACCCACAGGCATTTTTCGACACGATCACGGTCGATGTCGGCCCGCTGCAGGCGGCGGTGATGAAATCGGCCGTCGATGAGGGCATCAATCTTCGCCAGGTGGGGGAAACGCGCGTCGGGATTTCTGTCGATGAAACCACTCGCCCCGAAACCATCGAGGCGGTCTGGCGCGCCTTCGGCATTCGCCGTCGCGACGATGATTTTGCGCCGCACTACCGGGTGCCGGAGCGCATGCACCGCACCTCTGACTACCTGCGGCATCCGATTTTCCACATGAACCGTGCGGAAACCGAGATGATGCGCTACATGCGGCGTCTGGCGGACCGCGATCTGGCGCTGGATCGCGCGATGATCCCGCTTGGGTCCTGTACGATGAAACTGAATGCCGCTGCTGAAATGATGCCGCTCAGCTGGCCCGAGTTCTCGACGATCCACCCGTTCGCGCCGGCGGATCAACAGGCCGGCTACACCGAGATGGTCGACGATCTGTCTGCAAAGCTCTGCACGATCACCGGCTATGACGCGATTTCCATGCAGTCGAACTCAGGAGCTCAGGGGGAGTATGCGGGTCTTCTGACCATTGCCGCCTATCACCGGGCGCAGGGGGAGGGGCACCGAAACATCTGTCTGATCCCGATGTCGGCGCATGGTACAAACCCCGCTTCCGCCCAGATGGTGGGGTGGAAGGTGGTTCCGGTGAAATCCGACGACAAGGGCGATATCGACCTTGCGGATTTCCGCGAAAAGGCCGCCAAACATGGTCCGGAGCTTGCCGGTTGCATGATCACCTATCCGTCGACCCATGGGGTATTTGAGGAAACCGTGCATGAGGTCTGCAGGGTGACCCATGAGTTCGGGGGGCAAGTCTACATCGACGGAGCCAATATGAACGCGATGGTCGGATTGAGCCGCCCCGGGGATCTGGGCGGAGATGTGAGCCATCTGAACCTGCACAAGACCTTTGCCATTCCCCATGGCGGCGGCGGCCCGGGCATGGGGCCGATCGGGGTCAAGGCCCATCTTGTTCCTCATCTGCCCGGGCATCCGGAAACCGGTGGCACCGAGGGGCCGGTATCGGCTGCGCCGCTTGGGTCTGCGTCGATCCTGACGATTTCCTGGGCCTATTGCCTGATGATGGGCGGCGCGGGTTTGACGCAGGCCACCAAGGTGGCAATTCTGAATGCCAATTACATTGCCAAGCGGCTGGAGGGGGCATTTGACGTTCTGTACAAAGGCCCGACGGGGCGTGTGGCGCATGAGTGCATTCTGGACACGCGCCCCTTTGCCGAGAGCGCCGACGTGACTGTCGATGATGTCGCCAAGCGTCTGATGGACAGTGGGTTTCATGCGCCAACAATGTCGTGGCCTGTGGCCGGGACACTGATGGTCGAGCCCACGGAATCAGAAACCAAAGCGGAGCTTGACCGCTTCATCGAGGCGATGTTGTCGATCCGGTCCGAGATCGAAGCCGTTGAGACAGGTGAGATGGAGCGGGAGAACAACCCGTTGAAGAATGCGCCCCATACGATGGAGGATCTGGTGAAGGATTGGGACCGTCCGTACACACGGGAGCAGGGGTGTTTCCCGCCGGGAGCGTTTCGGGTTGATAAATACTGGCCGCCGGTCAACCGCGTCGACAATGTCTATGGCGATCGCCATCTGATCTGTACCTGCCCGCCGATGGAAGACTACGCCGAAGCCGCCGAATAAGCGGTCTGATACGGTCTGACACGGCCGCGCCCCATGCGGGGCGCGACAGGTATAGCAGGGCTCTCTCTTGTCAGAGAGCCCTGCCGGTTTGACGCGCGCGTGATGGCCGTTGCCCGGCGCTATGCCCGGGCTATGTCCTGACATGTCCACAGCAGGGAGAAAATGGCATGAGCGAGAAACCAGTGTCGCAGCGGAGAACGGCCAGGGATTTCGATCCGCGTATCCTCGAGATATTCGATGGCTACGTGCACGGACAGATTTCAAAACGCGAGTTCATGGCCCAAGCGGGCCGATACGCGGCGGCGGGGGTGACCGGGGCAATGTTGCTGGATCAGCTGAAACCGGATTATGCGCTGGCCCAGCAGGTTGCACCTGACGATGCAGATATTGAAACCATGACTGCTCAATATCAGAGCCCGGACGGGCATGGGAGCATCTCGGGGTTGATGGCAAGGCCTGCGGGCGTCACCGGGCCACTGCCGGGTGTTTTGGTGGTTCACGAAAACCGAGGCCTCAATCCCTACATCGAGGATGTGGTCCGGCGTGCCGCAAAGGCGGGGTACCTGGCCTTTGGCCCGGACGGGTTGACGCCGCTGGGTGGCTATCCGGGGACGGATGAGGAAGGGCGCGAGATGCAGCGGACACTTGATCCGGTCAAATTGATGAACGACTTCTTCGCCGCTTTTGAATATCTGCGCGACCATGCGGATTCTACCGGAAACATCGGGGCGGTCGGATTCTGCTATGGTGGTGGCGTCTGCAATGCATTGGCGGTGGCCTACCCGGAGCTGGGGGCGTCCGTGCCATTTTATGGCCGCCAGCCGGACGCCGCCGATGTTGCAGCGATCCGCGCCCCTTTGATGATCCACTACGCCGGTCTTGACGAGCGTATCAATGCGGGGTGGCCTGCCTTTTCGGACGCATTGCGGGCCAATCAAAAGGCGTTCTCGGTTCACTTCTACCCCGAGGTGAACCACGGATTTCACAATGATACGACGCCCCGCTATGACGAAGCGGCAGCGGCGCTGGCCTGGTCGCGCACATTGGATTTCTTTGGCCGTCATCTCGATTGACCCCAAAGATACCATGGGCGCGCGTGCTGAAGGCGGCCCCATGGAGATCGTGCCTGCGTCAGTAGCCGCGTGTGCGGTCTACCTCATGCAGGAGGGGCGCGCCTTGCCCCAAACGGCGCAAATTCTCGACAACATCGCCAAGGGCATCGCCGAGATGCCACCCGGACACATGGGGCGTGATTGTGACACAGGGGTGTTTCCACAGGGGGCTGGCCGGAGGCAGCGGCTCGGTGCGCAAGACGTCGAGAACCGCGTGACCGGGGCGGCGCTGATACAAGGCGGACACCAGCGCCTCTTCGTCAATCAGATCGCCGCGCCCGGCATTGATCAAGGTCGCGCCCTCTTTCATCGTTGCCAGCCGTTCGGCATTCAGCAAATCGCGGGTGTCGGCCGTCGACGGCAGGATGGCGCAGACATAGTCGCAGGACGCCAGCAGACCCGCCAGGCCATGCTCGCCGGTCAGGCAGGTCACGCCATCGAGCGCCTTTTGCGAGCGGCTCCAGCCGAATGTGGTGAACCCCATGTCGCGCATGAGTTCGGCCGTGAGGCCGCCGATATGGCCAAGTCCGAGTATTCCGACCGCGATGTCCTCGGGGCGGCGAGGTGCAACCGGATCCCAGATCGCCCGCGCCTGGGCGGCAGCATGATAGCTCATGTTGCGGGTGCCGCGCAGAACGTAGGCAAGGCAGTATTGTGCAATTTCGCGCGCCGGCTCTTGCGGTTTCAACCGGGCGACGCGCACATGTGGCGCAAGCGCGGCATGGCCGACGATGGTCTCCACCCCGGCCCCGAGTTTCTGCACCAGTTGCAGATTGGGCAGTCGCGACGGAAGGTCGGACTTCAGCGTGGAGACCGCCATCATCGTGACTTCAGCCAGATCGCCGGGGTCTTTGGTTGTGCGGATGTCTGCCGCCGGGGCCAGCTTTTGCAGCTCTGCGGCCAGTTCCTCTTCGCTGTACCAGCCGCCATGTCCGATCTCGATCAGCAATGCCATCTTCTGCTCCGTTTTTCTTCTCGTGTTACGTACCGTCACTGTGCTGGACATGGCGCGCGTTGCCAAGCCATGCTGCGCTGCGAAAGAGGAGGACTGGCATGGATATGAATTTGGGGCTGAGGCCCGAGGTGCGCACGCTTCTGGACCGTGTGGCGGCCATGGTTCGGGACGAGATTATGCCAGTGGAGGAGGAATATCATGGCGAGATCGCCAAGGGCGACCGATGGGCCTATACGCCGCGGCAGGCTGAAATCCTCGAGGGATTGAAGGCGCGGGCCCGTGCGGAGGGTTTGTGGAACTTCTGGCTGACGGAGTCCGAACGCGGGATCGGTCTGAGCACGGTTGAATACGCCTGTTTTGCCGAAGAAATGGGCAAGACCCCCTTGGGGGCAGAGGTCTTCAACTGCTCGGCCCCGGATACTGGCAATATGGAGGTCTTCGAACGCTACGGCACGGCCGCCATGAAAGAGCGGTGGCTGAAGCCGCTTCTCGCCGGAGAGATCCGTTCAGCCTATCTGATGACAGAGCCGGATGTGGCCAGCTCGGATGCAACCAATGTCGCCATGTCCTGCGTCCGTGACGGCGATGAGTATGTGTTGAATGGCGAAAAATGGTGGATCTCCGGGGCGGGAGACCCGCGGTGCCGCGTCTACATTACCATGGTGCGCACCGGCGGCGACGATATGCCGAAGCACCAGCGCCATTCGATGATCGTGGTCCCGGCCGAGACAATGGGCATTGAGGTGCTCCGGCCGATGCAGGTCTACGGCCATGATGATGCGCCGCACGGCCATATGCATCTGCGATTTTCCGATGTGAGGGTCCCCGCCGAGAACCTGCTGCTGGGCGAGGGCCGGGGCTTTGAAATTGCGCAGGGGCGGCTTGGTCCGGGGCGCATTCATCACTGCATGCGTGCCATCGGTCAGGCCGAAGCGGCGCTGGAATTGATGTGTCGTCGCTCCCTCGACCGGGAGGCCTTCGGGAAACCGCTGGCTCAGCTCGGTGCGAACTACGACATCATCGCAGAATGCCGCATGGAGATCGAAATGGCCCGGCTTCTGTGTCTGAAGGCCGCCTGGTATATGGATCAGGGGGATGCACGGGCCGCGGCGCCCTGGATCAGCCAGATCAAGGTGGTCGCCCCCCGCGTGGCGCTCAAGGTCATTGACGAAGCGGTGCAGATGCATGGCGGGGCGGGGATCAGTCAGGAGACGCCATTGGCACGCGCCTGGACCCATGTGCGGACACTCAGGCTGGCGGACGGGCCCGATGCGGTCCACCGGCGTCAGGTCGCGCGGGCCGAACTCAGGCGGTATACTCAGGAAAAGATGTGACCCAGTCGACCCAACCGTTTTTCCATCAGCGGCCAGATGGTGTCTTTGTTGGCAATGATCCGGCCAGAGGCCCATGGTCACCGGATCATTGCCACGCGGGGCCTGTTGCGGGCCTCGTTGCGCGTGCCGCAGAAGTCGAGGTTGGCGCGGAAAAGCTGCTGACCCGGCTGACCATGGACATCCTGCGGCCGGTCCCGACAGAGGGCATCCGTGTCGCGGCGGAAACCACCCGTCACACCCGCTCTCTCGCGGCCACGCGGGTGACGGTGCATGATCTCTCTGATGTTTTGCTGGCGCAGGCGACCACAATGCATCTGGCACAGCGCGATATCGGTGCGGTGCCAAGCCCCGAGGTGCCCGCGCCTCACCTCGAAGAGGCAACGCCGGGGCCTTTTGCCATCGGCAGCGGCCGACATGATCTGCCGAATTTCGCCCGTTTGCTCGAAACACGCTACGCACCGGGGTCCGGCTATGGACCCGGGCCAAAGACAATATGGTTGAGAACGCCGGATCTGCTTGCGGGGGAAGAGACGTCGCCGGTGCAGAGCATTTGCGCGCTTGCGGATTGCGGCAACGGGATTTCCTGGAACAAGCCCGCCACCGAGATGGGGTTCATGAACACCGATCTCACGCTGCAGATCCACCGCGCACCAGAGCCGGGCTGGCATGCCTCCGAGGCCGTGTCGCATTGGCATTCCAACGGGATCGGCATGTCGCAGGCGGTCTTGTTCGACACGGTCGGCGCGGTGGGCACTGCGCTCCAGACACTGTCGTTGTTCCCGGTCCGCTAGGCCGCAGCAAGCCTCGGAGGGCCTCAGGCCATATCGCTGTGGAACACCGGTTCGGGGTATCCCACGCGCGCCAGATAAAGGCCGTGCCCGGGGCAGACCGGACCGCAGGCGGCCCGATCCCGGGCGGCAAGCGCGTCGCGGACATCGTCGGGCGTCCAGGCGCCGGAGCCGACGCGCTCCAGGGTGCCTACAAAGCTGCGGACCTGATTGTGCAGAAAACTGCGGGCGCGCACATGGAAATGGATCTCGGGGCCGGAAAGCCCCTCGACGCGCTCAATTCGCAATTCGTCCAGTGTTTTGACCGGGCTTGCGGCCTGGCAGATGGAGGAGCGGAAGGTCGTGAAGTCATGATTGCCCAGCAGGTGATTGGCGCCCTCCTGCATGGCGGCGACGTCAAGCTCATGATTGATCTGCCAGACCTGACCTGCGTCATGGGTTGCAGGGGCACGGCGCATCAGGATGCGAAACAGGTATTGGCGTTCGATCGCGCTGAACCGGGCGTGCCAGTCCCCGGCGACAAGGGCGGCATCGACAATGGCGACGGGGGCAGGCTTCAGGTGGTAATTCAGCGCCCCGCTCAGGCGCCGCGGATCCCAGTCCTTGGCGAGGTCGCAATGGGCAACCTGCCCCAGGCCGTGCACGCCGGTGTCCGTGCGGCCGGCGGCTGCGATGGTATGGGGCCCGGGTTCCAGCCGCGCCAGCGCGGACTCGATCGCGCCCTGCACGGAGGGCTGGTCCTTTTGCCTCTGCCATCCGGCAAAGGGTTTTCCATGGTATTCGACTTTGAGAGCAATGCGCGGCATGACGCGCGGGGTAGCGCGGGAAACCCGGTCTGGCAAGCCCCGGCAGCAGACGGGCCCTGCAGCTGCACTGGCAACGGAGCCACAGGATGCCTATGTTGCTTCGGGCAGGCCTCGGCCAGAGCAGTCAAACAGAAGCAGAGACAGAGCAAACGGCGGGGCATCGGGTGGCGCGAGGATCAGGGGTGACAGGACTGGCGGCGGATGTGGCCGAAGGAGTATTGCGCGGCGCGGAAACGCTGGGCGGCGTGGTGACCAGCCCCTTTGCAGAGCCGACCATTCGGCTTGGCGTCACCGGGTTGGCGCGGGCGGGAAAGACGGTGTTCATCACCTCTCTCGTGGCAAATCTCATGGAACGCGGCCGCATGTCCCAACTTTCGGCAGAGCGCGATGGCCGGATCGAGGCGGCCTATCTGCAGCCCCAGCCGGATGACACCGTGCCCCGGTTCGATTTTGAAAACCACCTCGGCGCCTTGACGGGGCCGGAGCCGCATTGGCCGGAAAGCACGCGTTCGGTCTCGGAACTGCGGCTGAGCCTGCGCATTCGCCCATCGGGTCTGTTTGGCGGCCTGACGGGCCCTCGCGTGCTGCATCTCGATATTATCGACTATCCCGGCGAATGGCTGCTGGATCTTGCGCTTTTGGACAAGGATTATGTCAGCTGGTCGCGCGATGTTCTGGCCCGTATCGACACGCGGGAAGAGGCAGCCGCCTTTCGTGCCGCGTTGGGCAGCACGGAACCGGAGGCCCGTCACGATGAGCCGGTCGCGCAGGGCCTGGCCTCGGCCTTTGCCGACTACCTTCTCGCGGCGCGCGCGGCGGGGTATTCCGATTGCTCGCCCGGGCGTTTCCTTTTGCCCGGCGATCTGGCAGGCTCGCCAGTGTTGACCTTTGCGCCCTTGCCGGACACGGGCGCGCCAAGAGGCAGCCTGGCCCGTGAGATGACCCGCCGCTTCGAGGCCTATAAGTCACAGGTTGTGCGCCCCTTCTTTCGCGATCATTTTGCCCGGATCGACCGCCAGGTGGTCTTGGTGGATGCGCTGGGCGCTTTGCATTCAGGCCCCCGCGCGATGGAGGATCTGCGCCGCTCCATGGCTGATATCCTCGCGGCTTTTCGCCCGGGCACCAACGGTTTCCTGAGCCAGATCCTCCGGGGGAAGCGGGTGGAGAAAATCCTGTTCGCCGCCACCAAGGCCGACCACCTGCACCACCTGCAGCACCCGCAGTTGACCGCCCTGATCGAGGCGTTGACACAGGACGCCCGCGACCGTGCGCGGTTTGCGGGGGCTGAAACTTCCGCCCTGTCGCTGGCCTCTCTGCGAGCGACGACCGAAGAATTGCGGATGCATGACGGGGCGGAGCTGCCCTGCGTCCGTGGCTTGCTGGAGGAGACGGGCCGCGCCGCCGCGCTCTTTCCGGGACGTTTGCCGGAGGATCCCAGCCATGTGTTGACGCCCGCCCGCCAGGGCGCAGAGCGGTGGCTCGACGGCAGCTATGCATCCATGCGTTTTGCGCCGCAGCCGCTGACGTTGAAATCCGGGGATGGCCCCCCACATATCCGGTTGGACCGGGCTGCTGAATTCCTGTTCGGAGATCGCCTTTGACCCATCGACTGCGCCGGGCGACGCCATTGGATGCGGGCCAGCTCGGGACCATCCTGCACCGGTTCGAACTCGAGACCCCCTGGATGCCGAAAACCCACTCGGCAGCGGAAGCGATCGCCTTTTGTGACAGGATGATCGCGCGCGGCTGGGTGACCGTGGCAGAACGACGCGACAGCAACCTGCGGCAGGCGTTCCTCGCGCGCGACGGAGACGAGGTCTGTGCGCTTTATGTCGACCCGGATCTCTGCGGCCATGGTCTGGGAAAGGCGCTGTTGGATCAGGCCAAATCAGAAGTGGCGCAGCTGCGGTTGTGGACGTTTCAGGCAAATACAGGTGCGATGCGGTTCTATCAGCGCGAGGGGTTCGTCGAGGCCGGGCGCAGTGATGGCCTGTGCAACGACGAAGGCCTGCCCGATATCGAATATCACTGGCATCGTGCCCATAAGAGTGACCAGACGGAGCCCCGCCCATGAGCCAGAAACCGGTTGTTTTCGAACTAGAGCCCGAGGAGCAGGCAGGACCGAACGTCAGGGACGCGCCCCCCGTGCCTGAGTTCGAGGAGCAAACGGCGCGTCAGACCAGAATAGAGACACTGGCCGGGGGGCACAGGTCCGGCTGGTCGCGATGGGTCTGGAGCCTTCTGGCGGGGTTGGTCGCCACGATCGTGTCTGTTGCGGCCTGGGATTACGCCAGCAGTCTTCTGGACCGCCTTCCGGTATTGGGCCTGATCGTCTCGGCTGCCATGGTGGCTTTGGCCTTGGCGGCGCTGGTCTTCTGCCTGAAGGAAATGGCGGCGCTTGGTCGGTTGCGCCGGGTGGATGGGTTGCGTGCGGCCTGTGCCGCGGCACGGGCAGGAGAGGTGCAGCAGGCGCAGACACAAGTGGCGGCCCTGCAACGGTTTTATGCGGGACGATCTGATTTGGATTGGGCGCGCCGCACCCTGACCGATCGAAAAGCAGACATCTTTGATGCCGATGCGCTGATCGACCTTGCGGAGGCGGAGTTGATGAGGCCGCTTGATGCGCGCGCCGTAGCCGAGATCGAAGCCGCTGCGCGCCAGGTGGCAGGCGTCACCGCGCTCGTGCCGCTGGCGCTGGCAGATGTGATCACCGCGCTTGTCGCAAGCCTGCGGATGATCCGCCGCATTGCGGAAACCTATGGCGGCCGCTCCGGCCTGTTCAGCTCGTGGCGGCTGACGCGGGCGGTGCTGTCGCATTTGGTGGCAACCGGCGCCGTTGCCGTGGGGGATGATCTGCTGGAGCCGCTTCTCGGCGGATCGATCCTGTCCCGGCTGTCCCGTCGTTTTGGCGAAGGTCTGGTCAATGGCGCGTTGACTGCGCGAGTGGGGCTGGCCGCGATGGAGGTCTGTCGGCCGATGGAGTTTCAGGCGCTGCAAAAGCCATCCACGCGCAGGGTTGTGCAACGGGCCCTGACCGGGGTTTTCGGCCAGAGGACCGCAGGCGAACCATAGGAACGCGCCAGGGTCGATGGCGCAGTAGCCTGCACTCCGGACGCCTCGGCACGGGGTGGCACATCGCCAGCCGGAGGGGGCGGTCCCTTGTGGTGCTTTACCCTCGCAGAACATCGTTCTATAAGCGGCGGCATGACCCCGACTGCAGCACGACGCGTGGCCATCATTATTCGAATTACGACCCCGGCGCTCTGACATAGATCGAGACGCCGGGCAAAGGTGCTTGAGTGATCGCACCGAACAGAATATCCCCACATCCGACCCGTTGATGGAAAAGGACGCCAGCGATATGTGCGCCGAAAAGACCCAAGACACGCCCGACTACAAAGACACGCTGAACCTGCCCAAAACCGATTTCCCGATGCGCGCAGGCCTGCCCAAACGCGAGCCCGCCTGGCTGGACCGCTGGGAGGAAATCGGCGTCTACGACCGTCTTCGCGCCAAGGAAGGGCGCACGCCCTTCACCCTGCATGATGGCCCCCCCTATGCCAACGGCCACCTGCACATCGGGCATGCGCTGAACAAGACGATCAAGGATATGATCGTGCGGTCGCATCAGATGATGGGCCATGATGCACGCTATGTACCGGGCTGGGATTGCCACGGTCTGCCGATCGAATGGAAGATTGAGGAGCAGTATCGCAAGAAGGGCAAGAACAAGGATGACGTTCCGGTCATCGAATTCCGTCAGGAGTGCCGCAAGTTCGCCGAAGGCTGGATCGACATCCAGCGCGAGGAGTTCAAACGTCTCGGGATCACGGGAAACTGGCCGGATCCCTATATCACGATGGACTATCATGCCGAGGCCGTGATTGCCGATGAGTTCATGAAGTTCCTGATGAACGGCACGCTCTACCAGGGGTCCAAACCGGTGATGTGGTCCCCGGTTGAAAAAACCGCGCTGGCCGAGGCGGAGGTGGAATACCACGACAAGGAAAGCTTCACGATCTGGGTGAAGTTCAAGGTCGCGGAACCGTCCGATCACAAGCTGGCGGGCGCCTATGTCGTGATCTGGACGACCACGCCATGGACGATTCCGTCAAACAAGGCAGTGGTTTATGGCGCGGGGATCTCATACGGGCTGTACGAAGTCACCGGCACCCCCGATGAATGCTGGGTCAGCGTTGGCGACAAGTATCTTTTGGCGGATAACCTCGCGGCGGATGTGTTCAAACGCGCACGCCTCTCCGAGGACCAGTACGCCCGCGTTGGTGATGTCTCTGCCGAGGAGCTGGCAGGCATCGGTCTGACCCACCCCTTGGCCGGTGCCGAAGGCGGCAACGGAGAATGGGACGACATCCGTGATTTCCGCGCGGCTGATTTCGTGACAGACACCGAGGGCACCGGTTTCGTACACTGTGCGCCGTCGCACGGGATGGAGGAATTCGAACTCTACCGCGACCTCGGCATGCTCGAACAGGTCATCACCTACAACGTGATGGATGACGGCGGCTTTCGGGCTGACTTGCCGTTCTTCGGCGGCAAATACATCCTCAATCGCAAGGGCGGCGAGGGCGATGCCAATACTGCGGTCATCAACAAGCTGGTCGAGGTTGGTGGCCTTCTGGCGCGTGGCAAGATCAAACACAGCTATCCGCACTCCTGGCGCTCCAAGGCACCGATCATCTACCGCAACACGCCGCAATGGTTTGCCGGCGTCGACCGCAAGCTGGACGACGGGATGGGCGAATATGGCGACACCATCCGGGAGCGCGCCCTGCGTTCGATTGACGAGCTGGTGACATGGACGCCGCAGACCGGCCGCAATCGTCTCTACTCGATGATTGAATCCCGTCCCGACTGGGTGCTGTCCCGCCAGCGGGCCTGGGGCGTGCCGCTGACCTGCTTTACCAAAAAAGGCGCGCTGCCGACGGATGCCGATTATCTGCTGCGCAACAGCGACCTCAACGCGCGTATCAAGGCGGCGTTTGAGGAAAACGGCGCGGACGTCTGGTACGAGGATGGCTTCAAGAGCCGGATCCTTGAGGGCATCGCTGACCCTGACGACTATGAGCAGGTGTTTGATGTCCTGGACGTCTGGTTCGATTCCGGCTCCACCCATGCGTTTGTGCTGCGGGACCGGGCCGACGGAACTGAGGACGGCATTGCCGATGTCTATATGGAAGGCACCGACCAGCACCGGGGCTGGTTCCATTCGTCCCTGTTGCAGGCCTGCGGCACCAAGGGTCGCGCCCCCTATCGGAATGTGGTGACCCACGGGTTCACGCTGGACGAAAAGGGCATGAAGATGTCCAAATCGCTCGGCAATACCATCGTTCCGGACGCCGTGATCAAACAATATGGCGCGGATATTCTGCGTCTCTGGGTGGCTCAGGCCGACTACACGGCTGATCAGCGCATTGGGGCCGAGATCCTGAAAGGGACGGCAGACAGCTACCGGCGTTTGCGCAACACAATGCGCTTCATGCTGGGGTCCCTCGGCGACTTCAGCGAGGATCAGCGCGTTGCGGTGGCCGATATGCCCGAGTTGGAACAATGGGTCCTTCACCGTCTCGCAGAGCTCGATCACACGGTACGGTCGGGGTATAAAGCGTTTGATTTCAACGGCGTGTGGCAGGCGATCTTTACCTTTGCCACGGTGGATCTGTCGGCCTTCTATTTCGACATCCGCAAGGACGCGCTCTATTGCGATGGCGATACGCTGAATGCGCGGGCCGCGCGGACGGTTCTGGATTTCCTGTTCCATCGCCTGACGACATGGCTGGCGCCGATCCTAGTTTTCACGATGGAAGAGGTCTGGCTGGAGCGGTTCCCGGGCGAGGACAGCTCGGTACATTTGATTGATATGCCGGATACGCCGCGCGACTGGATCAATGAACCGCTCGCGGCCAAATGGGCCAAGGTGCGTCAGGCGCGTCGGGTCGTTACGGCCGCGCTGGAGGTGCAACGGACCGACAAGGTCATCGGCGCGTCTCTGGAAGCGGCCCCGGTGGTCCATATCCGCGAGGCCGATGTGCTGGGAGCGTTGAAATCCGTGCCCTTTGCGGATGTCTGCATCACCTCTGATATCCAGCTCACCGGCGACCCGAGCCCCTCCGAAGCCTATCGCCTGCCTGAAGTGGAGGGCGTGTCGGTGGTGTTTGAGAAGGCAGAGGGCGGGAAATGCCAGCGCTGCTGGAAGATCCTGCCGGACGTTGGCACGCATGCTCATCCCGGAACGTGCGGACGGTGCAACAGCGCATTGGACGGCTAGGCCATTGGGCCTGTGAAACTCATCGAACCTGTGGATGTTCAAACGGCCCGGAGTGTGATCTCCGGGCCGTTTGCGTCAGCTCTCTGCGAACCGGGCCTGCCGCAGCAGGGCGAGTTGCATGTGTTTCAGGCCGCGATACGTGACAGCACATCCTGAGTATTGGTGTACATCTGCTGCGCATAGCTGCCCGAGGTCGCGCCTTTGAACACCATCTCCTGTCGCACGGTCTCCGCTTGTTGCATCTGGCTGTTCAGCAGGCTTTCCGTGGGTGGCAAACTGATCGGTTCCACGTTTTCAGGTGGTGGAGCGACCGTCACATCCGACCGGGACACCGGCTCTTTGACGGGAGCGTCCGGGCCTTTGTCGTACAGGCCAAGGGAGTCACCCTTCATGAGCGTATCGAGGTCGCGATCCTTCGGTGCCGGATCGTCACTCAGGAAATTTCCAAGTCGACTGTTGGCAAATTCTGCCCCAGTGGCCCCAATGGCCGCTGAAGAGGAGACGACGGTTTCTGTCTGGGTCAGAACCGCCACATTCGCAATGCTGGACGGCGCATTGGCGTATGCGCGCATGGCTACAATCATATCAAATCCCTTCTCACAACTGTGTCGGGTACTGTTCTGCGTCTACTGGTCTGCGTCTACTGGTCTGCGTCAGTCATTGGTCCGCGTCGGTCACTGGTCTGCGGCGGGTACTGCTCTGTCGATTGCCTGAGGGGCCTCTCCAGAGACGCGTTCAGGTAAATATATTGTTCATTGTAGCAGAGAATGCGGATGAAAACTTCTTGTCGGTAAAATTTGAAATTCTATTGGGCGCTCGGGGCAGGGATGCCCGGCATGGCCGTCCCGGAACGACAGGAATAGCGATCCGAGTGCAGTTTGCGTGAGAGGCTGTGACCTGATTTCCAGAGCGCGAATAATGACTTCGGTGGAAACAGGCCAAACATTCGGCGTTGAAAGGGGCCGCCTTGTCACTGATGGATCGTGCAGGCATCTTCGTCGTTCGCTCGATCGGCAGGCGTGATCGGGAGGAGCGGGCAGATTTCGAAATTCATCGGTTTTTCCGAAATTTTTACCTACCGGCTCAGCACTGTTTGTCTTGTCTTGCCTGCTTTAGATGATTGCCTTCGCGCCGGCGTATCGACGGCTGGCTTCGCGTTCGGAGGCGCCAAAACGTTTGCCGCGTGCCATGACTGCAAGCTCGACACTATCGCATTTCTTGGGTTGAGAAGGCGTCGGAACTGGCTGATCTTTTGGGCTCACCTCACGCGGGAACACAGCGCCTGCAGCAGACTTCTGCAGCTGTTCCATTGCACGCGCCAGTTGCTGAGAGGATGCTCTGTTGCTGGCAGCTTTGTAGCGTGCCGCCACTGAGGGCAGATTGGCGATCTGTTCTTGATCTTCGCGCGGCGTCGACATCGATGTCACTCCTGAACATGAATACGGTAAACGTATCTGTCGATATTCCGGAGTTATGTTTAACGTTTTACTTAATTCGACGAAATTTGGCGGCCCCAAACACCAAAAAAGCAATAAAAACGCCCATTTTTACGAAAAATACTCAGTGACGGGACGGAAACGACGCCAATCTTTGCAGGGTCAAAGGCGCGCGGACGTCAGTCTTTTGCCGGAATAAGCTGCTGTGCCACACCCACGAACAACAGATAGAGGGACGTCAGCAAGAGGGCCATATGTACGATCGGGCTGGGGGAGAAATCCACCCAGGCTGTCCAACCCGCAAGCACCGTCCACAGCAAGGCAACAGGCAGCGATACCCGGCGCCATCTTTGTGTCCGAACGGGGTGAATGAACTTGAGCGGCACGAACATGGTGGCGGACAGCAGTGTCACAAGGGCGAGGCTGAACCAATGGTTGGGTTCCAGTGCGAAAATCACTAGGACCAGCATGTTCCAGCAGCCGGGAAACCCCGAAAACGAGTTGTCTTTGGTCTTCATCCGCGTGTCGGCAAAATACATCGCGCTGGTAAAGGTGATAACGATAATCGCGGCCCAGCCGGTCCAGCCTGACATCAGGCCGGATTTGAACAGGGCAAAGGCCGGAATGAAGACATAGGTCAGATAGTCAATGATCAGATCCAGCAGAACGCCATCAAATTGGGGGGCATTCCGCTTTACGTCATAGTGACGCGCCAAAGGCCCGTCGATGCCGTCGACAGCAAATGCCACCACCAGCCACAGGAACATCAGGTCCCATTTGGTTTCGACGGCAGCCAGCATGGCGAGCATGGCAAATACGGCACCAGTTGCAGTCAACAGGTGTACGGACAGGGCGCGGAGTTCAATTGACATTTGACTGTGATGACGAATTTCCGCCGAAGCCGCAACCCGGAAGCGCAACTATTGGGGTCGTATCGGGTCAGTTGTGTGGGGGTTCAGTTGAGAATACACTTGCACAGGCCGCGGTGTTGGACGCCTATGGCGGCGCCGGCTTCGGACAGCACTTTCTGGGATCTTGAGTACCGATGATTGCACGATACGACGGTTACGTTTTGCGTCAGCTGATTGTGATGTGGAGTTTCTTCACATTGGTTCTGGCGGGAGTGTTCTGGATTTCCCGCTCGATCAGCTTGTTCTCGACGCTGCTCGGCGGCGGCCATTCGCCTTGGGTCTTTTTTGAGTTGACGGCTTTGACGCTGCCCACCTTGCTGCGCACGGTGATGCCAATGGCAATATTTGCGGCCGTGGTCTATGTCACCAACCGATTGCGGCGCGAAAGCGAGCTGGTCGTCATGCAGGCGACAGGTGCCAGCCCGTTGCGCCTGGCCCGGCCGGTACTGCTGTTTGCGGTTCTGGCTGCGGCGATGATCGGCACCATTACCACAGTCCTGCGTCCGGCCTCCTTGCAGGCCTTTGAGGAACGCGAGGCTGAATTGGAACAGGACCTTGCCGCCAAATTGTTGAAGGAGGGCACGTTTCTGCATCCGATGGACGGGGTCGTTGTGTACTTCGGCACGATCGACCCGAATGGGACGCTTCGTGACGTATATATTTCAGACAGGCGCAGCCCTGCGCGTCCGCTGACCTACACAGCCGCAGAGGCCTATCTGGTGCAGGAAAACGATGCAGTCTATGTGGTGATGGTTGACGGAATGGTCGCCCGGTTCGACGCTTCCTCAGAAGACTTGTCGGCCACATGGTTCGATGATCTGACCGTGGATATTTCCCGCTACGGCACTTTGGAAACGCAGGATCAGGACAGTCTCAGGGCCCTGCCGACGTCAACGCTGATGTCCGACCGCGCAGAGCTGATGGCAGAGGGGCAATATTCCGAAGGTCAGCTTGTTGAAGAACTGCATGAGCGTCTGTCCTGGATCGGCATCTGCGTCGCAGTGGCGATGATTGGCTTTACGGCCCTGATGACAGGCGCACATTCGCGTTTCGGGTTGTGGACTCAGATCGGACTGGCCTTCGTCATATTGATCGGCGTCGAAGCCGCCAGGGGCGGCGCTTCGGGCCTGGTCCTGAACAACCCGCAGATGTGGTGGATCTATCACCTTCCGACCATCCTGGGCTGTCTGGTGGCGGGTGGGTTTCTCTCGCTGGCGGGTCGGCCACTGCGACTGGTCCGGCCATCCACAGGCTGATGTCGTCGAAGACAATAGGTCGGCGCTAACTCAGGGCTGATCCGGGATCGCATCGGCTCCGGTGCTCGGAGGGATATCTACCAAGCGTCATGTCCTGCTTGGAAAAAGAAGCGTGCTCGCCCCTCCCGGACATCGTCGTGTGGTTTCCGGTGTTCCGGTCTCACGCCTTGGGGTGGGCGCGATTGTAGACCTCCATCAAATGTGCGCTGTCAACGGCCGTATAGGCCTGTGTGGTCGACAGGGATGCATGGCCCAGAAGTTCCTGAATCGCACGCAGGTCGCCGCCGGCCTCCAGGAGGTGGGTGGCGAAGCTATGGCGCATGGCATGGGGCGTGGCGGAGGCGGGGAGCCCGAGCTGACGGCGTGCATCGGCTACAACCCCCTGAATGATCCGGGCCTGCAGCCTGCCACCGCGAACGCCGCGAAACAGGGGGGCATCAGGTTCCATGACGTGCGGACAAAGATGGATGTAGCGATCGACCGCTTGTCGCGCCGCGTCGATGACCGGAACGACCCGATCCTTGTCGCCTTTGCCGCGGATGCGCAATGTCGCCGGCAGCGGCACATCGCGTCCGGTCAGGCCGAGCGCCTCTGAAATGCGGAGTCCACAGCCATAGAGAAGCGTCACCACCGCCCCGTCCCGCGCCGATACCCAGTCCGTCTGAGACTGCAATCCAACCGTTTCAATCATTGCCCGCGCCGCATCTGTATCGAGCGGGCGGGGGAGTTTCTTTTGAAACTTTGGCGCGCGGATGGACAGGACGGCGGTGGTTTCAAAACCTTCGCGCAGGGCGAGCCAGCCATAGAACTTTTTTACGGCGGATAACTTGCGGGCCAGCGAACGCGCGCCGGTCCCCGAGGCCCGCGCCGCCGCCATCCAGGCCCGCATATCGGCGGTGCTGATGTGCCTGAGCGCCCCCAGACCCTGCGGGGCGCCAAAATGCAGGCTCATGAACATCAGGAACTCTGTCACATCGCCGCGGTACGCTTCGAGGGTATTGTCAGCGGCCCCCTCCAGGGCGCTGAGGCCAAGAAGCCAGGTCTGCAATGCGTCCCGCGCCGCAGGAGAAACCAGTGCCGGGTCGCCCGCAGTCATGCGAGCCAGCGGCGCATGCACCGCTCGAAAACGCCACCAAAGAAAGCCAGCAGGTCAGTGCCATGCTGGGGCGTGAACTGATGGGGGTCGTCGGAGCCGAACACCAAAAGACCGGGCAGGCGACCGGGTCCGAGGTCCAGTTTGAGGCAGGCCTCTGATCGCAGGCTGGCCGCGCGCTCCCCATAGATCCGGGGCAGCCCGGCGCCGATCTGTCTCAGATGGACCGGGCGATCGCCGCCAAAGGACCGCTTCCGGGAAATATAGCTCTCGATAAACCCGGCTTCGGTGAATTTCAGCAAATCCCCGACCCGTTCGACGGCGGCGCCGGCCTCTTCCTGGGTGGTCTCCAGGATCAGAGCCATTCCGTCGACCCGCAGAATGTCCTGCAGATCGCCTCTCAAGACATCCATGAAGGCGGCAAAGCTCTCCGGGTCAAGCAGGCGCAATACGGCGCGTTGGATCTGGTTCGCCCCGGCGAGATTTTCATAGGCCGCCGCGATCACAGATCTATGCGTGTCTTCCAGTCGATCCAGCCGGGTTTCCAGCCGGTCCATCGCGATCCCGCGCAGATCGACGATATTGGCCCCCATGGCGCGCTCATTGGCGGCCACCAACGCCCGCATGACGTTTGGGTCATCCAGTACCATGCTTGGCGTTTCAATAATTCTCTGACGCAGACTGTCATCCAGTTCGGCGTTTGTGCTGCTCATGCTCGTCACCAACCTCTGATCGGGTTTTGCCCTGTATAACATGGGAACCGACCAGCGCGCGCCTAAAATTCGCAAAATACCCGCCCAGATAATGCCCGCCCAGATACAGTGTCCCGTACTGGCAGATCGTATCCATCTGGCCGAACGGCCATATCCCCCTGCGCGAGGCATGAAAAATAGGCGCCACCGCAGGGTGACGCCTCTTCGCATTGTCAGCCTGTTCGATCTGACGGCTACAGGATCTTGATGTCGGCGGCCTTGATGTCGGCGAGAAATGCATCCAGCCCCTTGTCGGTCAACGGGTGGCTGATCATGGATTTGATGACAGCCGGGGGGGCGGTGATCACATCGGCGCCGATACGAGCGCTGTCGAGAATGTGATTCACGGTGCGAATGGAGGCTGCCAGGATCTCTGTTTCAAAGCCGTAGTTGTCATAGACGGTGCGAATGTCTTCGATCAGCTCCATGCCGTCCATGTTGATGTCGTCAAGGCGTCCGATGAAGGGCGAGATGAAGGTCGCGCCCGCCTTTGCGGCCAGCAGCGCCTGATTGGCCGAAAAGCAAAGCGTCACATTGACCTTGTGACCGGCGTCGGACAACGTCTTGCACGCTTTCAGGCCATCCCATGTCAGCGGAACTTTGACGGTGATGTTCTCGGCGATTTCCAAAAGCTTGCGGCCTTCGGCAATCATTGTGTCAGCGTCGATGGCTGTCACTTCGGCGGAAACCGGACCTTCGACCAGATCACAGATCTCCTTGGTGACCTCGATGATGTCACGGCCGGATTTCTTGATCAGGGAGGGGTTTGTGGTGACGCCGTCGACCATGCCGAGATCGTTCAGCTCGGCGATGGCGTCGATTTCAGCGGTGTCTACAAAGAATTTCATGGGCTTTGGTCCTCTGGATGGCTTGGCCTCAGTGCGCCTTGGCTTTACCTGATAGGATGTCGCGCGAAAAGTGCGAATAACAAAGAAGCGGTTCAGGGCGCGTCCGATTGCATGTTAGCGGAAACATTGCGTCGCGATTACCTTAGGACAACATGAGCAACGGGTCTACGCACAGAATGACGGATGACAGCCCAACCCCAGAGTTTTTCCCAGCCGGCGAGCGGGTCGGGGTTCTGACCGCGCAGCCGCTGGATCGGCTTCTGGACTACAAGGCGCCGGACGGCGGCTGTTTTCTGGGGGCCTTTGTCGAAGTGCCGCTTGGCCCGCGCAAAGTGCTGGGCGTCGTCTGGGGCCCCGGAGCGGGGGATTTCGATCCGGCCAAGCTCCGATCGGTGATCCGGGTGCTGGATCTTGCCGCGATGCGCAGCGAAATGCGGAGCTTTCTGGAGCGCGCCGCACTTTATACGCTGACCCCGCTGTCGATGATGTTGCGATTGGCGACCCGCGCGCCGGGCCTGTCTGATCCTCCGTCAATGCGCAAGGTCTTGCGCCGAGGCGACCGGGACCCGGACCGGATGACGGACGCGCGTGCCAAAGTGCTGGACGTGATGGATGAATATGACGGCGCGGTCTTTACCGCGACGGAGCTGTCCGGGCTCGTCGGCGTCACCGTCTCGGTTGTCAAAGGTCTGGTGAAACAGGGTGCCATCCGCGAGGAGGAGGCGCCACGGGACCTGCCGTTTGCACCGATGGACCCGGATCGGCCGGGCAAGACCCTGTCGCCGGATCAGGCCCGCGCGGCAGAAGTGCTCGAGGCGGGGGTGAATTCGGGTCGCTACGGAACGACCTTGCTGAAGGGGGTCACGGGGTCTGGCAAGACCGAAGTCTATCTGGAAGCGGTTGCGGCCTGCCTGCGAAAGGGACGTCAGGCGCTGGTCCTGCTGCCGGAGATTGCGTTGACGGCCGAGTTTCTGAAACGGGTGGAAGCGCGGTTCGGGGCTGTGCCTGCCGAGTGGCATTCCGGTGTCACCATGACGGAGCGCCGCCGGGTCTGGCGGATGGTGGGGCAGGGCGCGGCGCAACTGGTGATCGGGGCGCGGTCCTCGCTCTATTTGCCGTTCCGCGATCTAGGTCTGATCATTGTCGATGAGGAACACGACACCTCCTACAAGCAAGAAGAGGGGGTGCTTTATAATGCGCGTGATCTTTCGGTCTGGCGCGCGTCATTGTGCGATGCGCAGGTGGTGCTCGCTTCGGCCACGCCATCGCTGGAAACCTGGGCCAATGCGGAGGCTGGCAAATACACCCGTCTCGATCTGAATTCCCGGTTCGGTCCGGCAATTTTGCCGGAGATGCGCGTCGTCGACATGCGAATCGAAGAGCTTTTGCCATCCACATGGATTTCGCCCAGCCTGAAACAGGCGATGGCGGCGCGGATCGAGCGTGGCGAGCAATCTCTTCTGTTCCTCAACCGTCGCGGATTTGCCCCGGTGACCATCTGCCGGGCCTGTGGCGCTCAGGTGGCCTGCGACAACTGTGATGCCCGCATGGTCGAGCACCGGTTCTTGAAGCGGCTGATGTGCCACCAATGTGGCGAGACCAAACCGGTGCCGACGGAATGCCCGTCCTGCAAGGTCGAGGGCAAGATGGCGCCGGTCGGCCCCGGTATCGAACGGTTGGCCGAGGAAGCCGCAGCCCTGTTTCCCGAGGCCCGGATCGCGGTTCTCAGCTCGGACCTCTTTGGCACGGCGAGGGCGCTCAAGCAGCGGATCGAAGAAATCGCCAACGGCGAGGCCGACATCATTCTGGGGACCCAACTGGTGGCCAAAGGGCATAATTTCCCCTTGTTGACATTGGTCGGCGTGATCGATGCGGACCTCGGGCTGCAGGGATCCGATCTGCGCGCGGCGGAGCGGACCTTTCAACTGATGCGGCAGGTTGCCGGTCGGGCGGGGCGGGCGGAGCGCCGGGGCGAGGCCCTCTTGCAGAGTTTTCAGCCTGAACACCCGGTCATCCGCGCGATTGTGTCCGGCGATGAGGAGAGCTTCTGGCGCGCAGAGGCCGAGCAGAGACGGGCCGCTGGGGTGCCTCCCTACGGGCGGATGGCAGGGATCATCCTGTCCGGAAGCGATCTGGCGCAGGTGTTTGATCTCGGCAGTGCTCTGGCCCGAAACGACGGACCGTTGCGGCAGGCCGGGGCACAGCTTTTCGGCCCGGCCCCGGCGCCGATTGCGCGCATCCGCGGGCGTCATCGGGTGCGGTTGCTCGTCAAGGCGGACAAGGGCGTGCCGCTGCAAGAGGCCATAACCCGCTGGATCGCGCCCTTTCGCCTCAAGGGCGATTTGCGTCTGAACGTGGATATAGATCCCCAAAACTTCTTCTGACCCTGTGGTCCTTTCCAGTGAACCATGGGGGCCGGGGATATGTGCGGGCGCGCCGCGGCAGGTCCTGACATCGATCTGTTTGGCGATCTGTTTCGCGACCTGCAGTGCGACGTGTTTCTGCACCGGGCTTGGTACAATTCTCGACTGGCCTTGTCGGGAAAAGCGTTCTAAAGCCAAGCCATGAACATGCCATTGACCCTTGATCAGGCCCGCAGCCTTCCGTTCTGGCGCCGTCCCGTGACGCTCCTGTTTCTCATGGCGATCGCCATGCCCATCGCCTTCAACACATGGTCGGCGCTGCTGAACAATTTTGTGATCGAAGTGGCCAACTTCGATGGTGCCGACATCGGATTGCTGCACACTGTTCGCGAAATACCGGGCTTTCTGGCCTTCCTCGTCATCTTCCTGATCATCTTCATCCGCGAACAGGTTCTGGGTCTGCTGTCGCTTGTGCTCCTCGGGGTCGCAACCGCCGCCACAGCCTGGTTTCCGACCTTGCAGGGCATCTTGATCATCACGGTGCTCAGCTCCGTCGGCTTTCATTACTTCGAAACCGTCGCTCAATCGCTGCAATTGCAGTGGCTGACCAAGGAGCGCGCCCCGCAGATGCTGGGGTGGTTGGTGGCGACTGGATCGGCGGCGACCTTGGTGGTCTACGGCATGATCGTGCTGCTGTGGGAGCCACTCAACCTGTCGTATAACGTTGTGTATATGCTGGCCGGCGGGTTCGCCGCCGCAGTGGCGGTGTTTTGCCTGGTGGCGATCCCGCAGTTTGACGGGCCGACACCGCAGAACAAGAAAATGATCCTGCGGAAGCGCTACTGGCTATACTACGCATTGCAGTTCATGGCCGGGGCGCGGCGGCAGATTTTCGTTGTCTTTGCGGGCTTCATGATGGTGGAGAAATTCGGTTTCGAAGTGCACCATCTCACCGGTCTTTATCTGATCAACCTTTTGATCAACATGGTTGCGGCGCCTTTGCTGGGGCGTCTTGTCTCGCGGTTTGGCGAGCGCCGGACGCTGATTTGCGAATACATTGGCCTCACGGCCGTCTTCGCGCTTTATGGGGGCATCTACTGGTTCGGCTGGGGGGTGGTTCTGGCGGCGACGCTCTATGTCATCGATCATATCCTGTTCGCACTGGCTCTCGCGCTCAAGACCTACTTCCAGAAAATAGCGGATCCCGCAGACATTGCCCCGACCGCCGCGGTCGCATTTATCATCAACCACATCGCAGCCGTCTTCCTGCCGATCCTGCTTGGCTTGTTGTGGGTGCTGTCCCCGGCAGCTGTCTTCGCGCTCGCGGCTGCTATGGCGCTGGTCTCTCTGGCGTTGTCGTTGATGATCCCGCGTCATCCCGAACCCGGAAACGAGACGGTTTTCTCTCAGTTTGCCGTGCCAGCACCGGCCGAATAGGCCCGCTGTCCGGCGAGCCCCTTGACCCTGGACCGACGCGTCGCGTAGGCGCAGAGGTGCCCCCGGTTGCGCAGAGGCGTGGCCCTGATCTTCTCGGAGTTTGCAATATGCCCACCTTTACCGCGCTGACCACGCTGACCGGAAAAGCCGAGGCCGAGGCGCTGGGCGATGCAATGGAACGGCTGACACCCGAGCCGACCGGCGTCGGAGTCTTCGAGGTCGAAGATGGCTCCGGCCTGTGGGAGGTCGGCGCATATTTCACCGAGGCACCGGATCAGGCGGGTCTGGCGCTCTTGTCGACGATGCACGGAGCCAAGCCCTTTGCGGTGTCCGAGTTGCCGGAAACCGATTGGGTCGCCCATGTCCGCCGCGAGCTGGCGCCCGTAGAGGCGGGGCGGTTCTTTGTGTACGGCAGCCATGATGCCGACAAGCTTCCCGGTGACAAGATCCCGCTGCTGATCGAGGCGGCGATGGCCTTCGGGACCGGGCATCACGGCACAACCCTGGGCTGCCTGCGCGCGCTGGATCACTTGCTGTCCGAGGGCTTTGTCGCCGCAAAGGTGGCCGACATCGGATGTGGCACTGCGGTGCTTGCGATGGCCGCCGCCCGTGTCTGGCAGGACGCCGACATCCTGGCCAGCGACATCGACCAGGTGGCCGTGGATGTCGCGGAGGCGAATATGGAGGCCAACGGCATGAAAGGGGCGGTGACCTGCCTTGAGGCTGCGGGCTTTGACGCGCCGCGTCTGCATGACCTTGCCCCGTATGATCTGATCTTCGCCAATATTCTGAAAGGCCCTCTGGTCGCGCTCAGCCCCGATATGGCCGCACACCTGCGAGCGGGGGGATATGCGATTCTGTCCGGGATCCTGAACGAGCAGGCGGATGACGTCATCGCGGTTTATGCACAGAATGGCATCAATCTGGTCAAACGGGACGAGATTGGTGAGTGGACGACGCTCACACTTCGGCGCAACCCCTGATTGCCGGGCAGTTTAATCGAGTTTTAAACATCTGCCTTCCTTTCGCCACAATTCGAGCCTAACTTCGATCCATCCGCTGGTGGGGGCCAGTTCGGGGTTTCACAATGAGCGAACAACACGCAGATTTCCGAAACCGGCTTCGTCGGTTGGACCGAAAACAAGTGAAACGTGGCCAGAACTATGTGGCCAGGATGCGATCCGACGGTTTGATCGTGGTTGAGCCACGAAAAGTGGTTCAGTCCCGGATATCACTTCGGTCCTTGATCCTGTTTGCGCTGGCTGTGCTGATGTTCAAGGGGCTCTTGATGGCCTCTCTCGGGTTTGACAGCTACAATTACAGAGTGGCAGAGCTCCGCAAGGGGTCGACCCTGGAGCAGGGCGGCGCGCTGATCATGCAGAGCGACCCTGTGTCCACATCAATCGCCGAAAAGCTGATCCCGATCTTGCGCTAGAACTTGTCCGTGCCGGGGAAACAAGAAACGCGCCGCTGAAGGTATCCAGCGACGCGTCTCTTCATTCAGGTGCCCGAGGCAGGTCCGTGCGCCCCCTCAACCCGTGCGCCCCCCCTCAAAACGTCGGGTAAGACCGGAATTGCTGCTCTGTGCCGCTTAGGGGCCGTCGTCTGCTGGCGGGTGCGACGAGGGCTGCCTCAGACCAGAGGGGAATCCGCTCCGATGGCGTCCACATCGCCGCGGGACAGCCCGATATCGGACAGCTCGCGGTCGGTCAGCGCAGACAATACCTTGCGGGTCATGCGCACGTCATTCCATGTCAGAATTGCCGCGACAAATGTATTCACAAGAGCGCCGATGCGGCCGATCAGGCCGGAGGTGCCTTGGGCGGTGCGGGTGGTGTCGAATGCAGCCATATCCACGTTCTCTTTGATCTGGTTTCAGGGATGTCGCATCAGTGCGATGGGCGCCACATATTGGCGGGACCGGCGCCTCACAAGCGTGATTTTCGCATATGTCCCATGCGGCGATTGCATGTCTTTCGGCTATATTACCAAGGGGTTTCTCGCGATATGGTCCGACGCAGAGAAAACGGTCGCCTGTGGTCTGTCGGGCGTCGTATTTGGCGAGGTGGAGCGAGACAAATGACCAAATCCTTTCCAAATGGGTGGTGGAGGATTTCGCCTCTTGTCGGAGTTCGCACGGAAAGCATTTGGCTGTGTTCGCGTTTTGTGCTAGGTCGCGATCATAAAAAGAAATCTACTGGCAAAGATCGGGCGGTCAGATGCGAATATTGGGCATTGATCCGGGGCTCAGGTCCCTTGGGTGGGGAGTCATCGAATCAAACGGGGCACGGCTGAGCCACGTCGCCAATGGGGTGTGCTGTTCTGATGGTGATGATCTCGGAGAACGGTTGTTGTCGCTGCACAATCAGGTCAGCGAAATCATCGTTGCCTATGCGCCGGATCAGGCCGCAATCGAGCAGACCTTCGTCAACAAGGACGGAGCCGGGACATTGAAGCTGGGTCAGGCGCGCGGCGTGG
Organism: Alphaproteobacteria bacterium MedPE-SWcel; assembly: GCA_001874255.1. Lineage (GTDB taxonomy): Bacteria > Pseudomonadota > Alphaproteobacteria > Rhodobacterales > Rhodobacteraceae > Epibacterium. Next base: position 87,176 of record MPDC01000012.1, read on the forward strand.
CGTTGCTGACCCTGGCAAAGGCCGGGCTTCCGGTCGGGGAATATGCGCCCAACCGGGTCAAGAAAACGGTCGTGGGCGTCGGGCATGCGGAGAAGGAACAGGTGCTGCATATGGTCAAGCTGCAGCTGCCGGGCTGCGCCCCCAAAGGCCCGGACGCGGCGGACGCGCTGGCGATTGCCATTTGTCACGCGTATTACGGTGGCAGCAAACAGCGACATTTGAAAGAGGTGGCCAGATGATCGGAAAGTTGACCGGGCGGCTCGATTACCGAGCCCTTGACCACATCATGATCGATGTGCGGGGCGTTGGCTACATTGTGCACTGCTCTGACCGCACGATGGCCAGCCTGCCTGCGGTGGGCGAGGCGGTCCAGCTCTATACCGAATTGCTGGTGCGCGAGGATCTGATGCAGCTCTATGGCTTCACGTCGCTGGTGGAAAAAGAATGGCACCGTTTGCTGACATCGGTGCAGGGCGTCGGCGCAAAGGTTTCGCTCGCCATTCTCGGGACGTTGGGACCAGAGGGCGTCAGCCGCGCCATTGCCCTCGGAGACTGGGCGACGGTCAAGGCCGCCAAAGGCGTCGGCCCGAAGACGGCACAGCGCATTGTGCTCGACCTGAAGGACAAGGCGCCAGGTGTCATGGCGATGGGCGGGACCGTCGGCCAGGCGCTGGAGGGACCTGATCTGGTGGACGTCATCGAGCCGGTGGAGGGGGCCGGGTCCGCAAAGCCCGCGCGAAAATCCGCAGCCAAGGCCCCGTCTGGCGCGGCTGCGGCTTCGGCCGGAGCGCTCTCGGCGCTCGGCAATCTCGGATATGGCCCCTCTGATGCGGCCGCAGCGGTCGCTGAAGCGGCTGCAAATGCCCCGGAGGCGGGCGAAGCCGAGCTGATCCGGGCCGCCTTGCGGCTGCTGGCGCCAAAGGGGTAGGCGATGATGACATTCGAAACCACATGCTGCCTGCGGAACGGCCTGCCTGACGGCCGCGCAATCCAGGGCGGCTCCACGGCGGGACGGTGGACATGATCGACGCGGACCCCGCCCTGCGCCCTGACCCCTTGCCCGGGGACAATGATCGCGCCCTGCGTCCGCAGGGGCTGTCGGAATTCATTGGTCAGGCAGAAGCCCGTGCCAATTTGCGCATCTTTATTGAAAGCGCCCGTCGCCGGAATGAGGCGATGGACCACACGCTGTTTCATGGGCCCCCGGGGCTGGGGAAAACGACGCTCGCGCAGATCATCGCCCGCGAGCTGGGGGTGAATTTTCGCATGACTTCCGGTCCTGTGCTCGCGAAGGCCGGGGATCTTGCTGCGATCCTGACCAATCTGGAAGCGCGCGATGTCCTGTTTATCGACGAGATCCATCGCCTGAACCCGGCGGTGGAGGAGGTGCTGTACCCGGCGCTCGAAGACTTTGAACTCGATCTGGTCATTGGCGAAGGGCCGGCCGCGCGGACTGTACGGATCGAGCTGCAGCCGTTCACTCTGGTGGGGGCGACAACGCGAATGGGTTTGCTGACGACGCCGCTGCGGGACCGGTTCGGTATTCCGACGCGGCTGCAGTTCTACACGATCGACGAGCTGTTCGAGATCGTCAGCCGCAATGCCCGGAAATTGGGCGCGCCGGCCGAGGATGAGGGCGCACGGGAGATCGCGCGGCGCGCACGCGGCACCCCAAGGATCGCCGGTCGGCTCTTGCGCCGCGTGGTGGACTTCGCGGTTGTCGAGGGCGATGGAACGATCACGCGCGAGTTGGCGGATAACGCGCTGACGCGGCTGGGGGTTGATCAGTTGGGTCTGGACGGCGCCGACCGGCGCTATCTGCGTCTGGTCGCTGAAAACTATGGGGGCGGACCTGTGGGCATTGAAACCATGTCAGCGGCCCTGAGCGAAAGCCGGGATGCGCTGGAAGAGGTGATCGAGCCCTATCTTCTGCAGCAGGGTTTGATCCAGCGCACCCCGCGCGGCCGGATGCTGGCCCAAAAGGCCTGGCGCCATCTCGGCCTAGCGCCGCCAAAATCCGCAAATGATCTGTTTTCCTGATCGAGGTGTCGATTGCGGAAATTGGCGATGGCCATCGTGAATTTGACCGGCGGGCCGCCCTGCGTGACGGGGCGGTTGACCAAGGGTAACGGACCGATATGAGCCGGACTTCCCCTTGATCACGCGCGCCTGGCTCAATAGATCCCGGCCTGAACAAAGCCCAGACATCCGGACCACATTGCATGACCGCACTGATGACACCTGAAGAAATAACTCGGCTGTTTACCCGCGAAGACGGATCCTATGCCTTTGCCCGCTGGGGGCGGCCGATTGCACCGATCGTTTTTGGCGTGCGGGATGAGACCCTGGCGACCGTGAAAGGCGCGGTAGAGGCTGTCGCAACGCTCGCGGGCCATCAGATGGCAGAGACCGATCCAGAGTTGGGCGCCAACCTCATGTTCTTCTTCTTCCGCGACTGGGAAGAGCTTCTGGATGTGCCCGATCTTGATCAGATGATCCCGAACCTGTCATATCTGGTAACGCGGCTCGCCGGCGAGGGCGCCAGTCAGTACCGGGCGTTTCGCTTTGACGATGCAGGCGGCATTCAGGCGGCGTTTGTCTTCCTGCGGATGCAGGGCGGGATGGCCAAAGTGCCTGCGGAAACGCTGGCCCTGACACAGGCGGTGCAGGTCATGCTGATGTGGGGGCAACAGGCCTTTTCGGAAGCCTCGCCATTGGCGGTGCTGCCAGACAGCGGCAACACGATCCTGAGGCCGCAGGTCGCGGGCGTGATCGCAGCAGCATATGACCGGATGATGCCCGTGGCTTCAGATGATGCCAGTCACGCGCTGCGCCTTTTTGCCCGGCTTCAGGCCCTTCCGGCGTCCGAGGTCGCAGTTTGACACATCAGTTCGCCGTCACTGTCTACTATGAAGACACCGACATGGGCGGGATCGTCTACCACGCCAATTTCCTGCGCTACATCGAACGGGCCCGAAGCGATTTCGTGCGCAGCATGGGCGTCGACCAGAATGCGATGCGCGACAATGGTGTTGTCTGGGTGGTCACCCGCATTGAGGCGGACTATCGTTCTCCCGCGCGGTTCGAGGATGAGCTGATCGTGGAAACCAGCGTCACTGCAGTCACTTCTGCGCGCCTCACGATGGCGCAGGTCGTGCGCCGCGGGGAGCAGGAGCTGTTTCGTGCCGTGGTCACGGCTGTGTGCATGGATATGCACAGCGGCAAGCCCCTGCGATTACCGGCAGAAGTTCGCGCATCTCTCCAATAAACACAGGCTCAGCACGCTGTTTCCTTGGCAAAGCTGCGGGTTTTCCGCTAACGTCGGCAACAATTGGGCCGCGCGCATCAAACGACGCGGCAACTGGCGATAGAGCAGGCAGATGGAAGCAGAAACTCTGGCATTGGCGCAGGAGATTGATTTCTCCATGTGGGGGCTGTTTGCGCGTGCGACGCTGACGGTGAAATTCGTGATGATCATGCTGGTCGGGGCGTCGGTCTGGTCCTGGTCGATTTTCCTCCAGAAACTTTTCAGCTACCGATCAGCCAGACGCGAGGCGCAGGTGTTCGAGCGGTCCTTCTGGTCGGGCAACCCGCTGGATGAATTGTTCGACGAGATCGGACAGGACCCTGCCGGGCATTGCCAGCGGATCTTTGTATCAGGCATGACGGAGTGGCGCCGCAGTCATCGCACCGACGGGGCCTTGATCCCGGGCGCACAGGCGCGGATCGATCGCTCCATGGATGTGGCGATTTCCAAGGAAAGCGAAAGCCTGCAGGGTGGATTGCAGATCCTTGCGACCATCGGCTCCACCGCCCCTTTCATCGGGCTTTTCGGCACGGTCTGGGGCATCATGAACGCCTTTATCGAGATCGCGGAACAGCAAAACACAAACCTTGCGGTGGTGGCGCCCGGCATTGCGGAGGCGCTGTTGGCCACGGGGCTTGGGTTGCTCGCAGCCATTCCGGCGGTGATCTTCTACAACAAACTGTCCGCCGATGCGGATCGGATCATCGGCGGATACGAGGCGTTTGCCGACGAGTTCGCCACCATATTCTCACGCCAGTTGGACGGCTGAGCCATGGGGGCTGCTGTACAACAGGGTGGTGCAGGCGGGCGCCGACGCGGAAGGCGCCGCTCGCGGACGCGCCCCATGGCTGAAATCAACGTCACGCCCTTTGTCGATGTCATGCTGGTTCTGTTGATCATCTTCATGGTGGCCGCGCCCTTGATGACCGTGGGCGTGCCGGTGGAGCTGCCAAAGACGGCTGCCGGGGCTTTGCCGGGGGAGGAGGAGGAGCCCTTGACCGTGACCGTGACGGCGGGCGGTGAGATCCAGATCCAGACGACACCGGTGGCACGCGATGATCTTGTCGGGCGCTTGCGGGCGATTGCAGCGGAGCGCAGCTCGGAGCGGGTCTATCTGCGTGCAGACGGGGCGATTGCCTATGGTGACGTGATGCAGATCATGGGCGCGCTCAACGCGGGCGGATTTGGGAATGTGGGGCTGGTGACGGACACCGGCGGGCCCACATTCGACGGGCGACCTGCGCCTCAGGGCGAATAAGACGGGGGCCGATGTGCAGACAGGCACAAAGATCTCTGTTGCCGGGCACGGGGTCCTCGTTGCCTGGGCGCTTGTCGGAGGGTGGTTCCACTCCGACCCGCTGCCATTTCAAAGTCAGGATGTCTCGATCATCTCGGCCGAGGAGTTTGCCCGGCTGACGGAGCAGCGCGCTGCGCCAGAGGTGGCCGATGTCCCCGTCGCGCCGACTGCGCCTTCGGTACCGGACGGCACCCCGTCGATCCCGGATCGTCCCGAGCCTGCTCCGGTCCCACCGACAGAACGGCCACAACCTATTGAAACGCCGGTGGAAGAGGCCGAGCCAGAGCCGCCCGCACCGGAGCCCACACCCGAGGTCCCCAGCCTTGTGCCGGACGCGCCCGTGCTGCCGGAGCCTGTGACCGATTTGCCGCGCACCGCCGAGCCGCAAGTCTCGCGCCCAACGGACCGGGTTGCGCCGGACCCTGTGAGGCCGCCGGAGCCGGACACGCAGGTCGATGACATTGCGCGCGAGGCGATTGTCCCTGATGACGGGGCCGACGCCACGCAACCGGTGCAGGATGCCACCGCCCCGGAAGCGGCGAGCGACCGTATCGTCACCGAAGCGGAGGCAGACACTGCGGAGCCGACAGCGCCTTTGGCCACGTCGCGCCCCAAAAGCCGTCCCGCCAGTCCGGTCCCGCCGACAGCAGAGGCATCAGAGCCCCAGAGAGAGCCTCTGACGGAGCCCGAGACAGAGCCCGAGGCGACCCGCGCAGACGAGAAAGACGAGAAAAACGAACAAGATCCGGAACCAAGCCCCGAAGTGGAGCGTTCAGCAGTGGACGAGGCGTTGGCACAAGCGCTGTCCGGGGCGGGGGACGTTCAGGCCGACGAGCCCTCTGGCCCGCCGATGACCGAAGGAGAACGGGATGCGCTGCGGATTGCAGTCTCACAGTGCTGGAACGTCGGCTCCCTGTCGAGCGAAGCGCTGCGGACAACGGTGGTCGTCGCTTTGTCCTTGTCCCGGGACGGCGTGCCGGACACTGGCTCGATCCGGATGCTGTCCAGCTCTGGCGGGTCGTCGGGGGCGGCCAAACAGGCCTATGAGGCGGCCCGGCGCGCAATTATACGTTGCGGGTCGAAAGGTTTTGATCTTCCCACTGACAAATATGGCCAGTGGCGTGATATTGAGATGACATTCAATCCCGAAAGGATGCGGATCAAATGAGAAACGCTCTGGCGACACTATTCCTTGGCCTTTCGATGCTGGTGCCGATTGCTGCGGCACCGGGGTGGGCACAGGCGCAGGACGGGCCGCTGCGGATCGAGATCACGGATGGTGTGATCGAGCCATTGCCCTTTGCGGCGCCTGATTTCATCGCCGACACCCCGGAAGCTGCTCAATATGCGGCTGACATCGCCCGGGTCATCGCATCGGATCTTGTGGGCTCGGGGCTGTTTCGCGAGATCCCGCAGGTCGCCTATATCTCCTCATATGCGGATTTTGATGCGGCGGTGAATTTCACCGATTGGAAGGCGATCAACGCACAGGCGCTGATCACCGGCGCCGTCGGTGTATCAGGGGACCGGATCGCTGTGCGGTTCCGAGCCTATGATGTCTTTGCCGGGCAGGAGCTTGGCTCTGGTCTGCAACTGTCTGGAACGACAGACGGCTGGCGTCGCATTGCCCATAAAGTTGCGGATACGATCTATTCCCGCCTGACGGGGGAGGGCGGCTATTTCGACAGCCGCGTGGTGTTCGTGTCCGAGACGGGACCGAAAAACGACCGCAAGAAGCGATTGGCGATCATGGATTATGATGGCGCCAATGTGCAGTATCTGACCAGCTCCAACGATATTGTCCTGGCGCCGCGGTTCTCGCCGACCGGCGACCGGGTGCTCTATACCAGCTATGAAAGCGGCTTTCCACAGATCCACGTGCTGGACGTGGGAAAGGTGCAGCGCCGGATCCTGTCTGCGGGCAACGGCACCATGAGCTTTGCCCCGCGCTTTGCCCCGAACGGGCAAACGGTCGTCTATTCACAATCCGAAGGCGGAAATTCCGACCTGTATTCGATGGATATCAACAGTGGCGCCACCCAGCGCCTGACCAGCGCCCCGTCGATCGAAACCGCGCCCTCGTTCTCTCCGGATGGCAGCCAGATCGTGTTCGAAAGCGATCGCTCCGGCGCGTCGCAGCTCTACATCATGGCGGCGACCGGTGGCGAGGCAAAGCGGATCAGCTTCGGGCAGGGGCGCTATGGCACCCCGGTCTGGTCGCCGCGCGGCGATTACATCGCCTTCACCAAGCAGAACGCGGGTCGGTTCCATATCGGTGTGATGCGCACCGACGGCAGCGAAGAGCGGCTGTTGACGGCATCGTTTCTTGACGAAGGGCCCACATGGTCGCCAAACGGTCGTGTGATCATGTTTACGCGCGAAACCCAAGGTGCGGCAGGACAGGCGCGGCTTTATTCCGTTGATGTGTCGGGGCGCAATCTGAAACCGGTCAAGACACCTGACGGCGCCTCGGATCCATCCTGGTCGCCGCTGCAGAACTGATGACGCGTCTGGCGCGCGCGGTGCGGTATGCCCGTGGCGCAGACATGCATAATATGGTATCAACCCGGCAAGAAATGTCCGATGACACGAGGCGATTTCAAATGAGCAGACTTAAGACAGCAGTTTTTCTGGTTGCGGGCCTGACGCTTGCGGCCTGTTCGAATGCCAGTTGGGACGATACTTCCGCAGGCAGCGGAGGCGCGGGGCAGGTCACGCCAGGCAGCGTCGGCGACCCCACCAGCCCCGCTTATTTCCGCGAGGCGATCGGAGACCGGGTGTTGTTCCTTGTGGATCAGTCCAGCATTTCTCCGGCGGCACAGACCATTCTGGCCGGGCAGGCGCGCTGGCTGACTGCCAACCCCGATTACGTGGTGACCATCGAAGGCCATGCGGACGAGCAGGGCACGCGTGAATACAACCTCGCACTCGGCGCACGCCGCGCCAATGCAGCGCGCGAATATCTGATGTCGCAAGGGGTAGCTGGCAGCCGCATTCAGGTGGTGTCCTTTGGCAAGGAACGTCCAATCGAAATCTGCTCTGAAGAGAGCTGTTATTCTCAGAACCGCCGGGCCGTCACTGTTCTGGCAGGTGGCGCAGTGGTGGGCTGATCCTGATGTCTGGTCTTCGACAAATTCTCCTTTCCACAGCGCTGGTTGCGGCCAGCGCGCTTCCTTCATTCTCGCAGGACCGAGAGCAGACCCTGGCTGACATCCGGCAGGAACTCACTGTCCTGCATGTCGAAATCCAGCGTCTGAACCGGGAACTGTCGACAACGGGTGCGCCATCGGCGTCGCTGGCGGGGTCCTCCGTGCTGGAGCGGGTGACGGCAATCGAAGAGGAGCTGCAGCGCCTGACCGCACAGACCGAGCAGCTGCAGCACCGTGTTCAGCGGGTGGTGGACGATGGCACCAACCGGATCGGTGATCTGGAGTTCCGTCTCGTCGAACTGGAAGGCGGAGACCTGTCGCAGCTGGGCGAAACGACGACCCTCGGTGGCGCGGTGGACGGGGCGCAGGCAACCGGCCTTGGGCAACCCGTGGTGGTGCCCGGCGCTGAGACCGTCACCTCGGGTGAACTCGCGGTCGGAGAAGAGGCCGATTATCAGGCGGCCATGGCCGACCTCGAGGCAGAAGCCTTTCAGGCCGCTGCCGCCAAACTCGAGGTCTTCAAATCCGCCTACCCCGGCAGCCCCCTGGCCGCCAAAGTGGACTTTGGTCGTGGCAAGGCGCTGGATGGGCTCGGTGATACGCGGGAAGCCGCGCGCGCATATCTGGCCGCATTCACCGGAGATACCACCGGCGTCGTCGCCCCCGAGGCCCTGTTTGAACTTGGTGCGGCCCTTGGCCGTCTCGGACAGGTGGATCAGGCCTGCATCACACTGGCGGAAGTGGCTGTTCGTTTTCCTGCTGACCCGATGGTGACCAGCGCCGAGCAGGAGCGGGCCAGGCTGGCGTGTTCCTGACCCCCACAGCCGAGGCTCTGACCGCAGAAATCGGCCGTCAGCTCGGCACATCGCTTCCGGTGTCTCTGGGGGTCGCTGTCTCGGGCGGGAGTGATTCTCTGGCGCTGATGTACCTGCTCGCGGATCTCGTCGCGGGCACGGAGACAGAGCTTCATATTGCGACCGTGGATCACGGGCTCCGCGCCGAATCACGCGATGAGGCCGAACAGGTCGCCGCCCATGCCTCTGGTCTGGGGCTTTCTCATGATATTTTGACGTGGCAAGATCCAGCCGATGGGGGAAACCTGCAGGGCGCGGCGCGGGCGGCGCGGTATCGTCTTCTGGCGGATTGGGCCAGATCCCGCGGGATCGGGCATGTGGCGGTTGGCCATACTGCGGAGGATCAGGCCGAAACCGTGCTGATGCGTCTCCGGCGGGCCTCGGGCGTGACCGGATTGTCGGGCATGCCGGTCCGCCACCTGCGCGACGGCGTCGAAATCCTGCGCCCGATGCTGGGTCTGCGCCGCAGCGATTTGCGCGATTTCCTCCTGTCCCGCAACGTCAGCTGGATTGATGATCCGAGCAATCTGGATCGACGCTTTGAACGTGTGCGGATCCGCGACGCCTTCAAGGCGTTGGAGCCGTTGGGCGTGACCGTGGAGGCATTGACGGCCGTTGCGGACAACATGCGTATGGCAGAGGCAGCCCTTTCGCAGGCGACGCAGGCCGCCGCCACGGACATGGCCAGCGTGCGCTACGGCGCTGTTATGATTGACGCCACAGGCTTTGAGCAGTTGCCGGAGGAACTGGCACGCAGGCTTTTGGTTCAGGCCCTGGGCTACATCTCGGGCGCGGGGTATCCGCCGCGCCGGACGCCTCTTCAGGATGCGATGACTGCCTTGCGGGACGGGCGCGGCGCAACGCTGCAAGGGGGGCGGGTCTTCAGACAGGGCCGGTCCGTCTGGGTCTGCCGGGAGCTTCAGGCCGTGCGTGACCTGCGGCTGGCGGTGCCGACGGATGGGCGGGCTGAGGTGATCTGGGATCACACCTGGCGGATCAGCGGCGGCCCGCTGGATGCTGCGGAAACCGAGATTCGCCCGGTCGGGGAAGACGGCATCGGACACCTGTCCGACTGGCGCCAATACGGCGTCCCGCGCGAGGTCATTCTGCCCTTGCCGGGGGTCTGGACGGGGGAGGAATTGCTGGCGATTCCGGTGCTTCAGACGGGCTCCGCATGGTCGGCTGCGGCCATCAGGTCGCCTGCGACATGGGCGTCGGGAACTTTATCGCATTGAACCTCACCAAATCATCCTTATTTTAGGTACAACTGACGGTCGTCGCGTGCTAGTGCCGTGGCGTCCTTGGAATTCTTGGGAGAGCCATTTTGGGCAACGCACGTAATATCGCCTTTTGGGTTGTTCTGTTTCTGCTGGTCGTGACCCTGTTCAACTTGTTCAGCGGATCCGGCAGCACATTACAGAGCCGCGAAAGGACCTATTCGGAATTCGTATCTGCCGTCGATGACGGTCAGGTCAGCCGGGTTACACTTGACGGAGAGCAGGTCCGCTTCACGACGTCAGACGGTCAGAGCTACACCACGATCAAGCCGGGCGACGCCGAAGTCACCCAGATGCTGATTGACAACAACATCCCCGTGCGGGCGGAAAAACAGCAGCAGTCGACGTTCCAGTCCTTCTTGCTGACCCTGCTGCCCTTCCTGCTTTTGATCGGTGTCTGGATCTACTTCATGAACCGGATGCAGGGCGGCGGCAAAGGCGGCGCGATGGGCTTTGGCAAATCCAAGGCCAAGATGCTGACCGAGAAACACGGTCGGGTGACCTTCGACGACGTCGCGGGCATCGATGAAGCCAAGGAGGAGCTGGAAGAGATCGTCGAATTCCTGCGCAACCCGCAGAAGTTCTCGCGTCTTGGCGGCAAGATCCCCAAGGGCGCATTGCTCGTGGGCCCTCCGGGCACTGGTAAAACGCTTCTGGCCCGCGCCATTGCGGGCGAGGCGGGGGTGCCGTTCTTCACCATCTCCGGGTCCGACTTTGTCGAGATGTTCGTCGGTGTCGGCGCCTCGCGGGTGCGTGACATGTTCGAGCAGGCAAAAAAGAACGCGCCTTGCATCGTCTTTATCGACGAAATCGACGCCGTTGGCCGCCATCGTGGCGCCGGCTATGGCGGTGGCAACGATGAACGGGAACAGACGCTCAACCAGCTGCTGGTCGAAATGGATGGGTTCGAGGCCAACGAAGGCGTGATTATCCTGGCGGCGACCAACCGCAAGGACGTGCTGGACCCGGCGCTGCTGCGTCCAGGCCGCTTTGACCGCAACGTCACGGTTGGCAATCCCGATATCAAGGGCCGAGAAAAGATCCTCGGCGTCCATGCCCGCAAAACGCCGCTCGGCGCCGATGTGGATCTGCGCATCATTGCGCGCGGCACACCGGGCTTTTCCGGTGCCGATCTGGCGAACCTCGTCAATGAGGCGGCGCTGATGGCCGCCCGTGTCGGGCGTCGTTTCGTCACCATGGAAGATTTTGAAAACGCCAAGGACAAGGTCATGATGGGGGCTGAGCGCCGCTCCATGGTGCTCACGGCGGATCAGAAAGAGAAAACCGCCTACCACGAGGCCGGTCACGCGGTGGTGGGTCTGCGCCTGCCGGAATGCGATCCCGTCTACAAGGCGACGATCATTCCCCGCGGTGGCGCTTTGGGCATGGTGGTGTCGCTGCCGGAAATGGATCGCCTGAACTGGCACAAGGACGAATGCGAGCAAAAGCTGGCCATGACCATGGCGGGCAAGGCGGCTGAAATCATGAAGTACGGCGAAGGCCATGTGTCCAATGGTCCGGCCGGCGACATCCAGCAAGCCAGCCAACTTGCGCGGGCCATGGTTCTGCGCTGGGGCATGTCGGACAAGGTCGGCAATATCGACTATGCCGAGGCCCATGAGGGCTACTCGGGAAATACCGGTGGCTTCTCCGTCTCTGCGAATACCAAAGAGCTGATCGAACAAGAAGTGAAACGCTTCATCGAAGAGGGCTACCAAAGCGCCTACCAGATCCTGCAGGACAACAAGGTCGAGTGGGAACGGCTGGCCGAGGGTCTTCTGGAGTATGAAACGCTGACCGGCGAAGAGATCAAGCGCGTGATGAACGGCGAGCCTCCGCAGGCGGATGACGACGCCGATGATGATGCCGACACCGGCGCCACATCGGTGACGGCGATCCCGAAGGCCAAATCCAAGAAAACCCCACCGGAAGGGGGGATGGAGCCAGAGCCGACGGCCTGATCCAACCTGATCCAACTGAAGACGACAGAACAAGGGCATCCAAACGGGTGCCCTTGTTCTGTCTGGTGGGCTGGGCGCCGGTGTGGCCTGCCCGGCGGTGCGGAAACTGCCGGGCCGGGGCGCACTCGCCTGTAGGGGCGCCACAGTCTCGTGGCTTTTGCGACCTGTGCATTTGCATCCCCGGACATCGTTACTATGGTGACGTCAGAGGCCTGAGAGGGCCGCATTGAGAAAGGGAATGACGCATGTCCGTTCTACGCGAGTCGCGTTTTGGCGCAGAGATCACCTGGATGGGAATGGTGCCTGCCGGGGACGGCATTCAGGCCGAGCCGCGCGAGACTCTCGACCTGGGGTTTCACGGGATCACCGGCGAGCGTCACGAGGGCGCTGAGCGCGCCTCCTGCGTGCGGGTCAAAAACCTCTACCCCGTCGGCACGGATATCCGAAATGTCCGGCAGCTGACGATCCTGTCGGAAGAGGAGCTGCGGGGGATTGCGAATGAAATGGGGCTGAATCATGTGGACCCGCGCTACCTCGGAGCCTCGATTGTCATTCGCGGGATTCCCGACTTCACCTTTGTGCCGCCCGCGTCGCGGCTGCAGGGACCGGACGGCGTGACCCTCACCATCGATATGGAAAACCGGCCCTGCGTTCTGCCCGGGCGCGAAATCGAGAAGGATCACAGCGGCTATGGGCCCAAGTTCAAGAGCGCTGCCGAAAACCGACGGGGAATCACGGCGTGGGTTGAACGTCCCGGGCAATTGAAACTGGGCGACAGCCTGCGGCTGTTCGTTCCGAGCCAGCGCGGCTGGTTGGCCGAGGAGTGAGCCGCAGGGGAATATTGTTCCCTCATTGAGGTCCTCAGCGCAGTATTGCGCATTGCTGGCGACGTTATGCGTCACTTTTATGTCGGAAAACAATGGCGCGGATGTGCGATCTGCGGCTATGGCTAGGGGAGCCTCTGGTGCCCCGTCGCCGGATCCTGCCAACCCGACACTTAGGAGCCAGACCATGAGCTACAAGAGTGACATTGAAATCGCCCGCGACGCGAAGAAGCTTCCGATCCAGGAGATCGGGGCCAAATTGGGCATGACGCATGATGACCTTCTCCCCTATGGCCACGACAAGGCCAAGGTCAGCCAGGACTTCATCAATTCCGTTCAGAGCAAAGAAGACGGCAAACTGATCCTGGTGACAGCGATCAATCCGACACCGGCCGGTGAAGGCAAGACCACCACAACCGTGGGCCTTGGCGACGGTCTCAACCGGATCGGCAAGAACGCGATGATCTGTATTCGCGAAGCCTCTCTGGGGCCGAACTTCGGGATGAAGGGCGGAGCTGCCGGCGGCGGCCATGCACAGGTGGTGCCGATGGAGGACATGAACCTTCATTTCACCGGCGATTTCCATGCCATCACCTCGGCGCATTCCCTGCTGTCGGCAATGATCGACAACCACATCTATTGGGGCAATGAACTTGAGATCGATACGCGTCGCGTGACATGGCGGCGTGTTGTCGACATGAACGATCGCGCTCTGCGTCAGATCACCGCGTCGCTCGGTGGGGTGTCCAATGGCTTCCCGCGTGAAACCGGCTTTGATATCACCGTCGCCTCCGAGGTCATGGCGATCTTGTGTCTTGCCAAGGATCTGAAAGACCTGGAGACCCGTCTCGGCGACATTATTGTCGCCTACCGTCGCGACAAGACGGCCGTTTTTTGCCGCGATCTCAAGGCCGAGGGCGCCATGACGGTCCTGCTCAAGGATGCCATGCAGCCCAATCTGGTGCAGACGCTGGAAAACAATCCCGCCTTTGTGCACGGTGGTCCGTTTGCCAATATCGCCCATGGATGCAATTCCGTGATTGCAACGAAAACCGCACTGAAGCTTGCGGATTATGTTGTCACCGAAGCGGGCTTTGGCGCCGACCTCGGGGCTGAAAAATTCATGAACATCAAATGCCGCAAGGCCGGTATCGCCCCTGCGGCGGTTGTGATCGTGGCCACCGTCCGGGCGATGAAAATGAACGGGGGTGTCGCAAAGGCAGATCTGGGCGCGGAAAATGTCGCGGCCGTTGAAAAAGGCTGCGCCAACCTCGGGCGTCACATTGAAAACGTCAAATCCTTCGGCGTTCCGACCATGGTCGCCATAAATCACTTTGTGACCGATACGGATGCGGAAATCGACGCGGTCAAAGCCTATGTCGCGACCCATGGTGTGGACGCGGTTCTGTCCCGCCATTGGGAACTCGGGTCCGAAGGCTCGGCTCCGCTGGCAGAAAAAGTGGTGGCGCTGGTCGATGGCGGCACTGCGAATTTCGGTCCGATCTATCCGGATGAAATGCCGCTGTTCGAGAAGATCGAAACCATCGCCAAACGTATTTATCGCGCGGATGAGGTTCTGGCTGATGCATCGATCCGCAAACAGCTGAAGGAATGGGAAGCGGCAGGATACGGCCACCTGCCGGTCTGTATGGCAAAAACCCAGTATTCCTTCTCCACAGATCCCGAAAGGCGCGGGGCACCAGTCGGGCACTCGGTCCCGGTCCGCGAAGTTCGCCTTTCGGCGGGGGCTGGTTTTGTCGTGGTGGTCTGTGGTGAAATCATGACCATGCCCGGTCTGCCGCGACGGCCGGCCTCAGAAACCATCCGCCTGAATGACGACGGGCAGATCGAAGGCTTGTTCTAGCGCGGAAAATAGGCAATCTGCGTCGCGGGACATGGTCCGCGACGCAGCAATCTGGGGCATTCAATGAACGATCGAAAACCACCGCAGGACTGTGCCGATATGGTGGAGTTGCGCAGGGCGATCGACACGCTTGATATGGAGCTGGTGCGGCTGTTGCGCGACCGCGCGGCCTATATTGACCGGGCCGTGGTTCTGAAACAGCGTATTGGGTGGCCTGCGCGGATTGCCTCGCGTGTCGATGAGGTCGTGGACAATGTGCGCAGGCGGGCCGCGGCAGAGGGGCTCGATCCCAGTCTGGCTGAAGCTCTATGGCGCAGAATCGTGGACTGGTCGATTTCCCGTGAGGCGCGGGACATCCCCGAACATTGAGCAGGACCCCGGCGGGGGCAGGCACCTTCAGAAGGAACGAAGTGATGGCAGCAGATATTATTGACGGCAAGGCCTTTGCGGCTCGGGTTCGTGGCCAGGTGGCCGAACATGTGGCGCGCCTGAAGGAGGAGCACAACATCATCCCCGGTCTGGCGGTGGTTCTTGTCGGTGAGGATCCGGCCTCGCAGGTCTATGTTCGGTCCAAAGGAAAGCAGACCGTCGAAGTCGGGATGAACTCCATCGAGCACAAGCTTGCTCGGGACACGTCAGAAGAAGCCTTGCTGGCATTGATCGAGGCGCTGAACACGGACGCGTCTGTGCATGGTATTCTGGTCCAGTTGCCGCTGCCAAAACACCTGGACGAGGATTTGGTGATCAACACAATCTCGCCTGCGAAAGACGTGGATGGGTTCCACATCTCCAACGTCGGCCTGCTTGGTACCGGGCAGAAGTCGATGGTGCCCTGCACACCGCTTGGATGCCTGATGATGCTCCGCGACCATCATGGGTCACTGTCCGGCATGGATGCCGTGGTCATTGGACGGTCCAACATTGTCGGCAAGCCGATGGCGCAGTTGTTGCTGGGCGACAGCTGCACCGTGACCATTGCGCACAGTCGCACCAAGGACCTGCCGGAGGTTGTAGGCCGAGCCGATATCGTCGTGGCTGCGGTGGGGCGGCCGGAGATGGTGCCGGGCGACTGGATCAAGGAGGGCGCCACCGTCATCGATGTCGGCATCAACCGGGTGGATGCGCCGGAGAAGGGCGAGGGGAAAACCCGTCTGGTCGGCGACGTCCATTTTGCGAGTGCTGCGAAGCGTGCGGGTGCCATTACTCCGGTTCCGGGAGGGGTTGGACCGATGACCATTGCCTGTCTTTTGGCGAATACGGTGACGGCCTGTTGCCGCGCCAATAATCTGCCCGAGCCGGAGGGCCTGACGGCCTGATGGAAAGGCGCCGCTGGGGCGACCTGATGGAAAAGCGCCGCTGGCGCGACCTGATGGAAAAGCGCCGCTGGCGCGGCGCGGCCTCCGGCGGAGGTATTTCAGAAAAGATGAAATGGCGGGGCCCCATGCGGGTGCCGCCATTCACCTGTGCATTGGGCGGCGCAACGGGGTGGCGCCGGTGAGAATGGCCAGGGCGTCCTGTTCCATCAGAGTGGCCAAGACCGGGTCGGTGCACCTGAGACCGCCGGTGTAGGTCCCGAAGGCAGGCAAAATCAAGCGGTTGCGATCCAGCAGAAAAGCCGGTCGGTACTGGCCGCGCAGGCTTGCCTTGGGATGGTAGTGACCACTGACTTCTCCTATGGCCTCCGGCAATGCGATATGGCGGAAGGTCAGGGGAGGGGCGTGGAATACGGCCATCGCCTCGCCGCCGACGAATGGAGGGGCGGGATCGTGATTGCCCTGAATCCATATCCATCGCAGGCCGTGCATCATTTCCTGCAGACAGCTCTTGTCCGTGGCGGGCAGGTTCCGGGCTGCAAGATCGTCGTCGAAGGTATCGCCCAGACAGATGACACAGCGCGGTCGGAGATCGGTGATCAGCGCGTGCAGGCGATCCAGAGTGTCGCGTGTTTCATAGGGCGGCAGGGACAGCCCGTTGCGGCGTGAAAGGCGTTCTGATTTCCCCAGATGCAGATCCGACACAACGAGTGTCTTCTGCTTGGCCCACCAGAGCGCTCCTGCACCGAGGGCGCAAAGCTCTGTGCCGCTGAGGGTGAACTCAAATCCTGAGGTGAGACCAGGTTGACGCATGTTTTCGGCTGATGCCCTCATTCGGTCAGGGATGCAAGGCCTGCCGCCTGCATCAGTGTCTCGGCCTCTCGGGCCATCAGCCTTTCGATCCCGGTGCCTTTGATCGGGACTTTGCCCACCTCCAGCAGCAGTGGTGCGGCCAGGGGGGAAATTTTGTCCAGGCGGCAATGGTCCAGGCGATCACCGACGCGCGCCATCATCTCTTCGATGCGGGCAAAGTCCACCAGACCACGGAGGGCTTCTTCGCGGGTGATCCGCAGCAGGAGATGGTCGGGGTCATATTTTCGCAATGTGTCATAGAGGATATCGGAAGAGAAGCTGGCTTGCCGTCCGGACTTGCGTTGACCGGGGCTGTTGCGTTCGATCAGACCGGCAATGGTCGCGACGGTGCGAAACGCCCGTTTCATCACCGCGTTTTCCGCCAGCCACCCGTCCAGCCCGGTGCGCAGGGTCGTGAGAGACAGGAGTGCCTTTGGATCGGTGGTCGGCTCCATCCCCCAGATCAGGGTCGCATAGTCCGTTGCCACAAAGCCGAGGGGGGCAAGGCCCAGGTCCTCCATGCGCTTGGTCAGCAGCAATCCCAGCGTTTGCTGTGCATTTCGGCCGGCAAAGCCATAGACGCAGGTGTAGTCGCGCCCCTCATGGGGAAAGCTCTCGACCAGCAGGCGACCGGGACGTGGCATTTGTGAAACCTGCGTCTGCAGCCTCAGCCAATCTGCGGTATGCGCGGGCAATTCCGGCCAGCTCTGTTGGTTGAGGATGGTCAGGATTCGCGCAGACAGCTGGGTGGAGGTTGCAAATTTGGTGCCGGTGAAGGTGGCGATCTTTGGCTTGCGGGCGGCGTTTCGGGTGACTTCGACGGTCATCTCCCTGAGACCTTCAAACCGCACGATCCTGCCTCCGATCAGGAAGGTGTCACCGGGGCTGAGCGTGGCGGCGAAGCCTTCTTCGATCTCGCCCAGCGGTTTGCCTCCGCGACTGCGTTTCAGGCGTACTTTGAGGGTGTCCGTGTCCTGAATTGTTCCGAGATTCATGCGAATTCGGGTTGCGGCGCGCGGGTCGCGCAATTGCCAGCACCCGTCGGGGCGCTGCAGCAGGCGTTGCCACTGGTCATAGACCCGCAAGGCATAGCCCCCGGTCGCGCAGAACTCCAGGCAGGCATCGAACTCGGCCCGGGGCAGATCGCAATAGGCTCCGGCCGTCGTTATTTCGCCATAGAGGGCGTCGGGGGAAAACGGACCGGCGCAGGCGGTGATCAGAATATGCTGACACAGGACATCGCGAGGGCCGGGCGGCAGCGGGTCACCATCCAGCGCGCCATCTCGGGCGGCCTCGAGCGCGGCCAGGCATTCAACCACTTCAAATCTGTTGGCAGGAACCAGAAGCGCTTTGGAGGGGGCATTGTAGCGATGGTTGGCCCGTCCGATGCGCTGCACCAGACGTTTCACGTTCTTCGGTGCGCCGATCTGTATCACCAGATCGACATCGCCCCAGTCGATGCCGAGATCAAGGGAGCCGGTGCAGACCACCGCGCGCAATTCCCCGCGCACCATGGCGGCCTCTACCCGCTCTCGCTGGAGACGATCAAGCGAGCCGTGGTGGATGGCGATCGGCAGCGCGTCCTCATTGGCGAGCCAGAGGTTGTGAAAGAAAATTTCGGCCTGGGCGCGGGTGTTGTGGAAGATCAATGTCGTCTTGTGTTGGCGCAGCTGATCCAGCACCGCAGGGATCGCATGGGCTGCGCCCCCTCCGGCCCAGGGCGGCGCGGCAGAGGTGTCCAGCATGCTGATATCGGGCGGCGGACCGGGGTCTGCCTGCAGGATCGGACAGGGGTCGGGGTGAGGGGCGAGGCGTCTTGCAAGGGCGTCGGGATCATCGACCGTCGCCGAGAGCCCGATCCGGCGCAGCCGCGGGCAGAGCGCCTGCAGGCGGCTCAGCGCCAGCATCAGTTGATCGCCGCGCTTGCTTTCGGCCAATGCATGCACCTCGTCCACGATCACGCGTTGCAGGCCACGAAAGATATGGTCCGCATTCTCGTATGAGATCAGCAGGGCAAGGCTTTCCGGCGTCGTCAGCAGGATATGCGGCGGATCTGCGCGTTGGCGGCGCTTGCGCGTGGCAGAGGTATCCCCGGTCCGGTCCTCGATCCGGATGGGCAGACCCATCTCGGCGACCGGCTGCGCGAGGTTGCGTTTGATGTCGGCGGCCAGCGCCTTGAGCGGAGACACATAGAGCGTATGCAGCCCCTCATGCGCACCTTCTGCGAGCTCCGCCAGAGTGGGCAGGAAGCCGGCCATCGTCTTGCCGCCCCCCGTCGGCGCGATCAACAGGGTTGCAGGGGCATTGCGGCGAGCCAGCATCTCCATCTGATGTGGGTGAGGGGACCAGCCGCGGTCCGAGAACCAGCGCAGGATCTGAGGGGGCAGGGATTCCATGTTCCCCATTTAGTCCAGATCGAGGATGGGGCCAAAAGAAATTTGACCCGCTCGCCGCGTCGGTATCGCCGTGCCTATTTCACGATCGTCTCATCCTTGACGAACATGTTGGCCCAGGCGCGGTCGATCAGGTCCGGGGACATCTGATAGGGCAGCCCTTCGAATTCGCAGATGGAGATCATCTGATCGATCAGAAACACCGGCTGGTAGTTGGCATAGATGTTGTCGATCGTCGGGTATTTGGTCTTCAGCAGATGCACCAGGGCGGCTTCGTCAAGGGGGACTCCCTTCTTGCGGGCGACCATGGCAAAGATCTTGAGGAAGTTTTCCTGATTAGGTCCGTCGATCTTGATCTTGAAGAAGATCCGGCGCAATGCCGCCTGGTCAAAGATCTCGTTGGGATGGAAGTTGGTCGAGAAAATCACCAGCGTATCGAAGGGAACCTCGAATTTTTCGCCCGATTGCAGCGAGAGGATATCGCGCCCCTCTTCCAGGGGCACGATCCAGCGGTTGACAAGAGCCTGTGGCGACTCGGCCTGTCGACCAAGGTCGTCAACGATGAAGATCCCGCCGGTCGACTTCAATTGCAGGGGCGCCTGATAGGTCCGGGCGGTCGGGTTGTAGACCAGATCGAGCATCGACAGTGACAGCTCACCGCCGGTGACGACAGTGGGCCGCTCACAGCAGACGTAGCGCTCGTCAAAGCGGCGATGTTTGCGCAGCGCCGTCGGATCCGGCACCTCTGTCGCCACCGCGTTGTGCACGATGGGGTCGTACACGGTGATGACCTGACCGGCGTATTCAATTGCACGCGGCACGTAGACCCGATCGCCGAGGGCATCGCGGATGCCATTTGAAATGGAGGATTTGCCGTTGCCCGGAGGGCCGTACATCAGGATGGAACGGCCGGCGCTGACGGCGGGGCCCAGGTGGTCCAGCAGGCTATCGGGCAGGATCAGATGCCCCATGGCGGCGGTCAGCTGCTGCCGGCTCACCATGATGTTTCGGATCGACTGCCGTTTGACCTGTTCGCGATACACATCAAGCGGGACCGGCATGGCGCCGAAATATTCCGACTGTGAGAGCGCATCCAGAGCGCGCGCCTTGCCCGCGTCCGTCAGTTGATAGGCCATCTCGTTGCCGGAATTGGCATTGAGCGTGCCTGTGGCCTCGACCAGTTTCTGGTCGCGGGCAATGTCGACCAGTTCCTGAGTGACCGAAGCAGGCAGGCAAATCGCCTCGGACAGGTCGGTGACGGTGTCCAACGTCTTGCGGAACATCGTTTTCAACAAAATGT
Organism: Alphaproteobacteria bacterium MedPE-SWcel; assembly: GCA_001874255.1. Lineage (GTDB taxonomy): Bacteria > Pseudomonadota > Alphaproteobacteria > Rhodobacterales > Rhodobacteraceae > Epibacterium. The sequence goes on from MPDC01000012.1 coordinate 107,567, forward strand.
CGCGCATCATGACCAACGGCAGGCGCATCTCGGCCATGCCTTTGGGAACAGGGGGGGCGATCACGGAGGTGGTCTGCATGTTCATATCTGACGAGGTCTCTTTCAGGATGCCGGTTGCGGGGCGCCGTTGGTCAGAGACTATGCAATACTGTGGCAAGACCGCGGCGGCGCTGTAGCATTTCCGCGAAGAGCTTGATTGATTTTCGACGGTTTCCGCTCCAGGCAGTCCGGAATACGCCCGAAAGGCCGGGTCGGATCTACCTGATCAGGGGCCGGAAATGGCCGAAAGACACAGGTAGATCGCAAGCGTTGCCCCGAGGCACAGGCCCATGGGAAACTTGCTGCCGGCCTCCCAGCTCTTCCACTGTGGGGCCAGACGGCGCAGCGGAGTGTGCCGGGCGACCCGATGGGCAAAAAACCCGGCCAGCAGTGTGGCGGCAAAGATGATCACCACCTGTGACAGATCTGCGAAAGCGACGTAGGGCGCTGCTGCGCCTGCGAATTTGGCGTCTCCGGCCCCGACGAGCCCGGCGGAGTAGAACAAGAACCCGATGGCGATGCCGATGGGCAGATGCAAGAGATGCCAGCCATAGTCCGCCCATGTGGGCATCACCAGAAGGCCAAGCACCACATAGAGCCCGCCGAGCGTGTCGACCATCCAATTGGGAATGCGCATGGCCCGCAGATCCGTCAGCGCCACGAGGAAACACAGTGGCAGCACCAAAGGCAGAAACCAGATCGCAGCCTGCGCCGGAAAATGCATCCCCCCGCCCCGCTCAGCCTTTTTCCAGCGCTTCAAGCGCCCGGGCTGCGGCATCGAAATGCTGCGGATGGGTGTCAATCGCGTCGCGCAACAGGCCTTCACCGGTGCTGACATCGCCCTGTTTGACCGCCGAGAGCGCCATCGTATGCAAAAGCTGCGCCCGCTCGGTCTGGGTCATGGCGATGACCGGCAAGCTGTAGTTGCGCTGCGCGCCGCGGGCCAGGACAAGGTTGTTCTTGGCGGTGAACAGGTTCGGATCCTGCCGCAGGGCCTCGCCAAAAAGACGCTCGGCCTCCGTGTAATCGCCCCGGGTCAGCTTGGAATAGCCCCAGTTGTTGAACACCCCTGCCGGCGTGGTGGTCAGGCCAATGGCCGTCTCGTAAAAGCTGTCGGCGGCTTTCCAGTTCTTCTCCGAGTCCGCGACCATCGCTTCGAGACGGTATCGTTTATAGGTTTCATGGGTGGGCGGAACAGAGGTCAGAACCTCCTTTGCCCGGTCCCAGTTGTTGGTCCGGATCAATGCATCCGCGAGTTCCACCCGGTCGGCATCGATGGCCTCCGGCAGGGCGACGACCCGTTGCCAGGCGGGGACAGCCTCGGTATAGCGCTTCGCCCGCACCAGGGACGCTGCCAGACCGCGGCTGAAATCAATGCGCTCGGGGTTCTTGGCCAAGCTGCGCTGAAAATAGCTGACCGCTTCATTGGGGTCAGAGCTGTTGAGGATGACGGTGTTGAGATTGCTCTCATCGATGACGTTTACGTCCTGCAAGGCACGTTCGACAGCTTCTTTGTCGATCTCCTTGCTGCAGGAGGCAAGTGTCAGTGCCCCGATCAGACCTGCGGACAAAAGAAACATCTGGCGCATAATCCTGCGTCCTTTTCTGCTCTGCCTCTGGCGTTATGGTGTCGTTTGAATGCGGTATACTCCACCGCCCCGGCGCACCAATTTATATTCACTGCCGTTGGCCTCACTATGACCCGGATTGTCAAGATTTTCGAGGGCCAGACGCAAATTATCGCGTATTGCGTCACTTTCGCCATTGTCCAGCGCATAGGCCCGCCGCAGGATTTGCTCCGCCTCTGCGGTCTTGCCCCGCTCCAGCAGGACAATCCCCAGATTGTTCAGCGCTTCCGGCCAGTCCGGTGCGCCCTTGACGGCGCGCCGCAAGAGGCTCTCTGCCTGCCCCAGCCGCCCGAGGCCCAGGTTGGCCGAGCCGAGGCTCGACAGGATCTCGGGTGTCAGGCCTTCGTCCAGAGCGGCCCTGTTGAATGCGTCGATGGCCAGTTCGTATTGGCCGGCTGCCATCAATCTGTGACCGACATCCAGACCGTTGACCGCCTGCGCACGGGTATCCACACCGGGGGCCCAGACACGGTCGGGCGTGGCTTTGAAGGCTCCGTTGCCCGACCCCATCACGCAAGCCGCCACCAACGCACATGCGCAGGCGGCGACCGCGGGTGGGACAAGGCGGAAAAGGTGGGTGCGCCTGGTCCTGAACGTCATGAAGGTCTGCTCTATTTTCCCAAGTTGGAAATGCCTTGTGCCGATGGACCAACCAGGATGATCAGCAGCGGAGGCACGGTCAGCCCCATTGTGGCAAGGGTCATTTTGGTTGGCAACTTGTTTGCGGCTTCTTCCGCCCGCATCACGCGTTTGTCCCGCATTTCACTGGCATAGACCCGAAGCGCCTCGGCAATGGATGTCCCGAAGGTCGCGGATTGGATCATGACCGTGACAAAGGACGACACATCCTGAACGCCGCAGCGGGTGCCCATGTCCCGCATGACCTTGTCCTTGTCCTTGCCCGCCTTCATCTCATAGGCGACGACTTCGAATTCTTCGGCCAGTTCGGGGTAGGAGGCCCTGAGTTCGCGGGCCACGCGGACAATGGCCTGATCCATTGATTGGCCGGCCTCAACGCAAACCAGCATCATATCCAGCGCGTCCGGGAAGGCGCGGGTGATCGCCTGTTTGCGTTCCTCGATCCGGCGGGTGATCCAGTACCTCGGCAGGAAATAGCAGGCGCCACCGGGGCCGATGACACGCAATGCCACATCCTGTGTGGTGTATTCCACATCCGCATTCAGCACGTAGACAAAAACCAGCCCGAGGCCGAGCCCCACCAGTCCAAGCGCAAATTGGGCAAAATGGAACAGGCGAACCGCGTCTTTGGACTGATACCCCGCCTGCCGCAGCTTCAGCTCCATCGCAGAGAGCTCTTCCGCGTCCTGTGGTTCCAGGAAGTTGGCGAATTTCTGCAATTGTTCGTTGCGGTTGGCCTGCCGCAGCCGCTCTTTCTGGGGTTTTCCGGATTGCGCGTCATTCAGGCTGCGCTGCAGCTTCTTCAGGGGATCTTCGGGCTGATTGAGCATCAGGCCGACGGCGACAGCCACCAGCACGATCCCGACGAAGCCCAGAGCCAGAAGAGGGCCGAATTCGCCGAATTGTGCGACCAGAAGATCTTGAACAAACGTGACCGGGTTCATGGCAGCCCCCTCAGACCTGAATATTGGTGAGCATGCGCATCACGAAAAGATTGGCGGTCAGCATGCCGCCGACGATGAAGCAGGCCGGAATGAACCAGGGGTGGTCCATCACCCCGTCATAATAGGCCGGATCATTGATCAGGGTGGAGCCGAGGCAAAAGAGCGGGAAACCGGACAGGAACTTGCCCGACCACTGGGCCTCGGCGGTGATGGCCTTCACCCTGCGAAACAGACGAAACCGCGCCCGGATGACCTTGGCAAGACCGGCCAGAACTTCGGCCAGGTTACCGCCTGATTGCTGTTGGATGGTCACCGCCACAGACAGGAACCGCAGATCCTGAATATCCAGCCGCTCGGCCATATCCTTCAGCGCCTCGCCCACATCGCGGCCATAGGCGCATTCATCGGCGATGATCCCGAATTCGGTGGCCAGCGGATCTTCGACCTCCTTGGCAACGATCTGAATTGCCGAGGTGAACGGATGCCCGACGCGCAGGCTGCGCACCATCAGCTCGACCCCGTCAGGAAGCTGCTCTTCCAGCATCGACAGGCGTTTCTTGGCTTTGGAATTGACCCAGAAGAAGACGGCCCCAACGCCGATGATGACGGAGGCCAAGGCGCGCACGGGTGGTTCCGCCTGGGTGCCGACGCTGAGGCCGACATAGGCCAGCCCGGCAAGGCCGATCATGATCATGATCAACTGCCGCGGCGAGAAGGCAATGGCGGCTTTCTGCGCCCGCTCCGCCAGCAGGGAATACAGCGGGATCGACCGCGAGCTCAGGTGTTGTTGCATCTCCTTGCGGAGCTGATCCAGGACCTGTTCGCGATTGGCGCCTTTTTCCAGCATGTCCAGCCGTCGGTTCACGCGACTGTTGAGGCTGATCGATTTGCCGAAGGTCACCAGATAGATGCCCTCGACCAGCACCAGAACGCCGATGAAGATCAGCCCGTAGATGACGGGTTCCATTCCGATTTGCATCAGCGGTGCTCCATCACGGTGGGTTCATAGATCGACGGCGGCAAATCATAGCCCCAGAGGCGGAACCGCTCGGCATAGTGGCTGCGCACGCCCGTCGCGGTGAAATGCCCGATGATTTTATTGTCGGGCGTCAGCCCAACGCGCTGAAAGCGAAAGATTTCCTGCATGGATATCACATCCCCCTCCATGCCGGTGATCTCGGAAATGGAGGTCATCCGGCGCGACCCGTCCTGCAGCCGCGAGGCCTGCACGATCAGGTTCACCGCCGATGCGATCTGGCTGCGGACAGCCTTGATCGGCATTTCAATCCCGGCCATGGCGATCATGTTCTCCAGCCGCGAAATGCCATCGCGGGCGGAGTTGGCGTGGATCGTCGTCATTGACCCGTCGTGGCCGGTGTTCATCGCCTGCAGCATGTCGATGACCTCGCTGCCACGGGTCTCGCCGACGATGATCCGGTCGGGACGCATCCGCAGGGCGTTCTTCAGGCAATCACGGGGCGAGACCTCGCCCTTGCCCTCCACATTGGGCGGGCGGCTTTCCATCCGGCCGACATGGGTCTGCTGCAACTGCAGCTCGGCGGTGTCCTCGATGGTGAGGATACGCTCGGCATTGTCGATGAAGCTCGACAGCGCGTTGAGGGTGGTCGTCTTGCCGGAGCCGGTGCCGCCAGAGACGATGACGTTCAATCTGGTGGAGACGGCCGCTTGCAGATATGCCGCCATCTCTTCTGTGAAAGCCCCAAAATTCACCAGATCGTCGATGCCCAACTTGTCTTTTTTGAACTTTCGGATCGAGACGAGGGATCCGTCCACCGCCACGGGCGGCACCATCGCGTTGAAGCGGGAGCCATCGGCCAGCCGGGCGTCCACATAGGGATTGGATTCGTCAACGCGACGACCCACCGCCGACACGATCTTGTCGATGATCCGCATCAGGTGGCGTTCGTCCTTGAACGTGATGTCCGAGACTTCCAGCTTGCCGGATCGCTCCACAAAGATCTGATGGGGGCCGTTCACCAGAATATCCGAGACGCTGTCGTCTTTCAGCAAGGTCTCGAGCGGGCCGAGGCCGGTCACTTCGTCATAGAGCTCCTTGTTGAGCTGTTGACGGTCCTCCCGGTTCAGGACGATGTTCTTGTCTTGCAGCACTTCGCCCGCAATCGAGGCGATTTCCGTGCGCAGATCGGCCTCTGTCGCAGTCTCAAGGGCCGCGAGGTTCAGGTTTTCAAGCAATTCCCGATGCAGCTCGACCTTGATCTCGCTCATGCGTTCCTTGCGTTTGCGTTCCCGGTCCATCGGCGCCGCCGCTGCGGCCTTGCGGGTCGTGGGGCGTCTCAGAACGGTTTTCACACCTTCTGCCGGCGCGGGTGCCGACGGGGCCGCATCCGGGCGAGGAGGTGCCTGAACCGGTGCGGATGATGTTTTTTTGTATTTGGAAAACATTGTTTTGACCCCAGGGTTTCACGTCGCCGTCAGGCAGCCTCTGCATCCGAATTCCCCAGTTCATGCAGGCTACGCGCCAGTTTGGCGATTTCCTTGCGCAGGGGGTTCTTGGGTGCAGACAGAGCCAGCGGTTGTCCGTGATCGCAGCTTTGCAGAATGCTCTTTCCCCCGTCCGGCAGTTGGACATCGAGGGAAATACCAAGGCTTTCTGCCAATCGCTTGACCCGGCTTTTGCCATTCAGGTCGGTGAATTTCGGCGCGCGGTTCAGAATGAACCGCAGTTTGTCAAAGGGCAGATCCTCGGACTGCAGGGCCCGTTTGACCCGCAAGGCGTTCTGGGCAGAGCGCATGTCCAGTTCGATCAGAGCAAAATAGACATGGGCAAGGTTCATCACCGTTTCGGTCCATTGCACCAGCGTATGCGGCATGTCGATGACGACGAAATCAAAATGGCTGCGTGCCATCTCCACGACCCGAAGGATGTCTTCGGGGGTGATGAATTCCAGCGGAACCATATCCGCAGGCGCCGTCAGCACCTGCAGCTTGTCCTGATAGGAAATCAGCGACTGGCCGAAAATATCCTCGTCCATGGCCTCGGTTTCGCTCAGCATCTCCATGACGGCGTCGCGGCGGGGCATGTCGAGGTAGGTGGATACAGAGCCGGTCTGAAGATCGAGATCCAGCAGGCAGACGCTGGGCCGGTCGGATGCTGTCAGCTCGGCCAGTTCCCAGGCCAGATTGACGGCAAATGTCGACGAGCCGGTCCCGCCGGCAAGGCCCTGTGCCACGATGACAGCCCCTTCGCGCTGGCTGTCGGCATGGAGCTTGTGGGCACGGGCGGGGGCTGCGGCCGGGGCTGCTGGTTCCGACGGTCTGCGAAAGCGGTCGACGGCCGCGGCAAGCTCCTGCTCGGGCAACGGGTAGGGGATGAATTCATCGGCACCCTGACGCAGCAGTTTATGCAGCGCGGCCGGAGTGACGTCCTCGGCCACCAGAATGACCTTGATGCCGCGCGATTTCGCCTGGGTGATGATTTCCCCCATCAGCGGCAGGTTTTCTTCGTCCTGTGAATCAATGGCAATGGCGACGAATTCGACCGTTTCCGCCTCTGGCTGGTAAAAGAACGCAAGCGCCTCGGTAAAGCCGAGGTCCCCCCAGGCTTCTCCCATGACTGCTTCCATGTCCTCGATCAGAAGATCAAAGTTCTGCACATCGCGACTGATCGTACAGGCCGCGATAGGCGCTGCATCCGGTTGCGAATTCCCGCTCGTCATCGCCAGTATCCCCACATTGTTCGGTCCCGGACAAAGCCGTTGGCAGACCAGTACCCCCATCAAACGACGCAGGGCACCCTATAGGACAAGTGTCGTCCCCAATATGGGCAAGAGTAGGGCTAAAAAATACCGAATGTTGGAAAAATTAATTGTGCCTAACAAGTCGTTTAATCAGCAGGCCCGCGCCTGCGCGCGGGCGGGGCGGGGCCGTTGGCCGGATGCCCGCCCTATTCGCTGAGGGAACTGTCGTTGGTCAGGGTCGTCTGCACAACGGCGCTTTGGACGTAGTCGCGGTAGATCACCGCGGCATATTTTCCGTCCAGCTCATTGACGCGTGCGGCCACGAAGCCGCTGACCTCGGTCACGGTGCGGCGGTTCCTGCGTTCGCGCGCATCGGTCGGAACCAGCGGCTGGGTTTCGCCGAACGAGGCCACAGCTTCCAGCCGTTGGCGGCTGATGCCCTGTGACACGAGGTAGTTGACGGCGGCGCGCGCGCGTCTCAACCCCAGCGTTTTGTTATAGCGCTGGCTGCCCACGGCGTCGGTATGACCGTAGACCCGAAACCGGACCTCGGGAAACTGGCGAATCCAGTCTGCCTGCATGCTCAGAACCTGACGGGCGGGACCATCAAGACGGGCGCTGTCGAAATCAAAGTTGATAGTCGTCGGCACGTCGTTGGCGAACCGGTTTGCAAGTTGCACGCGATAGCTGCGGTCGCCGGACAGAACCGCTGTATTGTTCGTCGTCGCCGCGCCAAAGTACTTGCCGTCCAGCGGCTCTCCGGCCTCCTTGTAGGCGCAGGCTCCCGTGGTCAGGATCAGTCCGAAAATTGCCGTGAATTTCAACATCTGCGCCGCCATTCTTGATCCGTTAGTCGAGGAGATAGCCGTAGGAGCCGTCAAAGTCCTGCTGCGCGACTTCGCCGGCAGCCCCCTGTTGGACGCGTTCTGTCCGTCCAAACAAAAAGAGGTTCTTTTCGCTCGGCGGCCTGATGCGGTCGGTAGGAAGCGAGAAGGCTTCGCCGCGGGTCGGGGTCACCAGATGCGCCGAAACGATGATGACCAGCTCGCTCTGGTTGCGTTCAAAATCGGCGCTGCGAAACAGCGCTCCCAGAACCGGGACATCGCCAAGCCATGGAACTTGTGCCGCGTTATCAAGGAACTGATCCTCTATCAGGCCCGCGATGGCAAAGCTTTCGCCGTCGCGCAATTCCACCGTCGTGGAGGTTTCGCGGCGCGAAAACGCATTGATCGAAAAGCCGTTCAGCGTCACCGAATTCGTGGTGTCGATGGCCGACACGGCCGCCTTCAGTTCGAGGTTGATCAAATCCCCGTCCACGACCCGCGGTATAAAGTTCAACTCGATCCCGAAGGGTTTGAATTCGATCGAAATGGCCCCTTCTTCCTGGGCAACCGGGATCGGATATTCCCCCCCGGCGAGAAAGTTTGCCTCCTGTCCGGAGAGCGCAGACAGGTTCGGCTCGGCGAGCGTCCGCACAAGGCCCTTCTGCTCCAGCGCCTCCAGCAGCACCCCGAATTCGACAGAGCCGATATCAAAGCCGAAGAACAACGCGCCGATGGTGTCTTCCTGGGTCTGAATCGTATTGCCGAGGCCATTGTCACCGAGCAGCCATGTGCCGGTCTCGCCCGTAACATCGGAGCCGCCAAGGGCCACCGAAGAGCCCAGGGATTTGCTGACCGAGCGCTGCATTTCGGCAAAGCGCACCTTCAGCATCACCTGCTGCACGCCGCCGACGGTCATCAGGTTGCTGACCCGGTCCGGCGCATAGCGTTCCGCCAGATCCAATGCGCGCTGCAGACGTTGCGAACTCGAGACATTGCCGGACAGCACAATGCCGTCATTGGCCGTGCGCACTTCGATTTTTTCATTGGGCAGGATTTGCTGCAGGCGCTGCTTGAACTCGGTCACATCGGCGGCAACGCGGACATCCACGTTGGTAATCAGCCGCCCCGACGCGTCCAGAAGCGTCAATGTGGTCATCCCCGGAGATTTCCCGAGCACGTAGATCGTCCGGTCCGACAGCGAAGATATATCCGCGATGCCGGGGTTGGCGATGCTCAATTCCGCGAAGGGGACATCGGCCTCCACCACAACGGCCCGGTTCATCGGGACGTCGAGAATGGAGTTGGTTCCCTTTTTCACCACTTTGACCCCCTGCGCCATGGTGGCATCAGGGGCGAATGCGCCCAAGAGGGTCAGCCCGGTGAGGGCTGCCGCAAAAAAACGTCCAATTGACATGTGACCTGCCTTTCCGATCACGCCTCGATACGTGGGGTCTTGGCGCCCCAATTTGAGTGTCAATCTGCGCTACTTCGCCTTTCATTGCAAGAATCAATGGCTTCGACGTCAAAGCTGACATGAGACCGGACGTGACCTGTGGTCAAAAGGCAAAGGTCCGCAGGCCCTATCCGGGCTGCGAACCTTGGTGTAAATGATTGAATTCCTTCGGCGTCTGTCAGTTGCTGCAGGGAATGGGTATGTTCACTACCTCTGCGCCGCGGCGCTGGCGAATGGTACAGACTTTTTCTTCGACCACACGCTGGGGCGCTTCTATTTCCCCAAGGCCAAGCAATTTTCGTTGATCGACCTCGACCAGCGCTGCGATGGTGTCGTCCTCGGCGCCGACCAGGGACAGCGACAGGCGCCCGGTGGTCTGTGCCTGGGCCAGGACTGCGACCTGCTCGGGGCGGACGGTTACGGTCACCGTCCGCGCAATTATGGCCCCGCTCAGATCGGCGGCGGCAATCTGGTCAACGGCGACCAGTTCGATATTGGGCTGGATCAGACGAGTCACCTCACCACGCCGGTTTTCGCCGCGGGTGGAGGGCGGGCGGCCGCTCCAATAGACATCGACGTGGTCGCCCGGGCGCAAGAACCCGGATACGCCGCTTGCGACGTCGACGCGAATTGCAAAGGCGCGCATTCCGCGTTCGAGCCGCGATGTGATGCCTGCGTCCTGACCGGGTTCGGTAATCTTGACGGCCATCAGCGGCTCGCCTTTTTCCATCGTGCGCAGGACGTAGCGTGCGTCGTTCGTATGCTCGGAGGGAAACAGCTCGTCGGAATTCGAGAACACGCCTTCCGGCACGGCATTTTTAGGCCAACTGATTGCGCGGACGTCTTCTTTTTTCAACCGGCGACCGTAGTTCAATTGCTTGGTCGCCACATAGACATCGACCGTCGGCATTGTCTGCTGACCCTTGGCGCGCTCTCGCGCCAGCGCCGCCTGATGCGCTTCGATGTAGTTTTTTGCCATCATGACAGCGCCGCCGGCAAGGGCAACGCCAACGATCAGGACAAGTCCAAAAACGGCTCTCATGGTGGTCCCTTTCTCTGATGGGTCAAATGGATCGGCTCCAGTCACAGCTGGCCAGGCCATCGGGGTCGCCAAAGGGTCTCTGGGGTGTGCGCAGGTATATCTGCGAAGAAAGCGGCCTCACAGGTGGCCTCATAGGCGGCGTCTGACAGGGATTGGCGTCGGTCGCCTTGTTGGTCACCTTGTTGGACGCGGTCAGGTTGGTCGCCTTCAGAAGGTCCAGTTCGACATATATCCGGCCAATGCATCGGCAAGACCAAGCGCGCCATTCTGCATTGCAGACGAAATCAATGCCGCCAGAACGACGGCGGCAGCGGCCAGTACGACCCAATCGACGGAGATTGCCCCGTCGTCAGACGCCAGAAATTTCTTGATTGAATTCATGAGTATACCTCACGGCGGGCGCCTTCGGGATGATTTCGGGCTACAAGGAAATCGCAGCCCGAAATGCTCATGTCAGGATCACACGATCCTCGAAACCTGACCTGTCCGCGCGGCTTAGCCCGCGTCGTCTTCTGCGTCGGCTTCTGCGCCCGGATTCTGATCGGACAGGAAGGAGCCGGTGCTTGCAGTCAAGTCAGACGCGCCGTTTTCGATGGAGGTGTAAACAATACCTGCCAGAACGGCGACGGCGGCGGTCAGTACAACCCAGTCAACGGTTACGGCGCCGGATTCGTCTTTGCGGAAGTTTTTGAAGAATTTGATCATGGAACGTCCCTCCTGAGGATCGATGGAATGTTGGTACCCTTGCCGGAACTTTTGTGTCATCCGCTCTCTCACCTGCTTGATGACGTTCCGCTTTGGATGCCCCTGTTATCTTGGGGCAGCATGGCAGGAATTGGGCCGAAACCCGGACAGCTTCCCTTGAGATTAAAAAAATATTAGTGAATTGGGCAAAGCATTGAAGAATAATGAATATATTCGAATTCACGACGATCCGGCGGCCGTATGTCGCGATGAATAAGGAGTAAATGTGGCGAAAACGTCCAAATTCCGGCGTGCTGGCTGGATTTTCGCGGGGAATTCCCCCAGGATTCCCGAAAATCAGATCCCGGGACGAGCAGCGACAAGATGAAACGGGCGGTAGCAGCAATCTTGGGCGTCATGGTGGCCGGCACAGGGATGGCGCAGGATGACGCCGGGTCTGCGGTGTTTCCCCAGTTCGATGCCAAGCGGATCCGGCCGCCCGGTCCCGGCACTCAACGGCGGATCACGGTCCAGATCGACCCGGTCTCGCCGGGCCCAACGGACCCAACGGTCCCTGTCACAGCCCCGGATGGATCATTGGTGCCCTCACCGTCGGAGGCACGGTTCGATTGGTTTTGGGACGCGGTAGGCGGAGACCTCGCCGGGGCGTCGCCCGGTCGGCTGGCAGAGGGCCTTGCCGTCCTGGAGCGGCGCGCTGAGGTGCCTGTGCCGCGGCTTCAGGATCTGCAGGACATGATCGGTGCTCATGGCGTGGCATTGCTGATCTCCACCATCGGAACCGAAGTCTCGCCTGCGCTGGCCCTCGCGGTGATGGCGGTCGAGTCAGGCGGGCAGGCGAATGCCGTGAGCGGGGCAGGGGCCAAGGGCCTGATGCAGCTGATGCCCGCGACGGCGGAGCGGTTTGGTGTTGTCGACGCCTTTGACCCGCAGCAGAATATTCTGGGGGGCGTTCGGTTCCTCGATTGGCTGATGACCGAGTTTTCAGGAGATCCGATGCTGGTCCTGGCCGGCTACAATGCGGGGGCCAGGGCCGTACGGGAGCACGCAGGCGTGCCGCCCTTCGCAGAGACCCGGGACTATGTCCCCAAGGTTCTTGCAGCCTACGGTATCGCGCGCAACCTATGTGCGACGCCGCCGATCATGATATCGGATGGCTGCGTATTTCAGGTGATGAAGTGATGTGGCGGACCGGGCCTGAGGGGCATGCCATCCGCATGTCGCGCATTGGAACCTGGGGTGTGCCACCGGTCGGATGACCGGATCGGATCGCTTTGCGATCCGACCGGGGCGGGGGCGCGGCGGGCATAGCCCGC
>MPDC01000013.1 GCA_001874255.1 Alphaproteobacteria bacterium MedPE-SWcel
GGGCCCGCGCCGCGCCGGTCGCTTCGGGCAAAGCCCGAAGCGAAAGACCTCTTTCAGGGGCAGGGGACCTCTCTTTGGGGCCGGGGGGCGGTCTGGCGGCGAGGGGCGCTTTGGTCGCGGGAGGCGGTTTTGGTGGGTGTTTCCGGGCCGCCAGTCTGCAGCGGCCGCCCACCAAGTCTGGCCCAAACCCGGTGCAGAAGGCCGGGGCGGCGGCGCGGAGGCCGAAAGGATTCGGGCAGCGGGCGCTGTGGCAGGTCACGGTGCAAGGTCGCGTTCAAAAGTGTCCGGGCGTAAATGTCTACTAACATGGGGTCTCTCCGATATTGGCAATCCGCACGTTGGATCTGCGATCATACTTGCGCCAGAAGGTGTTTCATGCGAGTCAGGAAGAAATTCATTCTGTAAGTCAGGCTTACATATGAGCTGGAGAGACATGCCCTCGCTTGCGGCGCTGCGGGCGTTCGCGGTGTTTGCCGAGACCGGAACCCTGCAACAGGCGGGGGCGCTGTTGAATGTCAGCCACGCGGCAGTCAGCCAGCAGCTGAGGGCGCTGGAATCGCATATGGGCGTGGCGTTGCTGGACCGCTCCGGCCGGGCGCTGAAGCTCACACCAGAAGGCGAGCAGCTGTCGCAGGCCCTGACCCTTGGGTTTGGGGCGATCCGGATGGCGGTTCAGGATCTGTCGACCCGTGGCGCGGGGCGGCCGTTGCATGTGACCTGCACCCCGATGTTTGCCACCCATTGGCTGATGCCGCGACTGGCCGGCTTTCGGCAGGCCTGCCCGGAGGTCGATCTGGTCATAGACCCCACCGGCGAAGTGGTGCAGCTGGCGCCCGGCGGCATTGATGTGGCGCTGCGCTTCGGGCATGGCAACTGGCCGGGGCTGGAGGCGGAAATGCTGCTGCCCTCGCCGATGGTGGTGGTGGCGGCGCCGGGGCTGCTGGACGGGCGCGAGGTCCGCCGCCCCGAGGATCTTCTGGATCTGCCGTGGCTGGAGGAAATCGGCACCAATGAGGCTTCGGTCTGGCTGCGCTCGCGCGGGGTTGAGGACGAGCTGAAGGCAGGCCGGGTGACCCTGCCCGGCAACTTGCTGATGGAGGCTCTGCGGGGCGGGCAGGGGGTGGCGGTGTCCGTGCGCGCGTTCATCGCGCCGGATGTGGCTGCGGGCCGGCTGACCGAGCTGTTCTGTGACGAACAGGGCCGGGGCTATCATATCGTGCACCGGCCGGGCGTGCTGCGCTCCGGGGCGCGGCATTTCGTCAGCTGGCTGCGGCGAGAACGGGCGAAATGACCGGTCAGATCGGCCAGATCCGCCAGATGGGGCGCTTGGGGGCAGCGCCCGGGCGCGGGTGCGGCAAAATGCACATGTGGGATGCGTTTTTGATCCACGTCAATGTGGCGATGCCCGGCCTCTGAGAGAACTCGGTCAGACCTGCCACAGGACCGGAGCGAAACCGTTGAGCGATTCGAGCCAAGCCCCCAGCCTCTATTCCGCCAGGGAGCCTATTTTCCCCCGTCGTGTTTCGGGAAAATTCCGTACTCTCAAATGGGGGATCCTGGCGGTGACGCTGGGCATCTACTACCTGCTGCCCTGGCTCCGGTGGGACCGGGGGCCGGAATTGCCGGATCAGGCGGTTCTGCTCGACCTTGCCGGGCGGCGGTTCTATTTCTTCTGGATCGAGATCTGGCCGCATGAATTCTACTTCGTCGCGGGCTTGCTGGTCATGGCGGGGCTTGGGTTGTTCCTTTTTACCTCGGCGCTGGGGCGGGTGTGGTGTGGCTATGCCTGCCCGCAGACGGTCTGGACCGACCTGTTCATTCTGGTGGAGCGCTGGATCGAGGGCGACAGGAATGCCCGCCTGCGCCTGCATCGCCAGAAGAAATGGGATCTGCGCAAGGCGCGATTGCGGGTCACGAAGTGGATCTCCTGGCTGCTCATCGGTCTCGCGACCGGGGGGGCTTGGGTGTTTTACTTCGCGGATGCTCCGACGCTGCTGCGGGATCTGGTGTCGGGCACGGCCCATCCGGCGGCCTATATCACCATGGCGATCCTGACCTTCACCACCTTTTTCTTTGGCGGCTTCGCGCGCGAGCAGATCTGCATCTACGCCTGCCCCTGGCCGCGTATTCAGGCCGCGATGATGGATGAGGACACGCTGACGGTGGGCTATCGCGATTGGCGCGGTGAACCCCGTGGCAAACACCGCAAAGCCGCCGGGGCAGAGACCCATGCCGCCGGGGCAGATAGCCATGGCGATTGCATCGATTGCATGGCCTGCGTCAACGTCTGCCCGATGGGGATCGACATCCGGCAGGGCCAGCAGATGGAATGCATCACCTGCGCGCTGTGTATCGATGCCTGCGACGAGATCATGGACAAGATCGGCAAGCCGCGCGGATTGATCGACTATATGGCGCTGTCGGACGAGGTCGGGGAACGGGCGGGCAAGCCGCCTCGGCCGGTGTGGGCCCATGTGCTGCGGCCGCGTACGATTTTCTACACCCTGCTCTGGGGCGGGGTTGGGCTGGGGCTGGTGTTCGCGCTGTTCATCAGGGCCGACATCAGCATGACGGTCGCGCCGGTGCGCAACCCCACCTATGTGACCCTGTCGGACGGCACCATCCGCAATACCTACGATGTCCGGCTGCTCAACAAACACGGCGAGGAACGTCTGTTTGACCTCTCCGTCTTGGGGGATCCCGCGCTGCAGGTCTCGCTCGAGGGGGAGGCGGGGACAAGTGTCACCGTGCCTGCCGACTCCACCGTGTTGCAGCGGTTCTATATTGCGGCGCCTGCGGACAGCGCCCCGGCCCAGGCCCAAAACAGCGCGCTGCGGATCTGGGTGCAGGACACCCGCTCGGGCGAGCGCGCCTACCGCGACACCACCTTCAACGGACGGGGAAACTGATCCATGACCAGCGAGACCACAAGAGCGCCCCGCGCATTCACCGGCAAGCATATGCTTGCGATCTGTGTCGGGGCCTTTGGCATCATCATCGCGGTGAATGTGACGATGGCGTTCAAGGCTGTCAGCACCTTTCCCGGTCTGGAGGTGCGCAACTCCTACGTTGCCAGTCAGCAGTTCGACATCCGCCGCGCCGCGCAGGAGGCGCTGGGCTGGTCGGTCTATGCCTCGGCCGAGGGTGACAGGGTGCGGCTGGAGATTTCCGACCGGACGGGCGCGCCGGTGGAGGTTGCCGCGCTGAGCGCAACGCTGGGGCGGGCCACCCATGTGCAGGATGATCAGCGGCCCGATTTCATCTTTGACGGGGCAGGCTACGTCGCTTCGGCAGATTTGGCGCCGGGGAACTGGAATATCCGGATGGTCGCGCGGGCCGACAATGGCACCGAGTTTCGGCAACGTGTGATCCTGCATGTGAAACATCCGCGATGACGGAGCGCCTGCCAGAATGGGCCAGAATGCGAGGGTGGCTGCCATGACCGCCGCTCTGCACCCGCAGACTGCCGTGTGCCCCGGCTGCAGCGCCGCCCCGGTGGCGCCGGTCGAGACGGCCCCGACCGAGGCACGTCTGGCGATTTCCCTGCCCACGATCCATTGTCAGGCCTGTATTTCCACCGTCGAACGTGGCCTCGGCGCGGTGGCGGGGGTGCGATCGGCGCGGGTGAACCTGACCCAGAAGCGGGCTCTGGTGGAGGCCGATCCCGACCTCCCGCCGGCCCAGCTGGTCTCGGTCTGCGAGGCGTTGGGGTTTGAGGCGCATGAGCTGGACCTCGCCGCGCTGGCCGCGACCGACACCGACCGGGCGGGGCGCGAGCTGCTCTTGCGGCTGGCGGTTGCGGGCTTTGCCTCGATGAATGTGATGCTGTTGTCGGTTTCGGTCTGGTCCGGTGCCACCGATGCCACGCGGGACATGTTTCACTGGATTTCGGCGGCGATCAGCTTTCCGGCGATCCTCTATGCCGGGCAGCCGTTCTTTCGCAGTGCCTGGGGCGCGGTGCGGGCGCGGCGGCTGAACATGGATGTGCCGATCGTGCTGGCGCTGGTTCTGGCGCTGGTGACCTCCCTCTGGGAGACCTCCCTGTCGGGCGAGCACGCCTATTTCGACGCGGCACTGGCGTTGACATTCTTCCTGCTGGCGGGGCGCTATCTGGATCACCGGACCCGCGCTGCGGCCCGGTCTGCGGCCGAGGAACTGGCGGCGCTGGAGGTGCCCCGCGCCTGGCGGCTGGATGGCGAGGGGCAGGAGGCGGAGGTCCCGGTGGCGGATCTGCGTGTGGGGGATCTGATCCGGGTGCGTCCCGGCGGGCGCATGCCGGTGGATGGTGACATCGTTGCGGGGCGCTCCGAACTGGACCGTTCGCTGCTGACGGGCGAAACCCTGCCGGTGCTGGCGGAACCCGGCGACCCGGTGTCTGCGGGCGAGGTCAACCTGACCGGGCCGCTCACCCTGCGGGCCTCTGCCGTCGGGCCGGAGACCTCGCTGCACCGGATGGCGGATCTGGTTGCCATCGCCGAGTCGGGGCGGTCGCGATATACCTCGCTCGCCGACAGCGCGGCAAAACTCTATGCGCCGGGGGTGCATATCCTGTCGGCAGTGGCCTTCGTGGGGTGGTATCTGTTCACGCTGGACGCGCGGGTCGCGCTGAATATCGCGGCGGCGGTTTTGATCATCACCTGCCCCTGCGCGCTGGGACTGGCGGTGCCTGCGGTGACGACGGCGGCCTCTGGCCGGTTGTTTCGCGCGGGCTTGCTGGTCAAACATGCCACCGCGCTGGAGCGTCTGGCCGAGGTCGACACGGTGGTCTTTGACAAGACCGGCACGCTGACCGCGGGCACGCCCGAGGTGGTCAACCTCGGCGATCTCGGCCCCGACCAGCTGGCCGTGGCGCTGGCCTTGGCAGAGGGCTCCGCGCACCCGCTGGCCCGGTCGCTGAGCCGGGCCATCCGTGCGACAGGGCTTGCGCCTGCGCCAGTGGAGGATTTGCGCGAGATCCCCGGCTACGGCACCGAAGCCACCCTGTCGGGACGCAGGCTGCGCCTCGGCCGGGCCGCCTGGGTCGGCGGCACCGGTGCTGTGGCCGAGACTGCAACCTGGCTCGACTGCGGCGACGGGCCCGCCGTGGCGATCCGCTTTGTCGATGCCCTGCGCCCGGGGGCGGAACAGGCGGTCCGGGCGTTGCGCCGGGACGGCAAGAGGGTGCTGCTGATCTCCGGCGACACCACGGCGGCGGTCGCCGATCTGGCGGCGCGCTTGCGGATCGGGGACTGGGTCGCCGAGGCGCTGCCCGAGCAAAAGGCCGACCAGGTGGCCGCCCTCACGCGCGCGGGCCACAAAGTGCTGATGGTCGGCGACGGGCTCAACGATACGGCGGCGCTTGCGGGGGCGCATGTCTCCATTTCGCCGGCTTCGGCGCTGGATGCGGCGCGTGTGGCCTCTGATATCGTGTTGCTGGGGCAGGATCTGTCCCCCATCGCCGAAGCCTGCCGCGTCGCCGGGCGCGCCACCCGCCGCATCCGCGAGAACTTCCGCATTGCCACAGTTTACAATATTGTGGCGGTGCCCCTGGCCATCGCGGGGCTGGCGACCCCGTTGATTGCGGCGCTGGCAATGTCGGCCTCGTCTATCACGGTTTCGCTCAATGCGCTGCGGCTGCGCTGAGCGGCGGTACAAAGGATCACAAGATGACTGTTCTGTCCTATCTCATCCCGATTTCCCTGATCCTTGGCGGCGCCGGGCTGATCGGGTTCATCTATACGGTGCGCACGGATCAGTATGACGATCCGGAGGGCGATGCGCGTCGTATCCTGAGTGACGCGTGGGACGAGCATCCCAAACCCTGACCCTGTGTCGCCGCCGACCGGGCAAGGGCCGCCTGCCAGCGGGGCGGCGGCGCGACAGGGGACGTGTGACTGGGGACGTGACGGAGGGACCTGTGACCGAGGCACCTGACCCAGGCGCATGTGTCGAGGCCTGTCTCTGCGGGCCTCATTCACGCCGGGGGGATGGGGCCACGCCAGTTGGACAGCAGCGCAACCGCGCCGCGTCAGCGGCGCCGGGCCCAACGGGAGAGGCTGCATGTCTCATGCGGCCTCCACCGGCGGGAGCCTCCCCCCCCTTGCCGGGTATCCGGTGGGATCGGGACAGGGGGATTGGGATGGCGGGATCAGGAGGAGGGGATCAGGAGGATCAGGACTGCGGGATCAGGAGGAGGGGATCAGGAGGGCGGGCCGAGGGTCTCGCAGGTGACATTGCGCGACTTCAGGCGGCTGCAGGCGCGTTCCGCCCCTTCGCGTGTCATCCCGAGGAAATTGGCATCAAAACCGCGTGGGCTCTGCACGACCTTGCGCAGGCTTCCGTCCAGCGTTTCCATCTCTGAAAGCGCCGTCCGCAATAGGATCTTTTCGGCCTGAAACCGGGTTGTGTAGCGGCCCACGTTGACGCCCCAATAGCGGCCGCCAGAGGTGGAGATACGGGTCACCACCACCGGTTCCTCGGCAAGCGACGCGGTGCGGGTGTCAAAGGAGGCGGGCCGGGCCTGCGGGCGCGGTCCGGTATATCGGCGCGCGGCGGAGGCTGCGACGGATCTGGCGACCGCGCTGCGGATTTCGGCTTTCAACTCGCCCGCAGTGTCTTCCGCAGGCGCCGGGGATGCGGTGGTGGAGGGCAGGCTGCCCTCAGGCCGCGACCGCGGCTGTGGCACGGATTTTGGCAGGGACTGTGGAACCGAGACTTCGGTGACTTCGAGGATGGCGCTGTTGATGCCCGATTGCAGCGCGTCGGTATCAAGCGAGGCAAGTTGGACCTCGGTTCCGGCGGCTTCGGCCGTCGCGGCCTCGGGCACCGCTGCTGCAGCCGCCAGCACGGCGGGGTCGATGTCCGGTGCAGGCGTGATCACCGGGCGGCTCTGCGGGCGCGGGGTCGCGGAGACCACGCCGCTGACCCGGATGGTCTTGCCCGCCGTGGCGGGGCCGTCAGCGCCGGCGACCTGCAGCCCGCCATTGCCCAGATAGGGCGGCAGGCTCGGCTTTTGCAGTTTGGCATAGGATGGCGCGCGGCGGAATCCGAGGTCCAGAAGCTCGGCGATCTTGGCATTGCGCGAGGGCGTGGACTTGCCGCCAAAGACGGTGGCGATGATGCGCTCGTCGCCCCGTTTGGCCGAGGAGACGAGGTTGAACCCGGCGGCGCGGGTGTAGCCGGTCTTGATCCCGTCGGCGCCTTTGTAGGCGGCCAGCAAACGCCGGTTGGTGTTGTAGACCACTTTCATGCCGGCGTCCGTCGAGGTGCGCGAAAACAGGTTATAATATTCCGGGTAATCATAGAGGATATGCCGCCCCAGCAGGGTCATGTCCCGCGCGGTCGACAAATGTCCTTCGGCCGTCAGGCCATTGGCGTTCTTGAATGTGGTCCGGGTCATTCCCAGCGCCTTGGCCGTGCGGTTCATGCGCCGGGCAAATGCCGCTTCCGAGCCGGAGATCGCTTCGCCGATGGCGGTGGCGGCATCATTGGCGGATTTTACCGCAGCGGCGCGAATCAGGTACCGCAGGGCGATGGTCTGCCCGGCACGCAGGCCCAGTTCAGAGGGCGGCTCGGCCTCGGCATTGCGCGAGATCCGCACCTTGGTGTCGAGGGTGATTTCACCATTCCGCACCGCCTCGAAGGCAATATAGAGCGTCATCATCTTGGTGAGCGATGCAGGATGCAGCCGGGTGTCGGCATTGCTGGCATGCAGCACCTTGCCGGTGCGCGCATCCATCACCATGGCGGCATAGGGCGCGGCCCGGAGGGCGCCTGCCTGCCCGGCAGCGAGGCCAGCGGCGAGGGTCAGGACCTGACCTGCGCGCAGGCACATGCGGGCCAGCTTGCCCAAAGCGTGATGATTTTTACAACGATCAAAGCCCGCCCAAAAAGACGAGGGACGACCGCTATCGACCTGAGAAATTACTGCCATGTCTGCCTCGTGTCGCCGGTTTTCCGACTGACGTTTTGTCTGCTGAGGGCAGCGTAACATAGCCCGTTTGACGAATAAACCGCTTGTGATGGAACAACTTGCGGGCGTGCGCCCCTGCGCCGCCAGCCTCTTCGACATGTAGTGTGACATCGTAGCGGCCCCTCTACATGGAGCGGTCCGACCCCGTTTCGAGACGCCAATTTTTCTTGCAATGGGCGACCGCGCCGGGGATGCGGGGCGAGACGTGGGTCAAAATTGTGCGACCTTCAGGACACAGCAGTAAACAAGTGGTTAACGCCGCAGCCCGACCCGGCGGATCTCAGCCGATGCGCTCCACCAGTTCGGCCAGGGCGCTGAGGTCGGCGATCTCGTGGTAGCGGCTGCTGTGCTGCGGCGGCTCGGCGTGTTCGACCTCCCATATCATGCCATGCGGAACATAGACCCCGTGGCCGCCGGCCGCGACCACCGGCACCACATCAGAGCGCATCGAATTGCCCGCCATCAGCGCCCGGTCGGCCCCGGCGCCATGGCGGTTGAAAATATCCACATAGACCTGCGGCGTCTTTTCCGAGACGACCTCTACCGCGTCAAACAGATCGCCAAGGCCGGATTGCGCCAGTTTGCGCTCCTGATCCAGCAGGTCGCCCTTGGTGATCAGCACCACGTTGTAATCGGCTGCCACCGCTTCGACGGCGGAGCGGGCATGGGGCAGCAGTTCGATGGGGAAGGACAGCATCATCTGCCCGGCATCCAGCAGCTCCTGGATGACAGAGGCGGGCACCCGCCCTTCGGTGACCTCGATCGCGGTCTCGATCATCGACAGGGTGAACCCCTTCACGCCGTAGCCATAGGCGCCGAGGTTGCGCTTTTCCGCGTCCAGCAATTTGCGATCCAGCGCGTCGGGTCCGATGTCGTCGGGGGTGTGGTCCATCAACAGTTCGGCGAAGCGGTCCTGGGTCACCCGAAAGAAGCGTTCATTGTGCCAAAGCGTATCATCAGCATCAAAACCTATGGTCGTAAGACTGCGTGACATTTTCCTGGTCTCACTCTCTTTTCCTCGGGCGGTCTTCCCCTATATAAGCCGGTGACACCTGCAGATGCACGACTGGAACTTTGAACGCCCATGCTTAAGCACCCCGTGATGATGTCGGACAATTCCGATGACGAAAGCGATCTTGGTCTGCTGACCAAAACCCGCTCGCGGACGCAACGGCCGCCGCGGTACAAGGTGATGCTGCTGAACGATGACTACACGCCGATGGAATTCGTGGTCATTGTCCTGGAGCGGTTCTTTGGGCTGACACATGCGCAAGCCTTTGAAATCATGCTGACTGTGCATAAAAAGGGTCTCGCCGTGGTCGGCGTGTTCAGCCACGAAGTCGCCGAGACCAAAGTCGCCCAGGTGATGGATTACGCCCGTCGTCATCAGCATCCGCTGCAATGCACCATGGAAAAAGACGACTGATCGCGCCTGCGGATCAGCCCCTCTGAAAGGTCCCGTCAGATGTCCCAACGCCTGAGCCTTGCGGTTCAATCGGGCGATTTCGCCATTCCCGAAACCGGGCGAATCGCCGTTTTCCACCCGCGGGAGGCGCATGATCTCTCTGCTTTGCCGCCTGCGCAGGTGGAGATCATCCAGCCGATGAAGCCGGATCATGATGTCTGGGACGCGCGGGGCTATGCCTGCGTGCCAGAGGTCGCAACCGGAGCGCGCTTTGATCTGGCGGTGGTGTTCATCCCCCGCGCCAAGCGGCTTGCCCGGCACCTGCTGGCGCAGGCCGTCGCCGTCACCGACGGGCCGGTGCTGGTCGATGGCGCCAAGACCGATGGCATTGATTCGCTGCTGAAGGAGCTAAAGGCGCGCACGGTGCCGTCGGCGGCGATCTCCAAGGCGCATGGCAAGGCGTTCCGCATCGATGGCGGTCTCGATCTGTCGGATTGGCTGGCGGCCCCGCAGCAGGTGACGGCGGACTTCGTGACCGCGCCGGGGGTGTTTTCCGCCGATGGCATTGATCCGGCCTCTCGGCATCTCGCCGCCTGCCTGCCTGCCAAGCTGGGCAGCACGGTGGCGGATCTCGGCGCCGGATGGGGCTATCTGTCGGCGCAGATCCTGACCCGCGCTGGTGTCAGCAAGCTGCATCTGGTCGAGGCAGACCATGATGCGCTGACCTGCGCGCAGCGCAATGTCGCCGACCCGCGCGCCGAATTCCATTGGGCGGACGCGCGCAGCTGGGGCAGCAAGGGGAGCCTCGATGCGGTGGTGATGAACCCGCCGTTTCACAGTGGTCGCGCCGCAGAGCCCGCGCTGGGGCAGGCGTTTATCGCCAATGCGGCGCGGCTTCTGAAACCGTCGGGACAGCTCTGGATGGTCGCCAACCGGCATCTGCCCTACGAGACGGCGCTGGCAGAGGCTTTTGCCTCTGTGGTGGAGGCGGGCGGCGACAATCGCTTTAAAATTCTGCACGCGAGCCGACCCCGCCGGGGCCGCTAGCGCCGAGATCCCGAATCTCTGTTCAAATTCCTGTGGCTTCCGGCTATCGTCGCCGGGGCCTCTGGCGCGATCCGGGCCATGGTCCGGCCTCGGGGACAGGCGGGCTGTCGTGATGCAATCAAGGATCTTCTCATGAGTTTTTCCATCTCCGGCAAGACGGCCATTGTGACCGGTGCCTCCAACGGCATTGGTCTGGCCATCGGACGACAGTTCGCCAAAGAGGGCGCTCAGGTCATGTTTGTGGATCAGGACGAGTCGGCCTTGTTGCAGGAGTTGGGCAATGAGGTGGAGGACAGCAATATCCGCCATTTTGCCGGCGATCTGCGCGAACGTCTGACGATCGCCAACCTGTTGTCCGCCACCATCGATGCCTTTGACCAGATCGATATTCTGGTCAATGGCGCTCGCAAGGTTGTCCCCAGCGATCCGATCAACCCGGACGACGAAAGCGTGGAATTCCTGCTGCGTCAGAACCTGATGTCCACATTGCGCCTGTCGCAGCATGTGGCCAAGCGGATGATCCGGCAGGGGGAGGAACGCGGCGACGAGTCCTCCAATGGCGCGATCATCAACCTGTCATCGATCGCCGCACGGCGCACGCATCCGGATCTGATGGCCTATTCGGTGGCCTCGGCGGCGCTGGACCAGATGACCCGCTCCCTCGCGGTGTCGCTGGCGCCGCATCGCATCCGGGTGAATTCCATCGCCTTTGGGTCCGTCATGAGCGCCTCGATGCAGGCGACATTGAAGGGCAATCGCACCATGCGGCAGGACATCGAGGCCCATACGCCGCTGAACCGGATCGCGCCGCCGACGGAGCTGACCGAGACGGCACAGTATCTCGCGTCGGATGCCTCTGGGTTCATGACCGGCCAGGTGCTGACGCTGGACGGCGGGCGGACGCTGCTTGATCCGGTGACGGCGCCGGTGCATTGAGGCCCCGACCGTGGCCCGAAAGAGCCTGCAGCGCGCAAGACAGGAGCCCCAGATGAGCGATCACACCGAGGATATGAAGGACGAAAAGACCCGCGCGGCGGCCTGGTTCCGCAGCCTGCGCGATCAGATCGTTGCCGCCTTTGAGGGGCTGGAGGACAGCCACGCAGAGGGCCCCTTTGCCGCGATGGAGGCCGGGCGGTTCGAGGTCACGCAGACGCAGCGCAGTTCCGAGGATGGCTCGGATGCGGGTGGCGGCCTGATGAGCGTGATGCGCGGCGGCCGCGTCTTCGAGAAAGTCGGCGTCAACATATCCGAAGTCTACGGCCGGTTGGGAGAGCGTGCCCAGACGGCCATGGCGGCCCGCAAGGGGTTTCCGGGCATGTCCGCGGACCCGCGATTCTGGGCGTCGGGGATCTCTTTGGTGGCGCATATGCGCAATCCGCATGTGCCGGCGGTGCATATGAACACGCGCATGTTCTGGACCCCGCACGGGTGGTGGTTCGGCGGCGGCTCCGATTTGAATCCTTGCATCGAATATGCCGGGGATACCGCGCATTTCCATCAGGTGCAGAAGGACCATCTGGATCCGCATGGGGCGGATCTCTACCCTCGGCTGAAGGCCTGGGCGGATGAGTATTTCTATATTCCCCATCGCGGCCGGGCCCGGGGGGTCGGCGGCATTTTCCTCGATGATCACAACAGCGGCGACTGGGCGCAGGATTTTGCTTTGATCCAGGACATTGGCCGGGCGTTCCTGCCGGCCTTTGCGCCATTGGTCGAATCCCGCCGGGTGCAGGACTGCGATGCGGCGGACAGGGATGCACAGCTGATCCATCGCGGGCTCTATGCCGAATATAATCTGGTCTATGATCGTGGTACCAAATTCGGTCTGGAAACCGGGCATGACGCCAATGCAGTGCTGATGAGCCTGCCGCCCCTGGCGAAATGGGTGTGACGCAGGACAGGCGGGATATTGGACAGGCTGCATAATGGACAGTCGGGATAGTTGACTGGGGGATATGGGGCAGGGGTATACTGGGCAGGGGTATACGGGGCAGGGGTATACGGGGCAGTGCGATGCGACAAACCAGTGTGTTTCCGCCGATCCGGGGGCGCGCAGGTGGCGGGCTCTTCAGTTCCTGTTGATGGATTGGGCGCTCTGCGGCTCTATGAGGCAGTATGTTCCGGGGCAGTGCGTTTCAGCGCAGTGCGTTTCGGGAGAGAGCGTTTGAGGGCGGAGATGAGATGACATTGGGCCGGGTGTTCAGACGAGTTGCATTGGTTCTTGGTGTGGCGGGCCTGGCGTCCTGCAGCAGCACAACACGCGCGCCGGTGCCAGCGCCGCCACTGGAGGGGCAGGCGCAGCGGGTGATCGATCCGGTCTTTGCCCGGGCCTATGAGGCGCTCGCCACTTTTCCGAGGTTTGGGGACAACGATCCGCACGGGTGGGAGGGGACACCGCCTTGGGTCTATCCGGTCCATGGCATCGACGTGGCGCGCTATCAGGGGCGCATCGACTGGCCAAAGGTCCGTGCCTCCGGGGTCTCCTTCGCCTGGATCAAGGCGACCGAAGGCGGTGATTTCTTGGATCCGGAGTTCCGGTCGAACTGGCGCGCGGCGCGGCGTGCGGGGCTGCGGCGCGGAGCCTATCATTTCTACTATTTCTGTCGCACGCCGGAAGATCAGGCACGGTGGTATATCCGCAATGTCCCCCGGGACGCAGGCAGCCTGCCGCCGGTGCTGGACATTGAATGGAACCACGCCTCTCCCACGTGCAAGCGCCGCCCCTCCGGCGCCCAGGCCCGCCGCGAGGCAGAGCGGTTCCTGCGCCTGATCAAGGCGCATTACGGCCGTCGGCCGGTGCTGTATACGACGGTGGATTTCTACCGCGACACAGGCATCGGTCAGCTGAAGGGGGTGGATTTCTGGCTGCGGTCTGTCGCCGGCCATCCCGAACAGGTCTACCCCGGCGCGCAGTGGCGCTTTTGGCAATACACCGGCACGGGATCGGTGCCGGGGGTTGAGGGGGATGTGGATCTGAACGTCTTTGCAGGCACGGCGGACAGTTGGCTGCAGTGGCTCGGGTATCGAAAATACCTGCCGGCAGACCCTGCGCAGTCTGCACTCGAACCGGGGAACTGAAGGCCGGAGACCCGCTGCCTGGTGGGGGATCGAGGGGACGTCAGAGGAGGCGCCGGAGGCGCGGCCTGCCCGGCCCAACGCTTTTGGGGGAGCCTATGGCTCAACCAGAAAGGGGCGGGAGGGCTCGCCTGCTGCGGATGCTGAGCCTTCGAGGCCGGTCGCGAAGATCTTCCAAGGCAATGCGCGGGCCTCGGGTCTCAGAGTGTGAAGAACCCGGTGCCCGCCCGCGCGCGCAGGCCTTCGCCCATGTGGCGACCGAGTTCGGCGCCATCTTCGACCGGACCACTCTGGGCCGCAGACAGTTTTTCGGATCCGTCGGGACGCAGGATTTCACCACGCAGATGCAGCGCGCCACCGGAGAGCTCTGCCAGGGCGGCGATCGGGGTTTCGCAGGACCCGTCGAGGGCCGCCAGAAAGGCGCGTTCGGCTGCAAGCCGCAGACCGGTTTCCGCGTGATGGATCGCTTCCAGCAATGTGGCGGCGACCGGATCGTCGCGGCGGCGCTCGATGCCGATGGCCCCCTGCGCGACCGCGGGCAGCATCTCTTCCGGCTCGATCGGGCATCCGGGGACCTCCTCGGCCATGTTCAGCCGACGCAGGCCCGCCATCGCGAGGAAGGTTGCGGTCGCCACACCGTCCCCCAGCTTCTGCAGCCGGGTCTGCACGTTGCCGCGGAATTCCACCACCTGCAAATCCGGCCGCTGATGCAGAAGCTGCGCCCGGCGGCGCAGGGAGGACGTCCCCACAACCGCCCCCTCCGGCAGATCGGCAATGGCACGATACGTGGGCGCAACAAAGGCGTCGCGCACGTCCTCGCGCGGAAGATAGCAGTCCAGCAGCAGACCGTCGGGCTGCACGGTCGGCATGTCCTTCATCGAATGCACGGCCAGGTCGATACCTCCGGAGGTCAGCGCCTCTTCGATCTCCTTGGTGAACAGCCCCTTGTTTCCGATCTCCTTCAGCGGCCGGTCGGCATCGATCATCGCGCGATTGTCGCCGGTGGTCTTGATCACCACGATGTCAAAGGCCGCAGGGTCCAGATCAAAGGCGCGCGCCAGCCTGTCACGGGTCTCATAGGCCTGGGCCAGGGCCAATGGCGAGCCGCGGGTGCCGATTTTCAGGGGTGAAGCGGGAGAGGGCAGGGTCAGGGTCATGGGGCAGAGGCTTAATCGCGACATTATGCCGTGGCAAGCGCTAGGGTGCCCTCGGGGCGCAAGCCTTGACAATTTGCCGCTGAGGCTAGACCTCAGGGGAGCTGGAACAAAAGGGGCAGAGCATGGGCCAACAGAAGACGATCCTGCGGGCGCTGGCGGGCGAGACGCTGGATGTGCCACCGATCTGGATGATGCGCCAGGCGGGGAGATATCTGCCGGAGTACCGGGCCACGCGGGCGCAGGCCGGTGATTTCCTGAGCCTGTGCTACAACCCGGAGCTGGCCGCCGAGGTGACATTGCAGCCGATTCGGCGCTTTGGCTTTGATGCGGCGATCCTGTTTGCGGATATCTTGCTGGTGCCGCAGGCGCTGGGGGCGGATCTTTGGTTCGTCACCGGTGAAGGCCCGCGCCTGTCGACGATCACGGGGGATGCGGATTTTGCCCGGCTGAAACCGGTCAGCGACATTCACGAAACCCTCGATCCGGTCTATGAGACCCTGCGCATCCTGTCCGGGGCCCTGCCGCGCGAAACCACGCTGATCGGCTTTGCCGGGGCGCCCTGGACCGTCGCCACCTACATGATCGCCGGACGGGGCACGCCGGATCAGGCACCGGCCCATGCGCTGATGACGCAGAACACGGCCGTGTTTGAGGCGCTGATGGCCCGGATCACCGCGGCCACCATCGAATACCTGAGCGCCCAGGTCGAGGCCGGTGCCGAGGTGATCAAGATCTTCGACAGCTGGGCCGGGTCCCTGAAAGGTGCGGCCTTTGACAAATACGCGCTGGAGCCTGCCCGGGAAATTACCGCGGCGCTGAAAGCGCGCCATCCCGGCATCCCGATCATCGGCTTCCCGCGTGAGGCGGCCGAGAAATACATCGGCTTTCACAAGGCGACCGGCGTCGATTGCGTTGCGCTGGACAATTCCGTCGATCCGGAATGGGCGGCGGCGCATGTGCAGGTCGATGGCTGCGTGCAGGGCAACCTCGCCTCTCGGCATATGGTCTCGGGCGGGGAGGCGCTTGTGTCGGATACGCGGCGCATAGTGAAGGCTTTCTCCAAGGGGCCGCATATCTTCAACCTTGGTCATGGCATCACGCCGGACGGCGATCCTGACAATGTCCAATTGATGATCGACACCGTGCGAGAGGGTGCGGTGGAGTGAACCCGGCGGGGCGAGGGCCGATGGCCCTCGCACAGGTTGTTTGGGGTTTGGCGTCCGGCCGGTCTGTTGGGCCTGTCTCTCCGGCCAGCCCGTCTGGTCCATCTGTCTGGCCTGTCGGGGCTGCTCGATGTGCCTGCACTGTCCGGGCGCGAGCGGGGGGCTGACGTCAGTCTTTTGAACCAGAATGGGGGCGCGCCAGATCCCGTTGCATCAAACCCCTCTGCGCCAGATCGCGCAGGATCCCGGCCCGGTGGTGATCCCGGGCCGGTATCGGGCCGGGGGTTTTGATCTGCCCGTCAAATCTAGGCGCCGGGGCAGGCTGCAGATCGCCATTGACGGTGGTCCAGGTGGCGCGGCTGGTATTGATCGGGTGGTCTGCGGCCTCTGTCGGCGAGAGCACGGGCGCCACGCAGGCGTCCGACGCGGCAAACAGGTCCGCCCAGTGGTCGCGCGTCCGGGCCGCGAACCGCCCGGCAAGGCGGGCGGTGAGTTCCGGCCAGAGCGCCGCGTCGTGCTGCCGTGCGAAATCGGGGTCCTGATCGAGCCCCATCCCGGCCAGAAACAAAGCGTAGAACTGCGGCTCCAGACATTGCACAGAGACATGCCCCCCGCCTTTGCAGGCATAGGTCCGGCTCCAATGGGGACCGTCGAGCAGGTTCTCGCCGCGTCGCTCCCCAAAACCTCCGGCCTGACGGATCGCCATCAGCAGCGACATCATATGCGCCGAGCCGTCGTAGATCGCCGCGTCGACCACGGTGCCCACGCCGGTGGATGCGGCGCGCAGGAGCCCGGCCAGAAGCCCTGCGACAAGGTAGAGCGCGCCGCCCCCGATATCGCCGACAAGCGTCGGCGGCGGCAGGGGCGGATCGCCCGGTGCCGAGGCGGGCCAGAGCGCGCCGGAGAGGGCGATATAGGTGAGGTCGTGACCGGCCACATGCGCCATTGGACCAGCCTGCCCCCAACCGGTCATCCGGCCATACACCAATGCGGGATTGAGCGCCGACATCTCCTGCGGGCCGAGGGTCAGCCGTTCCATCACGCCCGGGCGAAACCCTTCGATCAGCCCGTCTGCCGTCGCAATCAGGGCCTGCGCGATTTGCTGGTCCTCCGGGTCCTTCAGGTCGAGGGCGATGGATTTCTTGCCCCGGTCCAGGATCGACTGTTCCGCCATGCCGGGGGGCGCGGTGCCGCCCTTGCGGTGGATGCAGATCACCTCTGCCCCGAGGTCGGCCAGCATCATGGCCGCAAAAGGCGCAGGCCCCAGCGCCTCGATTTCGATGATGCGAATACCCTCGAGCATGGCGGGACCTCCGGCTGTGCCTCTGATGTCTGAACCCGACCCTGCCTGCAACCGGGGGCAGGCCGCAATCGGCGCGGGATGTGACGCCACGTTCGCGACGACCGTTGGCAGCGCCGCCCGGAACCGCTAGGTCTAGGGAACCGCAGCTGAGGACAGGGAGATACGTCATGCAGATGAGTGACCAGAAGGAAATCGCGGCCGATCCCGCAACCGTTTATGCGGCACTGCTGAACCCGGAGGTGCTGAAGAGCTGTGTGCCCGGCGCACAGGAGGTTTCGGGCTCGCCGGAAGAGGGATTCGAGGCCAAGGTGACGCAGAAGGTCGGTCCGGTCAAAGCGACGTTCACCGGCAAGGTCACCCTGTCCGATCTGATCGAAAACCAGAAGCTGACCATCTCGGGCGAGGGCAAGGGCGGGGCTGCGGGCTTTGCCAAGGGAAGCGCCGTGGTGACCTTGACGCCGAGCGGGACCGGCACCGTCCTGGCCTATGATGTCGATGCCAAGGTCGGCGGCAAGCTGGCGCAGCTTGGCAGCCGCATCATCGACGGCTTCGCCAAGAAAATGGCAGATCAGTTCTTCACCAACCTTCAGGAGACCCTGGGCGGGGGCGCAGAAGAGACCGTGCCGCGGGATGGCGCCGATGAGGGCGCTGCAGAGACGGGTGAAAAGAAAAGCTGGCTGAAGAAGATCACCGGCGGCGCCTGATCTGGACCTGCACGTGGAAATTCAAGGCTGCGCCGGTGCACAGGCGCTTGCGCGGCTGTGTGGGTGGCCCTTCGTTCACGTGGGCGTTACTTCTGCATCCGCCGTGAGCCATCCGGTTCACCAATAACCGATCAGAACCGGAGGCCTCATGAGCACCATTCTGTCCATCACTGATTTACGAAAATCCTACGCCGACGGGTTCGAAGCGCTGAAAGGCGTGAGCCTTGATATCCAAGAGGGTGAAATCCTGGCGCTGCTGGGACCCAATGGCGCGGGCAAGACGACTTTGATCTCGACCGTCTGTGGCATCACCACTGCGACCTCGGGCGCGGTGACCGTGGGGGGGCATAGCATCACGACCGATTTTCGCGCGGCGCGGTCGATGATCGGCCTGGTGCCGCAGGAAATCAACCTCGAGCCTTTTGAAACCGTGTTGAACACGGTGCGGTTTTCGCGGGGATTGTTTGGCAAGCCGAGGAATGATGCCTTGCTGGAGGATATCCTGAAGAAACTGTCGCTCTGGGACAAGCGGGGCAATCAGATCAAGGAACTTTCGGGTGGTATGAAACGCCGGGTGCTGATTGCCAAGGCGCTGAGCCATGAGCCAAGGGTGCTGTTTCTGGATGAACCGAGCGCCGGCGTCGATGTGGAGCTGCGCAAGGATATGTGGGAGGTGGTCCGGGAGCTGCGGGAAAGCGGCGTCACCATCATTCTCACCACCCATTACATTGAAGAGGCGGAAGCCATGGCGGATCGCGTCGGCGTGATCGCCAAGGGAGAGATCCTGCTGGTCGAGGAGAAATCCGACCTGATGGCGCGGATGGGTCAGAAAGAGCTCGAGGTGCTGCTGACCGATCCGATCCCAGCCGTGCCCGAGGGTCTGAAAATCCACGACCTGCGCCTGGGCGAGGGCGGCCGGTCGCTGATCTATACCTATGACGTCAAGGCGGAACGTACCGGTATCACGACGCTTTTGAATGATGTCGCGGCGGCGGGGCTGGTGCTGGCGGATGTGGTGACGCGGCAATCGAGCCTGGAAGACATATTTGTGGATCTTGTATCAGGAGAAGCGGCATGAACTGGATCGCGGTTGCTGCAATATATCGCTTTGAGATGGCGCGGTTCTTTCGCACCCTGGCGCAGAGCTTCATTTCGCCGGTCCTGTCGACATCGCTGTATTTCGTGGTCTTTGGCGCGGCCATCGGCAGCCGGATCGATCAGGTCGAAGGGGTGTCCTATGGGGCCTTCATCGTGCCTGGCCTGATCATGTTGAGCGTCATCACGCAGGGGATCTCGAATGCGTCTTTCGGGATCTATTTTCCGAAATTCATTGGCACGATGTACGAATTGCTGTCGGCGCCGGTGAATTTTCTCGAGATCGTGCTGGGCTATGTGGGGGCCGCGGCCACCAAGGCGATGTTCATCGGCGTGGTCATTCTGGTCACGGCGCATCTGTTTGTGGACCTGACCATCCAGCACCCGCTGGCCATGGTGCTGTTCATGGTGCTGACCTGTGTCAGCTTTTCGCTTCTGGGGTTTATCATCGGGATCTGGGCCAGGAACTTTGAGCAGCTGCAGCTTGTGCCGCTGTTGATCGTGACGCCGCTGATTTTTCTCGGCGGGTCATTCTATTCGATCTCGATGTTGCCGCCGGTGTGGCAGACGATCACCCTGTTCAACCCGGTTGTCTATCTGATCTCGGGGTTCCGGTGGTCGTTCTTTGGCATGGCGGATGTTCCGGTGGGGCTCAGCCTTCTGGCGATCGCCTTCTTCACCAGCCTGTGTCTGGTGGCGATCGGGTGGATCTTCAGGACCGGGTGGCGGCTGCGGTCCTGAAACGCGACCGGGGGGGCTCCCGCCCGGTCCACCACAGGCCCACACTCCGGGCCTGAGACGGACCCGTTGGGCCCGGCGCCGCGTCCCCGATGGGGACGCGGCGCGGTTGCGTCCGGTCGCCCCCGATGTTGCCCCCCCTGATGCTCCCCTGATGCCGCTCCAGGCCGCTCCCTGTGTCGCGGCGGGTGACCCGCGGATTTGGTCTTGCCGCCGACGCCCTATAACGGGTGCGGTGATCGCAGGTCTTAAAAATCGGTAAACGAGAGGCGCAGTCTTTCGTGCTTTCGGGGCCGGAGGGTTTGGATACGTTGCATTTTTACCCGTGACACGACGTGAAACGTAACCGCAGGAGAATTCCTCCGGACCTGCACCTTGTTTCCGGCAGGGGGGCATTCTACATCGGCGCAATGAGTGTTCGCATCCCCTTTATGAAACGGCCACCCACTGTGGCGGTTGTACGTCTGTCCGGTGCCATCGGCATGTCCGCACGGGGCGGGCTGAATGACGCAGCGCTGGCTCCGGTGCTGGAACGTGCCTTCAAGAAAGGCAAGCCCGCCGCCGTCGCGCTGGAAATCAATTCCCCCGGTGGCAGCCCGGTGCAAAGCGCGCTGATCGGGGCGCGTATTCGCCGGTTGTCAGAAGAAAACAACGTCCCCGTCATCGCCTTTGTCGAGGATGTGGCAGCCTCCGGCGGCTATTGGCTGGCGGCGGCTGCGGATGAGATCTTTGCCGATGCCAGCTCTGTCGTCGGCTCCATCGGGGTGATCTCCGCAGGGTTTGGCGCGCATGTCTTCCTGGCCCGTCAGGGGCTGGAGCGGCGTGTTCATACCGCAGGCCAGAGCAAGAGCATGCTGGATCCCTTCCGCCCGGAAAATGAAGAGGATGTTGCCCGGCTCAAGGTGCTGCTGAACGACATCCACGCCAATTTCATCGATCATGTCACCGATCGCCGGGGCAGCAAGCTCTCGGATGAGGACTCGCTGTTCACCGGAGAGGTCTGGCTGGCGCGACGCGCCGAGGCGCTGGGGCTGATCGACGGGATCGGCCATCTGAAGCCGGTGCTGCAGGCACGCTACGGCAAGAAGATGCGTCTGCGGCGCTATGGTCTCAAGAAGCCGTTTCTCAGCCGGTTTGGCCTGTCCCTGGCCGAGGATGCCCTTGCGGCGGTCGAGGAACGTGCGCATTTCGCGCGTTTTGGCCTCTGACGTGATCTTGAAAATCGTCTCCCTGTTCCTGCTGGCCATGGCTGTTCTGGCCATGTTCGGTCGTTTGCGTTTCCCGGGACAACAGAAGCTCAAATCGGCCCGCTGCCCGTCCTGCCATCGTTTCAGGATCGGCAAGGGGCCCTGTGCCTGCGGACGAGGAGGTCCCAAGACATGATGCCATGGCTCTTTTCGGTCCTTGGTCTGGTGATCCTGCTGCTGGCAGGCGATGCGCTGGTGCGCGGGGCGGTGAACCTGTCGTTGCGGATCGGCATACCGGCCCTGATCGTCAGCCTGACCATCGTCGCCTTCGGGACATCCGCGCCGGAGTTGCTGATCGCCATTCAGGCGGTGATGGAAAACGCCGATGGCATTGCGCTGGGAAATGTGGTCGGCTCGAACACCGCGAATATCCTGATGGTTCTGGGCATTCCTGCCATCCTGCGCACGCTGCACACCAGCGAATGCGACAGCCGCAAGAATTACCTCTTCATGATCGCGGCCACGGTTCTGTTCATTGCGCTGGCGTTTTTCGGCACTTTCACCTGGCTCTCCGGCCTGATCCTGCTGCTGGCTCTGGCCTTCGTGCTGACGACCGCCTTTCGCGAGGCCCGTGCCCATCGGGCGGCCGGGGAAGAGGCCGAGCTGGAAGAGATCGACGAAGCCGATCCCGACATGCCGTTCTGGCGCATCGGCATCTATCTGGTGCTGGGGCTGGTGGGGCTGCCGTTGGGGGCGGAATTGCTGGTGGAGAACGCGACCATCATCGCGCGCCTCTATGGTCTGAGCGAGACGGTCATCGGCCTGACGCTTGTGGCCATCGGCACCTCCCTGCCAGAGCTGTCCACGACGCTGATGGCGGTCATGCGGCGGCAGGCCGACGTGGCGCTGGGCAATGTCATCGGATCGAATATGTTCAACCTTCTGGCGATTATCGGGCTGACCAGCTTTATCGGTCCGATTTCCGTCGATCCGGAGTTCCTGCGCTTTGATCTGTGGGTGATGCTGGCCGCGTCGCTGCTGATCATCCCGTTCGTGTTTCTGCGGCAGGACATCAATCGGATCTGGGGCGTGATCCTGACCGGACTTTATGTGGCCTATGTGTGGATGCTGCTCTAGGTTTCGTGACGCAGGCACTGAAACGCAGGAGACAGCACATGCGGGCATTGGTTACCGGGGCCGGGAAACGTCTTGGGCGTGCAATGGCGGTGGCGCTGGCCGAAGACGGCTATGATGTGGCGATCCACTACGCCAGCTCGGACCGGGACGCGGCAGAGACCGCCCGCGCGGTCGAGGCGCTGGGGCGGCGCGCGGTGATGGTGCAGGCGGACCTGCTGCAGGACGCCCAATCCGAGGCGCTGTTGCCCCGCGCCGCAGATCAGCTGGGCGGGCCTATCACCTGTCTGGTGAACAATGCGTCCATCTTTGAACCGGACGAGCTGGAAACGGCGACCCGCGACAGTTGGGACCGCCATATGCAGAGCAATCTGCGGGCGCCGTTTCTGCTGTTGCAGGCGCTGGCAGCGCAGGGCCTGCCCGAGCGACGCTCCGCTGCGGGAGAGCCGCTGGCGGCGGCGGTCGCGATCAATATGATCGATCAACGGGTGCGGAAACTGACGCCCCAGTTCATGAGCTACACCCTGGCGAAATCCGCGCTTTGGACGCTGACGCAGACGGCGGCTCAGTCGCTGGCGCCCGGAATACGGGTCAATGCCATCGGGCCGGGGCCGACGCTGCAGGGGCCGCGCCAGTCGGCAGAAGACTTCGCGGCGCAACGCGCGGCCACGATTTTGCACCGCGGTGCCGACCTGTCTGACATCACCGCCGCCCTGCGCTATCTGGTCGCTGCCCCGGCCGTCACCGGTCAGCTGATCTGTGTCGATGGGGGCCAGCATCTGGCCTGGCAGACCCCGGATACCGAGGGATCGGAGTAGAGCGCTGCACCCCGGGAAAGCTGGCGCCAAGATGCAATTCTCAAAGTGACGCGACGACTTATGCACGCGTCATATTTCATTCACGCCACCGTTACAAAAACATCAATAATTTCAAGCCTTTGAGACATGTGTCGAAAAATAACAAATTAAATCAGCCCCTTGGCGAAATGCTTAAAAATTGGTCAATTCAGCGAAGTCTGCAAATCTAAAGGGAAAAACGCGGTAAGCCCAAAGTTATCAGCCGGCTTATCCACATGAACGGTGGATTCATCACAGCTTGAAATATCCTGCTGAAGATTGCAGCGAGGCCGCCAGAATCATATGTCAGTCCCCATGACCGATCCCAGCTCAGAATCGCCTGCCACTGGCGCCTCCTCCGCGCCGCCCCGCACCGGCTACGGCGTTATTCAGGACTATCTGAAAACGCTTGAGACCTCTCCCGGGGTCTACCGGATGCTGGATTGCGAAAGCCGCGTGCTTTACGTGGGCAAGGCGCGCAATCTGCGGGCGCGGGTGTCGAACTATTCCCGGCCCGGTCACAGCCCCCGGATCGAGAAGATGATCGCGCAGACGGCGTCGATGATGTTCCTGACCACGCGCACCGAGACCGAGGCGCTGCTGCTGGAGCAAAACCTGATCAAGCAGCTGAAGCCCAAGTACAACGTGCTGCTGCGCGATGACAAAAGCTTTCCCAATATTCTGGTCGGCAAGAGCCACGCGTTTCCCCAGATCAAGAAACACCGCGGCGCGCGCAAGGAAAAGGGCAGCTATTTCGGCCCCTTTGCCAGCGCCGGGGCGGTGAACCGGACGCTCAATCAGCTGCAAAAGGCGTTTCTGCTGCGGAATTGCTCCGACTCGATGTTTGAAACCCGCACGCGCCCCTGTCTGCAATACCAGATCAAGCGCTGCTCCGGCCCCTGCGTCGGTCTGATCTCGCGCGAGGGATATGCCGAAAGCGTGCATGACGCCGAACGGTTCCTGTCCGGGCGGTCCACCAAGATCCAGGAAGAGCTGGGCGCGCAGATGATGGCGGCCTCCGAAGCGATGGAGTTCGAGCGGGCGGCCGCGCTGCGCGACCGGATCAAGGCGCTGACGCAGGTGCAGTCGGCCCAGGGGATCAACCCGCGCGGCGTCGCCGAAGCGGATGTGATCGGTCTGCATATGGACAGCGGTCAGGCCTGCGTGCAGGTGTTTTTCATCCGCGCCAATCAGAACTGGGGCAATCAGGATTTCTATCCGCGTGTCTCCGAGGACATGTCACCGGCCGAGGTCATGGAGGCCTTTGTCGGGCAGTTCTACGACAACAAGGACGTGCCGCGGCAGCTGATCCTTTCGGATGATATCGACACTTCGGATCTGATGGCGGAGGCGCTGAGCAACAAGGCCAATCGCAAGGTGGAGCTGCTGGTGCCGCAGCGGGGCGAGAAGGCAGAGCTGGTGGCCTCGGCGGTGCGCAACGCCCGCGAAAGCCTCGCCCGGAAGATGGCCGAGAGCGCCACCCAGGCGAAATTGCTGCGCGGGCTGGCGGATGCCTTTGGCCTTGAGGGGCCACCAAACCGGATCGAAGTCTATGACAACTCGCATATTCAGGGCACCAATGCGGTGGGCGCGATGATCGTCGCGGGCCCCGAAGGATTCATGAAGAACGCCTATCGCAAGTTCAATATCAAGGGCGAGGATCTGGTGCCCGGCGATGACTTCGGCATGATGAAGGAGGTGCTGAACCGTCGTTTCTCGCGCCTGCTGAAAGAGGACCCGGATCGCGACAGGGGCATGTGGCCGGATCTGCTCTTGATCGATGGCGGGGCTGGGCAGGTTTCGGCGGTGGCGGAAATCATGGAAGAGCACGGCGTCCAGGATGTGCCCATGGTCGGGGTCGCCAAAGGGGTGGATCGCGATCACGGCAAGGAGGAATTCTACCGCCCCGGAGAGTCTGCCTTTGCCCTGCAGCGCAATGACCCGGTGCTCTATTTCATTCAGCGGATGCGGGACGAGGCGCACCGCTTTGCCATTGGCACCCATCGCGCCAAGCGGGCGAAATCCATGGCTGCCAACCCGCTGGACGACATCGCGGGCGTGGGCGCGACCCGCAAGAAGGCGCTGTTGACCCATTTCGGCAGCGCCAAGGCGGTGAGCCGCGCCAACCTGTCGGATCTCACGGCGGTCGAGGGCATCTCGGACGCGCTGGCCGAAACCATCTACAACTATTTCCAGGAGCGCTGAGGGCAGGGGGCTCTGCCCTTCGCCGCCTGCGGCCTGGGACCGGCCGACCGGCGGAGATCTGCGAAACCCGGGGCCAGAATTGGGGGGGCGGGGTTATTTCGTCACAGGGCCGCTTCCCACTCCTGTCGCGGGCGGCTAAGGTGCGGCCATGATCTGGAATTTACCCAATATACTCACACTCCTAAGGTTGCTGGCCGCTCCGGCGCTGGCGGTCATGTTTCTGTTTTTTACGCGCCCCTATGCGGATTGGTTCGCGCTTGTGCTGTTCGTGGGCGCGGCGCTGACCGATTGGGTCGATGGCTATCTGGCGCGCAGCTGGAAGCAGGAGACCAAGATCGGAGCGATGCTCGACCCGATCGCGGACAAGGCGATGGTGGTGATCGCCCTGATGATCCTTGTGGGCTATGCGACCTCTCATTGGACGGCCTGGCTGGTGCTGCCTGCGACGGTCATCTTGTTCCGCGAGGTTTTCGTCTCGGGGCTGCGCGAATTCCTGGGGGATACGGCGGGTACGCTGAAGGTCACGAAACTCGCGAAATGGAAAACCACGGCGCAGATGATTGCAATCGCGACCCTGTTTTCGCAGGGTATTTTTGAACATCACCTCGGTATGGGGGGCTTTGGCATGGATCGCGATATGGTGCAGGACGTATTGTCCGGCGCTGTCGCGGACACCCAGGGGCTGCGGTTCTACTTCGAAGGCATGGTCTGGTCCGGGCGTATCGGGTTGTGGTTGCTGTGGATCGCGGCGGCGCTGACGTTGATGACCGGCATCGACTATATCAAGAAGGCCCTGCCCTATCTGAAGGAGACGCGCTGATGGATGTGCTGTATTTTGCCTGGGTGCGCGAACGGATCGGTCTGCCGAAAGAGCGGGTCGAGACCACAGCGGTGACCGTCGCCGAGTTGATCGAAGAGCTCGTGGCGCGCGACGACCGCTATGCGGCGGCCTTTGCGGATCTGTCGGCCTTGCGGGTGGCGCTGGATCAGGAGCTGGCGGAGTTTGACGCGCCGCTGCTGGGGGTGCGTGAGGTGGCGTTTTTCCCACCGATGACAGGCGGCTGACAGGCGGATGATAGGCGGATGACAGGCGGATGACCGGATGCAGGTGAGGGTACAGGACACGCCGTTTGATTTCGGCGCAGAAGCGAACCGATTTGCCGCCGGTGCCGGGGGCGCGGGGGCTGTCGTGACCTTTACCGGTGTGGTGCGCGATGCCGCGGCCGGTGCCATGACTGTGATGGAGATCGAGCACTATCCGGGGATGACGGAAAAGGCGCTGCAGCAGATCGCGGCGCAGGCCTGCGCGCGCTGGGAGCTGACGGATACGCTGGTGATCCACAGATACGGGCGATTGCAGCCGGGCGATCAGATCATGATGGTGGCCACGGCGGCGCGCCATCGTGTGGCGGCCTTTGAGGCGGCGGAATACCTGATGGACTACCTGAAATCCCGCGCACCGTTCTGGAAGAAGGAAATCCTTGCGGATGGCGCCGCCGATTGGGTCGCGGCAAAAGAAGCCGACGAAGACGCGTTGACGCGCTGGTAACGCCGGGCCGTCCTGCGGTGATTTCGAATTGTGAGTGGTGCCTGCGCCGTGCAAGCTGTGCGCTGTGTGCTTTGCGCCGTGCAAGCTGTGTGGGCCGTGGGGTGCCTGATTCTGCGGCCGGGGTGTTTCTGGGGACCGGGTTGACCGGGGGCTCTCCCGCCCGTCATCGGCGCCTTGCGGCGCGTCTTCCCGTTGGGCCGGGCGCCGTGCCTGTCGGCCCGGCGGCGGTGGCCTATCCGACCGGTGGTGCAGCCTCGGGATCAGCCGGATCAGCCGGGGTGTCCTGACTGAAGATATTGCGCCAAAGCGGTGCAGGATGGCGCGCGCCCTGCCGGGTCTGGCGTTGCCAGATCGAGCTGACGAACATCGCTTCGGGCGCGCGCTGTCCGGGGCGTGTGAAATCGGCGCGATAGCTCAGCAGGGCGTGGTCGCAGCCAAGTGCCCGGGCCCTCAGCAGGGAGAGGCGGTAGCTGGTAACCGTGGGGCCGGACCCGAGCTGGCCGCAGTGATCGGATTTTCCGGCAAAGCCATCTGCGTAGACGCCGAGAAAACTGTCGCAGAGGGCGGCGGCATCTGCATCGGCGTCGCCCTCGACCAGAGCCTCCCACACGGATGTTTCACAAGCGGTCAGCTGTCGCAAGAGATCCGTCTCTGCGGTCTCGGGCGTCTGAGCCGTATCATCTGGCTGGCCGATCCGGGTCATCAGGAGGGGGACCTCAACCGGCGCCGTGCAGCTGTGAGCGTAGTTCCTCGGCCTCTTGACGCGCCTCGCGCAGCCCGTCCATGGCAGCGCGCAACTCGGCTTCGGTCTGGCTGAGCTGATTGGTCAGCTCCGCTTCGCGTTGCTGCAGATATGTGATCGCCTGATCGCGGGTTTCTTCTGCCTCGTGCAGTTCCTGGCTCATGCGGTCCAGATCCGCCACGTCGCTTTGGCGCACGCGGGTGAAGCGGTGCACCAGCCAATTGGCAAACCATCCCATCGCAAAGGCCGCGAACAGGATGATGGCTGTGGTGAGGATGAACTCTGTTCTGCTCATTATCCTTCGGTCTCCTGGAGGGGGTCTGTTGCGGTCTCGTTGGGCTGAGGGGGGGTGGCCTCGGCGTCGGTGGGGTCGGTTTGCGGGGCGCGGTCGGCATCGGTTCCGTCCCCGGAGCCCTCGTCGGAGCCCCCCTCGGTCCCGTCCTCTGAGGGCGGTTCGGTTTCAATGAGGCGGAATTCGATGCGGCGGTTGGCCTCGCGTCCCTCTTCGGTGTCATTGCTGGCGATGGGGGTGACTTCGCCATAGCCCTTGGCCACGAAGCTGCCGGTCAGCAGCCGCCGCGCCCGGAGCGCGTTCAGGACGGACTGGGCTCTGGCCTGGCTGAGGTTGAGGTTCATCTCTTCCCGTCCCTGACTGTCGGTGTGCCCCTGAATTTCCAGAGGAATTTCGCCGCATTGATCCAGAAGCCTGGCAATCTTGTCGATCACCCGCGCGCTGTCGGCGGCCACGGTCGCGGAGCCGGGTTCGAAGGCGATCTTCTCGGCGCGCTGGATGGCGGCCAGTTCAGCCTCGCACAGGGCCGCGGCCATCAGCTGGTCCTCCGGTTCCGGGGGGGCCTCATAGGTCAGGTCCAGTTCGTAATCCTCGGCCTCGCCCAGTTTGTCCGACAGCATCCGC
This sequence comes from Alphaproteobacteria bacterium MedPE-SWcel, assembly GCA_001874255.1. Classification (GTDB taxonomy): domain Bacteria; phylum Pseudomonadota; class Alphaproteobacteria; order Rhodobacterales; family Rhodobacteraceae; genus Epibacterium. Next base: position 28,208 of record MPDC01000013.1, read on the forward strand.
GCCACCTCGGCGCTGGCGTTTTCCTGATGGCTCATGCCGCGCAGGCTGACCAGATCCGGGGTGACGGTCACCGCGCCGCGTTCCAGCTGCGCCAGCGCATCCAGCGCGGCCAGCACGCGAATCGGCCAGGCGCCGGGCAGGTCCGGTACATTGCGCGTGGCCACATAGACCGCATCGGAGCCAAACCGGGCCCGCGCGTAGCTGTCCACGGTGCGGCGCTGGGCGTCATCGCTCAGCCGGCCGCGCAGTTGCACCTGGCCCTCGGGGCTGAGTGTGGCCGAAAACTCCGGGGTGCTGTCGCTGGCCTCGGTTTCGGGCTCGGGGAGCACCGCATGCAGCACAAAGACCTGCGGCAGGGCGTTTTCCAGCTCGCCGACGATTCGGTCGAACATTGGCGCGGCGGTCCCCTCGGCTGCGACCAGCGTCACGTCGCCGTTGGAATAGGTGATCGATCCGGACCCGAGTTCCGTCAACGCCGCCAGACCGACCTCGACGGCACGCGACCAATTGGCGGAGGGCACGCCGAGGCCGATGGTGCATTCGCTGTCGCTCTGCAGGGCGGCCAGCCGGGCGGCGTTCAGGATGCGGTCGCGGCTCTCGTCGCTCTCGGCCGAGCAGGCATCGAACCGGCCGCCCCCCTCGTCGAGGACATAGCGCAGCGTGAAGGGCGAGATCACAGGACGCGGCGCCGCGATATCGAGCGTCACATGAACCGAGGGCGGGGCCATGCGGGTCAGGTCATTTTCCAGCTTTTCCTTGGCTTCGGGACTGTCCGAGATGGCGGTGATGCTGACGGCGCCTGCTTCGACGGAGATCTTGGTGCGCGGCAGCAGCGCCAGCGCCTTGAGCGCATAGGACATGGCATCGGTCCAGCCTCGGGGCAGCGGGTAGTCGGCTGTTTCGACAAAGTCGGTGACCTGCGGGTTGCGTTTGATCGCGGCGAGTTTGCCCATCAATGCCGCGTGGTCGCTTGCGGTCGGAACGAGGCCAATGATGGAGATCCCGGCATCATTGCGCAGAATCTCTGTCGAGAATCGCGGCGGTGCGATGCCCTCTGACGGGGTGATCTCCATCTGATCGATGATCCGCGAGGCATCCACTACGGCGCCGATGCGGGAAATCGCGGCGAACCGCTTGGCCTCATCCGGGGCCTCGCCCGAGAGCTCCACCCGGAGGCCGTCGGCCACCACTTCGGCCCAGGTGAACCCGGCGCTGTCCAGCGTGCGGCGGACTGCGATCTCGGTGTTGTCTTCCAGTGCCGTCGCCGCAAACCCCGCCACCACCAGACTGAGACCTGCCGCTGCGGCAAAGGTCAGGGGGGGGATCATGAATGAGGAAAGACGCATTGGGCAGTAAGTTCCGGCAGTTCGATTGGCATCTGTCTTACAAGGGCGGGGAGGCTGGATCAATCGCGTCGGGCCGCGCGATCATGCAAACAATGCCAGGACGAGGAAAATGAGCGGAATCAAGCCGGTGTCCCGATTGAGGTGAAACAGCGCCAGCAGCCGCGCAGAGTTGTCGGCGTCAAAGGACCGCAGCTGCCAGGTCATATGCCATCCCATCGCCCAGGGCGCCACCAGCGACAAGGCCAGCGCCAGGACCGAGCCTGAGGGCTGAACCGCGAGGATGACGGCCAGCGCCATCAGGCTGACGGTGGCCACGATGAAGCGCCGGAGCCAGACCGGCGAGCGGTCGCCAAACAGGCGCGCGGTGGATTTCACGCCGATCAGGGCGTCATCTTCGGCATCCTGATGGGCATAGATGGTGTCATAAAACAGCGTCCAGGCCATGCCGGCCCCGTAGAGCGCCACCGCAGGCCAGTCCAGCCGACCGCTGTGGGCGACCCAGGCCAGCATCGCGCCCCAATTGAAGGCCAGCCCGAGGAAGACCTGCGGCCACCAGGTGAACCGCTTGGCAAAGGGGTAGATTGCGACCGGAAACAGCGACAGGATGCCCATCGCGATGGCGGCCTGATTGAAGGTCAGCAAGATCCCGAAGGCCAGCAGTGCTTGCAGTCCCATCCATAGGGCCGCTCCCTTGACCGTTGCCTGGCCGGACGGGATCGGGCGCGAGCGGGTCCGCTCGACGCTGCCATCGATGTGGCGATCCGTGATGTCGTTCCAGGTACAGCCCGCCCCCCGCATCAGCCAGGCCCCGAGGCCGCAGCCGACGAAGATCCACAGATCGCCCCAGCGCGGGCTCTGGTCCGCCAGCATCGCCAGCGCCAGACCCCACCAACACGGCAGCAGCAGGAGCCAGGTGCCGATCGGGCGATCGGCGCGGCTCAGACGCAGGTAGGGGCGCAGGGCCTCGGGCGCATGGGTGTCCACCCAATTGCCTTTCACAGCATCTGCGACACGTCCATCTGGTGTTGGCGACTGGCCTTGCATATGTAGGACCCCATGAGTGCTAAAGTCAGACTGTATGTAGATCACCCCTTGGGGGCAGGGCAATCGGTTCCTCTGGACCGGGATCAGGCGCATTATCTGTTCGGGGTGATGCGGCTGGGGGTCGGGGCTTGCGTTGCGCTGTTCAACGGGCGCGACGGGGAATGGCAGGCAGAGGTGGCCGAAGCCGGGAAACGCGGCGGGGTGCTGGCCTGTGTTGCGCAGTCCAAGCCGCTGCAGCTGCCGCCGGATTTGTGGCTGATTTTCGCGCCGATCAAGAAGGCACGCACCGATTTCATTGTCGAAAAAGCCGCAGAGATGGGCGCGGCGCGCATTGTGCCGGTGGTGACGGAGTTCACCAATTCCGAGCGGATCCGGCAGGATCGGCTGCAGGCCCATGCGGTAGAAGCGGCGGAGCAATGCGGCGGCACCTTTGTGCCGGAGGTGGCGGAGCTGCAGAAACTGTCGGCGCTGCTGGATCATTGGCCGCTGCCGCGCCAGCTGATGTTCTGCGACGAGGCGGAAGTGGGGCAGCGCCGGTTTCTGGATGAGGTCCCGGCGGAGCCACCGGCCCCCTGGGCGATTGTGATCGGGCCGGAAGGCGGGTTCTCGGGGACCGAACGCAAGCGCCTGCAGGGGATGGAGCAATCGCATGTGGTCAGTCTCGGGCCGCGCATCCTGCGTGCCGATACCGCAGCGGTGGCCGCCATGACGCTGTGGCAGCAGAGGCTGGGAGACTGGGGATGAGGTGGCGCCCTGCGGAGAGGTCTGACCTCGGCTGGATCGAGACAGTGCTGTTTGAGCATCTGCAGGGCTCCATGTTCCTGATCGGAAACCTGCGCGCCCATGGGCTCGGCCCGCAGCGGCGCGCGGCTCCTCCGCATGCGCTGACGCTATGGGTGCGGCCGGGGCTGGACGGGGTGTTCGGGATCACAACGGCGGGAACGGTTTTGATGATGTGCCCCGCTGCGGAGGCTTCTGACTGGCGGGCGGCGGGGCGGTTGCTGGCCGGGCGCGCGGTCACTGCGGTGTTGGGGGATGCGCCGCAGGTGCGTGGCTTTCTGGCCGCCAACGAGCTGCAGTCGCACCCCTGTCAGCTCGACAGCGATGATCCGGGGTTTCTGCTGGATCTGACAGAGCTTCGGGCCGAGATCCGCGCCGATGAGGACATCGTCCCGCTGGGGGATGCTCCGCGCGCATTGATGGAGGCCTGGCGCACCGCCTATGAGATCGAGGCGGTTGGCGCGACGCCGGAGGCGGCGGCCCCGAAGGCACGCGCGGATATTGCGGATTTTGTGGCACAGGACAGCCATCGTGTGTTGCTGCACCAGGGAGAGCCCGTCGCCATGACCGGCTTCAACCTGATCTTGCCGGAAGCTGTCCAGGTTGGCGGTGTCTATACCCCTCCGGCCCTGCGCGGGCGGGGATACGCGCGCCGCGTCGTCGGTCGGCATTTGTGCGAAGCGCGCGCTCGCGGCGCCTCGCGGGCGGTTCTCTTTGCCGCGAGCGAGGCGGCGGCCAGAGCCTATCGGGCGGTAGGATTTCAGTCGGCCGGAACCTATGCTTTGGTATTGTTCTCCTGGCCTGCGCAAACCTGCGCAGCCTCTGTGGAGGGGTGCACATGAGTTTTATCAGACCCGAAGCCAGCGCCGCCATATGGCGATGGAGAGAAATGCTGGCGGCGTTGGTCCTGCTGGCGATCGGGCTGCGCTGGGCCCTGATGTCTGTGGGTATCATGCAGATGACCGGTTGGGCCTGTATTGCGCTGGCGGTGGTGCTGGCGATTGTCGGCGGACAGCGGATGCGGTTTCGGCTTGGCTCCGGGGGGCCGGGAGTGGTGCAGGTGACCGAAGGTCAGATCAGCTATTTCGGACCGCTGACAGGGGGCGCGGTGGCCCGGTCCGAGATCGAGATCCTGCGTCTGGATCATACCGCACGACCGTCGCATTGGGTTCTGGAACAACCGGGCCAGCCGCCCCTGGCGATCCCGGTCACAGCCACCGGAGCCGAGGCGCTGTTCGATGTGTTCGCCAGTCTGCCGGGGCTGAAGACGGAACGCATGCTGAGTGAACTACATCACAAAGGTCCGCATCAGGTCGTGATATGGCAGCGATCACCGGATGCGCACCCAGCCCATTGGCTGCATTGACAAGCCCAGCGTTTGGTCGCACCAGTTGACACTTGGGCCCCGTGCCTCAGACGCAGAAACACGACACAGAAATATGCCACGCCTGCCCGGAGCAGCGCGATCTTTGAAGGGGGCCTATCCATGTCCATTCCTCAGTCCGGTGGCGGACCGATCGAAAGCCATGCCCAATTGGCAGAGTATATGGAATCGGGTTGCAAGCCGTCCGACGACTGGCGCATCGGCACCGAGCACGAGAAATTCGGCTATTGCAAGGACACGCTGAAACCGCTGCCCTATGAGGGCAAACGGTCGATCCTTGCGGTGCTGGAGGGGCTGCGCGACCGTCACGGCTGGGCGCCGGTGAATGAAGGCGGCAAGCTGATCGGCCTGACCAAGGGGATGGCCAATGTGAGCCTCGAACCCGGCGGCGCGCTGGAGCTGTCCGGCGCACCGCTGGAGACCATCCACGAGACCTGCGACGAGGTGAACACGCATCTGCGCGAAGTGAAGGATATCGCCGATGAGATCGGTGTCGGCTTTATTGGGCTGGGGGCGGCGCCGATCTGGCAGCATGACGAAATGCCCTTGATGCCCAAGGGCCGCTACACGCTGATGAACGACTACATGGACAAGGTCGGCACCACCGGTCGATGGATGATGCGGCGCACCTGTACGGTGCAGGTGAACCTCGATTTCGCCTCCGAGGCCGACATGGTCCAGAAACTGCGCGTTGCCTTGGCGCTGCAGCCGGTGGCGACGGCCTTGTTTGCGAATTCGCCCTTCTTCGAGGGCAAGCCCAATGGTCATAAATCCTGGCGCAGCTATATCTGGCGGCATATGGATGCAGCGCGCACGGGCATGCTGCCGTTTGTGTTCGAGGAAGGCATGGGGTTCGAGCGATACGCCGACTATGCGCTCGATGTGCCGATGTATTTTGTCTATCGCGACGGCAAATACATCAATGCGCTGGGCCAGTCGTTTCGCGATTTCCTGAAGGGTGAACTGCCCGCGATGCCGGGCGAGACGCCGACCCTGTCGGATTGGGCAGACCATCTGACGACGGCTTTTCCCGAGGCCCGGATCAAGAAATACATGGAAATGCGCGGCGCCGACGGGGGGCCGTGGCGGCGTCTGTGCGCCTTGCCTGCGTTCTGGGTCGGGCTGATGTATGATCAGTCCGCGCTGGATGCGGCCTGGGATCTGGTCAAGCATTGGGATGCGGAGACACGCGAAGGTCTGCGCGTGGAGGCTTCGGTTGCGGGATTGCAGGCGGAATTCGGCGGGGTGAAGATGCACGATCTTGCGCGCGAGGTGCTGGCGCTGTCCGAAGCGGGGCTGACGGCACGGGCGCGCCAGGGGGCGGGGGGATTGATCCCGGATGAGACCCATTTCCTCAATGCGCTGAAGGAAAGTGTCGACAGCGGCAAAGTGCCGGCCGACGAGCTTCTGGAGCGTTTCGAGGGCGATTGGAACGGCGATCTGACGCGGATATACGCAGATTACAGCTACTGACCGGATCGCTGCCGGACCTGACAGAAGGGGCGCCGCTGAGACGCCCCTTTTGCTTGCCACCCTTGCACTGGCGGCGCGCGCGGAGGTTGGCGCATTTGGCAACGCGAGGCGGTGACCAAGCGCGCGGGCCCGCAGAAAACCCGGTGCGGGGGGATGCCCGCAAAGACACCGGCGACAGGATGCTCTGCTCTGCCGCCGGTGCGTGGTTTCGATCAATGCGTGAGTGGTGTGGCGTTGCGCGCTATTATTGCAGCAGGGCGGCTGGCTCCGCATCCGCGATGGTGTCCCAGGTCACATCGGCTTTTTCGATGTAGCCTGGAATGTCAGTGGCCCAGCGGTCCTGAATGTCCTTGGACAGGTTGAGGTAGAGCACATCATCCACGATTTTCCACTGGTGCGGATCGCCGTCGAATTTGAACCCCATTGCGGCGCCAAAGGCGCAATAGCCGCCATAGGCAGGGATATAGGCTTCGGGGTTGGCCTCGAAGAGAGCCTTGTTCTCCTCTGATGCAAACCAGTAGGTTGCCTCATCATGGGCCGCGGTCAGCTTGTAGCTGCCTTTTGTCGCCTCGCCGGCATTGAAATAGGCGACGGGATCATATCCCTGCATCGCGAGGCCGGTGGAGGAGGCATTGATGTCGACCCCGGCTGCCAGTGTCGATGTGCTCAGTGCTATGGCAAAGGCGAGGCCGCCCAGCAGGGAGGTCGCGAGAGATTTTGTCTTGGTCATCGATTGAACCTTTCGATCAGAACAGGGTGCAATTCCCCTGGTGTATTCGCCCTATGAACAGGTGCTTGAAATGGGTTGCGCCGCCTCTTTGCGGTCACAGGGCGAAACTGGGGAGCGATCCGATCACATGCAAAACAACTCCTTTTGTGTGTGCAGCGGTGCAGAGGGGATCTGCTGCCACGCCGGTAAACAAAGGCGTGAGCACACCGTGAGCGACCCCGCCGGTGAGGGCGGGGGGCTATCCTGCAGCGATGTCCTGCAGGTTTTACTTCTGGCCGATTTTGGGTTCAGTCCCGGCGCGCAGGCGCGAAATGTTGTCCTTGTGGCGCCACAGGATCGCGGCGGCCAGAAGACAGGTCAGCAAGGTGCCCGGAGCGTATCCGAGCGCGAAGCTCCAGAGCGGGGCCGTGACGGCAGCGGTCAGCGCCCCCATCGACGAAATCCGGCTGAGGGCGGCGGCAAAGAGCCAGGTCACACAGCAGGCAATACCGACAGGCCAGGCCAGCGCCAGCATAAGCCCGAGGAAGGTCGCAACGCCCTTGCCCCCTTTGAAGCCGAGCCAGACGGGGTAGCAGTGGCCGATGAAGGCCGCCAGCCCCGCCAGTTGCGCCGCGTCCTCGCCGGCCAGAGCACGCGCCAGCAGCACCGCCGCCGCGCCCTTGCCGCCATCCAGCAGGAGCGTCGTTGCCGCGGCGGCCTTGCTTCCGGTGCGCAGCACGTTGGTGGTTCCGATATTGCCCGACCCTATTTCGCGCAGGTTCCCGAGACCAAAGATCCGGGTAACCAACAGGCCGAAAGGCACCGAGCCACAGAGATAGCCGAGCGCGGTCCAGAGCATCAGAACTGGCAAAGTCGTTTCGAGCGGTGGCAGCATCAGAGGTCCTTCCGGTAGACGGCTTGTCCCGCCACATAGGTTGCCAGCACCCGACCCTGCATGCGTTGGGTGTCAAATGGCGTATTCTTCGATTTGGACTGCAGTTGAAAGCGGTCCATGATCAGGGGCACATCCGGATCGAACAGGACCAGATCCGCGGGCGCACCCACCGCGAGCCGGCCCGAAGCCAATCCCAACCGTCTGGCCGGATTGAGCGCCATGGCGCGGAACAGGGTCGGCAGGTCCAGAAGCCCGGCGTGATAGAGCCGCATCGCTGCGGGCAGGAGCGTCTCCAGCGCGACCGCTCCGGCGGCGGCTTCTTCAAAGGGCAGGCGTTTGCTCTCTTCGTCCTGCGGCGTGTGCATGGAGGAGATCACGTCGATCAGCCCGGTCCGCACCGCCTCGACCACGGCCAACCGATCATCTTCGGAGCGCAGCGGCGGCTTGACCTTGAAAAAGGTCCGGTAGTCGGCCACGTCCAGCTCGTTCAGGGTCAGGTGATGGATCGAGGTCCCGGCGGTGATGTCCAGCCCGTTCGCCTTGGCCCGCTCCAACGCAGGCAGGGCTCGGGCGGTGGTGATCTGGTCGGCGTGATAGCGGGCTCCGGTCATCTCCAGCAGGGCGATGTCGCGATCCAGCCCCATGCGCTCTGCCATCGGGGAAACAGAGGGCAAGCCCCGCAGCGCGGCGAATTTCCCCGAGGTCGCGGCCGCGCCGCCCGACAGATTGGGTTCCTGCGGATGGGCCATGACGAGCGCGCCGCAGCTTCTGGCATAGGTCAGCGCACGAGAGAAGACCTTGGTATCGCGAACCACATGGTCGCAATCGGTAAAGGCAACGGCGCCCGCATCCATCAGAAAGCCGATCTCGGTCATCTCGCGCCCGTCGCGGCCCTTGGTCAGGGCAGCCATCGGCAGCACGTTCACCGGCGCATCGGCCTGCGCGCGACGGGTGACGAATTCCAGTGTTTCGGGGCTGTCGATGGCGGGGGTCGTGTCGGGGCGGGTCACGATGGTGGTGACCCCGCCGGCCGCCGCCGCGAGACCTGCGGATTTGTAGCTTTCCTTGTGGCGTTCCCCCGGTTCGCAGACCTTGACGCCAATGTCGACGATGCCGGGGGCGAGACATTTTCCGGCGCAGTCGATCATCTGCACATCGGATAGGGTCAGCCCATGGGGGCGCAGGATTGCGTCATGGCTTTGGCCGCTGTCCGGGCGGGCCAGAATCCGACCCTGTCGGACCAGCAGCGCCCCGATCTCATCGGTGCCCGCCTCGGGGTCGATCAGCCGGGCATTGTGAAACAGTATCGTGATCGGAGGCGTCATCAGCTCAGGTCCTTCGAACGTGTCGGTCGCGTGGCAGGTCGAGTGTCAATCTTGCGGCAGGGCGGGTGTCAGGGTGGGCGGCAGCCTGTCCGGCAGGGCGGCGAGAGGGGCTGCGGCTCATGTGGCCAGAACCCAGATCAGCAGCACAATCAGCCACATCACCACGGCAAACAGGGTCGCTCCGATGGTGCGGGCGCGGCTGCGCGCGACACGGGGTGCGGTGCGCAGGCGTGGTTGCGCGGCGGCGCTCCTGATCTGACCCTGCGAGTGCCAGTCGGTTCCGGCCTCGCCCAGACGCGCGGCGAGCTCCACACCTTTGGCCGGGGACAATTGCGTCGCAGCACCGTCAAACGCCCGGGCCCTCAGCACCATGACATAGCCGGTCAGCCCGTCCAGCTTCAGCCCGTGGGTGGACAGATCCGCCTCGCTGACCGCGAGCCCCTCGCGCAGGTAGCCCAGAAGACCGAGCCCTTCCAGATCCTCGACCGGAAAGATCTCCACCTGTGCACGATCAAGCGTTGTGAGGCCCAGAGCCTGCGCCAGTGCCGCGTCTTCATCCCGCAGGAATGCGACCTGCTCGGGCGGCATGTCGAGTGCAAAGACCAACACCTGATCCCGGGCGCCCTTGGGGATTTCGATCATCTCGGTCATGGTTCAGCGACCTCCTCCGGAGCGGGCCGCGCGCAGGTTGCGCGCCAACAGATCCATGGCGGCCATCCGCACGGCGACGCCCATCTCGACCTGCTCCTGAATGACCGAGCGTTTGATGTCATCTGCGATCGTGCCGTCGATTTCGACACCGCGGTTCATCGGGCCCGGATGCATCACGATGGCGTCGGGTTTCGCCAGGGCCAGCTTCTCGGCATCCAGCCCGTAGCGATAGAAATATTCGCGTTCCGAGGGGATGAAACCGCCGTCCATCCGCTCCTTTTGCAGACGCAGCATCATGACCACATCGACGTCCTTCAGGCCTTCGCGCATGTCGTCATAGATCTCGGCACCGAATTCGGAAAACTGCTGTGGCACCAGCGTGGGAGGGCCGATCAGGCGGATGCGGTTTTCCATCTTTCCCAGCAGGATCAGATTTGAGCGCGCCACGCGCGAGTGGGCGATATCGCCGCAGATCGCGATATTCAGGCGATGCAGCCGCCCCTTGGCCCGTCGGATCGTCAGCGCATCCAGCAGGGCCTGCGTTGGGTGTTCGTGGCGCCCGTCACCGGCATTCAGGACGGCGCAGTTGACTTTCTGTGCCAGCAGGTCGACGGCACCGGAATGCGGATGCCGCACCACCAGAAGGTCCGGATGCATGGCGTTGAGCGTCATGGCGGTGTCGATCAGGGTTTCGCCCTTTTTGATCGAGGAGGCCTGCATCGCCATATTCATCACGTCCGCGCCCAGACGTTTGCCGGCGAGTTCGAAACTCGCCTGCGTGCGGGTGGAATTCTCGAAGAACATGTTGATCTGCGTCAGCCCGGAGAGCGCATCGGAATGTTTTTCCGTCTGCCGGTTCAGGACCACGTAATCGTCGGCCAGATCCAATATGGCGGTGATCTCATGCGGACGGAGCGGTTCGATCCCAAGGAGGTGGGGCTGGTCGAAAGAGGGGGGCTGCATGGGCGACTCCGCGCTGTTTGCGCCCTTATAAGAGGGGCGGGCCGATGGGGCAAGCGATGGGGTCGAGGCGCGACATGTGGCGCTTTTCCGGTCGGTCGGGGATTTAGGTATTTATAAAAAGGTGAAAGTCGCAAGGGGCGTTTTCCTTTGCGCGGCCGGGGTCTACTGTGTGGGTCATGGAATCGGAACTCGACTATTGGAGCGCTCGGGCGCTTTTGGAATGGCAGGTGGAGCTTGGCGCCACCGAAGCGATGATTGACGGGCCTTTGGACCGCTATGGGCTGGTGGACCAGAAGCCCCAGGCTGCACGGGTGGGCGAGGTGCCGCCGGTGCCGCCCAAGCCGCAAAAGGTCGATCCGGTTGCGGTGGCTCGGCAGCTTGCGACGGCGGCGCAGGCCTTGCCTGCCTTGCGCGCCGCGATGGAGGGGTTTGACCAGTGTGATCTCAAACACGGGGCGCGCAATCTGGTGTTTTCTGATGGTCAGGCCGGGGCCCGGGTGATGATCATTGGCGAGGCACCGGGGCGGGAAGAGGATCTGCAAGGCAGGCCATTTGTCGGCGCGGCGGGGCAGCTGCTGGACAAGATGCTGGCTGCGATAGACCTCAGCCGTGAAAAAAACGTCTATATCACCAATGTGTTGCCTTGGCGGCCGCCGCAAAATCGCGATCCGCTGCCGGTCGAGATCGCCATGTTGCTGCCCTTTCTTGAACGGCATGTGGCGCTGGCGCAGCCGGATGTGCTGGTGCTGATGGGCAATATCGCCTGCCAGGCGGTTCTGGGCAAACGGGGGATCACCCGGTTGCGGGGCACCTGGGGGCAGGCCTGGGACAAGCCGGTGTTGCCGATGTTCCATCCCGCGTATCTGTTGCGGCAGGGGGCTGCGAAACGGCAGGCCTGGGCGGATCTTTTGGAATTGAAGGCGCGACTTGGCGCATTGAACTAGGGGGCCTGTGCATGAAGATCATGGCATTTTCCGACCTGCATCTGAGCGAGGAGCGGGCCGCCGATCTGGTGACGGCCAGCAAGGAGGCGGATCTGGTCATCGGGGCCGGAGATTTCTGCAATATGCGGCAGGGATTGGCGCGGGCGATGGGGTTGCTGACGGGGATTGCGGCGCCTGTCGTGATGGTGCCCGGCAATGCCGAAAGCGCAGAGGAGCTGCGTGGCTGTGCCTTGTCCTCGACCATCGTCCTGCACGGCTCTGGCACAGAAGTCGCGGGGCTGCAGCTCTTTGGGCTCGGCGGCGGTATTCCTGAAACCCCTTTTGGGGATTGGTCGTTCGACCTGTCGGAACGGGAGGCGGCGCGCCGGTTGTCCGAGGCCCGCGAGGTCGACATCCTGATCACCCATTCGCCGCCAAAGGGGGCGGGCGACACAACCTCGGCGGGGCTGTCGATCGGATCGCAGAGCATCCGTGCGGCGATTGAGCGGCTGCAACCGCAGGTGGCGGTCTTTGGCCATGTTCACGATTGCTGGGGCTATCGCGGTCAGATCGGGGCGAGCGCTTGCGCCAACCTGGGGCCGACGCCCAATTGGTTCGAGGTCAGCCGATGATTGCCATTGCGACACTTGCGGCCTTTGTGCCGGCGGCGCTGGCGCTCAATATCACACCGGGCGCGGATATGATGTTCTGCATCGGGCAGGGGCTGAGGTCCGGTCCCCGATCGGCCATCGCCGCCAGTCTCGGGGTGGCTCTTGGGGGCATGGTTCATGTCGGGCTGGCGGGGCTGGGCGTGGCGGCGGTCATTGCCACGCAGCCCGCCTTGTTCGATGTCATCCGTTGGCTGGGCGTGGCCTATCTGTTGTATCTCGCCTGGGGGGCGATCATGCGACCGGGCGGCGGTGAGGCGCCCGTGCAGGCAGTGCCTGCGTCACGGGCGTTTCGGGCCGGCATGATGGTCAACCTGACCAATCCGAAGGTGATCCTGTTCGTGTTGGCGTTTGTGCCGCAATTCGTGCGCCCCGAGGCGGGGGCCGTGCTGGGGCAATTCATCATCTTCGGCGCGATCATCGGGCTGGGCGGGGTGCTGGTGAACGGCGGCGTTGGGCTCTTTGCTGGGCGGGCGCGCCTGCTTTTTGCCGGTTCCGGCCGGGCCAGCCGTTGGATGAGCCGTATCACGGGCGGCATATTTGCGGGTCTTGCACTGAGACTTGCCGTCATGGAAAGGGCCTGACCACAGATGTCACGTATCGACGACACCCGAGAGTTCATTCCGGTCCGGATCGCGGTCCTGACCGTGTCCGACAGTCGCGGTCCCGAGGATGACCGCTCTGGCCAGGTTCTGGTGGACCGTTTGACCGCAGCAGGCCACCTGGTGGCCGATCGCAGGATTCTACCGGATGAACGTGCGGAGATTGCGGAGCAGCTGCGGCTCTGGGTCGCGGATCCGCAGGTGGATGTGGTGCTGACGACGGGCGGCACCGGCCTGACCGGTCGGGACGTGACCGTCGAGGCGCACCGTGATGTCTATGAAAAGGAAATCGAGGCCTTCGGGACCGTTTTCACGATGGTGTCGATGCAGAAAATCGGCACCTCTGCCGTGCAATCACGGGCGACAGGTGGCGTGGCGGGCGGCACCTATCTGTTTGCCTTGCCGGGCAGTCCCGGCGCCTGCAGGGATGCCTGGGATGAGATCTTGGTCAAACAGCTTGATTTTCGGCACCGTCCCTGCAATTTCGTCGAAATAATGCCCAGACTTGACGAACATTTGCGACGGAAGTGATCTGTTGGTGCGTATAATCACGTAACAGGTGAAACACGGACGATGATCGCGCGGCCTCTGTGCCAGCCGAAGGGGATGAAGATGCGTTTTCTGCGACATAGCGTTGTCGGGCTGTTCCTGCTCGCCGTGAGCGCGGCGTTTGCACTCTATGCGGTGCAGACGATCGCCACTGCCATTCAGCAAAGTCTCGAGGATGAGCGCCGTGCTCCTCCCGCGCGAGAGCGGGTTTTTGCCGTCAATGTGATGACGGCCAGTTTCGGAACCGAACAGCCCGAGCTGATGGGCTTTGGCCGGGTCGAGAGCCGGCGCACGCTGGAGCTGCGCGCGGCGGTGTCGGGGCGGGTGGTGAAACTTGCCGATGGGTTTCAGGACGGTGGCGCGGTCGAGGCCGGTGACATTCTGGTGGAAATCGACAAGGCGGATGCCCGTGCCACGGTGCAACGGGCCGAGGCGGATATGATGGACGCCCGCGCCGAGAGCCGCGATGCCGCGCGCGCGCTGGACCTTGCGCGGGACGAGCTGATCACCGCCCAGTCGCAGGCCACCCTGCAGGAGCGTGCCTATCAGCGCCAGGTGGATCTGAAGACCCGCGGTGTCGGCACCGAGGCGCTGGTCGAAGCGGCAGAGCTGACCGCGACACAGGCGCGGCAGTCCGTGCTCACCCACCGCCAGGCCGTCAGCCAGGCCGAAGCGCGGGTGGATCAGGCCAGCACTCTGGTGGCGCGCGCGCGCATCGCCCTGGAGGAGGCGCAGCGGGATCTGGAGGACACAACCATCACCGCGCCCTTTACCGGGACGTTGCAGTCGGTCGCCCTGGCCGAGGGGCGCCTGGTCGCGAGCAATGAAATTCTGGCGCAACTGGTGGACCCGGACCAACTGGAGGTCGCCTTTCGCGTGTCCACCACGCAATATGCGCGGCTGCTGGACGCGGACGGACACCTGATCCCGGCGGATGTCACCGTGACGCTGGACGCGGCCGGGGCTGGGATCCATGCGGCGGGCACCCTGGTGCGCGCCAGCGGGGCCGTGGGCGATGGGCAGTCCGGGCGCCTGATCTATGCCCGGATGAACCGCTCGGCCGGCTTCAAACCCGGCGATTTTGTCACCGTGATCGTGCAGGAGCCGGCGATCCCGGATCTGGCGCGGCTGCCATCGTCGGCGATGGATTCGCGCCAGACCGTGCTGGTTCTGGGCGAGGGCGATCGGCTGCGGGAGCTGCCGGTCGAACTGGTGCGCCGTCAGGGCGACGATATTCTCGTGCGCGGCGAGGGGCTTGCGGGTCAGCAAGTGGTGGTTGGCCGGACGCCGCTGCTGGGAGAGGGCATCAAGGTGCGGCCTCTGCCGCAGGCGGGGGACAGATCCTCTGCCGATACGTCCGGGCCGGATTTGATCGAACTGACAGACGAGCGGCGCGCGCGGCTGGTGGCCTTTGTCGAGGACAACGGCCGAATGCCCAGCGAGGTCAAGACGCGCGTGTTGGGCCAGTTGACCCAGGCACGGGTGCCCGTGGCGCTGGTCAACCGAATTGAACAGAACATGGGCGGCTGAGGCGCATTGCGGCTCGGTCTTTTCTTGTCTCCCCCGCCGCAAGGACGCGGCACCGGCGCGCATGCGGGCCGGCAGAAGCCAACAGGTGAACTTGAATGGCGACTTCTCCTCTTTCAAAGGCCAGCGGCGTCCTGAGCTATTTCACCCGTCACCGGACGGCTGCGAACCTGTTGCTGATGCTGCTGCTGATCCTCGGCGCGGCTGCAATTCCGAATATGCGGGCGCAGTTCTTTCCGGATGTGATTGTTGAATCCGTCAATGTCACGGTCGAATGGGACGGCGCCGGGCCGGAGGACGTCGACAGCGCCATCGTGCAGACATTGGAGCCTGCGCTGCTGGCGGTCGAGGGGGTGGAAACCACCGAATCCTCGTCCCGCGAAGGGAGCGCGTCGATTTCCATCGACTTTGAGCCCGGCTGGGATATGGCCCGCGCCGCCGACGATGTCCAAAGCGTGGTGGACGCGGTCTCAACCCTGCCCGAAGAGGCAGAGGAGCCCGAGGTCGAGCGCGCGGTCTGGCGTGACCGGGTCACCGATATCGTGATCACCGGTCCGGTCGGGGCGCAGCAACTAGCGCTGCTTGCGGACGAATTGATCCTGCGACTGTTCGAGGTGGGCGTCACCCGCACGACCATCCGGGGCGTTGCCGCGCCGCGCACCATTGTCGAGGTGCCCTCCTCTCAGCTGATCGCGCATGACATCACCATGGCCGATATTGCGGCCGTGATCGCGGCCGAGGTGGAGGTCAACCCGGCAGGCGAGGTCGAAGGCGCCAACGCCCGGGTGCGCACCGGCACCCAGAAACGCAGCCCCGAGGAGCTGGAGGCGGTGGTGCTGCGCTCCGAGGCTGACGGCTCGGCGCTGACCATCGGCGATGTGGCGCGGATCAGGGTCGAGGGCGTCGATCGGCAGCGCAGCTATTTCGTCGGCGACAATCGTGCCATGTCGATCCGGGTTGACCGCTCTGACAAGGGCGATGCGATCAAGATCCAGCGCCAGGTCGAGGAGGTCGTCGCCGAGATGAACCTTTCGCTACCGCAGGGGGCCGAGATTTCACTGATCCGCACCCGGGCAGAGGCGATCACGGGGCGTCTGGACATTCTGGTGGACAACGGGCTGGCCGGGCTTGGGCTGGTGCTGGTCCTGTTGTTTCTGTTCCTGAATGCACGCATTGCCTTCTGGGTGGCGGCGGGCATCCCGGCGGCCATGTTTGCCGCGATTGCGTTGATGTATATCGGCGGGCTGACGATCAACATGATTTCTCTCTTTGGCCTGATCATCACGCTGGGGATCGTGGTGGATGATGCAATCGTAGTGGGCGAGCACGCCGACTTTCGGGTCCGGCGGCTGGGCGAGAGCCCGGTGGTCGCCGCCGAGAATGCCGCCCGCCGCATGGCGATGCCGGTTCTGGCTGCGACCCTGACCACGATCATTGCCTTCTTCGGCCTGACCTCCATCGGCGGACGTTTCGGAGATCTGATCGGCGATATCCCCTTCACGGTGATCGCGGTGCTGGCCGCGAGCCTGATGGAATGTTTTCTGATCCTGCCCAACCATATGGCGCATGCGCTGGCCCATAGTCAGGAACGTCACTGGTACGACGCACCCAACCGGGTGGTGAACCGGGGATTCCGCTGGTGCCGCGATACACTGTTCCGGCCCCTGATGGCCGGCGTCGTGCGGGCCCGCTACGTGGTGGTCACCGGCGCCTTCGTGCTGCTGGCGAGCCAGATCGCATTGTTCATCACCGGGGATGTGACCTGGCGGTTCTTCAACGCCCCGGAACGGGCGTCGGTCTCCGGCAACTTTGCCATGGTCGAGGGCGCGTCCCGCGATGACACATTGGAGCAAATGCGGGAATTCCAGCGCGCGGTCGAGGAGCTGGGCGCAGAATACGAGGCCCGTTTCGGGCGCAACCCGGTGGATTTTGTCATGGCGGAGGTCGGGGGCAATACGGGCCGAGGCCTTGCGGGCACCGACACCAAGGACAGCGACCTCCTCGGCAGTATCGCGATCGAGCTGATTGACGCCGACCTGCGACCCTATTCCAGTTTCGCCTTCGTCGGCGCCTTGCAGGACCGGGTGGTGCAGCTGCCGCTGACCGAGGTTGTCTCCTTTCGGGGCTGGCGGTCGGGGCCGGGGGGGGATGCGTTGGATGTGCAGATCTACGGCGCCGATCTGGCGACGCTCAAATCCGCCGCAGAGGATCTGAAAACGGCTGTCGCACGCTACCCGGAAGTCTCGGCGGTCGAGGATAACCTTGCCTATGACAAGGAAGAGCTGGTGCTGGATCTCACCCCACAGGGCCAGGCGCTGAACATCACGCTGGAGAGCCTTGGCCAGGCCCTGCGCCGCCGCCTGAACGGGATCGAGGCGGCCAGCTATCCCGACGGGCCGCGCTCTGCCACCATACGGGTGGAATTGCCCGAGGGGGAGCTGACGGCGGATTTTCTGGAGCGCACCCTGATGCGGGCGCCGTCGGGCATCTACGTGCCTCTTGCCGATATCGTCACGGTGTCTCAGCAGACAGGGTTTTCCACGGTGCGGCGTGAAAACGGCGTGCGGCTGATCTCGGTCACCGGCGATATCTCGGAGGATGACCCGGTGCGGGCGGAGGCTGTGATAACCGCGCTGGAAACCGAAATCCTGCCCCGGATCGCCGAGGAACGGCAGATCGAATACCGCCTGTCGGGCCTCAGCGAGCAGGAAGACGAGTTCCTGAATGATGCGATAAATGGCCTGGTGCTCTGTCTTGCCGGGATCTACCTGGTGCTGTGCTGGATCTTTTCCAGCTGGACCCGACCGATCGTGGTGATGGCGATCATCCCGTTCGGGTTGGTTGGCACCATCTGGGGGCATCACCTCTGGGAGCTGCCGATGAGCATGTTCACCGTCGTGGGCCTGTTGGGGATGACCGGCATCATTATCAACGATTCCATTGTTCTGGTGTCGACCATCGACGAATACGCAGAGGATCGCGGGCTCATTCCGTCGATTATCGACGGCGCGGCGGATCGGCTCCGGCCGGTGATGCTGACGACACTGACGACAGTGTTGGGGCTGGCGCCGCTGATGTATGAAAGCTCGCAACAGGCACAGTTCCTCAAGCCCACCGTGATCACCCTGGTCTTTGGGCTTGGCTTCGGTATGTTCCTGGTGCTTCTGGTCGTTCCGGCATTGGTGGCGATCCAGGCCGATGTCGCGCGCCCTGTGCAGTCGTTGAAACGGGTCCTGAGCAAGGGAGGTCGCCCGGAGGCGCGGCGGTTGCGCAGCCTGATGCTGCTGGGAGGTCTTGCACAGGTGCTCTGGCTCGCGGTCACTCTGGGCTATGCCATGGCGACGGGGCGGCTCCATCCGGTCCTGCATCAGATGATGCCGGTGCTTGCCGAAACAGACCCGCTGAAGGTGGCGCTGCTGGTGTGTCTGCTCGGCATGGGGGCGCTGGCCTTGGCGATCTATGTGATCGGCGCCCTTGGGGGTGTCCGCGGCCCCGCGCGGGAACAGGCCTGAGCCAGATAGGCCAGCTCCGCGACCCGGTCCAGAAGCTCCAGCCCGAGCGTTTCAATGCGCGACACCGGCACCCAGCGGGCCTCCAGCGCGTCATCGTCCGGGATCGGGTGTCCGGCGACATAGTGGCACAGGGTCGCAACGAGAAAATACTGACCGCCAACCGAACCGTCGGCATTGCGCGGAATCACATCCAGCGTCATCAGCTGCTGTCCCGGTTCGGCCATCACGCCGGTTTCCTCGCGCAGTTCCCGTGCGGCGGCTTCGGCTGCGGTTTCGCCCAGTTCCACATGGCCGCCGGGAAAGCCCCATGTGCCGGCGTTCGGTGGGTTCCTGCGTTTGACCAGAATGACGCAATCCTCGCCATCGACAGAGGTGCAGACAACGCCCAATGCCCCAAGCAGAGGACGGCGCGGCGCAACAGCGGCGGACGCAGGTTTCATGACGGCAGCGGCCTTTTTCCTCGGGTCAGATCCGGCGACAGGTATAGTGGGGTCCACGATCAGGCAACAAGGGGGAGATGTCACCCCGCTGTGCAGCCCCTGATATCCACCGCGTGGGACGTCCCCAGCACGGTAAACCGTAGCGCCGAGCGGTCAACCACCAATGGCCCGTTGCCCGCCGGCAGAAGCTCGGTCTCGGCCACCAGTGTCCCTCCTTCGCGCCAGGATTTGGTCTCGGTTGCCACCAAATCGGGCGTACCGCCTTCGATCACGGCGTGCTCTGGCCCTCCGGCGGAGGGCATGGAGATGCGGGCGGTGACCTTCATGCCATAGGGGGACGGGTTCAGCCGGCAGGTCACGGCGCGCACCTTTGCTTCGGCTGCAGAATAGGGCCGCGCTGCCAGCGCCGCGGCAATGGCCGGGTGGCGATCCGCATCCAGATCAGCCGGGTGATCAAATGACAATTCGGACGGGATGCAGACGTCTTTGCACAGCCCCAACTCCATCCTCCCCTTGAGGCGCACCGGCTGGCCCGGCGTCTGCGGTGTGATTTCGATCGGGATCACCAGCTCGTCGTGATAGCCAATCGTCCGCAAGCCAGAGGTCAGAAACACGTCGGGTGTCGGCCAGGTCAGGCGCAGATCCGCCACATTGCGAGAGCCTCGCCAGTTGAAACGCGGCGGAATGCCGGCGTCGCCTGGCGCGCGCCAGTAGGTTTTCCACCCGTCCTCAAGCCGCAGATGCAATGCCGCCAGATAATGTCCGTCCCCGGTAGAGCCACCATCCAGCACCTCCAGCGTGGCGACAGTGCCCCAGCTTCTGTCTGCTTTCACACCGGGAGAAATCAGGCAGAACAAGGCAAGACTTGCGGCAGCGATCAAGGACGTCAGATTACGTGTCATGGCCAAAGCTATTGCCACATAACGTGTTAATGCCAAGTCACATCCCGGCGAGAGCAGAGCAATGTCACTCAAACGTGACAGAAGCCTGTCGCATCTGTCGTCTGGAGGTGGGGTTGCAACCGGATCGCCGCAGCGGCATGTTGGGGCAAAGGCCACGCGCCGCAACAGAGGCAGGCACATGGAACTTACGGGTAAATTGCTGATCGCGATGCCGGGTATCGGAGATCCCCGTTTCGAGAATTCGGTCGTGTTTCTGTGTTCTCACGGGGCGGAGGGCGCCATGGGGCTGGTCATTAACAAACCCGCATCCGGCGTGTTTCTGAAAACCCTCTTTGACCAGCTCGACATCGAATCACAGCCCGGACCCAGCCGGTCTCAGGTCTATTTCGGAGGGCCGGTCGAAACGCAGCGTGGTTTTGTGCTGCATTCGGATGAATATATTTCGACTGTGAATTCCCTTCCGGTCAGGCCGGGGTTTTCCATGACAGCGACGCTGGACGTGCTGGAAGAAATCGCAGACGGGCGTGGTCCGCAGCAGTATCTGGTCATGCTTGGATACGCGGGTTGGGGGCCGGGACAACTGGAGGCTGAGATCGCCCAAAATGGTTGGTTGACGGCCGAGGGTGAGCCCGCAATGATTTTTGACACCCATGTGGATGGAAAATGGGAGGCTGCTCTCAACAGCATTGGCGTCGCCCCCCTGAACCTGTCCATGGATGCCGGTCACGCCTGAGACACGTCCGCAGTTGGCTGCTTCGAACCGAAAGGGGGAGCGCTCCCGCCCATCCCACATGCATTGAAATGCACGCGCTCTGGTTGGGCCGGGCGCCGCTGGCGCGGCGCGGGCGCCCGTGTCTTCATCTTTTCAAAAATACCTCGGAGCGCGAGGCAGAGCCTCGCATCAACCTGTTATGCTGTTCCAGAGGCACTAACGTGGGGCTGCGGCTCTGCGCAAGCGGTCGTTGATTGCCGCACCAAGGCCGTGATCCGGCACCGGGGCCACGGCTATGGGTTTTCCCTTCGCGTCCAATCGATGCAGGTGGCCAAAGAGATTGGCAGCAGCTTCCAGGAGGTCACCGGCATCGGACAGGTTCAGATCAAACGCCCCGGGACCGAACCCCAGAGAAAGTTCGCCGGACCTGAAACGCGTCGCGTTCAGGCGCAGGGGCGCCTGCGGTGCGTAGTGAGACAGCAGTTGGCCGGGCGCAGTGAGAGGATCCGCCACATTTCGATGTGTCAGGGCGCGGCCCAGCACCGCCTCGATATCCTCAGACGCAAGCCCGCCAGGACGGAGCAGCACGGGCGGCAGGCGGGATGGGCCGGACAGGCCGAGGATCGTTGATTCCACCCCGACACCGCAGGGTCCATCGTCGACGATCGCGGCGATCCGCCCGCCCAGACCGGCTGCGACATGGGCCGCCGACGTCGGGCTGATCCTGCCGGATGGATTGGCCGAGGGCGCGGCGACCGGACCTCCGGTGGCCGCCAGAAGATCCCGCGCGCAGGCCTTGGCCGGAACCCGAACCGCAAGCGTGTCCAGCCCGGCAGTCACCAGCGGGGATATCCCATGGCCGTCGCGCAGCGGCAGCACCAGGGTCAGCGGTCCGGGCCAGAAGGCGGCGGCCATGGTCTCGGCCTGATCGGACCAGTGCACCAGCTTTCGCGCGGCTTCGATGCTGTCCACATGGGCGATCAGCGGATTGAAGGACGGGCGGCCCTTGGTGGCATAGATCGAGGCCACGGCCTCGCCATTGCGCGCGTCGGCACCGAGGCCGTAGACTGTCTCGGTGGGAAACGCCACAAGCTGCCCGTCGCGCAGCAGCGCAGCGGCGCGGTCGATGCCCTGCGGTGTCGGCGACAGCATTTCGGTCTGGAGGGAGGTGTCTGTCATGACGGGGCCTGAAGGCTGCTGAAATCTGCTTTGGCCGTATGGTCACATCCCCCGGTGACGCCGCGTTTTGATTGCGCCGCTGCCGGAGCCGGTTACGTAAATAGCCAAGGCACAGTACATAGCGAAGGGAAGAGCGGATGCCAAGCCGCTCTGCGGTGCCTTTGCAGATGCACCATCCCGCCGTTGTCAGTTTGAAGCCAGTTTGACGCCCGCAGTACAATAAAAGGTCCCCATCGATGAGCTTTCGCGCGCCCGTTTCCGAATACCAGTTCCTGCTGAAGGAGATTCTGGGCTTTGACCAGATCACCGCCACAGACAAATTCGCCGAGGCAGATTCAGACGTCGCCGATGCGATCCTGACCGAAGCGGCAAAGATGTGTGACGAGGTCATGGCGCCGCTGCAGCGCAACGGCGATCTGCACCCGGCGCATCTGGAAAACGGCGTGCTGCGCACCTCGCCCGGCTTTGGCGACGGATACCAGGCGATTGCAACAGGTGGCTGGATCGGCATGAGCGCCGATCCGGACTATGGTGGCATGGGCTTGCCGATGTCGCTCACCACCTCGGTCAATGAGATGATGTCGGGGGCCTGCCTGTCGCTGCAACTGGCGCCGCTGATGAGCCAGGGCCAGATCGAAGCGCTTGAACATCATGCCTCGGACGCGATGAAAGAGCTCTATCTGCCGAAGCTGATTTCCGGCGAATGGGCGGGCACCATGAACCTGACGGAGCCGCAGGCGGGATCCGATGTGGGGGCGCTGTCGTCCAAGGCGGAACCGAAGGGGGATGGCACCTACGCGGTGTCGGGGCAGAAGATCTACATCTCCTGGGGGGACAATGATTTCACCGAGAATGTCTGCCATCTGGTCCTGGCGCGACTGCCGGACGGGGTGGCGGGCACCAAGGGGATCTCGCTGTTTCTGGTGCCGAAATACCTGCCGGATGCGGATGGCAATCCGGGCAAGGCCAATGACCTGAAGGTTGTGAGCCTCGAGCACAAGATGGGCCTGCATGGCTCGCCCACCTGTGTGATGCAATATGACGGCGCCACCGGCTGGCTGGTAGGGCGTGAGCACGGCGGCATGGCGGCCATGTTCACCATGATGAACAACGCGCGCCTCGGCGTTGGCGGCCAGGGTGTGGGCGCGGCGGAAGGCGCCTATCAACACGCGCTGGCCTATGCGCTGGAGCGCAAACAGGGCAAGACACCGGTCGAGGGCGGCACTGGCACAATCGTCGATCACGCCGATGTGCGCCGGATGCTGATGGAGATGAAGGCGGACGTCTTTGCCGCCCGTGCGATCATGCTGGCCTGTGCCGGCGCCATCGATATGGGATCGGCCACCGGAGATGCCGAGTGGAAGACCCGCGCGGCCTTCCTGACCCCGATTGCCAAGGCATTCGGCACCGAAACCGGTATCCGGGTCGCGGAGCAGGGGGTGCAGGTGCATGGTGGCATGGGCTTCATCGAGGAAACCGGGGCGGCGCAGTTCTACCGCGATGTGCGGGTGACGGCGATCTATGAGGGCACCAACGGTATTCAGGCCATGGACCTTGTGGCGCGCAAGATGATGGACGGCGGCGAAATGGCCCACCGTCTGATCGACGAAATCGAAGAACAGGCCGAGCGCGCCCGTCCGACCCACCCCAATATGGCCGAGGCCGTCTGGCAGGCCTGCGAGAGCCTGCGCGAGACCACCGAATGGCTGGTCGAGGCGGATATGCAGGACCGGTTCGCCGGGGCGGTTCCCTATCTCATGGCCTTTGCTCGGGTTCTGGGGGGGCATTACCATCTGGCGGCGGCCCTCGCCGATCAGGGCGGCCCCCGCGAGAAACTGGCCCGGTTCTATATCAAACGGATGTTGCCGGAGCATGCGGCCTATCTGATCCATGCACAGGAGGGCGCGGCCGGTGCCTTTGCCCTCAGCGCCGAAGAACTGGCGGGCTGAGCTATGTCCTCGGTGCCCGGAGCCACCCCTCGCACGCCTTGGGAGGAGCCTCCCGCCGAAGGCGAGGCCATCGAGGTGGCGGAAGGTGTGCTGTGGATGCGGCTGCCGCTGCCGATGAAGCTCGACCACGTCAATGTCTATGCGCTGGACGAGGGCGACAGCTGGACCGTGGTCGATACCGGCATGTCCTCCAACCGGACGCGCCGGATCTGGCAGGCGCTGATGGCCGGGCCATTGGGCGGCAAACCCGTGGGCGGCGTGGTGGTCACCCATCACCACCCCGATCACATCGGCAACGCCGGCTGGTTCCAGTCCGAGCAGGGCGCGGAACTGGTCACCACCCGCACGGCGTGGTTGTTTGCCCGCATGCTGACGCTCGATGTGCAGGACAGCTGGCCCGAAGAAACATTGGCCTACTATCGCAGTGCCGGCATGGACCCGGAGACCTACGCGACCCGCAAGGCGGAGCGGCCGTTCAATTTCTCCGATACGGTCTACCCGATGCCATTGGGGTTCAAGCGAGTGCAGCAAGGCGATGTCTTTCGCATGGGCGGACGCGACTGGGACGTGCATATGGGCAACGGCCACGCCCCCGAACACGCGACATTCTGGAGCCGGGATGACAATCTGGTGCTGACCGGCGATCAGGTGCTGTCCTCCATCAGCCCGAACATCGGGGTCTATGCCACCGAGCCCGAAGCCGACCCGCTGGCCGAATGGCTGGAGGCCTGCGAGCGGCTTTCGGCCCTGGCGCGGCCTGAACATCTGGCGCTTGGCGGGCACAAGCTGCCGTTCACGCGCCTTCCGTTGCGGATGCGGCAGCTGATTGACAACCACCACGGGGCGCTGGAGCGGCTGCTGGATCATCTGGACACGCCCAAAAGCGCGGCCGAGTGTTTCGCCCCCTTGTTCAAGCGCCAGATCGGTCCCGGCGAATATGGCCTCGCGCTGGTGGAGGCGGTCGCCCATGTCAACCATCTCTACCGGACCGGACGGGTCACGCGGAGCCGGCGTGCGCAGGACGAGGCCTGGGTTTACCAGCGCGGCTGAGAATGCCACCCTGCGCCGGAATGACACGCCCAAGGAGTCCCGACATGGACGACAAGATCGCAACCAGCGCCGAAGTGGCAGAGGCGGCGGCGCTGCTGCCCTGTCACCACGAGGTGCACACCGATCCGGATGCCCCCGCAGCGTTGAAAGACGTGCCCGGGCCGATGCAGCAAGTGCCGGAGAAAAAGAGCCCGGCGCGCTGGGCCTATGAGCGGCTGATCCTCTACATCAAGAACTTTGAAGAACAGCTCGATGGCGAACATGAGGTCGCGATGGGCTTTGCCGGAGGAGACGCAGGCGTGCTTCGCATCGAAGGCATGGGCTATTTCGATCCGGATATCGTGACCTTCTACGGCAGCGATTCGGGCGGCGCTCGCACGCAGCTGGTTCAGCATGTGAGCCAGCTCAATGTGATCCTGCGCGCTGCGGCAAAGCCGAAGCCGGAAGAACCCGCCAAACGTATCGGATTCCGCCTTGTCTCCGAACTGGAAGAGACGGCCTGAGAGACGGCTAATTGAGACGGTCGGATTGAGATAACCTGATCAAGCATAGGCGCGGCGCAGGCCGATCTGATCCGGGGCGTATCGGGCCACGCGCTGGCTGGCTGGCGTGTAGACTTTGTTGTTCAGGCTCTGTCGTTCCGGCTCTGCACCTCCGGTGCTGTGCTGTTGCGGGTCCCGATGTCGAGGGACTTCGGGTAACCACTGCGCGAGAGGGGAGGTGACAGGGCTTTTGAAATCCAGTATCACCGCCAGCGAACCAAGACGCGAACAGGATCACTGATATGGCTGAACACAAGCACGGCACCATGGACATCACCGTTCAGGAACAGACTTTCGGAAGCTTCATGACTTTCGTTTCCCGGTTTTGCATTTTCCTGCTGGTCTTTGTGGTGTTCCTCGCCATCTTCGCCACCTGAGCGACCTTCCTCGACTGATTTTCTCTCGAGACCCGGAGCACGCCGATGCGGACCCCGATCCTGATCCTTGCGCTCTGCGCACTTCTTGCCGGATGCGCGGCACCGCAGCGCCCGGATGCTGATCCGGAGACGGTGGCGCGCGTGGCCTATCGTGACGCTGGCGCGCCGTCGGTGACGCTGATCACGGTCGTCAACAACCGCACCGGGCAAGGCGGGCATACTGCGCTGATGGTGAATGCCTCGGAGCGGGTGATCTTTGACCCTGCGGGGTCTTTTTACGCGGATATCGTGCCGGAGCGTCAGGATGTGCTCTATGGGATTTCACCGCGTATTTTCCAGGCCTATCGCAGCGCCCATGCACGTGAGACATTTCACGTGGTGACGCAGAAGGTCGATGTGTCCCCCGAACAGGCGCAGCGCGCCTATCAGCTGGTGACCGGGAACGGGCGTGTGCCCGGGGCGCTGTGCGCCAATGCGACGTCTTCGATCCTGCGGCAGATCCCGGGGTTTTCAGAGATCGAGGTGACGTATTATCCCGTCAAGCTGCAGGAACAGTTTGCGCAGATCCCCGGTGTGGTCACGGATAAATACTATGAAAACGACAGCGAAGACCTGAAAACGGGGCTCGCTGACGGAAACGCGGCGCTGAATACCTCTCCGGCGTTCTGAACGGGCTTCTGCACCGGCAGCGGAGATTCCGGTGGCCGGGCGCCTTTTGCCGATGCCGGGCGGCGATGGCTGCCTCTCCCGGTCGATCTAGTGCGACAGGTCTAGTGCGACAGGCCTAGTGCGGCGGGCCTAGCCCAGCAGATACATCAGCCCCCAGAGACAGCAGGCGCCGCTGGCCATGGCCAGCAGTACATTCCGGGTGAGAGTGGCAACCCCAAAGGTCAGCGCCGCGGCGGTGAAGTGGATCAGGCTCGGCTCTCCTGCTGTGGGGGCAGGCCAGACCACCAGCGGGGCCACCAGGGCCGGAATGACGGCCACCGCCGTATACCGCAGGTGGCGCATCAACCAGTCGGGCATGGCGCGATTTCCCACCAGCCCGATGAAGGCAAAGCGCAGGGCGTAGGACCCGATCGCGAGGCCTGCGATGACGATCCAGAGTGTGGTGGTGTCAAATGTCGTGTCAGTGCCGTTCATTTGTGTGTCGTCTCCGCTTGGGGCGCGGCGCGTTGCGCAAGCCACAGCTCTGCCTGGGCGCCGGCCATCATGCCCGCGAGCCCGGCCACGATCAGCCCGAGGTTATAGGGCAGCAGCGCCGCCGGCAGTGCCACGGCGCAGGCCGTGAAACAGGCCACCACATGGGCCGGTGTCCGCAGCATGGGGCCGATCATGGCGAGGAAGGCGATCGGCAACACGAAATCCAGCCCGAGGCTTTCGGGAATCGACGCGCCGACCAGCGCGCCGGTCACGGTCGCCGCCATCCAGAACGGCGCCACCAGCCCGTTGGTTCCGAAAAAATAGGCCATCCGTTCCCGGGTGCCCCAATCGTCGCGGCGCTCGAATTCGACCATCGAGAGCGCATAGGCCTGATCGACCGTGAGATAGGCGGCGCAGGCGCGCTGCCACAGGGGGGCGTCGCCCAGATAGGGCGTGAGCGAGGCCGAATACATGGCCACCCGGAGGTTCACCGCAAGGGCCGAGATCAATACGATCACGGTCGGCGTATGTTCCTGCATCAGCTGCAAGGCGGTGAACTGTGCGGATCCGGCAAAGACCGCAAGCGAGAAGGCAAAGGCCTCTGCCACATTCAGACCGGCCTCTGCCGCCAGCACACCAAACAGCAACCCGAAGGGGCCCGCGACCAGAATAAAGGGCGCACTGTCGCGGATACCTTTCCAGAAGGCGGATTTCACGGTGGAGATTGTCATGGCTGGGCCTTAGGTTACTCGACACATGGCTACGCCTGTTGAAGGAGCTTGGCAATTGGCAAAACTGGATACAGCCGGGGGCTACCTGATCGCCCCCGACCCCGGCAATACGCGGCTGACGCGAGCGGTGACGGGCGTGGATCACCTGGGCCAGAGCACCGGGATTTCGGTGGTCGAAGAGCGCCCGCTGACGATTTACCTGAACAGGCAAGAGATCGTGACCGCCATGACCATCGGAGACTATCCGGAGTATCTGGCGCTGGGATTCCTGAAGAACCAGAACATGTTGTCCGCGACCGATGTGGTCACCCGCGTCGACTATGACGAGGAGGTGGAGACGGTGGTGGTGCGCACCGAAGTGGAAACCTCGCATGAGGAGAAACTGAAGAAAAAGACCCGGACCTCCGGCTGCGCGGTGGGCACGGTCTTTGGCGATATGATGGAGGGGCTGGAAGCGGTGGTCTTGCCCCGGACGGAGGTGCGCGCCAGTAGGCTCTATGCGTTGGCGGCGGAGATCAACCGCACGCCGTCGCTTTATCTGGAGGCAGGCGCCATTCATGGCACGGTTCTGTGCCAGAGGGACCGGCCAATTGTCTATATGGAGGACGTGGGGCGCCACAATGCGGTGGACAAGATCGCGGGCTGGATGCTCTCGGAAGGCGTGGAGGCCGCGGACAAGATCCTCTATACCACCGGGCGGCTGACCTCGGAAATGGTGATCAAGACCGCAATGATGGGCATCCCAGTGCTGGTCTCACGGTCGGGTTTCACCGCCTGGGGCGTGGAAATCGCACGACAGGTTGGCCTCACCCTGATCGGGCGGATGCGGGGGCAGCGGTTTGTCTGTCTGGCCGGGGACGCGCGGCTTGTGCGTGATGTCGACCCGGAGGGTTTGCCCGCCGAAGATGGGAAGCATCGTCGAAAGGGCGCCCGATGACCGGCGGCGGCGGGGCCGCGCCTCGGGGCCATCGAGGCCCACTCGGCGCGGGGCCTGGCTGCGCCACGCCGGGCGCCTGTGGCAAAGGAAAGCGGTCATGACGCAGCCTCTTGGAGTGATCCTCGCGGGCGGGCTCGCCACGCGCATGGGCGGCGGCGACAAGGGGCTGCTGATGCTGGGGGGGCAAAGCCTGCTGTCCCGGGTCGCGGAGCGGCTTTCGCCGCAGGTCGCGGAACTTGCCCTCAACGCGAATGGGGATGCGGCGCGGTTTGCCCATCTCGGCCTGCCCGTTGTGGCCGATAGCATCGAGGGGTTCGCGGGTCCGTTGGCCGGGGTTCTGGCCGGGCTCGACTGGGCGGCCGCAGAAGGCGCCGAGGCCATCGTGACCGCCGCCGCCGATACGCCGTTTTTCCCGCAGGATCTGGTGACGCGGCTGGTGGCCGCCTCGGCCGGGCAGCGGCATCCGCTGGTTCTCGCCGCGACGCGCAAAGGCGAGGGCGAGACCTTGAAATCACAGGCGGCGTCGCGACAGCCGCGCGGCCGGTTCAATCGCCATCCCACATTCGGCCTCTGGCCGGTTGCGCTGCGGGAGGAATTGCGTTCGGCGCTTGCGGGTGGTCTGCGCAAGGTGGTGCTCTGGACCGACGAACACGGCGGCCGTGAAGCGCTGTTTGACTCTGTCCCGTTCGATCCCTTCTTCAACGTCAATACGCCCGAAGATCTAGCGCGTGCGGAGGCGCTCTTGATATGAAGCTCTATGGGGTGACCGGCTGGAAAAACAATGGCAAGACCGGCCTGATGGAGCGGTTGGTGGCGGAGTTCACCTCGCGGGGGCTGACGGTCTCGACGCTGAAGCATGCGCATCATGCGACAGATGTGGATCAGCCGGGCACCGACAGTTTTCGGCACCGCCTGGCGGGTGCGTCAGAAGTGGTTCTGGCCTCTCCCAATCGTGTGGCGATCATGCAGGAGTTGCGCGGCGCCACCGAGCCGGCACTGACCGACCTGCTGGCGCGCATGCGGCCCGTGGATCTGATCCTGATCGAGGGCTTCAAACGTGAAGTGCACCCGAAAATCGAAGCCCATCGCGCCGCGGCGGGTCATCCGCTGATTGCGCCGGACGATCCGAGTATCCGGGCCGTTGCCACCGACACGCCGCTGGATCTGGACCGGCCGGTGTTCGATTTGAACGATACTGCCGGGGTTGCGGATTTCATTGCCCGCGAGCTGGATCTTTGAACGCGGGTGTCAAAATGGTCCGGGCGCCAGCCGTCCGGATGTCCAGACCTGAGGCGAGACACGGGTCGCGCCACCGGGTTTTGGTCCGCAGCTCGTATGGCAGAGCCAGCCCGAATGTGCCTGCCGACGGCGGAGGCCACCCGGTTTGGCCTGCGGTGGCACTGGACCTCGCGCGGTGCGCTGCGGCAAACCGGAACCCGATATCGATCATGGATCTCCGTCCGAACGAGGCGGACTGGAGGCCAAGCGTGGAGCCGACCCTATGACCCTGACGCCGCCGCCCCTCAGCAACGATTGCTTTGCCCTGCCACAGGGGGTGAACTGGACACCGGTGGATCAGGCGCTGGCGATGCTGCGCGACCGCCTCGGCGTGGTCACCGCGACCGAAATGGTGCCTTTGTCCGAGGCGCTTGGCCGGGTCCTGGCGACGGATGTCACGGCGCGGCGCTCGCATCCGCCGCTGCCCAATACCGCGGTGGATGGCTATGGTTTCGCAGGGGGACGCCCGGCGGGGCCGCATGTGCTTCCGTTGGCTCCGGGGCGGGCTGCGGCCGGGGTTCGCCATGATCTCGCGGTGCCGGAAGGGGCCGCCATCCGCGTCCTGACCGGCGCCGCCTTGCCCGAGGGCGTCGATACGGTGATCCTCGAGGAAGACGTGCGCTGCGATGGTGCTCAGATCGCCTTCAACGGGCCCTTGAAGGCGGGGGCAAACACCCGACAGGCCGGCGAGGATGTGGAGGCGCAGGATGTGATCCTGCGTGCGGCGCGGGTGGTGACGCCTGCCGACCTGGCATTGGCCGCCGCAACAGGGCTGGAGCGGCTGTGCGTTCGCAAACGGCTGAAAGTGGCGGTGATTTCAACCGGGGACGAGCTGGTCGAGCCGGGGCAGGAGGCCGCCCCGGGGCAGATCTTTGATGCCAATCGGCCAATGTTGCTCGGGCTGATGCATGAATTCGGCTTTGCAGGCCTCGATATGGGGCGGGTTGGCGATGACCGGGATGCGTTGCATGCGGCGCTGGACGCGGCTGCGGGGCAGGCGGATGTGATCGTGACCAGTGGCGGCGCCTCCGCCGGGGACGAGGACCATGTCTCGGCCTTGCTGCGCGAGGCCGGGGCGATGCAGCAATGGCGCATCGCCCTGAAGCCCGGGCGCCCGCTGGCATTGGGGATGTGGCAGGGCACTCCGGTGTTCGGCTTGCCGGGAAACCCGGTGGCGGCGCTGGTCTGTTCGCTGATCTTCGCGCGACCGGCCATTGGGCTGATGGCGGGGGCGGGCTGGTCGGAGCCCTTGGGATACAACCTGCCCGCGGCCTTTCGAAAACGCAAGAAGGCCGGGCGGCGGGAGTATTTGCGGGCACGGGTACGGGACGGCAGGGCAGAGGTCTTTGCCTCCGAAGGTTCCGGCCGGATCTCCGGGCTGAGTTGGGCAGACGGGCTGGTCGAGCTGCCCGACGGGGCCGTGGACATTGAACCGGGGGACACCGTCCGTTTTCTTCCCTATACCAGTTTCGGATTGAAATAGCGGCGATTGGAAAGCGTGCATGGGGAACAGTGCAATGAAAACGGTGCATTGACCGCCTGACATCCTGTCTCCGGACTGTCTCCGGACGGTGCCGCGCGCCCGCAGGGCGCCGGGCCCAACGGGAAGAGGCGCCGCAGGGCGTCGATGACGGGCGGGAGCCCCCCCGTGCCGAAGGTGTTTCCCGACGTTTGGATGCCGTGCTCTTGCGCCGGAAATTCTGTGCCAGCAACATGGCCCTGTGTTTCCGGTATTCCCAGTTCTTTCCGGCCGGCGGGTGCTAGTCGAAGGTGCCCGCGACGCGCCCCAGAAGCATGAAGGCACGCGCCGTACGTGTATCGCTGAGGGCCGAGATTTCAGCATCAGAGGCGTCGGCTTCGAAGCGGGTAAACATCTGATCGAACCGTCGCAGAAAATGATGCGCGGAATCGCGAAAAATCGGATCCTGTCTCATCCGCGCAGAGGACAGCGCCAGCGAGCTGCGGTCCCGGATGCCGCCAAGTGCCGCGACCGCGCGGCCTCTGGCCCCATGTGCAAATTGCCGCCAGATATCAGGTCGGGCCCGGTCCGGGCGCAGATCATCCATATAGATCCCCTCTTGACTGAGGAGGGTGAGGACGTCCTGCGCGGCGCGGATCACCTGTGCCGTATGCCGGTCCTTCAGCGCCAGACGCAGAGAGACAAAGCCCTCTTCGTCCTCGGAGGTTTCGGGGAAATTCAACGCACGGATAAAATGCTCGTTGGACAGCGGCGGCGACATTTCCTCGGCTGGGGTGCCAAGTTGCAGGGTGCCCTGATCGGCCACGGCCTCCATGGCCTTTGACGGAATGGCGAGCCGTTCCGGGCTGCGTCGGCTGGTCTGGAATGTGGCCAGAACCGTCTCTGTCTTGCGAGCGGTTTCCGCGATTTCCTCGAGCTTTTTTGTGACCGAGGGTTCGCTCACCACTGCAGCGGCCTGCGAA
This sequence comes from Alphaproteobacteria bacterium MedPE-SWcel, assembly GCA_001874255.1. Lineage (GTDB taxonomy): Bacteria > Pseudomonadota > Alphaproteobacteria > Rhodobacterales > Rhodobacteraceae > Epibacterium. The sequence continues at coordinate 60,241 of MPDC01000013.1, forward strand.
TGCGCGAGATACATGTGGCGCAGGCTTGAGATCGCCGCGTGCAGGCGCTCGGTTTCCTCGCGCATGACACGGGAAGCGCGCAACGCGATGGCGGCCACGACGAGCATCAGCACCGGCATCATGACAGCCAGAACCCGGACCAGAGGCGCGTTCCATTCGGTCGACATTGCCGCCTCCGGTGCCAGCACATAAAAGGCAACCACTCCCAGCGCCCAGAGAGCCCCAAGAGCGAGCGTAACGACTTCGGGCAGGCCAAGGGGCGCGCGGGCGCTGCTGTCGAGGTCAGGCAACGCCATACCGGTCTGTCTGGCAGCAGCCGATTTGTCCCTGTCGGTGGAGTCGCTGGTCATGGTCTGCCCGCTATGTCATTGGCAAGGTTTTGCTTTGCTCAGGCGTAGATGATCTTGAGGATCTCGTAGGACCGTTCGCCGCCCGGAGTGCGTACCTCTACACTGTCGCCTTCTTCCTTGCCAATCAAGGCGCGTGCGATGGGGGATTTCACATTCAGCAATCCGGCTTCGATATTGGCTTCGTGCTCGCCGACGATCTGCCAGGTCTTCTCATCTTCGGTGTCTTCATCGACGACGGTGACGCGCGCGCCGAATTTGATTGCGCCGGATAGTTTCTTCGGGTCGATCACATCGGCCAGCGACAGGATGCCCTCGAGCTCCTTGATCCGGCCCTCGATGAAGGACTGTTTCTCGCGGGCGGAATGGTATTCGGCGTTTTCCGACAAATCACCCAGTTCACGCGCCTCGGCGATGGCTGCGATGATGGCTGGGCGCTCCACGCTCTTGAGGGTCTTCAGTTCTGCTCCCAGGGCCTGAAAGCCCGCGGGCGTCATCGGGATCTTGTCCATGGTCTTGTCCGCTTTCGTCTGGTCGTTTTTTGTTTGCTCGGGTCTATTGAACGCCGCCGCCCCGCCGCGGAGAGCAGCGGGGCGAGCCGTCGTGTTGGCAGATACCAGACCCAATCGCGGGCGCAATTGCAAGGGGGCTGCGTGTGATCCGCGAGGTTTTGCTGCCTATAGCGTGTGTTTCACCTGCCTATAGCGTGTGTTTCACACAGTCACGCGCGTCTGCGGGCGGGGCGGTGCAGGCCCGGTTGGTCGTGACCAGAACCGAACACGGCCCGGTCGGCGCGGCCCGAAATCACGGGTCAGATGGCGGGGCGCCGCAAGGAACATCAGCTCAATCATATTGCACCAGCTCGTATTCCACGCTGTTCTCATCCCGGAAATAAAAGCGCCGGCCGGGTTCATAGTCGCCGTGGTTCATCGGCGTGTACCCGGCTTCCTTTACCGCGGCTTCCGCGCGGTCGAGGTCATCAACGATCAGGGCGATATGGTTCAGCGCGCCTTTGGTGGAATAGGGCGCGGCTGCGTCGGCCAGTGGTTCTGCCGGATTGTAGAGCGCGATGTAGCTGTCCTTGCTGCCCACATGCACGGTGTAGCCGCCATTGATCGCAGGCCCCTGCCAGCGGATCCGCCAGCCAAAGATCTTTTCCATCCAGGCGGCGGTTTCGTCGGGATCAGAGACGCAAAGGTTCGCGTGTTCGAGAAGTGCAGTCATGACAGAGGCTCCTTTTTTATTGCCTGAGTCGAACGTAATTTCTAAACCTAACTTGAGCTCAAGCTATTTTTTGACCTTGCAGCATCCGTTTGGACAAGGAGGGTTTCATGGCGCCATCACATGGGTTGTCGATCGGCTATCTGGCAGAGCGGACGGGGCTGGCGGTCTCGGCTATCCGCTACTACGAGGCTCAAGGCCTGCTGGAGCCCTGGCGCAATGCCGGCGGTCAGCGCAGGTTTCATCGCGCTGACATCCGTCGTCTGAGCTTCGTGATGATCGCGCAGAAATTCGGGTTCACCCTGCCGGAAATCCGCGAACAGCTGAGCAGCCTGCCCGGCAACCGGACCCCGACCAAGGCAGATTGGGCGCGTCTGTCAGAAGGGTTCCGCCGCCACCTGGATGCGCGAATCGCGACCCTGGAAAAACTGCGCGACGATCTGGACGGCTGCATCGGTTGCGGATGCCTGTCCCTGCCGTCCTGTGCGCTCTACAATGCCGGGGATCGGGCCGCAAAAAAGGGACAGGGGCCACGGTATTTGATGGGCGACAGTCCGGACACTTGACACCTCTGTCGATACGCGCCGTTATTCGCGCTTCAGACGGCAAAAACCGCAGGCCGTCTGTCGCATTTTCGGTTCTGTCCTGGAACCTACGTAGGGTATGGATTGACCTCTCCATGCTGCAACCGCTAAGCAACCGCGCAAGAATGTTGCGCTCTTCCGCAGGCGCATTTCATTTGCGCTGAATAGCCAGGGACCTGACGCGCGGGTCCATACGATAGCCAAGGAGCACCTCGAATGGCCGATATTGAACGTGAAGCAATGGAATACGACGTTGTGATCGTCGGAGCCGGCCCGGCCGGACTGTCTGCCGCGATCCGCCTGAAGCAGCTCGACGAAGACCTGCAGGTCGTGGTGCTGGAGAAGGGCTCCGAGGTGGGCGCGCATATCTTGTCAGGCGCGGTGCTGGACCCCTGTGGGCTGGACGCGCTGATCCCGGACTGGAAGGAAAAAGGCGCGCCGCTGAACGTGCCGGTCAAGGACGACAAATTCTATATGCTGGGCGAGGCGGGCGAGGTCCGTATTCCCAATGCGCCGATGCCGCCGCTGATGAACAACCACGGCAACTACATCGTTTCCATGGGCAACGTCTGCCGGTGGATGGCCGAGCAGGCCGAGGAACTGGGCGTCGAGATCTTCCCCGGCATGGCCTGTTCCGAACTGGTCTACGGCGATCAGGGCGAAGTCAAAGGCGTGGTGGCCGGTGTCTTTGGTCTGGAAGAAGATGGCTCATATGGGCCGGACACCGAGCCGGGCATGGAACTGCACGGCAAATACGTCTTCCTGTCCGAGGGGGTGCGTGGATCGCTGTCCAAGGAAGTGATCGCGAAATACGGGCTTGCCGATGGCAAGGAGGTTCAGAAATACGGCGTCGGCATGAAAGAGATCTGGGAGATCGACCCTGCCAAGCACAAGGAGGGCTCTGTCACCCATACGATGGGCTGGCCGCTGAATTCCAACGCAGGCGGCGGGTCGTTCATCTACCACCTTGATAACAATCAGGTCTATGTGGGGTTCGTGGTGCATCTGAACTACAAGAACCCGCATCTCTACCCCTATATGGAATTCCAGCGCTTCAAGCACCATCCGATGGTCGCGGAGCTGTTGAAGGGCGGCAAACGCGTTGCCTATGGCGCCCGGGCGATTACCGAGGGCGGCTATCAGTCGATGCCGAAGTTGACCTTTCCGGGCGGCGCATTGCTGGGCTGTTCTGCGGGCATGGTCAACGTGCCGCGCATCAAGGGCAACCACAACGCCATGCTGTCGGGCAAAGCCGCCGCCGAAGCCGCCTATGATGCGATCCAGGCCGGACGGGCTGCGGATGAGCTGACGGAATACGAGGCCGAGGTCCGCGAAGGGGCAATTGGCAAAGACCTGAAGCTGGTGCGCAACGTCAAACCGATGTGGTCCAAATGGGGTCTGATGGCGTCCCTGGCCTTTGGAGGCCTTGATATGTGGACCAACACGCTGTTCGGGGTGTCTCTCTTTGGCACGCTGGGGCATGGCAAGAACGACGCCCAATCCACCGAGCCCGCAGATCAGCACAAACCGATCGACTATCCCAAACCCGATGGGATCCTGTCCTTTGACCGGCTGACCAACGTGTCCTTTGCCGCCACCAACCACGAGGAAAGCCAGCCCTGCCATCTGCGTCTGGGCAACAAGGATGTGCCGATCACGGTCAACCTGCCGCAATTCGACGAACCGGCGCAGCGCTATTGCCCGGCGGGCGTCTACGAAGTGGTGGAAAAGAACGGCGCGCCCGAATTTGTGGTGAATTTCCAGAACTGCGTCCACTGCAAGACCTGCGATATCAAAGACCCCTCGCAGAATATCACCTGGACCACGCCACAGGGCGGCGACGGGCCCAACTACGGCAATATGTAGGCGGTGAAATCGCCTTCTGGCGGGCAGATCTGCCAATCCGCATGATTTGATGGGGTGCCTTCCGGGGCGCCCCATTGCGGTTTGCAGGTCTGGGGGCTAGGCTCTCCGCCAGACTGTGACAGACCTTTTTCCGACCTTGTTGGGGAGTACCCTTGTGCCCGTTTCCTATCTCCGGACTCTGACTTGCGCGGCGGCGCTGCTCTTGGCCACTGGCCCCGTGACCCTGGCAGAGGGGCTGGCCGGTGCCTATCTGGCGGGGCGTGCGGCGACCTACGACAATGATTTCGCCGCCTCGGCGCAATACTATACCCGGGCGCTGGTCCGGGATTCGCAGAACCCGACGCTGATGGAAAACCTGCTATATGCCCGGCTGGCGCTGGGCGAGGTCGAGGCCGCCCTGCCAATTGCGCAGCGAATGTGGGACCAGGGCGAGCGCAGCCAGGTGGCCAATATCGTGATGGCAGGAAATTTCGCGCTGCAGGGTGACTATGATGCACTCCTGCGCAGGGATGTCTCCAAATTCGAGATCAGCCCGCTGGTTGACGGCCTGCTGAATGCCTGGGCCTACATGGGGCAGGGCGCGGTGTCTCAGGCCCTGGATCAATTCGACCAGGTGGGCAAACAGGACGGGCTGCGGTTCTTCGCGACCTACCACAAGGCGTTGGCGCTGGCATCGGTCGGCGACTACGAGGGGGCGGAGGCGCTGTTTGCCGCCAATGGTGGTCAGCTGGGCCGCTCGTCGCGGCGCGCAGCCATTGCCCGCGTGCAGATCCTGTCCCAGCTTGGGCAGAATGACGCGGCGCTGACGGTTCTGGTGGACAGTTTCGGCGTCGGCTTCGACCCGGCTCTGACCGATCTGGCGGACCGGTTGGCGGCGGGCGAGGCGACGCCTTTTTCCATCGCGCCCGGTCCTCGTGCCGGCATGGCCGAGGTCTTTTACAGCCTCGGGCAGGCGCTGTCCGGCGAGGCGGCGAATGACTATGTGCTGATGTATGCCCGCATGGCGTCGGTGCTGAGCCCGGATCATATCGATGCGGTCCTGCTGAGCGCGGGCCTGCTCGATCAACTGGGCCGCTATCAGCTGTCGATTGCGACCTACAAACAGGTCCCCCGCGACCATCCCGACTTCCACGCGGCTGAACTGGGTCGGGCCGAGGCGCTGCGCCGGGCTGCCAATCCTCAGGCCGCCGCCGAGGTTCTGGAACAGCTGGCCCGCGATTTCCCGCAGCATCTGGCGGTCCATGTGGATCTTGGCGATCTGATGCGCCAGCAGGAAGATTACGCAGGCGCCGTGGCCGCCTACAATCGGGCGCTGGATCTCAGCGAGGCCGATGCGCAAAATCGCTGGTTCCTGCTCTATGCCCGCGGGATCTGCAACGAGAGACTGAAGAACTGGGAGGCGGCAGAGGCCGATTTCCGGGCCGCGCTGGCGATTGACCCGGATCAGCCGCAGGTGCTGAACTATCTCGGCTATTCACTGGTCGAACGCGAGGAAAAGCTGGACGAGGCCCTCGCCATGATCGAACGCGCCGTCACCGCCCGCCCGGAGAGCGGCTATATCGTCGATTCCCTCGGCTGGGTCCTGTACCGGCTGGGCCGCTATAGCGACGCGGTCGGCCATATGGAACGCGCCGTTGAACTGATGCCCGTAGACCCGGTGGTCAATGATCACCTCGGCGATGTCTATTGGGCGGTCGGTCGCCGTCTGGAGGCCGAGTTCCAATGGAAGCGGGCGCTTTCCTTTGTCGATCCTGACGATACCGATGCCGAGGCGGACCCGGTGCGGATCCGCCGCAAACTCGACGTCGGTCTGGATCTGGTTTTGTCCGAGGAAGGGGCACCGCCGCTCAAGGTCGCCAATGACGACAGCTGAGGTCTTTGCCCCGGCGAAGATCAACCTGACGCTGCATGTGACAGCCCGGCGTGACGACGGCTATCACAGTCTCGACAGTCTGGTGGCCTTTGCCTCCGAAGGGGATCGTCTGCGGCTGACACCCGGCGCGGACCTGTCGCTGGAGGTGACGGGACTGTTCGCCGAGGGGGTTCCCACAGATGCGCGCAATCTGGTCTGGCAGGCGGCAGAGGGCGCAGGCTGGCGCGGGCATCTTCAGCTCGACAAGAGGCTGCCCCATGGCGCAGGCATCGGAGGAGGCTCCGCGGATGCGGCTGCCCTGCTGCGGGCGCTGAGCGCCGCGGGGGCGGAAATCCCCGAGACGCTGCCGCTGTCTCTCGGGGCGGATGTGCCGGTCTGTCTGGCTGCGGTGGCTGCGCGCATGCAGGGGATTGGCGAGCAGATCACGGCCAGCGCCTTGCCAAAACTGCCGGCGCTTTTGGTCAACCCTGGCGTTGCGGTGCCGACCGGCGCGGTCTTTTCCGCGTTGGAGACCGCTGACAATGCCGCCATGCCCCAAATCCTGCCCAACTTTCGCGACCCGGCAGAATGTGCGGCGTGGCTGCGAACGCAGCGCAACGATCTGGAGGCGCCCGCGACCCGGCTGGCGCCGCAGATCACGCGGGTCCTGTCGGATCTGCGCGCCACGCGCGATGTCCTGATGGCTCGGATGTCTGGCTCCGGGTCAACCTGTTTCGCGCTCTATCCCACCCTGAAAGCGGCCCATTTCGCCGCCTATGAGATCGGCACGGCGCAACCTGATTGGTGGTGTGTCGCAACCGAGCTGACCTGACCTGACAGGTTGACATGACGCCCTCGCAAGGGGGGGGCGTCAGGCGTGCAGGGGGGGCGGCCTCAGTTGAGGCGGGACACCACGTAATCGGCCAGCTCGATCAACAGCGTGCGGATCGGGTGATCCGGAAGGGCGTCGAGCGTGCCCTTGGCCTTGGCAGCCCAGCGGAACGCATCGGCGCGGGTGGCATCGAGGGTGGCGTATTTCGCCATCAGCGCCAGCGCGTGTTCCAGATCCCCGTCTTCCTGCCGCCCCTTCTCGATGGTACGCACCCAAAAGGCCCGCTCTTCATCGCTCGCCTGTGCAACTGCCTTGATGACCGGGAGGGTCAGTTTGCGCTCGCGGAAATCATCGCCGACATTCTTGCCGGTCTTTGCGGCATCGCCTTGATAATCGAGCAGGTCATCGGCAATCTGAAACGCGATCCCGAGCGCGTCGCCATAGTCAAACAGGGCTTTGACTTGCTGCTCTTCTGCAGCGGCGATGACGCCCCCCACCTGGGTTGCCGCAGAAAACAGCGCTGCGGTTTTGCCACGGACCACCTGCAGGTAGATCTCTTCGGTGGTGCGCAGATCCGTGGCGGCGGTCATTTGCAGCACCTCGCCTTCTGCAATGGTGGCAGAGGCATTGGCCAGAATATCCAGCACGCGCATGTTGTCCGTATCCACCATCAGCTGGAAACTGCGCGCAAAGAGATAGTCCCCCACAAGCACCGAGCTTTTGTTGTCCCACAACAAATTGGCCGTCGGTCTGCCCCGCCGCTGGTTGCTTTCATCGACCACGTCGTCATGCAGCAGGGTGGCGGTATGAATGAACTCGACCGTGGCGGCGAGCTTCAGGTGGTGTTCGCCTGTGTATCCACACATGCGGGCGGCCGCCAGCGTCAGCATCGGCCGCAGGCGTTTGCCGCCGGCCTCCACCAGATGGGCGGTGACCTCGGGGATGCGTGGCGCGTGTTCAGAGGCCATCCGCTCGCGGATCAGAAGGTTTACCGCCTCCAACTCGTCCGCGAGAGTCGCGGCCAGCATTTCATGGGGCTTCTGCGTCATCACCTGGTTCATCACATTCCCGACTGCAAGGCTCGACAAGACCCCGGTCTTGCCCTTAGATCCGTGTATATGAAGGAACTTCTGCGCAGCACCGATCCGACGATCCTCGCCTTTGCCTCCGCCCTTCTTAACGGGGAGGGTATAGACTGCTTTGAAATGGACGTAAATATGAGCGTGCTGGAAGGTGGCATCGGAATATTTCCGCGTCGTCTTCTGGTGCATGGGGACGATCTGGCCGCCGCGCGGCGGGCCATGCAGGACAATGATCTGCCGGTGTCGGATGATGTCTGATCCGCAGGGCCTGCGCTTTTCCCCCGAAGGGCTGAGCAAAGACGGGTTTCTCGGCGGTCGCATCACCGTGTTGCAGCCGAGAAAAGGCTATCGGGCCGGGGTCGATCCGGTCCTGCTGGCGGCGGCTGCGAATGCGCGAAACGGCCAACGGGTGCTGGAGTTGGGCTGTGGTGCGGGCCAGGCCATGCTGTGCCTTGGGGCGCGGGTGGAAGGCTTGTCCCTGACCGGGGTGGAGCTGCAGCCCCCATATGCGGATCTGGCGCGCCAGAATGCCGCGGAAAACAGCCTGGACGCGACGGTCTGGACCGCGGATCTTGCCAATCTTCCGGCAGAGCTGCGCAAGCAGAGTTTTGACCACGTGATTGCCAATCCTCCGTATTACCGCGCCGGAGCGCACAGCCCGGCACAGGATGCGGGCCGCCGCACCGCGCTTGGGGAGGGGACGCCATTGGAGATGTGGATCGACATCGCCGCCCGTCGTTTGGCGCCCAAGGGCTACCTGCACATGATACAGCGGGCCGACCGGCTGCCTGACATGGTGGCGGCGGCAGCGACCCGCCTTGGGTCGGTGGAGGTCATGCCGCTTGCGCCCAGAACCGGTCGCGCGGCGGAGCTGGTCATTCTGCGGGCCCGCAAGGGCGGCCGGGCGGCCTTTCGGTTGCACGCGCCGCTGGTCCTGCATCAGGGCGAGCGCCACAGCAGCGATCATGCGGATGACTACAGTGACGCGGTCCGCGCCGTTCTGCGGGACGGCGCCGCGCTGCCCTGGCCCCAGGTTTGACCACTGGCGTCTGACCACTGGCGTCTGACCACCGGCGTCTGACCACCGGCATCTGCGCCACGGGCAGAGGCGTGGCCCGCGGGCGCGGGGGCTTTGCGCTACCTTTGCGACACGGGCAAAACGAGCGTCTTCATTCTGCCCGGATCGGCACCGTTGCCGGCGAAAAACGGCCAAAAGATCCAATTTGCGCGAAAGAACCCACCGAAACTATGCGACTGCAGCGTGACAGGTTGAAGCGGCTGTGCTCCAATCATTATGTTGAACGCATGAAGCTTTGAAAAAGGAGGAATGACATGAGCATCAGCTCGCATCTCACCGAATTGAAGAAGAAGCACGAGCACCTCAGTTTTACAGTCGAACGGGAAGAACGGTCCCCCGCGACGGACCGAATGCACATCAAATCCCTTAAAAAGGAAAAGCTGCGTCTGAAGGACGAAATCGAGCGGCTGACCCATTCCTGAAAACAGGGAATGCACGGCCCGGCCTGAGCGCAGCTTCACTCGCTGCCGTTCCGGCCCGAGCCTCCGCACCATCCGGAGGCGATGAACAGTCCGATTTGGACGAGGCTCTGCGTGCTGCAGGGCCTCTTTTCATATCGGAGCCTCATATCGGAACCTCAATTGGATGCTGGTCACGGCGAGCCAGCGCGCCGGGCCAAGGTCGCGCTCCGGCGGTTACAGCGTCTGGACGGGAATGATGTCGAAGTCGTCCCACATATGCGCAGTCTTTTCGATCTCGGCAAAGAACCATTCGCGGAACGCCTTGATCTGGGGCCGCTCCGCGCTTGCGGGCAGGCAGAGAAACCGGAACCGTGCCTCTGTTTCGATTGCGGTCTTGAAGGGCGCGACAAGTCGGCCTTCCTGCACGTCCTTGATGATCATCGGCCGCCTGCCCAGTGCCACGCCGAGACCGGCACAGGCCGCGTCGATGGCGTGATCGGCGTTGGAGAAATGGGTGCCGGAGCCGGGTGTGAACTCCAATCCCATCGCCTTGAACCAGGCGGGCCAGTCACAGGGAGGGGAGAGGAAAGAGATCGAATCATCATAGATCAGCGGCGCCGCGCGCAGGCTCTCAGGGGTTGGGAATTGGGCGCATAGGTCCGGTGTCATCACCGGTGTCAGCCACTCGGCGCGGGCGGGCAGCGAGACCAGCCCCTCGTCACTGCCATAGCCAAATCGGATCGCCACATCGACGCCATCGCGTTGCAAATCCACGTTGCGCAATGTCGCGGAGAAACGCAGGTCAATCTCCGGGTGGCTACGGGCAAAATCATAGAGCCGGGGAGCAAGCCATTTGGCCGTCAGGGCGGGGCCTGCCGTGACCGTCAGGGAGGTCGTGTCCAGGACGCGCCGTGTTTGTTGCCAGGCGGCGCTGAGGGCGCGAAACCCATCCTTTGCGCCGGGAGCCAGCGCCATACCCGCCTCGGTCAGCTCGACGGCGCGGTTCAGGCGACGGAACAATGGCGCGCCAAGATGTTCTTCCAGTGACTTGATCTGGAACGACAGGGCGGCCGGGGTCACGTTCAATTCCTCTGCGGCCTTGGCAAAGGACATATGCCGCGCAGCCGCGTCAAAGGCGCGCAGCGCAGTGAGGGGAGGCAGGCGTTCCGACATCTTCACACAAGTAATACTTAATTGAAGGCGTGAAAAGTCTCGTTTGTCGCCTCCCCGTCAAAAGCGCATATTGGACCCAGATCAGAGGCGTTTAACTGAGAGGTGGCCGGGATGCTTGAATATACTGCAACAGCCGACGTGAAACGGGGTCTCGCCCGAGCCCACGAAGAGCGTGCACAGGTTCTGCGGACAATGCTGGCTTGGGTCTTCTCCCGCCGCCGGGTCGCAACGCCGGACCTGAGGGTTTCCCGCTGGGCCTAAGCGCGCAAGGCACTTACGGGATTACAAAAAGGGCCGATCTGATCAGATCGGCCCTTGCTGTTTTGTGCTGTCTTGCATGTATCAGGCGAAAAACTGCGCCCCGTTGGCAGAGATCGTCGAGCCATTGATGAAAGAGGCGTCGTCCGAGGCCAGGAAGGTGACGCAACGGGCGATTTCCTCGGGTTCGCCCAATCGCCCGGTCGGGATCTGCCCGATAATCGATTCGCGCACTTTCTCCGGCACGGCCATCACCATCTCGGTGGCGATGTAACCGGGACAGACGGCATTGGCGGTTATGCCCTTGGCCGCGCCTTCCTGAGCCAAAGACCGCACGATACCAAGGTCCCCTGCCTTGGTCGCCGCATAGTTGGCCTGAGCGAATTGCCCTTTCTGGCCGTTGATTGATGAGATCACGATGACGCGACCAAATCCGCGCTCGCGCATGCCCGGCCAAACCGGGTGCACCGTGTTGAACACGCCGGTCAGGTTGGTGTCGATCACCTGCTGCCATTGTTCCGGCTGCATGCGGTGGAACGGAGCGTCGCGGGTGATACCCGCATTGGCGACCACGATATCAATCGGGCCCAAGTCGGCTTCGACCTGGGCGATGCCGGCCTTGCTTTCCTCATAGCTGGCCACGTTCCATTTGTAGGTCTGGATCCGGGTCTCTTCGGTGAACTGTGCTGCGGCGGCGTCATTGCCTGCGTAGGTGGCAGCCACCTGGCAGCCCTGCGCCTGTAGCGCTTTTGAAATAGCTGCGCCAATACCGCGCGATCCGCCGGTGACAAGGGCTATACGAGCCATAAGAGGTCCTCCACTTCTTTTCCTCACACGGTAATCTTATTACACATAAGGTGCCGCAATAGAAATTAAATTTCACTCCATTTCGCACCTGCGGCATTTTGGTGCAGGCCGGGCGATGTCCTGATACTAAACCACAGATTGTAACGAGTGAAAGAAAAAGAAAAGGGCACCCGTGGGCGCCCTAACTCTTGTCTATGTTCGCGGCGTTCAGTGGCGCTCGACACACATGGCGACGCCCATGCCGCCGCCGATGCAGAGGGTGGCCAGGCCTTTCTTGGCGCCCCGACGTTTCATTTCAAACAGCAGGGTATTCAGAACACGGCAACCGGAGGCTCCGATGGGGTGACCAATGGCGATCGCGCCGCCGTTCACATTCACGATCTCCGGGTCCCAGCCCATGTCCTTGTTGACGGCGCAGGCCTGGGCGGCGAAGGCTTCATTGGCCTCGACCAGATCCAGATCATTGACGCTCCAGCCTGCTTTCTCCAGCGCCTTGCGTGACGCGTAGATCGGACCGACCCCCATGATCGCCGGGTCCAGTCCGGCGGTGGCATAGGATGCGATACGGGCGAGGGGCTCAATGCCCCGCTTTTCCGCGTCCTCGGCGCTCATCAGCAGGGTCGCTGCGGCACCATCATTGAGGCCAGAGGCATTCGCGGCCGTGACCGACCCATCTTTGGCGAAGGCCGGACGCAATTTCTGCATCGCGTCCATGGTGGCGCCGTGACGGATGTATTCATCCTGATCCACGGTGATATCGCCTTTGCGGTGTTTTACGACAAAGGCCGCAATCTCATCGGCGAATTTACCGGCCTTTTGCGCTGCTTCGGCCTTGTTTTGCGATGCGACCGCAAATTCATCCTGCATATCGCGGGAAATCTGCCATTTTGCGGCGACGTTTTCGGCGGTCTGGCCCATGTGGTAGCCGTTGAAGGCATCCCACAGGCCGTCGCGAATCATCGTGTCGATATAGGACATGTCGCCCATCTTGTGACCCGCGCGCAGGTTGGCTGCATGGGGCGACAGGGTCATGTTTTCCTGCCCGCCGGCACAGACGATCGCCGCATCCCCGAGCTGAATGTGCTGGGCGCCAAGGGCAACGGCACGAAGGCCGGATCCGCAGACCTGATTGATCCCCCATGCGGCACTTTCTTGTGGCAGGCCTGCGTTGATATGCGCCTGACGCGCCGGGTTCTGGCCCTGCGCTGCCGTCAGGACCTGGCCCAGAATGGTTTCGGAAACCTCGGATTTGTCGATGCCGGCCCGGGCCACGACGGCCTCGAGTACAGCCGTGCCCAGATCATGGGCTGGCGTGGTGGCGAATGCGCCGCCAAAGCTGCCGACAGCGGTGCGTGCGGCGGATGCGATTACTACGTTGGTCATGCGGTGAATCCTCTGCGTAAAATGCGGAAACGCCGACGTACTGGGTGCGCAAGCGCCGACCGTGTCGTGCGACGTCTCCTCCCTTTCCTCCTTGGGATAGCTGATGGATGCACGTGCGGCAACTGTTCCTGACAACTCTTGGGTGAATCGGGGCAAAAATGCAGGTGGCCCTTGGGCCCGGTGTCACTTGGCGCAGGTGCGATCCCCGAAAATACCAGCCACCATATTGTGAAAGGCGGGATATGCCCTCGATGTTCTGGCGTTCTGGCGAAACGCAGGGGTGAATGTATGGTCGGCCTATCGCGCGAGCAAAGCCGCAAGAGCCAATGTGCATCACCCCGAGCCCGCTTGCGCCTGCAAGTGCAAATAGCGACGCCGCTCAGGCGTAATAGAGCGCCCGTATCGCTTGTACCCCCACTTCATCCAGCGGTTTCACGACGTAGCCTTTCACCGTCGGAAACAGTTCGGCCTTGGCCCGGTCTTCGGGGTTGTTGGACGATGTAAACATCAAGATAATGACGTTGTCGGGGCCGCTGTCGGCCTCCATGCGCCGCTGAAGCTCCTCGATTGTCTCGAAGCCGCTCATCTGCGGCATATTGATGTCCATCAGCACGAGGAGGGGTTGCGACTGCTGGCTCATCAGCCTTGGTTCGCTGAAGTAGGCCTCCAGGAATTCCGCGCCCGTGGTCGCTTCAAGCACTTGCTCGAAGTCATCACACTTTGCCAATTGTCGCTTTACGATATATCGGTCGATCGTCTCGTCATCGACGACTATCACCGGAATCTTGTTCAAGATCCTCGTCCTCCCCGGGCAGTGTGAAACTGAATTCCGCGCCGTGCCCAACCGTGCTTTTCAATGTAATTTCACCGCCGAGGCGGTCAATTTGTTTCTTGACCAAAGCCAGTCCCAGCCCATCGCCGCTGCGTTCATCGAGGCGTTTGAACATCAGGAATACCTTGTCATGGTTCTCTTCCGGGATACCGACGCCGTTGTCAGATACAGCAACATGCAGACCGTCATCGATTGTCCGGCTGCTGACGCGTATCGTGTGCTCTGATTTCTTCGGATCGGAGTAGCGAAGCGCGTTCGACAACAGATTTTCAATGATGACCTTGAGCGTCGTCTGTTCGCTCATCACGGGATCTTTGTGGTCCAGATCAAGCAAGAGCTCGGTCCCGGCCTTTCCGCCGGTCAGATCAAGCCAGGTTTCCTGCACGATTTCTTCCAATTGGATGAGCGAGCGTTCCACGGGATCCCGCCCGGCGCGGGCAACGGTCAGGATCGCTTCTATTTTATCGGCACTGCGGCGACTGATCTCCATGACCTTGGACATATTCGCCCGCACTTCGTCGATGTCATTGGTTTCCAGGTCCTGCAGACAGATATTCAGCAGACCGACAATCGAAGACAGCGGGGCCTTGAGGTCGTGACTGGCGCTATAGGCGAAATGGGATAGCTCGACATTGAGCGCCTCAAGTTCCTTGCTTTTGCGGGCCACTTCTTCGGCCGCAGCGACCCGCTCAGACAGATCGATGATCGTGCTCATGACCATCTTGCCTTCGGGGGTGTCGACAGGTGTCAGGGCAATTTCCACGGGAAACTGGCTGCCGTCGCGGCGGCGGGCGAAAAGATCGCGCCCCAGGCCCATGGAGCGTGCCGTACTGTTGCTCATAAAGCTGCTGGTATAGACCGGGTGCGCTCTCTGGAATTCTTCGGGGACCAGCATTTCGACGCGCTTTCCCATCAGATCCCGTTCTTCATACTGGAACAATTTGGCGGCCGCCTGATTGACGAAAACGATGCTGCCTTTGTGATCGACCATGACCATGGCGCTGGCGGCCGCATCCATCGCCTGGCGCAATCGGACCTCATGTGCCTTGCGCTGCCGGATATCGATCGCCGCAACAAGAGCCATCGGTTCCTCGCTGTCCGGAACCGGTTCAAGGCCGAGCTCGAGGGGAATGACATTGCCAGACTTGGTGACTCCGTAGAGGTCGCGCCCAGCCCCCATGCTGCGTTTGGTGGGCACCCGATGATAGGCGTTCCGCAGCTCTGGATGATGCTCTCTCGTTGGTGCCGGGACCAACACCTCAACGCTCAATCCGATCAGCTCGCTGGCATTATACTCGAACAATTCCAGAAAGCCCGAGTTTGCCAGTAAAATTTCACCGTCGCCGGCGATGAGCAGCATCGGGACCGGGGAAATATCGAAAGCCAGCCGGTATTTCTCAATCATCAACATATGGTACACTCGTTGTATAGGCGGCCTTACCCCCAACGCTGATATGTCAGGCCGCTGCGTATTGTTGTCCGCCACGCGAACGGAACCCCGCAGGATCTCGCGGCACATCCCATTTGCTCAGTTTTTGTCCTGTCTTCGCCCTGTATTTACCCGCATCAAAGGCATCAACGCCTTCACAGGCGCTGCGATACAGTTGCACTCAGACACCTAACAAAAGAATAATATACCGCTTTGTGTTGAAGTCGCCGACCAAGCCCGCGAGAGGTGGTCAGGGCAGTGTGAGCGGTCGGTTTGGGCTTGGGTCATGGGGCGTCTCTGGTTTTCCCGCCATCTCAGATGCCGCAATCTGCGCGAAAATCCCTTCGCGAAAATTCGGGTGTGGCTTGGTGGCAGAGGGATGATGTTCGAGCGAAAAAGCGCGTTTCCGTGAAAAGGATACTACGGCGCTTGTGACCTGCCCCCCGCGAAATCCCTCATCGTAATGTAGAGTCTGGGCCAACACTGAAGGAGCAGACGAATGCGAAAGAGCCGTTTCACCGAGGCGCAAATCATCGGGATGATCAAGGAGCAAGAGCCCATCCAACGCTCCTGGAGCAAGAAGGTGTTCTCGTATCCAGGTAGATGAAAACGGCAGTCGCGGACGTGCCTTGCCTTCCTTCAGGGCAAGGTCCCCAAGTGGCAGGACCAGTCCAAGACGTTTCATCTTGTTGACGGTCTTGAGAATGTCGCCCAAATGGATCAGATCCTTATTGGCGGAATTCGCGCTTAGCCCTTCGTCGTCGATGCGGTCAAGCCACCAGCCGCGAAAAGCGAGCATGTCCTCGCCTGAGATCGCCGAAATGGGTTTGTCGCCAAGCAAGGTGATGAAGTTCCTTGCAGCCTTGATGCGGGGATTGCGCCAGCGCCGCAATTGATCTGGGCTTTTATCAGCCACCCGGTCACGCGTCAGACTCCAGTAGTGCTCAACTGCACGGGACACTGTGACCTCTGGCGCAGGCACTGTCCCCAGGATCGCAGCAGCCTCTTGGCGGTTTGGATGCTGACTATGGACAGGGATGGCCTCAATCCGCTTCAGAAGATCTGCGCGCGGCAAGTGCGTGACCTCTGCCAAGGGCAACCAAGAAAAACCGCGCTTCCCCGCCAGATCCTGAGCCGCCCGAAACCGCTTCTCGGCGTCTTCCGATGCACGAGCCAAACGCGCTTCCCAAGCCTAAATCTGCGCGCGCCAGATCGCGGGCGCCTTGGCTTCTGCTTCAGCTTTCGAATCTGTATGAAGGCTTAGCCAAAGCTCCTTGCGCGGTTCAACCTCTCTATAGCGGGCCGGCACGCGCTTGCGCAAATTCCAGGTGGTTCCACGCAACATCACCGCCATCAGCCCCTCCACGTCAACCCATCAATGGAGCAAAATGTGGGGCAGTTTGTGTAGCAAGACAAGGCTTCAGAAGGTAGGTCAAAGCGGACTTACAGCGCAAAGCCCTGATATGACTGGAAAAAATAATTTTCCGCACAAGGCGTTATGGCGGAGAGACAGGGATTCGAACCCTGGAGACGGTCTCCCGCCTACACACTTTCCAGGCGTGCGCCTTCGACCACTCGGCCACCTCTCCGTGAGGCGCATATCTGATGTATTCGCAGGGGAATTGCAAGTGCCAATCCACGAAAAAATTCAGTTTTTTCGCCCTCACGCCAACCCCACCTAAGAAACTGTAAACAAACACTGAATCCCTCCCCTGCGGGAGCGCGCATAGGCAATGGAGAGAATTCTGCCAGTGCCAGAACCACCAACGCCAAACGCCGCCGCATTGCGAAAATGCGACGGCGGGAGATCGGCGCAGGCGTCGCCCCTTCGCGATCAGTTCTCGGTCTCTGGCTGCTCCTGGGACACATCGGCGAGATCGGGCCTCGCGGGCTCGGAGGAGGGCGCGGCAGAAGGTGCCGTCGGGGCCTGTGGTGCCTCTCCGTCTTCCTGAGGTGCGGGTTTGATGGCCTCCGGGTTGCGGATCCAGATGTCGCGCTGCGCGAAGGGGATTTCGATGCCCTCTTCCTCGAACCGTTTGGCGATCTCGTAGTTCATGTCGGATTTCACCGACAGCACCCAGTTCACGTCGCGCAGAATGGCCCGGATCTCAAAATCGAGACTGTCGGCACCAAAGCCCTGAAACACCACCGCAGGGGCCGGGTTCATCAAGACCATCGGGTGTCCCTTGGCGACGGCCATGAGGATCTCTTCGACCTTGCGGGGTGAGGTGCCATAGGCCACGCCGACGGGCACGATCACCCGGCCTACAGTGTTGCCCCGCGTATAGTTGGTCACAGTGCCCGAGATCAGGTCGGAGTTCGGAACGATCAAATCCGTGCGGTCGAAGGTCTCGATCCGGGTCGAGCGGACAGAGATATCGCGGACATAGCCCATCATGCCGCCGACCTCGATCCAGTCGCCCTTGGAAATCGGGCGTTCGATCAACAGGATGATGCCGGAGACGAAATTCGACACGATGGTCTGCAGGCCGAAGCCGATGCCCACAGACAGCGCCCCGGCGACAATGGCCAGCGACGACAGGTCCAGACCTGCGGCCGAGACGGCCACCAGCGCGGCGAGGAAAATCCCGATGTAGCCGACCCCCGAGACAATGGCATTCTGACCGCCGGGATCGATCTTTGTCTTCGGCAGCAGGGAGGAGCGCAGGCTGCCCTGCAGCAGACGTGTCAGCAGATAGCCAACCGCAAAGACCACGACGAAGGAGAGGAAGATCGTTGGCGAGATCTTGGTGTCGCCGATATTGAACCCTTCGAGGAACCGCGACCACAGCTCTGTCAGATCCGAGACCCGCGCGCCCCAGATCAACGCCAGGACCGGCAGCGACAGCAAGGCCAGAACAAATCCCGTGATCACCGCAAAAAGGGACTCCTGCGCCTTTTGTCCCTCACGGGTCAGGAAGCCGTAGATGTCAGCCAGGAACCGCTGCAGGACCAGCACCAGCGCGATCAGACCCAGGGTCAGGATCGTCGGGTAAACAATTGCAATCGCGGCGTTTATATAGCCAATCGCCCCGAGCACCGGCGCCGCGACGGCCAGCACGAACACCAGCCGGCGCAGGATGGAGATGGCCCGGCTTGTCCCGATGGCGATGGCGCCTTCGTCATCGGTGCTGTCGTCCTCCGCCTCGGCCTGCCCCAGACGCGCGCCGATCCGGTTGAGACGCAGCAACAGCAGCGACGCCAGCAGGATCAGCGGCCAGCTGAGCACCGCCATCGTGCCCTCGTCGAAATTCTCGATCGCGTCGAGACGGTCCAGCACCAGCTGCAGCACCAAAACCACCACAAGCGATCCGAAGATGACACGGACCTGCCCCTGCGAGCGGGTATCATAGGGGATCAGGACATTGGTGATCTCATAGACATTCAGGCGTTCGCCCAGCCAGCGCGAGGCATAGAGCAGCATGATCCACAGGGGGACATAGTCCAGCAACAGGGTCCCGCGGACCCCCAGAATGCCCGACATGGCGATTGCGCGGACCAACAGCAAGGTGCCGATATAGGGCAGCAGCACCTGCAGCAGCGACACGATAAAACGCCAGACGCCGGTGCCCCGCCCGCCCAGTTCGCGCAGGTAGTTGCCCACCAGATGCGCCCAATGGCGCCCCCGCGTCAGCAGCAGCAGGGCAACCGCGCTGAGCAACAGCAAAAGCGGCAGACGCACGCGGATCGCTTCGCGGGTGGTGGCGCTGTCCAGAAGGCTGCTGGTTTCGTGCCAGAACGCCGCGAGCCCATCGGCGGCATCCGTCACCGCGCCGGGCCAGTTTTCCGGATTGACCGGCATCGGCACCCGCTCCAACAGGGTGCGGGTCGCCCGTTCGCGGATCAGCTTGTCGATTTCAGAGATCAGCCCCTGCGCCCGGCTGTAGCCAAGATCGGCGAGCATCTGCGGGGCGGTCAGAATGGCCAGTTGCCGCTGCATTTCCTCGCGCAGCCGGGTGATATTCTCGGGTTCTGTCGCGCTGTCTTCGGGGGTGGGGCCGAGGGCGTCGAGCTGGGCCCGCAGGGTCTTGATCCGATCCGAATTCTGGCTTCCCGCCTCGAGAAACTGCTGGCGGTAGTCGGCCAGCTCGACACGCAGGGATTCCAGCGCCCCATTGGAGGCCTTCTTGGCGTCCAGCACCCGCTCTGCCCGGTCGGCGGCGCGCTGCCAGGACTCGTAGTACTCGCCCAATGCGCCGGAGGCTGCAGTCTGCGCAAGATCGCGGGCCTGCGACAGCCCGGCCTCTTCCGGTTCTGACTGCGCCAAAGCCGCAAGGGGCAGCAACAGGCAGGCCAGCCCCACAAGGCCGACCCGGAGCAAGGGTTTCAAGCCGGCCATCAAGCTCAGACGTCCTCGAACACACCGGGGATGGAGGCCGGTGTGTGGGTCATCCAATCCGGTACCGGCAGCCCCTTGTCCCGCAGGAAGTCCGGATTGAACAGTTTCGATTGATAGCGGGTGCCATAGTCACACAATACGGTCACGATGGTGTGGCCGGGACCGAGATCCCGGGCCAGACGCACAGCGCCGGCAATATTGATCCCCGAAGAGCCGCCGAGAACCAGGCCCTCATCATGCAACAGGTCAAACACCACCGGCAGCGCTTCGGCGTCG
This sequence comes from Alphaproteobacteria bacterium MedPE-SWcel, assembly GCA_001874255.1. Lineage (GTDB taxonomy): Bacteria > Pseudomonadota > Alphaproteobacteria > Rhodobacterales > Rhodobacteraceae > Epibacterium. Next base: position 80,001 of record MPDC01000013.1, read on the forward strand.
GGGATCTGATAGCTGAAGTCCGGCGTGAACCCCTCGAGGTTCTTGGTAATCCGGCCCTGGCCGATGCCTTCGGTGATGGAAGAGCCTTCGGATTTCAGCTCGCCCGTGGTGTAGTAGGAATAGAGCGCCGCCCCCTCAGGGTCCGCGAGGCCGATCTTGACGCCTTTGGGTTGCAGCACATCGGCAATCCCCGCCAATGTCCCGCCCGAGCCTACGGCGCAGACGAAGCCATCGACCTTGCCGCCGGTCTGGTCCCAGATTTCCGGGCCCGTGGTCTCGATATGGGCCTGACGATTGGCCACATTGTCGAACTGATTGGCCCAGATGGCGCCATTGGGCTCGGTCTTGGCCAGCTGCGCGGCCAGACGTTCAGAATAGCGCACGTAGTTGTTGGGGTTGCGGTAGGGCGCGGCCGGGACCTGCACCAGCTGCGCGCCTGCCAGCCGCAGCATGTCCTTCTTTTCCTCGGATTGGGTTTCCGGGATCACGATGACCGTCTTGAACCCCATGGAGGCGCCGACCAGCGCCAGACCGATGCCGGTATTGCCCGCCGTGCCTTCGACAATGGTGCCGCCGGGCTTCAGGTCGCCGCGGGCAATTGCATCCTTGATGATAAACAGCGCGGCGCGGTCCTTCACGGATTGGCCGGGGTTCATGAACTCCGCCTTGCCAAGAATTTCGCAGCCGGTCTCCTCGCTGACTTTGTTCAGCCGGATCAGAGGGGTATGACCAACGGCGTCGGCCAGATCGCGTGCAATGCGCATAGGGGTCCCTTTCACTCGTTCCCTTTTGATGTAGCCGGGGTTCCGGTCGATCACAAGGGTGGGCGCCTGCCGGGAAAGCCGTCAGCCGAATTCGGCGCGAAGACGGTCCCTGTGACGCGCCAGCCAGAGCGCCGCTGTCACCAAAGGCATATCCTGATAGGTACGGGTGTCCACGCCATCCATCAATTCTTGGAACGAGATGACTTTACTGCGAATATCCTCGCCCTCGCTGGGAACCCCGCCGCCGCCCTCGATCGAAGAAAAGTCGGCAAGACCGCAAAATATATGAACATATTCCCCGGATGATCCGCTGGACGGATAGAGGCTGGCGATGCATTCCAGATGGGTCAGGTCCAGCCCCGCCTCTTCCTTTGCCTCGCGCCGGGCGGCGGCCTCGGGGGTCTCGCCCGGATCGAGCAGCCCGGCCGGCGGCTCCCAGGTCCAGGGATCCATTTCACCGGCAATGAAAATCGCCGCCCGAAATTGTTCGATCAAAAGCACCGCATCGCGCCGGATGTCATAGGGCAACACGACCGCCGCCTCGCCGACCAAGGCCACGCCGCGGTTGATGACGGGGCTCATGCTGCCGTCGAATTTTCGATACTGAAGGTCCATTTCCTCCATCGCAAAGAAGTTCACATATTCGCGCTTATAGGCCTTCACGACCACATCACGCGACAAATCACGAGCGGGATCTGCCGGGCGCGCCTGTGCGGACTGCCAGGCGCTGGCACGAATGCGCATGGAAAACAGCGACTTGGTCATGTCTTCCGCAGGTTTGCGCGTGCTGTAGGCCATGATTTCCGTCGCCATCCGCGCAGCGACTCCGCCCCATTCCGCAGCCCACTCCGCCAGATCGGCATGGGGGATCTGAGGGAGGTCTGACCCGACAGCGATCTCCACCTCCCGTGGCCCTGCCCCGCTGTCAACGGTGGCCGCGACAGGCCTGCGCCCAAAGCAGGTTTCATAGTAGCGGATGGCCGCCCGATCCGCCTCTGACAGCCCTGACAGGCAGAGCCCGTGAACTGCCGCCCCCTCGGACGGGACGACGCAGGGATGATGGGCCGGATCGCAGATCACCAACGCGTGGTCCGCGAGAACGGAGGGCAGCATCTGGTCCGGCAGCAGACCATGCCCGAGGACCGCATCACGCACGTCTGGCACGCATAATGCACCGCCAACAAACAAATCTGTCACGAACTGACCTTTCCCAAGTAAATTTATTTCCAGCGTTTTGCCGCAGTTTCGGTCAGCCACCCCACCAGGGCGCCACCAATCGCAAGGGTGGCCAGCACATTGGGCACGGCAATGATAAAAAAGTATTCCAGCGCAATCGTGAAAATCGCGGCGAGCGCGTCAAATGGCCCGTTGTAGACATGCCGATAGGCCAGACGGAACATCTCGACCGCGCCCTGCAGCAGAAGCGCCCATAACACCAGAACCGCCACTCCGGTCAGGCCATTGTTGATCCCCGGCACAAAGCCCCGTCCGACTCGGGATCCCATCAGGTTCCAGCCGACCAGAACCCCCAACCCCATGTTGAGATGGGTGAAATAGCCAAAATCCGTTCCCTCCGGCATCAAGGGCATGATCAGCCCCGACACATAGAAAGCCAGGGCCGCGAGGGAAAGTGCCGCCACGAGGCGGCCAGCAGTGGGGTTCATCAGTCCGAAAGTCCTGCCAGGGGAAGGGGTCTGCGGCCACGGTATGCGCAGCCTCGGGACAAATCCAGAGCGCGCGGCCTTTTTTCACCACGGCGGGTAATCTGGTGCCGGATCAACAGGCTATCCACCGGCCTTGTGCGCCTGATAGGCCAGCAAGGCGCGTTCGCGGCCGGCCTTGAGATCGATCAGGGCGGCGGCGCGCGGCGCCGTCGGGCTCAATCCCCAATCAGGCGGAATCGCTGCAAAATAATCGAGCGCGCTCTGCGGCGGGTCCGATTGCCCTTCGGCCAGCCATTTGCGCACATAATGTCCGCTGCGGTCGAATTTGTCCCGCTGCCCGTCGGGGTTGAAAATGCGGAAGAATGGCGCCGCATCCGGGCCGCATCCCGCCACCCATTGCCAGCCCATCGCATTGGCGGCGGGATCCCAGTCCACCAGGCAATCCGCGAACCACTCCATGCCCAATTTCCAGTGCAGCAACAGATGTTTGGTGAGGAAACTTGCCGTGATCATCCGCGCCCGGTTGTGCATTTTCCCGGTCACATAGAGCTCTCGCATGGCGGCATCGACGAATTCATATCCGGTCCGCCCCTGTTGCCAGCGCAGCAGCCGGTCTTCCGCCTCCTGCCCGGCGCTGCGCCATTCGAACCCCTCCCATTCCGGGCGCCAGCTGCGGCTCAGAATCCCGGGGGTGTGGAACATCAGGTGATAGGCGAACTCGCGCCAGACGACCTCCTTCAGGAAATGCTCGCCGCCCTGCTTGCCTTCCACACGCGCCCGCTGTCCCAGGTGCCACATCCGATGCGGGCTGATCTCGCCCCAGGCCAGGTTTTCCGAGAGCTCCGACGTGGCCGGGCGGGCGGGGAAGTCCCGGTCCGCCTGATAGGTCATCACCCGTTCGTCGAGAAACAGATCCAGCTGCTGCAGGGCGCGGGCCTCTCCGACCCGGCAGTGGGACGCGACGATCTCTGCCCCGCGCCCCATGGCCGCCGACATGTGATAGTCGGCCAGCGCATCGCTGGCGGGCCATTCAGCGGGGGGCGGCAGCCTGGCGGGGGCCTCCGTCAACCCGGCCACCTCCCGGTCGCGCACGGCCTTCCAGAACGGCGTGTAGACCTTGAACATGCCGCCTGCCTTGGTGGCGACCGTCCAGGGTTCGAACAATAGCCGGCCACCGGTGGATTTCACCGATATATCAGCGGCTTTCAGTTGCTTTTTGATCGCGGCGTCCCGGGCGGTCGCCGCCGGATCATAGAGCCGGGACCAGATCACCTCGCAGGCGCCGCTTTGCCGGATCACCTCTGTCAACACATCGAGCGCCGCGCCACGCCGCAGGATCAGGCGGCTGCCAAGCGCGGCCAGCGTATCGGAAAAATGGGCCAGCCCGAGACCCAGCCGGAACTTCGGCGCCGCGCCCAGAGAGTGCTCCTGTTCGTCATAGATATAGAGGGGCAGAATGGGGCGACCGCTCGCCAGCGCCGCCTGAAGCGCGGGATTGTCGCGCAGGCGCAGATCGCGCCGAACCCACCAGATCACCGGTCGCTTGTCTGTCATCATGTGGTCCGTCCCTGATCGCCTGTGTCTATAGCACGCGATCTAGGGCCTCGATCAGCGAGGTCACCTCTTCTTCGGTGGTATAATGGGTGAAGCTCAACCGCAGGACCCCCTCGGCAGGGTCGATGCCCATGGCGGTCAGGGCGCGACCCGCATAAAAATCACCGCCGCCCGCCATGATCCCGAACTCTGCCAGTTGCGCCGCGACCGGTTCCGCCGCGCGGCCCAGAGACAAGGCAACCGTCGGTGCGCGATCCTCTGCCGCAGAAGGGCCGAGCAGCCGCAGGTCGTTGCGATCCTTCACAGCGTCCAGCAGCGGCTGCAGCAGGCCGATTTCCCGCTGCCGCATCAGATCATGCACGAAATGCCCCATCTCGGCCCCGCGCAGCCGCCCTGCGCCGTGATGGTCTGCCAGGGCTTCGAAGTAATCGACCATACCCGCGCAGGCTGCGACCTGGGCATGATCCGGGCCGGCCGGGGTGAAGCGTTTCGACAGAACGGCTCCGTTGAAGACATGGCCCTGATTGGGCAACAGCTCTGCCAGGTTCGGATTGATGACCATAATCCCCTGATGCGGGCCGTAGGTCTTATAGGCGGAAAACAGATAGATATCCGGCCCCAGGCTGCCGATATCCGGCAGGCCATGGGGCGCGTAGGACACCCCATCGACGCAGACAAAGGCCCCGGCCGCATGGGCCAGCGCCGTGATTTCCGTCACCGGGTTGATCTCGCCCACAACGTTGGAACAATGGGGAAAGCAGACCAGACGCACGCTTTCATCCAGCAGCGGCTCCAAGGCGGCAGGGTCCAGATGGCCTGTTGCGGGATCGACCTGCCATTCGCGGATCTCGATCCCCGAGTCTGCCAACCGGCGCCAGGGGCCGGTGTTGGCCTCATGGTCCTGATTGGTGACGACGATGGATTCGCCGGGTTTGAGGAACTGGCGAAAGGCCTGGGCCAGAACATAGGTATTTTGCGTGGTCGACGGTCCGAAACTGACGTCCTGATCCGCCACCCCCAGCATCGCGGCCAGACGGCTGCGGGCCGCGTCCATCTCTTCGCCGGCCTGCCGGGAGGCCGCATAGGGCGCATAGGGCTGCACCTTGTGCCGGGTGTAGAACCGAAACAGCCGGTCAATCACTGCCCCGCAGGTATAGGACCCGCCGGCGTTTTCAAAAAACGCCTGTCCCTGCAGCGTCGGTTCCTGAAATGCCGGAAACTGTTTGCGGACAAAATCGATATCCATATGCCTTCACCTCTCCCCTGCAGCCTGTGCGTCAGAGAGTGCAACTTCGTGGCGCAAGATCAAGCCCGGAAAAGAATTTCTGACCGGATTGCCGGGCCGTCGATCAAAAAATGCCCCCGCAGCTGCGGGGGCACCTCGACTTTGGGATCGGTGAACAGGATCTAGGCGTTCACATCCACGACGACGCGGCCCTTGACCTGACCCGAGAGGATATCGGCGCCAAGGCGCGGCAGATCCGACAGGGTCGCCGGCTGCACCATGGCCTCCAGCTTGTCCATCGGCAGGTCCGTGGCAATCCGCTGCCAGGCCCGCAGACGGTTGTCATAGGGCTGCATGACGGAATCGATCCCCAACAGGTTCACCCCACGCAGCAGGAAGGGGATCACGGTGGCCGGCAGACCCGCGCCCCCGGCCAGACCGACCGCGGCCACTGACGCTCCGTATTTCATCTGGCCCAGGACGCGGGCCAGCATGTCCCCGCCAACGGCATCGACACAGCCGGCCCATGTCTCGGACTCGAGCGGGCGCTTGACCGTTTCGTTGATGTCCTCGCGGGCCACGATCTGGGTCGCACCGAGGGATTTGAGATAATCGGCAGTCTCCGGCCGTCCGGTCACCGCCGCCACCTCATAGCCGAGATGGCCCAGAATTGCCGTTGCGACAGAGCCAACGCCGCCTGCGGCGCCCGTCACCAACACCGGCCCCGTCCCGGGCGTCAGCCCGTGATCTTCCAGTGCCATCACGGCCAGCATGGCGGTGAAACCGGCGGTCCCCACCGCCATGGCCTGACGTCCGGTCAGCCCCTCGGGAAGCGGCACCAGCCAATCCGCCTTGACGCGGGCTTTTTGGGAATAGCCGCCCCAATGGGCCTCGCCCACGCGCCAACCGGTCAGAACAACCTTGTCACCGGGCGCATAGCGCGCATCACTGGACGTTTCGACGGTCCCCGCAAAATCGATCCCCGGCACATGCGGATACTTGCGCACCAGACCGCCGCCCTTTGAACTGAGGCAGAGGCCGTCCTTGTAGTTCACGGTGGAATAGTCGACGGCAACCGTCACCTCGGCATCGGGCAGCTGATCCTCGGAGAGATCCTCAATGGCCGCGGTGGCTTTGCCGCTTTCGCTGTCCTGCGTCATAACAAGTGCTTTGAACATGTTGTTTCCTCTGATTAATTCCAAAATCCATCCTGGACGGTCGCAGCGCGCATCCCATCCGGTGTCTCAATCTCGACCTGGGTGCCCGGGTCCCAATGGGTCATCAGCACCATGCCGATGGCGACATTGCTCTGCGCATCCGGCGACCAGGCAGCCGAGGACACCCGCCCGACCCGGCGCCCATGCGCCAGCACCGGCCAGTACCGGTCACAGGGCGGCAGCGGATCTCCGTCGATGGCAATCGGCCGGATCTGCTGGACCGGGCCTTCCTTTGCCACCCGCAACAAGGCATCGCGGCCAATGCAACCGATCGCCGTATGGGTATTGCAGAACCGGCCAAGGCCGCATTCATGCGGGGTATTGTCGTCGGTCATGTCATTGCCGTAGCTGAGCAATCCACTCTCGATACGTTCGATCAGGTTGGGACAGCCGGCCCGCACCTCCAGGTCCGCGCCCTCTTCGAACAGGCGGGTCCAAAGCGGCATGCCCAGATCGCTGCCCTCGACATAGATCTCAAACCCACCCTGCTTGGAGTATCCGGACCGGGCCACGACCAGATCGCGCCCTTCGAACTGATAGACTCCGAACCGGAAAAACCGGATCGCCCGCACCGTTTCCCCAAAGACCCGCGCCATCAGATCCTCGGCCTTGGGTCCCTGCACAGCCAGCGGCGAGATGTCGGGTTCATCCACCAGCACGTCCAGCCGCCAGCCGTTTGCGATGCCTTTCACCCAATAGAGAAGATCGCTGTCAGCGATTGAAATCCACCATCGGTCCTCGGCCAGTTTGACTGCGACCGGGTCATTCAGCATGCCGCCTGTCTCATCCACGATGGGCATATAGTAGCATTGGCCGGCCGTCATGCCGCGCAGGTCGCGCGGTGTCAGCATCTGCATCAGGCGCCCGGCATCCGGTCCGCGCAATTCCACCTGGCGTTCGCAGGCCACGTCCCAGACCTGCACATGGCGTTTCAGATGGTGATAATCGGCTTCGACACTTTCGAAGACCGTCGGCAACAGCATGTGGTTATACACGGTGTAGCCCTTGACGCCCGCAGCTTCGACACCATCGGAAAACGGCGTCCGGCGCAGCCGTCGAGACAAGGAAATACTAGGTTTCATCAATGCCATGGCTATCCCTTTCATGGCAGGAGGACAGATCAGCGGCCCGGCCCTTGCCATTTGCGACCGCCCCCGATGGGGCGATCCGTCAAATGCAGCCCGGCACCGGCCACCCGATATTGGATCAACGCCCCGTCAGCGCGGGCCCTTCCAGTCAATCTGGCAGATTTCGGCAGAACGCCCGTCAAAATCCCAGACCCGACCGAAGGCGCGCACGCGGCCCTTGGTGGCGGTGGCGACGGTGATATCCGGCCCCATCCAGTATTCGGTGTTGGTGACAACGATATCCTGGTCGCTGTCGGCTCCTCCGACGGGCACAACCTCGCCGTGGATCTGCTTGCCCACGATCAGGCGGCGGGTCTTGCCTTCGGTCTCGAAAATCACCGGCGCGCGCTCGGCCCCGAGGAATTCGCTCACGAGGACCTTGAACAGACCGGTGGTTCCCCGCGCCTTGCCCGAGAAGATGTCGATCAGTCCGTTGTAGGCATCGTTGCTGGCACGTTCGTCGATATAGGCCGCGGCCTTCCAGTTGCCGCGCGCCATCAGGCCGGGAATTTCGAGAATCAGGCCGACATTCAGCCCGGAGAGATCCTCATCGCCGTAATGGCCCTCGTCGATGCGGACCCCCGCCCAGGCCTGGCAATAGCCCTCGGTCGGGGCATGTTTTCCGAGCGACACCACACAGGGGCAGAACACGGTGCAGTTGCAGTTCAGGATCAGCTCTCCCTTGATCGCCCATGGCACGGTCCCCTGCCCCGATTTCGGCGCTCCCGGGTGTCGGTTGTCGATACGCTCTGCGGTTTCCAGTCGGTCGCTCGTCATTTCTGTTTCCTCCCTTTAGACAGTTGTCACGATGACCCAGAGACCGGACGCCAGCAGCACTGCGCCCATCGGGCGGGTCAGCCAGCGCCCGATCTCGGGCAGTTTTTCCAAAACCATGAACAGGGTCGCGAGCCCCATGAAGGCCAGGTTCATCACCCCGCCGACAAAGGCCAGCAGCATCAGCGCCCAGCAACAGCCCAGACACAGAACGCCAAGCCGCACCCCGTTGCGCAGGGGGCCCTCCTCCCAGTGCTGCATGAAAAAGACCAATGGGCGGCGGCACTTGCTGAGGCAGGCCTCCTTCAGGGGGGCAAACTGGTAGCCTCCGGCCAGCAGCAGCAACAGGCCGGACAGCAGCCCCGACCGGCTGTCGCCGAAAACGCTGATCAGATCCGCGCGCAGCAGGGCCATTTGCCCCGCCGCCGCCAGCAGCGAAAACCCGACCCAGACCGCCAGGTAGCCCAGCACAAGATCGCCGAACCGTGTCCCCGAAGCCGATTGGCTGAGGTCGTCATAGGTGGCAAAGGCAGGCAGGGCCGTCGGTGCCATCATGGCCGCAGACATCAAGATCCACATCAGCACCATTCTGGCGCCGCCTGCCGCATCCGGCGACATCGTGCAGAGCTGCAGCCAGAACCCGTCGCCGTAAACCACCCCCGCCGCGCGCAACTCCGCCGGGACCGACATCGCGAAAAGCGCGCTCCATGCCAGCAGGATGCCACCAAACAACAACAGCCAATGCAGACCTGTCATCTGGCGAAAACTCTCTGTCAGGCGCGCTTTCAGCATGGCAAGCTCCATGGCCTCTCGGGTATCGGTGCGAGTCGAATTCTATTGTGAATCAAATGTCAGACTTTTAAATGTCTGACAAATGATTTTTCTCACGGCCCGACTCTCACTGCCCCCGCTCGCCACGCTCCTGACCACCTAGACCTGCACCAAGGACCCGCCGCAATGAAGATCGACCCCAACAGCCCGGCCGACCTGTCCGCCCAGATTGCCTCGGCCATCCGCGACGGAATTGTTGCAGGCCTTCTGATCGTTGACGAGCGCCTGCCTTCCGAGGCGGAGCTGGCGGAACAGTTTCAGGTCTCGCGGCCGACCGTGCGGGAAGCGTTGAAACGGCTGGCGGCGCAATCGCTTATCCGCACGCAGCGCGGTGCCACCGGCGGCGCCTTTGTGAACCGGCTAAGCTTCGAGGACGCCTATAGCCAGCAGGTCACCACCTCCACCCTGCTGCTGAGCATGAATGCCGTCAGTTTCGACACCGCCTGCGAGGCCCGCTATGCGCTGGAACGGGCCTGCGCGCCCCTGTCTGCCGCACGCCGCAGCGCGGATCAGCTGGCGACAATGCGGGCGGAGATCTTTCGCCAGGGGCAGCCGGGCCTGACCGATGAGGCCTTCTGCGCCTCTGACGTGGCCTTTCACCGCGCGCTGGTGGACGGGGCGCATAATCCGGTGCTGAGTTACCAGCTGGCGGGGGCCGTCGAGGCGATGCAGCCCTTGATGAACATGATCACCTTCACTGCCCGCGACCGGCAGAGCATCCTCGCCCTACACAGCCAGATTGCGGATGCAATCGAATCCTGTGACGGTGCGGCGGCGGTTGCTGGCCTGAGTGCGCTTGAGGAGGAGACCCGCAAACTGGCGGCGGATGTCTTTGCCCGCCGCGCCGCCAAACGCTAGGCCGTTTCATCTTTTTCCAAATACCTCCGCCGGAGGCTGCCCCTTGGGGCATCATTTGCCCCTTTAACTTCACCACAAGCCCCCCTATATTGTCTGTGTTCCCTTGGGGACTATGGACATAAACGCGCTCATAATAAACGGATCGGACTCGGGGGCGGTACCCGACGGCTCCACCAAAAATCCTTCGTTTGGGGATCAAGGGGCCGAAATAGGATCGACGGACGTCTAAAAGGGTTAGCTTTGTTTCGGCGGGGTGCCACCGTACCGGCCCAAACAGTACAATTGCAAACGACAATCGTGCTCCGGTTGCTCTGGCTGCGTAAGCAGTTCGAGTCGAACCGAACTTAAGTCCTTGTGCCTAGCAGCGTAAGGCGGGGTTCGCAGGTACCTGGCAACAGAAACCTGCACTTTCTCTCCTGCCATGCATCTATTGCCGGTGTTCTTTTGCGGTGTTCTTTTGCGGTGTTCTCTTCCGCTGCCCTCTGTCATTGTATCGATTGATGACAGGGTGCTGTATCCAAATGCGGTTTTCACACTATATTCACAGGTGAAGACGGGAGAGGCTCTCGACTTTTGCCTGTCCCGCCCTTTAGGAGGGGTCTTCTTCACAATTCTTATCATGAAATGCTTCTGAAATGACGATAAGCGAGTTGTTGCACCTGTGGTTTGAAGAGGTCTGGAACAAGGGCAATCTCGACATTATCGACGAGCTGCTCGATCCCGACGTGATCTTCAATGGCGCGCTGGATGGCGTGGTTTCGCCGGGCGTCGACTACAGGGAAGTCGTGACCGCCATGAAAGCGCTCATGGATCAGCTGCATGTCACCGTGACCCACAGTCTCGAAGATGGCGATCTGGGGATGGTGCGGGTGCGGGTTGATGCGGTGGACCTGTCCCACACACACAAGCTCGATTTCACCGGTCAGATGCTGGTGCGGGTCAGAAACGGCCGCATTTTCGAGTTCTACTCCAATTTCGACTACCTGCGCATGTTTGAACAATTGGGCCAGCTGCCGACAGATGCCTTGCCCGTGTGCCTGACCGGGGAACGACTGGTCTGGACCGACTGAGCCCCGTCGGCCTGTCACCGCCACAGCCCCGGCTGGCGCGCTCCGACCACTGCGCAACGCAGGCGCCACTGGTGCGCCCTTTCGCGTTTTTCGGAACTTTCACGATGAACTAAAGACGCTCTCGGTGGCTTGCAATGCCCTCGGAATAGGTCCAAAACTGGTCGGGAACAGGTAAGGTTCACAGCTCTTCGGCCAGAATCTAACCGAGCAGATAAAAGGTGTGAGACCATGTCCCGCGAGATCGATTATGGAAACCTGATGCACCGCGCCATGCGGGGTCTGATCCGCAATGTTCTGGACGACGTAGCGGCCAATGGGCTGCCCGGCGCGCATCACTTTTTTATCACCTTCGACACGTCTCATCCCGATGCGGAGCTCGCCGATTGGCTGTCGGACCGCTATCCCGGCGAGATGACGGTGGTCATGCAGCATTGGTACGACAACCTCGATGTGGGCGAAGACGGCTTTGCCGTGACGCTGAATTTCGGCGACGCGCCGGAGCCGCTCTATATCCCCTATGATTCGATCAAGACCTTCGTCGATCCCTCGGTCGAATTCGGCCTGCGCTTTGAAAGCACGGAGGAGGACGGCGCCGAGGATCTGGAACCACTGGAGATCTCGGACGAACCGCCGGAGCAGACGGAGGGCGACGAGGCTGCAGATAAAAAGAAAGCCGATATCGTTTCGCTGGACAGTTTCCGCAAGTAGCACCCGTCCGCGCGGTTCTGTCGCGGCACGCGGGATCTGTGCGCGCATCTGAGGGGGCATCTGTTTCGGAGCATCTGGCCCTGTTGCCAGATGCTCGGCGGAGCCCGCAGGCAGGTCGCCCTATGGAGGTCCGCCCTTTTTGGTCCGCCCTTTTTGGTCCGCCTGTCCGCCCGTTCCCGTCGATTAGCGCCCGTCCGCCTGTGCCCGCCGGCCTGTCTCCGCTCAGCGGCTTCAGACCACCTGTCTCGATTCACCTCAGACGCGGCTCAGTTCAGCCATGGGGCGGATTGGGCCTGGGTCGGATCAACCTAGGGTCGGGTCAGTCATCACGGGTCAGAAAGGTTGTGACCGTCCGCGAAGCCTTCCCGTTGCGATGGGATGAAAAGTCCAGCTTCAGCCCCCCATCGGCAAGACTGCGATCATATTGCTGCATCAAATAGTCCCCGTTTTCAGCTACATAGAGCGAAAACACCGTCAGAGTGTCATCAATGACCCGCGCCCAGACGAAGGGTTCGCCCGCCATCGGGTTCATTTGAACCGTGTGACCAAACACATTGGTTTTCATCGCCGCCGCATAGACCCCGGGCCGTTCGGAGGGCAGGAATTCGATCTTGTAGGTCTTTGTCTTTTCGCGCCCGTCCGCACGCCGGATCGCTGTGCTCCATTCGACCCAGAACCCATCGTAGGTGACCTCTATCGTGACGCTCATGTCGCGCTGTTCGACTTTGCCGTCCAGCTGCTCGACCTCGGCGCTGCCCTGATAGGTGCCGACAAAGCGCCGCAGATCGGCCGAGGCAAACCCCGCCTGCGCCGACAGGATCAGGGCCACCAGACAGGTCAGCCCCCACAACAAAAGAGCTCCGGTATCAGGCAAGGCCCGGGTTCGGCTGACAGCATTCCTGGGCATGATACGGGTTCGAGCTCCTGTTGGGTCTGCCGCCTTTGCGACTCTCTTGTGTTGCAATCTATGCATCCTGCACAAACTGGCAATGGCACTTGCGGTTTCGGGGCAGTATACCACCAATCATTGTCTCGCCAAACCGTGGCCACCTGCTGCAGACCAATTGCACCCGGCCGCCTGCGCGGGTACATGGCATACATCAGTATACCACTTGGCCGATCCAGCGACGGAGACAGACACAATGTCGAACACCCGCACCGAAACCGACAGCTTCGGACCCCTCGAGGTCCCTTCCGAAAAATATTGGGGCGCCCAGACCCAGCGGTCGATCATGAATTTTCCCATTGGCTGGGAAAAGCAGCCCGTCGCCATCGTGCGCGCGCTTGGCGTCATCAAGAAGGCCTGTGCCATGGCCAATGTGGCCTCCGGTGCGCTTGACAAGACCATCGGCGATGCCATCGTTCAGGCCGCAGGCGAGGTGATCGACGGCAAATTCGACGACAATTTCCCGCTGGTCGTCTGGCAGACGGGATCGGGCACCCAGTCCAACATGAACTCCAACGAGGTGATCGCCAACCGCGCGATCGAGATCCTCGGCGGCCAGATCGGCTCCAAGGATCCGGTGCACCCCAATGACCATTGCAATATGGGGCAGTCCTCCAACGACACCTTCCCGACCGCGATGCATATTGCCACTGCCATGTCCGTGCGTGATGTGCTGGTGCCGGGGCTGACAAAGCTGGCCGAAGGGTTGGAGGCCAAAGCCGAAGAATTCAAGGACATCATCAAGATCGGCCGCACCCACACCCAGGACGCGACTCCGCTGACGCTGGGGCAGGAATTCGGCGGCTATGCGCATCAGATCCGTCAGGGTCTGGCCCGGGTCGAGGCCGCAATGCCCGGCATCTACGAACTGGCGCAGGGCGGCACGGCCGTAGGCACCGGCCTCAATACCGTCACCGGCTGGGGCGAGACCGTGGCCGCGCATATGGCCGAGATCACGGATCTGCCCTTTGTCACCGCGCCAAACAAGTTCGAAGCCCTGGCCGCCCATGACGCCATGGTGTTCCTGTCGGGGGCTTTGGCGACCATTGCGGGCAGCTGCTACAAGATCGCCAATGATATACGCTTTTTGGGCTCCGGTCCGCGCTCTGGTCTGGGCGAATTGATCCTGCCGGAAAACGAACCCGGTTCTTCGATCATGCCGGGCAAGGTGAACCCCACGCAGGCCGAGGCCCTGACGCAGGTGGCTGCCCATGTCATGGGCAATGACGCCGCGATCAAATTCGCAGGCTCGCAGGGGCATTTTGAGCTGAACGTCTACAACCCGATGATGTCCTACAACCTGTTGCAGTCGATCCAGCTTTTGGGCGACGCCGCCGACAGCTTTACCGAGCGCATGCTGAACGGCATTCAGGCCAACGGTCCGCGCATTGAAAAGCTGATGACCGAGAGCCTGATGCTGGTCACCGCGCTTGCTCCGACCATTGGCTATGACAATGCGACCAAAGTGGCCAAGACGGCGCATAAGAACGGAACGACCCTCAAGGAAGAGGCTGTGCGTCTGGGCTTTGTCGACGAAGACACCTTTGACAAGGTCGTGCGCCCGGAACAGATGATCGGCCCGAAGGGCTGACGTGCGGCTGGCTGACGGTCGGCTGACGCCAGAGAGAACACGCCGAGAGATCGGCGTGTTCCTGAAGCTGCCCCTCAGATCGGAGCGGAGCGGATCTGACCGGATCTAGGTGGCATTTCCCACGAACGACGTTTCAAATTGCATTTGGGTTGGCTAATGTGCCCCCATGAGCGAGATCGTCAACCTCAACCGCTTTCGAAAGCAAAAGACCCGTGGCGCAGAAAAGGCGCGCGCGGATGAAAACGCTGTGAAGTTTGGTCGCACCAAGACCGAAAAGCGCCGCGACAAGACCGCGGAGGAGCAGATGAAAACCCGTCACGACGATCACAAACTGGACGAGTGACCATCGGGCCGCCCTTGCGGCGCTCCGTGCGGCCAGTCAGACTGCGGCTGTTTGCGCGGTTCTGTTGTGCCGTCTCGGTGAGGCCCCCTCTCTGCGCCGCGTCAGAAAATTAAACAATTCTTTACCTTTCGGCGGCCGGCCCACATAATGCGCGGCACTGGCGGCGTCTGACCTGTTGTGCCGTATGAGGTCAGCCGCCCCATCGTCATCGCAGTTACGGAACCATCAGCCGCATGCCCACTTTTACCTATTTCGTCTATGCGCCCGCTGCGTTGGACTTTTTCAACGGGACCATCCGGCTCGATCCGGACTATGATCCCGAAGAGGACCGCCGCGTGGTGGAGCTGTCGGATGACGACAATACGCTTGATGGTGATTTTACCAACAATGAACGGGGCACCGACCGCGATCAGCGCGGCACCGTATTTGAAAGCGATGGCACGACCCCGGCGCGGATAAGTGGCCAATACATCTCCGATGATCGCATCTATGCGGAGAGCCGCCTGACCCTGACGGGCAGTGATGGCAGCGTGATCGAGGTCTACACGCTGGAAAGCGACGGGGTTTTCATCGGATATCTGCCGACCTCGCCGCTGTTGTCGAATGTGGACTACAGCTACACGGTGTCCAATGTCATCAACGACGATGAGCTGTCGGGGCGGTATTTCGACCAGTATCAAGGCGACGATGGCACCGATCCGGGTGAATACACCGATGACAACGGCACCCCGCTGATCGAAGGCGCGGTGGTGGTCTGTTTTACGCCGAATTCACAGGTAACCACGCCCGAGGGCGCGCGCCGCATCCGTGATCTGGAGGTCGGTGATCGTATCCTGACCCGCGACCGGGGATATCAGCCCCTCCGTTGGATCTATCGCCGCACCCTCACCCGTGCGTTTCTGGACGACAACCCGCATCTGGCGCCGGTGGTGTTCGAAAAGGACTCGCTCGGCCCCGGATGCCCCAAGCGGCGGATGAAAGTGTCGCCTCACCACCGGATGCTGATCCAGAGCCAGCTGAGCGAGATGCTCTTTGCCGGAGGCGCTATTCTGGCGCCGGCCAAAGGGTTGATCAATGGCACCCAGGCCTACCAGGACACCTC
Source organism: Alphaproteobacteria bacterium MedPE-SWcel (assembly GCA_001874255.1). Classification (GTDB taxonomy): domain Bacteria; phylum Pseudomonadota; class Alphaproteobacteria; order Rhodobacterales; family Rhodobacteraceae; genus Epibacterium. Next base: position 95,775 of record MPDC01000013.1, read on the forward strand.
CGGCGTGCCGGTCAGCTATGTCCACCTGCTGTTTGACCAGCATGAGGTGATCGAAGTCGATGGTGTATTTGCCGAAAGCTACCATCCCACCGAGCGCGTGCTCAGCACCTCCGAGGCGGCCCTGCGGGAGGAGCTCTACCAGATCTTTCCCGACCTTCAGCGCGATCTGGACGCCTATGGTCCCACCTGCTATCCGGCGATTTCCGTGCGTGAGGCACGTCTGCTCAAGGCCTGACCCATGTTGAGCCAACGCCCCAGAAAACGCTCCCTGACCCTGCGCGGACATCGGACCTCGGTGTCGCTGGAGGATGCGTTCTGGGCCGAATTCCGAAGGTTGGCGGCAGAGGACGGCCGCGCAATCAACGAGTTGGCGGCCGAAATCGACGAAGCGCGCGGCACCGAATGCGGTCTGGCCTCGGCGATCCGGCTCTATGTGCTGGCGGCGCTGAAGCAACAGACCCCGCCCGAGTAGCGCCTTCAGCGCGGCGTCAGGCGCAGCCAGATGCCGGTCTTCGATCTGACCGTCAGATGCGCCACCGGCTGCGGCACCTTGTCGGCGACCGGCTCCACCCGGTATTCGCGCAGCAGATGCGCCAGGATCAGAACCCCTTCGACCATCGCAAACCCCGCCCCGGTACAGACCCGGGGACCGGCGGAAAAGGGCATATAGGCGGTGCGGGCGCAGGCCTTTCCGGTTTCGGTCTGCCAACGGGCCGGGTCAAAGTCATCGGGCCGGTCCCACACCCGAGTGTGCCGGTGCAAATGCCAGGGGCTGAGCACGATCTGCGATCCCTTGGGCACAGGCCGGTTGCGAAACGCTTCGGGACAGGCGGCCTCGCGGACCATCATCGGCACCGGCGGATAAAGCCGCAGCGTCTCGCGGTAGACATCCCGTGTGATCCGCAGGCGGCTGACGGCGGTGAAATCCTCGGCGCCATGCTCCATCGCCTCCTGGGCGACGCGGTCCTGCCAGTCCGGATAGCGCGCCAGAAGATACAGCGCCCAGCCCAGAGCCGAGGCGCTGGTTTCATGACCGGCGAGAAAGAAGATCGCGACCTGATCCACCATTTCCCCGGTGTCAAAGCCGAGGCCCGTTTCGGGATCCGGCGTCGTCATGATCTTGGTGGCCAGATCCGGCGGCGCGGTGCCCGCTTTGATGGCCGCCAGACGGGTCTCGGTCAGATCCGATATCAACCGCCGGATCCGGGCCGCATTGCTGCGGGTGCCCCTGGGGTAGATCCGTGGCATCCAGCGCGGCAGCGGCACAAAGGCCGCGAGGTTGAGAAGGGGCTGCGCCTGTTGATAGGCCCGAAACCGGGCAAAGACCTCGGCCGCCACCCGATGTTCGATCGGGATCGAGAAAAGCGTGCGAAAGATCACATCCGCCGCGATATGAGAAGTCACCGTCTCGATCTCCAACGGTGCCCCGTCAGCCGCAGCCTTGAGACGCAGAACGCCCGCCTCGGCAGCCGCCCGCATTGCCGGAAAGCTCTCTTTCAGCCGCCCGCCCTCAAAGGCCGGGTCGATGATCCGGCGTTGCCGCTTCCAGGTGTCGCCATTGGTCAGGAAAACGGAGTTGCCCAACAAGGGGCGCAGCCCTTCGCTCACCCGGTCGGATTTCGGAAAGTCCCCGGGCCGGGTCTTCAGAACCACGTCGAGCAGATCGGGATCGTTGATCATGAAGGAGCGAAAGAAGGGGGTTTTGAATTCCGCCATCCAGGCCCGGTACAGGCGGGCGGGCTGGGCGGACAGGATGTCCTGACGGAACAGTTTCAGGTAGCGCCACAGCGAAACCTTGTCCGGCCGGGCCGCAGGTTTCGGCGGCAGCAGGGGCGGCACCGGGGTCATCGCAGTGCCACCGAGGTATAGCGGTTCACGGCGCGGCTCAGGCGGGAGCGCGAATGGTCGCGCATCCGGTAGCGGCTCCGCAGCGACAAAGGCCCGGCGGTGATCTGGAAATAGTCATAGTCGCGCGGCGCGTCAAAGGCGCAAAGATACTGAAAATGCAGCCGGAAATAGCGGCGTTTCAATGCTTGCCAGCGCGCGGGGCTGAGGCTTTGGCTGAAGGCGGCGGAAAACACCACCGGCCAGCGCTGTGCCGGGCGCGCAACGCCAGACACCGCCACCGGATCACATAGCGCAAACGCGCAGCCATCGCCCGGCGCGGTGACATCATACCAGGCAATCCCGACCTGTTCCGACATCTCCTGCAGATCCCGGCGCAACCGCTCCGCGCGGGGCAGAAAGGACACCATCGGCACCACCTGACCGAGGCTGAGAAAGTTCAGCTCCGGGCGCGGCTCCGGCAGCCCCTCGCGCAGGAGATCCGCCAGCACCGACACACCGATATGCGCCCCGGAGGAATGTCCGACCACCAGTACCTCGTCGCTGTCATTGTCTGCCAGAGCGCTGCGGACAGTGGCCGTGAATTCGGCGATACGGGTCTCCAGATCTGGCGGATACTGCCCGCGCAAGGCGGCCGAATGGGCGTAGTCATGCATGAGGTAATAGGCGAACAGCCGGTTGTCCCGCGCCTTGAACGCCCCCAGCACCGCAGCCGCCGCCCCGGCCCCCAGCAGCACTTGCCCCGCCAACCGCAGGCCCGTCGGCATCTCGAGCGCCGCCCCGAACACCCCGACGGCCCAGGCGACACCGCCCGCCAGCGCCAGCGCCACAAGCGCCTGCACCAGCAGGATCGCGACCGGATAGAGTGCAGCAATCACCGGCCCCTTGCGCAGACGCATCAGCCGCCACAAGGCGCCGCAAGAGATGTAGATCCAGGCGGTCTGCAGCAGCTGCACATAGGTCGCCGCAATGGAGGTCCGCATACTGTTGCGGACGATATCGGACCACGGCAGGACTTCGATGTCGGTCTCCACCTCCTGACCGTCGATCCGGGCCGAGACGTGCCAGCCAAAAGCGCTCGAGGCGGATCCGGGCGTCAGCGCCAGATCGTAGCCGGACAGCCGTGCCTGATCCCGCCCCTCCCTGCGATACAACTCGCGGTAGCGACGCGGAGGGAACGGGTCATAGCCCGGAATGTAGAAAACGCGGCGGCGGCGCACCGGCGACGGCGATTGTGAACTGCTCATGACCCTGTTCTTTCTTGCCGCAAGCCTAGCGCAGGTTTCCGGCAAGAGAAAGACAGCGCGTAGCGCACCTTAGCCCAATGTGGCCAGAGCCGGGAATGTCTCCAGCAGCCAGAAGGAAAAGCTGGTGAACAGGCCCGTGACCAACATCACACCGACCAGCAACAGCAGCCCGCCCATAATCTTTTCGATCAGCCCCATGTGACGCTTGATCCGGTTCATCAGCACCATGGAGCGGCTGAGAAAAATGGCAGCCAGCAGAAACGGCACCCCGAGCCCCAGCGCATAGACACCCAGCAGAATCGTGCCGCGGCTGACGGAGGCCTCCGAGGCGGCGAGCGACAGGATCGCCCCCAGCTGTGGCCCGATGCAGGGCGTCCAGCCAAAGGCAAAGGCCAGCCCCAGCACATAGGCGCCAAGCACCGACCCGCCGGCATCAGCAGTCTCCATCCGGGCCTCGCGGTCCAGCAGAGGAATGCGAAACACCGACAGGAAGTGCAGCCCGAAGATGATCACCACCACGCCGGACACTTTGGCAAACAGTTCCTGATTCTGGAGCACAAAAGCCCCGAAGGCCGAGGCGGTGAACCCCAGGAGCAAAAACACCGTCGACAGGCCCAGAACAAAGAACATCGCCGCCAGCACCGCCTTGCGCCGGGCCGCCGCCGTGCCCTGGATTTCGCCGATCGTCACCCCGCTCATATAGGCCAGATAGGGCGGCACGATGGGCAGCACGCAGGGGCTGAGAAAGCTGATGATACCGCCCATAAGGGCGATGAACATGGCGGGCAAAAGGCTCGCGTCTATGATCTCGATTCCAAACATGAACCCTCCATAGACCAGCGGCGGGGCAAGGTCACGCGCACGGGGTGTCACATCCCTGTGGACAGGCTGTAATACGCGGCCTATTTCGGTCTCATGACAGATTTTGACACCACTTTGGACGCCATCGGCCTGCTCTGCCCCCTGCCCGTCCTGAAAGCCCGCAAACGATTGGAGCCGCTGCCCCTGGGCGGCGTTCTGTGTATCCTCGCCGATGATCCGGCAGCGGTGATCGACGTGCCGCATTTTTGCAGCGAAGCGGGGCATGACTTTCTCGGGATGGAAGAGCGCGACACCCATCAGATCTACAGGATCCGCAAAGGCAGACCCTGAAGAGCCAAGTCCAGAAAACCCGGGCCTGAAAACTCGGGCCTGAGCATCAGGACTTGAACATCAGAGCCAAAAAATGGCAGGCGCTCCCCTCGGCCGGAGTGCAAAAGGCGGCCCCTTTCGGGACCGCCTTTCGTGTTTCAATCCTTTGAGACGCCGGATCAGCCGCCCACGGACCACCATCCGCGCCGTTTTGGCTTGGCGGGTTTCTCCACCGCCACGGGTTCGGCAGTTTCGGGTTCTGGTTCTGGTGCCGACTCTGGCGCTGCTTCAGCTGCAGGCTCTGGCTGCGGCTCGGGTTGAGCTTCGGCGATCTCCTCTGCGACTGGGCTTTCAGCCGGGGTTTCATCCGTTTCAACCGGAGCCTCGGCCGCGGCTTCGACCGGCGCATCGTCAGCCGGAGCCTCCGCCACGGTGGTCGTTCCCTCTGGCGCGATTGCCTCGGGCGCTGCGCTCTCGTCAACCGCAGCTTCTGCCTCTGTTTCGGCCGCTGTTTCGGCCTCTGTTTCTACGGGCGCTTCGGAGACAACCGGCTCTGCAACAGCCGCGGTCTCAGCCTCGTTGGACGGCGCACTCGTATCGGCAGTGACCTCAACCGTGTCGGCCTCAACCGTGTCGACCTCCGCCTCCGGAGCTGTCGCCGCGACACCGGCAGCCGCCACAGCAGGTGCGGTGGCCTCGCCGTCGGCTGCGTCACGCTCTTCGCTCACAATCTCCGGCTTCTTGCGGGACCGGCTGCGCGTGCGGGTGCGGGTCTTTTTCTTCTTCGGCTCAGCTTCGGCCTCCGCGTCAGCCTCGGCGGTGTCGCCTACGGCGTCAGCGGTCTCGGTTGGCTGACTGTCGGCCTCCACCTCGGGATCGGCATCAGACGCGTTCGCAGACTCTCCGCCGTCCGATCCGTTCTCGCCATTCGAGGACTTCTTGCGCCGCCGCCGACGCCGCTTGCGCTTGGGCTTCGCCTCGCCATCGCCGTCATCGGTTGCATCGACCGGTTCGGGAGCCTGGTCGACCTCGGCCTCCTCTTCGCGCTCTTCGATGGCATCGATCTGATCCATGATCGACGTATCGACCGAAACCACCGGACCTGCCACAGCGGCAATGCTGCGCGACGCGGTCTTGAATTTCTCCAGCGTGAAGTCCGGGCTGACCAGTTTGACATCGCCCTCAATGCGCACGGACAGACCGTAGCGAAGCTCTATCTGTGCGATATGCTCGCGCTTCTGGTTCATCAGGTAATTGGCGATATCCACCGGACATTTAACCAAGACCTCGCGCGACCGGCCACGGGTGCCTTCCTCTTCGATCTGACGCAGGATCGACAACGCCATGCTGTCATCAGAGCGGATCAGACCGGTGCCGTGGCAATGCGGACAGGGGGCCGTGGTGGCCTCGATCATGCCGGGGCGCAGACGCTGGCGCGACATTTCCAGCAGACCAAAGCCGGAAATGCGACCGACCTGAATGCGGGCGCGGTCGGTCTTCAGCTTGTCTTTCAGCTTTTTCTCGACGGCGGCGTTGTTCTTGCGTTCGTCCATATCGATGAAGTCGATGACGATCAGACCCGCAAGGTCGCGCAACCGCAGCTGACGCGCCACTTCTTCGGCGGCCTCGAGGTTGGTCTTGGTCGCGGTCTCTTCGATCGAGGCCTCTTTGGTGGCCCGCCCCGAGTTGACGTCGATTGCCACCAAGGCTTCGGTGACGCCGATCACGATATAGCCGCCGGATTTCAACTGCACCGTCGGGTTGAACATGCCGGAAAGATAGCTCTCCACCTGATAGCGCGCGAACAGAGGCAGGGATTCACTGTAGTTCTGCACGTTCTTGGCATGGGACGGCATGATCATCTTCATGAAGTCCTTGGCGATGCGGTAGCCGCGTTCGCCTTCGACCAGAACCTCGTCAATCTCGCGGTTATAGAGATCGCGGATCGAGCGTTTGATCAGGTCGCCTTCCTCATAGATCTTGGCCGGCGCGATGGATTTCAGCGTCAGCTCGCGGATCTGTTCCCAAAGCCGCTGCAGATACTCATAGTCGCGCTTGATTTCGGCCTTGGTGCGTTTGGCTCCGGCCGTGCGCACGATCAGACCGGCGCCCTGTGGCACATCAAGTTCGGTGGCGATTTCCTTGAGCTTCTTGCGGTCGACGGCATTGGTGATCTTGCGGGAGATGCCGCCACCGCGTGCGGTGTTCGGCATCAACACGCAATAGCGGCCCGCCAGCGACAGATAGGTGGTGAGAGCGGCGCCCTTGTTGCCGCGCTCTTCCTTGACGACCTGGACCAGCAGAACCTGACGGACCTTGATGACTTCCTGGATCTTGTAGCGGCGCGGACGGGGTTTGCGCTGCGGACGGATATCTTCCTGGTCATCTTCATCCGCCACGGATTCGATGCTGTCGTCCTTGTCTGCCGCATCGGCAGATTTGCCTTTGGTGGGCGTGTCCTCATCGCCATCGTCGTCACCCGCGTCGCCCCCGTCCGCGTCATCCTGCGACGCCTGAACCGGGGCCTCAGCAGCGTCTTCGGCGGCGTCAGCAACAGCCTCCGGGCCGGGCGCATCGGCCACATCGGTTTCGGGCGCGGCGACATCTGCCTGGGCCGCGTCGGTTTCGGGCACCTCGGCGATGTCCGACGCGTCGTCGGTCAGGTCGATGGTCTCCATGCCGGAGATCTCACCTGCGGGGGCTGTGACCTCTTTGGTCTCAACCGCGTCGCTGGTGGTGGTTTTCTCGGCCCGTGTTCTGCTGCGGGAGCGCGAGCGTTTCTTGGGCTTTGGCTCGTCCTCGTCTTCATCCCGGGCGCGCATGGATTCCGCATAGGCGCGTTCTTCCTCCATCAGGGCCTCTCGGTCCGCGACGGGGATCTGGTAGTAATCCGGGTGAATTTCAGAGAACGCCAGGAAACCATGGCGATTGCCGCCATAGTCCACAAAAGCCGCCTGCAGCGAGGGTTCGACGCGGGTTACTTTTGCAAGGTAAATATTTCCAGCAAGCTGGCGTTTGTTTTCAGATTCAAAGTCAAATTCCTCGACCTTGTTTCCATCCACCACCACGACGCGGGTCTCTTCCGCGTGGGTGGCGTCGATCAGCATTTTCTTCGCCATTAGTCCTTATGGTGCACCATGCCAGCACAGGCCGCCGCCGGGCCAGGGTCATGGGCAAGCAGACCGAAGTCCCTGCCCTTGCCCAAAATCCAGGCGGACGAACATGTTGTGGGTGGTGTCTTGTCAGGGCGACTTTCGACGGCGCAGGGAACACAGCAGTGCAACAGCACGACGTCCGGCAGAATTGCGGACCACCTGTTGTCTTGCTCAATACTCTCGCGCGCGTCATCGCGGTTCTTCTCCGACAGGTGGGTTTATCCCGATCCCTGCCCGTTATTTCCTCTTCGGCACTGTCGCACTGGACCCTGTCGAAGCAGGCACTCAACAGCCTCGCAGTTTGCGAGACGAACTGGTCTGTCGAGATGCCCCGGCGACGGCCGGACGGACATTCAAGACAGAAAATCTCATGTATGGACGCCGACAGAAGCGGGGTCCGTCTTTTCAGCATAAGGCCTGTGGATAGGTAATGACAATGGTCATTCTGCGCCCCATGCTCGCTAAAGGTGATTTCGCTTTATAGATGCAATTTTGAAAGGCGGCGTTAAGATTGGGCAGGCGTATCAGAAAAGCTGCATGAATTCCGCGCCCGCCTGTCTCGGCGGACGCGCGCCGGGCGTCCCACACAGCGGCCTCTGCCGCCTCCACGACGTCCGTCAGGGAGGCGGCGAACCGTTGACCGGACCTCTCAGAAGGGGAAAGATCCTCGCCCCGCAGATCCGGCAGCTTCGCGCACACCTGCATGCGCCAGAGACCCGGGGAGCGGCTTCAGTGTGCTCCCTGGGTGGCTCTGAGCCTCAGCCGAGGTAGTCAGAGCGCTGCAACGCGTATTTCGCCATCTTCTCATTCAAGGTCCGGCGCGGCAGGCACAGCTCGTCCATGACCGACGCAATAGAGCCCTTGTGCCGGCGCATGGTGTTGTCGATCAACATGCGCTCAAAGGCCTCGACGTATTCCTTGAGTGGCTTGCCTTCGGTGGTCATCACCGGCTGCATGTCTTCGTGATCGCTCATCAGCAGGGAGGCAATGGTGCCCGATCCGCGCCGGGATTGCAGCACCGCTCGTTCGGCCACATTGATCAGCTGCCGCACGTTGCCCGGCCAGGGCGCCTGCAACAGCTGCGCCGCCTCCTGCGCGGTGACCTGCGGCGCCTCACAGCCATATTCCTCGGAGAACTGCTCGCTCAGTCGGGTGAACAGCGTCAGGATATCCTCGCCACGCTGGCGCAGTGGCGGAACGGTGATCCGCAGCGCGGCAAGGCGATAGAACAGATCCGCGCGCAGGACGTCCTCGCTGGTCTTGCCCGCTTCCTGCAGGTTCGAGATCGCGATGATCCGGGTTTCGCCGGGGGTGCCCTGTTCATTGATGAAGTTCAGCAACTTCGCCTGCAGGGCCTCGCTCAGCGCCTCGATATCCTCCAGCACCAGAGTGCCGCCGCGGGCCTCTTCCACCGCAGGCAGCATGCTGTCCTCCGGCTGCATCGGGCCGAACAGACGTTTGGCCAGCGCCTCTTCTTCCAGGGCGGCGCAGGAGATCAGCACGAATTTCTTGCCGGCGCGGCTGCCCACCGCATGCAGCGCATGGGCCACCAGCGTCTTGCCGGTGCCGGTCTCGCCATCGATCAGCACGTGACCATCGGCCTGACCCAGATCGAGAATATCCTCGCGCAGGCGATCCATCACCGGGCTGGTGCCGATCAGTTTCTTCATGATCTGACTGCCGTCCGACAGCTCCCGCCGCAGGGCGCGCGTGTCCAGCGTCAGCCGACGGGCACCGGTGGCGCGTTTCGCAAGCTCCGACATCCGGTCGGGGTTGAAGGGCTTTTCGAGGAAATCAAACGCCCCGACCCGCATCGCCTCCACCGCCATCGGCACATCGCCGTGGCCAGTGATCATGATCACCGGCAGCGCACTGTCGGAGCCCATCAGCTTTTTCAGGAATTGCATGCCATCCATGCCCGGCATCTTGATATCGGAAATCACGATTCCCGGATAATCGGGCCCCAGCGTCTTCAGCGCATCCTCGGCGCTGCCGAAGGTTTCGGTGTCATAGCCGGACAGCGCCAGCCATTGGCTGATCGATTGGCGCATGTCCTGTTCGTCATCCACGATCGCAATTTTCATGGCCTGTGCCATTGGTTGCCCTCCACGTCGTGCCGCAGCTACTCTGCGGCCTCGATGCCGTCCACAAGGATCGGCAGTTGCATTTCAAACACCGCCCCGCCCGCCTCGGAATTCCGGGCCGTGAGCCGACCGCCAAGGTCGTTCACGATCCCAGAGGAGATGGCAAGCCCCAGACCGACCCCGTCGCCGGGCTGCTTGGTGGTGTAAAACGGTTCAAACAGATTGTCGAAGTCCTGAATGCCGTCGCCATTGTCGCGCACCGCAAGCGTTGCGGTCTCTCCGGCGGCGAGAAGGATCTCCACCTCCGGTTCGTCCACCGATTTGGTGGCATCAAGCGCATTGCGCAAGAGGTTCACCATCACCTGCTCCAGACGCATGCGGTCTGCCATCACATAGACCGGTTGATCGGGAAGTATACGGGTAATCTTCACGTGCCGCAGTCGCAGCTGCGGTTCCATCATCGACAGGGAGGAGGCCAGCGCATCCGCAATGTTTACAGGGCTGAAGGCGTCGCCGCCCTTGCGGGCATAGGACTTCAGCTGGCGGGTGATCGCCCCCATCCGTTCGATCAGATCGTCAATGCGCCCAAAGGACGACAGCGCCTCCTCTGGCCGGTTGCGCCGCAACAGCAGACGCGCCCCCGCGAGATAGGTTTTCATCGCCGCCAGCGGCTGGTTCAGTTCGTGGCTGACAGCCGCCGACATCTCGCCCAAGGCGGCGAGCTTGGAGCTCTGGGCAAGGCTCTGTTCGGCCACTGCCAGGGTCTCCTGCACCCGTTCGCGCTCGGCGATTTCCCGCTGCAGCCGGGCGTTCAACACGCGAAGCTCCGCCGACTCGCGCTGAAACAGCGCCATCCGCAGGGCGGTCTTGCGGCTGAGCGCATAGAAGGCCAGCGCCAGAAGGATCGCAAATCCCATGATTTCGAGCGCAATGACGGCATTCACCTGTTCACGGATCGAATCATAGGTGGTGTAGGACATCATCCGCCAGCCCTGAAACGGCACCCGGGTTTCTAGCCGCATCACCGCCTCGCCCTGCAGGTAGACATCCGTCGGCAGCGCGGTCCAGTCGGCGGTGGCGCGAATGGCACGCTGAATGGCCCCTTCCGGGGTCTGTTCCTTCAGCGCCTCGGTTTCGGGAAGGCCCCGCCACCGGGCCTCGGTCGCCAGAACGACCGTCCCGGTGCTGTCGGCAACCATCACCGCATCCGAAATGCCCGCCCAGGCCCGTTCGAATTTCTGCAGATCGACTTCGACCATGATCACGCCCAGCGTGCCGCTGCTGTCGATCAGCCGCCGGGAGTAGGTGAACTGATAGCCGCGCACCTCGCGCGGGATCACCGAGAAGACGGTGGAATTCGACCGGATGGCCTCGACGAAATAAGCGGAGTTGCGGTAGATTTCCCCCAGCCGGACCCGATCCGTGGCCGCCACCGTCCGCCCGTCGCGATCCATCAGCGTGATCGAGGCCGCACCGATTTCCTCGATGAAGGAAATCAGCCGCTGGGTCGACAGGGAAAAATCCTGGCTCTGCAACGCCGAAATCAGCGCCTGATCGCGCGACAGCAGCTGCGGCACAATCGCATGTCGGCGCAGCTCGCTGACGAGGTTGCCGGAATAGAGCGCCAGACGCAGCTCGGCCCGGTTGCGGGTCGTTTCGGTGAAACTATGGGTGAGCGTGGTATTGGTGAACCACACGGTCCCGCCCGCAATGGCCATGAACAGAACCAGAGCCAGCCGGACGCGCCACGAGATCGTGCGGCCGCGCGACACGAGACGTTTTGCGGGGCGCCGGGAGGGCGCGGGCGGCTTTGGTCCGGAAGGCTCCAGTGGGGCTGTCATGAGATGACTTTAGATTTCCCGCCCCCGAGGCTCAAGTCAGGCGTCGGTGAGCAGGCCCGACAATGCGCGGAACATCGCCACACCGTCGGTGCCGCCGTGGCCTTCGTCGGCCGCCCGCTCCGGATGCGGCATCATGCCAAGCACACGGCGGTTCCCGGAGAGGATACCGGCAATATCGGCGACCGAGCCGTTGGGATTGTCCACATAGGTGAAGGCAATCCGGTCCTGATCCTGCAGCGCAGCCACGGTTGCATCATCGGCATAGTAGTTGCCGTCGTGATGGGCGATCGGCACGCCGATCACATCGCCTGCGTTGTAGCCCTGGGTAAAGGCGCTGTCGGAGGTGGCCACCGTCAGATCCACGGTGCGGCAGATGTATTTCAGCCCGGCATTGCGCAACAACGCCCCCGGCAGCACGCCGGTTTCGGTCAGGATCTGAAAGCCGTTGCAGACGCCAAGGGCGTAGCCGCCACGCTCGGCATGGGCAACGACGGCCTGACAGATCGGCGATTGCGCCGCAATCGCACCGCAGCGCAGGTAGTCGCCATAGGAAAACCCGCCCGGCACGCCGACGATATCGACAGCTTCGGGCAACTGGCTGTCCTTGTGCCAGACCATGGATACGTCAAAGCCTGCCTGTTCAAAGGCCACGGCGAGGTCCCGGTCGCAGTTGGACCCCGGAAAGACAACAACCGCCGCCTTCATCATGCCATCTCGATCTGATAGGATTCGATCACGGTATTGGCGAGCAGCTTTTCGCACATGTCCTTCACATCGGCCTCGGTGGCGCCCTCGGTCAGATCAAGGTCGATCACCTTGCCCTGACGCACGCCTTCGACCTTGTCGAACCCCAGCGCGCCAAGCGCGTGACGCACGGCCTCTCCCTGCGGATCGAGAACCCCGTTCTTCAGCATCACATGCACCCGTGCCTTCATCGCGTCTTTCCTCAAAGTTCAATGGACGGGCGCCCTGGCGTCCCTGCCCCGTTGCGCTATCAAACCCCGCAGGATCGACGCAGCGCCTGTCCCTGCGCCTGTCCCTGCGGGTGAAATCTCTAGTTTACCAGCTGCGGCTTGCCCGGCGCCGGGGGATTGTTCGGCATCACGCCCAGACGACGCGCCACTTCCGTATAGGCGTCCGTCAGGCTGCCGAGATCGCGGCGGAACACGTCCTTGTCGAGCTTCTGGCCGGTTTTGACATCCCACAGACGGCAGCTGTCGGGGCTGATCTCATCCGCAATCACCAGACGCTGGAAATCACCGTCATAGACGCGACCGATCTCGATCTTGAAATCCACCAGACGGATGCCCACGGCCAGCATGACGCCGGACATGAAATCATTCACCCGCAGCGCCAGCGACAGGATATCGTCCATGTCCTGCTGGCTGGCCCAGCCAAAGGCCGCGATATGCTCTTCGGTGACCAGCGGATCGCCCAGCCCGTCATCCTTGTAGCAATATTCCACAATCGGGCGCGGCAACTGCGTGCCTTCGTTGATGCCCAGACGTTTGCTGAGCGTCCCGGCCGCGTAATTGCGCACAATGATTTCCAGCGGAATGATCTCGCAGGAGCGGACCAGCTGTTCACGCATGTTCAGCCGTTTGAGAAAATGCGTCGGCACCCCGATCTGACCGAGCCCCAGCATGAAGAACTCGCTGAGGATGTTGTTCAGCACCCCCTTGCCTTCGATAATGTCATGCTTTTCGGCGTTGAAGGCCGTGGCGTCGTCCTTGAAGTACTGGACGAGCGTGCCCGGTTCAGGCCCTTCATACAGAGTTTTTGCCTTGCCTTCGTAGATTTTTTTGCGCCGCGCCATGGAGAGCCTTTCGGAATGGACCACCGGGAATCTGCCCCGATCCGTAGCGTTCTCATAGTGCAAGGGCAGACGTCCCGCAAGCACGCCGCGGGGTGACACTGTCGGCAATCACAGCTGCGGGGCCATGAACCCTGACCTTGCGTCAAATATTCGCAATTCAAACACACTATGCGTATTCGCCGCGCGGCGCGCCCTTTGCGTTGACGCTTTATTCAGTAAGCGGGGCTAGTTTGAACTGGACGCGTTTCGGATGTCTGCGGATATCCGACTTCCCGTGGTGGGAACCGGGGACAGCGGCCTTGTGACCAGAACGGCACGCCGCGCCCTCCCGGTGTTTACAGGCCGGTGTCTTCAGGCCGGCGTTTACAGATCGGTGTTTTTGGACCGGTGTCTTCAGGCGGGTGTTTTCAGGTCAGTGTTTTCAGGCGGGTGTTGTCAGATCGAAAACGCCCCGCACCCCGGAGACCTGGACAAGAGGCCTGGACAAGCCGACTGCGGTCTTGGAGGATCAGGCGCCCCTGTTCCACGGCGATCATGGCCAGAAGGACCATGCGCATCGGGTCCAGGAACCTGGCCCAAGAGAAAGACCAGATCCACGCTCAAGAACCGGCGTGGCCCCATGCTGGAGTCGGCAGAAGCTCTCCCTTGCAGAAACAGACCTGACGCGGCGCGAGACCGGTTACGCACCGCACGCCCGTCTGCCTCTCAACCAACGCATGCCACGGCGCTCTCGCCGCGGCATCTGCGAATGTAGCGGAAGCTCGACATGACCCATCGCGTGGCACCCAAACAAATCATGGCCTTTGTACTGCGCATTCTCGTCCCGCTCCTGATCATGGTGGCGAGCCTTGCCGTGCTGGCCAGCAACGCGGATCTGCCGGGGCTGGCCGAAGTTCTGGCGCTGATGCATCAGGTCGCCTTGCCCAACTGGCTCGGGGCGATCGGGGCCACGGTTCTGAGTTTTTGGGCCCTGGGGCGCTATGATGCGGTGGCGCACCGCCATCTCCGCACCGGATTGGAAGAACCCGTTGCCCGTCGCGCCGGCATGGCCTCGATTGCGTTTTCCCAGGCCGTGGGCTTCGGCCTTCTGTCCGGATCCTTCGCGCGCTGGCGCCTGTTGCCGCAACTCGCGCCGCTGCAGGCCGCGCAGCTGACGGGCTTTGTCGGGATCACCTTCATGACCGCATTGGCCGTGATATGTGGCCTCTCCCTCCTGCTGGTGGCGCCCAGCCTGGCGTTGCGTGGCCTCGGCCTCGGTATTCTGGTTGCCGCATGCTCCGCCTGTGTGCTGTGTTTCATGCATCCCGAATGGCGCATTCGTGGCCTGAAGCTGCGCTTTCCCTCGCTGCAGGCCATTCTCGCGCTGATGCTATGGACATTGATGGACGTGACCTTTGCGGGCATCGCGCTGTGGCTGCTTCTGCCCGCCGGAAACGGTATTGCGCTTGCCGCCCTTCTGCCCGCATTTTTCCTTGCGCTGGGGCTGGCCATCGTTTCCTCGTCGCCCGGCGGTGCCGGTCCACTCGAACTGGCCATGCTGGCGCTCTTGCCGGGTGCCGATCCCGCCGTCCTCGTGGCTGGCCTTCTGGCCTTTCGCGCGGTCTACTATGCGCTCCCCGCCGCGCTGGCCGGTGCGCTTCTGCTCTGGCCGGGATTGATGCGTTTCGCCCTGAGCGATCGCGGTGAGGACGACGATCTTCTGGGGTCCGACATCCGCACCGCAGCCAGCCAGCCATTTGATCGGCCACAGGCAGAAACCGGCGTCATCCTGCAAAACGGCGGTCATGTCGTCGCTTTTGGGCTCAACCAGGTTGCGCTGCTGGATACGCCGCAGGCCTCGGTTGTTCTGTTTGATCCGATGACCGGGCGGCGGGGCGAGATCCCGGAGGCTCTGTCCCGTCACGCGCGATCCCGCAATACCGCGGCCTGTTTTTACAAATGCAGCCCCCGCATGGCTCTGGCTGCCCGCCACCAAGGTTGGAAAATACTGCGGGTGGCGCAGGACGCGGTGATCTCGCCTGCGGAATTTTCGGACAAAGGCTCGTCCTTCCGGCAGCTGCGACGCAAGCTGCGTCATGCGGAAAAGGCCGGCCTGATTGTCGAACCGGCGCGAAAGACCCTGCCGATGCGCGCCATGGCCGAGGTCGACAAGGCCTGGATCAAGCAGCATGGCAGCGCGCGCGGCACCACCATGGGTCAGTTTGAACCGGGCTATGTTGCAATCCAGGTGACGTTTCTCGCCTGGATGGGGGAGCGGTTGATCGGCTATATGACCTTTCACCGGGCCGCGGATGAATGGTGCCTTGATCTCGTCCGCCAAATTCCCGGCGCGCCAGATGGCACCGGTCATGCGCTGGTGCGGGCCGCGATCGAAGCGGCACGGGATGCGGGCGTGTCCCGACTCTGCCTGTCGGCGGCACCGGATCACCGCCTGGCGCGGCGGTTTGACAAAGGGCTGCGCCAGTTCAAATCCTGTTTCGCCCCCAAGTGGGAAGCGCGCTATGTCGCAGCCCCCACCTGGCCGCAAATGGCCCTGTCGCTGGCAGAAATGATCCGTCTGGTTCACCGCCCCGAACGCCCGGCCTTTGCCGAGATGCCCGAAGACGACCTGCCCATGCATGACGCTCATATAGATCTTGAGGAAAATGCAGTTGCCCTCTCCCGCAGCGCGTGACAGATGAACCCATCCTGCAGGGGGCGTCGGCCGCATTCTGCACAGACCTGGCAAGTGGATACCAAGATGAGCAATAGTTTCCTCGACCTTCTGGACAGTCGCGATGCCCTTCTGGCGGATGGGGCCACCGGCACCAATCTGTTCAACATGGGCCTGCAGTCGGGCGATGCCCCGGAGCTGTGGAACACCGATGAGCCGGCAAAGATCAAGGCGCTCTATCAAGGCTCCGTAGAGGCCGGGAGTGACCTGTTTCTGACCAATAGTTTCGGCGGCACCGCCGCGCGGCTGAAGCTGCATGACGCACAGGGGCGGGTGCGCGAATTGAACCGCGTCGCCGCCGAGCTCGGCCGCGAGGTCGCCGACAAGGCAGAGCGCAAGATCGCGGTTGCAGGCTCCGTCGGTCCCACCGGCGAAATCATGCAGCCGGTCGGCGAATTGAGCCATGCGCTCGCCGTGGAAATGTTTCACGAACAGGCCGATGCGCTCAAAGAGGGCGGCGTTGATGTGCTCTGGCTGGAGACCATCTCGGCGCCGGAAGAGTTTGCCGCCGCCGCAGAGGCGTTCAAACTGGTCGGCCTGCCCTGGTGCGGCACCATGAGCTTTGACACTGCCGGGCGCACGATGATGGGCGTGACCTCCGCCGATCTCGCCAAACTGGTCGAAGACTTCGATGTGCCGCCACTGGCCTTTGGCGCCAATTGCGGCACCGGCGCGTCTGATATCCTGCGGACGGTTCTGGGATTTGCCGCTCAGGGCACCGAACGGCCGATCATTTCCAAAGGCAACGCGGGCATTCCCAAATATGTCGATGGCCACATCCACTATGACGGAACGCCCGAGCTGATGGGCGAATACGCCGTCATGGCGCGCGATTGCGGCGCAAAGATCATCGGTGGCTGCTGTGGAACCATGCCCGACCACCTGCGCAAGATGCGCGAGGCGCTGGACAGTCGCCCGCGTGGCGACAGACCGGCGCTGGAACAGATCGTCGAGGTCCTTGGCCCGTTCTCCTCGGCCAGCGATGGCACCGAAGAGGGCGGCCCTGCTGTCAGCGAACGCCGCAACCGCCGCGGCCGCCGCCGCAGCTGATCCACTCGAGGCCGGATCGGCCGGTCGCGCGCCGGTGGTAGATCAGCCCGATCAAGAGCCGGTGGCTGGTCAAGAACAGAGCGCCGAGCAGACCACAATGGCATGCAAAGCGCGCGACACAAGGCCGGGACCTGTCCTGGCCTTTTTTGTTGGGCCTCAGCCAAACAAGCTCAGTTGGTCGCCCGCCTGCGCCGGACGCGCAAAGAGATCCGTCCGCAGGGGCGGCGCCTTTTCTGCCAGACCCAACCGGATACAGGCGAGTTTGAACCGTCGGGCAATGACATTGGCGTATTCGCCCTCGCCCCGCATCCGCTGCCCCCAGCGCGGATCATAGTCGCGCCCCCCGTGCATTTCCCGCAGCCGCGCCATCACCTTGTCCGCGCGCCCCGGTTCGTGTTCACGCAGCCAATCCTGCCAGAGCGTCGACACCTCGCGCGGCAATCGCAACATGATCCAGCTGGCGCAGTCGGCCCCTGCCTCTTGTCCGGCAGCCAACAACGCCTCCAGCTCGTGATCGGTCAGCCCCGGAACCAGGGGCGAGGTCATGATCCGCACCGGAATACCCGCCGCGCTCAGCCGGCGGATGGTCGCCAGTCGACGCGCAGGCACCGGCACACGGGGTTCCATCCGCCGCGACAGATCCGCATCAAGCGTGGTGACGGACACACCGACCCGCAGCAGATTGAGCGCCGCAAGCTCCGACAGGAGGTCGATGTCGCGTTCGATCAACGTGCCCTTGGTGACGATGGCAACCGGGTGATGGAACTCTCTCAGCACCTCGAGACAGGCGCGCATGATCCCATAGTCGCGCTCGCAGGGTTGGTAGGGATCCGTATTGGTGCCGATTGCCAGCGTCGCCACGCGATAGTTGCGCGCCGACAGCTCCTTGCGCAGAATTTCGGGCGCATTGGGGCGCGCCACCAGCCGTGTCTCGAAATCCAGCCCTGGCGACAGGCCGAGATAGGCATGGCTGGGGCGGGCAAAGCAGTAGATACAGCCGTGTTCACACCCTCGGTAGGGGTTGATCGACCGGTCAAACGGCAAATCCGGAGACCGGTTGTATGAAATCAGGCTGCGCGCGGTTTCTTCGCGAATCTCTGTCGCGATGCTGGCGTCCGGCGCGTCCTGATACCAGCCGTCATCCTCCGCCTCGCGCGCGAGGTCAAATCGCCCTGCCGCATTGCTGAGGGCTGCGCGGGATTTGCGACGCATAGGGTTTTGGGAACTTGTTTCGGTCATACTGCAGATATGGCACCCATCCGGGAACAAATAAAGAACAATTGAGGATAAGCGAACAAAATCATGCAAAAGCACCATTAGGAAACTGATGGTTTTCCCCCTATAGGTCGGTTCGAAACGCGTCAGTGTCGCAATCAAAACAGTCCAGATGGTCGCATCTGTCACAAAACGATAAAGTAATGGCCAAACCGGGCTCGCCCGCCAGCTAAGGAAATCAGATATGTCGGAAGAAGAAGACATCATCCTCTCGGAACTCGATGACGAGGAACTGGTCCAGCAAATGTTTGACGACCTCTACGACGGTCTCAAGGAAGAGATCGAAGAAGGCGTGAACATTCTTCTGGAGCGGGGCTGGGCGCCCTATCGCGTCCTGACCGAGGCGCTGGTCGGTGGCATGACGATTGTCGGCGCCGACTTCCGGGATGGCATTCTCTTTGTGCCGGAGGTCTTGCTGGCGGCGAATGCAATGAAGGGCGGCATGTTCATCCTGAAGCCGCTGCTGGCCGAAACAGGCGCCCCCCGCATGGGGTCGATGGTGATCGGCACCGTCAAAGGCGACATCCACGACATTGGCAAGAACCTCGTTTCGATGATGATGGAAGGTGCAGGGTTCGAGGTTGTCGATCTCGGTATCAACAACCCGGTCGAGAACTATCTCGAGGCTCTGGAAGAGCACAAACCGGATATCCTCGGAATGTCGGCCCTGCTGACCACCACGATGCCCTACATGAAAGTCGTGATCGACACGATGATTGAACAGGGCAAACGCGACGACTATATCGTTCTGGTCGGGGGCGCGCCGCTGAATGAGGAATTCGGCAAGGCTATTGGTGCCGATGCCTATTGCCGGGATGCCGCTGTGGCGGTGGAAACGGCAAAGGAATACGTCGCGCGTAAACACAATGCCATGAGCGCCTGAGATGACTCCTGCGTCCGCCCGCCGCGGACGTGCGGCCCGCCTGTCCGCGCGGGCCGCAATGGCTTTGCCAGGCGGCAAGCGGGTCGATGACGCCAGCCTCGCGGAAAACGGTCTGGCCGCCCCCGACCGCAAGACCGGGCGCATTCTGCTGATCGCCTGCGGAGCCCTGGCGCGGGAAATCCTCGACATCAAGACCATCAACGGCCTCGATCACCTGGATCTGACCTGCCTGCCGGCCAAGCTCCACCTTTATCCCGATCAAATCGTCACCCATGTTGAGGCCGCAGTCGCAAGGCACCGGCCGGCCTATGACCAGATCTACGTGGTCTATGCCGATTGTGGCACCGGTGGAAAACTGGCCGAAACATGCGCGGAACTGGGGGTCGAGATGGTGCCCGGGCCGCATTGCTACGCGTTTTTCGAAGGTAACACGCGGTTTGAGCAGTTGACCGACGAGGGCGAGATCACCGCCTTTTATCTGACCGATTTTCTGGTCAAACAGTTCGATGCCTTTGTCTGGCGGCCGATGGGACTTGATCGCGCGCCAGAGCTACGCGACCTGATCTTCGGCAACTACACGACGCTGGTCTATCAATCCCAGCTCAACGACGCCGCGCTGCTGGAAAAAGCCCGCGACTGTGCCGCACGTCTGGGGCTGGAGTTCGTGCATCGTCACACCGGCTATGGCGAGCTGGAGCCGATATTGACGCGCTGGAATGCCGCGGCTGAGGTCACTGCCTGAGGGCGAGGCCTCTCACCTTCGCCTTTGACACGGCGTTCCCGGAGCCTGTCGGGCCCGGGTCCCGCACCCTAAACCCGTGCCCGGGTCCCGCAGCCCAAATAGGGTCGCCCGCCCCAAGAGGGCGCCCGCGTCAGCCCAATGCGGCGGCGGCGGTTTCGCGGATGCGGTCGATCATGGCCCGCAACCCGTTGGAGCGCTGCGCAGACAGGTGGTCGTTCAGGCCGAGCCGTTGCATTTCAGACCGGGCGTCCACTGCCAGAACCTCGGCCAGGGAGAGGCCATTGTAGAGCTTGCGCAACAGCGCAATCAGCCCCTTCACGATCATCGCATCACTGTCCCCGTCAAAGCGAAACACACCGCCGTCGATCTGGGTGTGCAGCCAGACCTGACTGGCGCAGCCCTCCACCTTTGTGGCGGGCACTTTCAGGGCATCCTCAAGCGGCTCCATGGACTTGCCCTGCTCGATCACATGGCGATAGCGATCTTCCCAGTCCTCGAGGAATTCAAAGTCGTCCACGATTTCTTCAAAAGCGGCGGTAGCCATGGCAGTCCTCTTTTCTCTGTCCTGTTTTCTCAGTCCTGCAGGATCAGACCGGAGGTAGGCCAGCCCCAGGCTCTTTTCAACCGCTTTTCAACCTCGCTTCAATCGGGTAGTCAGTTTTGCAAGCAACACTGACTGCGGCAGGTAAACATGCGTATCACTCTCGGCGCCCTTCTGATCGGCACATTGGTCCTGTCCTCTTGCGGCGGATGGCGCGAGTCGCGCGTGAACCCCGGCAACTGGTTCGGCCAATCCCGCGAGGCAAGGGCGGAGCCAATCGTCGACGAAAGCCTGAACCCGCTGATCCCGCAGGAAAACAAGGAACGTGCGAATCTGCTTGGCCGCCGGGATGAACCCGAAGATCGCAGCCTGCCGATTGCCAAGATCATGGACCTGCGGATCGAACGCACGCCCGTGGGGGCGATTGTCACCGTCGTCGGCGAGGCGGCGCGCAACGGAGCCTATGACGCCAGCCTGGTGCCCGCGGAAACGCAGGATGCCGGACGGCTGGAGTATACCTTCCGTGTGACCTATCCAAAGAGCGCGACCTACAGTGGCACCGCCGCAACGCGGACCATCCGGGCGGCGGTCAGCCTCTCGAACCAGGATCTGGCAGGGGTGCGGGTCATACGCGTTGTTGGAGCTGAAAATGCCCGCGAAAGCCGCCGCTGAAGACCCCCACTCGCAGATGGCATGAAAAGCGTGTGAGCGATACCTGAACTGCGACTCTTGTTGAACTCATAGTAGGGGCGTCATCG
>MPDC01000014.1 GCA_001874255.1 Alphaproteobacteria bacterium MedPE-SWcel
CTTCGCTGGCTCGTCCAGAGACGCCCTCGTCCGATAGGGTGCCCACCAGATCATCAATATGCGCGCGGTAAAGGGCAGGGAGGTCCTGGGGCAAGAAGATGGGTTCTGGGGCTGCCGCGTCCCGTTTGGCCCGTGCTTGGGTCAGTTCAGCATCCACCTTGTTGAGCTGCGCGATAATAGGGGCAGAATAGTCCCCATCCTCATCCGGACCGCACGTGCGCGGACCTCAGGCGAGTAGCGATTTGCCATTTTGCTTTTCGTCATAACCATCATCCTTACTTAAGTTGATGGTCTCCGACAAACCCGGGGCGGTTCAATCTTGAGATTTCATACACCGTGGCACACGCGATAAAGGAGAAGGGCTTATACCGTCGCCCTTGCCCGGATGTAGGTATCCACCTCCGCTCGCTCGGCCTCGTTCAGTCGCAGGCCGAGCTTGGTGCGGCGCCACAGGTAATCTTCTCCGGTGCGGACCCATTCCCTGTCTATTGCCCAGTTCAGTTCCCGTGCGGTGATCGTGGCCCCAAAGCGCTGACCCAAGTCGCTTTCTTCGCGGGCGTCGCCCAGGACGGTCCAGGCCTCCGTTCCATAGGCGCGGATCAGACGGCGGGTGGCATAGGCCGAGAGGAAGGGGTAGTCCGCTGCCAGCTTGTCTTGCAAATGGACCACATCGTTCACGGGAAAATCGCCCCCCGGCAGCGCCACTCCGGCAGTCCAGTCCGCAGGCAAATCCGGGAAGACCTCGGCCACCTTCGCCAGCGCAGCCTCGGCGAGTTTGCGATATGTGGTGATCTTGCCGCCAAACACATTCAGCAAAGGCGCCCGACTGGTGTCGAGCGTCAGCACATATTCGCGCGTGGCCGCCGTGGCTGAGCTGGCCCCGTCATCATAGAGCGGCCGCACCCCGGAATAGGTCCAGACAATCTGCTCGCGCGCAACGGGCCGGTGGAAATAGGTGGAGGCAAAATCCACCAGATAGTCCTGTTCTTCGGGGGTACATTCCGGTCGAGTTTGAGGGTCCGGATGGTCAGCGTCGGTGGTGCCGATGAGGGTGAAATCCTCCTCGTAGGGGATGGCAAAAATGATGCGCCCGTCCTGACCCTGGAAGAAATAGCACCGCCCGTGGTCATAGAGCTTCGGCACCACGATATGACTGCCGCGCACCAGACGCACGTTCTCTCGGCTGTTCTGTCCCAGCTTCTGGCGCAACACATCGGCAACCCAAGGCCCGCCTGCATTGACCAGCATCCTGGCCCGTCGCACGGTTTCCGCCCCGCTGTGCAAGTCCTTGATGTGGACCTCCCAGTGGTCCGCATGCCGATCGGCACGGGTGACTTCGGTGCGGGTCAATATCTCGGCGCCGCGGGCCTCGGCGTCGCGGGCATTCAACACGACAAGCCGCGCGTCCTCGACCCAGCAATCGGAGTATTCAAACGCGGTTTGAAACTTGTCTTTCAACGGCTTGCCGGCCTCATCTTTGGTCAGGTCGAGGCTCCGCGTTCCGGGCAGGATGCCGCGTTTGCCCAATGTATCGTACATGAACAGGCCAAGTCGGATCAGCCAGGCCGGGCGACGGCCCTTCATCCATGGCATGATGGTGGTCAAGAGCTTTGACGTCGGGGTGGTATTGTCGAACCGCATATCCTTGTGAAAGGGCAATACAAACCGCATCGGCCAGGAGATATGGGGCATCGCCCTGAGCAGGACCTCGCGTTCGATCAGCGCCTCTTGCACCAGCCGGAATTCGAAATACTCCAGATAGCGCAGGCCGCCGTGAAACAGTTTGGTCGAGGCGGAGGAGGTCGCAGAGGCGAGATCTTTCATTTCAGCCAGCGTCACCGACAGTCCGCGACCGGCCGCATCGCGCGCGATGCCGCAGCCGTTGATGCCACCGCCGATCACAAACAGATCGACGATCGGGGCGGTGTCCGCGCTGGTGTGGGGAGGTATATCGGAGGAGTCAGTCATTTTCGCTGCTTTCGTTTGCAACCGGGGCGTCGGCCACGAGGATTCGGGTTCCGGCCACGGCGGCGGCTTCGGCGAATTCCTGGGGCACCGGGCGGTCGGTGATGACAATGTCGAGCTCGTTCAGGGCGCAGATCCGCACCGGGGCCGAGCGTTCAAATTTGCTGCCGTCGCAGATCAGAATGCGTGCACGGGCATTCTTGAGCAATGCGCGGGCGACGGAGACCTCCCGTGCATCATGGTCGAGAATAGCGCCGTCAGGGTCCATCGCCGACGCGCCAATGACCGCATAGTCCAGTTTGTAGCGGCTGATGAAATCGACAGCCTCCTCGCCGACGATGGCTCCGTCGCTTTGACGAATGCTGCCCCCCACAAGGATGAGGTCGCGGGTCTCGACCTCCATCATCATAATGATAATGTTTATATTGTTGGAAAGGATGGTCAGGCCTGTGTGCCCTGTAAGCGCCCGTGCGACCTGTTCGGTGGAAGTTCCGATATTGAGCGCAAGAGAACAGTTTTCGGGGATGATTTCAGCGGCGAGACCGGCCATCGCGCGTTTGCCGCCTGCATTGAGCATCCGTCGTTCCGCATAGCCGCGATTGGCGGCAGAGGCGATGCGGACCGCGCCGCCATGGACCCGGCTGAGCTGACCGCGCCCGGACAGGTCACGCAGGTCGGTCCGCACGGTCTGCAGGGATACGCGAAACCGCCGTGCCAGATCCTCAACCTCTACACGGTCCTGTAGGTTCAGCAGCGACAAGATTTCGTTTTGGCGGTCATTCGCATCCATTGGCTTTCCTTTTCAGGGAGCTAGATAGGCTATTTTCCGGATTTTGTCATGGGTTGTTTTCGTAATTGTTCCAACGATGCGCAAAACGAAACCCCTTCCGATGCGAAAGGGGTCGCTCACGAAGGCAGGCAGGGGCGTCAGCCCAGGGGGATCAGGTGGTTGTCCCAGGCCAGCGGCGCAGTGGCGAGATGTGCCACGGTCGGGCCTATGCGCAGTATTGCGCCGGTGCCGGTGCTGGCCAGCAGGCCGGATGCGGTCGGGGCGAGGCCACAGACGTCGGGCAAATGATGCTCTGCAACCAGGCGGCCCGTGCTGCACTCCATCACCTGCACCATACCGCCCCGCGGCGACGTGACGGCTATCTGCGTTTCGGTGCCCGAGAACGCGATGGAGCCGCCATAGCCGTGGAGGTTGCGGATGCGCGGGTCGTCCTCGGCCAGCAGGCGCGGGGTATGGCCGGGGCGGTGCAGGCCGACAATCGGCACCTCGTCGCCGGGATCGCCTTGCCATTGCATGGCAAAGCCGACCGTTCCGTCGCCACGCACGGCAATATGGCGGATGGAGTTCTTGTGAAGCTCGGCGGGCAGTTCCATGATCTCTTCGATCTCACCCTCAAGGGTCAGGTAGCTGAGGCTCGGGCGCATGAAGGGAATGTTGAGCTTGGCGCGGCCGGAGTCCGGGTGGGTCTCAATGCCGCCGTTTGCGATCACCAGACCGGGCGCATCGCGACGCAGCAGGACCTCGTGCGGTCCGATGGCGCCGGAGGGGAACTGGCCGATGCGGGCGTAGGTGTTCGCGTCCCAGAGGCCGATCATGCCTTCGGCTGTTTCATAGGCATTCTCGGTGGTGAAGAGGACGGATGCATCGGGCGAAAACACCCCGTGCCCGTAGAAGTGGTGCCCCAGCGGCGGCTCCAGCCGGGCGAGCTGCGCGCCGCTGCAGCAGTCGATGACATCGGCGAAGCGCCCGGGGCGGCGGGCAAAGGCGACGGCCTCCGGGCGGGTGGGATGAGCACTGGCAGCATGGCCGCGACCCGGCAGGGGATGTCGAAACAGAACCTGGCCGGTGTCAGAGAGGCCCGCGATGACAAAGAGGTCCAGCTCATCCTTGCCGGCCGCCAGAAAGGCAGGCGTCCCGGCATCGGCCCAGGTCGCTTTGGGCGCCATGCTGCTGGCCATCAGCCCCGCAAGAAATCCGCGTCTGGATTGCATGTGAACGTCTCCCTTTTTTTGCTCAATCCCCGTCGAGCGCGTTGAACCCGGCTTCGACACCCAGTTTGGGACCGATGCCGGTGTCGGCGAGCGATTTTATGTCGCGGATATCCTGCTGCAGCGCCTCGATCTGAAACCGCTTCTGCGGGTCGCTGACGCCTGCAAGGGCTGGATCGCCGGACAGGCGCTCGGCGTGACGGTCGGCTTTGTCAAAGACGTGGCGCACCTGCTCGGTCAGGGCTTTGTCACCCTCGGACAGCAGCAGCGCGAGAGACCGCAAGGCCGCAAGCTGGATCTGAATGTGACGCAGGCTTCGGCCCGAGCGTCGCGCCTCTGCCCGATTTGGGCGCGGATGATCAAAGGTGCCAAGTGGCCGCCCGAGCCGCATGTCGGTCAGGATCTCAAGACCGGTCGTGAGCGCCTTGAATACTTCCTGATGCGCTTCTTCAACCGTGCGGTAGCGGTCACCGGTTTCAGGGCCGGGATGGCGCAGGCTGTCGGCGAAACCGGTCTGCCAGTCGGTCAGGATGGCGGCGGTGTTGGCTGCGAGGTCGCGGGAAATGGCCCGGATCAGATTGCAGGTATAGTCCGGCGTGGCGAGAGTGGCATAGGCAGGATCGTAGAACAGAAACTCCAGCGCGTAGAACCCTCGCACGGCGACCGAAGCCGTGGCGAAGGTTTCGGCGGTGGCGATCACCGGATCCGCATCGCGCAGCAGGCCGACCAGCGCCTTTGGGGTCTTGGAGCGGCTGTCTGGCCAGAATGCGATGGCGAAGGCGCGGTTCTCAGTCTCGGACGGGCCAAAGCGCAGATGGCTGGCCGCGACCCATGCATCAAACGCGCGGCCCCAGGCCGCCTGCAGCGGCGCGGAGGTCGGCGCGCAGTCGGCTTGCGCAATCTCGGCGAAGGCGGCGGTCCGTGAGGCCAGGGCTTCGTAGGTGGGCAGGATATGGCCATCGACCACCGCATCCGTCAGGGCGTCTGCTCGGGCAAAGCCGCCAAGGGCAACGCAGGCACATGCGGTGAGGGTGAGACGCGAGAGCAGTGACATGTCAGAGGGACTCCAGAAATGAAATGAGAGCGTGTCGTTCAGCCCCCGACAGCGCAACAACCCGATCACGGGCGGGCTGGGCCTCGCCGCCGTGCCATAAAATAGCCTCGAGCAGGGTGCGGGCACGGCCATCATGCAGATAGGTGGCCCGGTCGGACACCTGCTCCGTGAGGCCAATCCCCCAGAGCGGGGCAGTGCGCCATTCGCGGCCGGTGGCCCGGCCTTCGGGCCGGTCGTCGGCGAGGCCCGGCCCCATGTCGTGCAACAGCAGATCAGTATAGGGCCAGATCAGTTGAAAACTCTGCTCTGACCGATCGGTCAGGGCATGGGTGACAAATTTCGGCCGGTGGCAGCCGGTGCATCCGACCTGATAAAAGACCGCCTTGCCGCGCAGCACGTCGGGGTCTGCAACGGCGCGGCGGGCCGGGACGGCGACGTTGCGGCTGTAGAAGGTGACGAGATCCATATTGGGTTGATCGATCTCGGTCTTGCGGCGGTCCTGATCCCCATGAGGCGCGCTGCGGCAGGCCACCTGCCGGGCCGTGCAATCGCCCCATGGCAGCGGAAACAGGGGCGTGGATATGCCAATGTCGCCAGAAAATGCCGCCGCGGATTGTTCATGCAGCGTGGCCTTGCCTGCCTTGAGCCCGAACCGGCCGAGCATGATGCGCTGAAATTCAGCGGACCACACGAGGTTCGCACGCCCCGAAATACCATCCCCATTGGTGTCTTCGGGGTCGGCCAGTGCGACAATGTCAGCGGCGGGGATGGCCTCCAGCAGGCCGAGGCCGATCATGGGAGGGGCCACCCGCGGCGAGAGCATGGCATCGGGATGAAGCGGGCCGTATCTCAGATCGGTGGCCCTGAAATCGGGCCTGCGAAGGGAAACCCGCTCGCCACCGTTCAACGCGACCTCCTGTTCGCGATAGGTGACCGAGAGCCGGTATTCCGGGTCAATCCCCAGGGCCGAGAAATCCTGCAGTTGCCAGCCGTAGGTGGGGTCGGGGGCCATGCCAATATAATCGGGAACTGCGCTCAATTCGGCCGGGACGGGGCCCGGGATCGACACTCGCAGGAAGGCCGAGGCCGAGCGATAGTCCGGCCCCTCCGGCAGGTGGCCACGCCCGTCCCGAATGTGGCACCGCTGACAGGAGCGCGCATTGTAGACTGGCCCCAGCCCGTCGGAGGCAAGTGTGGACGAGGGGGAAAAGGCCCAGAGCTTGTCGAACAAAGCCTCGCCCAGATGGAACGCCAGCCCCTGTTCGAACGTCAGATTTGCAGAGGGTTTGCTGAAGGCGTCGCGATCCTTCTGCGCTGCAACGGTGGCCGCCCCTGCGGGGTTCCCTTCGAAGGGTTCGGCCTGCGCGAAGGCGGTAGCGGGCGCCGTCACTTTGGCCACACGGTCGGCGTCTTCGATGGAGCGGGGGAGGAAAGACAGATGTGGCTCTGTCAGGCCCGGGCGGTCTTCGGATGCCTGAAGGGGGGCGGCCAATCCCAGAACACAGGCCGCTCCCAGAGACGCGACGGATCTAGCCGACTTCGTCCATTTTGGAGGCGTTGAGATGGGCGTAATTCTCTGCGCCAACGCGGTCGTGCAGTTCAAGCTGGGTCTCCAGGAAATCGATATGGCCTTCTTCGTCCGTCAGGAGCTCCTTGAACAGGTCCATGGTGACATAGTCACCTGACGTCCTACAGTACTCGGAGGCTTCCTTGTAGAGGGCACGGGCTTCCTGCTCTGCGGCCAAATCGCACTCCAGCGTTTCTTTCGGCGTCTGGCCGATGCGCAGGGCGTCAAGGGTCTGCAGATTTGGATGGCCTTCAAGGAAGATGATCCGATCCATCAGCCTGTCCGCGTGGTTCATCTCTTCGATGCTCTCCTCGCGGCTCTTTTTGGCCATATGTCCGAGGCCCCAGTCGTCCTGAAGGCGGTAGTGTAGCCAGTACTGGCTGATGGCGGTCAACTCGCTCCTAAGTGCTTTGTTGAGATACTCGATGACTTTGGGGTCGCCCTTCATATTCGCTCTCCGAGGAAATGGCTGTACGTAAGTTCTGCAGATGTGCAGGTACGCTTACCTTAGCGTTGGAACGCATAGTGTCCAGAAAGAGCGTCATACAGCCGCCACAATCTGCTTTTTTACCGAGGGCACGGTAAATTTTCCCAGGAGTTATAATGGTTTGCGGGTCAGACGCCCGCATCCAGTCTATGGCCGAATGGATGTCATGATCCGAGATTTTAGTGCAGTGGCAGATGATCATGACCAGTCA
Source organism: Alphaproteobacteria bacterium MedPE-SWcel (assembly GCA_001874255.1). Classification (GTDB taxonomy): domain Bacteria; phylum Pseudomonadota; class Alphaproteobacteria; order Rhodobacterales; family Rhodobacteraceae; genus Epibacterium. The sequence goes on from MPDC01000014.1 coordinate 7,283, forward strand.
CCGATCCCAAGAGATTCTGTAGGCTACTTGCTGACGTCCAATATCTGACTAAAAGACTTGGATTGCAAGTGCCAGATAAAGTGAAATGCTCAGGAAATTGTGGCCACTGGGAACTGGCGCAGGGTCGGTGCCGTTTCCGTTCCCGTTCCAGTTGTCGGGGAAGGGGTCATGGCTCGGGAGGGACATGGGCTGAAACACGCAAGGCCGCGCATCAGATGCACGGCCTTGAAATGTCGATTGGACGAGATTTATTCGAAAATAGAGGACGGATTGTCCAGCGAGTCGGAGCCTTCGATCGCAACGCCGTCGAGGTCCAGCGCGGTGACGATGCGTTCGATGGAGCGGGTCTGGTCAACCAGCGCTTCGACGCCGCCCATGACCAGCGCCTCGCCAGCCGCATTGCCCTGTTCCAGCATCTGGTCGTAGGAGAAGCCCGCTTCGGCCGCGGTCTTGATCCGGCCCAGCTTCAGCATGGTGGTGGAGAGTTTGCCGGTCATCTCGGCATTCAGGCCCGCGTCTTTTGCTTCGACGAGATCCGCAAGTGAGGCCCCCGAGACCAATTCGCCGTTCACCCGCACATATTCCCCGAGGTAGACGTTCTGGACGCCGAGGCCGTCGAAATAATGGCTGTTGTGCGTGTTGTCGGAGAAGCAGTCATGCTCTTCTTCGGGGTCGTTCAGCATCAGACCGAGACGCATACGCTCGCCCGCGGTTTCGCCATAGGACAGCGAGCCCATGCCGGTGAGCATTGCGGTGATGCCTGCGGACTCGTCCGCCAACACGGTCTCGCGGGCGTCGCCGCCGTCGGCCCACTGGGCGGTCATCCATTCCAGATCGGAGACCAGCAGATCCGTCGCCGCCTTCAGGTAGGCGCCGCGGCGGTCACAGTTGCCATTGGTGCAGTCATCGCCGGTGGCATAATCCGTCCAGGAGCGGTCGCCGGCGCCATGGTCGGTGCCGTTCAGATCCTGCCCCCACAGCAGGAATTCGATGGCGTGGTAGCCGGTGGCGACATTGGACTCGACGCCGTCGGCCTCCTGCAGGGTTTCTTCCAGCAGAGCCGGGGTGATCTCGCGCGCGTCGATGGCCTTGCCGGAGAGGGTGAACTCGGGGTTGGCAATGACATTCAGCGCAGCGGCGGCGTTTTCATCGGTCGCCCCACCATAGGAGGCGTCCACATAATCGATCAGGCCTTCGTCCAGCGGCCAGGCGTTCACCTTGCCTTCCCAGTCGTCAACAATGGCGTTGCCAAAACGATAGACTTCGGTCTGCTGATAGGGAACACGCGCCGCCAGCCAGGCTTCCTTGGCGGCCTCGAGGGCCTCGGCGGAGGGCTCTGCAATCAGCGCATCCACGGCGGCCTGCAGACCCTTTGCAGTCATCAGGCTGTCTTCGAAATTGGCCGCTGCAATATTGGCGTAGGTGGTCAGAACCTCGGCCTTTGACGCTGCGAAAGCGGCCGTTGTGCCTACGGTCAAAGCCGCGATTGCGGCACCGGCGAGAAGCGGCGTTTTCATAGTGTGGATCCTTGTTGGGGCAGTCTCAATTTGCGGAAAATCGCCAGGGTGATCAGCTTTACTTGGTCAGGATCAGCTTGCCCGCGCGGGTGATGCGCAGCGAATAGATCTGACCATTGAGCAAAATACGGGCCTGCACGCCGCCGCGGGTCAGATCCTCGGCGTGATAGGTCGGATAGGTCTCCGGCTGGGTCGCGGCGGCCATGTCTTCTTGGGAAATTGGTTTCAGGTTGGTCATCGGGCGGGCCTCTGTGTCTGCTCGGCCTTGTCGAACAACCATTCAAGACAGAAACTCGGCTGTGGGAGCGCCTCAGAGAGGACGCAGGTCCACAGGTCCGACAGCGGCAGGCGGTCTGCGTCCTGATCGGTGTGCACGGGGTTTGGGCCAGATGGGGTCAACATGGGGCATGAGCAGTGTTCGGGTTGTCGGCTGGCCTGTGCTCGGACAGGTTGGCTGGATTAATCTATACCTGATTTATTTTGTCAGATATGTCAATCCGATAATTTTGCTAGGTTTATGCTGATGCGGCGGTCGCTGCAGCGTTCGAAAGGCCGCCCCGGATCGGAACGGCCTTTGATCTGAACAGGTTAGGCGGATTGGCCGGGATCAGTCCTTGCGCACCCCGGCAAAGCGGTCTTGCCACTCTTCGCGCTGCTCGTCGGTGATCTTGGCAAAGAGCACCTCCGGAACGGTAAACCCGTGACCCGCTGGCAGCGCCGAGAGTGCCGCGGCAATGTCGTCGGGCCAGCTGCGGTCCGTGGTCTTGAGGGCCGCAAACATGCGGTCCGCCGCATCCGGAATGAAGGGGGCCGACAACACGGCATAAAGACGGATCAGGTTGAGGCCGAGGCGGACCTGCGCGGCGGCCTGTTCGGGATCGGTCTTGAAGGTGGACCAAGGCGCGGCGGATTGCAGGTACTCGTTGCCCGCGACCCAGATCGCGCGCAGCTCCTGCGCGGATTTGCGGACGTCCATGGCCTCCATGTGACGTTCATAGGCGCCGATTCGGGTGGTCAGCTCCTCGATCAAGGCCTGTTCCTGTTCGGTCCAGGTGCCGCCCGCGGGCACGTCTTCGCCGAATTTAGACCGGCAGAATTTGGTGATCCGGGATATGAAATTGCCCAGAACATCGGCCAGATCCTTGTTCGCCGCTTGTTGGAAATTCTCCCAGGTGAATTCGGAATCGCTGCTCTCTGGCGCGTGCGACAAGAGCCACCACCGCCAGTAATCCGCAGGCAGGATCTCGAGCGCCTGATCCATGAAGACGCCGCGACCCTGGCTGGTAGAGAACTGGCCGCCATCGTAATTCAGGTAGTTGAAGGATTTCAGGTGATCCACCATCTTCCACGGCTCGCCCGATCCAAGGATCGTGGCGGGAAAGGACAGGGTGTGGAAGGGGACGTTGTCCTTGCCCATGAACTGGACGTATTTCACGTCATCCGCGCCTTTGTCGGTGCGCCACCAGCGCTCCCATGCGGCATCGTCCAGCCCGTTTTTCTCGGCCCATTCCCCGGCCGCTGCGATATATTCGATCGGGGCGTCGAACCAGACGTAGAACACCTTGCCTTCCATGCCGGGCCAATCGGCATCGCCGCGCTTGACCGGCACGCCCCAATCGAGATCGCGGGTTATGCCCCGGTCCTGCAGGCCGTCGCCGTCGTGCAGCCATTTCTTGGCAATCGATGTGGTCAGAACCGGCCAGTCCTGTTTGCTGTCGATCCAGGCATCGAGCTGGTCGCGCATCGCGGATTGGCGCAGGAACAGGTGCTTGGTCTCGCGCACCTCCAGATCGGTGGAGCCGGAAATGGCCGAGCGCGGGTTGATCAGGTCGGTCGGGTCCAGCTGCTTTGTGCATTCTTCGCATTGGTCGCCGCGCGCCTTGTCGTAGCCGCAGTTGGGGCAGGTGCCCTCGATGTAGCGGTCCGGCAGAAAACGGCCATCGGCATTGGAATACACCTGTTTTTCAGAGACTTCAGAGATCAGCCCGGCCTCGGCCAGCTTGCCTGCAAAATGCTGGGTCAGCGCGTGGTTCTGCGGGCTGGAGGAGCGGCCGTAGTGGTCGAAGGACAGGCCAAACCGGGCGGCAATGTCGGTTTGGACGGCGTGCATCTCGGCGCAATATTCGGCCACCGGTTTGCCTGCCTTGGCGGCGGCGAGCTCGGCTGGGGTGCCATGCTCGTCGGTGGCGCAGAGGAACAGGACCTCATTGCCGCGGCCACGGTTGTAGCGGGCATAGAGATCGGCCGGCAGCTGGCTGCCGACGAGGTTGCCGAGGTGCTTGATCCCATTGATGTAGGGAAGTGCCGAGGTGATCAGAATTCGGGCCATGTCGTCCATCCACGTCGCTTGTCTGGCCGTTCGTCTATCCCATGCAGCAGGGCACGAAAACCCCTCATGGCACCGGGACGGTCAAACCGGTGTTCCGAAGCTGTCTCGCGACCGGCGGGAAGGCTGTCTTGCGACCGGCGGGCGAACGGGGGCGGGGCGGCGCTACTGCCGGCCTTCCCGCGCCCGCTTCAGCATCTTGCCGATGGTGAAGGAGGTGCGCGGGGCATAGACATAGCGGGTGCGTTCCTCGGGGGCGGGGCGCGACCGCATGCGGGCGATGCCAAAGATGATGAGCCCGGCGTGCCCGAGGGCAACAAAGACGAAGAGAGCAACGGGTCCAAAGGCTTCGATCAGGGCCGAGGCCACCAAGGGCGCCGCGATGGCGCCGACGGCGTAGAAGAACATCAGGGCGGCCGACAGCTCCACCCGCTCTTCCGAGGTGGCAAAGTCGTTGGCGTGGGCGGCCGATACGGAAAAGATGGGCACCGTGGTCAGGCCGAAAAACGCGGCGGAGCCCATGATGGCAAAGGTGCCGCCTCCGCTGGCCGGCAGGGTCAGGGCGCAGGCCATCATGGAGACGCCGGAAAGCCAGATCAACACCCAGCGGCGGTCGTATTTATCCGCCAGCCAGCCCACCGGATATTGCGCCAGCGCCCCGCCGAGAACAAAGGCCGCGAGAAAGAATGCGATCTGGTCCGCTCCGAGGCCGACCTCCTGGCCGTAGATGGGGCCGACCATCCGAAAGGAAGCGCCGCTGAGGGCCGCGACAATCACCCCCGCAACCCCGAGCGGTGAACAGCGCCACGCAAGCGCCGGGCGCAGCCGCGCCGCAGAGGGCAGGGCGGGCTGGCTGGCGCTGGTCATCATCAGCGGCAGCAGGGTCGCGCAGCACAGGATCGCCAGCAGGTTGTACGACACATAGGACGCAGGTGGCAGAACCGCGATCAGCAGCTGCGCGGCAAAGGACGCCCCGGTATCGGCAATGCGGTACACGCCGGAGGTGCGGCCACGGTTCTCATTGGTCACCTTGGCGTTGATCCAGGCCTCGATCACCGTGTAGCAGCCCGCGACACAGAGGCCTGAGGCGATCCGCATCGCGGCCCAGGCATAGGGGTCTTCGATCAAGGTGTGCCCCAGGAGCCCCATTGCGCCAAGGGCGGTGCAGACGGCAAAGGCCCGCGAGTGTCCCACCCGGCCCATCAGCCGGGGCGCCCACCAGCAACCGATGAAGAAACCGAGGAAATGCGCCGAGCCGAGCAGGCCGATCTGGCGGTTGTCAAATCCCATCGCGGCGCCGGACAGGGCGTCCAGCGGCCCTACGCCTCCGGTTGAAAGCTGCAGCAGGATGACGGACAAAAACAGGGCGGCAAAGGAAAGGAGTGTACGCATGTCAGGCCCGACCATAGGGTAAGTTTAGTCGGTCGCAGTATTCTTTTCGACGCGGGATGTCGTTTTAGGGTCGTGATGCGGATTTTCCTCATGTCTCTTGTCCGGGAGCAGCTGCAACGCCGCGCCCGCAGCGGGGTGTCGGACACGCCAGGCCTTGACGGGCTGGGTGCGGGCGCGCAGGCGCTCCAGCCGCCATTGGCGGAGCGGTGCGGCAGTTGGGCCGACAGTCGGCTCAGCAGCCAGATCAGCAGTCGGGTCGGCATGAGACCGGGGCGCAGGCAGCGGGTGGGGCGCGGGCGATGAACCCGCGGAGAGGGCGACTGGTGAGCCGGGGGCATTGTGTTCGGCGGCCAGATGCCAGCGGCTCTCGATTCCCGGGGCGCCGCCCTGGTCTGGGGTCAGCAGCAGCGCCAGCGGAGCAGGAAGGGCTGCGCCACCGGATTCAGCCGCCAGATGCAGGCGGCGCACCGGGGTGAGCGCGGGAGGGGCGGGAAGATCGACCACCACCAGCGGCACCGCTCTGCTGCGCAGGCTTTCTTCGCAGGCCCACAGAAGGTCTTCGGCGCGGGTGGCGCGCAAGAACAGGAAGCGGCCCGGATCGACAAAGTCGACCATTCCGTCGGGATTGAGCTGATCGGGGGTCCAGGCCGGGCTGATCCAGAGCACGGGGCCTTTGGTCGCGGCTGCCAGCCAGAGCGCAAAGGTCCGGCGCGCAGGCCCGCAGGCTTCGTGGGCGCGTCCCTTTGCCAGAGTCAGGGTCGGCAGTGGGGAAATCCCATCGCGGGCAGGATGGGTTTTGCGGGCAAGCAGGTGAGATGACATGCCCGCAGTATAGGGATGTTCCTAGTTCGTTCCAAGGCCAGGTTTTTCCAAGGCCGAGTTTTTCCAAGATCAAGTTTGCAGTCAGTTTTGCCACCCCTGCGCGGATATCAAAGATATGGAGGGCGCAGGGAGGGCAGGGAGCGCTTACCAGTGGTATGGGTTCAAGGGACCCTGCGCTGCCATCCAGGCCTCAAGGCCACCGCGCAGGCAATGTACATCCTGCAGCCCCATATCCTGAGCCAGCCGGGTGCTGAGCGCGGACCGCCAGCCGTTGTCGCAGTAAAAGATGAACGTCGCCTCTTTCCCAAAGACTTCGCGGGCAAAGGGACTGTTCTGATCTAGCCAGAACTCCAGCAATCCGCGTGGGCAGGAGTGCGCGCCGGGAATGACGCCGGTCTTTTGCAGTTCGCGGAAGACACGGAGGTCAACGAATTCCACTTTCGTTGTATCGTGCAGCGCCAGACCATCCTCGACAGAGATGAAGGAAATCACGGATTCGGCATCCGCAACAAGGTCCTGATAGCTCTTGGTGGTGATGAAAGTCATGAAGTGCCTCCTTTTAAATCTGTGATCGTGAGATCATTAGTCGGGAGTAGATGTTCTTTGTATACCATTGCGCACCGACTTTGTGTGACAGAAAACGACGCAATGGTTAATGATGCGGAGGGCAAGGCGGGCGGTGGCTTGCATTGGTGTCGCTAAGGGCTAGGGTCCTGCCAAGCATGACATGAGGAGACTACGTGATGAAAATGAACCGGCTTGGCCGCACGGACATGATGGTATCGGAGCTGTGTCTCGGGACCATGACCTATGGAACGCAGACCGATGAGGCCGATGCCCATGCCCAGATCGACATGGCGCTGGATGCGGGACTCAACTTTCTCGATACGGCCGAGATGTATCCGGTCAACCCGGTCCGGGCCGAGACCATGGGGCGCAGTGAGGAATACATCGGCAGCTGGAACGCCAAAACCGGCCGCCGGGGCGCCTATATCCTGGCGACGAAACATTCCGGAGAGGGCTCTGTGGCGCGGGACGGGGCACCGATCTCGAGTGCCACCATAGCAGCCACGATCGAGGCATCGCTGAAGCGTCTCCGGACCGATTATATCGACCTTTACCAGTTCCACTGGCCAAACCGGGGCAGCTATATGTTCCGCAAGAACTGGACATATGACCCGACCTCCTCAACCCAGAGCCGCGCGGATGTGATCGCGGATATGGAAGATTGTCTGGGCGCATTACAGCGCGAGGTGGACAGGGGCACGATCCGCGCGTTCGGCCTGTCGAACGAAAGCGCCTGGGGCACGGCGCAATGGTTGCGGCTGTCTGATGCGGGCAAGGGCCCTCGGGTGGCTTCGATCCAGAACGAATATTCGTTTCTATGCCGCCTCTACGACACCGATCTGGCCGAGCTGAGCCATTACGAGGATGTTGGTCTATTGTCGTTCTCGCCGCTGGCTGCGGGATATCTGACTGGCAAGTATCAGAATGGTGCGGTGCCGGAAGGATCGCGCAAATCTCTCAACGCCGAGATGGGGGGGCGGCAGTCCGAGCGGGTGCTGGGCGCCGTTGCGGCCTATTTGCAGATCGCGGCGGATCATGGGCTGGATCCGGTGCATATGGCGCTGGCGTGGTGCAAGACGCGGCCCTTTATGACCTCGGCGATCTTTGGTGCCACCAATGTCACACAGCTGACGCATCTGCTGAACGGCGTGGATCTGGAGCTGAGCGATGCGGTCCTCGCCGATATCGATGCAGCCCACCGGGCCAACCCGATGCCCTATTGAATGTCGTGGGCGGGTTAAATGTCGCGTGGGGCTCCCGCCCGTGTCGCCTGCATTGAAATGCAGCCTCCCCAGTTGGGCCCGGCGCCGCTGGCGCGGCGCGGCGCCGGGCCGCACGTGCGGTGGTGAACCCGGTGGGGCCTGTGGGTGTACCAGGGGCGGCTCTGGATGGGATTGGCGGCTGTCGTCACCGGGCTGCTGTCTGGCCGACGGATGTGTGATCGCCGAGGTTTGCCCCCGGACGCGCCTGCGCCGCGCATTCGCGCGGCGCTATGCCCAACGGGAGCGGATCGTGAGATCCGGCGACGGGCGGGAGCCTTCCCCTTGCCAAACAGCACCGTCGAGTTCAGTTGGGGCTGTGGCTCGCATGGCGGTTGGCCTGCACTGCCGTATAGGAGGACATCGCTGTGGCCTCCCGCGCCTGCCGCAGTTCCCGCGCCGATGTGTCATGCGCGGTGCGGAAGGCGCGCGCGAAGCTTGACTGCGAGGTGAAGCCGGTGGCCACGGCAACCTCCATCAACGGCAGGTCGGTATCTGTCACCAGTCGCCGTGCCTCGGCCAGTCGCAGCTGCAGGTAGTGGTCCTGCGGCGTGGTATTCAGGCGCAGACGGAACTGTTGCTGTAAACTGCGGGGGCTGGTGCCCAAGGCCTCTGCGATTTCTGCGAGGGGTTTGGGATCGTCCAGCGCCGCCTCCATGATGGCATTGGCCTTTGCGGTCAGCGCGTTGTGCTTGTGGTGGCCGAGGCGGCTCTGTGCCCGCTGGGGCGCGGCAATCCCGTCATAGAGGAACAGCCCGGCCACACGGGAGGCAAAGCCGTGCCCGTGCCGTGCGCTGATGATATGCAGCATCATCTCGATCGCCGGTGTTGCGCCGCCGGAGGTCAGCCGCCCGTCGGACACGGTAAAGCGGTCCGTCCGGCAATGAATGTCGGGGAAGCGGGCAGAAAAATTCTCCAGGTCTTCCCAATGGGTGGTCGCCGGATGACCATCCAGCAGCCCGGCCTCCGCCATCAGCCAGGGGCCGCCATCAATACCCGCGATGGTCGCGCCGGTGCCCGCAATCCGCCGCAGGCCGGCCAGCAGGCTGGGGGTGGCATGACGAGCGAGCTGGAACCCCGCGATCACCAGCAACAGGTCACAGCCGTCAAGCCGTGCCAGAGGCGCGGCGGGCACGGTCAGCCCGCTGGTCAGCATCGGCGGCTCGGCCGTGGCGCTGATGTAGTCCCAGTCGAATGCGGGACGCCCTGCGAGGCGGTTCGCCGCCCGCATCGGATCGACCGCGGCGGCAAAGGACAACGTATTGCACTCGTCCATCACCAGAACGGCGGTCTTGAGCGGGCGGTTCTCCGGCTGGAGTATGTTTTTTGCGGATTTCATCAACTTCGATTCGCCTGAGGTAAACTCTTGTCCGCAAGGCTGGGCCAAGGTCGATGTCAGCGCAAATTGGAATCCGGGGAGAAGCCTGGGGATAACCCGAGGCACAACCCTGTACATCAGAGGGAAAAACAAAAATGCCGCTTTCCATGAACCGCGAGGTCTTTATCACCTGTGCCGTGACCGGTTCCGGAGGGACCCAGGATCGCAGCCCGCATGTGCCCCGCTCCCCCAGAGAGATTGCCGAGAGCGCCATCGCTGCGGCCAAAGCCGGGGCGGCCGTGGTGCATTGCCATGTGCGCGATCCGGAAACCGGAGCGCCCTCTCGGGACCTCGCCCTCTACCGGGAATTGACCGACCGGGTCCGCGACAGCGACACCGATGTGGTGCTGAACCTGACGGCCGGCATGGGCGGCGACATCATCTTTGGTGGGGTCGAGAGCCCCCTGCCGGTGAACGCGGCCGGCACCGATATGATCGGTGCCACGGAACGTGTGGCCCATGTGGCCGAATGCCTGCCCGAAATCTGCACGCTGGATTGCGGCACCATGAACTTTGCCGAGGCCGACTATGTCATGACCAACACGCCGGGCATGTTGCAGGCGATGGGCCGGATGATGACCGAGCTGGGCGTGAAGCCCGAAATCGAAGCCTTTGACACCGGCCACCTCTGGTATGCCAAACAGCTGGTAAAGGATGGCATCCTCGACAGCCCTGCGCTGGTGCAGCTGTGCATGGGGGTGCCCTGGGGCGCGCCGGATGACCTCAATACCTTCATGGCGATGGTCAACAATGTGCCCGACGACTGGAGCTTTTCTGCCTTTGGGCTGGGGCGCAACCAGATGGCCTATGTGGCGGCCTCGGTGCTGGCGGGCGGCAATGTGCGGGTCGGGCTTGAGGACAACCTCTACCTGGACAAGGGCGTGCTGGCGCAAAACTGGCAGCTGGTCGAACGGGCGGGCGCGATCATCGAAAACCTCGGCGCCCGGGTCATCACCCCGGCGGAGGTGCGCGCGCAGCTGGGCCTGACGAAACAGGCGCCACTGGCGACGTGACCCATCCGGGCATCCGGCGCAGGGGCGGGGCATTTTTCGGCCCCGCGCCCCTGCGCCAGAAGGGGACGAAGGTGTCGGCGGGCGTGCCGGTCTGCAGGCCGCAGATCACGGTCCGGGCTGGTGCGTTGACAGGGGCCGGTTTGCACGGCCCGAGGAATTGGAAGGATAGGGTATGAAAACAGCGGCAATCATTGGCGGCGGTGTGATTGGTGGCGGCTGGGCCGCGCGGTTCCTGCTGAACGGTTGGGATGTGCGGGTGTTCGACCCGGACCCGCAGGCGGAACGCAAGATCGGCGAAGTGCTGGCCAATGCGCGCCGGTCCCTGCCGGGGCTGGGCAATGTGGCGCTGCCCGCCGAGGGGGCGCTGACGTTTCACGCCACTGTTGCGGAGGCGGTTCAGGGTGCTGTCTGGATCCAGGAAAGCGTGCCGGAGCGGCTGGACCTGAAACAGAAGATATATGGCGCGTTGCAGGCCCATGCGCCGGCAGATGCGGTGATCGGGTCCTCGACCTCTGGCTACAAGCCGTCGCAATTGCAGGAGGGGTTCGACAACGCGGCGCAGATCGTGGTGGCGCACCCGTTCAACCCGGTCTACCTGATGCCGCTGGTCGAGGTGGTCACCACCGCCGCCAACCCGCCCGAGATGATCGAGGCGGCAAAGGCCATCATCACCTCGGTCGGCATGTACCCCCTTCATCTGAAAAAGGAAATCGACGCCCATGTGGCGGACCGCTTCCTCGAGGCGGTCTGGCGCGAGGCACTGTGGCTGGTCAAGGACGGCATCGCCACCACCGAGGAAATCGACAATGCCATCCGCTATGGTTTCGGCATCCGCTGGGCGCAGATGGGTCTGTTCGAGACCTACCGCGTTGCCGGCGGCGAGGCAGGCATGAAGCATTTTCTCGCTCAGTTCGGCCCCTGCCTCAGCTGGCCCTGGACCAAGCTGATGGATGTGCCGGAGTATAACGACGAACTGGTCGATCTGATTGCGGGCCAGTCGGATGCACAGTCGGGCCACCATTCGATCCGCGACCTGGAGCGGATCCGGGACGACAATTTGGTGGGGATGATGCGGGCCCTGTCGGCCAATGACTGGGGGGCAGGGGCCTTGCAGAACGCCCATGACGTCTCCCGGATGGGCGCGGCCGGTCTGGCCCGCAGCATGGAAGAGGTCGCCGATATCGCCCAGCCGGTGCTGACCCAGGCCCGCGTGGTGCCGCTGGACTGGACCGACTACAATGGCCATATGACCGAGAGCCGTTACCTCGATGCCTTTGCGCAATCGACCGACCGGCTGATGGAGATCATCGGTTGTGACGCGGACTATATTGCCTCCGGCGGCAGCTACTTTACCGCCGAGACGCATATCCGCCACATCGACGAGGTGCATGCCGGCCAGGCGATTCAGGTCAAGACGCGGGTCATCCTGGGACAGGGCAAGAAAATGCACCTGTGGCACGAGATGTATGAAGGCGACAGGCTGCTGGCGACCGGCGAACATATGCTGTTGCATGTGGATCTGAAGACCCGGCGCTCGGCTCCGCCTGCCGCCCATATCGAGGCTAATCTGGTCAGGTTGGCCACAGCCCAGGCGGCATTGCCTGCGCCTGAGGGGCTGGGCCGCGCCATCGGAGCCCCCCGGTGAGCCGCGTCCTGATCACCGCGGGCGCGTCCGGGATCGGGCGTGCCATGGCGGCGGGCTTTGCGGCCACCGGCGCCGAGGTCTGGGTGACGGATGTCAACGCCGCTGCATTGGCGGATCTGCCCGACGCGTGGCAGGCGCGGCAGGTCAATGCGGCGGACGAGCCTGCCGTCGCAGCGCTGTTTGCCGAAATCGAGGCGGCGGGGGGATTGGACGTGCTCTGTGCCAATGCCGGTATCGCCGGGCCGACGGCGCGGGTCGAGGATGTGGCGCTGGCGGATTGGCGTGCCTGCGTCAGCGTCAATCTGGAAGGGGCGTTTCTGGCCGCGAAATACGCCGCACCGCTGATGAAACAGGCGGGGCAGGGCAGCCTTGTGCTGACCTCCTCGACGGCCGGGATCTACGGCTATCCCAACCGTGCGCCCTATGCGGCGGCAAAATGGGCGGTGATCGGCCTGATGAAGACATTGGCGATGGAGCTGGGCCCCTTTGGCGTCCGCGCCAACGCCATCTGCCCCGGAGCGGTCGAAGGCCCCCGGATGGAAGCTGTGCTGGACCGGGAGGCCGCATTGAAGGGCATGAGCCGGGATCAGGTCTACGCGGGATACGCGGCGGGCACGTCGATGCGGAGTTGGGTCACGGCAGAGGATATTGCCAATATGGCCGTCTTTCTCGGCTCCGAGGCCGCGCGCCGGGTGTCCGGTCAGGTGATCGCCGTGGATGGCCATACCGAAAACCCCGATCCCAAGGTCTGATCGCGACTAGGGAAGGCTGGCGCATGGTTCTGCGTGGCGCTCCTGCGCTCACGTCGGCTGGCTGATCTGCGCCCGCAGAGCCCTGACCCGGCGCGGCAACTGGCGGGCGGTAATATCGGCCTCGCGCACCAGCCTGTCGAAATGGCCGGTAAAGGTTTCCACCCGTTCGCGATCCCGAAAGGCCATATAGTGGCTGCCTGCGTAAAACACGCAAAACAACGGGCCAAAAATCGTCATGGGCGAGGAATAAAGCCGCTTGGCGTCGTAGAGATAAATCCGGAGCCTGGGGTAGAGCTGTGTGCTCAATCGCTCCAGATGATCCAATTGTTCGATCCGCAGCGCGACAGGCAGCCCTTCGTAATATCCGACGCCTTTGGCAAAGCTGTCGACCTCGTAGATCGGCAGGGCGATTTCGTAGTCCGATCCGGATGTGCGCATCCATGACAGTCGGTCCTCTGACGCGCCAATGGCCTGATGCGCGGTTCGGCCCAGATGCGGTGCGTATTCCCATTCCAGAACCGCCCGCGTCTTGAGCATGTCGGGCAGGGTGGTCGGCACGTGGCGGATCTTGTAGCCCGCAGCTTCCTGATGCCAGGCGTAGATACGTGCGTCCACCAGCGCCCGCGGCGCTTCGGACATCGAGATCGAAGAGGCCAGCAGTTCAGCCGCACTTTCCGGCCGTTCCGACAGACTGAGCAGCCAGTCTGCCGATACTCCGAGTGCAGATGCGCAGGCCCCGACCACATGGGCATTCGGCAACCGCGCACCCTCATCCGTCAGGAGCTGCGAAATGGTCGAGCGGTCGACGCTGGTGGCCCGGGCCAGCGCGCTCTGGCTCAGGCCACTGTCGCGCAGGGCCCGGTTCAGGCGCTCCCGAAACTGCGAGGCCCGCAGTCGTTTGTCGATATTTTCCATCATGAGGTGATTATAATCACAATTGTTGGATTTTGTTAATCACATACAGAATTCTGCACAGGTCGCCACTGAACTAGTCTGAGGTCAGATCAAAACATCGGAGGCGATATGGAAACGCGTGGGCGCTCCCTCGTGAAGGCGGTTGTGTGGAATATGATCGGCTTGACGGTAATGACGGCCGTGGGCTTTGCCGCCACCGGGTCAGCCAGTGTCGGCGGCGCCATGGCGCTGATCAATACCGTGATCGGTTTTGTCACCTATGTCATGTACGAGCGGATCTGGGAGCAGATCGCCTGGGGCCGGACAGGCGTGCCGCAACATGCGTGACCTGACCGAGGAAGAGCGGCGCGCTTTTGCGACGGCTGCCGCTGATGCGCCGCTTCCGGACATCCGGTGCGCCGATATCGACGCCCGTTGCGCGCTTCCAGAGCGGTGTGAGTGGGGTACATTTGGCCTCATCGTGGTCTGCTATCTGATCTGGGGCGCGGCGGTTTTTGGCCTGGCGCAGGTCTCGCTGCTGCTTGCGATCCCTGTGGCGGGGCTGATGGTGGTGTTGCATTCGTCCCTGAGCCATGAGGTTCTGCACGGCCATCCGTTCAGCCGCAGATCGGTGAATGAGGCGCTGGTGTTTCTGCCGCTGAACCTCTGTGTGCCCTATGGGCGTTTTCGCGACACCCATCTGCAGCACCATCAGGACGAAAATCTGACGGATCCCTATGACGATCCCGAGAGCAATTTTCAGGACCCGCAGGTCTGGGCACGGCTGCCCGCCTGGCACCAGCGTTTGCTGCGGCTGAACAATACGCTGCTGGGACGGATGGTGGTGGGGCCGCTGATCGGGCAGTTCAGCTTTATGCAGGCGGATTGGACCCTCATCCGGCAGGGCCAGACCGCAGTCCTCCGCGACTGGACCCTGCATGCGGTCGGTGCGGTGGTCGTGCTGGGGCTCGTGTCCCTGTCCGCGATGCCGATCTGGGCCTATGGTGCGGCGGCCTATCTTGGTCTGTCAGTATTGAAGATCCGCACCTATCTGGAGCACCGCGCCCATCCGGAGACGGATGGCCGAACCGCCATCGTCGAGAGCCGTGGTCTGATCGGCCCCATTCTGGGTTTTCTGTTCCTGCACAACAACCTGCATGTTGTGCACCATCTCTATCCGGGGGTGCCGTGGCATCAGTTGCCGGCGCTGTATGATCGGCATCGACGCGCATTTCAGTCGCGCAACGACGGCTATGTGCTGAAGAGCTACGCCAGCGTATTCCGCCAGTACTTTCTGAAGGCAAAGGATCCGGTGCCACATCCGCTCTGGAAACCTCCGGCGGAATAGGTCATATGTTTGGTATGCAATAGTATGCCCTGAGGCCATCCCATGCCACTCTGGATTGTTGTCACCTTTTTCGCCGCCACATTCCAGACCGTGCGGTTCATGCTGCAAAAGATACTGAGTTCGGTATCGCTGAGCCCGGCGGGGGCGACGTTTTCACGGTTCATCTATTCGGCGCCGCTGATCCTGCTGCTGCTTCTGGCCTATGCCCGGACAACCGGGGCAGAGATGCCGACCTTGTCCCCCCGGTTCTGGGGCTTTGCGGCTATTGGTGGGCTGTCTCAGATCCTTGCGACGATATGCGTGGTGGCACTCTTCAAGGCGCGGAATTTCGCGGTGGGCATCACGTTCAAGAAAACCGAAGTCATCCAGACAGCATTGGTCGGACTGGTGGTTCTCGGCGATGAGGTGTCGGTGCTGGGCTGGCTGGCAATCGCCATTGGTCTGGGGGCGGTTCTGGTGTTGTCAAAGACCAGCGATAGCGCGATGGGGCTATGGCAGCAACTGACCGGGCGCGCGCCGCTTCTGGGTCTGGGGTCGGGCGTGCTTTTTGCTTTTTCTGCGGTCAGCTATCGTGGCGCCTCACTGGAATTGCAGGTCCCCGACGCGGTATTGCGGGCCGCGGTGACACTGGCGGTGGTGGTCTGCTTGCAGACGGCGATGATGCTTGTTTGGCTGGCCATGAGAGACCCGGCCGAGATCCGTCGGGTCTGGGCGGCGCGGCGGGTTGCGGTCTGGGTCGGACTGACCAGCATGGGGGGGTCATTTTGTTGGTTCCTGGCGTTCACATTACAGAACGCAGCCTATGTAAAGGCGCTGGGGCAAGTTGAATTGCTTCTGTCGCTGGTGGCCTCTTTGGTGTTTTTCAAGGAAACTGTCACCCGGCGCGAGATCCTTGGGATGGGGCTTCTTGTCCTGTCGATACTCGCCCTGATCCTGTCGCTTTGATTGCGCCGTATCGTTTGGCCTCGTCGGCGGGGGGGGGCTCCCGCCGAGCGCTGGTGCGCGAAACGCACACCGCGCCCGTTGGGCGTGGCGCCGCGCGATGCGCGGCGCAGCCGCCTGCCCCATAAGGCAGGCGGCCGGGACCAGGACCCGCAGGGGGTGGGCTGCCCATAGGGTGCAATCCGGGGCGACCGGGGGGTGATCCCTGGTTCGGTCGATCCCGGCGGGAAATGCCTGGCGCCACCCAAGATGGCGCGCGCGTGGTTTTCAATCCGCCTGCGGCATTGAGTGGCCATGCAGGCGCAGGAACAGGCTTTCCTCGTCATCGTTGCGGAAGAAGGGTGTGCTATCCGGGGATTTTCCGGAACGCAGGGTCGCGCTCACTTCGGCCAGGACGACTTCGGTGATGAAGGGCAGATCGAAGCTGCGGACCTGGCTGAGCGGAATCCATTGCAGGTGGGACAACTCGTCCGACGCCCGGGAGAAATCATCGAGATCACCAACGAGGGCCTCGGCCTCCAGCAGAAAGAACCGTGCATCGAACCGGCGCGGTCGCCCCGGCGGGGTCAGGGCGCGGAACACGAAGGTCAGGGCCGACGCATCCGGCACGTGCCCGGCGGCAGCATAGCTTTGCCAATCGGCGGGCACCGCGCTGGGCCATTGTCCCGGGCGACCGAGGACAAGGCCTGTCTCTTCCCACAGTTCACGCACGGCCGCGATGCAGAGGGCCTGCCAGATCCGGTCGCCGCCGTCTGCCTTCAGGCGATCACGACAGGGTTGGGGGATATCCGAATGCAGCGCAATGTCGAGATCGCCTGTGTCCATCGCGCCACCGGGAAAGACAAATTTATTCGGCATGAAGGCGGCCCTGGACCCGCGCTGCCCCATCAGGACACGGGGGTCGGTGCTGTCGCGGTCGCGAACGGCGATGACGGTGGCGGCATCGCGAATAGCTGTCTTGTCTGCGGTCTGCACCGTGCCGGTCGTACCCGTCATGGCTGTGTCCTCCTGCCTGCATCGGCCTGCACGTGGGCAGGCCGGATCACAGTGTCACGTCTTTCGCTCAGAAAGGAAAGAGCCGACCTGAGCCGATGCGCGTCATTCTGGCATCTCGGCGTCGGCTATTGCCCGAGATCCCGGAGCGGCCGTTTCAAAGCCGTACATCCGGCGGGCCCATTGATAGGCCACAACGGCCCCCTTCAGGCGCGGCAACAGGTAGAGGGAGGCCGCCAGACAGCCGGCGGAGAAAACAGTGGCCATGATCCAGGGCGACGGGCGCCATTCAAACGCGGTGTAGTGCATCAGCGGTGCCATCAGATGCCCGACGACCAGAATGGTCAGATAGGCCGGACCGTCATCGGCTCGATGATGATGAAAGGCTTCGCCACAGACGGTGCACTGGTCGTTCACCTTCAGATAGCTGTGCAGCAGGCGGCCTTCGCCGCAGTTCGGGCATCGGCGACGCCAGCCTTTCCACAGCGCGGGCTTGGTCGGACGGTCGCCCGGGGCCACATCTTGCTGTACGAGGCCTGGGGTCTGGGTCATCTGATGCTCCGTCGCTGTGTCTGGGCCGTCATTTTGTCTGGACCGTCACGAGTTGACAGGACCGCCCCCGGGGCTGGATCTGTCACACAGGTCATGCGGTCACCAGTTCATTTCAACCTACATAGGGAAATATGCAAACCAAAGGGTGAATGCGCTGTGACCGGGTGACGCGGCCCGAACGGTCAGCTGCGATTTGCGATGCATGGAAAAAAAATGCCATACCGGCGACGGAAACCCGGGGGGCGGTCGTTTTACTCCTACATCGGGCAGCACAGTGCTGCTGAGGCTGAACAAAGGAACGACGTTATGAAAAAACAGATCCTGATCGCGACTCTCCTGTCCTTGTCCACCGCGGCCGCGGCGACCATCGCAGTGGCCAAGCCCGGCTTTGACCCTGACCGCCAAAAGCCCACATTCGAGCAACTGGATGCAGATGGTGACGGCGCATTGACGCAGGCAGAAATCGCGGCCATGGGCCAGAAGCGCTTTGACGAGGCTGACGCCAATGGTGACGGGCTGTTGACGGCTGAAGAAATGACTGCCAAGGCGCAGGAACGGATGGCCAAACGGACCGATGCTATGATCGAACGGTTCGACAAGAACGACGACGGTGCGCTCAGCGTTGAGGAAATGCCCCAGCGCCCCGGACCACACAAGCTGCTGGAGAAGGCAGATACCAATGGGGACGGGTCGATCTCCAAGGCGGAGTTCGATACCGCTCAGGCGATCATCGAAGCCGTGATGAAAAAGAAACATCGCCGCGGTGGGCCCGACCACAGGGGTCATGGCGCCGACTCGGAGTAAGTCCGATCTGGGCAGAACAGTGCATATGTTTGCCGATCAACCTGCGCCTCCCTCACGGGGGGAGGCGCGCATGATGGGGCTGCGCCGCGGGGGCGCCGCAGCGGCCGTCACTGTCGAGCCGGAACCCGAGGTGACTGATGAGGCGCTTCTGGTGCTGTTCGCCAATGGCGATCCCACGGTTGCCGCAGAGCTGACCCGTCGTCTCGGCCCGCGCGTGTTGGGCGTGGCCACGCGGGTACTCGGAAATAGGGCGGAGGCCGAAGATGTCACCCAGGAGACGATGATCCGGCTGTGGAAGATGGCGCCGGACTGGCGTCAGGGGGAGGCGCGGGTCTCGACCTGGCTCTATCGGGTGACAATGAACCTATGTATCGATATCAAGCGCCGCGCCCGGGGCGGGACGGTGGATCTTGATGCGGTGCCGGAGCCGCCGGACCCTGCCGCCAGCGCTGCAGAGACCCTGCAGAACCAGGCGCGTGCCGATGCGCTGCAGGCCGCGTTGATGACCTTGCCAGAGCGCCAGCGCCAGGCGGTCGTCCTGCGGCACATCGAAGAGCTTACGAACCCGGAGATTGCCGGGATCATGGAGATCGGCGTGGAAGCAGTAGAGAGCCTGACGGCACGGGGCAAACGGTCCCTTGCCAGGGCGCTGGCCGGGCGACGAGATGAATTGGGGTATCAGGATGGCTGATCATCACGACAATTTTGACGAAACCGAAGCCCTGTTTCGCGAGGCGCGCAACGCGCGTCCCGCCGTATCCGAACGGCTGGTCTCCGCGATCCTCGCTGATGCGGCGGCACAACAGGCACAGTGGCAGGTGCCCGCAATCACGCTCCCGATCACATCGCAGGACGGCACCGACAGGCGCGGCCCCGTTGCGGCTCTGGTTTCCGCATTGGGCGGGTGGGTTTCGGTCGGTGGGCTGGTGGCGGCAAGCTGCACCGGTCTGTGGATCGGGATTGCCGGGCCGGAGGTGGTTATGACTGCGACCGGCCTCGGCGCGTTCGGCGATGCCTCCGCCATGGTCAGCGGCGACGATTACGCGGCTTATGAAACTTTTGATCTGGCCACGGTTCTGGCAGAGGATATGCAATGACTGATCGCTCCGATACCAAACCCCTTTCCCGCACGCCGCGCTGGCTCAAGCTGGCGTTTGCGCTCTCGCTGGGGGCTAACCTGGCGGTGGTCGGTGTGGTTGCAGGGGCCGCCCTGCGGGAGGCACCGCGTGGGGACAAGCGCTATCACAAGGCGCCGCCGCCGCCAGCGGCTGCCGATGCCATTGGGGGCGTCATGTACCGCAGCCTTCCCCGGGAGCAGCGGAGAATGCTGCGCGATCTGGGCGAAGGCGAGTTCGACACTATTGTCGCGCGTCGCATCGCAGAGCTGAAGGCGCTGTTGGAGCTGATCCGGCAGGAGCCGCTGGATGTTGGCCGGTTGCGCGACCGTATTGCCGAACAGGCGGCCGAGAGCGAGAGCTTCAAGTCCACCCTGCAGGATGCCTGGATCGGCAAGCTGGAACAGATGACCCCGGAAGAACGGGCGACTTTTGCCGATCGGGTCGAGCGCCATATCGCCCGGTTCCGCAAGCCGAAATCGGCTGATGGGCGCGGTGAGGGCCCCCAAAGAGCCGCGGATTGACGCCGACGGATGTACCGTGTCCGATCGCTGCCCCGCTAGAGGTCAGGGATGAAAGGCGGGGTCATGGCGGGGTCATACAGGGCTGATCTGTGGCCCGATCTTCTGACGATGCCTATGCCGGTGCACCGGCGCAAGGGGGGACTGGCGAAAGGGTGCCAGACGCGAAAATCGGGGCAGGTGTCGCTGTTCAGGCCGCTGCCGGACGCGACGCCGCGCCCAGCGAGGTCTGGTTACGTCCGGCACGTTTGGCATCATAGAGTGCCCGGTCCGCGGCGGCGAAGAGGCCATCGACCGAGGTCTCGCCCGTATGGGATCCGCCGATGACCGCGCCGATGCTGATGGTCACCTCGATCGGGATCGGAGCACCGGAAATGGTGAAGGGGGCCGCGTTGATTGCGCTGCACAACCGGGTTGCCATGCTGTCGGCTTCGGCGGCGGAGACGCCGGGTATGACGACCATGAACTCCTCGCCTCCGATACGGGCCAGCAGGTCGCAGTTGCGCAGCTCAGCCTGCAGCCGCCGGGCCGCTTCGACCAGAACCGCATCACCGACCGGGTGGCCGAACTGATCGTTGATCCGCTTGAAATGGTCCAGATCCGCAACCATCACTGCAAATTGCTGACCGGACTGCGTTGCATCACAGGCCACCCGCGACAGGAACGGTTTTGCGTACCGCCGGTTGTAAAGTCCGGTCATCGGGTCCTCCATCGCCGCGCGCAAGCTGTTGCGCACTTCGTCCCGGGCCCGTTCGGCACGGCTTTTATATTGAAGCTGTGTGTTGATCCGCAGCACCAGTTCGTCCACCTGAAACCCGCAGTGCAGCACGTCATGCGCACCGCGGTCCAGCGCTTCGGCGGCGATCATGGCATCAGCCGGGTTGGGCACCGCGATCACCACGCAGTCACGGGTGCTGGCCCGCGCCCGGAGGTCGGCGAGAAGGCGCAGTGCCATGCCGGCAGAGAGTTCGTTCAATTCGATCACGATCACATCCGGTACCGGAGACCGCATCAGGTTCTGGAGGGCGTCGATGGTATAGGCGCGCAGGTCATCGCTGACCTGTGTGGAGAGTCGGCTTTTCCATTTGTGCGCGGTTTGCAGGTCGTGACACAGCAGCGCGATCCGGGCGTCCGGCCTTTGCGGCAGGCGCGTCGCTTCGGCACGGGGCATCACCAGCCCATGCGGGCCGTCTTCGCACAGATGCAGGCCTTCGTCCTGGGGGCGCATGCGGAGCAGGCTGCGGATACGGGCCTGAAGGATCATATCGTCCACGGGCTGCGGCAATACTTCGTCAATTCCCGCCGACAGAGCCTTGATCCGGGTCGCCCGGTCATTCTGTGCACTGAGAGCGATCACCGGCACATCCGCGACCTGCGCGATGCGGGCCAGGGCCTGCTTCACAGCCGCCGCGTCGCCGTCAGGAAGGGACATCGCCGTCAGGATCAGATCGGGCCGGTTGCCTGCTGCCAGCTCTGTGGCGACGGCAACGGAGTCGGCCTGCAGCACCTGGAAACAGGCCGCCGTCAGCTGCACCTTCAAAATGATGCGATTGATGGAGACCCCATCTATGATCAGGATCGTACCTTGCAAGTCCGAACACCCTTATATCTGTCTTATGACGTGATCCGAGTGTCGATTAGACTGGTTAACAAACTCTTTCGTATTTACAGCAATTTGACCTAAAAGTGTCGACAAGGAGTCTGCTATGCCATTTTCCGCCGATCAGGCCGAGGTTCTGAGTTTGAAAGCGCTAAGCTGGCTGGCGGGCAGTGACGAGTTGCTGCCGGTCTTCCTCGGTGCCAGCGGGGCGTCCCTGTCGGACCTGCGCGACAGGGTGAACGATCCGGCATTCCTCGGAGCCGTGCTGGATTTCCTGCTGATGGATGACGCCTGGGTGATGGCGTTTTGTGATATCGAAGCTCTGCCCTACAGCGCCCTGGTCGAGGCGCGCGCCGCGTTGCCGGGGGGTGAACAGGTCCACTGGACGTGATAGGGCTGCGAAACGCCCTGAACTCTCCGAGGATCCTCCATGACACTTTCCGCGCTTCTGTTTGACAAGGACGGTACGCTGTTCGACTTCTCCCGGACCTGGGATGGCTGGTCGATGACGATGCTGGAGGACTTGGCAGAGGGCAACACCGACCGGTTGATGGCCATGGCCGATGCCATCAGCTACGATCTGCAGCAACGCACCTTCCGTCCGGACAGTATTGCCATCGCGGGCACGAATGGTGAAGTCGCCGCGCGGCTGTCGCCGCATGTGCCGGGCCAGACCCCGGCGGAACTCGCGACCTATCTGACCCGGACAGCCGCAGAGGCGGAATTGGCGCAGGCGGTGCCTCTGGCGCCGTTTCTCGACGGGTTGCGCGGACAGGGATACAGGTTGGGCGTGATGACCAATGACGGCGAACATTCGGCCCGCCGCCACCTGTCTCGGTCCGGCGTGCTGGATCTCTTTCACATGGTGATTGGCTCCGACAGTGGCTATGGCGCCAAGCCAGATCCCGACCCCCTGCTGGCTTTCTGCAAGGTCACCTCGGTTGCGCCGTCGCAAACTGCCATGGTGGGGGACAGCCTGCACGACCTGATCGCGGGACGCGCGGCAGGCATGCAGACCATTGGCGTTCTGACCGGCATGGCCAGCGCCGCTGATCTTGCGCCGCACGCAGATGTGGTGCTGCCGGATATCGGACACATCCCGGCCTGGCTGGCCAGTTGAACTCCAAAGGGTCGGCGCCAAGCGGCATCCTGCGACGGGAAAGCGACATGCCGTGTCGGTAATGGACAGGTGTGTCTGGAGGCCGGTGAGGCAATATCGACGGAGCATTCGGTTCAAAGTCTGAGAGGGAGCATCATGTCGGAGACAGTTGCGCGCAAACGGCGTGGCGGCGGCAGGGCGGGGGCTGCGGCCCGTCGCGGCACGGCAACGCTGGAACAGATGCCGTGGAATCCTCCGACGAATATCGACCGGCCGATCGAGCCTTTGACCGCCGAAGGCATTGCTGCAATCCATGATGGCGCCATGCGCATCCTCGAGGAAATCGGGGTGCAGTTCCTGAATGCCGAAGCGTTGAAGATCTTTCGGGAGGCCGGCGTCAAGGTGGACGGGGAGCTGGTCCGGATGGACCGCGACTTTGTCATGGAAATGGTGGCCAAGGCGCCGTCGGAATTCACTCTGACCCCGCGCAACCCGGATCGAAAAATCCGCATCGGTGGGGACACGATGGTTTTCGGCAATGTGTCCTCGCCGCCGAACTACTGGGACATGGAGCTGAACAAGAAGGTCCCCGGCACCCGCACGCAATGTCAGAACCTGCTGAAACTGACCCAGTATTTCAATTGTATCCACTTCGCCGGCGGCTATCCGGTGGAGCCTGTGGACATTCATGCATCGGTGCGCCACCTGGATGTGCTTCTTGACAAGCTGACGATCACAGACAAGGTGATGCACGCCTATTCGCTCGGCAAGGAGCGGGTGGAAGATGTGATGGAAATGGTGCGGATCGCCGGCGGGCTGAGTCATGCGGACTTCGAGGCGGCACCGCATATGTACACCAATATCAACTCCACCTCGCCGTTGAAACATGACGAGCCGATGATCGACGGCTCGCTGCGGCTGATCCGGCGGGGTCAGCCGGTCATCGTGTCGCCCTTTACGCTGGCAGGGGCGATGGCGCCGGTCACCATGGCGGGCGCGGTCGCCCAGTCTCTGGCAGAATCGCTCTGCGCGATTGCGCTGTTTCAATACGTCCGCCCCGGGGCCCCCTGCGCCATTGGCACCTTCACGTCGAACGTGGATATGAAGTCCGGTGCGCCTGCCTTTGGCACCCCGGAATACATGCGGGCGACCCAGATGACCGGCCAGATGGCCCGGTTTTACGGGCTGCCGATGCGGTCTTCGGGGGTCTGTGCCGCCAATGTGCCGGATGGTCAGGCCATGTGGGAGACCTCGAATTCGCTCTGGGCCGCCGTGCAATCGGGAACCAACATGGTCTATCACGCGGCTGGGTGGCTCGAGGGGGGGCTGATCGCCAGCCCCGAAAAATTCATCATGGATTGCGAGGTGCTGCAGATGATCCAGCGCTATATGGATCCCGCGATCGTGGCGACCGGTCCCGATGAGATCGCGCTGGACGCCATTCGCGAGGTCGGCAATGAAGGTCATTTCTTTGGCATTCAGCACACCCAGGATCGCTATACGACGGCGTTCTATCAGCCATTCCTGAGCGACTGGCGCAACTATGAGGCCTGGGAGGCCGCAGGCGGCGTCTGGACTGCAGAACGTGCGCACAAGATCTACAAGCAGATCATTGCTGAATTTGAAGAGCCGCCGATGGATCCGGCCATCCGGGAGGAACTGGCGGCCTTTGTCGCGCGGCGAAAATCAGAAGGTGGCGCTCCTACCGACTTCTAATTTTCTGTCCCGGTTCGCCTCGGTGCGGCAACTTTCCGCATAAATCTTCCTGCTCTGGTCACGATTTGATTGGAGTGGGCGCCCGTATTGGCCTATGCTGGCCGCGTAAAGATCGGACAATATGATAGGATACGAGTGAGGGAGACCCCGCCCGGAAGCTACGCATCACGCCTCGGATGTCAGCTCAAGAGGGAAGAAACCGCACGATTCGCATATGCAAGACCCTTGAGGCCGTGGGAAACTTTCCCCTCGGCTTTTGTTTTGCATGGCGCCGGGATTATCCATTTTGCAAGCAAGCTCAGGAACCTGGCTTGTCGGCGAGACAGAAAGAATATGAAATCTTAGATATTCGGCCTTTCTTAAGCATGCGGACTTAATTTTGGCTAAAAGGTGAGATAGGGAACGACCGTATGCACGGTTTGATCAATAGGGCAGTCCAGGCGTTTGTCAGTAGCACATATGGGAGCAAGCGCTGGAACGAGATCATGGACGCAAGCGAACTTGGATTTTCCGAGTTCGAGGCGATGCTCGTGTACCCTGAAGATCAATCAATGCGCATGATGCGTGCAGTAGAACGGAGCCTGGAACGCCCATTGCTCGAAATTCTGGAAGATGTCGGGACTTTCCTGGTCTCCAACCCCCAGGTGGAGGCACTGCGCCGTCTGCTGCGGTTTGGTGGCGTCAACTACGTCGAATTCCTGCATTCCCTGGATGACTTGCCCGACCGGGCGCGGCTGGCCGTCTCTGACCTGCATTTGCCGGGTTTGGAGCTGATCGAGCAGGCCCCCGGTCAGTTCGAACTCCTGTGTCAACCGGGGGTGCCGGGCTATGCGCAGGTCATGACGGGCGTGCTGCGGGCGATGGCTGATGATTATGGCGCCCTGGTGATCCTTGATCTCGCCGGAACACAGGACGGCGCCGATGTGATCTCCATTACGCTGATCGAAAGCGAATTTTCCGAGGGCCGGACCTTTGATCTGGGAGCGCATCCCCTATGATGAGCTTGCAGGACCTCACCGGCTTGGCCAATCAGATCTGCCCTATGCATGTCATTATCGACATTGAGGGCAATCTGACAAGTTACGGCCCGACACTGGATAAGATCCGGGGTGACGAATCCTGGGAGGGGCGGTCCTTTTTCGATATTTTCGATCTGCAGCGACCGCGCTGGGTGAAGACCATCGGGGATCTGATGGAGACGACCGGCAGTAAGCTTCACTTCCAATTGCGCTCTGCGCCGCATACCCGGATGAAGGGGGTGCTGGTGCCGCTGCCCGACGGCAAAGGGGCCTTTATCAACCTGTCCTTCGGGATATCCGTGCTGGACGCGGTTCGCGATTTTGATCTGACCAGTCAGGATTTCTCGCCGACGGATCTGACCATCGAGATGCTGTATCTTGTCGAAGCCAAATCTGCTGCGATGGAGGCGTCGCGCCAGTTGAACCTGCGCCTGCAAGGGGCGAAGATCGCCGCCGAAGAACAGGCCTTTACCGATACGCTGACCGGCGTCAAGAACCGTCGCGCAATGGATCACGTGCTCAATCGTTTGATCAACAGCGGCCGGGATTTCGCACTGATGCATGTGGATCTCGATTTCTTCAAGCAGGTCAATGACACCTATGGCCACGCTGCGGGCGATGCGGTGTTGCAGCGGGTGGCCGCGATCATGGTCGATTGCACCCGGAAATCCGATACCGTCGCACGGATCGGGGGCGATGAATTCGTCCTCATCTTTGAAGGCCTGATGGACATCGGGCGGCTGGGCGAACTGGCCCAACGCCTGATCCAGAGGCTGGAGGACCCGATGATGTACGGTGCTCAGACCTGCAGGATCTCGGCCTCTGCGGGCACGACATTGTCGTCCTCCATGTCCCAGCCCGATGCGGCGCAATTGCTTCATCAGGCGGATGTGGCGCTTTATGGCGCAAAACGGGCAGGGCGGGCGCAGCACATGTTCTTTGCGCCTCATCTCGAAGCCGAGATGGCGCCTCCCGACAGCAAATCTGCCTGACCTTTTCGCCTGACCTTTCTGCCTGACTCTGCCTGACCGTAGTGAGGGCCATGTTCTGTTGCCCGCAGCGCTGCCCGAAGGGCGCGCTGCTGTTTCGGCTGCGGTTGGCCGCCGATCGGGGCGCGCCGCTGGGGTTGCTGCGGCGCGGTGATCCTGAATTGGTCTGGTTGAATTGGCGATTATTGGCGCTTTGTCCTGAGCTGCCCGTGATCTACGACGGAGCGAGCCACATCGCCAATGCGGAGCCATGTCATATGCCCCAGACCGATCTGAAACATCCCTCTGCCGCCGGACAGGAGCGTCAGCCGCGCCCCGGCACGCAGATCCGGCCGAGCGTCTGTCCGCTGGATTGCCCGGATACCTGCAGCCTCAGCGTCGAGGTCACCGACGGGCAAATCGTGGCCGTGCGCGGCTCGGAGGCCAACCCGTTCACCGCCGGGGTTGTCTGCAACAAGGTGGCGCGGGCCTATCCAGATTTTGTGCACGGGCCGGCTCGGCTGACACATCCGCTGCGCCGGACCGGGCCGCGCGGGTCCGGACTGTATGAGCGTATCTCCTGGGACCGCGCGCTTGATCTGGTGCATGACGGGATGCAGAACGCCATCGAACAGTTCGGACCGCAATCCATCTTGCCCCTGAATTACGCGGGGCCCCATGGTGAACTGGCGGGCGGGTCGCTGGACCGGCGATTTTTCTACCGTCTTGGTGCAACCCGCATGAACCGGGGGCCGTTGTGTGGCGGTGTCCGGGGGCTGGCCTACGAGAGCCTCTACGGGGATGCGCCGGGCATGCCGCCGGAGCAGGCGACCCAGTCCGATCTGATCGTGGTCTGGGGCAACAATGTGACCGTCTCCAACCTGCATCTGACCCGTGTCGTCAAAGCCGCCCGGGCGCAGGGCGCGCGCCTTGTGGTCATTGATCCGAAACGGATCAAGATTGCCCAGCAGGCGGATCTGTACTTGCAGCTCCGCCCCGGAACCGATGTGGTGCTGGCGCAGGGCCTGGCAGCGGAACTTGAACGGCGGGGCGCCTTTGACAGGGCCTTCATTGAGCGCTGGACCGAAGGCTGCGCCCCCTACATGGAGGAGGCGCGCCGCTACAGTCTGGCTGCGACCGCGGATATCTGCGGCCTGTCGCTGGCGGATCTCGGGCAACTGGCCGATTGGATGCAGGCGGCAGAGCGTATGGCCACGTCGCTGGGCAATGGAATCGAGCGCGGGCGCTCGGGGGGATCGGGGCTGCGCGCGGCGATGGCGCTGAATGCGCTGCTGGGCCAACATGGCCGCCCCGGAGCCGGTATCATTGCCAAATCCGGTCTGGCCGCGCCCAAGACCCGAGCGCGTCTTCAGGGCGACCACTTGATCGATCCCGAAACGCGGGTCGTCAACATTCTGGATGTCGCGCGGTTGATGCTGGACCGGGATCAGGCGGTGCCGGTCGGGGCCGTGATGATATACAACCACAACCCGGTGGCCACGCATCCGGATCAGCTCCGCATGATCAAAGCCCTGAGTCAGGAGGAGATGTTCGTGGTCGGATGTGACGTCGTCATGACCGACAGCATGGCCTATTGTGATGTCATCCTGCCGGCTGCGACCCATTTCGAACATGATGAGATCTTTGCCGCCTATGGGCAGAACTATGTTCAGCGGGCGGAGCCGGTGATTGCGCCTCTGGGCGAGAGCCTGCCCAACACGGAGATCTTTCGCCGTCTGGCGAGGCGTTTCGGCTATGTCGAAGCCGCGCATCAGGCCAGCGACGTCACCTTGATGAACGAAGCCATGGATGGCAGCCATCCGCAATTTTCCGGCCGTCCCCCCAGCGAGATGCCGACGGACCGGGCGCTTGAGATGCAGGCTGAGGGAGGCGCGCCTCTGGTTCTTTGCGCCACGGTCCATCCCGCCACGGCCTCGGGCCGGATCGAATTGTTCAGCTCTGCTCTGGAACAGGCCGGGGGATTTGGCGTGCCGCGTTATGATCCCGTGCAACAGGACCTGCCATTGGTGTTGATCACGCCCAGCTCTGACAAGCGGATCAACGCAACATTCGGCAGCTCCCCTCTGTCAAGCGGGCCGGAAACTCTTGAGGTGCACCCGGCGGATGCCGCCGCGCGGGGGCTGAGCGACGGTGATCTTGTCGCGTTGGAGAACCAGCGGGGCAGCGTTACATTTCGGCTGCGTCTCTCGGATGCGATGCAGCAGGGGGTGGTCTATGCGGCCAAAGGAACCTGGCGGCAGAGTTCCGAAACCGGGCTGACGGCCAATGCTCTGATGTCGTCGTCGCTGCGCACCGATATTGGCGATGGGGCATGCTATAATGAAACCTTTGTTGAGCTGCGTCGCCACAGCGGGGCTGGGGCCGGAGCCTAGACCGGATGGAGGCTGTGTGGTCTTTGGTCCCGGGCTTGCGCAGCGCGAGTCCCGGGCCTAGCGTTGGACTTTGCGAAACCTCAACGGGCCAAATCTCATGACAGTTGCTGCGCTGGGTTTTATGCCCGACCGGGGATCGGACACGCCGATCTTTGAACAAATCTGCACCGCGATCCGCAGTCGGATCCGCTCGGGCGCGTTGGCGCCGAACGAGCGGCTGCCTGCCACCCGTGCGCTGGCGACGGACCTTGGCGTGGCGCGGGCCACTGTGGTGACGGCCTACGAACAGCTGGTGGCCGAGGGGTATCTCAGATCGCGGCGCGGCTCTGGCTACACGGTCTGCACCATGGGAGAGGTGGAGCTGCCGCCGGGCGGTGAAACCCTCCCGGCACAGGATCTGACCGAACGCCCCCCTTTGTTGCTGGAGGCAGGTCAGCCGGATATGCGGCTGTTTCCCTATCGGGCCTGGGCGAAATGCGTATCCCGCCTGTGCCGCACCCGGCCTGCGGACATGCTGACGGGATGCGGGCGTTTCGGCCACCCGGAGCTGCGGCAGGCCATTGCCAGCCATGTGCGCGACTGGCGTGGTCTACCGGCCCGCCCGGAGCAGGTGCTGGTGACCTCCGGCGCGACAGAGGCGCTGGATATCTGCCTGCATGCTCTGGCCACCAAGGGAGGCGCCGTCGCTGTCGAAAACCCGGGCTTCCCTCCGATCCGCAGGTTCGCCGAAGCGCAGGGGCTGCGGGTGCGCGATCTTTCTCTGGACGCACAGGGGGCCGAAGTGCCGGTTGTCGGCGATGGGTCAGATGTAGTGGTTTTGACGCCGTCGCACCAATATCCGCTTGGAGGCGCGATGAGTGCCGGACGGCGGCAGTCGTTCCTGGCCTGGGCGGCCGAGGCCCGGGGGTGGATTGTCGAAGACGACTACGATTCCGAATTCCGCTATGCCGGGCATCCGATTCCCGCGATGGCCGGCGTAGATGCGCTGGGCCGGACAGTCTACATCGGCAGCTTTTCCAAGATCTTCTCAAACAGCCTGCGGATGGGCTATATCGTGGCGCCGGACAGTCTGGTTGAGGCCTTGGGCGCCGCAATGCGTGCCAAGGGCGCACGCGCCAGCGCCATGCCTCAGGCCGCTCTGGCGGAGTTCATGCATCAGGGCGAATTCTATCGCCATCTGCGTCGTGTGCGGCGCATCTATGCAGAGCGCCACCGCACCCTGATTGATCGTTTGCGCAGTGGTTTTTCAGAGTTTGGCCAGGTGGAGGATCATCAGGCGGGTATGCAGGTGGTTTTGCACCTTCGTTCGGACCTCAACGATCTGCGGCTCGCTGAGCGCGCGCGCGCCCTTGGTCTGGGTGTCGATGCATTGTCGAGCTATTGTCGCGGCTCCAGTGCCTCCAGTGCCTCCAGTGGCTCTGCTGGCCTGAACGGTCTGGTTCTGGGGGCTTGCCTCAACGATCTTGATGAGCAGAAAGAGGCTCTGGAACGCCTGCGGCGGGCGATTTCATCAACAGAGAAATCCCCGCCGCAGGCGCGTATCTTACAAACGTGAGTGGTGGTTGGCACAAGCGTTTCTAAATAATAATGGCAGCCCGTAGGGGAATCGAACCCCTCTTTCCAGGTTGAAAACCTGGCGTCCTAACCGATAGACGAACGGGCCGCGCTGTGCGTGAGGGGGTGTTTACTCAGTCCCCCATGCCTGCGCAAGAGGGAAACTGCAGAAAGTGCAAAGTTTTTGCGACAGTTGGGAACGTGATGAAATCATATAAATTTCAGTCTCTTACCATGCTTGGGCGCAAGATCATCACCCGCGACGACGCAGGTTCCGGGCGTTAAAAGCCTGAGCTTGAATGAAAGGGAGACGTGGCAGCCCGTAGGGGAATCGAACCCCTCTTTCCAGGTTGAAAACCTGGCGTCCTAACCGATAGACGAACGGGCCACGCTGTGTGAGCGCGTGTCTAGGGATTTGCGCCCGACCCCGCAAGCGAAAAAGCGTTGTGCCGCAGAAATTTGTTATCCACAGGACCTGCGCGCCGTATAAACCGCAGGCTCAGGCCTCGGCCGCATCTTCCAATCGCAATTGCGCGCTTTGACGGCCGCCCCATGTGTTGACCTCCAGGCGACCGGCGACATGAAACCGCGCGCCGCCATGATCCAGCAGACGTGGTCCCAGAGCCGTATCAAAGGCGCCAAAGCTGATGGCGTCGATCGTGTTCCCCATGCCATCGGTGAAACTGACCTTCAGATGCGACTCGCCCACACGTTTGGCAAAGCGGACAGCCAAGTCGGGAAAACCATAGCGTGGGGCAGGGGCCCCGGCGCCAAAAGGGCCCGCCTGTTCGATCTGCCCGATCAGGTCAACAGTTGCGGCACCCGGCATCAACATCCCGTCCAGCTTCAGGTCAGATGGCCCCAGATCGCCCGCCCCCTGCTTTTCCAACAACTCCGACAGGCGGGCCATGGCCGGTTCCAGTTGATCTCGGGCCACGGTCAGCCCCGCCGCCATCTTGTGGCCACCGCCTTTTATGAGATGGCCGTCCAGCGCCATTCTCTGGATCGAAGCGCCAAGGTCGATGCCGGAGACGGAGCGCCCCGACCCCTTGCCTTCGTCGCCATCGAGCCCGATCACGACCGCCGGTCGGCCGGTGGCCTCCTTCAGGCGGGAGGCAACGATCCCGACAACGCCAGGGTGCCATCCCTCGCCTGCAGCCCAGACCAGCGGCGCGTCAAACCCCCGCGCTTCTGCCTGTTCCAGGGCCGCAGCGCGCACGGCGTTTTCGATATCCCGTCGCTCGGTGTTCAGCTGGTCGAGGCGTTCCGCCAGCGCGGCGGCCTCATGCGGATCATCGGTGGCCAAAAGCCGCGCGCCAAGATCGGCCTTGCCGATACGCCCCCCGGCGTTGACACGTGGCCCCAGCAAGAACCCGAGGTGATAGGTCGAAGGGGCAGAATCCATGCGGCTGATATCCGCCAGTGCCACAAGACCGGGGCGGGCGCGGCGCCCCATGACCTTCAGGCCCTGACGCACCAATGCCCGATTGGCCTCGATCAGAGGGGCCACGTCGGCGACCGTGGCCAGTGCCACCAGATCCAGCAGCCCCATCAGATCCGGTCCGCTCCCCAGCCCCTTGTCCCGGGCCTGCCGCCGGACATCCACCAGCATCAGAAACACCACGCCCGCCGCGCAAAGGTACCCAAGTTCTCCGTCTTCGTCCTGCCGGTTGGGATTCACCACGGCGACACAGGCGGGCAGAGTTTCACCACCAAGGTGGTGATCCAGAACCACGACGTCAGCGCCCTGTGCCGCCGCTATCGGGCCATGCGACAATGTTCCGCAATCGACGCAGACAATCAGATCATGATCCCGTGCCAAACCGGCCATTGCCGCGTCGTTGGGGCCATAGCCTTCGTCGATGCGGTCCGGAATATAGAGGGTCGCATCCTGCCCCATCTGGCGCAGATACACCAATAGCAAGGCCGCCGAAGCGCCGCCATCGACGTCATAATCCGCAAAAATTGCCACCCTTTGCCGTTTCTCAATGGCCTCAAGAAAGCGCGCCGCAGCGATTTCCATATCTTTCATGCGGCGCGGATCGGGCAACAGCTCCCTGAGCTGCGGCGCCAGAAAACCACTGGCCTCATGGGCGGGGACGCCGCGGCGCGCAAGAACCTGGCAAACCGCATTGGGCAGGCCGGTTTCCTGCGCCAGATGCTCACCGGCACGGGTCTGATCTATGCCCGGCCCAATCCAGCGCCGTCCGGTCAATGAGGTCTCGACACCCAGAAAACTCAATTCTTGTGGCTCCTGCTGATGGGCTAAGACGAAGGGCCGGACCCGTTGGGACCCGGCCTTTCATCTTTTCATAAATACCTAATTCCCGACCTCACCTGCAAGCCATGCGGACGGGCAGGGCGGAGGCGGTTACTGATGGGCGCTCAGCGGCGTGCGATAGGTCATGCGCCGCACGGAACCTGTCTTGGACCGCATCAGCAGTGTGGTGGTCTCCACCCAGCCTGGCTGGCGCCGGATGCTTGGCAGGAGCGATCCGCCGGTGACGCCGGTCGCAGCAAAGATCACGTCCTGCGTGACCATTTCATCTCGGGTATAGATACGGTCCAGATCGGTGATGCCTGCTTTGGCGGCCCGGGCTTTTTCGTCGTCATTGCGAAACACCAGACGGCCAAAGATCTGACCGCCCATGCATTTCAACGCAGCCGCGGCAAGCACGCCTTCCGGGGCGCCGCCCTGACCCATATACATGTCGATGCCGGTGATTTCGGCTTCGGCGCAATGCATGACGCCTGCGACATCGCCGTCGGTGATCAGGCGGATGGAGGCGCCGGTTTCGCGGACTTCCGCGATCATCGGCTCGTGGCGAGGGCGCTCCAGAATGCAGACGGTGATGTCAGCAGGGCTGCAGCCTTTGGCCGCTGCCAGCGCTTCGACCCGTTCCCGCGGGGACATATCCAACGATACCACACCCTCGGCGTAGCCGGGGCCAATCGCCAGTTTATCCATATAGGTGTCGGGCGCGTGCAGCATCGAACCGCGTGGCCCCATGGCGATCACGGTGAGCGCGTTTGGCATATCCTTGGCGGTGAGGGTCGTGCCTTCGAGCGGATCAAGTGCGATATCCACGCCGGGGCCGTTGCCGGTGCCGACTTCCTCACCGATGAACAGCATCGGCGCCTCGTCGCGTTCGCCTTCGCCGATCACCACGACACCTGCGATGTCCAGGAGGTTCAGCTGCTCGCGCATTGCATTCACGGCGGCCTGATCGGCGGCCTTTTCATCGCCGCGCCCTATCAGCGGCGCAGAGGCCAGCGCGGCCTGTTCGGCAACCCGGGCCAGGCCCAGGGACAGCATGCGGTCGTGAAACGGCGCATCGGCAGGTGTCGAAGTCATTCCCAAATTCCTATCTCAATCTCTTGCGATCCCAACCGGCATAGCCTGCCCTTGCCCGCCGGGGCAAGGGAGCGACGGCGATGGTGCCGCTAACGGTTGTCGTTTCGGTGGCGATCTGTTCAATCCCCGCCCGCGTGATGCCTATAAAGACCAAATGTCACAGTTCTTCGATGCGCAATGCGACCGGGGCCCCTTCGACAACACCGGTTGCCTCCAGCCCGTCCAGAGCATGGTCCAGCATCGCCGACGTGCATTTGTGGGTCACGACCAGAACCGGTGCGATGGTGGTCGAATGGTCATACTGGCGCATGCGGTGGATTGAAACGCCGGCGTCGCCGAGCGCCGCCGCCACCTTTGCCATCGCCCCCGGTTTGTCCTGCAATGACATGCGCACGTAATGGGCGGCCGGCAGGCCGGTTTGCGCAGAGGGGGCTTCGTCCAGCGTTGTGGCGGGCTGACCAAAGGTCGCGATCCGGATGCCACGCGCAATATCGAGGATATCGCCCATCACCGCACTGGCCGTCGGGCCTTCGCCAGCGCCGGGACCGCGCAGAACCACCTGTTCGATCGCGTCACCTTCGATCACCACCATGTTGGTGCCGCCTTCCAACTGCCCCAGAGGAGAGTTCGCGGGAACAAGGCAGGGTGTCATACGCTGCTCCAGACCGCGGGCCGATCGCTGGGCTACACCGAGCAGCTTGATCCGGTAGCCCATGTCGGCAGCGTGGCGAATGTCTTCGATGGCGATCCGCTGGATCCCTTCGAGCTTCACGTCGTCAAAGGCCGGTTTGGTGCCGAAGGCGATGGCTGCCAGCAGCGCCAGCTTGTGGCCTGCGTCGATACCGCCGACATCCAGCGTCGGATCCGCCTCGAGATAGCCGAGGTCGTCCGCTTCCTTGAAAACGGTGGCATAGGGCAGGCCCGCAGTTTCCATGCGCGTCAGAATATAGTTGCAGGTGCCGTTCATCACCCCCATGACGCGGGTGATCTCGTTGCCGGCCAGCCCCTCGGTCAGAGATTTGATCACCGGAATACCACCGGCAACGGCGGCCTCGAACCGGATGACGCGACCTTTGGCCTCGGCCTGTTCAGCCAGCGCCTGTCCGTGGATTGCCAGGAGCGCCTTGTTGGCGGTGACCACATCCTTGCCCGCGGCCAGAGCGGCCTCGGTCGCGGCTTTGGCGGGGCCGTCATGCCCGCCCATCAGTTCGACAAAGACATCGACATCATCGCGGGTGGCCAGTGCCACCGGATCGGTTTCCCAGGCATAGTCCTTGAGGGAAACGCCGCGATCCTTGGAGGCATCGCGGGCACAGACCGCCGAGATCACCACGGGGCGGCCGGTTCGGGCCTCCAGCAGGGCGGCGTGGCGTCGGATGATTTTCACCACGCCAATGCCAACCGTGCCCAAACCTGCAATCCCCAGTCGAAGCGGTTCAGTCATAGCGGGAGGTCCTTTTAAATGAGGTCGAAAGGTTCGATGACGCCTTAGCGGCTCTGGCCCGGTGGTGCAACGCCTCGTGGCTTGCACATCAGTCCCCGGCCTGGGTCAGGGGGTGCGGCGGCGCAGGTCCTCGGCCCTTCTGCGCAATCTTGCGGCGCGGGTCTCGAGGGTTTCGGCCAACGCGGCGCTTTCCTCTTCGGGCAGCGGCCCGGCGGCGAGGGCGGTGCCCAGCGGCAGCAAACGGGGGTAGGGCTGGCCTTGCAGGTCTTTGGGCAGGCGGTCCTCGAGCTGCGGCACGCGGGTGCAGGCGGTGAGGGCGAGAGCGCAGAGCAAAGCCACGCTGCCGAGCCGCGCAACCAGATCCATTGCGCGCGGTTGCGAGGCGGCGCAGAGCCGATCGGCAGGCAGCTCTGTGGACGGCGGCGTCGGGGTCTGTCGGCGGGGCATGGCAATGGTCCTTGTTCCTGCCCTTGATGCACAAATGTGCCTATGGGTACAAGACATCGTGAAGCCTGTGGGAGGTGGGTTTTATCTGAACAAATGTTCAGTTAGCTTGGGCCGCATGGCACGTACTCAAGGGTCCCATTCCGACATTACCGGCCCCCGCATCCGTGCGGCGGCGCTAGAGCTGTTTGCGCGTCATGGTTTTGCCGCCGTGTCGATGCGCCAGATCGCGGCCCATGTGGGGGTGCAGGCAGGGGCGCTCTATAATTACACGCCCGACAAGCAGAGCTTGCTGGTGGATCTGATGCAGGCCCATATGGAGGATCTGATGGCGGCCTGGGCCAATCAGCAGGTCGCAGGAGACGTGGTCGCCCGCCTGGAAGCCTTCGTGCGCTTTCACATTCGCTACAATCTGGAGCGATCGGACGCGGTTTTTATCGCCTATATGGAACTGCGCAATCTGACAGAAGAGAATTTCATCCGCATCGAGGACCACCGCAGGGCCTATGAGGATCAGCTGGAAGGTATCCTGAAGGAGGGCGTTGCCGAGGGGGTGTTCCAGGTTCCGGACACCAAGATCGCGGCGCTTGCGGTGATCGCGATGCTGAACGGTGTATTGACCTGGTATCGTGATGGCGGACGTCTGTCGCTGACCGAGGTGGAGACCCTCTATTGGGACATGGTGCGAAAATCCGTCGCAGTCTGATCGGTTCCGACGGCAAGCGGGTTCAAAAAGGAGCGCTACCGCGCGCTCTTATTCTGCAGGGTCGGCGGCGATGGAACGGTTGGCTGCTTCGGGATGGGCCGCCCCCGGTGTTTGGGGACGCGCCCGGAGGGGCCGACCTGTTGTGATCAATGGGCGGGCTTGATGAAGGTCCCATTGCGCAGTTCGGCAAAGGCCTTTTGCAGCTCAGCCTGGGTATTCATGACGATCGGGCCGTGCCAGGCCACAGGTTCCTGGATCGGGGCGCCGGAAATCAGCAGGAACCGGACGCCCTCCGGGCCTGCCTGCACGGTGATTTCATCGCCGGTGCCAAAGCGGACCAGCGTGCGGTCCCCGGACATGTCACGGATATTGACTTCCTGGCCTGCGACCTCTTTTTCCAGCAGCACACCTTGCGGCCGGGAGGCATCGGCGAAGGCGGCGGAGCCGTCAAATATATAGGCAAAGGCGCGTCGGTACGTGTCGATCCGGAAGGTCTTTTTCACCCCGGCGGGAACGTGGATGTCGAGGTATTGCGGATCTGCCGCAATGCCGTCCACGGGGCCGGTCTTGCCCCAGAAGGTGCCGACGATCACTTTGACGCGGGTGCCGTCGTCGTCGATGACCTCAGGGATCTCTTTGCCCTGCACGTCCTGATAGCGGGGGGCGCACATTTTCTGGCTACCGGGCAGATTGCCCCAGAGTTGGAAACCATGCATCTGCCCGTTGATATTCCCGGAGGGCATTTCCTGATGCAGGATGCCTGATCCTGCTGTCATCCATTGCACATCGCCCGCGCCCAGTGTTCCGGTGTTGCCGAGGTTGTCACCATGTTCGACCGTGCCGGCAAGCACATAGGTGATGGTCTCGATACCGCGGTGAGGATGCCAGGGGAAACCCTGTTGGTACAGCTCCGGGTAGTCATTGCGAAAGTCGTCAAACAACAGGAAGGGATCCAGCTCGCTGGGATCCTGAAATCCAAAGGCGCGGTGCAGGTGGACACCGGCGCCTTCCATTGTCGGCTGGGCGGCACGGGTTTCAAGGACGGGGCGCAGGGACATTTGGATTCTCCTGATGAGGTGATCTCTCTGCGAGTTTAGGCCGAACCGGGGGAAACGGAAATCTGCACAGTCTCACGCTCCCTGTGCGCGGGTGCAGAGGCGCGGACGATGTCTCCGAGTGGGGCACATTCGGAGCGCAGCTGGCCAGGGTGGTTGTGATCCGGCGCGCGCGGGATTTGAATTGGCGTCCCCATCGGCCGCAAAAGGGGCTGTTAGCGAGAGAGGTTTTTCGATACCTCTGCCGCACCGGTCCCGATGCGGGTCCTGACCAACAAAGGGAGAGCAATCCATGAACAGCCCCTATGGCGCCGATGAAGTTCTGGCCACCATCGAGGCCTCGCCCGCCCGTCGGGTGTTGGGGGTGGCGATGCTCGCCGGACTGGGGCTCTTGTCGCTTTACGTGGCGTTGACCAGCGCGCCGGGCTTTGGATGGTGGCTCTTTTTGGTTGCGGTTGCCGGGGCGGCGTTGTGGATGGGATACCGCATGTGGCAGGCCACCGCGCATCGGCTGGAGCTGACACCGCAGGTGTTGCGCTGTTCTGACGGGGTCGAACTGGTGAGGATTGCGGATCTGGAGCATCTGGATCGTGGCTTCTTTGCCTTCAA
The DNA here is from genome assembly GCA_001874255.1 of Alphaproteobacteria bacterium MedPE-SWcel. Taxonomy (GTDB): domain Bacteria; phylum Pseudomonadota; class Alphaproteobacteria; order Rhodobacterales; family Rhodobacteraceae; genus Epibacterium. The sequence goes on from MPDC01000014.1 coordinate 45,085, forward strand.
GCCCTCCAACGGGTTTCTGATGCGCAGTCGCAAACGGGACGTCGGCCAGTGGTATCCGGGTTTGTGGTGGCGTATGGGGCGCCGGGTTGGCATCGGTGGGGTGACACCGGGATCACAAACCAAAACGGCGTCTGAAATTCTCGCAGCCCTGATGGCCGAGCAGAATGCGGAGGCAGGGCCCGGGCTTCCTCGTTGAGGTCAAGGGCAAGGCGATCGGGACGGCATTCCAAGAGCGATGATGTGCAATATGACTGGGCCGGATGCGCTGCTCTGTGACCACAGGCGCAAGCACAGCGCTTTGAATGGGGCTGGTGCCTGAAAGGCGAGCCAGCCGCGTGTCTATGCAATCAAGGCATCATACCGCCTGCCCATCACGCCCTCTGCCCATCACATCGCCGGGCCATCACATCACATCACGGAGTCATCGATGTCGTCGTCGTGAGCGGTGCCGTCGCTGAATATTTCCCCCTCGAAGGCGACGAGAGAGGCAAAGCGCGGCCGGGTGAATACGAAGTTGTAGATATTGCGGGTGGAGAAACCGATATTGAAAGCGGGTTCCACATCGTTCCATGTCTCGACAAGGATCACGCGCTCCTGATCCGGCATCGCGGGCAGGTCGCCTGCGACAGTGGCAATCGTGCCATCGGTCCAGACGTCCAGCAAGTCGCCCCGCTCCACCGACCAATCCACGAAATACCGGTTGTCCTCTTCGTCCCAACGGATCACCGACACCCGCATCGACAGGCTGGAATCCGACCGCACCAGGAGCTGCGCCAGAGTGAACATGCTGGTGATGAAGTCATCGTTCAGGGCAGTGGTTTCGCGCGAGATCAGATCAGAGATGGTGTAGGCGGCCTTTGTGTTGACGGTCTCTTGCCGAAACAGATCAAACAACGTGTAGGTGGCCGCAAAGATCCCGAGAAGGAACGGCAGATAAAAGGCGACCTCAACCGAAACGTTGCCCTCTTCGCGGCGCCGAAAGCGGCGCAGTATATCAATGAGAAACTGGCTCATGGCTTATTTCGGCTCCTGAACAAATGCGCTGGCGGCATACAGGCGAATGCGGCCTTCCGAGTCCTTTTGCATGCTGTCGGCGAGGCCCCAGTGCGGAAACACAGGATCAAAGCTCATGCAGGCGCGCAGGAACATCAGATCGTTTGATCCGCCGTTTTCAAATGTGGTGACGGCCTCGACCTCTTCGATGGCGGAAACGCAGTCAGGTTCGGAGTTGACCCCGCCCCAGGCAAAGGGGTCGAGCTGCACCATTTCCAGACGCAGCGAGGTTGCGCAATCGTCGATGAACCCGGATCTGGCACAGATACTGTCGCGGATGTCATCATGCTGCATGTTGCCTCCGGTGCCGAGGCGGATATCGCGGACCGTCAGGTCCATGGCGCGTTCCAGCATGATCTGGCGCACGGTGATCAGCCCCAGTTCAACCGAGGCGAAGAGAACCAGCAACATCAGCGGAAACAGGATCGCAAATTCGATTGTCGCGTTGCCATCGTCGGCCTCGCGGAACCGGCGCAAACGCGTGATCAGGGTCCGGGAGCGCATCATTCTGTCAGCCTCAGTTGGCGAATCGCCGAGGCGATGGAATTGAAGGCCTCGGATATTTCCAGCCCCTCGACGTCATAATAATGCGAGTCGGAACTCGCGCAGTCGCGCAGGACGGTCTGCCCGCCCTGGGGCGCTTCAAAGCCGATGGTGAAGACGATGATGCCCTGATCCTTGGCCGCATTGCAGATCGACTTGGTGCGGAGATCCTTGCTGGTGGCCCCGACGGCATCATAGACGTCATAGTACCATTCATCACGGGCGTCGTAGTAGTCCATCCAGTCATAGAACAGGTAGTAGAAGATGTACTGCAGCGAGGTATCGGCAAAGAGATCGGCAAAGCTGAGCTCTTCGGAGCTGCCGCTCTCACGCAGTGTGGTCTCGCGCGAGCAGCTGCCGTTGTGGTTCCAACGGTAGCAATAGGTCTTTGACAAATCGCCGTCGCCAAAGGGATGCGGGCCCCAGGTGCCGGACCCGGTGTCGGGGTCATGCCAGAAGTAGTTTCCGGTGTTCTCGTTGTAGGTTGAATAGATTTGCTCGTCCGCATTGTACCAGACCTGCGAGCCACCCTCGCGGCGGTCGCTGTTGACATAATATTGGTCTGTGTTCTGGCCATCCGTCATCAATACAATGACCTTCAGCGTTTCATGATCTGAATAGTTGACCGGGCGGCTGGCATATTGCGCGTCTATTTCCGGGTCGGCGCCGCTCGTCAGGGTCGAGACGACCGGCTGCATCGACGGGTCCAGCAGGGCCACGCCCCATTTCATACCGACGTCAATCGAGGTATTTTCACTGGCCTCAAAGGCATCGATGTAGTCCTGCAGGGTGTCTACATCGTCTTCCAGCAACAGCGCTGTGCGTTCGGGATTATTCGTATGCGAGGCGCAGGTTGCCTGTCTCACCAGATCGGAATGATTGCGGTAGTCGCTGCTGCCCCAGATGGAAAAATGCATGGTCCGTTCGTATTCGTCGACCATGCTCATCGCGGTCGTTGAATAGTCGTCGCTGTCAAAGTTGATGCAATGAGAATAGCTGTGCTCGTCGCTCACCGGCAATTGCTCCAGCACCGAGGCGGGCATTGAAACCTGGGTTGAATATGGCACGATGGAGATCGTCATCTTGCCGTCTTCGGTGTTGTCATCCATGGTCTGGACGAATTCCTTGGCGGCCGTTTTCAGGTTTCTCAGGCGGCTGTTGCGTCCCATGGAGCCAGAGACATCCAGCACCAGCGAAATCTCGACATTGCCGATGCTCTCCACGGCCGTCGCCGAGGCCTTGAGCGGTAGCGGTTTTTCATAGCTGGCGATTTTCATCCAATAGGTTTCGAAGTCGGCGTCCACAGTGGCCGTGACCCTCCGCGAGGTCGGCGTGACCTCGGCAAAGGGTGTCTTGTAATATCTGTCCAGTCCGGCCTTGGCCATGTAGTCCTGAACCACCGCCGCCGGGGTCAAGGGCTGATCAAGGTCAGCCGCCGCCAGGACTGCGCGATCAAGAGTATATTGCAACTCTGTCCGGTCCCGTTCGAGCCGGACCAGGTCCATGCCAATCCCGCCCACGGCCAGCATGCACAGCAGGGTGGCAATCATCGGCTTTTCCAGCACGCCACTCTCGTCGGCGCGGAACCGCGCTCCGGCTGCCCGAAATCCCCTCCAGAGGCCGGGAGCAGCCAACGATGTCGTTGTCCAGAAATTGCCGTTCATATGTAATGTCTTTCCAGCGGTCAAAAGAGCCCAGAAGCCGAGGGCAAGGCCTGAGTTGAAGCCCAAAGCACATGTTCGCCCTCTTTAGGAATGATTGACAAAGATGGCCGAACTGGGGCGCGATTTGGCCTGAAACCGCTCTTTTCAAGACAGTTTGACGCTAATCGCGCCAAGCGATCCCGGTTGTCGGGGCTGGTGAAACAATGGGGCGCCAACAGCGTCGGACCGGTGGGCGGGCTTGGCTCTTCGGTTCGCGATCCGGGGGCGTCAACCCCCAGAGTTTTCGCGTTGCTGATTTTTTGTGCAATTTCTGTGTATAAAAGGTCGCGGGACGTAACGTTCTCTGAATAGATGGAAGGCAGTATCGCAACTTGAGTCGTTTCAGGAGGACGGGAATAGCCGATGAGCAATCTCAAAGAACCGAGCTTTCGCGAAAGTGTGGACCTCATGTTCAATCGCGCCGTGGCGCTGATGGACCTGCCGCCCGGACTGGAAGAGAAAATCCGTGTCTGCAACGCAACCTATACCGTGCGGTTCGGCGTCAGGCTGCGTGGAAAGCTGCAGACCTTCACGGGTTATCGCTCCGTGCACTCGGAACACATGGAACCGGTCAAGGGCGGCATTCGCTATGCGATGGGGGTCAACCAGGATGAGGTCGAGGCGCTGGCGGCGTTGATGACCTATAAATGCGCCCTCGTCGAAGCACCTTTCGGCGGCTCGAAAGGCGGCTTGTGTATCGACCCGCGCGAATATGACGAGCAGGAGCTGGAACTGATCACCCGTCGCTTTGCCTACGAACTGGCGAAACGCGATTTGATCCACCCCTCGCAGAACGTGCCCGCGCCCGACATGGGAACCGGCGAGCGCGAGATGGCGTGGATTGCAGATCAATACGCCCGCATGAACACCACCGACATCAATGCAAAGGCCTGCGTTACCGGCAAGCCGCTGAACGCGGGCGGGATTGCCGGTCGGGTCGAGGCGACCGGACGCGGTGTCCAATACGCCCTGCAGGAGTTCTTTCGCTACGAGGAAGACAAGGCCAAGGCGGGGCTCACTGGGACGCTGGATGGCAAGCGCATCATCGTGCAGGGCCTTGGCAATGTGGGCTATCACGCGGCAAAATTCCTGTCGGAAGAGGACGGTTGCCGGATTATTGGAGTGATCGAACGCGATGGCGGCCTGCTTGATGAGAACGGGCTCGACATCGAGGACCTGCGCGCCTGGATCGCGAAACATGGCGGCGTCGACGGATACCCCTCCGGCCGCTACGTCAAGGACGGGTCCAAATATCTCGAGGAAGACTGCGATATTCTGGTTCCGGCGGCGCTGGAAGGGGTTATCAACCTGGGCAACGCAGATCGGATCAAGGCCAAGCTGATCATCGAGGCTGCAAACGGCCCGGTTACGGCGGGCGCGGATGAGATCCTGCGCAAGAAGGGGACGGTGATCATCCCCGACATGTATGCCAATGCCGGGGGCGTGACCGTGTCCTATTTCGAGTGGGTCAAGAATCTGTCGCACATCCGGTTTGGTCGCATGCAACGACGTCAGGAAGAAGCGCGCCACCAGCTTGTTGTGGATCAGTTCGAGGCACTGTCCGAAAGCATGGGTAAAACCTGGTCGCTGGAGCCGAAGTTCAAGGAAAAATACCTCAAGGGTGCGGGCGAGTTGGAGCTGGTGCGCTCGGGTCTGGATGACACCATGCGCACGGCCTATCAATCCATGCGCGAGGTCTGGCACGAACGCGATGACGTGACGGATCTGCGGACGGCCGCCTATCTGGTTTCTATCGGCAAAGTGGCGGGCAGCTACCGGACCAAGGGTCTCTGACGCCGTATTTCACGGTTTTGCGATGGCTCCCTTTCAACAGGCTCTCCCGATATGGGAGGGCCTGTTTCGCATCATCCGCCGCGAACTTGCCCCCGATCAGAACGAGGCTAGGTCATGATCCGGCAGATCCGGAACCATGCAGGGGGTGGAGGACTTGAAGCATGCGATTTTGTTCGATTGCGAGTTCTTGACTGCCGAGGGTTCTCCCTCCCGGTTCTGGTGTGGTCCCTATGATCCCGATCCCGTGATCGCCCAGATCGGTCTTGTGAAACTGGGGCTGGAAGAGGATTTCCCCATCCTCGGGACCGAACGGATCCATGTGTTGCCGGTGGACCGACAGGGGGCGCGGCAACCGATCGATCCGTTTTTTGCCAGGCTGACCGGAATTACCGAAGAGACCCTTGACCGCGACGCTGTGCCGCTTGGATCGGCGCTGAAGGCGGTCGAGGCCTATACCGATGGCGTCCGGCTGTGGTCCTGGGGCAAGGATGAATTCAATATGATTGCGATCAGCTGCTACGTGGCAGGTATCGCGCCACCCCTGCCGGTGACCCGCTTCGGCAATGCCTGCGACCTGTTGCTGAAGGCGGGCATGCCATATGATGATTTGAAGGTCACCCGCAGCAATACGCTGGCCAGCTACTACAGGATCGACCATCCGCCGCTGCGGGGGCATGACGCTCTTGATGACGCAATGTCAGTCACCTATGCGGTGCAGCATCTTTTGCGCCGCGGGGCCCTTGCGGCGTCTGATTTCCACTAGCCTTGCCGCATCCCCGGCGTCAAAGTCTGGCGCATTGGGTCAAACCGGGCGAAAAGGCCTCTGTCCTGTCGCAAATCGAACTAGACACAGGTGCCTAGTTCGTGGCCATCTGGGCAAAACACTGCCCGACTGTGGCGGTCAGGGCTAGGAGCCTCGGGCCAAACCCGCTAGCACTGGGCGCAAGGCGGTTCTGCCCGGTTCTGCCCGGACTGGGCGACGGGGTGACCGATCGACAGGGCAATAGTGCGACAGGGCGATGGCGCGACAGGGCGATAGCGCGACAGGAACAGAGCTTGGGGAGACGAGCCATGCGATTTTCAGGCTGGCGGGTGCTGAAGGAAGGGCTGACCGGCAACAAGGGCTGGGGGTCCCATTGGCGCGACCCGGAGCCGAAGCGGGATTACGATGTGGTGATTGTCGGTGGCGGCGGTCATGGGCTGGCCACCGCATATTACCTCGCCAAGGAGCATGGGCTTCGCAACATCGCGGTGCTGGAAAAAGGCTACCTTGGGGGGGGCAATGTTGGCCGCAACACCACCATCGTGCGGGCGAATTACTATCTGCCGGGAAATTCGGAGTTCTATTCGCACTCGCTGAAGCTCTGGGAGGGGATGGAGCAGGATCTCAACTACAATGCGATGATGTCGCAGCGCGGTATTCTCAATGTGTTTCATAACGATGGCCAGCGCGATGCGACCGTTCGACGGGCAAATGCGATCGTCAATCAGGGCGATGACGCGGAGATCCTGTCCCGCGATCACCTGAAGAAGCTGGTGCCGTTTCTCAACTATGACACCAACCGGTTTCCGATCATGGGCGCGCTGCTGCAGCGCCGCGCGGGGACCGCGCGCCATGATGCAGTCGCCTGGGGCTATGCGCGGGGTGCCGATCAGTTCGGTGTGGATCTGATCCAGAATTGTGAAGTCACCGGCCTCGACGTAGAGGGCGGCAGGGTCCTGGGGGTTCAGACGGCGCGGGGCCCGATCCGGGCCAGAAAAGTCGCGCTGGCTGCTGCCGGACGTTCCGGACAGGTGGCGGCGATGGCGGGGCTGACCCTGCCGATCGAGAGCCATGTTTTGCAGGCGTTTGTATCGGAAGGTCTGAAGCCGGTGCTCGACCATGTGGTGACCTTTGCGGAGGGGCATCTCTACATCAGCCAATCGGACAAGGGAGGGTTGGTGTTCGGCAGCTATCTGGATTTCTATAGCTCCTATGCGGCGCGGGGAAACCTGCCGATGGTGGAACATACGATGGAATCCATCGCGGCAATGGTGCCCGCTGTTACCAAGGCGCGGCTGCTGCGGAGCTGGGGCGGGATCATGGATATGACCCCCGATGGCTCGCCCATTATTGATCACACGCCCATCGAGGGGCTCTATCTGAATGCGGGCTGGTGCTATGGCGGCTTCAAGGCGACGCCGGCGTCCGGCCACTGCTTTGCCCATCTGATCGCCACGGATCGCCCGCATGATGCGGCCACCAGGTTCAAGCTGGATCGGTTTCGAACCGGCCATGGGCTGATGGATGAGGAGGGCACCGGTGCACAACATAACCTGCACTAAGCGCTTGGGGCGCGTTGGAGGAGCCTCCGGCGGAGGTATTTTGGAAAAGATGAAAGGGCGCCGGTCATGAGGATCACCTGTCCGATCTGCGGCGAACGGGATCGTCGTGAATTCACCTATCGTGGCGCGGCGCTGAAGACGCCCGCTTTGGAGGCTGGGATCGAGGCCTGGCATGCGCAGGTTCACCTGCGCGGGAACCCGGCCGGGCCATTGGCCGAGCTTTGGCATCACGAGATGGGGTGTGGTGCGTGGGTCCAGGTCACGCGGAATACCGCGACGCACGAGATGCTGGGGTCGGTTCTGGCCGAGGATGCGGGCCTTGCGGTATCTGCGTCAGAAACAGAGGTGGAGACATGAGGATCTCAGGTCTGGGGCAGGTGTCGAGAAATCGTCCGGTCAGTTTTGCCTTCAACGGCAAGCACTATATGGGCGTGGAAGGCGATACGCTGGCCTCCGCCCTGCTGGCCAATGATGTGCATCTGGTGGCCCGCTCGTTCAAATACCATCGTCCGCGCGGTATCCTGACCGCAGGATCGGAAGAGCCCAATGCTCTGGTCACTGTTGGGGAAGGCGTGGCGGCGGACCCCAATATTCGTGCGACCCAGCAGGAGATATTCGAGGGGCTCGTGGCGCGCAGTCAGAATTGTTGGCCTTCGGTGGACCGGGACCTGATGGCGGTGAATGATCTTGCGGCACCCTTTCTGGGGGCGGGGTTTTACTACAAGACCTTCATGTGGCCTGCACCGCTTTGGGAAAAACTCTATGAGCCCATCATTCGCCGTGCTGCGGGTCTGGGTGCTTTGCCCGGGGCTGCCAATACGGATGTCTATGAGAAAGCCTTTGCGTTTTGCGATCTTCTGGTGATCGGGTCGGGGCCTGCGGGTCTGATGGCGGCGCTGACGGCCGGGCGCGCGGGTGCCGATGTCATCCTTGCCGAAGAGGACAGCCGCATGGGGGGGCGTCTTCTGGCTGAGGTGGAAGAGATTGATGGTCGGCCTGCCCATATGTGGGCGGCAGAGGTGATTGCCGAGCTGGAGCAGCTGGACAATGTCCGCCTGATGACCCGCACGGCGATCACAGGCGCCTATGATCAAGGCACATTTTCAGCGCTGGAGCGTGTGTCGCATCACCTGCCGCCGAGCCAGTCCCTGAAGACCGCGCATCGCCCCCGCGAGTGTTTCTGGCGGATCGTGGCCAAGGCGTCGGTTCTGGCTGCGGGTGCAATCGAGCGACCGATTGCCTTTTGCAACAATGATCGACCGGGGATCATGACCGCAGGTGCCGTGCGCGCCTATCTCAACCGTTGGGGCGTGGCGCCGGGGGAGCGGATCACGGTTTTTGCCAATAACGACGATGCCCATCGGACTGCGCAGGATCTGGTGGCTGCCGGGGTTCAAGTGACTGCCGTGGTCGACAGCCGTCACGACGCGCCAGATGGCGACGGTTTTCCGGTGATCAAGGGGGCCGTGGTGTGTGACACTGCCGGGCGGCGCCGGTTGGAGAGCGTTACCGTGCGCAGCGTTCGGGGTGAGGAAAAAATCCAGACAGATTGCCTCGCGATGTCGGGGGGCTGGAATCCGTCGGTGCATCTGACCTGCCACATGAATGGCCGACCGCGCTGGAACCGGGAGCTGGCGGCCTTTGTGCCGGTTGACGGTGTCGTGCCGGGCATGGAGGTGGCGGGGGCGGCCAACGGCGCCTTTTCTACCAGCGCTGCCCTGCGGGAAGGGGCGGCTGCCGCAAGGGCCGCGCTGGCAGATCTCGGTCTGAAAGGGCAGGTGCCGCCTCTGCCGGTGGCCTCGGAGGAGGTCTATCGGATCAGCCCGCTTTGGGCGGTGCCGGGCAAGGGGCGCGCGTGGCTGGATTTCCAGAACGATGTCACCGTCAAGGACGTCAATCAGGCCGCGCAGGAGAATTTCCGCTCGGTCGAGCATATGAAGCGCTACACCACACAGGGTATGGCGACAGATCAGGGCAAGAATTCCAACGTGGCGGCGCTTGCGGTGCTGGCCGATGCCACCGGGCGCAGCATTCCGGAGACCGGCGTCACCACTTTTCGCGCGCCCTTCGTGCCGACGTCGATTGCGGCGATGGGAGCGGGCGCCGAGGATCAGGGGTTCAAGCCTCGGCGGTACCTGACAACGCATGCGGCGGGACTGGAGCAGGGTGCGTCCAATGTCGAGGTCGGGCTTTGGTATCGGGCCAGCTATTTTCCAAAGCAAGGGGAGACGAACTGGCGGCAGTCCTGTGATCGCGAGGTAATGATGGTGCGCAATGCGGTTGGCGTATGCGATGTCTCGACCCTCGGGAAGATCGACATCAAGGGCCGCGATGCGGCGAGGCTGCTGGATCTTGTCTATACCAACATGTTCTCCACGCTGAAGATCGGACGGGTACGCTATGGTTTGATGCTGCGCGAGGATGGTTTCGTCATGGATGATGGCACCACGGCGCGGTTGGGCGAGGATCACTATGTGATGACGACCACCACCGCGGCAGCGGGACAGGTCATGGCGCATCTGGAGTTCCTGATCCAGGTTGTCCGGCCCGATCTTGATGTGCGTTTCACCTCGGTGACCGATCACTGGGCGCAGTTTGCCATCGCGGGCCCCAAGGCGCGCGCATTGGTCGACGCACTGGTCGAGGAAACAGTGGATGGCGACAGCTGGCCCTTCATGGGCTGCGGCGAGATCACGGTCAAAGGTGTCCGGGGGCGCTTGTTCCGGATCTCTTTCTCTGGCGAGCATGCCTATGAAATTGCCGTTCCGGCGCGCTATGGCGACGCGCTCTACCGTGCGCTGGTTGCGCAGGCCGAGAGCCTCGGCGGCGGGGCATACGGTATGGAGGCGCTCAATGTGCTGCGGATAGAGAAGGGGTTCATCACCCACGCGGAGATCAATGGGACGGTGACGGCCTTTGACCTTGGTATGCAGGGGCTGATTTCGAAGAAAAAGTCATGTTGGGGCAAGGCGCTGTCGGAACGTGCCGGGCTGATGGATGAAGACCGGATGCAGCTTGTCGGGCTAAAACCCGCAGAGACGGCGCAGGATATCAGCGCCGGAGCGCATCTGTTTGACCCGGATGCGACGGTCGAGCGGGTCAACGATCTCGGGTATGTGACATCGGTCGGGTTTTCGCCGACCTTGGGTCATATGATCGGCTTTGCCATGGTATCGGCAGGGGCGGACCGTATGGGGGACACTGTCCGCCTGGTCGATCACACGCGGGGCATTGATACGCTGTGCGAGATTGTGAACCCGGTGTTTTTTGATCCCGAGGGAGGGCGTGTCCGTGGTTGATCTGAGTGCGAAATCTCCGTGTGATGGGATGCTGCCGGTGTCCGTCGGCAGCTGTTCGCTGAGTGAGGAGCCGCCGATGCGGCTGACGCTGATCGCGCCCTATGCGGGGCAGGAGGGCGCGGTCAGTGCGGCGATGGAGGCCGCGCATGGCCTGGCCTTTCCGGCGCCGAACCGTAGCTCTTTCGGCCCCGAGGGGGCGCGCGCGGTCTGGTTCGGCCGGGGGCAGGCTCTGTTGATGGGACCCGAGGCAAGCCCCGGGCTGGCGGAGCATGCGGCGTTGACCGACATCAGCGACGGCTGGGCGGTGGTCCGGCTGGAAGGGGAGCGCGCAGAGGATGTGTTGGCGCGTCTGGTGCCGCTGGATCTGCGCCCACAGGTGTTCGAACCGGGACACACAGCGCGCACCGAGCTCCGGCACATGATGGCGTCGCTCACACGGGTGTCTGCAAAATCCTTTCAAATCATGGTCTTCCGATCATTTGCGCAAACGCTTGTTCACGATGTCAAAACAGCCATGGAAGCCGTGGCGGCACGGGGCTAGATTGACAGGGATCTCGAAACTGATTCCGGAGCTGATCCATGATCCGCAAGATCCTTGCAGCCGCGCTTGTGGCCGCGCCCCTGACTGCCACATCTGTTCTGGCTGATGCCGATCTCGGCAAGGAAGACAGCTGCAAATACCAGGGTCAGGTGATGGCCGCCGTCCAGAAGGCGCGGCTGGACCGGGTGCCGCAGGCCCAGGTCGAGGATACGATCCGCGCGTCGTCGCCCGGCTGGCCTGCGAATTTCTCCAACGCCATTCCGCAGCTGACGGCGCATGTCTATCAGATGAAGCGTCGCGACCTGAAGCAACATGACCTCGGCGAGGTGTTCGAGGCCCAATGCCTTGAAAATTGGGAACAGATCCAGGCGATGAAGAAGTCTCTTGCCGACAACTGAATTGCTTGATTGATCGGATCCCGACATGTCTCTGCCGCCTGGATTTCTGGATGAATTGCGTACCCGAGTCAGCCTGTCTGATGTTGTCGGGCGCAAGGTCGTTTGGGACCAGCGCAAGAGCCAGCAGGGCAAGGGGGATCTATGGTCGCCCTGTCCCTTCCACCATGAGAAAACGGCCTCATTCCATGTGGATGATCGCAAGGGGTTTTATTATTGCTTTGGCTGTCATGCCAAGGGAGATGCACTGAAATTCGTGCAGGAGACCGAGAATGTGTCCTTCATGGAGGCGGTGGAAATCCTCGCAGGTGAAGCCGGTCTGGAGATGCCCAAACGCGACCCGAAGGCGGCCGAAAAGCAGGACCGGCGCACCCAGCTTGCAGAGGTCATGGAGCAGGCGGTGCGTTTCTTCCGCCTGCAACTGAATACGCAGGCGGCCGGCGAGGCGCGGGCCTATCTGTCACGCCGAGGGCTCAGTGCGGAGGCATTGGAGCGTTGGGAAATCGGCTTTGCGCCGGACGGCTGGCAGATGCTTTGGGATGCGTTGAAGGGCAAGGGGATTGCCGATGAACTGATCCTCGGGGCTGGCCTTGCAAAGCCTTCGAACAAGGGCAAGAAACCCTATGACACGTTTCGTAATCGGATCATGTTTCCGATCCGGGATGCCCGAGGGCGGGCCATTGCCTTTGGCGGTCGGGCGATGGATCCGAATGACAACGCCAAATATCTGAACTCGCCCGAAACCGAGCTGTTTGACAAGGGGCGGAACCTTTACAATCACGGCCCGGCGCGTGCCGCCTCCGGGCGGGGCAGTACATTGGTGGTGGCCGAGGGCTACATGGATGTGATTGCGCTGTCCGAGGCGGGGTTTGCGTCCTCGGTTGCGCCGCTGGGTACGGCGGTAACCGATACCCAGCTGCAGCTTCTGTGGCGGATTTCGGACGAGCCGATCATCGCACTCGATGGCGATACGGCAGGCGTGCGGGCGGCGATGCGTCTGATTGATATGGCGCTGCCCTTGCTGGAAGCAGGCAAATCCCTGCGGTTTGCCGTGATGCCTGACGGCAAGGATCCGGATGATCTGATCCGCGCGGAAGGGGCAGGCGCGGTGCAGGCGGTGTTGGATCAGGCGATCCCGATGGTGCGGCTTTTGTGGCAGCGAGAAACCGAAGGCCGGGTCTTTGACAGCCCCGAACGCAAGGCCGCGCTGGACAAGTCCCTGCGCGAGAAAATCAAGCTGATCCGCGATCCGTCAATTCGCCAGCATTATGCCGAGGATATCAAAGAGCTGCGGTTCCAGCTCTTCCGGGGCAGCCGGGGCGGCGCAGGGCAGGGGGGCTCCGGCTATGAGCCCCGTCAGGGGGGGTACAAATCGCGCTCCCGATCCCAGGGCGGATTTCGCGATGGCAGCCGCATGCCATGGGGGGCGCCGCCGTCGCCGCGCGCAACCACGCGATCATCGATCGTTGCCGCCGCTGAGGACCAGGACTTTGCCCGGGTGCGTGAGGCGGTGATCCTGGCCACGGCTCTGACAACGCCCACCGTTATCCCGGAGTTCGAGATCAACCTCGAACGGATGCAATGCCGGGATCCCGATCATGCCCACCTGCGCGATCTCGTCCTGCGCCACGGCATTGATGCGCCGGAGCGACTTCGCGATGAAATTACGTATGCGCTCGGGCCCGATGCCCTTGAAAACCTGCTGGCCCTGCGCCATGTGGCAATCAGCCCCTGCGTGCGCAAACCCGGCGATCTGGAAATGGCCAGCCTCACTCTGGCCGAAGAATTCGCGAAACTCGAGAGCATGGCGGGGCTCAATGCTGAACTGGCGGAGGCCGAGGAGGATCTGGATGGTCTGGCCGATGAGGCTCTGACCTGGCGGTTGCGTCAGGCGGCAGAGGCCCGCAACCGGGCTGTCCGCAGCGAGAATGAGGACAAGGCGACATATGATGTGGGCGAAAACGGTGCGCGACTCAACAGGGATGAACGCGATGCCTTTGGCGCCCTGCTCAACCGAATCGGCTTCAGTGAAAAATGACTGAATGGAAACGGTTTTGACGTGCCCGACTGTGGCCGCCACGCCGCGAAATGACGTTTTGCTAAAGAAGCGCAAAGAAAAATTGGGTAAACGGGGTGACGAATCACACGACCCCACTAATGATTCGACCCACCCGAATCGCCCGCAGCCCCTTAGAGGAGCAATGAATGGCCGCCAAAGATACTGATGACCGCAAGCCTGACGATCAGGACGCCGAAATCTCGCTCGACATGAGCCAGGCCCAGGTCAAGAAGATGATCGCCGAAGCCCGTGAGAAGGGCTACATCACCTACGATCAGCTTAATCAGGTTCTGCCGCCGGATCAGGTCTCCTCCGAACAGATCGAGGATGTCATGTCCATGCTGTCGGAGATGGGCATCAACATCATCGAGGACGAAGAGGCCGAAGAGGAGGAGAATAAAGGCTCCACCGAGCTGGTCTCTGCCGAAACGAACCGCGAAGTCTCTGTCGCGGGCGCGCAGGCCGAAAAACTCGATCGCACCGATGACCCGGTGCGGATGTATCTGCGCGAGATGGGGTCTGTCGAATTGCTGTCGCGCGAAGGCGAGATTGCCATCGCCAAACGCATCGAGGCAGGGCGCAACACGATGATCCTCGGGCTCTGCGAGAGCCCGCTGACCTTTCAGGCGATCACGATCTGGCACGATGAACTTCTGTCCGAAGATATTCTGTTGCGCGATGTCATCGACCTGGAGGCCACATTCGGAAACCAGATGGACGAAGAAGGCGGCGTCGAGCAGCCGGTAGTCGATCCGTCCGCCGTGAGTGCTGCCGCCCCGGAGAAAAGCAAGGAAGACAGCCCCGAACTGGACGCCGACGGCAATCCGATCCTCAACAATGACGATGATGAGGACGAGGACGACCAGGCCAACATGTCCCTCGCGGCCATGGAAGCGGCGCTGAAGGACCGTGTTCTGGAAACGCTGGAGCGGATTTCCAATGACTTTGCGATGTTGTCGGAAATGCAGGATCTGCGGATCTCGGCAACGCTGAACGAGGACGGATCCTTCTCGGCCTCGGATGAGGCCAAGTATCAGCAGCTGCGCTCCGAGATCGTGGAACTGGTGAACGGTCTGCATCTGCACAACAACCGGATCGAAGCCCTGATCGATCAGCTCTACGGCATCAACCGCCGTGTGATGCAGATCGACAGCGCGATGGTCAAACTGGCCGATCAGGCGCGGATCAACCGCAAGGAATTCGTTGACGCCTATCGTGGACGCGAGCTGGACCCGAACTGGCTGTCCGATATGGGCGACAAACCGGGACGCGGCTGGCAGATGTTCATCGAACGCTCCACCGAGAAGGTCGAAGAGCTGCGGGCTGACATGGCTCAGGTGGGCCAATATGTCGGTCTCGATATTTCGGAATTCCGCCGTATCGTCCAGCAGGTGCAAAAGGGCGAGAAAGAAGCCCGTCAGGCCAAGAAGGAAATGGTCGAGGCGAACCTGCGTCTGGTGATCTCGATTGCCAAGAAGTACACCAACCGGGGCCTGCAGTTCCTCGATCTCATTCAGGAAGGCAACATCGGCCTGATGAAGGCGGTGGACAAGTTCGAATACCGCCGTGGCTACAAGTTCTCGACCTATGCCACCTGGTGGATCCGTCAGGCGATCACCCGCTCCATCGCGGATCAGGCTCGGACCATCCGGATCCCGGTTCACATGATCGAGACGATCAACAAACTGGTGCGGACCGGACGCCAGATGCTGCACGAGATCGGCCGCGAGCCGACGCCGGAAGAGCTGGCGGAAAAGCTGCAGATGCCGCTGGAAAAAGTCCGCAAGGTGATGAAGATCGCCAAGGAACCGATCAGCCTCGAAACACCGATCGGCGACGAAGAAGACAGCCAGCTGGGCGATTTCATCGAGGACAAGAATGCCGTGCTGCCGCTGGACAGTGCCATTCAGGAAAACCTCAAGGAAACCACGACACGGGTTCTGGCCAGCCTGACTCCGCGGGAGGAACGGGTCTTGCGGATGCGGTTCGGCATCGGCATGAACACGGATCACACGCTGGAAGAGGTCGGCCAACAGTTCTCTGTGACCCGCGAGCGTATTCGTCAGATCGAGGCGAAAGCCCTGCGCAAGCTGAAACATCCAAGCCGGTCGCGCAAACTGCGCAGCTTCCTGGATCAATAGCGCCGGTCTGTTCCGGGGGCTCCCGGCGGGAATCGATCGCATCAGGCCCATGTTTCCAAGGCGCCCCGGATTGAGTTCGGGGCGCTTTTTCGTGCCTTTTGCCGGGGCATTCGCCACCCCGGTTCGCCGCCGACTGTCCAACTGTGCGCACCACACCAGGATTGGCGCCGCCCTTGTGTCAACCAATCAAGGTGTTAACCAATCAAGCGATCTGCATGTTGAATAAAGTTTTCGAAGAATTATCCTGTCCCGGGCGAGTGTGATCGCTTCGAGCAGACAGAACCGGGGGGTGACGATGAGCGGACGCAACGAGATGACCCATGCCATGACCGCGTTGGACAGACAGCTTGATGCGCTGGAGACGATGACGGAAGTGAACTCTTTTCTCGTCATGGCAATGCGCGAGCATGAGCAGGACCTGATCCGTATGAGCCCGCAGGAAACCCGCGACATGCTGCGAACCAAGGCGCGGGCCATGTATCGGCCGGACGGGGGATTGAAGCCCAATGTCAGGGCGCTGGAGCTCCTGGAGGAAACCCTGGGGCGCGGACAATCGGCAGAGGTGATCCCTTTCCCGACGCCCGGGGCGGGGCATTCTTCCTGATCGGGGCTTTCTGCACCCGTCGAAGACTTGTCCGTTTCAATTGAACGGCCTACATCAGGGAGAGTTCAAGGAAGGATGCCCCTGATGCCGATCCCCAGCGTTTTCAACCGCTTTGCATGTGCCGTCTTGATCGGACTGTCGGGAATAGCCGCCTGCACCGAGCTCCCCACTGCCGGGCCGCAGGCGGATTTCTATGCAGCGCGCACGCAGGCGCGGGTCTATGTGCTGGATGCCCGCAGCTTTGAAGTCGTGCCGCAAATCGGCGCCTATGGTGCTGCATATTGGTGCACCGCTGCGGATTTTGCCCGGCGGCGGCTTGGGGCAGGGTGGTCGCAAATGATCTACGTTCAGAAGGGGCGGGCGGATAGCGTTGTCAGCGGCCGTATTGATGCGGTGACCTTCACCTTGGACGAAGTTCCGCGCGCCGAAGAACATTCTCTGATCCGCCGGGCCTATGGCTTCAAACCCGGTGATGCCTTCAGCCTGTCCACGGCCGAGGGCTTCTGCCGCGAAATCGAACCGCTTCTTGTCTTTTAGGGGCGGAGCGCATGTCGCAGCACGAGTTTAAACTCGAAACGAGCGGTCAGGGGCTCTATGAATTCACGCGGGCGGTCTGCACCTGGGTCGCTCAGTCGGGGGTGTCGGCCGGGGTGCTGACGCTCTTTGTGCGCCACACGTCCTGCTCCTTGTTGGTGCAGGAAAACGCCGATCCCGAGGTTCGTGCGGACTTGCTGGCGTATTTTTCCCGCCTCGTGCCGCCATCCAGCGATCCTTCGATGGCCTATTTGCGCCACACCTATGAGGGACCGGACGATATGCCAGCTCATATCAGGGCGGCAATGATGCCAGTGAGCCTGTCGATCCCGATTTCCCAGGGGCAGCCGGTGCTTGGTACCTGGCAGGGCATCTATCTGTTCGAGCACCGCGACGCGCCACATCATCGCCGGGTCTTTGCACATCTTGGCTAGCCCGCTCCAATGTCTGAGTGCCAAGGGCCGCGGGCCCAGGGCTATGGACCAAGGACTACGGACCAAGGACTACGGGCCAAGGTGTTGCGGTGGCAATTCCCCTCTACCCAAACCCTAGCAGCTCCCCTATAGTTGTGGATAAATGCGCAAGACTGCGCACTAAAGCGATTTTGTGTCAGGAAAGGGAGCCCGCGGATGCGCTGCCCGTTTTGCGGAAATGTCGATACCCAAGTGAAGGATTCACGCCCGGCAGAGGATCACGTCTCTATTCGTCGGCGCCGGTCCTGTCCGGCCTGCGGTGGCCGCTTCACCACCTATGAACGGGTCCAGCTGCGGGATCTTGTGGTGATCAAATCCAACGGCAAGCGTGAGGATTTCGACCGCGACAAGCTGGAACGCTCCATCCGGATCTCCATGCAGAAACGCCCTGTGGATCCGGAACGGATCGATCAGATGATCTCTGGCATCGTGAGGCGGCTGGAGAGCATGGGGGAAACCGATATCCGCTCCAAGATGATCGGCGAAATCGCGATGGAAGCGCTGGCCCGGATCGATACCGTGGCCTATGTGCGTTTCGCCAGCGTTTATAAAAACTTCCAGGCGGCCGACGATTTCGAGGACTTCGTTCACGAGCTGCGGCCACCGGTCCAGCCTGACAGCTGATCTTCGGATCTGACGTGCAGGGAAAGGTCTGAGCCCATGACCCAGAGTGATGATCGCTTCATGGCGATGGCCCTGTCGCTCGGACGCAGAGGGCAGGGCCGGACCTGGCCCAATCCTGCGGTCGGATGTGTCATCGTGCGCTCAGGCCGTATTGTCGGGCGTGGCTGGACCCAACCCGGTGGCAGACCCCACGCAGAGGTCGTGGCCCTGGCGCAGGCCGGAACCGCCGCCCAGGGCGCCACTGCCTATGTCAGCCTCGAACCCTGCGCTCATACCGGTCAGACCCCGCCCTGCGCCCAGGCGTTGATCGATGCCGGGGTTGCGCGGGTGGTGGCCGCGATTGGCGACAGTGACCCGCGGGTCAGCGGTCAGGGCTTTGCACTGTTGCACGCGGCGGGAATACCCGTCACCACCGGGGTTCGCGCCGATGAGGCCGGCTGCGATCACGAAGGGTTCTTCCTCAGGACGGAACAGGGGCGGCCATTTGTAACGCTCAAGCTGGCAGCCAGTTTTGACGGCCGTATTGCGACCGGATCAGGTCAGAGCAAATGGATCACCGGCGCCGAATCCCGCCGGGCGGTGCATGCCATGCGCGCCCGCCATGACGCCGTGATGGTTGGCGCGGGGACGGCCCGGGCTGATGATCCCACACTGACCGTGCGGGAGCTTGGCATCCGGGATCAGCCTGCGCGGGTGGTTGTGTCACGTCATCTCGATTTGCCGCTGATGAGCAGTCTGGCCCGTTCGGCGAAGGATGTGCCACTGTTCCTCTGTCATGGCCACAGTGCCGACGCAGAGCGCATCCGCGCATGGGAAGGGGTCGGAGCCACCCTTTTGCCCTGTGGCGCGTCCGGCACGCAGCTCGATCCGCATGACGTGCTGCAACAACTGGGTCAGGTGGGCATGACGCGGGTGTTCTGCGAAGGCGGAAGTGCGCTGGCTGCAACGCTTCTGGCCCATGATCTGGTGGATGAGCTGGTCGGCTTCACCGCCGGAGTAGCCATTGGCGCCGAGGGGCTGCCCTCAATCGGCGCATTGGGAATCGGGGCACTGGAAGACGCTCCGCGATTTGAACTGGTCGAGACTCGCATCATTGGCGCCGATATCCTGCATCGTTGGCGACGTCCCCAAAGCTAGCCCGCCCCGCCCCCTGCATCGGATCCTGCCATGGAAGCCGACAGGGAGCACCGACCGAAAGCCCAGGTGGTCGCCGCAGGCTTCGTAGGTAGCTCCCGTTTCATCTTTTGAAAAATACCTCGGAGCGCGAGGCAGAGCCTCGCAGGTCTCATCCGCGCCAAAGGCGGGCATAGCTCGCAAAGACCCCCTGAAGCGTCGACAGAGCCTGAGTGACCTGCCCCGGCTGCGGCAGATCCCCGGTGATCAATCGATCCACCGCCACTTCGGGGGGGCAGGGCAGCCCGGAAACCGGATCAAGATACCTCGGATAGTCGATGAGCGCGGCATAGGCGAGCCCGAGTATTCCCGGTTTCGCGTCCCGCCAGTGGGGCGGTTGCAGCCGGTCTTGGGTCAACCCCCAGCCGGCGTAAAACGGCAGTCCGACACAGGTAACCGGCACCCGCCTCAACAGGGCCTCAAAGCCCAGAAGCGAGGTCATTGTCCAGACTTCATCAACGGAATCGATCAGGGCGGCCGGATTGGCACGTTCCGCGATTACGTCGGCCCAGGTCTCGACAGACCGCAGCCCTCCTGCGCGTAATCCGGCTTCGACATCCGGATGGGGTTTATAGATGATGACGGCTTTCGGACGCGCGGCACGCACCGCTTGCAACAGCTTCATATTGGTATTGATCTTGCCGGTGCCAAGACGAATGGAGGCGTCATCCTCGACCTGCCCCGGCACCAGAATCCGGTGCCCTTTGGGAAGATCGGGCAGATCCCCCCCGATGTTGTATTTGGTGATCTCGTGTTTGATCAGACGCATCACCAGCGCTTCGATCCGTCTTTCCTGCTGCGGCGTCAGCGTCGCTCGGGCACGGATCAGGTCGTCCAGATCATTGTGGCGTGTCGGGTCATAGTAGATACCCTGCCGGTCCAGCGCCAGCGACAGCGGCGGGACGAGCTGCGCCCCGAGACCGCGGGACCGCAGGAAACCGTCCTCGAGGTTCCAAGCCCCGGCATGGGCCTCGGTTGCCTTGCTGGCCCATACCATCCAGGCCTTGCCGCTCTTGCGGGCTGTTTCTGCACTCTCGGTGAAGCGCATGCGGGCGTGCTGGCCAAAAAACCTCTGCAACGGCTTGCGTTTCCACATGCGGATTTCAGAGGCGGCCCAGCCGACACGGTCCTCGCGCCAGGTACGGACCTGTGCCTCCAGCGCATCGATGACCTGCTCCAACTCGCAGAGCTGATCGTTGTAGGGGTCATACCAGGTCGGATAGAGGATCATTGCGGCGGCAAAAAGCTGCGCCCGGGTGAGCGTGCGGGACCGCCCCTGCGGCGGGAATTCATCCTCCGTCAGGCCCCAGCCCGCATAAAAGGGCTGGCCGAAGATCCGCGGTTTATGCCCGGCCAGGATCGCCTCGAAGCCGAGCTGCGACGACACCGTATAGACCCCGACCGCGCCCTCAAGCAGGAGATGCGGTGACACCGGGGCATCAAAGAGCTCCACCCGGCCGGTGGCATCGCGGGCGCTGAAATATCCGGGCCGATGGCCGCGCACCGTTTCCGGATGGGTCTTGATCAGGATGCGCGCGCCGGGGTGTTCTTCCTGCGCAAAGGCAAGCATCTCCTGAAACCGGCCCTGATCGGCGCCGGGAAACGGAATTGACGCCTTGACGGAGGCATCCCCGCGCAATTGGTCGATCACCAGTACATATCCGGGATCTGGCACCGGCGCCTGAGGGTGGAAGGCGTTGTATTTGCTGAGATGAGCATCCTGCAGGCGGGCCATTGCATCGCGCGCGCGGCGCATCAGGTGGCTGTCGTCCAGCGGATTGGTTTTCAGCATGGTGACAAGGTCGCTGGACAGGTGCGGATTGAAATGCACACCAGTGCGATCCAGCAGCAACCCCAGCGGAGGCTCGCCGCTGCGCCCGGGATGGACCGAGCGCAAAAAGGCATCCTCGACCCGGATGATCGGGGCATGGTGGGTTTCGGCCATTTTCTTGCCGCGATGGGAGGTGGGAGAATCCCCCCAGATCCCGACATAGTCCCCGTCTTTGGGGCGGCCGAGGCGGATATCATAGCCGGCGAGCTGCAGAATGCGCCGCACCCGCTGTTGGAAGAAAAATCCCCCGTTGTACACAAAAAGCCGGGAGCGCGTGCTCCCGGATTGGGTCTTTTCAGGATCCGGCTCCGGCCTTTGCATCATGCGATGTTAGTCAGCACCAAAGAGCGTATCAATGCTGGCCGCAGTGGACAGGGGGCTGAACAGCAGCGACAGGGTCTTGGTCCACTGCGCATAGGGCGCCTCGGTCACATAGATGGTGTCGCCGTCGCGGATCACAAAATCGCGGGCGATGAACAACCCATTGGGCTGGGTGAGGTTCAGCACATAGACCATCCGCTGGGCGCCGATCAGGTCGTTTCGTCCCAGCACCTGGTTTGAAATCTCTGCCGCTTCGTTGCGGAAGACAAAGACGCCGGTGGGGTCGGACGCGGTTGCGATCAGGCCACCAACCTGCGCGATGGCCTCCAGCGCGGAGAGGTTTTGGCTCTCAAAGGGCACTCTGGCCTGGGCTGCCGTCGCGCCAAGGGCGGTAAAGGCGCGAGTGTCGGCCTCCACGAGGATCTTGTCGCCATTGCGCAGCGCAATATCAAGCTGCGGATTGTCGTAGAGATCTTCGAACCAGACGGTGCCGGTCTGCTGGCCACGAATGATGGTCACCTGTGCGATTTCCGGTTCGATCGCGATGCCACCGGCCTGGGCCAGCATGGTCGACAGCGTCCGGGTGGGCCGCTCGATTGGATAGACACCCTGACCGCCGACGGCCCCGGTCAGGCTGACGGTGGCGCCATCCCCGGCGAGGCGACGCACCTGGACTTGTGGATCGGGGGTCTGATCCTCCAGCTTTTCGGTGATCGCTTCGCGCAGCTGTTCGGGGGTGTTGCCGGAGGCCCGCACACGGCCGGCGTAGGGCACAAAGATATATCCGGCACCATCAACCTGCACCTCTTCGAGCGCCGTGGCATTTGCACCGGCACTGGCAAGCAGGCCATCATCGACGTTTTCCCAGATGGTCAGCCCCAGAATGTCACCGGGCCGGATGATGTCCGATGTCAGAACCGACGCATTGGTGAAAGTGTCCGAAAACCCGAGAGCGGGCACAACGGCGGTGGCGAGGGCAACGCGATCATTGACCGATACCACAAAGGCATCGCCTTGCTTTTGAACGGATCCCGCGAAAATCTGACGTTTGCTCGGGCCGACCTTGGGCAGCCCGCAGGACGCCGCAAGGGCAACTGCCGTCAGCAATGCCACGGGGCGCGCCCATCGAAAAAGCATGGGTTTCACTGCTCGGTCTCCTCGACCTGTTTTTATTTTGCCTCAAGTTTTGCGTGTAAATTAGCCGAGTGTTCCGCAAAAATCCAGAGTACTGTGCATCCGGGGTCAGGTCACGGCACGCAAGTGTTGCCGTGGCGCTGCTGTTCCGGCGAGGAACGCGTCATAGGGGTCCTCGGATGCCAGCATCATATCGACGACCTGTCGCAACAATTGCCGACGTCCGGAGCGGGAATAAAATCCGCCCGGCAGCTGCGATGTCTCAAGCAGATACCGTCGGTATTGCTTGTAGGCGCGTCCGTCCGGGCGGGCGGGCACGGCAAAGAACTCGGTGAGGGGCTGGGTCGAGACGAACTCGGGCTTGTCATAGACGGCTTTGCCGAACACCTTGAGCGGCAGGCCGCGCCAGAGCACCTGCTGGCCTGCGGTGGAGTTCACGGTGACGGCAGTGCGCGCTTCGTTCAGCAGCTGCGCCAGCTTGCCGCCCCGCACATAATGGACCCGGTCACTGACGTCATGGGCCCGCGCGATCCGCTTCAGATCACGGCGCAGCGGCACCCGGCCGTCTTCCAGCGGATGGGCCTTGAAGACCAAGTGGTGATGCCTCGGCGCACTGGCGGCAAAATCGGTGATCACGGTGTCCAGAAAATCCGTCATAGTGGAAAACGGAGAGTGGGCCTGAAAGGCGCTGTCATGTTCGAGCTGCAGCAGCGCAAGATGGTAGGGAAAGCCGCCGTTGCGAATGCGCGTGGTGGCGATCCGGCGGTCGAGCGCGTGCATCGGCATCATCAGCAGCCGCCGCAAATAGAGCTGAAATTCGCGTGTGACCGGCAAGGTCCGATGCGGCCGAAAGCTCGGGTAGCCGCGGTTCCAGAACATGACGAACCAGTGATAGAGCGCGCCGTAGATCACATGTTGCCGGGTGTCCCCCCAATGGGCGGGGGGCAGCGGCATGTCCAGCTCGCTCCGGGCGAGCGCCTCTTCCATCTCGGCGACCGGCATCTGCATCAGACGGGAGTGGCCGTTGCTGCCGCCCCGCTCGTAGGTGACCCAGTAGGGCCGGAGGTACCCTTCCTCGAACACATGGACGGTCACAGCCCGGCTGCGCGCGATTTCGATCGCCCGGGCATGAACCGGACGGGTGTCGCCATAGAGGACAATGTCGGTCACATCCTGCGCATCCAGCAATTCGGCAAAGCGGTCCGGCCAGTCCTCGGGCGTGCCCTTGTAGGGGATGTAGCTTTGTCGGTCGGTCCAGAAGACCCGGTCGCCGGTATTGAACCCGACGCGGTGAACCCGACAGCCCGCCGATCGCAAAAGACGCGCGAGCGCTGCAAAAAATGGCCCATGTGGACCTTGCAGGAACAAAAAGCTGCGCGTGTCAGCGGAAGGCTGGGGCATCTGTGCGGCGGTCCTTTGGTCGCGTGTTGAAAAAAGCGGCGGGGATTTGGATCAATTTCCACCTATTCTAGGGCCAAACTATGACCAGATGCTTCACCACGGCAAGCGCGCTCTTGAGCCGGGCGCGGTCAGGGGCTAGCTCTGGGCCAAAGGTGCGTCCCCTGTGGCGCGAAAATTCGAAGGAGACAGCCCATGTTCACCGGGATCATCACCGATGTCGGCACCCTCGTCGCGTTGGAGCAGGAGGGCGATCTGCGCGCCCGTATCCAGACCGGCTATGACACCGCCAGCATCGACATGGGGGCCTCTATTGCCTCGGATGGGGTCTGTCTGACGGTCGTGGCGCTGGGCGCGGATTGGTACGACGTCCAGATCTCGGCCGAGACGGTGTCAAAGACCAACCTCGATACCTGGGTCGTGGGCAAGCGGGTGAACCTGGAACGGGCGCTGAAAGTCGGCGACGAACTGGGAGGCCACATCGTGTCGGGCCATGTGGATGGCGTGGCCGAGGTCGTGGGCCTGCGGGATGAGGGCGACAGCACCCGGGTTACGCTGCGGGCACCCGAGAGCCTGGCCCGGTTCATCGCGCCAAAAGGGTCGGTGGCGCTGAATGGCACCTCGTTGACGGTGAATGAGGTCGAGGGGTGCGAGTTCGGGATCAATTTCATTCCACACACCAAAGAGGTTACCACCTGGGGCGATGTGAAGCAGGGGGATCGCGTGAACCTTGAGATCGACACATTGGCGCGCTACGTGGCACGCCTGCAGGAGAGTCTCTAGATGGCTGTCGTGGCGGGGCTGGGCCATAACGGCGGCCCGAGCATGGAGCCGGGAAAGCTCTGGCGGACCCATGCATGGCGCTCGGCGCAGAAGAAGCTGATGCCCAACACCATCCCCAAGCTGGTGCTGCAGATGCGGCTGAAGCGGGCCGCCGAGCTGGGCATGGACTACAAGACCTACGCAAAGGTACGGCAAACCTCGGGCCGGGACGTGCTGGGGCTGTTGTTTTCGTCAAATGCGCTGCAGTTGTTTGGCCGCCCCGAGATGCCGGAGAGAGAGGCGGAGACCTTGGCAAAGGTGGCCGGGGCCGGCCGTCTGGCGCTGGTCCATCGCCCCCTGAGACCAGACGGCGTTGCCGAGGCGAACCCGGTGCTGGATACAACCGGGCAGGCGCCGGTCTTTACCGACGGCTGGGGTCACATTCGCGAGACGGTGCAGGGGATTATCCACGCGCGCGGGCTCTCCGGGTCTTCGGTGGTGGTCATCGGTGATGCCCCGCTGGAACATGAATGGAGCACCGCCGGACGCGCGGCGGCTTATCTGAGTGCTGCGGAATATTTCCGCGACGACAGGGTCGGGTGATACGATCATCGCCCGGAATGGGAGGTGTCAGGAGGCTGGCGACGATGGTGCAGACATGCACAGATTGAGTGCCTGTGACGTGCCTGCATATGCCGTGCGCAGGGCTGGTATTTGCGCCTTTCGTGGTCTATTTCGGCTTGCATGACCTTTGTCGTGGCCAGGCATCGCCTGAACCGCGAGTCCTCACCAGCGAAAGACCTGCCGCCCATGAGCTATGAAACGCCCGGTCCCGTCGAAGCCGAATTGCGGGAAGCCATCAGTCCCATCGAGGATATCATCGAAGAGGCTCGCAAGGGGCGGATGTATATTCTCGTGGACCATGAGGATCGCGAAAACGAGGGCGATCTGGTGATCGCAGCCGAATTCGCGGATGCGGAGGCGATCAACTTCATGGCCACCCATGGGCGGGGGCTGATCTGTCTGCCGATGACGGCCGAGCGGATCGACCGCCTTGGATTGCCGATGATGGCGGTGAACAACTCGTCCCGCCACGAAACCGCCTTTACCGTCTCGATCGAAGCCCGCGAAGGGGTCTCGACCGGGATTTCGGCGGCTGACCGGGCGTTGACCGTGGCCACGGCCGTGAACGAACAGAACACGATGACCAGCCTCGCCACTCCGGGCCATGTGTTCCCGTTGCGGGCCAAGCGCGGCGGGGTTCTGGTGCGGGCCGGCCATACCGAGGCGGCGGTGGATATCTCCCGCCTGGCCGGGCTGAAGCCTGCGGGCGTGATCTGCGAGATCATGAAAGAAGACGGCACCATGGCGCGGCTGCCGGATCTGGTGGAGTTTGCAAAGACCCACGACATGAAGATCGGCACCATCTCCGATCTGATCTCCTACCGCACCAAGAATGACAACCTCGTGGATGAAACGGGGCGGTCCACGGTGACCTCCGAATATGGCGGCGACTGGGAGATGCGTCTGTTTACCGACCAAACCCATGACGTGGAGCATGTGGTTCTGATCAAGGGCGACATCACGACGCCGGAGCCGGTCCTGACGCGGACCCATGCTCTGCACGAGGCCTCTGACCTGTTGGGGCTGGGGCCGAAACCGGCGGGTGAGTTGCCAAAGGCAATGCAGCTGGTCGCCGAAGAGGGGCGCGGTATCGTCTGTCTCTTCCGGCAACCGCGCAATGCGCTTTATGCGGCCGAAGAGGACGGACCCCGCACCATCAAGCAAACCGGCCTTGGCGCACAGATTCTCAATAAACTCGGCGTGGAAGAGCTGATCCTGCTCACCGACTCGCCGAAAACGAAATACCTTGGCCTTGATGCCTACGGGTTGTCCATTGTCGGCACCCGTCCCATCTTGTCATCCGGATCCTGAAGGAGGCCTCTTCCATGGCTGGACATGAAACTCACTACATCCTGCCGCGCCCGACATTCGACAAGCCGGTCAAGCTGCTGATCGTGGTCTCGCCCTACTACAAGGACATTGCCGACAATATGGTTGCAGGCGCCGTGTCCGAGATCGAGGCCGTGGGCGGCACCTATGAGGTGATCGAGGTGCCCGGCGCGCTGGAGATCCCGACCGCGATCGGAATTTCCGACCGGTCGGCAAACTTTGACGGCTATGTGGCGCTGGGCTGCGTGATCCGCGGAGAAACGACGCATTACGATACGGTCTGCAATGACAGCTCGCGCGCGATCCAGCTTTTGGGTCTGCAGGGGCTTTGCATCGGTAATGGCATTCTGACGGTGGAAAACCGCAAGCAGGCAGAGGTGCGCGCCGACCCGGACGATCAAAACAAGGGCGGTGGCGCTGCGGCTGCAGCCTTGCATCTGATCGCGCTGGCGCGTAAGTGGGGCGCCCAGACCAAGGGAGTCGGTTTCAAACCTTCCTCCGACTCCTATCGGATCGCTTAATCAGAAAACGGATTGACCACGTCATGACCTCGAAAGACGCCTCGAAACCGGCTCAGACGCCGGCAAGGAACAAGACGCAGGCGCGGTCCGCGGCCCGTCTGTACGCGGTGCAGGCCCTGTTCCAGATGGAACAGAGCGATCAGTCCTTTGACAAGGTCATTGTCGAATTCGAGGACCACCGGTTTGGCGCGGTCTATGACGACGACGAATATGCCGAGGGCGATCCGAAGTTGTTTCGCCAGCTGGTCCGCGAAGCGGTCAATCATCAGGCCAAGATCGACCAGATGACAGACCGGGCGCTGGTGGCGAAATGGCCGATTGCCCGTATCGATCCGACCCTGCGTGCGTTGTTTCGTGCCGCCGGTGCGGAATTCGTCGAATGCGGCACCCCCGTGAAGGTGGTCATCAACGAATATGTCGATATCGCGCGCGCCTTCTTTCCCGAAGGCAAGGAGCCGAGCTTTGTGAATGCGGTTCTGGACCACATGGCACGCGAGGCCAAGCCCGAGGCATTCTGATCCCCTGCGCGCGGGGCTTTCGGCTGGGTGCCAGATGTGCAGCAGATCACTGATGCGCTCCGGATCACAGGGCGCCAGATCAACCGGCGCCTGATCGCGGGACAGTCAGGCCACAAGAAAGTCAGGCCACGAGAAAGTCAGGCCAAAAAAACGGGGCCAAAAAACTGGGCCAAAAAAACTGGGCCACAGAAAATCGGGCCACAGCTTCGCGCGCGACGCGCTATGAGGCCGGGTGCAGGGCGAAAGCCTTGCGCCTTTTTTCGTTGCGTTCGCAACCGGAGGCGGAATGAGCTCCGACCGCCAGAGCCCAGCAGCACGGTACAATAATGGGCTCCAGATTTGCGTTGCGAGACAATTTCTGTCAGCCTGTAAACCATAAACAGTCGTCTCCGGTCTCGGGGTCGGCTGCGACACCCGGAAACAAAGGCCCCTTAGGGCTGGCAGAAACAGGAGGGGATATGTTTCAAAAAATAGTCGTGCCGATTGACTTGGCGCATGAGGCTGCGCTGGGGAAAACTCTGCAGGTGGCCGCAGATCTGGCCCGCAGCCACAAGGCGAGCCTGTGCTTCGTGGGGGTTGCGTCCTCCGCGCCGGGGGGCGTGGCACGAACGCCGGAAGAGTATGACGCAAAGCTGCAGAGTTTCGCAGCGAGCCAGACAGCCCAGCATGGGGTGCCGGCCAGCGGTCACACGATCATCAGCCACGATCCCGCAGTGGAGTTGAACAAGGCGTTGGAAAAGGCGATCAGGGATCTCGGTGCGGATCTGGTGGTCATGGCCACCCATGTGCCAAATATATCCGACTACATCTGGGCGGGACATGGCGCGCATGTGGCGGCGCATAGTCCGGCGTCCGTGCTCCTTGTTCGCGACCAGGATTCGACAAATTGAAACTCCAGAACGAAAGGCGGCAGCAATGACCGACCAAACGACGGAAACGTCCGACGGGATCCCCGGCCCGGACGGCGCTGCGCATGTAATCGATACTGAATACCAAATCGGACAGGACAATGTGGAGGGCAGTGTCGGCCCGTTTGGCTTTGACATCCACAATCCGGTTTTCATGGTCTCTGGCGCCGCGATCGTGGCGTTCGTGTTCTACACCCTTGCCCTGCCGGAGCAGGCGGGGGCCGTGTTTTCCTGGCTCTTCAGCTCTGTCACCAAGGGGTTTGACTGGTTCTTCATCGGGGCCGCGAACATCTTCGTGCTCTTTTGCCTGATGCTGATCGTGACACCTCTGGGCAGTGTTCGGCTCGGCGGCACGGAGGCGACGCCTGACTACAGCTACATCGGGTGGTTTGCGATGCTATTTGCGGCCGGGATGGGGATCGGATTGATGTTCTACGGTGTCTCGGAACCTCTGAGCCACTTTGCCTCCTCCATGGGCGGAACCGCGACCGAAGGGGGCATGCGCACGGATTGGGCCCCCTTGGGCGCAGCCTCTGGCAACGAGGCCGAAGCGATGCGCCTTGGCATGGCGGCGACGATTTTTCACTGGGGGCTGCACCCTTGGGCGATCTACGCTGTGGTTGCACTAGCGCTGGCATTGTTCAGCTATAACAAAGGCTTGCCTCTGACGATCCGGTCGGCGTTCTACCCGGTGTTCGGCGATGCGGTTTGGGGGTGGGTCGGCCACCTGATCGACACGCTCGCGGTTTTTGCGACGCTGTTCGGGCTGGCGACGTCGCTGGGGTTCGGCGCGACGCAGGCCAATGCGGGACTGAACGAATTGTTCGGAGTGCCCGTCGGTTCCACCACCGAGGTGGTGTTGATCTCGGCCATCACGGCGATTGCGCTGGTGTCGGTCCTGCGGGGCCTTGATGGCGGCGTGAAGATCCTGTCGGAGATCAATATGGGGCTGGCTTTCGTCTTGTTGATCTTCGTGCTGTTGGTGGGGCCGACGCTGTTCCTGCTGTCGTTGTTCTGGGACTCACTGGTGGCCTACGTCCAGTATCTGCCGGCGCTCTCGAACCCAATCGGTCGGGAAGACGTGAACTTCAGCCAGGGGTGGACATCGTTCTATTGGGCATGGTGGATTTCCTGGTCGCCGTTTGTGGGGATGTTCATCGCGCGCGTCAGCAGGGGCCGCACCGTACGCGAATTCATCATTTGCGTATTGCTGATCCCGTCGATCGTCTGCGTGATGTGGATGAGCGTCTTTGGCGGCACGGCGATGTATCAGGTGGTCACCGACGGCTACACGGTGGCACAGGACGCGGCGCTGGAGCTGAAGCTGTTCAAGATGCTTGACGTCATGCCATTGGCGGGGATCACGTCGCTGGTCGGCATCGTGCTGGTGATCGTGTTCTTCGTGACCTCGTCGGATTCCGGCTCTCTGGTGATCGACACGATCACTGCGGGGGGAAAGGTTGACGCGCCCGTGCCTCAACGCGCGTTCTGGTGCATCTTCGAGGGGGCCGTCGCGATCGTGTTGTTGCTGAGCGCAGGCGGCC
The DNA here is from genome assembly GCA_001874255.1 of Alphaproteobacteria bacterium MedPE-SWcel. GTDB lineage: Bacteria > Pseudomonadota > Alphaproteobacteria > Rhodobacterales > Rhodobacteraceae > Epibacterium. The sequence goes on from MPDC01000014.1 coordinate 75,236, forward strand.
TGCAGTCGCTGCAGTCGATGGTAATCTCGACCGGTTTGCCATTCACAGTCGTGCTGTTGTTGATGTGCTATGCCATCCTGCGCGGCCTGATGAGCGAGAGGCGCAATACCTAGCACACGCGCGAAAGCGGTCCGCGGATCAGAGAGACGGCGCCTTGCTATCGGCGCCGTTTTTCATGCCCGCGTCGCCGTGCGATCCCCACATGCGCCGTCTGCCTGCGATCCCGTTCTTTACCGGACGGACCAAGGGACGCGGCTTGGCAAAATCGTCGCAGCCTATGTGCAAAACTGGACTGCGCCCGCTCTCGACCCTATCTGTAGGATATCGGGATACGGAGGATGTGATGCCAGAGCTGATCAAACTATATATGCGCAGCGCGGTTTTTGGCCTCGTGCTGAGCGCGATTTTCGTGGGCACGTTGATGACGTTTGATGTGGCGCGTCTGGGCAGTCTGATCCTCGGGTCCGAAGTCGGCGTCGTGGCTGCGGCGGTGCTTTGGGTTGCCAATGCGGTGGTCTTTGGTGGAGTGCAGTTTGGAATTGCCGTGATGGGGATGGCCTCTGAGGATCGACGTCCCGGTGGCGGGAGGCCCGTAGGGCCGGAGCTGCAGCCTGTCCGTGTGCCGGCTGCGGTCTCTCGCGCACGCCCTGCAAATCGGGACTGGTAAACCGGGTCTGGTAAACCGGGTCTGGGGGAGGCGCCGGGCGATATCGCATAGGACGGTATCGAATAGGACGGTCGCAGACGAGCCGTGGACTTGCATCCGTCCCCAGCGCCGGACCTCAGGTCGTGGCATACGTCTCGGGCCAGCGGCAAAAAAGCGAATGTGGCGGGAACCACCTGTCAACCGTGTGGCGTTGATTCCCGAGGACCTGTATGTACAGGTGGGCGCCAGGTAAACGGACCAGGGTCCGCACAGAGCCAGCTCCCTCGGAATTGCTTAAGGCCACTGGAATGCTGCCGTTCACGAGAAGGGCAGAACCCGCCTGTCATCACATCTAATGCGGGGATGGCTCTGGCACAAGGGGCGTGCGATGCGGACGGGCTTGATTTTTGTTCATGTATTGTTCACTTTGATCTGATGGCCAGTTCCGATCCCGACAGTGATGACTTTGCAGATGTGCCTGAAAGGGCATTTGGGAATATTGTGCCGGCTGAGGGCGAAGCCTCTGTCTTGCAACCGGGACAGCGTCTGGCCCGCGGAGTGAGCCGCTATTTGCGCTCCTTGGGCTATGTCGCGGTGGAGGAATTCGTGCCCGATCGCGGCTTGCGGGTGGATGTCATGGCGCTGGGCCCCAAAGGGGAGCTTTGGGTGATCGAATGCAAGTCCAGCCGCGCGGATTACCAGAGCGACGCAAAATGGCGGGGCTACCTGGAGTGGTGTGACAGGTACTTTTGGGCGGTAGACATGGATTTCCCGACCGACCTTTTGCCGCAGGACACGGGGCTGATTCTCGCTGACGCCTATGATGCCGAAGTCATCCGGATGGGGCCCGAGCAAAAACTGCCTGCGCCGCGGCGCAAGAAGCTCATTCACAAATTCGCAATGGATGCTGCACGACGTTTGCAGAAACTGCGGGATCCACGCCTCGGTCAGGACGGGCGTCTGTTGCTGCCGTCAGGACCCGAAGAAGACTAGCGCCCTGCGTCGGGCAGGACAGAGTCACCTGACCGGGGTCATGCAATGAGATCCATCGTCGCCTTGGCTGGAGGCACGATATAGATGATGTCATTGTGGCCATCGAGCTGCAGCGCAATGACCTGTTGCTGTCTGGTGGCCTCTGCGGCCTCCTCGCTCGCGTCACTGGCAAAAGGCGCAGCTGTTGCATGCAGCGGATCCTTTTGGGTCGAGTTTGCCGTTGTGTCCGCTGAAGTCGGAGGCGAGAGGGGGGGCTCTCGCAGTGGCGCCGCCGGTGTGATGCGCTCCGGTGAAGGCGGGGCTGCGGGATCCTTCTCCAGTTCAGCCGTGATCCCGATCTGGGTGCTGGTGATCAAATCCGCTGATTGCTCCGCCACATGGGGCTGCAGTTGCGCATAGGCCTTGCGGGCAAGCGCGATGAGATCCTGACTGGCCCTTTGCTGATCTTCGGTCAGTGACAGGTTCACGACCACGCCCGGGGTCTTGGCCTGCTCTGCTGCCGGGGTCGGCTGCAGCGGGGCGTCTGTGGTCCCGCGGTGGCGCGATGCGGTGCGGGCGGTTTCCTCGGGGGGGAGGCCGACAATGACGACACCGTCGTCCATGACGTATATCACGCCCGGGGCCCGGCCCGCAGCGGCACTGTTCACCGGTTCTGTCGCGCTGACCTCGTTCGCAGGCGGCGCAACCGGAGAAGATGCAACTGACTGAGACGCAACTGACTGCGACGCAACCGGAGCTTTGGTGTCAGGCGGAGGTGCATCCGAGGTCCTGCCCGATTGCTGCAAAGCGGTTCCCGAGGGATAGACTTCGACCGAGTCGAGATCCTCAACCGGCCTGACGGGCAGGACGCTATGAGCTTGCAGAAAGCTGAGAACCTTCTCCATCCGCTCGACGGTCTCGGAGACTTGATTGACCGCGGATTTCCAACCGGGTTCCGGGGGTTTGGTGATCTGGTCGATCAGCTTGTCACGCGCACGTCGCGCTTGGGTGACCTGATTTTGTAATTGGTTCGCTGTCAAACTGTCTGAATCGGACAGGGAGAGCGCAGCTGCATGTGGGCCGTTGGCCGAGGCGATTGCGCTCGGTAGGTTCACCATGAGACCCGTCGGGGGGGCAGTAAAATGATACATCACACACGCTCCAAGCAGAGAGTTGCCAGTCATTAACAATTTATATGCGAAGGTTAACACGGCTATAACTTGCGTAAATGGAACGTATAAAATGCAATCAACTATTGTGCTTGGCCAAGGGTGTTAGCCAATTAACCTGCGAGGATTGCGGTAACTTTGCGCAAGAAGATGCGGCGGAAAAATGGTCTGTTTCGGGCACAAGAAAGCCGGGCCCATGACCCGGCTTACGTCACAGCGACCTGCTCCGAAACGTCAGGAACTGACGGCGCGGGCTGCCTGCGCAGCGGCGCGAATTTCGTCAGCGATTTCATCGGCTTCCTCTGGTTCGAAATCCATCGGGATCTCGACGCCATTGGCTTCGATAAAAATGCGAACCATGCCCACATCGGTCGGACCGATCTGCATATTCGCCTCGACATCACGTTCGGTGTTGATCCCCATGGGACTGCTCCTTCGCACAGCATAGCGGTGAGCAACTCTGCTAGACTGCAGTTGTCTAAAAAGCAAGATGTTGAACCCAGGTGGTTGCAAGGGGGGGCGCATGGTCGGAAAGAGTCGCGGCGATTTCTGCGCCTTGTGGAGAATCATTGTGGCTGCGTCTGTCGAGACGGCGCTGGCGCGGTGTGCGCTGCGTCTCGAGTGCCGGGATTTCTGAAAGGCCCCGAATGGGAATTTTCCCGATGTGCAAAAAACTTGTGGTATGAGCTCTTGCACTCCGAAATTCTGTGCTATAAATGCCCCCTCAGTGCCGCCTTAGCTCAGTTGGTTAGAGCGCTTGATTGTGGATCAAGAGGTCCCTGGTTCGAGACCAGGAGGTGGTACCATATTTCCTTTTCTACCGCGGACACTGTGATTTTGGCCATGTCATGCGGCCCTGCACTCTGTTCCGAGGCCGTCTTGGGCCCCATCGGCTGACGCCGGATATAGCAGGTGTCGTGTCCAGGGACGATCATCCATATGCAGGATGCGCGAAGCGCCAGTGCAGGGTCTGCTATTCCGCAACAGAGGTGGCTGACGTTCCGGTGGTCGTGGTGCCACTGGACCCGGATGTGCCAACCGTCAGCACTACTGTGGCCGTCAGGACCCCGATGCCGAGGCCCGTTGTACCCAATCCTCCCGTCCCGAGACCTGATCCATTGCCGGATGCTGTGTTGGCGTTGCTGGTGGAGGAATTGGGTGTGTTCTGTCGGCAAGTCGCCTGCAACAGGCCGCCCGGCAAGTATGTGGCGGACACCACTGTCCCTGAGCCACAGATCAGCCGGGCGCGGGCTTCGGCGACGGCCGCCCCCTGGGCATGTGATGCGGAACCAGGCAGTGCGAGGGCGAGACAGACGGAAACGAGGCTTGTTTTCTGGAACGGGGACATTGGGAAACTCATCTATGAAAATGTGTCACGAAACATGAGAACTTTCTGGTAGTATAGACACAAATGGCGCCGTGTTTCGATCATTTTCAGCGTCGGCCTGTGGTGTGACCTGAAAAGGCCGGGCGGGGCACGTGAAAGGTCCGGACGGGACAGGACAATCTTTCTCGTCATTCGCTTGCGGGCTTCGCAGGAGGAGCTTCCTGCGGTAGTTTTGGTTTCAATAGAGTTTTCATTGATAGTTGGAGATTTTGGTATGAAGCGGACAGTGGCGGCAATTGGGGCGGCATTTCTTGTGGCGGGAGGTCAGGTAGCACAGGCGCAGCAGCAGCTTGTCTACACTGTTGTGGTTCCGGCCGGGCAATTCGGGTCGGCGAATTTTCTGAAGGAGATTGTGGGCAGTCTTGCCACTCTTCAGGCATTCTGTGGCGAACTCAGCGACGCGAGTTATCGTGTGGATTGTCTGTCAGAACGCCTTGAGGCGGTCTCGGGTGATATTCCGGAGGGTACGGATTACGACGAGGTCAGATCGATCTTGCAGGATACCTCGGCCAAGTTGGAACGCTTGGCCCTGGACAATCGTGATCGCACAAAGGGCCGGATCAACGTCTCCAGCGCCCAAGAAGGCGGAGATGCGACGGCCCGCCCCCTGGTGCCGGTGGATGCGGGACGTCAGCTCGCGGTCAACCAGCAAGCCGAAGCCATTCTGGAAGAGGCGCGTACGGTCCTTTTGCGCAGCGCGGGATCGAAATTGCGCCAGTCACAATATACGCGCATCGCGCAGGCCATCGACTCGAGCAAGGTATTGCTGCGGTCCTGAGGCCGCAATCGATACGGAAACCGAGGCTGGCGGTCCCGGCTCTTTCGGCCGGGCGCGAAGTGGTCGCAGCAGCTCTGCGGATCAGTGGATCTGCAGCGTTTGGCGCAGGGTGCCCTGTGTCGCATCCAGGATCAGGATCTGGTCGTCCGTCGTCACCACGGCGATCCAGTCCGGGCCAAAAGTGATCGCCCGTGCCGTTGTGCCGTCTGGCAGGTTCAAATGCTCCGGTATGGCCGGTGCATCGCGGTCGCTCGACAAACGGATGACAAGCAATGCGATTACGACTAGAACCCCGCCCACCATGATCACGGTCAGCGTGGTCACGAGGCGCCGCAGGAAACGCAGCTGCGCCGGTTCGTCTTGTGTCTCAGGCTCGGAAGGAAGTGTCATGGCCAGCCGCCGCATAGAATTTGTGATCGCGGAAAACCCGCCTAAGCGGCTTGATAAAGCGATTGCGCGCGATGTGCCAGAGGAAGCCACCTTGTCGCGAACCAGATTGGCGCGCTTGATCGAGGACGGTCGGGTCGAGGTCGACGGAGTTTTGTCGACGGAGGCCAAATCGAAGGTTGCTGAAGGGGCGCGGGTCACGATCACCGTCGACGAGGCCGAGGAGAGCCATATCGGGCCGGAGAATATTGCGCTTGATGTGGTCCATGAGGATGCGGATCTGATCGTGGTGAACAAACCGGCGGGCATGGTGGTGCATCCGGCGCCGGGCAGTCCCTCCGGGACGCTGGTTAACGCGTTGCTGCATCATTGTGGAGCTGACCTGTCTGGTGTTGGCGGCGTCAAGCGGCCGGGCATTGTACACCGGATCGACAAGGAGACCTCGGGGCTTCTGGTGGCGGCCAAAACAGACGTGGCACATCAGGGACTTGCGGCACAGTTCGAGCGCCATAGCGTCGAGCGCTACTATCAGGCTGTGTGTTACGGGACGCCCGATGGCAATGATCCGCGGTTGCGCGGCATTCGGGGAGCGAGTTTCGAGCCGGGGCATATCCTGAAGATCACCACTCAGCTGGCACGGCACAAGACGGATCGCCAGCGGCAGGCGGTTTTGTTCGAGGGCGGCCGCCATGCCATTACACGGGCGCGGATCGTCGAAGCATTTGGCGCGCCGGGAGTTGTTTCCTTGATTGAATGCTGGCTGGAGACCGGCCGCACGCATCAGATCCGTGTGCATATGGCGCATGCTGGTCACGGCCTGGTGGGGGACCCGACGTATGGCAGCAAGCGGAAGTTGTCGCCCAAGTCGCTGAGTGATGCAGGCCGTGCAGCGGTGGACGGGTTTGCACGACAGGCGCTGCATGCGACGGTTCTGGGTTTTCAGCACCCGGTCAGCGGCGCGACGCTCCGGTTCGAGGCGCCTTTGCCTCGTGACATGCTGGACCTGATGGAGGCATTGCGACGGCCGGGCATCACGTGATGTGACCGTTCTGCATCTGCGAATCCACAGGGTGCAGATTGGAGGGCGCCGCACTTTGATTGATTGAATGTGAGGTGTTTCGCTTCGGGCATAGCCCGAAGCGACCGGCGCCACGCGCCCTGGATTCCCTGCAAATGCAGAAGGGGGGAACCGCCGTTGCTCTGTGTGGAAAGTTGAAATTTCCGCGGCACGCATAAGTTATACAATTCAGTCTATTAGGCCTGTGGGCAAAAAAATGACGGTCTTTTGTGACGCATTTCACAGAGGGAGCGCTCGTGGCTTTGTATAACTGTTGACAACTGGCCGCCTGACATGACTGTCTTCGTGGCCCCAGTGGGACAATGTTACGTCCTCACATAATTGAAAGGGACAGATCTTATGGCGAATTATGCAAACCTGCCCGCCCCGACCCCAGAGGGTGGCCTGAACCGCTACCTGCAGGAGATCCGCAAGTTTCCACTGTTGGAGCCGGAACAGGAATACATGCTGGCGAAACGTTGGGTCGAGGAACAGGACACGGAAGCCGCACATCAAATGGTGACGTCGCATCTGCGTTTGGCCGCCAAGATCGCCATGGGATACAGAGGCTATGGCCTGCCACAGGCAGAAGTGATCTCCGAAGCCAATGTCGGCTTGATGCAGGCGGTCAAACGGTTTGACCCGGAAAAAGGCTTCCGCCTGGCGACCTATGCAATGTGGTGGATACGGGCGTCGATCCAGGAATATATCCTGCGGTCCTGGTCGCTGGTAAAACTCGGAACGACCTCGGCGCAAAAGAAACTGTTCTTCAACCTGCGCAAGGCAAAGGCCCGCATCGGAGCTTTGGAGGACGGCGACCTGCGTCCGGAAGCTGTGAAGAAAATCGCCACCGATCTCGGCGTGACCGAGGATGAGGTGATTTCGATGAATCGCCGCATGTCCGGCGGCGATGCCTCGTTGAACGCGATGGTTGGCAGCGACGGCGACAGCACCATGCAGTGGCAGGACTGGCTGGAAGACGAAAGCGCGGATCAGGCGGGGGATTATGAAGCACGTGACGAGCTTGAGGCGCGGCGCGAATTGCTGGCCGATGCGATGGGCGTGCTGAATGATCGGGAAAAGGACATTCTGACCCAGCGGCGACTGGCCGAACAGTCCAAGACGCTGGAGGAGCTCAGCGTGAAATATGAGGTCAGCCGGGAGCGTATTCGTCAGATCGAAGTACGTGCCTTTGAAAAGCTGCAAAAGAAAATGCGGGAGCTCGCCGCCGACAAGGGCATGATGAAATCGGTGTAGGGTTTGTCGCATGTGCCCTCCTCCCTCGGGCACCGACAGGACAAGGACCACCGAATGGTGGTCCTTGTTGTTTGGAGGGCGCTGAAATCACCGAAGCCGGGGCTGTGCCACGGCAAGGGACCGTCAAGGGATGGTCTGGCGCGGTCAATCCCAGAGGTGCGACTGCCAGCCCATCTGAGGAATGTCTTCGACCACTTCAAACGTGTAGGTGGTGGTGAAGGCCCGGCCGTGACGGTCCGTTGTTTCAACCTCCATGCGATGGAGACCGGGCGCGAGGTCCGCAGGCAGGTCCGCACGCCACAGGTGCTGACTGTTGTCGGTCAGCATCCAGCTCTGGAACGGGCCGGGGACGCCGCTCCAGCGCTCTCCCTGCCAGGTCGTGAAGCCTGCGGTGTCCGCGCCTCCGCGATCCGAGCGCACGGCCATCGAGGCCTGGGTGGACTGCCGGATGAAGGCAAGCGGGTCCGCGTAGTCGACTCCCCGATGCTTGGCCTCGCCAGTGCCGGTCTGAGTGCGGCTGGCGGTGAGGGGCTCGCCGCCGTTCAGCGAGACGGTGACCGTTGAGGTGCGGCTGCCGTTCCAGACATTGACGGCAACCCATGAGCCGCCTGTGAGATCCTCTTGCGTCAGCATATACGGGTCCGCCAGATCATTGCGGGTGACAGGTGGCAGGACCTTGGACGGGCTGCCATAGAGATTGGCATAGTCGAGCACGGCTTGCGCCCAGGTGCGGAACCGTGGGGTGTTGAACGAGGCATGCAATTGCTCTCCGGCCGCGCGGTCGAATGCGCGGTAGGTGTCCACGTAGGCGGTTCCGTCAAAGGCCAGCTCATAGTAGCCGCGCGGGCTGCCCAACCGTTGGGTGGAATGGGGCACGCCACTGTCGTTGAGGTCACCCGCCCACCAGCTGCCCGACACGGCACCGGTGATGATTTGCTGAAAGGGGGCTTCGGCCAGGCCGGTATTGGCCTGCCAGCCCTCAAAGCTCTCACCTTTTTCGATGTTCTCGGTGGTATGGGTATGGCCTGCGAGTGCCAGAACCTTGCGCCCGGCCAGCAGGTCGGCCAATTCTGACATGTTGTCGGTTTGATGTTTGCCCGCGCCGTTGTCGGTGAAGGTCTGAAATGGAATGTGGGCAGTCATCACGATCAACTTGTCCTCGGGCACATGCTCCAGCAGGTTGGCCAGCCATTCGACCTGTCGCTCAGACACGACCCCATTGTACGTATGGTTTCTATCGGTGGCACAAAACGGATGGGGGTCGACGCCGTTGCAAGGATAGCGCACGTTATCAAGGCCCACAAAGAGCACATCGCCGATTTCTGCGGCCCAGTATTCGGGGCCCCATTCACGGCGAAACGTGTCAAAGCTGTCGGCGTCCGTGGTGGCATCCAGATCCAGATCGTGATTGCCGCCCACAAAATACTGCGGCGTCTGTCCGACCGCGATGATCTTCTTGAAGCGAGAGTAGAGCGACAGGTCATCGCCCATGATGTCGCCTGCAAAAATCAGGCACTCGGTTTCATCGAGATCTGCATTGGCGAGCATTTTCCCCGCGGTGTCCCGGACATAGGACACTTCCTGATTGGTGTAGGGCTGCGGATCTCCGAAGGCGATGCAGTTGAACCCGGATCCTACGGGGTCTTCGATCAGCGGAAAGTTGATGGAGGCAGGCAGCGGGCCGGTGGCGGCAATACCACCGAACCGCAGGTGGGCGGAGCCTTCAGCCTTATGGGCATAGGCGAATTGAGGCACCATGTCCGCGTCCAGCGGGACCGCATATCCCGCAGGCTTCACGACCGAGAGGTTCATATCGTCGTAGGCCGGAAGGCTGTAGTGGCCGTCGGCATCGGTCAGCACAACTTCGCGGCCATTGGTGACGGCGACCCCCTCCAGGCCTGCTTCATCGGCGTCGTGACGGGAGTTCCGGTTCCTGTCGACAAAGACCGTACCCGTTGCCTCTGAGGAGCGGGGCCCGGCAATGGTCTGAATGGACCCGATATAGGTTGCGTCCTTGGCCTGAAGGGGCAAGGCGAACGGCGCGGCGAGACCGCTGGCCAGAATGGCGACTGTAGAAATACGCATGGTCGAATTCCCTGCAAATGTGGCTGAAATCGTGTTGCGATTACAGCGCCGAGTATCACATGGGATTCGCCACAATCGAGCAGCTTCGGAGTGAAGTTTCGGTGAAACCTCTGTGACGCCTTTGGGCCCGGCACGCCTGTGCCGGTCAGCCGGACGGGGGCAGGGAGAGCCCACGCGGCAGGCGGCCGCCTGATCATCTGAGGGAGGGGGGCGCTGCGGAGCTGGCTGCGTTTCTAACGTAGCGGGCGGCAGCGTCAAAACCTGCATTGGCTGGCTGGTTGATCAAAACTGGGGAGCTGGCGTCGCTGGCGATCTGGCTGAGCCCCGAGGGGGTCCTGGCTGGATGGCGAGCTGCTGGCGGCCTGATCGTCTGGCTTGCTGCAGTTGAGATCTGTATATCGTCATTTTCGCGGGGGTGTCAATAAAAAAATGAGCAAAATCAAATAGTTGACTGATGTTGTCGGGTACTAAATCCGACTTTCTCACTCAGGTTTAGGACTGGTTTGCCGAATATATACTCCTCCAGCGCCCGGTGCGTTCTTCAATATGTGATGCAGATCAGGGGGTTGCCGCATCGCGGTGGGCGCCTTTGGTCTTGCGTCGTGCCGGGAAAAAACATCGTCCGGGGCTAGGCGCAGAGGGCGCGCAGGGACTACTGTGAGCGCAAACGCTATTGCGCAGGGAAGGAGAGAGTTCATGTCAAATCCAGTCCGGTGGGGTATTCTGGGAGCTGCGAAATTCGCACGCGAACATATGGGGCCCGCCATCCATGCCGCCGACGGGGCGGAACTGGCGGCGCTGGCCACGTCCAGCCCGGAAAAAGCCGCCTTGTTTCAGGCCTTCGCACCCGGCCTCACGGTACATGACAGCTATGAGGCGCTGTTGGCGGATCCGTCGATCGACGTGGTCTACATTCCGTTGCCAAACCATCTGCACGTGGAATGGGCACTGAAGGCGATGGCGGCTGGCAAGAATGTGTTGGTTGAGAAACCGGCCACTCTGCAGGACGCAGAGTTTGATCAGCTGATCGCCGCGCGTGAGTCCGCATCGGTACTCGCCGCCGAGGCCTATATGATCGTGCATCACCCGCAGTGGCAGCGGGCCAAAGACCTGGTGGAAACCGGTGCGCTTGGGCGGTTGCGGCATGTGTCCGGCAAGTTCTCTTTCGACAACCGGCAGGATGTCGACAATATCCGCAATCGCCCCGAAACCGGCGGTGGCGCTCTGCGGGATATCGGCGTCTACGTGATTGGAGCGAGCCGTTTCGTGACGGGGCAGGAACCCGTGGAGGTCTCGGCGCAGATCGAGTGGGAAAACGGTGTCGACGTGCTGTCCAACGTGCAGGCGCGGTTCCCGGGGTTTCTCTACTCGGCCTATGTCAGCACGCGCATGCAGCCCTATCAGGAGATGGTGTTTCATGGCGACCAAGGCGTGCTGCGTCTGACGGCGCCGTTCAACCCGCGTGTTTTTGGCGAGGCGCGTCTGGAGTTGCATCAATCGACGCAGGCGGGCGGCGCCGGACAGGTTCTGATTGAACGTTTCCCTGCGGCCGATCACTATAAACTTCAGGTCGAAGCCTTTGGGCGCAGCATACGGGAGGGGGTGCCCTATCCCTGTCCGCTGGAATTCTCGCGCGGGACCCAGGCCATGATGGATCAGGTTTTTGCGGTGGCGACCGACCTCTGATCCGGTCTGATGACAGGAGTTCCGGCGGCTCTCATGAGACCGCACGCGGTAGTGTCGCACATTTCGGGGCCGCAGGGCCCGGCAGGCCGCGCCGAAGGCTCCCTCTGCGGTCATCTCATCCGCTTGATCGCAGGAACGGGCGCGCTAGACTCGTACCTTGGTCTTGAGCGGGAGTTTGGTATGGCCGGTGGATGGGCAAAAGACGGTGCGGTATCCGAACAGATCGAGGCCTCGATTTCGGACGAGCTGGCACGGATGAAAGCCCGGCGGGCACCGGTTGGCGACAGTCTGACGCATTGCGCCGATTGTGATGAAGCCATCCCCGAAGCCCGCAGGCAGGCAATCCCCGGCGTCAAGCTCTGTCTCGATTGCCAGCAGGACCGGGATGGGGAACGTCACGCCCGGGGAGGTATCAATCGGCGCGGCAGCAAAGACAGTCAGCTGAAGTGACACGACCGGCAGTGCGGGTCAGTCAGACATCGTCCGGGATATGTGCAGGGACCTGGGCGGGGCAATCATCTGCCGCATGACGTACTGAAGGCCTGCATGCCCGCCGTCGTGCACATCCCCTGTCGCCGTGAAGCCCGTGCTGAGGTATCTGCGAACCGCAACCTGGTTTCGGATATTGACCGTCAGCACAATGGCCTGCGCGTCCGGATAGGTTTTGCGAAGAAACTCCGGCAGGGCGCGCAATGTCGCGCTGCCCAGTCCGCTCCCTTGGCGCCACCTGTCAATCATGAAGGCGCGCAGCCCGAGATCGCCATCGCGCGCGAAATCCTGTGTTTTGGGATATTTCAGGTCGATCTTGAAGAAACCGACGCAGGTCCCCGCCGCGCGCACCGCATAGAGATCAATCCCTGCCTCATCCGAGGCAAACGCCATATCCACTGTGCCGCAATAGATGATCTGTTCCGGCGCGACTTCGATATGGCGCACCAATGCGAAATCAGATCTTTCGAGGCGGACAAAGCTGATGTCAGGCGAGATATTCATGAGCGCGATATCAAGCACAGAAAAAGCCCGCCGTCACGGTGAGGCGGGCTTTGGCATCTGTATTTCGGCATTTATTATGATTTTACGCCAGGGCTCTGGCGCGTTTGCGGAACGATCAGCTCTCCATCGCTTCCAATTCGTCGATCAGCCCGGAAATCATGCTGAGCCCCTTGTCCCAGAATTTCGGATCGGAGGCATCCAGTCCGAACGGCGCAAGCAGCTCCTTGTGGTGTTTTGAGCCCCCTGCTTTCAGCATATCGAAGTATTTGTCCTCGAATCCTTCGGCGCCCTCGGCATAGACCGAGTAGAGCGCGTTCACCAACCCGTCCCCAAAGGCATAGGCATAGACGTAGAAAGGGGAGTGAACGAAATGCGGAATATAGGCCCAGAACGTCTCGTATCCATCCATGAAATCGAAGGCGTCACCGAGGCTTTCGGCCTGTACGCTCATCCATAGCGCATTGATGTCCTCGGGGGTCAGCTCTCCCTCGGCGCGGGCGGCATGGAGTTTGCATTCAAAGTCATAGAACGCAATCTGGCGCACAACGGTGTTGATCATGTCTTCGACCTTGCCGGCGAGCAGGACCTTGCGCTCCTCCTGGGTCGTGGCTTTCTCCAGCATCTTGCGGAAGGTGAGCATTTCGCCAAAAACCGATGCCGTCTCGGCCAGCGTCAGCGGAGTGGACGACAGCATCTCACCCTGATCGGCAGCGAGCACCTGATGGACGCCGTGCCCCAATTCATGGGCCAAGGTCATGACATCCCGAGGTTTCCCGAGGTAGTTCAGCATCACATAGGGGTGCACATCCGTCACGGTGGGATGGGCAAATGCACCGGGGGCCTTGCCCGGTTTGACGGCGGCATCAATCCAGCCCTTGTCAAAGAATGGTGCGGCAATCTCGCCCATCCGGGGATCGAAGGCCTCATAGGCGTCCATCACGGTGGCACGGGCTTCGTCCCAGTCGACGACGCGGCTGGTTTCCATCGGCAGGGGCGCATTCCTGTCCCAGACCTGCATGCGATCAAGGCCGAGCCATTTCCGCTTCAGCTCATAGTATCGGTGCGAGAGCTTGGGATAGGCCGCGACGACAGCTTCGCGCAGGGCTTCAACCACTTCGGGTTCGACATGGTTCGACAGGTGGCGCCCCATCTGCGGGCTTGGCATGCCGCGCCAGCGATCGACGATATCCTTTTCCTTGGCCTGGGTGTTGTGAACGCGGGCAAAAATCTTGATATTGTCGGCAAACACGCGGGCCAGTTCCCGGGCGGCGGCTTCGCGTTTGGACCGGTCCTGCTCGGTCAGGAAATTGAGTGTCGACTCGATGCCCATCTCTTCGCCGTCGATGTCAAAGGTCAGACCCGCGATGGTTTCATCAAAGAGCTTTTCCCACGCATCGCCGACAACGCCAAGATCGTGCAGAAACCGCTCCAGCTCGTCGGAGAGCTGATAGGGTTTCATCGCCCTGATGCGATCAAAGACCGGTTTGTAGCGCGCCAGATCGGCGTTGGCGTCAAACAGCGCATCCAGACGCGCGTCCTCGATCCGGTTGATTTCGAGCGTGAAGAATACCAGCGGCGTGGTGAATACGGTGATTTTTTCCTGCGCATCAGACAGGAATTTTGCCCGGCTTGCATCGGTTGTCAGCTGGTAATAGCGCAGGCCGGCAAAGGACATGACGCGTCCGGCGATGGCGTTGATCTTCTCGTTGCGGCCGATGCAGGACAACAGGCCCTCGGCATCAAGCTCCGCGAGCTTGCCCTCGTAGTCGGACGCAAAATCCGCGCATTCCTGCTGCAGCCAATCGAGATCGCGCTGCAGTTCCGGTGCATCTTCCGAGCTGTAAAGATCGGTCAGGTCCCATTCGGGCAACTGTCCGAGACCATCCGAACCTGATGATGCATTGGCATCGCGTACGGGGAAGGGGAGTTGGAACATGAGGCCTCCGTCTGGTGTCTGTGCATGGCGGATGCGCTTTGGGGATCCGGCCAGCTGGGATGTCTGTGTGCCAAGACACTTATGCGCCGCTGCCCGGCGGCACAAGCAGGCAGCGGGAGATCAGGCGCCGAAGCGCTTTGTCGTGAGCGCCGCCAGCGTTGTCAGCGGCGGCTCGGGTCAGGTGTGGGTCGCAAAGTGACCGGCAATGCTGTCATAGACGCGGGTTCGGATGTGCGGGCGTTCGATCAGGATTTCGTGTTGCGCCTCCGCGACCAGATCCAGCCGTCCCTTCGGCCATCGCGCCATTCGCGCGTGCACGGCCTCGGTGCAGACGATCTGCTCGCGGTCGCCGAGGAAGGTAAGACAGGGCAGATCCGGCGAGGCCTTGGCGGCAAGCGATCTGCAGTCCTGCATGGCAGCCCGCAGCCACTGCACTGTGGGCCCGCCAAGCACCAGATCTGGCTGAGCCTCGATCTGCATCTGCATAAAGGCATACATCTCAGCATCACTGGTCAATGTGTTGTCTTCAAAGGGCGAGACCTGGACATATTGTTCGATCGTTGTGGTGGGCACCAATCGATGGCTTTGCCCCAGTGCCGCCCCGAACCTGGCAAGTATTCCGGCGAGCGGGCGCAGGGCGAAGGGGATGCGGATACCCCACATCGGTGCGGTGAAGACACAGGCCTGAACCGGGAGCCCTTCATAGAGGGACCGCAGCCCGATTGCGCCGCCCATGGAGTGGCCAAGAAGGAACCAGGGTTTTGGCAGGTCCAGCGCCTCGGCATGGGCACACAGTGCGGCAACATCCTGCTGGAACTCTGCAAAATCTGTCACATGGCCAAGCCTACGGTCGGGCAGGGCACGGTCGGCGAGGCCTTGACCACGCCAGTCGACCGCGAGCACGGCAAAGCCGCGATTGCCCATCTCTGTTGCAATGGGGCCGTATTTTTCGATGTATTCGGTGCGACCGGGAAACAGCATAATGGTGCCGGTGGCGTTTCCGGCAGGCCGCCAATGGCCTGCGCGGATCCGCAGGCCATCTGCCGTGGTCAACCAATAAGCGACGCCGCCCTCCGGGCCCTTTGCGATATCGGCATGAAAGGGCGCGGCGGCGGCGGATGTCATCGGCTGATCCTTCATGGCCGTCAGGCGAGCGCCTGAGCAAGTTTCATGGCCACGCCCATGTCGCCGTCGATGGTCAGCTTGCCGCCCATGAAGGCGGCTGTCGGGTTCAGCTCACCGGACAGGATCTCCTGAAAGGTCTCCGCGTCGGCGGTCATGGTCACATCGGCGTCCTCGTCAGACACGCGGGCGCCGGATGCGTCCAGAACGATCGCGCCGAGGCCGGAGATGTCAAATTTCGCGGAGCCGTCAAAGCCACCGTCCAGTTTTTCGTTCAACTGGGCTGCTGCCTGTTCCAGTGTGTCGCTCATGTTCATTGTCCTAAGTAGAGTTCCGTGCGTATTGCACAAAAAAGTGAAGCTTTTGTCCCGGGGGCTGGATTTCGCACCGGTTGCGGTTACCATTTCAACTATGGGCAGTCCTTGCACGAATCTCAAAGCTATCGTGGCGGCAATTGCAACCGTCTTCGTTTCATTCCTGTCGGCAGAGGTGCGCGCGCAGGACGCAGCCACGACGAATTTCTCCATGTTGAGCGAAGCAGAGTTGCTGGCGCGGCTGGAAGTCTCCTCGCCCGAAGACGCGGCCGGGCTGGACCGGGAGCTGCAGGCCCTGTGGAGCAAGAGCGGCTCGGCTGCCATGGATCTCTTGCTGCGCCGGGGCCGGGATGCGATGGCTCGGCACGAGTGGTCGGCGGCGCTGGAGCATCTGACCGCGCTGACCGATCATGCCCCGGAGTTTTCCGAAGCCTGGTCAGAACGGGCCAGGGCGTTCTTTTCGATCGAACGGTTTGGTCCCGCCGTGGCGGATCTGGAACAGGCCCTGGCGCTGAACCCCAACGACTACAACGCGCTGTTCGCACTCGGTCAGGTGTTCGAGTTTTTTGACGACCCCGTTCGCGCCTACGCCGCCTACCAGCGCGCCAAGGCTATACATCCCCACCATGAGGAAGTAACCAAGGCGCTGGATCGCCTGTCCGCAGAGGTGGACGGCACGGCGTTGTGATCCCCTGAAATTGATCCCCAGACATCGGCCGCGCGCCGGGGTGCGGGGCGCGCGTGGAGACTGGTGCAATGACAACTGCATCCCGGGTCGTGGCCGTTCTTGGCCCGACCAATACAGGTAAGACCCACTACGCAATCGATCGTATGCTGGGCTACCGCACCGGGGTCATGGGATTCCCGCTCCGGCTTCTGGCGCGCGAAGTCTATGACAAGATCGTGCGCCTGCGCGGCCCCTCGGTGGTGGCCTTGGTCACCGGTGAGGAACGGATCGTCCCGCCACGGGCACAATACTGGATCTGCACGGTGGAGGCGATGCCCGAGGGGATGGGCTGCGATTTTCTTGCCATCGACGAAATCCAGCTCTGCGCCGATCCGGAACGCGGCCATGTGTTCACCAACCGGCTGCTGCATGCGCGCGGTACCAAGGAGACGCTGTTTCTGGGGGCGGATACCATGCGCGGACCGATCCGCGAGCTGGTGCCGGGTGTCGAGTTCGTGCGGCGCGAGCGGATGTCGGATCTGGTCTACTCGGGATCGAAAAAGATCAGCCGGATGCCTGCGCGCACCGCCATCGTCGGCTTCAGTGTCGACAATGTCTATGCCATCGCGGAGTTGATCCGGCGCCAGAAGGGCGGGGCGGCGGTGGTGATGGGGGCGCTCAGTCCGCGCACGCGCAACGCGCAGGTCGAGCTGTATCAGAACGGCGAAGTGGACTACCTCGTGGCGACCGATGCCATTGGCATGGGGCTGAACCTCGATGTGGACCATGTGGCTTTTTCGTCCACCGCGAAATTCGACGGCCGGAGGATGCGGCCGCTGGCGCCCAATGAACTGGCCCAGATCGCGGGCCGGGCCGGCCGTGGCATGAGCCATGGCTCCTTTGGGGTCACAGGCGATGCCCGCCCGCTGGACGAGGGCGTTGCGGCGGCAATCATGGATCATCGCTTCACGCCCCTGAAAAAGCTCAACTGGCGGTCGGCGGATCTGCGGTTCGGCACGGTCGAGGCGTTGATCAAATCGCTCGAATCAAATCCTGATGACGAGGTGCTGACCAGGGCGCGCGATGCGGATGATCTGCTGGTTCTGAAAACGTTGTCCCAGGATGGGGCAATCCGTGATCGGGTCCTTGATGCGCAAAGCGTCCGGCTTTTGTGGGATGTCTGCCGCATTCCTGACTTTCGTGGCATCAGTCATTCCGAGCATTCCTCTTTGCTTGGCGGCATTTTCGGCTATCTTCATGATGGCGGAGTTGTGCCGGATGACTGGTTTGCCCGTCAAATTCGGCGGATTGACCGGACAGAAGGCGATATTGACACATTGTCGAAACGCTTGGCGTTTATCCGCACATGGACCTATGTCGCGCAGCGAAACGGTTGGTTGCGTGACGAAAGTCATTGGCGGGACGAGACCCGCACTATAGAAGACAGGTTGTCTGACGCCCTGCACGCGCGTCTGACGCAACGATTTGTGGACCGGCGTACATCAGTATTGCTGCGGCGGCTCAAACAGAAGGAGGCCCTTTTGGCCGAAGTAAATGACCAGGGTGAAGTGACCGTCGAAGGCGAATTCGTCGGTAAACTCGAAGGGTTCCGGTTCTCGCCGGACAAAGCCGCGCAAGGCGCAGAGGCAAAGGCGTTGAAATCCGCGTCCTTGCAGGCGCTGGCGCCGCAGTTCCATCTGCGCGCGGACCGGTTCTACAATGCGCCCGATACTGAAATCGACTATACCGAGCAGGGCGGCCTGATGTGGGGCGAACATGCAATCGGCAAGTTGGTGGCGGGTGCGGATGCGCTGAACCCGAGGATCGAGGTGTTCGTCGATGACGCTGCAGGGCCTGATGTGGCGCAAAAAGTCGAGCGACGGTTGCAGCATTTCATCACGCGCAAGGTCCAGGCTCTGTTCGAGCCCCTGATCAATCTGCAAAAGGACGAAGCGCTGTCGGGTCTGGCGCGCGGCTTTGCGTTCCGTATGGTCGAATCGCTGGGCGTTCTGCCGCGCGCGGCGGTGGCCCAGGAGGTGAAGGATCTCGACCAGGACGCCCGCGGCGCGCTGCGCAAGCACGGTATTCGGTTCGGTCAGTTCACTATTTTTATGCCGCTATTGCTGAAACCGGCCCCGACACGCCTGCGCTTGCTGCTGTGGGGCCTGTCGAACGGGCTGCAGGAATTCCCCGAGGCCCCGCCTCCGGGGCTGGTCACCGTTCCCACTCCGGCTGATGCGCCCGACGGCTACGATACCATTGCGGGCTACCGCGCGGCCGGTCAGCGGATGATCCGCATCGATATGCTGGAGCGTCTTGCCGACCTCTTGCGGGCGGAAGACAGTCGCGGCGGGTTCGAGGCGAAGCCCGACATGCTGTCGATCACCGGCATGACGTTGGAACAGTTCGCCGACCTGATGCAGGGGCTGGGCTACAAGGCCGAGAAGGGCGAGCGGGTCAAAGTCAAGGCGGTGGACACCGTCGTGACCGAAACCGGCACGTCCGATGTGGATCAGCCCGTCATGGACGCGGCGGCGGCGGTTGAAAATACACCTGCGGCCGCTCCGGTTGACAGCGACGGCACTTCAGAGGCGCCTGCGGATGTGCCGGAAGGCACCGCAGAGATCATGGATCAAGGTGTCGCACCGATTGCCGAAGAACCTGCGGCCCCCACCTCGGTGGATCCGGTGCCGGAGACGGCTGATTCGGAAACCCCGATTGGCGAAGCCGCCGACGCGGCGGTGGATACACCCGAACTGGAAGTGTTCTACTCCTTCACCTGGGGGCGCTCGGCCCGGCAAGGCGGCAACCCGCGCGGTCAGCGTCGTGGTGAGGGCCGTGGCCAGAACGAAGGTCGTGGCGGCGCAAAACCTGATGCGGCTGGTGGCAACCGGGGCAAGCCTCGCAGCGGTGGCAAGCCTCAGGGCAAGCCAGGCGGCAAAAAAGCTGGCCGCAATGACCGGGACCAGAACAAAGGGGCCAAGACCTATTCGTCCCGCCCTCCGAAAAAGGAAAAGCCGATCGACCCGGACAATCCCTTTGCCGCTGCATTGATGGGATTGAAGCAAGGGGACTGATAGTGGCATGAACGATCACGCGGGCAAGATCCGTATCGACAAATGGCTGTGGCACGCGCGGTTCTTCAAGACGCGTTCGCTGGCGGCTCGGCAGGTCGGTGCGGGTCATGTCCGCGTGAACGGCGCCAAAGTCCTGAAACCATCGCAGACTGTGACAGTTGAGGACGTTCTGACCTTTGCCCAGGGGCAGCTGGTCCGTGTTGTGCGCATCGTTGCCCTCTCCGATCGTCGGGGACCGGCCGCAGAGGCGCAGACGCTGTACTTCGATATGACGGAGACGCAGGAAAAAGCACCTGTAAATCCGAAATTTGAAGGAAAAGGTCGCCCTGATAAAAGATCACGCAGGGCGCTTGGTCTTACTCGCATCTGGGAAGACCATTGACGACTTGAAGCCTGCGCGCTTGTGGATTAGCTACGCGTCAGACACTTAAACGGGATTCCAGCCAAAATGACCTATGTCGTTACGGACAACTGCATCGCTTGCAAATACACCGACTGCGTCGAAGTGTGCCCGGTTGACTGTTTCTACGAGGGGGAGAACACATTGGTGATCCACCCCGACGAATGCATTGACTGCGGTGTGTGCGAGCCTGAATGCCCCGCCGATGCCATCCGTCCGGATACCGAACCGGATATGGATAAATGGGTGGAGTTCAATCGCAAATACTCCGAACTCTGGCCTGTCATCGTCACCAAGAAAGACGCAATGCCCGGCCATGAAGAGCGGGACGGCGAAGAGGGCAAATTGGAGAAATATTTCTCCGAGGCCCCCGGTGAAGGCGGCTGAGAACCCTGCCAGGCGCTGCGGTATTTCCCTGACATTGCCGTGAATTATCGGTGCCCCTATCAGAATGCTGCGTCTCGACCTTTCGGTAGGCGTGTTTTTGTGATATACAGACCGGATGTAATGAAGTTTGTAGAATACCGCCTGCCGTGATGACCTCGTTGAGTCGTGTGTCTCTTGGTGGGCTTGCTGCGCTGAAATGACATCCAGATGGCTTGGTTTTCCGGTCCTGATGGTCTTTTTTGGCCCGGCGCACTCGGCGTGGTTGCCGTGTCATCGCGAGGAAAGACCTGTATGACCAAATCGAAGAAGCTCGAGTTCCGCCCGAACGAATACGTCGTCTATCCGGCCCATGGGGTTGGCCAGATCATTTCGATCGAGGAGCAGGAAGTTGCCGGCTACAAGCTGGAGCTATTCGTAATCACCTTTGAAAAAGACAAGATGACCCTGCGGGTTCCGACCCACAAGGCGATCGACATCGGCATGCGCTCGCTGTCCTCACCGGACGTGATCGATCAGGCGATGAAGACCCTGAAGGGCAAAGCCAAGGTCAAGCGCGCGATGTGGTCGCGCCGGGCTCAGGAGTATGAACAGAAGATCAACTCTGGCGATCTGATCGCGATTGCCGAAGTGGTGCGTGACCTTCACCGAACGGATGACCAGCGCGAGCAAAGCTACTCTGAGCGTCAGCTTTACGAAGCGGCACTGGAGCGTCTGACCCGCGAAGTTGCGGCGGTCTCTGGTGGGGACGAGATCTCTGCGGCCAAACAGGTCGGAGATGTGTTGACCTCTCGCGTCGCCGCCTGACGCGCCAGCACGGCCTGAAGTTATCACGGCCTGAAGCTATCACTGCCTGACGTTAGAGGCCGCTCCGTTTGGGGCGGCCTTTTTTTCGCGCGAACTGATCGTATCGAACCCGTGGGGACAGGACGGCGCTAGATGATCGCGACGAGTACCAGGGCGGCGCAAACCTCGGTAACCTGCTGCGTTGCGCCAAGAATATCACCGGTCTGCCCCCCGATCTTGGCACGGGCAAGGGCGCGCATACCAAGAACGACGGGGCCCAGGGAGAGCACGACGATAGCCGCGATCGGGCCGATCGCGCCAAAGCTCAGCACCAGTGCAATGGCGATTGCGACGTAGACGACAGACCAGCGCGGACGCCCGACGTCCTGCGACAACCCACTGCCGCGTGCATTCGGCAGGCTGGCCATCATGACCGGCAGGCTCGCACGGCTGAGCACGCCGAGCAGCACAGGGGCCCAGATCGCCCCGGCGGACAAGAGGGCGGTCAACAAGACCCATCGCAGAGCGGTCATCATCAGCAAGGCCAGCACGCCATATGTGCCGATATGGCTGTCCTTCATGATCTCCAGCCGCCGGGCGCGGTCGAAACCACCCCAAAGCCCATCGGCGCTATCCGCCAGGCCGTCTTCGTGCATTGCGCCTGTGATCAGGATTTGGACCAATAGCGCCAGACCTGCAGCCACGCCGGGCGGCCACCAGACAAGCGCGAGCGCGCCAGTCCCGGTCGCCAGCGCGCCGACCATGAGCCCGACCACCGGAAAGGCCCAGACCGCGCGCCGCTGATGGGCAAAGGCCGCTTTGGGCAGATGCGGCAGGGGCAGCCGCGTCAGCAAAACGAGGGCGAGCAGCAGATCCGTCGGGAGGATGTCGTTTTTTCGCATGGTGGTGCCTCTGGCAGGGCTTCTCGGCGCGGGGGGAGAACGATAAACAGGTCTGACACCGCTTTACCCGGCTGGTGCCGTCCGACGCAACGAGGCTTTTCATGCTGCCAGAATTACTGAACCTGTCTTCCTTTCGATCCGCAGTGGCGCAGGCGCCTGCACCCGATGCCGCGGCGCGCGCGGCCTGCGTCGATCGCAACTCCCAATTGACCAAGCCGCCCGGGGCGCTTGGTCGGCTGGAATATATTGCTATTTGGTATGGCAGTTGGCGGGGGGATGACCGACCTGAAGTCAAATCGCCGCAAGTCATTGTCTTTGCAGGGAACCATGGGGTGACGGCGCGCGGGGTCTCCGCCTTTCCCGCCGAAGTGACCGCTCAAATGGTGGCGAATTTTCAGGCCGGAGGGGCGGCGATCAACCAGCTGGCCAGACTTGCGGGCGCGCGCATGGATGTTCAGGCTCTGGATCTGGACCGACCGACGGTGGATTTCACGACGGCGCCTGCGATGAGCGAGGCCGAGCTGTTTGACGCTTTGCGCACAGGATGGACAGCAGTCGACCCGGCCGCTGATGTTCTGGTGGTCGGAGAGATGGGGATCGGCAACACCACCTCTGCGGCCGCGATTTGTCATGCCTTGTTCGGGGGCGAGGCGGCAGACTGGACAGGGCGCGGCACCGGCGTAACGGACGAGGGTCTGAGCCTGAAGACGCAAATCGTCGCGGAAGGGGTCGCGCTGCATCGCGACCAGTCCGACGGTCTGGAGGTGTTGCGCTGTCTTGGCGGTCGTGAAGTGGCGGCCATGGCCGGGGCGATTGCGGCCGCACGGGTGCTGCGGATTCCGGTTATCCTCGACGGGTTCATATGTTGTGCGGCCGCGGCCTGCCTCGCCCGGGTGGATGAACGGGCGCTGGATCACGCAATTGCGGGTCATCAAAGCGCCGAAGGCGCCCATGCCAGCCTGTTGGCGAAATTGGGAAAATCGCCGCTGCTGTCCCTCGGGCTGCGTCTCGGCGAAGGCTCCGGGGCCGCTTTGGCGATCCAGGTCCTGAAGGGCGCGGTTGCCTGCCACAGCGGCATGGCCACATTTGCCGAAGCGGGGGTCTCTGACGGGTAGCTTCGAACGTCGCCCCGGCTCCGGCGAAATCTGCCTGATCCGCTCAGGCAGATTTTTTTGCGTGCTCCTCGGCCAGTGACAGCAGGGCGGTTTCCAGATCTTTTTCGAGCTCTTTTGACCGCTTGATATATCCCGGGTTCTCACTGGCGGGGGTGCCGGGAATCCAATGTGCTGCCAACTCTCTCACGGTGCGGCGATCGTGGGCGTAGAAGGTCTGCTCTGCCTGTGCCGCGTCATATTCGCTCAGGCCTATGTTCTCCAACACGTAGCGTCCCGCGCGCAAGGAACTGTCGAACATCTCACGCACGATATCATTCGCGCCTGCCTTGTAGAGTTCGAAGGCATGGTTGCGATCATAGGCCCGTGCAACGATATGGACATCCGGATAGTGGCGACCGGCGTAGGCGACCAGCTTTGTCGCTTTCTCCTTGTCGTCAAGCGCCACGACCAGAACCTTCGCCTTGGCAATGCCTGCGGCCTTCAGCAGTTCGGGCCGGGTGGGGTCACCGAGAAAGCTCTTGATTCCGAACCTGCGCATCAGCTGAACAGCCTTCATGTCGCTGTCCAGCAATACAGTCTTGAAGCCGCTGGCATTGACGAGCCGATGCACAATCTGTCCGAACCGGCCGATGCCTGCGATGATGACAGTACCTTCTTCGTCTATTTCATCCGGAGTGTGC
Source organism: Alphaproteobacteria bacterium MedPE-SWcel (assembly GCA_001874255.1). Taxonomy (GTDB): domain Bacteria; phylum Pseudomonadota; class Alphaproteobacteria; order Rhodobacterales; family Rhodobacteraceae; genus Epibacterium. The sequence continues at coordinate 99,036 of MPDC01000014.1, forward strand.
TCGACATGAGGGTCCTTGATCCGGCGCGACAGCATCTCGTAGAGGATGAACAGGAGCGGTGTGATCAACATCGATAGCGCGATCACCAACAACAGCTTTTCTGACAGATCAGGGGTCACAACATTGAGTTGCATCGAGAAGGCCAGCAGGACAAATCCGAACTCGCCTGCCTGCGCCAAGCCGAGGGTGAACAGCCAATGATTGCGCCCTTTGAGGCCGAAGGCCTTGCCGACAAAGTACAAAACGGTGCCTTTGGCCAATATGACCAGCAAGGCGAGCCCGATAACGTCGCCCGGTTCCGCGAGGAAAAGCCGATAGTTGATACCGGCGCCGACTGTGATGAAGAAGAGCCCAAGCAGGAGACCCTTGAACGGCTCAAGGTCGCTTTCAAGTTCATGGCGGAATTCGCTGTTGGCCAGGACGACCCCTGCCAAAAAGGCGCCGAGCGCTGGTGAGAGGCCGACAAGCGTCATCAGGAAAGAGATGCCGACCACGATCAGCAGTGCCAGGGCGGTGTACATTTCGCGCAGGTTGGAGGCGTGAATGAACCGGAATACCGGCCGCGTCAGATAAACACCCGCCAAGATGACGAAGGCTATGGCTCCGATGGTCATCAGCGTCACCGCCCAACCGGGCAGGCCCTCGACCAGAGACAGGGAGTGGTGGCCGATTTCATGGGCCTCGGCCCCGCGTTGAATGGAGCCATCGCCCGAAAGGCTGACCGGGCGATGCGAGGCCAGCAGCGGCAGCAAGGCCAATATCGGGATCACCGCAATGTCCTGTGTCAGCAGGACAGAAAAACTCGCGCGTCCGCCGCCGGTGCCGGACAGCCCCTTCTCGGACAGGGTTTGCAGCACGATCGCGGTCGAGGAGAGCGACAAGGCCAGTCCGATCGCCAGGCTGACCTGCCATGGGTGGCCAAATCCTATCGCTGCAGCGGCCAGCAAGGCCGTCGAGCCAAAGATCTGCAACCCGCCAAGGCCAATAAGGTGGTGCCGCATGCCCCATAGGGCGCGCGGTTCCAACTCCAGACCGATCAGAAACAGCATCATGACGACGCCGAACTCTGCGAAATGTTGCAGTTCAGTCGTTTCTGACCCGACCAACCCGAGAACCGGACCGATTAAAATGCCGGCAGCCAGATAGCCCAGTACGGATCCGAGACCAAGACGGGCCGCAATGGGCACTGCAATGACGGCGGCTGCGAGATAGATTGACGCTTGAGAAAGAAAACTGTCCATTTTGCGATACTGCCAGCATTTGGTGACTTGGCAAAGACATAGGGCGTGAATGGACACAGAGAGAGCATTGTTTTGAAAAATTTATCAAAGTGGCCATTCTGCAGCATTGTCAGCAGTACGGGCCAGGCTCCACTGAATGCGCGGTGTGGAGGCGCTGTGGCAAACGAAAATGCCCTGCGGGCCGGAACGGCTGGCAGGGCATGATATGGTCGTCTGGTTTCCGGGGAAGAGGCCCCGTCGTTCCGGGTGGGGCAGTTATCCGCAGGGACGTTTCAGGGGGTTAGCCTTCAATCGAGCGGATTTCCTCACCCAGTTTTGCAATATGTTCCAGCCGCTCCGAGATCCGTTCCTGAAAAGCCCCGAGTTGGTCAATAATGTCAGATAGCGTTTCACCAGACGACGGCAGGCGCGCACTCTCGATCTTGCAGAGCACGCGCGTGGAGCTGAGACCGAGAAAATGGCGGTGCATCACCTGACACGCATTGATGATGCGCACGGCTTCAATATCAACTTCTCCCATGCGCTTGCTTGCGTGCTCTGATTGCTGCCCGACCAGTTCGGCGAGCTGGGCACGCTCTTTTTCGATGTCGCTATTGCCGGATCGTTTGCTTTCTTTTTGCAGTTCCTCGTCGCATTCCATCAAGATCCGGCTCAGGCCAGCGATGAAAAGGCTCGAGTTGACAGAGTGTTTGACCGTGGCGAAGTTGGTGTTTTCGCCCATTACATTACGCTCGAACCAATCTGACATCTCGCGCGACATGGCGCCGTAGTTTTGCGACAGCACGGTGACAGGGCCGCCCGACGGCTCAATCCGGGAGGCGATGACCCGCAGGTTATGAGGGATCGTGTGCATCGCCTCGAAATCAGTGACTAAGCCGTGAGTTTCATCCAACAGCTTTTCCGCGTTGCGGAGCATCTGACGCAGGTCAGAGATCTGCTGGTCTGGTTTTCGACCCAGGCCTTCGTCTCGTGCGATCAGTTCTTCGGCAAGTGCATGGGACGCGAAATGCTGATAGTCGTCGAAGCCCTTCTCGCGCACCCAGTCTTCCATGATCTGCATGCTTTCGACCGGTGAAAGGCCATCGTCTTTTTCAGCTTTGGCCATTTTGGCATATATGGCCTGAACCTCTTCAAAGAAGTCGCTGGAGGGTTTGATCCGGGCGGAGAGAAAGCCGCCCTCGCAGGGGACAACGGCCGCAAACACCCAATAATGCAGGTTGTCCTTGGATTTGTTCTTCACATAAGCGCCGATCGTCTTGCCACTCTTGAGAATATCCCAAAACAGCTGAAACACACCCCGCGGCGTGTCCTGATGTCGGATGATCTTATGCGGGGCGCCGATAATCTCGTCCCATTCGAAATGCGCAACGCGCTGGAATACAGCATTGCACGCCTCTATCACACCGCGTTCATCTGTCCGCGAGAAGAATACCTCATTCAACTCAAAAGGAGCTGCACCGCTGCTTGGGCGGCTTTCAATACGGCGGTCGACAAATGACACGAGGGCGATTCCATCTGATGCTTAATTTCGCACCACCTTAGTTGGCCAGTGGTTCACGCATCCTTAAATCGGCAAGGGACCATCGGCCTTTAATTGCGCCATCACAATTTGACTATGCACGCGTCCAACCGCCGGGTGCGGCAGCAGTACGTCATGCAAGAGAGAATTAAGTTCCTGAAGATCATGACAAAAAACACGCAGCAAATAGTCGGCCTCGCCCGTCAGTGTCCAGGCGGATGTGATTTCCGCACGGCTGGCTACAAGTCGAGCAAAACTGGCTGCATTTTCCGGGCCATGACTGTTGAGATACACCTGAACAAAGCACTGTATGACCAGGCCGAGCTTTTCCGGGGTAAGTCGCGCGGTGTAGCTTTGTATATAGCCTTCGGCTTCCAATCGTTGTCGCCGTCTCCCGGCCTGGCTTGGCGACAGGTTCAGCGCCTCGCCCAGTTCCTGGGCCGTGGATTGAGCGTTCTTCTGCAGATGTGCCAGCAGTTTGATGTCGGTCGGATCAAGCATGCGTGAAATAACCTCATTTCCAAATCATGTGCAAGATCCCCGCGCCAAATCAGGAAAACCCGCGCGTGATTGCGCATTAATTGCGGCTTGAATGCGGTACCTTGGGGAAAGAAAACGTGTAACGCAGGAGATACCCATGGGTCCTTTTCCCCACGATGCGCCAAAATCGGAGATCAGCGCCGATAATCCAGCCGGAACGGATGGGTTTGAATTTGTCGAGTTCGCCAGCCCCAACCCGGAAGAGTTGCGAACGCTCTTCGTTCAAATGGGGTATGAGCTGGTCGGGCGCCACAAGATCAAGCGCGGCGTCGAGCTGTGGCAACAAGGCGACATCACCTATATCCTGAACGCGGAAAAGGACAGCTTTGCCGGCGCATTCGTCGATCTTCATGGCCCCTGCGCGCCTTCGATGGGTTGGCGTGTCGTGGATGCACAAAAGGCGTTTGATCATGCTGTCGCCAAAGGGGCAGAGCCCTACGAGGGGGATGACAAGACCCTGAATGTGCCCGCGATCAAGGGGATCGGCGGCTCTCTGATCTATTTCATCGACCAATATTACGAAACCTCGCCCTACAACCAGGAATTCGAGTGGTTGGCTCAGTCCAAGCCAAGGGGAGTGGGATTTTATTATCTGGATCACCTGACCCACAATGTGTTCAAGGGCAATATGGACAAGTGGTTCAACTTTTACGGTGATCTCTTCAACTTCCGAGAGATCCGCTTTTTTGACATCCAGGGCAAGTTCACGGGCCTGTTCAGCCGGGCATTGACCTCACCCTGTGGGCGCATCCGAATTCCGATCAACGAAGACCGGGGCGAAACCGGGCAGATTGTGGCCTATCTGAAAAAATACAACGGCGAGGGGATCCAACATATCGCCGTGGGCGCGCGCGATATCTACAGTGCGACCGACGAGATTTCGGACCGTGGCATCCAGTTCATGCCGGCACCGCCCGAAACCTACTACGCCCTCAGCCACGATCGGGTGCACGGCCACGAAGAGCCACTGGACCGCATGAAGAAACACGGCATTCTGATCGATGGTGAAGGCGTCGTGGACGGTGGGGAAACCCGCATCCTGCTGCAGATCTTTTCCAAGACAGTGATCGGCCCGATCTTCTTTGAATTCATTCAGCGCAAAGGCGATGACGGCTTTGGCGAAGGCAATTTCAAGGCGTTGTTCGAGTCGATCGAACAGGAGCAGATCAACAATGGCGAGCTTGGCACGACGGGGTAGTTCGGAAAGTCTCAGCCCGAGGGGGCCAACACACAGACCCGGCCTTTTGTGCGTCTCATAAGGTTTCAGAGAGTGTGGGCGGCAGAGAGTGTGGCAGAACGGCTGTGGTCAGCCCTTCGGCATGGTGATCGTCTGATTGCGGCCGCCTTTTTGATATTGCAGCTGTCCTTCGCCGATCGCGACGATGCGGCCACCGTCGATGCGGTCGCCGACCTTGACCTTGACGTAGCGCCCGGACGGCAGCCGAACGAGGGCCCGCCGTTCAGAAGGCTTGCCATAGACCCCTATCAAGTTGAGGTGACGCAGGTTCAGGGCCCGCGGTACCGTCGCCTGACGCGCCACAGAAACGGAGGTCGGGATTGACGGGCTGACAGCCGCCGGGGCCACAGATGCGGTCTGCACCTCGGTTTGCCGACTGCTGCGCTGTGCACGATCCACAAGATTGGCGAAATTCGACGGTCGCGCGCGCGGTTTTACAACACTGGCAACGGCCCGTTCGGTTGCGGGCTGGCTTTCCTGCGCTTGGGTTTTCAGACTGGCGGGGCGCAACCTTGGACGTTTGGACAGCAGCTCGGACCGGACGACGCCGCCCAGCTGTACGCGTTCCGTCTGTTCGACCAGGTCCAGAGGGCGCGTGCGAGGGCGCACCAGCCTCAGCAAGGCCGTCCTTTCGGCAGCATCAGCGGCATCCTGTTGGCGTGCTTCCGGCCTGTCGGGTGTTGTCGGCGGAGTGATCTCGGGGCGTCCGGCATATACCATTATCCCATCGGGATTGAGGGTCCCTTCCGGCGTGGCCTTTACCAGACCGCGTTCGTTCAGGGCAAACTGGCGGCCGGCGGCAGTCGGGCTTGAGATGGCTCCGAAGGGCACATCAGTGTCCAATCCCGGCTCCGCGGGCAGGGCAATCGCGTCCTGGGACAGGTCCGTATTGTCGATCGACGCAACATAGACATCGTCGAGACCAATCAGGGCGGGCAACTCTGCGATCACCGGCACTTTCTGCCAAATACCGGTCGCCGCATATTGGGCCGCCTGCGTCAATGCGGTCACGTCACCGTCAAGCCCGTCGGCGAATCCGCTGTCCTCGCCCGGTACCATGCCGTCGGCCAGGGCCTCGGGGTCCAGGCCGGAGATCTCGTCGGACAGATGCGCGAGGTCAAAGGCTGGATCGTTCGCGACTTCGGGCAAAAGTGGTGCGCCGGACGTGCCGTCAGAAAGACTGAGCGGCGAGGGGAGCGAGGCGATAACAAGATCCTGCCCCTCCAGCGGTACGGATTCGTCAATTATTGGCGTCCCCAGTGCCGCCAGCACGGCGGCGTCGGTTACGGTCAATCCATCCGGGTCTTGTTGCGGCTCTGGCGGCAAATCTCTCGCGGGGAACCGGACCTCGGTGTGCTGTTGATCTCTGTCGGTTGCTGGCAGGGGCTGCGGCGAGGTGGGCGCCGTACGGGCAAGGGGACCATCAGGGTCCGGAGTTGCCGCCACTGCCTGCGAGGTCGCGCCGGGCGCCAAGAGGCGACCCGCCAGCGCGGACGCCGTTGCCGGTGGGGCCGCGCGCGTCAGAACAGGGGGGGCGATGGGATCTTCGGTTTCGATCAGATCCGCGCGTTTCAGGTCGGTCCAGAGGGAGGGCAACTCCTGTACAAGCGCCCAGGCGCCCAAAGCGGACAGGGTTGCAAGTGTCGCGGCAATGACACCAACCCGGGCCGGACGCAGGCGCAGCGGGTGGGCCTGTGGCATCTGGCCAATGTCGCCCGCCGTTGGACCAGATACGGGCCTTGCGACAGTCTCTGATGGCCTTTTGGGCGGCGCGGAAGTCGTATTCGCCAAAACGGGCATGGGCATCGACAGGTTCGGCGCCGGCGGAACCGACGCGTGCGCGGCGCCGACGACAGGGGATGCCAACGGGGCCGCCGCGCCGGGGTCCGGAGCTGTGGATTGCAAGGAAAAGGAGCGTTTCACCTCGGCCGCAGAGGCGTCTGTTTGCGCAATCGGGCGTTCAGAAGCGGCCCCTGGCCTCCGGCGCGAGCTGAAATTGATGGCGGGCCCGGTGTCACCGTCTATTTCAGTGACTGCAGCGATGCTGATGGCATCCAGGTTGAGGGGCCGGGCCTTGCCGTTTGATTGCGGCGAACCGTCTGGGGATTGCACATCATCCAAGGGGGGCGCGGCGGGCAGAACGATGGTGCCATGCGCACGCGGGGCCAATTCACTCTCGATATCGGAAGAGGCGTATAAATCAGGTTCCTCGGCAGGCGCGACCAAACTGTCGGGCTTGATGTGCGGAGGTGTGTCGGAGTCGGCCTGCGGCGAGGCATCCGACGGAGTCTGGCTCGGGTCCGGGGTATTCTCCTCGGCAATCGGATGCGTGTCTTGTGATGTTTCAGGGGGTTCTGCGGAATTTGGCAAAAGGGGGCCAACGTCGACCACGGCAATGCCGTCGGGCTCCACGTCCAATCCGCGCGCGGATCGCGCGGTGCCAAAGAACGGTTCACCGAGGAAGTCATGCGCCCCGGGAGCGGCCACGAAGCTCACGGGGCTGAACCCGTGTTCGATGGCAAAGCTCTCGGCCTCGCTGAGGGTTTCGATGGCCACGGCCGCAATATGGGTCTGGACCCCGTCCGCACTGATGTCGAACGCCAGATCTGAAACAGCATATGGCGTTGCCCCATCGAGCGCGGCCCGGGCGGCCTCTATCCGGTCGTCATAGGGCAGGTCGCCGGTTGCGACGGTCAGGTATCTGATCTGAGTATCCGGCAACAGCAGTTTGCAATACAGTCGCCCATCCCTGTGTTCTTCTGCCTTGCTCCGCAGGATCGCAAGCTCGGTCGGCAGATCGTTGACATTCAGGCCAACGGTATCAACACGTCGCCATCCACCGGCCCCCCGGAGCAGGAGTACGATGCCGTCAGGCGAAAGAGAGAGCGCGAACTCCGGTTTCATCGGGTCATCTGGATCTTCTGTCTGTGGCCCCCATCCGCATGGACAGGCGCTGTATCCTGTTGATCCGTGACCAGCGCCTTGTCGCGAACAGCAGGAAACACCGCCTCAGAGCGCCGTTATTCTTGTGGAAACCATAAAGCAGGTTCCCGCCGAGGGGAAGCAAAAGAGCAGAACTTCCTCTTGCGCGCGGGGAATTGCCACCCCCATCTGTCAGGTATCAAAAAGCATGTGGAGGACCCCCTATGTCGACCCCCAAAATAGTCAGCTTGTTCGTTGCGGGCCTCGTCGCGCTTGCCCCCCTGTCAGCGCAGGCGGAAGAGCTGCGACGGCTGATGGTGACCGGTGAGGCAAGTCTGGATGTCGCGCCCGATCAGGCGGAGATCACCCTGGGCGTGCGGGCCCAGAGCGAAGAGGCGGCCGACGCGATGAGCCAGGTTTCGGCCAGTATGGGCGAGGTCTTGGCCAGGCTGCAGGACAGCGGTATCGCAGGTGATGATATCCAGACGCGGCAGGTCTCGATGAATCCCGTCTGGAGCCGAATACAACAGGGTGGACAAGACGTGCGCGCGATCACCGGCTTTGAGGCTTCCAATCTGGTCATGGTGACGCTGCGTGATCTGGAGGCCATGGGGGGCGTGCTGGATGATGTTCTGCGGGCCGGAGCAAATGAATTCCGTGGTCTGGCGTTTTCATTCAGTGACAGTCGGTCGGTTCAGGATAGGTTGCGGACCGAGGCGGTCGAGGATGCCATAAGAAAGGCGCGTCAATTGGCGTCGGCGGCAGGCATGTCGCTGGGTCCGGTGCGGACGCTACAGGATGGCGCGCCGGATGGCGGGGCGCCGATGATGGCGATGGAGATGGCGCGCTCTGCAGATATCCCGATGGCGCCGGGCAGTGTGAGCCTGAGCCATCGGGTATCGGTTACATTTGATTTGCTGGAGGCATCCGCGCCCGACTGATTGGCCCGCCGCGCTGGTCCTGAAAGGAAAAAGGCCGGGATACCCCGGCCTTTTGCAGGTTTGCAAGGGGGGCATGGGCAAATGTGATGCGTCAGCCACCAGCCTTGGTCAGAGCCTGATCCAGATCGCGGATCAAGTCGTCCGCGTCCTCGATCCCGATGGAGATGCGCACGACGTTTGGTCCGGCTCCTGCCGCCTGCTGCTGTTCCGCTGTCAGCTGGCGGTGGGTGGTCGAGGCGGAGTGGATGACCAGCGAGCGGGTGTCCCCGAGGTTTGCCACATGGGAGAAAATCTCCAGGCTGTCGACCAGTTTTACGCAGGCATCGTAGCCGCCCTTGAGCGCAACGGTAAACAGGCCACCGGTGCCCTTGGGGTAGCAGCGTTTGGCGCGCTCGGCATAGGGGGATGACGGAAGGCCTGCGTAGGTGACATAGTCCACGCGCGGGTCGGCCTCGAGCCAGGCTGCGACCTTTTGAGCGTTTTCCACGTGACGCTGCATGCGAAGGGACAGGGTCTCTACGCCCATCAGCGTATAATGCGCGGCTTGCGGGTTCATCGTCATGCCGAGATCGCGCAGCCCGATGGCGATGCCGTGAAAGGTGAATGCGAGATTGCCGAAGGTCTCGTGGAATTTCAGCCCGTGATATGCAGGTTCCGGCGCCGAGAGCGAGGGGAATTTGTCAGAGGCAGACCAGTCGAATTGACCGGAGTCGACGATGCAGCCGCCGGTGACGGTGCCGTTGCCGGTCAGGTATTTGGTCGTGGAATGAACCACGAGCGTCGCGCCATGGGCGATCGGCTGGCACAGGTAGGGGGTGGCAGAAGTGTTGTCGACGATCAAAGGGATCCCGGCGGCGTCGCTGACATCGGCGACCGCACGGATGTCGGTCACATATCCGCCGGGGTTGGCCACAGATTCGCAAAACACGGCGCGGGTGTCGTCGTCGATGGCGTCGCGCAGCGCGTCGAGATCGTCAAAATCAACAAACTTCGCGGACCAGCCAAAGCGTTTGATGGTCTGGCTGAACTGGGTGACGGTGCCGCCATAGAGCCGTGTGGAAGCCACCACATTCTTGCCGGGGCTCATCAGTGGAAACAACGCCATGATCTGCGCCGCATGGCCCGACGAACAGCAAACGGCGCCGACGCCGCCCTCAAGCGTCGCAAGCCGTTCCTGCAGAACCGCAACGGTGGGGTTTGTCAGCCGGGAGTAGATATAGCCAACTTCCTGCAGGTTGAAGAGCGCCGCAGCATGGTCTGCGTCGCGAAAGACATAGGCGGTTGATTGGTAGATCGGCGTCTGGCGGGCGCCGGTTGCCGGGTCAGGGCGGGCGCCTGCGTGGATCTGCAGGGTATCAAAACCATAGGTCGGACCATCGGACATCTCAAAACTCTCCCTTAGTGTCGCATGCAGTCATGCTGTGACCACAACACACACCGCGCAAGCGGCCAACGCAATGGGAAAATAGGTGGTCAATACCGTGAAGACACCGGCGGGACATCAATCCCGAAGCGGATGCGATCACCGCATCCAGAAGCCTTCGGATCGTATGCGGTTGCGGATCGCCTGTTCTCGCCGAGGCAGGTTGTTCTGATCAAACAGCGCCCGCACCTTGTGCCCATTGCCCTGATAAACCAAGCGTTTGATCGGTTCGTATGCCTTCAGGACCTTCTTGATCTTGTTGGGGGCGGTGACGTCTTCCAGGACGGTCACGACGTGGTCGGCCTCGCGGGCATAAAGGAGGGGGAAGCTTCGGTAGTGGCAACTGGCGCTGCCATCGAGATACCCCGCAGCCAGGCTGTCGCGCCCGCCGCCAAAGGAATGAATGACCAAAGGCAGGGCCACCTGATCCAGCCAGGGGTCAAGTGATTGGCAAACCAGTTCGATCGGCGGGTCGTCACGGATCGACCTGGCGTAGACCAGAAACCGCTTGCCGAAAGCGACCGGGCAGGCGCCGAAAAAGAAGCCCGCGTTGAAGTAGAGATAGCGCTCCCAATATTCATCCGGCTGGCTCAGGTCGAGGCTGCTGTCGAAGTTCAGGCCGAAGCGGCTGTAGAGCGCGCGCCAGATGTCCGAATAGCCCGGACCATAGAGTGTCGGCTTTGGCCAGGTGCCTTCACGCCGCAGGCTGGCGGAGGGGCGGGAGAAGTCAATCGGCACATCGGCCAGCTCACCCGTTATCAGAGTGTCGGTGTCGAAAAACAGGAAGGGCTCGTTCCGGGGCAGGACCAGTAGGGCTTCGATCTTGTTTCCATAGGGGTAATCCTGCCCGAAGACCCGGCTTTCAAACGGTACTATCTCTGCGCCTAGGGTGCTCAGGGCCTCAAGCACCGGCCTGTTTCGGATGGCCGGATCTTTGCGCCAAAGGCGGCCGGCTTGTGGCACGGCAACCAGCAAGCGCCCGGAAAACGCAGGACTCATGCGGCGCAGGGAGGCTGCAAACAGGACGGCCTCATACATCAATCGGCCTGACTGGCCGACAATGACGATGTTGAAAGGCTGCCCGGTCATCAACGCGCTCTCGAAAGGGTCCTGAAGTCCTGCCCCTGTCCTATCCGCCCGGGGCAGGAGGGTAAACTCCCTTTGCCGGTTGGCATCGCCTTGCCAGCGTGAAGGTCGATCATATCTCGGTACCTGTGCGGCACAAGCCGGATCACGGCGTCAGTAGGGTCACGCCCGCCATCTGACCGAGTTGGCAGACGTCGTCATCATAGGCGTCCTCGGCCTCTTCAATGAACTGAGGCGTCCATCCCGGAATGTCCAGCTCCTCTTCGATTTCGTCGTCGAGGGCGAATTTGTCGAGAAAGGCAGTGTAGACCCGGCGCTTTTGGGCCTCTGTCATTCCGGGGTGATCATGCAGGTAATGGCGCAACCGGCGCATGCCTTCCCGGCTCATGATCGTGGCGAGCATGTCGAGGCCGCCCATGACCTTGCTGTTGTGATCGATGTTGCCGAAAGTGCGCAGCACATGGGACCAGATCAAAGGTGTGTCTTCGTAGCACCAAGTGGTGATCAGCACGTCAGGCACCGCAGCGCGTAATCGTGCGAAAAGTGCCGACCAGCGCAGATCTTGCGGATTGGTTTCCTGCAATACGGCCGTGCGTCGCCCGGTCCCGGCTTTTTCCAGCAGTTTTGGCAAAAAACCGACCGGGCTGCGGATCGCCAAAAACAGCTGCAGGTCGTCGTGGGGGAATAGAGCCTTGAGTGCGAGCATGCGCTCCTCGGCTTCGGGATAGAGCCGCTGCCCTTCAAGTGCGTCACGTTGCGAGCCAAAGAAATGTGGGTTCGAGAGAATCACACGGTCGGCGTTTTCATCCTCCAGGATGGCGTCCCACAGCAGTTCGCGGGCGTTTTCCGACGGAGCATCGGTTTTTGTCGCGGCCATGCAATCCTTCAACAGGCTTCGGTATTTTGCAGGTCCGGGCACGGCAGTCCCGCGCGCAAGGTATCCCTCCTTGTTGCGCAGGAGCGTCTTCATCAGACGATCTTCTTCTGTCCCATGCGCCCCGGCATGAATAATGACCTGCATTTTACGTGCCTTGTCCGCCTTGTCCGCCCAGTCTGCTACTGACTAGCTGCTACTGACTAGGGATAGAGTGCGTCAGACTCGGGGTCAAATGGCAACATTTTGATGGCGCAGCCTGGCAATACGTCGGTATGGAGTTTTGCTCGCGATGAACGAAAAGAATGCAATTTTGCATCTTGCCAAGGTCCGGCAAAGTGATTATTCCGCCGCGAAAGCCCCTATAGCTCAGCTGGTAGAGCAACTGATTTGTAATCAGTAGGTCCGCGGTTCGAGTCCGTGTGGGGGCACCATTTCACCGTCCTTAGAAATCCAAAGACGTCCGATAACCCCTGTGCTATAAGGGTTTCGGCGATACCTTTGTCCGATGGCGCTTTTTGCCGTCCGATGGAATACCCCCGGAATTGGGGGTGTCTTGGGGGTATCGTTGTTCTAGCGGAAAGGTGATACCCCCAGATGCCTCTAAGCGATGTTCAGATTCGAAACCTGAAGCCGAGGGACAAACAGTACAAAGTTTCCGATTTTGAGGGCCTCTACATCCTTGTGAAACCTTCTGGATCTCGGTTGTGGCAGTTGAAATATAGGTTCTTCGGAAAAGAGCGCCTCTTATCGTTTGGCGCGTATCCGGCAATCTCGCTGGCGCAAGCCCGTAGGCTCAAGGACGAGGCTCGCGCTCTTCTCGCGCAAGACATTGATCCGAGCGAAGCCAAGCAGGAAGCCAAGAGAGCCATACGAGAGGCCCAGGGCCATACGTTCCAGAAGATCGGGCAGGCCTTTCGCGAAAAGCAAAGGAAAGAGGGGAAGTCCAAAGCGACTTTGGACAAGACGGCCTACCACCTAAAGCTTGCTAACGCGGAGTTCGGGGGCAAACCGATCACAGAAATCACAGCGCCGATGATCTTGCGCGTGTTGCGCAAGCAAGAGGTCAAGGGCAACCATGAGACAGCTCATCGCCTTCGCGCTCGGATCGGTTCTGTGTTTCGCTACGCCGTTGCCAGTGGCTTGACTGAGACCGATCCGACCCATGCGCTGCGAGATGCGCTGATCCGCCCGACGCGCGTTCACCGCGCAGCAATCACAGACCCCAAAGCGCTGGGCAGTTTGCTGCGCGAGATCGATGGCTTCAATGGTCAACCCACAACCCGTATCGGCCTTCTGCTCTTGGCGGTTACAGCCCAGCGGCCTGGTGAAATTCGCCATGCGATGTGGGATGAGATCAATTTTGCTGAGAAGGTTTGGGCCATCCCCGCTGGAAAAATGAAAATGCGGCGCGATCACACTGTGCCGTTGCCGGATCAGACCATCAAGCTTTTGGATGAGCTGCGAATGATAACGGGCAACGGCACATATCTTTTCCCATCGCTCCGCTCATGGCAGCGGCCTATGTCCGAGAATACCTTAAACGCCGCGCTCAGGCGCTTGGGCTATTCAGGTAACGAGATGACTGCTCATGGGTTCAGAGCCAGCTTCTCTACACTGGCGAATGAAAGCGGCCTTTGGAACCCAGATTCCATTGAGGCAGCCCTTGCTCATGTTGAGCGCAATGAAGTGCGCAAAGCCTATAATCGGGGCTTGTACTGGGATGAACGCGTAAAGCTTGCGGATTGGTGGGCGGCAGTGTTGGATGATCTCAGACAATTGTAGGAGGTCATTGTGTCTGAGGGCGATGACGACCCACTTATTCGCAAAGCTATTCAACGGCAGTTTGGACCTGTCGCGGGATTGTGCCGCTCCTTTGACCACGTATCGTGTCGCAAAGGA
>MPDC01000015.1 GCA_001874255.1 Alphaproteobacteria bacterium MedPE-SWcel
GTTTCAACGGCATCTTCCAGCACGCATGATGTGATCAATGGCGATGTCACTGTGCGTCTTGATTCCGCGACGCCAGCGGCGCGGATCGCTGAAATCGCGCGGGCCATGGCCACGTGATCACGCCATCTCATAATGTCCGGATTTTTGTGGCCAGCGATCCTGTGGACTTCCGCAAAGGCCATGACGGGCTGGCCGCCTTGGTGCAAAGCCAATTACGCCAAAAGCCTTTTGATGGGTCGGTCTATGTGTTCCGGGCCAGGCGGGCGGGTCGGCTGAAGCTGATCTATTGGGACGGCAGCGGGCTCGTGATGGCCTATAGTCGACAACAAAAAACCGAACCGCATTGTCCAGCGGCACAAAAAAACCTTGACAGGGGGTGTGCATGAAAACCGCCAAAACGTGCAAACTTATGGTGCATTGGCACTGGCGATCAAAGTCTCGGGCCATCAGGGATTGGCCCAAGAGTTTGATGCAGTTCATCTTGCTCTCAACGCGGCTCCTGCGGTGATATCCACTCCATCGTCGCCACAGTGCGCGCCCAGATATCGCGACGCGTTGACCGCCTCGTTCCGGGCGATGGCTCCGGCACTTGTGGGCTTCCACGGCTTGGCGTTCTTGCGCGGTGGAATGACAGCATGAGCATTGCGAGCGGCAATCGCGTCGTGGCATTTTCGCGTGTCGTAGGCCCCGTCGGCAGTGACCAACTCAATGTCCTGATCGGGCGGGATCTGGTTCAGCAGTTCAGGTAACATGGGCGCATCACCGGAGTTGCTGCTGGTGACCTCTACCGCCCGAACCTCCAACGTTTCCTCGTCGATACCGATATGTATCTTGCGCCAGATACGGCGCTTTGAGCCGCCATGCTTGCGGGCGTTCCACTCGCCTTAACCCTCAACCTTGATGCCGGTGCTGTCGATGAGAAGGTTTAGTGGGCCGGTGCCACCGCGATAGGGCAGACGCACATCCAAAGCTCTCTGGCGCCGACACAGGGTGCCGAAATCTGGTACGGCCCAGTCCAGGCCAGCCAGCCGCAGAAGACTTTGCTCGAAACCTGTAGTCTGCCGGAGTGGCATCCCGAACGGGACTTTCATCGTCAGGCAAGTCTGGATGGCCGCATCACTGAATTGCTGCTGTCGACCACGCCTACCGCTTGGTGGCGGCACCCGGATCATCCCGGGATCAAACCAGATCGAAAGCGATCCGCGTCGCTTCAGTGCGGTGTTGTACGAAGGCCAGTTGGTGGTCTTATACTTCGTTGGGGTCCAGCTGCTCATCCCCTCCAGCTATCACGCTAAATTCACGAGATGAATCCTCTCACATGATTTGCGCAACATAGCCACGGCCTTCGCAAGCTGGCGATTATTCGTTTGGCAGAAGCCGGATGTAGTGACGCACAGATCCAGGCGGTCACCGGTCAGAGCGCAGAAATGGTTACCTACTACCGCAAGCGGGCCAGCCGCAAAGCACTCAGCAAGGCTGCACACGAGCGCAACCAATGAACATGGAACAGAACAAAAACAAAACGAGACGGTGGGAGCCGCATGTGGGAGTCAGCCACCAAGAAGAAAAACCGCCGATCTTGCGACCGGCGGTTTTCTCTAGCAAAAGCAATGCTTTGCGATGGTACCCAAGGCCGGACTCGAACCGGCACGCTGTCACCAGCGGGGGATTTTGAATCCCCTGCGTCTACCATTCCGCCACTTGGGCCTGACGCATCTCCTACCGTCGCTTTTGCGGAAGGTCCAGAGGCAAAATTACGCAAGACAACGGAAAGTGGCGGAAATTCCAGCCCGTCGCGCACTGTTGAGTTGACGCCCCGGCCGCCCCGTGCCACGTCGGCTGCAAGGATTTATCGTTTGGACTTTATGTCACTGATGTTACGACCCCTTTATGACCGCACAATGGCGCTCGCCGATCATCCTCAGGCGCTGTGGTGGCTGGCCGCCGTCGCTTTTGTGGAAAGCTCGGTGTTTCCGATTCCGCCCGATGTCCTGATGATCCCGATGATTCTCGCGCGCCCCTCGCGTGCCTGGCTCATCGCGCTCGTTGCTCTGTTGGCCTCGGTTGCAGGCGGGCTTCTGGGCTATATGATCGGTGCGTTTTTCTACGAGGGCATCGGTCAGCCCATCCTCGAAGCCATGGGCAAGGCCGACAAGATGGCCGAGTTCAATACCCGCTTCAACGACTTCGGGTTCTGGGCTGTGCTGATCGCCGGCGTGACGCCCTTTCCATACAAGGTCATTACCATCATGTCCGGTTGGACCGGCATGCCGATCGTGACTTTTGTGGCGACATCCGTGCTGGCCCGGTCCCTGAGGTTCTTTCTGGTCGCGGGGCTGTTGTGGAAATTCGGCGCGCCGGTGCGGGGCTTCATTGAAAAACGGCTTGGACTGGTCTTTACCGTCTTCTGTGTGCTCCTGCTTGGGGGCTTTCTTCTTCTGAGGTATCTATGACATTCAGCCGGTTTCTTGTTCTGCTGGCCGCATGCGGATCTGCGGCGCTGCTTCTTGGGGCCTTCGGCTTTCAATACATCGGAGAGCTCGCGCCCTGCAAGATGTGCATCTGGCAACGATATCCCCATGGGGCAGCCGTGGGGTTCGGGGCGCTGGCCCTGCTCATACCGGGCTCCATTCTGCCCTACCTCGGGGCGCTGGCCGCATTGACGACCTCGGGGATCGGCGCCTTTCACGCCGGGGTGGAACGGGGCTGGTGGGAAGGGCCGACGACATGCACATCCGGCCCGATTGACGGATTGAGCAGCGAAGAGCTGATGAACCAGATCATGTCCGCGCCCTTGGTGCGCTGCGACGACATCCCCTGGGAGATGTTGGGCCTGTCGATGGCCGGGTGGAACGCGGCCCTGTCTCTGGGCCTGGCGGCGCTTTGGCTCGCGGCGGCACGTTCGGTCCGCTGACCCTCAGGAACTGGAGACGAGGTCCGGCTATCAGACCCGGCTGTCTTTTTTCGTCGCCAGCAGAAGGTTCGTTTCGCTGGTCACAACGCCGTCGAACATGCGGATCCTGGCGAGGGCCTCGTCCAGAGTTTCAAGGGTCTCGGTCCCAAGTTCGAGGATCAGGTCCCAGCGACCGTTGGTCGTGTGAATGGCCCGGACTTCCGGTAGCCCCTGAAGCTGCCGGGTAATGCGGGCGGTACCCCGGCCTTCGATCCCGATCATCATCAGCCCCCTGATCGGATCTCGCAGCACGTCCTCTTTCAGGACCACGGTGAATCCCAGGACATCGCCACGGGCCTGCAGACGCTCAATCCGGCTGCGCACGGTGGTGCGGGACAATTCCAGCTGCAACGCAAGGTCGGACAGGGACGCGCGGGCGTCATGACGCAGCGCACTGATCAGGCGCTCATCCGTTTTGTCCATGTTCAGGCTCCGTTTTGAATTTTCTTCTCCCCTTATGAGCAATTTGCCCTCTGTTTTCCACCTCAATTCGGAGAAATATCAAGGACAGACCATAACACGGAGAGCCAAATGCCCCCTCGTCATTGTATTCTTGTTGGTGCGCCCGTCGACAGCGGCAAGCGCCGGGCCGGATGCCTCATGGGGCCTGACGCCTACCGAACCGCCGGTCTCGCGCCCGCGCTTGAGAGCCTCGGGCACACGGTCGAGGATATCGGCAACGTCATCCCTGCCCCCCATGCGCCCGACGATGGATCCGGCAGGCTGTACCAGCCCAACCTGACCCGCGCCTGGACCGAGAGCCTGTCCGAGGCCGCCGAGGCCGCCATGGCCCGCGGTGTGCCGATCTTTCTGGGCGGCGATCATGCGCTCGCCCTGGGAACTGTGCGAGGGGTGGCCAATCATGCGGCCAAACAGGGGCGCCCGCTTTTCGTGCTCTGGCTCGATGCCCATTCCGACTACCATACGCCCGACAGCACGGAGTCGGGCAATCTGCACGGTACTCCGGTCAGCTATTTCACCAACCGCACCCAATTCGAAGGCTTTCCGCCGGTGCCGA
Source organism: Alphaproteobacteria bacterium MedPE-SWcel (assembly GCA_001874255.1). Taxonomy (GTDB): domain Bacteria; phylum Pseudomonadota; class Alphaproteobacteria; order Rhodobacterales; family Rhodobacteraceae; genus Epibacterium. The sequence continues at coordinate 3,972 of MPDC01000015.1, forward strand.
ACCCCGTGCCGCCGGAAAACATCTGCATGATCGGGCTGCGCTCTGTGGACACGGCCGAGCGGGAGGCGATGGAGACGGTCGGTATCCGCCGCCATGACATGCGCGACATTGATGAAAACGGGATTGCCCGACCGCTGAGCGCATTTCTGGAGCGGGTCGCCGCGCAAAACGGGATGTTGCATGTGTCGCTGGACGTGGATTTCCTCGACCCGGCTGTGGCTCCGGCGGTCGGCACCACGGTGCCGGGGGGCGCGACCGTGCGCGAGGGACATCTGGTCTGCGAGATCCTGCATGATTCCGGGCTGATGACCTCGATGGATCTGGTGGAGCTGAACCCCTTTCTCGACGATCGCGGGCGCACGGCCCATCTCATGGTAGATCTCTGCGCCTCCTCCATGGGGCGACGGGTCTTTGACCGCCCCACACGAAGCCACAATGCCTGAACGCCTGCATGCCCTGCCCCCACACCCTGGCCAATGCCGGTCCATCGCGGCCATTGTCTGACTTGGTTTCCGCCTGTGGACCCTCGCTGCGGACCTTTTGCAAAAGGATATTGAAATGACCCAACCATCAGACAAGGCCCTGGTCCCTTTTGTCAGCGTAGACAATATGATGCAGCTCATTCATCACGTCGGTGTGGAGCAGATGCTGCGGGATCTGGCCGACTACATAGAGGCGGATTTCAAGCGCTGGGAGTTGTTTGACAAGACGCCGCGGGTCGCCAGCCATTCCGACGTCGGGGTGATCGAGTTGATGCCGACCTCCGATGGAGAGGCCTATGGGTTCAAATATGTGAATGGCCACCCCAAGAACACGTCAGAGGGGTTGCAGACTGTGACCGCATTCGGGCTGTTGGCAGATGTCTACACGGGCTACCCGGTGTTGCTGACCGAGATGACGATCCTGACCGCGCTGCGCACGGCTGCGACCTCTGCCATGGTGGCGAAATATCTCGCGCCGAAAGGGGCCCACACCATGGCGATGATCGGTAACGGCGCGCAGTCGGAGTTTCAGACCCTCGCGATGAAATCGATCTGTGGCATTGGCGCCGTGCGTCTCTATGACATTGACCGCGCCGCCTCAGAGAAATGTGCCCGCAACCTCGCAGGGCTTGGGGTCGATGTCACGATCTGCAAGACGCCGGAACAGGCGATCGAGGGCGCCCAGATCCTGACCACCTGCACCGCGGACAAGCAATGCGCAACGATCCTGACCGACAACATGGTCGGCAGTGGCGTTCACATCAACGCCATTGGCGGCGATTGTCCGGGCAAGACAGAGTTGGCTGCGGGCATTCTGAGCCGCTCGGATGTTTTTGTGGAATACCCGCCACAAACCCGCATCGAAGGTGAGATTCAGCAGATGGACGCGGATTTTGCCGTGACCGAGCTCTGGGAAGTGATCCTGGGCAAGAAACCGGGCCGGACCGGCGAGCGTCAGATCACCCTCTTTGACAGTGTCGGCTTCGCGATCGAGGATTTTTCAGCGCTGCGCTACATCCGGGATCGTATTGCGGGAACCGAGTTCTTTGTCGATCTCGACATGTTGGCAGATCCGGACGACCCGCGCGATCTCTTTGGCATGGTCCAGCGCGCTCAGCCCTGAGCCTGCGGATCGGCGGCCTGATCTCTCGGGGGGCGCGGCGATCAGGTCTGCGTCGCATCAAAGCAGAAGGTCGGCATCATGAAAACAGCGGATCGCCGATTTCGTGCATTGCATCTCCGCAGGCGATCGTCAGCCTGCCTTCCTGCAGGTAGCTGACATCGAAGACGGCGGGCTCGCGCGCCAAGACCTCAGGCAGCTCGCGCTCCGGGACAATGCGGTCCGGTCCCAGCAGGACGTCGAATGCGACGGATACGGGATTGGCAGTCATACGCTCGGTGTCATATATTCAGCGCGTCCTTTATGGCGTGCATATCTTTGTTGTGTACTTTTTGCAGGTTCGGTCCGCCTATAGGAAAAAACTGTCCGACAACGGTTTTTGGCGGGGCATCGGTGCTGCTGGGGTCGGGGTTGAACCCGATCTTGCTGGTGACCGCCTGAACGTTCCCATCGGCTTCCTTGTAAGAGCCATTGACCGGCGCAAAATACCCGTAGCTCCCGGTGATACCTTCGACATCTTCCGGCGGGGTTCTGCGGGCGGTGACACCATCCGCGCGCAGAGTGGTCGCAGCCTTGCCGGATGGGGTCAGAGCCACCCTTTGCTGGCGCGCCGGGACGCTTTCGCATTCAAACGACGCCGCCGTATAGATGAGCGCATCCAGCGTCAGTTTGGGCGTCACACTGGCCTGCGGTTGCCCATGTCGGGCCGTCAGCTTGTCAAAGAAACAGGTCTTCAAATCAGACGGGTTGCCGGTCCGGGTGCTGCTCGCGAACATGATATTACGCGGCCCCTTGCCCGTGGCGTCCCGGTGGTTCAGCCCGCCATTATCGAGCAGCTTCTTGAATTTGGCGGCATCGGTTGCGCCGCTGAAACCGGCAAGCATGTCGATCAGAACCTCCGGCGTCTTGGCACCGGAGCCATCCGCCGCACCATCTGGGTCAGCGAGACACCCGTGCTTATAGAGATCGCCCGGAACCGCCGGATATTTGCCAAGCTCCCCTGCAATCATCACCCCCTTGACGTCGGCAAGTGCGTTGGGGGGCACCGATGTGTCGTTCAATGCCGCCAGACGTGTCGTCAACAGCGCCGGATCGCCATCACATCCCGGCGCGAACAAATGCGCGAGACAGTCCTTTTCGGTCCCGGTGGCGACCCCGCTGCCATCCAGCGTTCCAAAGCCTCCGCTTTGCAGAAAGTTTTTCAAGTTCAGACAGTTGGTATCTGTGTTCAACTCTGTTGTCAGGGACTTGAGGCGAGCCCCATCCGCCTTGCACCCCGTCCCGACCAGATGGCCGAGCACCCGTCGGCGAGGCCGCCATCGGTCAAGGCCAGCTTCAACCCCGTCATGGCGCCCGGGCAGTCCATCGACTGGCAAAGCCGGATCAATGCGGCCGGATTACCAGCGCAGCCCGTGGCGATCAGCGCACCGAAGACCTCCGGCGCATCTCCGAGCCCGCCGACATCGACCAGAGTCTTCAGGTGGAGGCGACTGTCCTCGTCCGAAAACCCTTGGCAGAAGTCCCGAAACCTCAAGACATCACCTCCGCATCCGACTTGTAGTGTCGCCTGTAATGCCTTAGCTTTACTGCTCAATCCGACATCTTTTGCCAGCGACTTGAAGGCCGCGATATCCTCACCAAAAGCCGCGTGCAGATCGATCACGCCACGTCCGTCGCCCGCCTTCAGCCCTGGCACCAGAAGGCAGGGTCAAAATCCGGGACCGCTGCACAGCCAGCCTTGCCTCGACATCGCGCAGGTCCTGTGCATCTGGCGCGTCTGCCGGGGCGTTCCGGGACAGGTCATCGACTGGAGCGACGGAGGCATCCTCCGCCAGCTCGGGATCTTCGGCGATATTGCCCTCCATATCCGATTCCAGAATATTCCCGTCGCGATCAAGCACCTCAACGTTCAAGGATATCTTGTTGAATTTCAGGAATTTCTTTATCCGCCTGGCCAGTGCGGGAACGGAGCGGTCACAGGTCAGGATCAGGCATGTCCCGTCCACATTGATTTTTGCACCGCACAGCCTGCGAAAACTTGAACCGGTACAGCGCGCGTTAGTCTGCCCGGATCAAGGCAATGGCCATTGCAACGCCCCCTGCCTGCGCCGTGAAAACCCGGATTACGCGTCGAGCTCGCTATCCCAATACAGATAGTCGATCCAACTGTCGTGCAAGTAACCGGGCGGGAATTTCCGGCCAACATTGCGGAGCTCTTCTGCGGCGGGACGGCGGGGTGGTTTGCGCAGGTGCATGCCCGCACGGTGCAATGACTTGGAGCCTTTCTTGAGATTGCACTTTGAGCACGCGGCCACCACGTTCTCCCAGCTGGTCACACCACCGGCGGCCCGAGGGACGACATGATCAAACGTCAGATCCCCCTTGGCGCCGCAGTATTGGCAATGGAATTCATCCCTCAGAAATAAATTAAAGCGCGTGAAGGCCACGCGCTTTTGGGGTTTGACATAGTCTTTCAGGACAACAACCGAGGGTATTCGAATTTCGGTACTGGGACTGCGCACCACTTCGTCATATTCGGCCACAATGGCAACCCGGTCCAGCCAGGCCGCCTTGACCGCATCCTGCCAGGGCCACAGAGATAATGGATAATAGGACAAGGGACGATAATCCGCATTCAACACCAGTGCGGGGTGCTGTTTCAGAGCGCTCGGCTCTCGTACGAATTCAGTCCTGAAGTCACCGTCCATATATGTCACCCTCGTCCTGCTTGCCACCGGCTGTCACCAAAGCGGAGACAACGTCCCAAGTTACGTCCGACTATATATCGTGGCGGAAACCTGACAAGCCCCCACAACACACCAGATATCGTGTGGAATAAGATGATTCCGTTACAAGTGCGTGACAGTTATCCACAGCCCAAAAACCGGGCACAAAATCGCCGTCGCCATCTCCGCCCCACTGTTCCACGGTTGCGCATCGCACTGCACAAACGTAGGACCTCAGAATGACTCGCCTGATCCGTTTCAACAAGCCCTTCGACGTGCTGCCGCAATTCACCGATGCCGGAACGGATGGGAGTCCGCGACCGACCCTCAGCGCCTACATTGAGTGTCCGGGGGTCTATCCGGCCGGTCGGCTGGATCGCGACAGCGAAGGTCTGATGCTGCTGACCGATGACGGAAGGTTGCAGGCCTGGATCAGCGATCCGAAGCACAAGCTGGAAAAGACATACTGGGCGCAGGTCGAAGGTCAGATCGATGCGGGCGCCCTGGAGGCTTTGTGCCAGGGGGTCGAGCTGAAGGACGGAATGACCCGCCCCGCCAAGGCCCGCGCCATCGACGAGCCGACCGGGATCTGGGCGCGCACGCCTCCGATCCGGGCCCGCAAATCCGTGCCGACCTCATGGGTCGAATTGCGCATTTCGGAAGGGCGGAACCGGCAGGTGCGCCGGATGACGGCGGCGGTGGGATACCCGACCTTGCGTTTGATCCGATCCGCCATCGGAGCCTGGTCGCTGGACGGGCTGGCGCAGGGCCAATGGGAGGCGCTGGACCCGCCGCGCATTCCCGGCCCGCCAAAGCCGTCGCAGAAACCGCCCCGCAAAAAGCCCATCATCGGCACAAGACCGGAGCCCGGCAAATCCGGCGCGACAAGCCCCTCCTCATCACGCCGAAAACCACGTTCAAAATCAAAGCGCTGAACGGAGGGTCAGAGGCTCAGCTTGTCCCGCATGAAGGCCAGCGCGACGCTCAGCCCGTCCGGGGCGATACCGTGGGCTGTGTCTTTCATCACATGGGCAAAGACGTCCTGAAATCCGGCATCCTGCAGCGCCTGGGCCGCTTCGGGGAGCGACTGCGGCGGCACCACATCATCCTGATCGCCATGGACCAACAGTACCGGCATCCGGCTTACAACCTCGTCCTGAAAGGTGTCGGGCGACAGCAAACGCCCCGAAAAGGCCACGATACCCGCGACCGGATCTTCGCGGCGGGGAGCCACATGCAGGCTCATCATGGTGCCCTGAGAAAATCCGAACAGAACCACCTGTTCCGGCAGCAGATCCTCGTCCACCATCAACGCATCGAGAAAGGCGTTCAGATCATCCACCGCAGCCGTCATGCCGCGCATGGATTCCTCTTCCGAAGAGCCGTCGATCCACGGGATTGGAAACCACTGGAACCCAAACGGCGCACCGGCGCAGGCTTCGGGCGCATCCGGCGCCACGAACAATGTGTCCGGCAGGTGCTCTGCCAGCGGATCGGCCAGCCCCAGAAGATCGGCGCCATTCGCGCCGTAGCCGTGCAAAAACACCACGGCCGAACGGGTTTCGCCAGACAGCGCCTCTTTGCGGCCGGCGTTCAATACTCGTGTCATCGGATCCCTTCCCTGTCCTTTGCCACATGGTAATAGGCCCACAAAAGCCGCGCTGCAACTGACCGCCAGGGCGACCACGCCTCAGCCATCTGGCGCAGGGCTTTTTCGGTGGGGCGGTCGCCGAGATCAAACAGCATCCGCGCGGCTTCCTGCAGGGCCAGATCCCCGGGCGCAAAGACATCCGCCCGCCCCAGCGAGAACATGGCATAGATTTCCGCAGTCCAGACCCCGATCCCCGAAACCTGTGTCAGTTCAGCGATCACATCTGAGGTAGCTTTGTGGCGCAAGGCATTGAAATCAATGCGGGCTTCGGCCAGGGCGCGAGCATAGCGAATTTTCTGACGGCTCAGGCCGGCGGCGCGCAGGTCGTCATCGCTGGCCCAGAGGATCTTGCGCGGACCCGCCAGCTTCGCCTGTTGAATGCGGGCCCAGATCGCATTGGCAGAAGCAACGCTGACTTGCTGGCTGACGATCGCGCTCAGCAATTGGGCAAACCCGTCCGGGTTCCGGCGCAACGGCAGCGGACCGGTGAGCATCAGCGCGTCGGCAAAGCGGTGATCCTGCGCCGCCAGCCATTGTGCCCCCTCAGCCACGCAGGCCGGAGTTTCAATAAGACGCCCGACCGTCATTTTGCGGGAGCGCCAAAAATTGTATCGGTGCATTGCACGTGGCTTGTTCCTTCACCTGTTCAGGTTTACGCAATCGGCATGACTATGCCCCTTTCCGTCTCCGACGACCATGTCGCAAAACGTAATGTTCTGATTCTCGTGCTTGCGCAGGCCTTTCTGGGGGCGCAGATGCCGATGATCTTCATCGTCGGCGGATTGGCCGGACAATCGCTGGCGAGCAATCCCTGCCTCGCGACCTTGCCGATCTCTCTGATTGTGGCGGGCTCCATGATCTCGGCCACGCCGATTTCGGCCATCATGCAGCGATACGGGCGCAGTATCGGCTTTGTCGTGGGCGCGACGGGCGGTGCCTTTGGTGGCTTGATCGGCGGCTACGGGCTGTATCTCGGGTCATTCCCAGTCTTTCTGATCGGCAGCTTCTTGACTGGCATCTATATGAGCGCACAGGGGTTTTATCGCTTTGCTGCGGCCGATACCGCCTCGGACAGCTACCGGCCCAAGGCGATTTCCTATGTCATGGCCGGGGGGCTTTTGTCGGCCATCGTCGGCCCGCAGCTGGTCAAGGCCACCAGCGATGCCTTTGTCATTCCGTTCCTCGGCACCTACCTGACGGTCATTGCCGTCAATGTGATCGGTGTCGGGCTTTTTGCCTTCCTGCGCATTCCCCGCCCCGAGGCGCCAAGGGAAGACACGCCCAAGGGGCGCAGTCGGCTGGAGCTGTTGAAGACACCGACCATCGCTGTGGCGGTGATTTGCGCCATGGTCTCCTATGCGCTGATGAACCTTGTGATGACGTCGACGCCGCTTGCCGTCGTTGGCTGCGGGTTCACCCAGAACCGCGCCGCCGATGTGGTCACCAGCCACGTGCTGGCGATGTATGTGCCGTCTTTCTTCACCGGCCATCTGATTGCACGGTTCGGGGTCGAGAAGATCGTCGGCGCCGGATTGATCATCCTCTCCTGCGCCGGCGCGGTCGCGCTGCAGGGGGTCGAGATCGGCAATTTCTTCGTCGCGCTGATCTTGCTGGGCATTGGCTGGAATTTCGGGTTCATCGGTGCCACGACCATGCTGGCCGGCGCCCATGAACCCTACGAGCGTGGCCGTATGCAGGGATTGAACGACCTGCTGGTCTTTGGCGGTGTCACGGTAGCGTCGCTGGCATCGGGAGGGCTGATGAACTGCTCGGGCGGCAACCCGGTAGAAGGCTGGTCCGCGGTGAATATGGCCATGGCGCCCTTCCTGATGCTGGCCGGCGCTGCGCTGCTGTGGCTGGTTCTGAAATCCCGCCCGCAGAGCGGCTAAGCCCCTACCAGCGTCCGGTTCCGGCCTGCCACATCAAAGAGAGCCGGGCACGAAACTCCGACCGACCAAGGGTCCCGTTTGCCACCTGACCCGGATCGGCGCGCACCTGCCGCAGAGTGGCCTCTGCCTGCCAGCCTGCCAAGAGCGCCGGGCGGCAGGATGGCGCGACCAGCGCGCGGTTTTGTCTCGCCTGTGCCAACCGGTCCAGGCCGCGATCCGCCAGCGCCTGCAGCCCTTTTTCGGTTCCATCCAGCAGCGGCACCCTCTTTTGGGCCTCCAGCTCCGGTATGGCACGGAGGAAATTGGCGAGACCCACACCATAGGCATAGGCCCGGATCACGTGTTCCTCGGCCGGGCCGAGTGAGGCCGCCGCCATCCACATCAACCCGCCCGCTGTCGCATCGATATATCGATCGAACGCCGCCTCATCCTCGAAGGGGTCCCGGTAGATATCCCAGCGCCGGGCCTCTGCCATCGCGTCGATCGCCTGCGCCGCTGCGGGATCAAGGAGCCGGGCCAGCGGCGTCGCCACGAAATGCCGCCGCACCGCCGCCCCCGAGGCGATCTCGGCCCCGACATCGCGCCACCACTGGACCCGCATCTCGGCAATCATGCTTTCCTGGCTGGCCCAGGGCGCGCGCGACAGTTCGATATTGAACGCATAGAGCGCAAACAGCAGCGGCCGGGCCGCAACCGGGGCCGCCATCGTGGCCCTGAACCGCTCCGGATCGCCCTTGTGAACCGCCTCGGCGCAGGCGGTCAGGTCGTCGTCAAACTGCATCCACCGCCCCTGCCCTGTCGTCGCGCAACAGTTTCCAGTTCATGGCATCCAGCAGCGCCTCGAAGGAGGCATCGATGATGTTGGCGCTGACGCCGACCGTGGACCAGCGCCGCCCCCTGCTGTCTTCGCTGTCGATGATGACGCGCGTCACCGCCTCGATCCCGCCCTGGGTGATCCGCACCTTGAAGTCGACCAGTCGCATGTCGTCCAAAACCTGTGAATAGCGGCCAAGATCCTTTCGCAGCGCCTTGGCCAGCGCATTGACCGGCCCCCGGTCGCTGCCGGTTTCATCCATTGATTCACTGACAGAAAGCAGCTTCTCGCCGTCCACTTTCACCACCACCACAGCTTCTGACAGGCTGACCATCTTGTTGTATTTGTTCTTCCGCCGCTCCACCGTGACCTTGTAGCGTTTCACCTCGAAGAACGCCGGCAGCTGTCCCAGCTCGTCGCGGGCCAGCAGCTCGAACGAGGCCTGCGCCGTATCGTATGAATAGCCTTCGGCCTCGCGGTCCTTGACCCGGTCGAGGATCCGGGCCAGCGCCGGATCGCCCTTTTCCACCGCCAGGCCTGCCTCGGCCAGCCGCTTGCGCAGGTTGGATTGCCCGGCCTGGTTCGACATGGGAATGATACGGGAATTGCCGACGACGGATGGATCCACATGTTCGTAGGTCGACGGATCCTTCAGGATCGCGCTGGCATGCAGCCCCGCCTTATGCGCAAAGGCAGAGGCCCCCACATATGGGGCCTGCTTCTGGGGCACCCGGTTCAGGATCTCGTCCAGCATCCGGCTCACATTCGTCAACCGGGCCAGCGCAGCTTGCGGGACCCCGGTGTCATAGGCGCGCCTGTATGGGTCTTTCAGCAGCAGCGTCGGGATCAATGTCGTGAGGTTTGCATTGCCGCAGCGCTCGCCCAGACCATTGAGGGTCCCCTGTATCTGGCGCACACCGGCATCGACGGCGGCAAGCGAACAGGCGACCGCGTTTTCGGTGTCGTTATGGGTGTGGATGCCAAGGTTGCTGCCGGGAAAGCCGGCCGCGATGACCTCGGTGACAATGCGATGGACCTCTCCCGGCAGGCTGCCGCCATTGGTGTCGCACAGAACAATCCACCGCGCCCCGGCGTCCAGCGCCGCGCGACAGGCGGCAAGGGCGTAGTCGCGGTTGGCCTTGTACCCGTCAAAGAAATGCTCGGCATCAAACAGCGCCTCGCGCCCCTGCGCCACGAGATGAGCCACGGATTGGGCAATATTGACCAGGTTGTCCTCCAGCGAGATGCCCAATGCAGCGGTCACATGATAGTCATGGGATTTTCCAACCAGACAGACGCTCTTGGTGCCGGCATTCATCACGGCGGCCAGAACCTCGTCATTTTCGGCCGAACGTCCGGCGCGTTTGGTCATCCCGAAGGCTGTCAGCCGGGCGCGGGTCTCGGGCGCGGCGTCAAAGAACGCGCTGTCGGTGGGGTTGGCGCCGGGCCAGCCGCCTTCGATGTAGTCCACACCTAGGTCGTCAAGCGCCTGGGCGATCTTCTTTTTTTCGGAGGTCGAAAACTGGACGCCCTGGGTCTGCTGACCGTCCCGGAGGGTGGTGTCGTATAGATAGAGCCTCTCTGCCATCACAGCGCCTCCAGCTTGTCGGCGTCGAAGCCGGGTCCGGGCAGCAGTTCCACTGCGGTCTTTGACATGCGCACCTCCAGGCCCGCCTCCGCATAGGCAGCTTTCAGGCGGTCCACTTCCGAGAAATCCTTGCTGGCCATTGCGGCCTGGCGCGCCTCAAACAGCCTCGCCTCATGGTCGGAGAGATCAATCGACGGCACCTTCGCCCAGTCGCCCAATGTATCGGTCAGCAGCCCCAGGAGACGCGCCGAAGCCAGCAGGGCCGCGGCATCGCCGGCCGTCGCCAGCCTGTGCAGTTCCGAAATGGCGCCGGGCGTGTTCAGGTCATCCGCCAGCGCCGCGACGACCGCGGCAGCAGCGTTGGCGGCGGGTTCGATGCCCGCCGTCAACGCCCGCCACTTGCGCAACGTCGCTTCTGCCTCCCGGGCCTTTTTCTCGGTCCAGTCCATGGGTTTGCGGTAATGGGTCTGCAGGAATACAAATCGAACCACTTCTCCCGGCACACCCTGATCCAGCAAATCGCGCACAGTGAAGAAATTCCCAAGGCTCTTGGACATCTTCTTGCCCTCGACCTGCAGCATTTCATTATGCAGCCAATAGCGCGCGAAATCCCCTTTCGGGTGGGCGCAACAGCTCTGTGCGATCTCATTCTCGTGGTGCGGGAACATCAGGTCGTTGCCACCGCCGTGAATATCGAAACTCTCCCCCAGCAGATCATGGCTCATGGCGGAGCACTCAATGTGCCAGCCCGGTCGCCCCCGCCCCCACGGGCTGTCCCAGCCCGGTTGATCCGCATCCGACGGCTTCCAGAGCACAAAATCCATTGGGTTCTTCTTGTAGGGCGCCACCTCAACCCGAGCGCCTGCAATCATATCGTCGACCGTCCGTCCCGACAGCTGACCGTATCGGTCTTTCCAGCTGTCGACGGCAAACAGGACGTGGCCTTCCGCCTCATAGGCGTGCCCCTTCCCGATCAGATCCGAGATCATCGTGACCATCTGGGGAATATAGGCCGTGGCACGTGGCATATGGTCCGGCTCCAACGCCCCGAGTGCGCCCATATCCGCCAGAAACCACCCCGTGGTCTCGGCCGTGATCTCCGCGATAGGCCGACCGCTTTCTTTTGCGCGCGCGTTGATCTTGTCATCCACATCGGTGAAGTTTCGCGCGTAGGTGACGTGCTCTGCGCCATAAACATGCCGCAACAATCGGTACAACACGTCAAAGACAACCACGGGGCGGGCGTTACCCAGATGCGCCCTGTCGTAGACCGTTGGGCCACAGACATACATCCGCACGTTTTCCGGATCGATAGGTACAAAATCCTGTTTTGTCCGGGTCTTGGTGTTGTGCAGTTTGATGGTCGTCATGTCAGCTCCTTCGACATCAGGTCGGCCCTGCAACACACGCCGACCCGAAGGTCGCCGCAACAGCATTGCGCGCAGCGCGGGCTTAGCAACTTGTCAGAATAAATGGAACGACAGAAACCAGCCCGCAGAACGTTCAGCAGGCAATACAGGTGGCAATGAGGGTTTCAATTCGTGTCATGCGACCGACCTATCACAGGTCGATAAATTCGCCAAGCCCCGGACCTGTCGCGGCCAGCACCGTCAGAACCGTCAGAACCGAAACGCCGCCGTGACGGCCAGTTGCCGGTATTCCGGCGCCAGTGACGGTCGCCCCTCGCCATTGTCGCCACTGCTGACAGACCCCCGCACCCTCACCTGCGACGAGAGCTGCACCTCCAGTCCGACGCCCAGAATAGCCTGATCTTCAGGCCCGTGAAGGACGGAGCGCGTGCTGCGATCTATCATGTAAAATCGGCTCCTTGATCCCGATCCGATGCGTGCCGCACCAGCCCCCAAGGCCTGCGCATTGATCCCGGAAAGCCCCTGTTCGAGGTCAAAAAAGTCAAGACGCGGCATGTTCGCGAGGTCAAGGCGGGTGACCTCGCCTGACCCCGGAGGCGCCTCTGGTCCTGGCGCCCCTGCGCTGGTCCCCCGGCTCCAGGAGCCGAGAAATCGCCCTGACCAATCCTCGGCGCCGAGGCCGGTCGGCGCTCCGGTCATCAGTCCGGCGATCAGGCAGCAACAGACCATAGGGTTGGTGCCGCTCTGATACAGAGCTTCATTCACCATGAGGGTGCCCTTCAAAGCGGCGCAAAACGCGGCGTGAGTGTTCAGGTATACGTTGGATGTGGCGCCACAGCATCGTCGCATAGGATGGTTAACAGTTCGTTCAGATCCCGGTTCCCTGCCGCGTTTCGATCACAACACATCCAGACCGCGCCGCCGCCCTGCAAGGGCCTGACAAGGCAGCGCTCTCCAAGGCGGTCCTGATCGCTCGGCATGGATCACCGCCACCGCCCGTGATGAAATTTGCGTCGTTTTTTTGACGCAGGTCGCAAGTGGGACAGAATCGTCAAAAGATTTGCGCCTAGCCTGTCCCTGTTGGGAGGCGCCTTATGCAGGAACCGCTTTGCATGTTCCATATCGTCAGTCGCACCATCGGTGCGGCGCGGGGGCGCGCGGCCCGGGGACGTCCCGTCGTGGCGTGATGTTTCGTCCGTCGTAACTTCACCCTCCCATACATCGAGACACCTCAATGACTTTTGCAAAACCTGCATCCGCGGGGCGCTCCGGTGGGCGTGCTGCCCGTCGTGCCGCCCGGTCTGCGCCTCTGAGCGATGACCTCCGCGCCATCCGCCCCGGCCTTGTCGGCGGCACCCTCAAGGTTCTGAGCGATCCGGAAATCCTGCGAATCCACCACGCCGCCCTGGATGCGCTGGAGCATATCGGCCTGGCCGACGCCCCCGCCTGCGGTGTGGCGCGACTGACCGCGGCTGGCTGTGTCTTGGGCGAGGACGGTCGCCTGCGGTTCCCGCGCGCATTGGTCGAGGACATGCTGGCGCTGGCGAACCGGTCCGTGACCCTCTGCAGCCGGAATGGCGCGACTGATCTCGACCTGAGCGGCCAGCGGGTTCACTATGGAACGGCGGGCGCGGCGGTACATCTCGTCGATGTGCACGGACGCCATTATCGAGATTGCACAGTGCAGGACCTGCACGACGCCTCCCGGATCTGCGATGCCCTCGACAATATCCATTTTGTGCAGCGGCCCATGGTCTGCCGCGACATTGCCGACAACCTCGAGATGGATCTCAACACCATCTATGCCTGCACCTCCGGCACGTTCAAACACATCGGCACATCCTTTACCGATCCCGCCTATGTGGCGCCGGCAATGGAAATGCTGCATATGATCGCCGGAACAGAGGCCAGCTGGCGCGCGCGTCCCTTTGTGTCCAATACCAACTGCTTTGTCGTGCCGCCGATGAAATTTGCGACCGAAGCCTGCCTTGTGATGGAGGAATGCATTCGCGCGGGCATGCCTGTGCTGCTGCTGTCGGCGGGCATGGCCGGGGCCACCGCGCCATCCACCATCGCGGGGGCAATCGTTCAGGCCGTCGCCGAATGTCTCGCCGGAGTGGTTTATGTAAACACGCTAAAGCCTGGCCACCCCGCGATTTTCGGCACTTGGCCCTTCGGCCTGGATCTCCGCACAGGGGCGATGACGGGCGGCTCCGGTGAACAGGCCCTGCTGAGTGCAGGCTGCGCCCAGATGCATCATTTCTACACCCTTCCAGGCGGAGCGGCAGCCGGAATTGCCGACAGCAAACTGCCCGACATGCAGGCCGGATGGGAGCAGATGTGCTCCAATGTCATGGCGGGGCTGTCGGGGCTGAACATGGTCTACGAGGCGGCAGGTATGCATGCCTCCCTTTTGGGGTTCTGTCACGAAAGCCTTGTCCTGGGGGACGATCTGATCGGCCAGGCCATGCGTTGCGTGCGCGGCATCGAAGTGACGGATGAGACCTTGGCGCTCGACCAGATCGCCGAGGTCTGCCTTGGCGGCAGTGGTCATTATCTGGGCACGGGACAGACGCTCAGCCGGATGCAGCGCGACTATGTCTATCCCAAACTCGGCGACCGGACCTCGCCCAAGGAATGGGTGGAGCGGGAAAAACCGGATCTGATTGCCAAGGCCACCGCGCGCAAGGAGACCATCCTCGCACAGCGCTCAGCGGCGCGCTTCCCGCCAGATCTGGATCTGCGGATCCGGGACCAGTTCCAGATCCACCTGCCCGCCTAGCCACGCCCCCGGACAAAAAAAGACCCCCTCTGTACCAGAGGGGGCCAGTTTCGCCGATCAGGCTCTTTTCATTGACCGCCCGGTGTTTTTTCTTGCCTGGTCCGTCTCGGCGTATGGAGCGAGCGCACCCGCTCCAGACAGGGTTCAAAAGCGTCACGCGCGCTTTCGATTGCAGTGAAGACATGGTCCTTGGACGTGTCTCCTGTTTCGTCGGGGAGCGAGTGAGTGCTCAATCGTCCCCTACGCATCGCCAAGGTGGATATGTCCACGGATGCGGTGTCGTGCCCCGATACGGATCGCGTCGGGAAATGGTCCTAGCTGCAGCCAGAGGTGGAGCCGCAGGTGTTGCATTTCATGCAGGTGCCGTTGCGCACCAACGTGTAGTTTCCGCATTCGCCACAGGGATCCCCTTCATAGCCCTGCATCTTTGCCTTGGTCCGTGCGTCCATGCCGGTCGGAACCGCGGCCTCGCCCGCCTCCGGGACCAAGGTTTGCAGCGCCGCTACAGGGTCGGTGCCGGGGCTGAGTGAGGTGACCGCAACGCTGGTCTGGCCGCCCTGAAAGACCACAAGCTCCTGTGGCAGACGCTTGCGCAAATAGCCGGTCGACGAGATTTGCTTCAACACTTCCAACGACTTGGACGCCGCGCCGTCGCTCAGCTCTGACAGGTTAGAGAGCCCCTCTTCCGCGTCGCCGCGTCCGAGGTCATCAAAACTGGCCCCTTCCGGTTTCACATGCGCGAGGTCGGTCCGGTCGAGGTATGAAACCGCCAGTTCCCGGAACACATAATCGAGGATCGAGGTCGCATTCTTGATCGAGTCGTTGCCCTGCACCATGCCGGCGGGTTCGAATTTGGTGAAGGTGAAGGCGTCGACGAATTCCTCCAGCGGCACCCCGTATTGCAGCCCGACCGACACGGCGATGGCAAAGTTGTTCATCATCGCCCGGAAGCCAGCGCCTTCCTTGTGCATGTCGATGAAGATCTCGCCGAGCGTGCCGTCCTGATATTCTCCGGTCCGCAAATAGACCTTGTGTCCGCCGACCACGGCTTTTTGGGTATAGCCCTTGCGGCGTTGCGGCATCTTGGTGCGATGGGATTTCAGCACCTCTTTGACGACGATCTTCTCTACGATCTTTTCCGCCAGTGTCGTGACTTTTTCCGGCACTGAACCGCTCTCGAGGATCTCGGCGGCCTCATCGTCGTTTTCAACAAGCGACGCGGCAAGCGGCTGGCTGAGTTTTGAACCATCGCGATACAAGGCATTCGCCTTCACACCCAGCGACCAGCTCAGTTCATAGGCCTTCAGGCAGTCTTCGATCGAGGCAGAGTTGGCCATGTTGATGGTCTTGGAAATCGCTCCGGAGATAAAGCTCTGCGCTGCGGCCATCATCCGAATATGGCTCTCAACATTCAGATAACGCTTGCCTTTTTTACCGCAAGGATTGGCGCAGTCAAAGATCGCGTAGTGCTCTTCCTTGAGGAAGGGCGCGCCTTCCAATGTCATCGTGCCACAGACGTGATCATTCGCTGCATCTATGTCGGATTTGGTAAACCCAAGGTGGCGCAAAAGATCAAAAGTCGGATCGTTCAGCTTGGCCGTCGGAATGCCCAGAACACCGGTGCAGAATTCCTCGCCCAGGGTCCACTGATTGAACACGAAACGGATGTCAAAGGCGCTTTCGAGGGCGGCGTCGATCTTCGCCAGTTCATTGGGACCAAACCCGTGCCCGGTGAGCGATGTGTGGTTGATCCCCGGCGCATTGCCGATGGAGCCATGCCCGACCGCATAAGAGACGATTTCCTCGATCTGCGAAGAGGAATAGCCCAGACCTTCGAGGGCCGACGGAACCGAGCGGTTGATGATCTTGAAATAGCCACCGCCCGCCAGCTTCTTGAATTTAACCAGCGCAAAGTCCGGCTCAATCCCCGTAGTGTCGCAATCCATCACCAGACCGATGGTCCCGGTCGGTGCAATCACCGTGGATTGCGCGTTCCGGTATCCGTGTTTTTCCCCGAGGCTGACCGCCTCGTCCCATGCGCTCATGGCCAGTTCGGTCAGCCGCGCATCAGGGCAGTTCTGCAAATCGAGCGGCACCGGTTTGACGGTCAGATCCTCATAGCCTTCGGTCGCGCCGTAGGCCGCATTCCGGTGGTTGCGCATCACCCGCAGCATATGTTCGGCATTGCGTTCGTACCCGGCAAAGGCGCCCAGTTCCGAGGCGACCTCGGCAGAGGTGGCATAGGCGACGCCGGTCATGATCGCAGTCAGCGACCCACAGAGCGCCCGCCCCTCATCGCTGTCATAGCTGTAGCCCATGTTCATCAGCAGGCCGCCGATATTCGCATAGCCCAGACCCAACGTCCTGAAATCATAGGAAAGCTGGGCGATTTCCTTGGACGGGAACTGCGCCATCATGACCGAGATTTCCAGCGTCAACGTCCAGAGACGGCAGGCATGCATGAAATCTTCGGCCTGAAACACACCGTCCTTGAGGAATGTCAGCAGGTTCAGAGAGGCCAAGTTGCAGGCCGTGTCATCCAGGAACATATATTCCGAACAGGGGTTGGAGCCCCGGATTTCACCGTCTTCGGGGCAGGTATGCCATTCGTTGACCGTGTCGTGAAACTGGATGCCCGGATCGGCACAGGCCCAGGCTGCATGGCCGACCTTTTCCCACAGATCGCGCGCCTTGACTGTTTTGGCGACCTTGCCGTCTGTCCGGTTGATCAGCTCCCAATCGGCATCCTTCTTGATCGCGTGCAAGAACCCGTTGGTCACCCGGATGGAGTTGTTGGAGTTCTGACCGGATACGGAGCTATAGGCTTCGGAATCCCAATCGGTGTCATAGGTCGGGAATTCGATGCTGTCATAGCCCTGCTTGGCATAATCCAGCACGCGTTTGATGTATGTCTCTGGAATCGCGACCTTCTTGGCTTCGCGGATCGCTGACTTCAAGGCCGGGTTTTCCGCCGGCTCATAGGCGTCCTCGGCCAGACCATCCCAGCTCCGCAGTGCTGCAAAGATGCCGTTCAGCATCTTCTCATGCATCTTGGACCCGGCCACGATCGAGGCGACTTTCTGCTCTTCGAGCACCTTCCAATCGATGAACTGTTCAATGTCGGGATGGTCGGCGTCCACGATGACCATCTTCGCCGCCCGACGGGTCGTACCGCCGGATTTGATCGCACCGGCCGCCCGGTCGCCGATCTTGAGAAAGCCCATCAGGCCGGAGGATTTGCCCCCGCCGGAGAGCTTTTCCCCTTCGGCCCGCAAGTGGCTGAAGTTGGTGCCAGTGCCGGAGCCATATTTGAACAGACGGGCCTCGCGCACCCAGAGATCCATGATGCCGCCATCCTGCACCAGATCGTCCGAGACCGATTGGATGAAACAGGCATGTGGCTGCGGGTGTTCATAGGCGCTGTTGGATTTCGTCAGCTTGCCGGTCTTGTAGTCGACATAGTGATGTCCCTGCGCGGGACCGTCGATGCCATAGGCCCAGTGCAATCCGGTATTGAACCATTGCGGCGAATTCGGTGCGGCGCGCTGACTGGCGAGCATATAGCGCATTTCGTCAAAATAGGCGCGTGCGTCTTCCTCGGACGAGAAATAGCCGCCCTTCCAGCCCCAGTAGGTCCAGGCCCCGGCGAGCCGGTCAAAGACTTGTTTGGAGGATGTCTCACCGCCGAACTCGACGTCATCATCGGCAGGCACGGACCGCCACAGGAAGGATGGTACATCCTTTTCCCGCACCTTCTTCAGGCGCGACGGAACCCCGGCTTTGCGGAAATATTTCTGTGCGATCACATCGCTTGCAACCTGGCTCCAGCTGGAGGGAACTTCGATTCCGTCCTGGCGGAACACGATCGTGCCATCGGGGTTGCGGATTTCAGAGGTGGCCCCGACGAACTTCAAAGCAGCATAAGCGTCCTGACCTGCTTTGGTAAAATGACGTTCAATTTTCATGGCCACATCCGTTCTGTTCTGTCTCGTATTGTCGTTTTGGTGCTGGTGCACCAACCTCAGACGCCGCCTGCGGCTGAACAAAACATCGTTTCAAAGCGACGGGACTCTCCTCGCTCGTGGGCCATACACCGGCCCAATCTTTACGGTTTTGCACGAAGCACTGCGAAGGGCGTTGGTTCAAATATTTCTCAATATTTAGTGCTGACCCCAGCGACACACACAATGTCGCGTAAGTTCACCTAAATGGTCAACGGCAAAATTGTCTTTTTTGAGATTCAAATCGGTTGACCAGCCCATCCGTTTCGAGGGTCAGATGCCACCCCCGATTCATCCACAGGCCGGGGCTCGGAAAGGGTTCTTCTGATTTGGGTTAATGGAATGTAAAAACTTGCGGTCTCCGAGGGGCTTGCCGGGCATAGGTGATTTACGCCGCCCGGACATGCGCTCCGTGGTCGCGATGAAGGCGGAAGCGCTTTGGAACGGCGTCTGCGGCCAAAAAAGTATCACCAGAGGCGCGACAGCTCCGTTTCCCGAATAACCCAACGCAAAAAAAATCAGCGGCGGCCATCGGGTCCTGACGCCGACCAGAGACACTTGGTAAATGAATGGTAAATATCGGTCTTTGGGCGCCCGCGAATCCCGTTTCACACCGCGGTATCGATTCTGACGCAACACGCAGATGGGACCCAAGGACAGGGCTCCAGGAGGTTGAATACCCCCAAATGTTGTGTTGCAAGACGAGATATGATCCCCAAATACGGTCAAACATTCCCGGCAGTGCCAGGAGTGTTTGATCTCGTATTCAGTAGAAATGGTCGGGGCGGCGAGATTCGAACTCACGACCCCCTGTACCCAAAACAGGTGCGCTACCAGACTGCGCCACGCCCCGGACCGTGCGCCTTCCTATCGCTAAGATTCTGGATTGAAAAGCCCTAACAGGGCCAAATTGCGCGTTCTTGCAAAAAAACTTCATGGCGCATCTGGCTGCCGACCGTGATCCCGAATTTCCGGACGATACCTGCGTTCACTTCCAGCACCACAAGCACATCATCGCCGCCGGAAATCGGCGTCAGATCGCCGGGTACAGCATTCTGATGGATGTAGCCGACGACACCATCGGCGTCGACGAAGATCATATCGAGTGGAATCAATGTGTTCTTCATCCAGAACGCGGCGCGCTGAGGGTGATCGTAGACGAACAGCATGCCGTTCCGCGAGGGCATCTCGGCGCGATGCATCAGGCCCAACGCGCGGCTATCGACGCTGTCTGCGATCTCGATATTAAAGCGGGCCTGGCCCCAGGGACCTCGGAGATCCACCTGGTTGCGCTGACATTCGGCCTGCACGGAAACGGCACAAAGCCAAAGCACGGCGGCTCCGATAAACGAGCCGACCCGCATGGGCCTCAGGCCTCGTTGGTCTGGTGGGTGGTGGCCGTCTCCCAGGCCAGAACTTCGACGGCCATACGGCCCCTTTTGCCATCGATCACGCGCATGGCAAGCGCTTCGCCGGACTGAACATCCGACAAACCGCATTGGCGCAGGATCTCGACATGCAGGAAAACATCCTCATCGCGGCCAAAGATATTGGCAAACCCGAAGCCTTTCGCCTTGTCGAACCACTTGACGCGGGCGGGCTCCAGCGGGCTGTTGCTCAGTTCGACCGTATCGAGATCCGCAAGATCACTCAGCACCGGCGTATCGTCGCGTTCCGGCGGCACGATGGCGACAATCTCGACGGCCTGAACACCGCGGTCCGTGCGATGGGTGACCACTTCGATTTCGGATCCGTCCGCGATCGAACTCTGTCCAAAATTCCGGAGCACATTGACGTGTAACAGAATGTCAGGACCATCATTCGGACACATGATGAACCCATACCCTTTGGTTGGATCGAACCACTTCACCCGTCCACGGACTTGTTGCAAGCTACTTAGATCTTCGGCCACTAAAATATTCCACAGGTTCGAGTGTTGATTTCCGTGTTGCTTATCTAACTGCGCGATTTTAACACAACAATTCAAGAGCAAAAAAGTCGGAATTTAAAGAGCTAACCAGGTCCGTTGCGTCATGAAACGTCAAGGACTTAGACGGGTTACAGACCAATCTTCACCTGGCTTCTTGCGCCGCCAGGTGAACCGATCATGCAGGCGAAACGCACCATCTGCCCAAAATTCGATCTCGATCGGTCTCAGACGGTAGCCTCCCCAGAAATGGGGACGTTTGGGATTCGGCCCCTTCAGCGCGGTCACCTTGGCGACTTCTGCCATCAAGGCCCCTCTGGAGGCCAGCGGTTGCGATTGCTTCGACGCCCAGGCCCCGATGCGGCTCTTGAGCGATCTGGAGTTGAAGTAGACGTCGGCCTGCGGGCCGTCTTCCTTTTCGACGTGACCGCGGACTCTGATCTGCCGACGCAGGGATTTCCAATGCATCACAAAAGCCGCCGTTCCACTGCTGTCCAATTCGCGGGCCTTTGCGCTTTCATAGTTGGTGTAGAACACAAAGGCGGAGTTTTCGATTTCCTTCAAGAGTACCATTCTGGAATTGGGCATGCCAGTGGAATCCACCGTCGCGAGCGCGATGGCGTTCGGGTCGTTGATTTCACTCGCCTCTGCCTCCGCCAGCCATCTGCGGGCGATGTCAAAGGGGTCGTCTCCGACGAACAATCCTTCTCGGTCCGACATACTGTCCCTGTCTTGTCTTTGGTGTTGTTAACCTGATTGGGCGTTCGGCGTTAACCTAATGGCATTTTTTTAAGATTGAAAGACCAGACCACTGTGTCCACCCTTGAAGCAATCGACACAGCGGGCTAAAGGACGTTTCATTAACGGATCACAGGCGGAGAACCTGCATGTCTAGTCAACTGATGGCCGGGAAGCGTGGCCTGATTATGGGCCTTGCGAACGACAAATCCATTGCGTGGGGCATTGCAAAGGCCTGCGCTGAGGCCGGAGCGCAATTGGCATTTTCCTATCAGGGCGACGCTCTGCGCAAACGTGTCGATCCGCTTGCGGCGCAACTCGGCAGTGATCTGGTTCTGCCCTGCGATGTGGGCGACGAGGCCTCGATCGATGCCTTGTTTGCTGCACTGGAAGAAAAATGGGGCAGGCTCGATTTCGTGGTCCATGCCATTGGTTTTTCAGACAAGAACGAGCTGCGTGGCCGCTACGTCGATACCACGCGGGCCAATTTCACCATGACCATGGATATTTCCGTCTATTCCTTCACGGCCGTCGCCAAACGCGCCGAGAAGATGATGACCGAAGGCGGGTCGATGCTGACGCTCACCTATTACGGGGCGGAGCAGGTGATGCCGCATTACAATGTCATGGGCGTGGCCAAAGCGGCTCTGGAGGCGTCGGTGAAATATCTGGCCGAGGATCTGGGCAAGGACGGCATTCGCGTCAATGCGATTTCCGCGGGCCCGATCAAGACATTGGCGGCCTCCGGGATTGGCGACTTCCGCTATATCATGAAGTGGAACGAGTATAACTCGCCGCTGCGACGCAATGTGACGACAGATGATGTCGGCAAATCCGCGCTGTATCTGCTGTCTGATCTGGCCTCGGGCGTCACCGGCGAAAACCTGCATGTGGATGCAGGCTATCATGTGGTCGGGATGAAGGCCGTGGACGCCCCGGACATCGAAGCCGGCAAGAAATGATAGGCGCGGCTTAGCGGGCTGCACCGCTAAGCCATTTTCAGTCGCCTATTGCTTGCGAATGCCGTCGTCGCCAATCACCAGGGTGATCTTGCTCCCGGTTCGGCCGGCGACCTTCTTGACCCGGTCTTTCTGTTGCTTGCTGTTCGTGCTTTCGATGTGAAATCCGATTGTGCCCAGCACCAGCTTGGTCTGGGGCTGAAACAGCAGGTTGAACCGGGCGTTGCCGCCAATATGGATATGATTGTATTCCTTGATCCCGGCTTCCTTCGGGCCGGCCCGTCCCCGATCCCCGCGCGCAACCGCCTTTAGAGCCTGCTCCATCTTCTTGTCCGAGATGACCAGCTCGGATTCGGAGGCCGACACGGCCTTGACAGTGATCTCCTTTTTGGCCGAAGCGATTTCCTTTGCGACCGCCTTCTTGGTCTTGTCGATGATCTGAATGAGCTTCGTCAGCTCTTTGCGCCGTTTCTTGTAGTCGCCTTCGTCGCACAGGATCGCCGGAGAACGGTCGGCGTCGCGCTTGAATTTTATGATCTGCGGTTGGATCGCGGCGAACTGCTTCAAGAGTTTGTCGATGATCGGCTGGCTTGGCCGATCCTTGAAATCATCAGCGTATTTTTTCAGCTTGGTCAGGGCGGTATCGGCAGCGCTGGCGTCTGCATCAAGTTTGCTGATCATTTCCTTGGAGGCTGTGGGCATTCTCAATCTTTCATTCTACAGGATTTCAGGAGACAAATAATTTCTTGAAATTGTTACAAGTGGGCGACATCTAGCGGCAGTTTGCTGCTTCGGTAAAGTCCGATCATTCCGGGATGGAGCAATCCAGAGGGCGGGATCGGTCTATCTTTCGCGGATCCAACCTTCCCTTCAAGAATGTCTGTAGTGTAAAGACGATGCACCAACGCGCTTTGCTGGCATAGAAGGAACCGCCGCATGACCGACCGCCTGCCCCATGAAAAAGGGTTTCACATCTCGTGGGACCAAATCCACCGCGACAGCCGCGCGCTTGCGTGGCGTCTTGACGGGCTGGGACCGGACAACGGCCACTGGCGCGCCGTCGTGGCGATTACCCGTGGTGGCATGGCCCCTGCGATGATTGTCAGCCGCGAGCTGGACATTCGCACCGTCGACACGATCAGCGTCCGGTCCTACCATCATCAGTCCCAGGGCGAAGTTCAGGTGCTGAAGGCGCCGGATGCCACGCTGATGGGCGATGGCGAAGGCGTTTTGATCATCGACGACCTTGTCGATAGTGGCAAGACGTTGGAACTGGTGCGAAAAATGTATCCCAAGGCGCATTTCGCCACCGTCTACGCCAAGCCCAAGGGGCGCCCGATGGTGGACACTTTCATCACCGAGGTCAGCCAGGACACCTGGATTTTCTTCCCTTGGGACATGGCCCTGCAATATGTGGAACCCTATCGCGGAACCGACTGAGCAGCCCTCTGTCTGCAACGGCCAAAGCGCGTTTCCGGCGGGAGCGCGCTTTTTCTTTGATCTCCGGTCGTCGCACCCTTGCAAGCCGGCCGCGAACGCCCCCTAATGCCGCAGGCCCATCCGGCCCCAATGACGACGATCACTGCTGAAGGACCCCTCCCCATGCCGCTCGCCAGAACCGAAGCGACCTTTGTTTCGCCGATTGTCGAATCCCGCCGCTGGCTGCAGGGGCTGACTTTTTCCGACGACACCCCATTGCTGAACCTCAGCCAGGCCGCGCCCGCCGACCCGCCGCCGGCCGGATTGCGGCAGGCCATGGCCGAGGCCATTCTGCATCAGACCAGCGCCCATCTCTATGGTCCGGTGCTTGGCAATGACGATCTGCGCGCGGCGCTGGCCGACCAGATGAGCCGCCACTACGAAGCCACGGTTATCGCTGATGAAATTGCCATCACATCAGGCTGCAATCAGGCCTTTGCAGCGACCATCGCGAGCCTCTGTGGAGAAGGCGATGAGGTCATTCTTCCAACGCCCTGGTATTTCAACCACAAGATGTGGCTTGATATGCAGGGGGTGACCACTGTGCCGCTGCCTGTCGGTGCGGGGATGCTGCCCGAGATTGCCCGTGCCGAAGCCATGATCACCGAACGCACCCGCGCCATTGCTCTGGTGACACCGAACAATCCCTGCGGCGTTGAATATTCCGCAGATCTGCTTGACGACTTTTTCGACCTTGCGCGTCGGCACGGGTTGACGCTGATCGTGGATGAAACCTACCGCGACTTCGACAGCCGCAGCGGGGCTCCGCACAGGCTGTTTCAAACCGAGGGCTGGCAGGATACCCTGGTTCATCTCTATTCCTTTTCAAAGGCCTACCGCCTGACCGGGCATCGCGTTGGCGCCATCGCGACGGGCAAGGCGCGGTTGTTGGAAATGGAGAAATTCCTCGACACCGTCACCATCTGCCCCGCCCAGATCGGACAGATCGGCGCCACCTGGGGCATCGAAAACCTCGATCAGTGGCTTGCGGGCGAACGTGCCGAAATCCTCGACCGGCGCGCCGCCATCGAAGAGGGGTTTGGCCCGCTGGCTGCAAAGGGCTGGACGCTTTTGGGGGTGGGGGCCTATTTCGCCTATGTCGCCCATCCGTTTGACGAAGGCGCCGAGGTGATCGCGCAAAGGTTGCTGAAGGAGGTCGGGGTTTTGCTCCTGCCCGGCACGATGTTCTCGCCCGAGGGCGCGCAAGAAGGGCAGCGCCAGTTCCGGGTGGCCTTCGCCAACGTCGATCGCGCCGGGATCTCGGAAATGCTGCGTCGGCTCGCCGATTTCACGGGATAACACAGAACCACCGATATCCCTGTCCGGCCGCCCTCTGTGCTTGCTCCTGCCGGGACAGACGCGTATTCAGGGCCTCAACAGCATAATGCCGACCCTATCGGCAGTATCAGGCCGCCCTCGCGGAAAACAGCAGGGCGTGCCGCAGAAGACGACTATAAAAGGGCCGCAAGCATGAAACACCTCTCCAAGACCTTCGTTTGGATCCTCATGGGTCTGTTGTTCGTGGGGCTTGCGGGCTTCGGCGCGATCAATGTGACCGGCACCACCCGCACCCTCGCCACCGTGGGCGAGGCGGATGTCAGTGTCGATGACTATGCCCGGGCCCTGCAACAGGAGCAGCGCGCCATTCAGGCCCAGTCGGGCCAGTCCATTCCCCTCAGCCAGCTGATCGCGATGGGGGTTGACCGCAGCGTCCTGTCCCGTCTGGTCGCCACCGCCGCGCTTGACGATGAGATGCAATCAATCGGCCTGTCGGTCGGCGATGAAACCCTGCTGGACGAAATCACCGGGATCCAGGCGTTCCAGGGCTCTGACGGCGCATTCAGCCGCGATGCCTACAAGTTTGCCCTGCAGAACGCCGGCTTGTCGGAAACCGAATTCGAAGATGACATGCGCGCCGAAACCGCTCGGACCTTGCTGCAGGGCGCGATCATTGGTGGCACCCGCATGCCCGCCGTGCTCGGAGAGACGCTCACCGGCTATATCGGCGCACGCCGCAGTTTTCGCTATGTGCGCCTGTCCGAAGACAATGTGATCCTGCCCGCGGTCGAGCCGAGCGAGGAAGAGCTGCGCGCCTTCTACGAGGCCAATATTGACGACTTCACCCTGCCCGAGACCAAGGTGATCACCTATGTATCCCTGAGCCCGGAAACCCTGGTGGACGAGGTCGAGGTCGATGAAACCGCCCTGCGCGCCCTCTATGAAGAGCGGGACGCAGAGTTCAATGTCCCCGAGCGGCGCCTGGTGGAACGGCTCGTCTTTGCCGATCAGGAAGCCGCCGCCACGGCCATGGCGCAGTTGGAACTGGGGGGGACGACCTTTGAAACCCTGGTCGAGGACCGTGGCCTGTCACTTGGTGATGTGGATCTGGGCGATCTGGCCCGGGGCGATCTTGGCGGCGCGGCAGAGGCGATCTTTGCCGCCGACATCGGCGCGGTCGTTGGTCCCCTGCCCTCCGATCTCGGCCCGGCCCTGTTTCGGGTGAATGGTGTTTTGGAAGCGAAATCAACCAGCTACGAAGACGCATTGCCGACCTTGCGTGAAGAACTGGCGATGGATCGGGCGCGCCGGGTCATCGAGACCCGCGCCGAAGGTCTCGATGACCTGCTGGCCGGGGGCGCCACGCTTGAAGAGCTGGCCGAAGAAGAACCGGGCGTGGAGCTGGGGCAGCTCGACTGGACCGCGACCACCACCGATGGCATTGCCGCCTATGATGAATTCCGCGAGGCGGCGCAGGCCCTCACCGCCGAGGATTTCCCCGCCGTTGCCTTTCTCGACGATGGCAGCCTGTTTGCGCTGCGCCTGAACGACGTCTTGCCGCCGCGCCCGGAACCCTTTGACGCCGCGCGCGACACCGTCACCAAAGCGGTCAAGGCCGACCGCGTTGCCACCGTTCTGGCAGCACAGGCCGAGGACCTGAAAGCGGCAACCGAAGCCAACGGCGGCGACTTCCCGGAAGGATCCGAGGTTGTCACAGAGACCGGGCTGACGCGGACGGCCTATCTCGACCTGACGCCCGTTGACCTGATGAACCAGGTCTTCCAGATGGAACCGGGGGAAATCCGGGTGGTCTCCGGCGCCGAGGGCACCGTGGTGGTCCGGCTGGACGAGGTTCTGGCGGCCGATGACAGCGACGACATGCAGTTCCTGTCGCAGGCGCTTGGCGAGCAGCTCGACCAATCGCTGGCCTCCGAGCTGTTCCAGATCTACATGCAATCGGTCCAGGCCGATGCCCGTCCGCAGATCAACCAGCAGGCCGTGAATGCCGTTCACGCGTCCTTTCAATAACCTGATTTCAAGGCGCACCGCCCCATGGCCCTGATTCCCGATTTCGATACTTTCGCCAAATCCTATGAAGCCGGCGAAAACCAAGTGGTCTACACGCGGTTGGCGGCGGATCTGGATACTCCGGTTTCGCTGATGCTGAAGCTCACCGGTGCCCAAAAGGATGCCTTCATGCTGGAATCGGTGACCGGCGGCGAGGTCCGCGGCCGGTATTCGATCATTGGCATGAAACCGGATCTGATCTGGCAGGCCCGGGGCGAGGCTTCGGAAATCAACCGGGCTGCGCGTTTTGATCCTGACGGGTTCGTGCCCCAGGTCGGCAATCCGCTCGACACGCTGCGGGCGTTACTGGCCGAAAGCCGCATCGATCTGCCCGAGGATCTGCCCCAGGCCGCAGCGGGTCTGTTTGGCTATCTCGGATATGACATGATCCGCCATGTGGAACATCTGCCAGGCGTGAACCCCGACCCGCTCGGGCTGCCGGATGCGGTGATGATCCGCCCGTCAGTGGTGGCGGTTCTCGACGGGGTCAAGGGCGAGGTGACGGTGGTCTCGCCGGTTTGGGTCAGTGACGGGCAATCCGCGCGCGCGGCCTATGCGCAGGCAGCCGAGCGGGTGATGGATGCGGTGCGCGATCTCGAACGCGCCATGCCCGCAGAGACCCGCGATCTGGGCGAGGCGCATGAAGTGGCCGCTCCGGTTTCCAATTTCACCAAGGATGGCTATATGGCCGCGGTGGAAAAGGCCAAGGACTATATCCGCGCGGGCGATATCTTTCAGGTGGTTCCGGCCCAACGCTGGACCCAGGATTTCGCGCTGCCCCCCTTTGCGCTCTATCGCAGCCTGCGTCGCACCAACCCCTCGCCTTTCATGTTCTATTTCAATTTCGGCGGGTTTCAGGTGATCGGCGCATCGCCGGAAATCCTGGTGCGGGTGTTCGGCAACGAGATCACGATCCGGCCCATCGCAGGCACCCGCCCCCGTGGCGCGACGCCTGACGAGGACAAGGCGCTGGAGCAGGATCTGCTGGCGGACAAGAAGGAACTGGCCGAGCATCTGATGCTGCTGGATCTGGGCCGAAACGACGTCGGTCGTGTCGCCCGCATTGGCACAGTGCGCCCGACCGAAGAGTTCATCATCGAACGCTATAGCCACGTCATGCATATCGTCTCCAACGTGGTCGGAGAGTTGCACGAGGACAAGGACGCATTGGATGCCTTCTTTGCGGGCATGCCGGCCGGCACGGTCTCCGGGGCGCCAAAGGTCCGCGCGATGGAGATCATTGACGAGCTGGAACCGGAAAAACGGGGCGTCTATGGCGGCGGCGTCGGCTATTTCAGCGCCGGTGGCGACATGGATATGTGCATCGCCCTGCGGACGGCCATCGTGCAGGATCAAAAGCTCTATATCCAGGCCGGCGGTGGCGTCGTCTACGACAGTGACCCGGAGGCCGAATATATGGAGACGGTGCATAAATCCAATGCAATCCGGCGGGCCGCAGCGGATGCGTCGCGGTTCACCGGCCAGGGCAACCGCTGAGCCACCTCGCGCCGGGGGGCATGGGATTGGCCCGGACCCGGCGCGGCGGCCGCCAGGCGTCGCATCTGGCCCGTAGAACACATCAGGCCTGTAGCAAGACCCCTTGGAAGATCTCCCCCTTCGGGCCAATGGGCTTCCCGCCGGTACAGGACGGGCTAGCACGGGACAGGGTTAGCACAGGATGAGGCAGCATAGACGGGCAGCACAGGACCGGTGTTATTCGTCCACCGGCTCGACCAACCGCCGAAGACTGGCGGAGACCGGGACAAGGGACACGCGGCTGGCGCGATCTTGCAATCCCCAGATCAGCAGCGCCGAAATCGTATCCGGTTTCAACCGCCCCAGCATGACAACCGCCCCCTCCTGACCGGCGCGAAAGGCGGCCTGATCCAGAAAGCGCCGCATGGCGCGTGGGTTCTGGCCGGCGCCGTCAAAATCCCGGAAAACAACCCCCGCCGGAACGCCCTCCCGCAGCGCCATCTTCTGCACCGTGTTCAGACCGCTGTCCTGAAACACCAGCCCATAGCCGGCGTCGGCCGCGATCGCCGAGATCTGATCGGCCAGCGCCCGGTTGCCCTGCACACCGGTCTCGATCCCTTCGAGCACGCCGACGGCCTCCGGCAGCCGTTCGAACCAGACGGGCAGCGCGGTTTCGGCGTCCTGCGCGGTGGCCTCGCGCGGGAGATCGGCCAGGATCAAGACCTCAAACCCGGCCGCCCGGCGCGCCTTCATCCGTTCAGTGGCGTCAGGGGCGCCGGGATCAATGGCAAAGGTCAGCGGATAGGGGAATTGCTCCAGCGCCTCGGCCCCCACAGCGCCCTCTTCCTCGATCAGCACGATCGACATCATCGGCAAATCTGCTGCGGCATCGGAGGCTTCGGCGTTGCGCTCGAACGGAGCCGCCGAGGCGGCAGCCGCGCCCCTGTCAGTGTCGGCCTCAGCGCGGGTCTTGTCGCGCTCGGTCAACGGGATGACACGGGTGCCGACACGCGGCCCATCGGTGCCTGCTGTGCTGTTGGCCTGCGGCAGATCCGCAATCCGGCGCGTGTCCTGCGGCTCTGCGGGGCTGTCGGCGCCGCCCGTGGGGATGTCCTGATCCGATTGTACCGCCGGTGCGGGGGGCGGCGTTGCGATACTGGGCGGCAACGTGGTGTCAGGTGCCTCGCCCAGGTCAGGCGTTTCGATCACCGGAACAAGGGGCGGCGCCACGGCGGCGGAGCGGTTGTCGTCGGCCTCCCGCACCACGGGGCCATCGGCGGAGACATCCGGCGGCAGGATGGCGGCCGTGCCGCTGACCTCGGGGGCTGGCCTGCGCGCAGGTTCTGTCGGCACGTCCGGATCGGCATGCCCCTCCGGAGCGGTCAGCATATCGCCGCTGTCGGTCGCAACCGGCGTGTCGCTGGCGGGCTGAATGTCGGGCGACGCAGCGCTCTGCGATTGGGGATCGGGGGACAGGCCGCTGTCGACATCTGTCGTGACGCGGGGCTTGGTGGGGGAGTCCGTGTCGATCCCTTCGGGGATCCCGTCGCTCCCGGCGGCATCCTGATCCGGCGCAAGGGGGGCGGCCTCGACCAGATCCGCATCGCTTTGCGGAGTGTCACCCGGCAGGTTCCCGTCTTCGCGCGGCGCCAGGATCGGGACCGGCGTGTCGCCCGAGACATCCACCCGCGGATGCAGGGGCGTCGACAATGACCAGACTGCGGCCCCGGCTACTGCCACCAGTGCGCCGATGCTGACGCCTCCCAGAAATCCTCGCATGCCTGTGTCGCCTTCTGCCCTAAGCCCGTTCTGCGCTGCCATCCTGCCCAGGCGCGGTGTTGCTCTCACGTCCGGGATCTGCAGCCTCTATGTGCCGCAAGACCGGATGTGCCCTTGACGCTGCCTTGCATCCCTGAACATGTATGGTGCGTCCACTATATCTCGGCGTGGCCCCGGCCCGCCACCCTTAAAAGAGCGTGCCAAGATGTTGCTGCTAATCGACAACTACGACTCCTTCACCTATAATCTCGTGCATTATCTCGGCGAACTGGGCGCCGAGATCGAGGTCTGGCGAAACGATGCGTTGAATGTGCAGCAGGCCATGGCGATGAACCCCGCAGGTATCCTGCTGAGCCCCGGCCCCCGCGATCCCGACCAGGCCGGCATCTGCCTTGCACTGACCGAGGCCGCAGCCGAAACCCGGACCCCCCTCATGGGCGTCTGTCTCGGGCATCAGACCATCGGCCAGTGCTTCGGCGGCAAGATCGTGCGCTGTCACGAGATTGTCCATGGCAAGATGGGCACCGTGAATCATACGGATTCCGGCCTTTTCAAGGGCCTGCCCTCGCCCTTTGCCGCGACACGGTATCACTCGCTGGTGGTGGAGCGCGACAGCCTGCCGAGCTGCCTTGAGGTCACCGCAGAGCTGGATGATGGCACCATCATGGGGCTGCAACACAAGGAACTGCCGATTCATGGCGTGCAGTTCCACCCGGAATCCATCGCCTCCGAGCATGGGCATGCGCTCCTGCAGAACTTCCTGAACGACATGAAAGTCCCGGCATGAGCACAGAATTCAAACCTCTGATCGGTGTGGCCGCCGATCGTGCCCTGACCCGAAGCGAAGCTGAAACCGCCTTTGCGGCGCTGTTCAATGGCGAGGCAACGCCAAGCCAGATCGGCGGCTTCCTGATGGCCCTGCGGACCCGTGGCGAGACGGTGGATGAATATGCCGCCGCCGCCGCCGTCATGCGGTCGAAATGCCACAAAGTGTCTGCTCCGGAGGGGGCGATCGATATTGTCGGCACCGGCGGCGATGGCAAGGGCACGCTCAACATCTCCACCGCGACAGCCTTTGTCGTGGCCGGAACCGGCGTCCCCGTGGCCAAGCATGGCAACCGCAACCTGTCGTCGAAATCCGGTGCGGCCGACGCGCTGACGGAAATGGGCATTCAGGTCATGGTCGGCCCCACCGTCGTCGAACATGCGCTGAAGGAATGCGGGATCGGCTTCATGATGGCGCCGATGCACCATCCGGCGATTGCCCATGTGATGCCCACCCGGCAGGAACTGGGGACCCGGACGATCTTCAATATCCTCGGCCCGCTGACCAATCCGGCAGGCGTGAAGCGACAGCTCACCGGGGCATTCACCCGTGATCTGATCCGGCCGATGGCGGAAACGCTGCAACAACTCGGCACCGAAAAAGCCTGGCTGGTGCACGGGTCCGATGGCACGGATGAGCTGACCATCACCGGTGTTTCCTGGGTCTCGGCGGTGAACGAGGACGCCAGCCTCTCCGAGTTCGAGGTCCACCCCGAAGAGGCGGGCCTGCCCGTGCATCCTTTCGAGGCGATCCTTGGCGGCACGCCTGCGGTCAATGCCGAAGCGATGCGCGCGCTTCTGGACGGGGCACCGTCGGCCTACAGGGATGCGGTGCTGTTGAATTCAGCCGCCGCGCAGGTCGTCGCGGGCACTGTCTCGTCCCTGCGCGAAGGAGCCGAGAAAGCCGCCGAAAGCATCGACAGCGGCGCGGCTCTTGCCAAGGTCAAGGCCGTCGCCCGGATCACCTCCGAGGCGGCGTAATGGCCGGGGCCGACAGGCATCAGACGGGTGCTGCAACCCTGTCCGATCTGGAGCAGGTCGCACGGGATCCTGAGCTCCGCGCGGCTGTCATAGGCCAGTCGAGTGCCGCTCTGTCCACGCCGCTGAACGGCCACTAGAGAGGGACCATGTCCGCGCCTTCCGCCTCCCCGGATCACGTCGCCGATTTGCCCGCAGGCTGGGCCGATCTGCCGTTCTTTGCCGAGCGCCTGCCGGCGATCCGCTCTGCGCTGGCCGGTGACCCGCGCCAGATCCTGCCGCCCGAGCTGCACCGTTTTGCCGCGCTGGCGCTGACCCCGCCCGAGGCGACCCGGGTGGTGATCCTCGGACAGGATCCCTATCCCACCCCCGGCCATGCGCATGGGCTTGCGTTTTCCGTCGAACCCGACGTCAGGCCCCTGCCCCGCTCGCTGCGCAATATCTACCAGGAGATGCAGGATGACCTTGGTGCCTGCCCCGAGACCGGCGATCTGCGCCCCTGGGCGCGGCAGGGTGTGCTCCTGCTGAACACCGTGCTGAGCGTTCCGGCTGGCGAGGCCAATGGCCACAAGGCGCTGGGATGGCAGGATCTTGCGCATCAGGTGCTCGACCTAAGCTCGCGCCGTGCGACGGCCTATGTCTTGTGGGGAAAACAGGCGCAGGCCCTTGCCAAACACATCCGTCCCGGCGATCACCTGATTATAGAGACCGCCCATCCCTCGCCCCTGTCCGCCCGACGCGGCTTTTTCGGGTCACGCCCGTTCTCGACCATCAACAGCTGGCTTGCCGCGCGCGGCGAGCCCCCCATCACCTGGACAGCCCCACGGGCAACAACAAGGAGCCCAAATGATGTCTGACACCATTCTGGACAAGATCAAGGCCTACAAGCTTGAGGAAATTGCCGCCGACAAAGCCGCCAAACCGCTCAGCGAGATCGAAGACGACGCCCGCGCCGCGGACCCTGTGCGGGGCTTTGCGGAACGTCTGATCCAGGCCACTCACGAGGGCTATGGGCTGATCGCCGAAATCAAGAAGGCCAGCCCCTCCAAGGGGTTGATCCGGGAGGACTTCCATCCCGCCGAGCTGGCCAAGGCCTATGCGGACGGCGGCGCGGCCTGTCTCTCGGTGTTGACAGACACGCCCAGCTTTCAGGGCGCCAAGGAGTTTCTGGTCGAAGCCCGCGCCGCCTGTGACCTGCCCGCCCTGCGCAAGGATTTCATGTATGATCCCTATCAGGTGGTCGAGGCCCGGGCGCTCGGCGCCGACTGCATCCTGATCATCCTCGCCTCGGTAAGCGACGATCAGGCGGCGGAGCTGGAGGATTGCGCGACGGAATGGGGCATGGATGTGCTGCTCGAAGTCCATGATGAGGCCGAGCTGGAGCGCGCCTGCCATTTGAAATCGCCGCTGATGGGGATCAACAACCGCAACCTGAAGACCTTTGAAACAACTCTGGACACGACGCGGACCCTGTCCCGACTGGTGCCGCCCGATCGCTCCATCGTCTGCGAAAGCGGCCTGTCCACCCCCGCCGATCTGGCCGACATGGCCCGTTATGGTGCGCGCAGTTTTCTGATCGGCGAGAGCCTGATGCGCCAGGAGGATGTCGCCAAAGCCACCCGAGAGCTGTTGGCCAATCCCCTTGTTCCCGGCGCCATGTAACGGAGACCACGCGATGCCGCTTACTCATTTCGACCAAAAGGGCGATGCCCATATGGTGGACGTCTCCGACAAATCCGTGACCTCCCGCGTGGCCGTTGCCGAAGGGCATATCACCATGGCACAGGCGACCTTTGCCACCATCGCCGAGGGCCGGGCCAAGAAAGGCGATGTCCTGTCGGTGGCCCGTCTGGCCGGCATCATGGGCGCGAAGAAAACGGCGGATCTGATCCCGCTCTGCCACCCCCTGCCGATCACCAAGGTCGCGGTCGAGCTGACCCTCGATCCCGACCTGCCCGGGATCCGGGTCACGGGCACGGTGAAAACCACCGGCCAGACCGGCGTCGAGATGGAGGCCCTGACGGCGGTCGCGACCGCCTGCCTGACCGTCTATGACATGGCAAAGGCGGTGGACAAGGCCATGGAGATCGGCGGCGTTCGTGTCATGCTCAAGGATGGCGGCAAATCGGGGCGCTACGAGGCGGATCCATGATCGCAGCTGCCCCGATGATTTCGGTGGCAGAGGCCCGCGCGGCCCTGCTGCAACTGGTCACGCCGACCGAGATCGAGACCGTTCCTCTGGCAGAGGCTGCGGGTCGTGTGCTTGCGCGCCCCGTTGTCGCGCGGCGCGACCAGCCTCCCTTTGATGCCTCCGCGATGGATGGCTACGCGGTGAATGCGGCCGAGGTCGAGCACCACGCCATGTTCAAGGTCATTGGCGAATCTGCGGCGGGTCATGGCTATGCGGGCCGGGTTGGCGCGGGTCAGGCGGTCCGCATCTTTACCGGAGCGCCGGTGCCCGAGGGCGCAAGCCATGTGGTCATCCAGGAAGATGTCACCCGCAAAGGTGATCTGATCACGCTCGCCTCTCCCCCCGACGGCGCTACAAACATCCGCCCGCGGGGCGGTGATTTTGCCGTCGGTCAGGTGGTCGAGGCGCCGCACCTGCTGGGACCGGCCGATGTGGCGTTGCTGGCGGCTATGAATATCGCCGATGTGCCGGTCCATCGCCGCCCTGTCGTCGCCTTGATGTCCACCGGAGACGAGCTTGTGATGCCGGGTGAGACCCCCGGCCCCGATCAGATCATCGTCTCCAACACCTTTGGTCTCAAGGCCATGCTGGAGGCCCATGGCGCCGAGGTCCGGGTTCTGCCGATTGCCCGCGACACCAAATCGTCTCTGCGGCAGGCCTTTGACTTCGCGGGCGATGTGGATCTGCTGGTCACGATCGGCGGCGCATCAGTCGGGGATCACGATCTGGTGGCGGCGGTGGCGCAGGAGCTCGGACTGGAGCGGTCCTTCTACAAAGTCGCAATGCGCCCGGGCAAGCCACTGATGGCGGGCAGGTTTCGGCGCAGCGCGATGGTTGGCCTGCCGGGAAATCCAGTCTCCGCCATGGTGTGCGGCCGGATCTTTGTCGTCTCCATGGTGCGCGCCCTGCTCGGCCTGTCACCCGACGTCGACGCGATTTCGCAGGCGCCATTGGCCATCGCGCTGTCCGAAAACGGCCCGCGCGCCCACTATATGCGCGCCTTCTGGTCCGGCGGAGGCCTGCAGCCGTTTGACAGCCAGGACAGCTCCCTGTTGTCGGTCCTGGCCCGGGCCGAGGCCTTGATCCTGCGCCCGCCCCATGCCCCGGCAGCGCAGCCCGGCGACACCGTCGACTATCTCACGCTCTAGGCAAAAATGCCGCCCCCAAAGCATCCCGGTGTTGAATTTTTGTGTTCTCCTATCGGGCAGTAGTGTTGACACAAAACGGGAACATGACTAGAACAAAGTCACAGGTATCATCCAAGGGGACCCGTTCAATGCTCACCAAGAAGCAATTGCAATTGCTGGAATTTATTCACAAGCGCCTGCAAAAGGATGGCGTGCCGCCCAGCTTTGATGAAATGAAGATCGCACTGGATCTGCGTTCCAAGTCCGGTATTCACCGCTTGATCACCGCCTTGGAAGAACGCGGTTTCATCCGGCGTCTTGCGCATCGGGCCCGCGCCATTGAAATCATCCGCTTGCCGGATAGTCTCGGGGGGGGGAACGGCCGCGGAACCGAGGACAGTAGCTTTCGCCCTCAGATGATCGACGGCGGTCGCACAGATCCATCCGACCCGGTAGATAGGCAACCGAAATCGGTGCTGAATTCCGGCGTCACAGAACTGGCAGTCGTCGGCCGTATAGCGGCAGGCGTTCCGATCGAAGCGATCAATCAGGCCTCAGCCCAGATAGCGGTGCCAAACGCAATGCTCTCCAGCTCCGGCCAGCATTATGCGCTGGAGGTGCGAGGTGACTCGATGATCGAGGCCGGCATCAACGACGGTGATGTGGTTGTGGTGCGTGAAACCGGCGTTGCCGACAATGGCGAAATCGTCGTGGCCTTGGTCGAGGGACATGAGGCGACGTTGAAATATTATCACCGGAAGGGCAATTCCATTGAATTGCAGGCCGCCAATCCGGCCTATCCAAACCGGATTTATCCCGAAAGCAAGGTCGAGGTGCAGGGGCGCCTTGTCGGTCTGATCCGCACATATTGATCCGCAAGTGTTGATCCGCAAGTATTGATCCATACGGAGTGAACCGGGACCGGTGGGTCGGAGGTCCGGGCAAGATGCCGGGCGCGTTTGGTCTTGGGGCGCTTTGCCCGGATGTTTTTCCCGGATGATTTGCCCCGATGCTTTGATCCGGGCCGGATGTCGCGGGGAAGAAATCGCACGACTGAAACCCGACCCATTTTCAATCGCCAGTGCCGTTGCCTGTGCGATTCCCTCTTTGACATTCCCCCTGTGCCATTGCCGGGGGCAGCCGCCGAGGGAAAAACGGGGAAACACGCGCCCGGTTCGGGGCCTGACCAAGACCAACTCAGCCGGGGCCGGACCATAATCTGAGCCGGGTTTCATCGCGACTTTGAATCATGCCCCCATCGGAATTGAACGCAATACTGCCGGTTCGGCGCAATATTCTGGGCGACAGCAGCAGACAGTCGCCTTCGGGGTGTCCATCATCCACGGTCAAGACGATGACCGTACCGCTCTGACAGGGCGCCGAGAGCTGCGCGGCACCCGTCTTTCCTATGGCGTGAACAAAGTGGTGACCCGCAGCGGTCATTTCCTGAACCCTGCTGTTCGCTATGCCCTGCCAGCGGTTGAACGCCGTTGTCTGATCCACACCGTCGCCGTCGTTTTCCAGCCAGATCCCCGCCACAAAACTCTTGCCGCTCGGGCGGGAGAGGGCGCGCCCGTCTGGGGTCAAGATACCAAGAATGCCGCCATCGGACGAGATCAACACCTCCGGCCGGTCTGATCCGGGCCAGAAGGCAAGCGCAATGCAAATCGGCATCAGCCCCATCGCCCGCAGACGCCCTTGCCACAACAACATGACCAACCCGCCAAGAACCAGAACCGGCAGGATCCAACTCTCGGGCGCGACTACATAGCCCTGTGCGCCGGGCCATCCCGCAACCGTCTCGGCCACCGTCAGAATCCAGTCCAGCCCCAGTGACATGATCCACAACCCGAGGGCGCTGGCGCCGATCGGGGCCAGGCAAATCGCCAGAACCGCTCCGGGCACAACAACCGCGCCCATGACCGGCACCGCCAGCAGATTCGCAGCCAGTCCGTAATGCGATACCGTGTTGAAATTCGCCGCACCAAAGGGGGCGGTCGCGAGGCCTGCGACCAGTGAGGACAGCACCAGGGCCCCCAACCAACGCCCGATACTGCCAAGCGCGCCCGCCGCGCCCGGTCTGAACCACGGCTGTACCGCCTGAAACACCGCGACCAGGGCCAAAGTCGCGGAAAAACTCATCTGGAAACCGGCACTCAGCAGGGTTTCCGGCCGCCGCAGCAGCACGAGGCAGGCCGCAAGGGCGACCGCGCGTATCGACAAGGCGCGGCGGTCCAGCACCACCGCGATCAGAACCATTGCCACCATCAGGAAGGCGCGTTCCGTCGCCACATTGGCCCCCGACAGCAGCAGGTAGCCGAAACTCGAGCACAGGGCGATGCAGGCCGAGATTTTCTTGACCGGATAGCGGAGCGTCACCGTCGGCCAAAGCGCCAGCCCGCGGCGCAGACTTGCAAATACAACCCCGGCAAACAGCCCCATATGCAACCCTGAAATTGCCAGCAGATGCGCGAGATTGCTTGCACGCAGGGCCTCGATCACGTGGCGCGGGACATGCGCGCGATCTCCGGTCACAAGCGCGGCCGCGACACCTGCGGTGCGCTCCGGCATACGCTCTCGGAACCAGCGCGATACCCGCACCCGCAGCGTCGCCACCGGAAGCCAGCCCGGCGCAGCGGTTTGCAATACCGGCACGCGGCTGTAGCCGACTGCGCCCAGCTTCAGGAACCAGGCGTGGCGCCGGAAATCGAATCCGCCCGGTTCGGCAGGCCCCTGAGGCGGCGACAGATGCGCCGTGGTCATCACCCAGGCGCCCGGTGGCGGCGCCGCGCCGTCAAACAGCGACAGGCGGACCCGTTCCGGGGTGCGATCCGGTGCGACATTATCAAGCCGGACATGACGCAGGGTGATCCGCATCGCATCCGACGCAGAGCGATCCACTGCCACAACCTGCCCCTCTACGGCGCCATAGTAGCGGAACTCCAATACCGGCGCGGCGACCAGATTCGCCCGCCCCCCCATGTAGCAAAACCCCAGTCCCGACAGAACAAGCGCCATCGCCCACAGACCGAGCAGATCGCCACGCCGCGCCACCGCGCCCAGCAGGGCAATCAGCGCCAAAACAACGCCAAAGAGGGAAAACCCGGGTTCCTGAGGAAGAATAAAGTAGACTGCGATCCCCAGTCCGAAGAAGACCGGGACCCAGGGAAACAAGTGTCCCCGCTGGGCCTGCAGCAATCCATCGAGGGCGCTCCAGATGCGCACGCTTGCTCCCTGCCTTCTGGCTCGGTACACAGGCGCCAAATCTACGCCCCGCAAGGTTTCCAAAAGGTAAATGCCACACATGTCCCAACCGGTCGTCACCCGCTTCGCCCCCTCGCCTACCGGCTTTCTGCACATCGGTGGTGCCCGGACCGCGCTGTTCAACTGGCTCTATGCGCGGGGCCGTGGCGGGAAATTCCTGCTTCGGATCGAAGATACCGACCGCGAGCGCTCCACGCCCGAAGCGACCGCCGCCATCCTGCAGGGGATGGCCTGGCTGGGTCTGGATCACGACGGTGAGGTCGTCAGCCAGTTCGAAGGCGCTGCCCGTCATGCGGAGGTGGCGCATCAGTTGCTCTCCGAGGGCAAGGCCTACAAGTGTTTCTCCACCCAGGATGAAATCGCGGCCTTCCGTGAGGAGGCAAAGGCGGCCGGGCGCTCCACCCTGTTCCGGTCGCCATGGCGTGACGCGGCCGACACCGACCACCCCGATGCGCCTTTCGTCGTGCGCATCAAAGCGCCGTTGGACGGCGAGACCGTGATCCGGGATCAGGTGCAGGGCGATGTGACCATCCGGAATGACCAGCTCGACGATATGGTGCTGCTGCGCTCTGACGGGACCCCGGTCTATATGCTTGCCGTTGTTGTCGATGATCACGACATGGCGGTGACCCATGTGATCCGCGGCGATGACCACCTCAACAACGCCGCGCGGCAGATGATGATCTATGCGGCGATGGGCTGGGATATTCCGGTCTGGGCCCATATTCCGTTGATCCATGGGGCCGATGGCAAGAAACTGTCGAAACGCCATGGCGCGCTGGGGGCCCAGGAATATCAGGCGATGGGGTACCCGGCGGCCGGCATGCGCAACTATCTGGCGCGACTGGGCTGGTCCCATGGCGATGATGAGTTCTTTACGGACGCGCAGGCCAAGGACTGGTTCGATCTGGGCGGCATCGGCAAAAGCCCGGCCCGCTTTGACACCAAGAAACTGGAGAACCTCTGCGGCCAACATATTGCAATTGCAGGGGATGCTGCATTGCGGCAAGAGGTTGAGGCCTATCTGGCCGCCGCTGGTTTGCCCGCGCTTTCTCCTGCCCAGGCTGACGGGTTGGAGCGGGCCCTGTACTGCCTGAAGGATCGCGCCAAGACCTTCCCGGAACTCCTTGAAAAAGCGCATTTTGTGCTTACATCACGCCCATTGGACCGAGATGCCAAGGCGGAAAAAGCACTTGATCCAGTATCCCAAGGTATACTGGGTGAATTGACGCCGCATCTGCAAAATGCTAGCTGGACTCGAGACGCTCTGGAGACTGCATTGAATGATTTCGCAGCGGCCAGAGACACGAAATTTGGTAAATTGGCAGGCCCGCTCCGGGCTGTGCTTGCGGGCCGGGCGGTGACCCCTTCGGTCTTTGACATGATGATGATTCTGGGCCGGGATGAAACCCTGGCCCGGCTTGAAGACGTAACTGGCTGACATCCCCCAAGGCGATCTCACGTTAAGATCAGGGTAAGCCCGTTCGGATAGGACTTTGCCTGCGCCACTGACCGGCGCGGGCTCCCCGCTGCGCGGAACGGGCCTGCCGTCTTTTCTGCGCCTGTAACAGGAAGGGACATCTATGACTGATACACAGAAAACTGCCCAGCTTTCCCTCAATGGTGAAACCTACGAGCTTCCCATTTTTTCGCCAACTGCCGGGCCTGATGTCCTCGACATCCGCAAGCTCTATGCGCAGGCCGGCGTGTTCACCTATGATCCGGGCTTCACCTCCACCGCGAGCTGCGACAGCACCATCACCTATATCGATGGCAACGAAGGTATCCTGCTGCACCGCGGCTACCCGATTGATCAGCTGGCCGGCAAATCCCATTATCTCGAGGTCTGCTATCTGCTGCTCTATGGTGAGCTGCCGACCGCGACCCAACTGGAAGATTTCGAAACCCGTGTGACCCGTCACACCATGGTGCATGAACAGATGCACAACTTCTTCCGCGGTTTCCGTCGCGATGCGCATCCGATGGCGACCATGGTCGGTGTCGTCGGGGCCATGTCGGCCTTCTACCACGACTCCACCGATATTGCCGATCCCTGGCAGCGCGAAGTGGCGGCGATCCGACTGATCGCAAAACTGCCGACGATTGCTGCGATGGCCTATAAATACTCCATCGGTCAGCCCTTCGTGTATCCGCGAAACGATCTCGACTATGCGGCGAATTTCCTCAACATGTGCTTCTCTGTTCCGGCCGAGGATTACGTCGTTGACCCGATCCTGGCCCGTGCCATGGACCGGATTTTCACCCTGCACGCGGATCACGAGCAGAACGCATCCACCTCGACCGTGCGCCTCGCGTCGTCTTCGGGTGCCAACCCGTTCGCCTGTGTCGCTGCCGGCATTGCCTGTCTCTGGGGCCCGGCCCACGGCGGCGCCAACCAGGCCTGCCTTGAAATGCTCAAGGAAATCGGCTCGGTTGACCGCATCCCGGAGTTCATCGCCCGCGCCAAGGACAAGAATGATCCCTTCCGCCTGATGGGCTTTGGCCACCGCGTCTACAAGAACACCGACCCGCGCGCCAATGTGCTGAAGCAATCCGCCGATGAGGTGCTGGAGCTGTTGGGCGTCGAAGACAACCCGCTGCTGCAGGTCGCCAAGGAACTGGAACAAACCGCTCTCAATGATCCCTATTTCATCGAGAAGAAACTGTTCCCGAACGTGGACTTCTATTCCGGCATCATTCTGGAGGCCATGGGCTTCCCGACCTCGATGTTCACGCCGATCTTTGCGCTGTCGCGCACGGTGGGCTGGGTGTCGCAGTGGAAAGAAATGATCGGCGATCCGCAGAACAAGATCGGCCGTCCGCGCCAGCTGTATCTCGGCGAGACCACGCGCGACTACGTGGATATTGAAAACCGCTGATCCCGCTGCCGGGACACCACATCTGCTCTTGCCAACGCCCTGCCGGTTTCCGGTGGGGCGTTTTCATTTCGTGCCGCCGCCACATTCGCGAAAACCCCCTATTTTCAGAGGTTTGAAGAGTTTTCTTTCCTTGGATTTCCGACGGATTGGCGGTTCCGCATGGGCGAATTGGCTATGTCCCGCATGGGCGGAACGACAAACGGCCAGCGGGGCGCCCCGCCGGCCGTGTTGCTCTGCAGTTCGATGTTGGATCAGCGGCCTTCGAAATCGGGCTTTCTTTTTTCCATGAAGGCCGTGACACCTTCCATGAAGTCGCGGCTGCGGCCCAGTTCTCCCTGCAAATGCGCCTCCAGTGACAGCTGCTCGGGCAGGCTGTTGGTGGTCGATTGCCGCAACGCCTGCTTGATCGCTCCGAAGGCTTTGGACGGGCCGGAGGCCAGATAGCGTGCACGCGCCTTCCAATGGGAGTCGAAGTCGTCATCGGCGACGCATTCCCAGATCATCCCCCAGTCGCTGGCCTGCCG
Source organism: Alphaproteobacteria bacterium MedPE-SWcel (assembly GCA_001874255.1). Lineage (GTDB taxonomy): Bacteria > Pseudomonadota > Alphaproteobacteria > Rhodobacterales > Rhodobacteraceae > Epibacterium. Next base: position 45,886 of record MPDC01000015.1, read on the forward strand.
GGCGGTGATCTTGTCGGCAAACAACGCAGCCCCCATCGCCTTGGCCAATCCCATCTGGCGCGGCAGGAACCAGGTCCCCCCGGCATCCGGCATCAACCCGATTCGCGCAAAGGCCTGCAGGAAATAGGCGCTTTCGGTCGCGATCACCACATCCGCCGCCAGCGCCAGATTGGCCCCTGCCCCGGCTGCCGGACCGTTGATGGCGGAAATTGTCGGCACCGGACATTCAAAGATTGCCTCCAGCATCGGCGTGTATTCATCCCGCAGGGTGCGCTCCAGATCGATCTGGTTCCCCCCGGATGAGGCGTCCTTCAGATCCTGACCGGTGCAAAACGCATTGCCTGCTCCGGTCAGAACCACGGCGCGGGCGTCCTGGGCGGCCGCCTTCATGGCATGGGTGATTTCCGCCCGCATCTGGCTCGTCAGCGCATTCATGCTCTGCGGGCGGTTCAAGGTGACGGTCGCAAGCCCGTTGTCGAGCGAATACTGAATGTCGCTATAGTCCATGCGTAAAATATCCCTGTTGCGGTATGCGCATGTTGACCTAAGCATCCGGGCCCGAAAAGACAAACGCCGCGTCAGGATATGTTCGGCGGTTCCGGCAATTTTCTCCGGTCTGCCAGCGCCGACAGCAATGCCGCGCCCTGCGGATCGATCGGGGTTTCCACACGGGCATAGTTTGACCCATCGGAGCGCCGGGTCAGCAGCTTCATCTCGACGAGGCTGCGCCGGATTTGTGCGGCGTCGCGAAAGACGGTCTGCTCGTCGATGATTGCACTGATTTCGCGCTCGCCCCAGATCTGGCGGGCCGGCAGCCGGGCCCAGATCACCCAGAGACAGAGCTCGCGCACGCCGCGTTTCACAGGCCAGCTCTGCCAGCGGCCGCCGTCGTCGAAATACCGTAGCGCCCGCGCGATCCGCTTGTGGTCAATATCCGGCGCCGGTGGATTTTGCCGACGCAGGTGTTGAAAATTGCGAAAGCCTGCGGCGCGCGCCACCAGGTTCAGCATCTCGACATGGCCAGGCGCCTCGGGAATGCTGTTGCGTAGCTGTTTGGTGAAGTCCGACACATCCGGAATGGTCAGACGGATCACATCCTTGGACATCATGTCCTCCGTATCTGCAGGATGCCTGACATGACCGAGGCCATGTGGATGTCCGCCCTTGTCCAGAGGCACCCCGAAAAGGAGACCAATGACGTCAGTAGAAAAGCAGGTTTAGCGCGTGGCGGAGCCTTGGTGAACTGCGGACCGAGGCCGATGTAGCAATTTTTGCGCCCCTGCGCAATCTCAGTCCTTGAGGATCTCTTGCAACCGGGCCTCTTCGGTGGCGCTGAGGCCCTCGCCCGCGCGGGTCCTGTCCGGCTCTGATCGTTTTCTCAGATAGGCAAAGGCCAGTAGCAGCGCGACCAGCAGCATCAGCGGACCCGAGGCCCAGAGCAGCCAGTTGGCGCCCTGTGTGGTGGGCTTCAGCAGGACGAATTCACCATAACGATCCACGATGAAATCGATGGCCTCGCGGTCGCTATCCCCCGCCACCAGCCGTTCGCGCACCAAAAGCCGCAGGTCCCGCGCCAGATCGGCATTGGATTCATCGATGCTTTCGTTGCGACAGACAAGGCAGCGCAGATCCTTGGACAGTTCGCGGGCCCGTGTCTCAAGCGCCGGGTCGGCGAGGACCTCATCCGGCTGCACCGCCCGCACCGGCGAGCTCAACAGCAGACAGAGCACCAAACTGGCGGACAACAGGCGCATCATTCTGCGGGCACTCCCTGAGGGCGGGCTTTTCTGGCTCCGGCCGCGACCCGGAACCGGCGATCCGACAGGCTGAGCCCGCCGCCAAGCGCCATCATGAGGCAGCCGCCCCAGATCCAGTTCGCAAAGGGTTTGAGATAGGTCCGGATGGTGAACCCACCGCCCTCCTGCGCGTCACCGATCACCACATAGAGGTCCCGGGTGAAGCGAAAATCGATCGCGGCCTCGGTGGTGGGCATCTGGGCCACCGGGTAGACGCGCTTTTCCGGCCGCAGGGTCGCAACAAACTGCCCGTTGCGGGTCACCTCCACCACGCCCATGGTGGTAAAGTAGTTTGGCCCGCGCCCGTCCTCGACACCGGTGAGCACCAATTGGTAGGCTCCGACCTCGAAGGAGACGTCGATCTCGGCGACGCGAATGTCTTCCTGCTGCCAGGCCGTCAGCCCGGCAATCGCAAACAGGGTGACGCCAAAACCGGCATGGGCCACCGCCTTGCCCCAATCAGCGCGCGGCAGCCGCAACAGGCGGGCCAATCGCCCGAACGGCCGACCAGACCGCCGCCCGACCCGCGTCCAAAGATCCGTTGCGGCGCCCGATACGATCCAGGCGCCGAGCAACACTCCGATCGGACCCAGCAGGCTGTGATCGCCCTGCATGGCCCAGGCCAGTCCCGCCAGGGCAAGCGCCAGCCCCGCCGCATAGCGCAGCGACCACAGGGTCCGGCCGAGCTTTGCGCGCTTCCACGGCAGCAAGGCGCCCACCGGCATCAGCACGCCGAGGGCGACAGCGAAGGGGGGAAAGGCCGCGTTGAAAAACGGCGCCCCCACCGAGAGTTTCCGGTCAAAGGCCATCTCGGCCACAACCGGCCAGAGCGTGCCGACAAAGACCACAAAGCAGCTCACCGCCAGAAGGAGGTTATTGGCCACCAAACCGGATTCCCGGCTGACCATGGAAAACACGCCCTTGGCCTCAAGCGCCTGCGCGCGCAGGGCAAAGAGCATCAGGGCGCCGCCGGTGAACACCGCCAGGATCATCAGGATCACCACGCCGCGTTCGGGATCGTTGGCAAAGGCATGCACCGACGTCAGCAGGCCCGATCGCACGATGAAGGTGCCGATCAACGAGAACCCGAACGCCAGGATCGCCAGCAGGATCGTCCAGCTTTTGAGGCTTTCGCGTTTTTCGACCACAATGGCGGAATGCAGCAGGGCCGCCGACAGCAGCCACGGCATGAAAGAGGCGTTCTCAACCGGGTCCCAGAACCAGAACCCGCCCCAGCCCAATTCGTAATAGGCCCACCATGACCCCAGCGCGATCCCGATGGTCAGAAAGATCCAGGCCGCCAGCGTCCACGGCCGCACCCATCGCCCCCAGGCCGCATCGACACGGCCCTCGATCAGGGCGGCCACGGCAAAGGAAAACGCCATGCTCAGGCCAACATAGCCGAGATAGAGAAACGGCGGATGAAACGCGAGACCCGGATCCTGCAGCAAAGGGTTCAGATCCTGCCCGTCAAACGGAGGGTTCACCAGCCGCAGAAACGGGTTCGAGGTAAACAGGATGAAGGCGAAAAACGCCACTCCGATTGCCGCCTGCACCGCCAGAACCCGCGCCTTCAACGTCGGTGGCAGCCCATCGCCAAAGACCGAAGCCGCAGCCCCGAAGAGGCTGACAATCAGCACCCACAGCAGCATGGAGCCCTCGTGGTTTCCCCATGTGCCGGAAATCTTGTAGAGCATCGGTTTGGCGGAATGGCTGTTCAATGTCACCAGTTTGAGCGAGAAATCCGAGGTCACAAAGGCCCACATCAGAGCGCCAAAGGCAAAGGCCGTGAACAGGAATTGCGCCTGCGCGGCCGGCTCCGCGATGGCCATCCAGCCGGGCCAACGCTTGTGGGCCCCGATCAGGGGGATAACCACCTGTATGATGGCGATCATGAAGGCTAGGATGAGGGCGAAGTGACCGAGCTCTGTAATCATGCTTCTTTCTATATCGTCCTGCACCCTCACCGCCAATCACAAACGACTGCGCCGCTCGGTCGCAGCCCCTTTGCAGAGGTCAGGCCCCGGAACTGCGCCGCCATTCGGCCAGCGCGGGGTTGTCCGATCCCGCCCCTGACGCCTCATCCGGCGCCTCATCCGACGCATCGGTGGGGGCCTGTGTCGCCGTATTCAGGCGCTCGATGGAGCTGACCACCTGCGGCACTCGGGACAGGCTGCGCGCGATCCCTTCCTGAAACGCCTGCGTCTTGGCCTGGCTGCGGGCGCCGAAATAGAACGAGACCACGATGCCCAACAGCCACCACAGCGGCTCTGGCACCAGCGCGATGCCCTGCATGCGGGCCGCGAACCACAGCGGATCAAACATCGCCGACACCATCAGCCCGAGCGTGCCCAAGGCAAGCATCGGACGTGGCAGCCGGTTCACCCCGTCCATGAACCTGTCGAAACCGCCCTTCTCAGCGTTCGCGAATTCCGCCGCGAACTGCGCCAAGGCCGCGCCCTGCAGGTCATGCGCCCGTACCGCCGATTTCTCGGCATTTTCGCGAAACACCTCGACCGTGTCGCGAACCACATTCTGCTGATTGGTGAACAGCATGCTCCAAAATCCTGAAAATAGGCCCATTTTCATCCCCACCCTGCGGTGCGAGCGGCAAATTCAGCGGCGCTCATCTGGTATCGGGGGGAGATGAACGTCTCGGCGCGCCGGATCCAGCCGCCTTTCTCACCCCGGCGCGTACGGGCATATTTGCGGCTACGCGGGCGCCTGTCCGCAAGGTCGAAATAATACTCCCGCCGGGCGATCCCGTAGGCATCCACCAGGGCCGCGATATTGATCGCCGCCGCCGCCGCAGTCGCCTTGGCCGTCTGCGGCCCGAGGGTCCCGTCCACTGCGATGTCGAAATCCATCCGCACCAGCAGCCGCTGCAACAGCCGCACCGCATTGGCGCCTGCGTTGACATACATGTCAAAGACGCTCGGCTGCAGGGGCTCGGGCAGCAGATGCAGCCGAGGGCGATGAAAATATTCCTTGAGAAAGATCTCGACGGCCTGATCCCGGTCCAGGGCCTGCACATCCCGCGCCGTCACAACCCCGTCACCCGTCAGATCGAGGCCGAGGTGGCGCATGGTTCCAATGGTCACGCCGTGATTTGTCGCGCCACCGGGATCGTCGGGATCGTTCACATAGCCGCCTTCGCGGGCGACAATTTCATTGGCAATTCGGGATACATCCATGCTGTGTCCTCCACCTGGATTCGCAGGCAGAGACTAGCAACGGGAGTTTGAAAACCGGTGCCGACAGCGTACGCTCCGTCAGCAACAAGGGCAGCACCCCCGTCAGTTACAAGGTCCGCAAGAGGGGCCTGATCAGTTGTCGCTTTCGCGAAACACACCCTGTTCCTTCAAGGCGTCCGTGACTTCCTTGGGCATGTAGCTCTCGTCATGTTTTGCCAGTATTTCAGAGGCTTCGAAGATGCCGTTGACGTAGCGCCCGGTCCCGATCATGCCCTGGTTTTCCTCAAACAGATCCGGCAAAACCCCTTTGAAACTGACCGGCACCGTGGCGCCGCCATCGGTCACGGAGAAGGTCACCACCTCGCCCTGCCCGCGTTTCAATGTACCCTCTTCGACCAGCCCGCCGATGCGGAACGTCTCGGAGGCGGGCGGCGGTGTCTCCATCACCTGCGACGGCGAGCGAAAATAGTTGATCCCGTCGCGCATGGCATATCCAATCAGCGCCGTGGCACCGACAAGCGCCACGGTGGCCAATGCGATGATCTGCATACGGCGCTGTTTCTTCAAGGATTTCATCGGCCCCTCCGGACTGTCACGGGAACAGGGGCGCCATCATCAGCCCCGCGGTCTCGTCCTCACCTAACATCAGATTGGCATTCTGCAAGGCCTGGCCGCTGCTTCCTTTTGTCAGGTTGTCGAGCGCCACGATCACGATGGCGCGACCTGCGATCCGGTCGGCGGTCACACCGATGTGCACAAAGTTCGACCCGCGCACGTGATGGGTGGATGGCGCCTCGCCAAGGGGCAGAAGCTCCACAAAGGGTTCATCCCGGTAGGCGTGCTCGAAGGTCCGGTAGATTTCCTCCGCATCGCCTTTGACATAGGTGGACGCGAGGATGCCACGGTTGACCGGCAGCAGATGCGGGGTGAATTGCACCCGGACGGGCCGCCCCGCAAGCAGGGAGAACTCCTGATCGAATTCGCCCAGATGCCGGTGCGTGCTGCCGATGGCATAGGCGTGGTAGCCCTCGGAAAGTTCGGCGTGCAGCAGGTTTTCCTTCAGTGCGCGCCCGGCGCCGGAGACCGCACATTTCATATCGAGGATGATGTCATCCAGATCGATCACCCCGGCCGCGATCAAGGGCCGAAGCGCGAATTGCCCGGTCGCCGCATTGCAGCCGGTGCCCGCCACCAGACGCGCGGCGGTGATCTCGTCCCGGTAGAATTCGGTCAGCCCGTAGACCGCCTCTGCCTGCTGTGCGAGGGCGGCATGGGGATTGCCGTACCATTTTTCGTATTCCGCCGGATCACGCAGCCGGAAATCGGCAGAGAGATCCACGATCTTCAGATCGCCAGGCAGGTTCGCGATCACCTCCTGGCTGGTCTTGTGGGGCAAGGCGCAGAAACACAGGTCGATCTGCGAGAAATCGATTTCGTCTATTTTACAGAGTGTTGGGAGCGAAAGGTGACGCAGGTGCGGGAATACATCCGCCATCCGCATCCCGGCTTTGCGGTCCGCGCCAAGGGCTGCGATGTCGATGTTGGGGTGCTGAGAGATCAGCCGGATCAGTTCGGCGCCAGTGTAGCCGGATGCGCCAAGAATTGCCACTTTATGGGCCATGTCAGGTCCTCGGAAGTTCACGTGTAGGAGGCGCCCGCGAGATGTCACGGGCAAAACGTAGGGGCGGGCCGCAGGTCAGGCACCCTCAGGCCGCGTCGAAAGAGATTTCTCGTCGGAGGAACTGGGTCGCGCGGCTGCTGACGCGGGCGGGCGTACCGGTGGTGAAATAGCCGCCCTGCCCGGTGCCGAGCATCTGCGGATGGCGCCCGAGATAGTCCGCGAGGCTGTCCGCGACCAGCTGTCCCTGGCTGAAGACCTTGACCGCCGGGCCGAGTGCCGCCTGAAAGACCTCTTCCATCAACGGGTAGTGCGTGCAGCCCAGAATCGCTGCCTCGGGTTTTGGCATCTTGCGCAACAGGGCATCGACGTGGCTTTTGACCAGCGCTTCGGCAAGGATCATGTCGCCGTCTTCGATCGCATCCACCACACCGCCGCAGGCCTGCGCCTCCACATCGACGCCAATCGCGCGAAAGGCCAGCTCGCGCTGAAAGGCCCGGCTGGCGACGGTGGCGGGCGTGGCAAAAAGCGCGACATGTTTGACGGCCACCTCGCGTGGCGGCGAATTGTCGCCCCACTGACGCTCGGTCAGCGCCTCGATCAAGGGGACAAACACGCCCAGCACCCGCTTGCCCGCCGGGACCCCGGCCTCCTGCATGCGCCGCAGCGCCGCTGCCGAGGCGGTATTGCAGGCGAGGATTACAAGATCGCAGCCCCGATCCCACATATCATGCACGGCGGCGCTGGTCAGCTGATACACGTCCTCGGCGTCGCGCACGCCGTAAGGGGCATGGGCGTTATCGCCAAAATACAGGAACTCAACGTCCGGCAGCCGCTTTTGCGCGGCGTCCAGAACGGTCAGGCCGCCCAAGCCGGAATCGAAAATACCTACTGCCATAGTCAACTGCCTTGCGGATGGGCCCCGTCAGGCCCGATGTTTTTCTTCGAACTCGAACCCATAGTCATAGGACTTGAGGGGTGTCGGAGACAGCTCATACGTGGCTTTTCGCAGAAAATCCATCATTGCTTTGGAATCCTTGGCAAGCGGGTCGAGAACCTCGCGTCCGATGGGGTCTCCGATGGCGACTTTGACCGGCGTGTCCACACGTTTGCGGAATTCCTTGATCAACAGCCCCATCCGCAGCGTGCAGTGCAAATGCGAGGCAATCTGGAACAGCCGGGAGGTGTGGCCGTCAAAATAGAGCGGCACGACCACCGCATCGGACTTTGCCACCATCCGGGCGGTGAAGCCACGCCAGCCCGGATCCATCGGATGAGCAAAGGGTTTCGCCGCAGTGGACACGGTGCCGCCCGGAAAAATCCCGATGGCGCCGCCTTTGCCAAGGTACTCCAGCGCGTCCTTGCGGGTGTTCAGGTTGGTTTTCATCGCCTCTTTGTTTTGATCGAAAGAGATCGGCAGGATGACCTTGTTGAGATCTTCGGCCTTGCGAAACACCTGATGGGCGAGAATGCGGAAATCATCCCGCGTCCGCGACAGGATATGTCCCATCATCAGCCCGTCGAGGATTCCATAGGGATGGTTCGCGATCAGGATCACCGGCTTGTCACGCGGAATATTGTCAAGACTGCCGCTCGTCACATCCAGCGTCAGCCCGTAGCGCTCGACGATGACATCCCAGAAACTACGGCCGGACGCGACCTCGCTGTCATATCCTTTGGCGCGTTTGATCAGCCGCAGACGGCCGGTGGTATTTTCCATCAACCGGATCATGATCCGCCCCGGCCGGGTCTCGGCCGAGTGGGAATAGGAAATATCGCGAGCGATGTGGCGACGCTCAATCATGTCAGGGAGTCTCCATAACGACGACAGATATCGCACCTGTGCGACAGATGCCCGCCCTCCTACGGCGGCGTGATCCCTTTGCCCAGCCTAGATACCATATTCGCGGCAGCAACAGAAGCGACAGTGGCCGCCCCGCCACTATTCCGCCGCCGACTTCATCGGCGATGTCCCCCGCGAAAGCGCCACCAGCAATTCTTCGCGTCGTTTGGCGGCCTGCGCCTCGCTCTGCATCTTGACCGGCCCAAAGCCGCGGATCTGCAGGGGCAGTTCGGCCAGCGCGATCAGCGCCTCCAGATCCACCTCGTCTGCCTTGCCGAGCCAGGCGGCCATATCGGCCTCGTATTGGCGGATCAGGGCGCGTTCCATCTTGCGTTCCGCCGTATAGCCGAACAGGTCCAGCGGTGTTCCGCGCAGCCGCTTCAGCCGGGCCAGAACCCGGAACACACGCTCGGTTCCGGGACCGAACCTGCGCTTCTTCGGTCGCCCGTTGGCGTCTTTTCCGCCCAGAAGCGGCGGCGCGAGATTGAAGGAAATCTTCAGATCGCCATCGAATTCCGCCTTGGCCTTCGCCCGACTGGACAGCAATAGCCGCGCCACCTCATATTCATCCTTGTAGGTCAGCAGCTTGTGGTACCCTTTGGCGACCGCTTCCTTCAGCCGGGGATCTTCGATCCGGTCGAGCATCCGTTGATAGCGCCTCGCCAGCGCCTCGCCCTGATATTGGACCAGATGCGCCCGGCGGTAGGCGATTTTGTCGTCAAGCGTCGTCGGCAGGGTGACAATGGAGGGCGCGAGCATCCGCTCGGCCTCCTGCGGCCAGAGCACCGCCCACCGACCGATATCGAAGGCGCGCAGGTTCTTGTCCACCGCCGCCCCATTCAGTTCGATCGCCTGTTTTATCGCCTCGAAGGACACCGGGATCAGCCCGCGCTGCCATGCGGCGCCAAAGACCATCATATTGGAGAAAATCGAATCCCCCATAGTGACCCGGGACAGCTCTGACGCATCAAAGAGGTCAACCCGATCCCGCAGACGCGCCTGAAGCGCGACCTGCAACCGATCACTCGGCAAGGAAAAATCGGTGTTCCGGGTGAAATCTCCGGTGATGATTTCGTGACTGTTCACCACCGCGCCCGTCCGCCCCGCAGACGTGAGCCCCAGCGTCTTGGCCCCGGCGCTCACTACCAGATCGCCCCCGATCAGCGCATGGGCCTCGCCGGTGGCCACGCGGATGGCGCTGATGTCTTCGGGCGCCTCGGCGATGCGGCAATGGATGTGAACCGCGCCGCCCTTCTGCGCGAGGCCTGCCATCTCCATCATCCCGGCGCCCTTGCCATCGATCTGAGCCGCCTGCGCAAGCACCGCCCCGATGGTCACCACCCCGGTCCCGCCGACGCCGGTGATAATCACATTATGGGTTCCGACGATCTTTGGCAGCTCGGGCTGCGGCAGATCCGGCAGGTCCAGATCCGCGGTCGCATTCTTTTTGACCCTCGCGCCCTCAACGGTCAGGAACGAGGGGCAGAATCCGTTGACGCAGGAAAAATCCTTGTTGCAGCTGGATTGATCGATTGCCCGTTTACGCCCCAGCTCCGTCTCTTTTGGCACAATCGAGACGCAGTTTGACTGCACGCCACAATCGCCGCAGCCCTCGCAGACATCCGAATTGATCAACACGCGCTGGTCGGGATCCGGAAACAGCCCCTTCTTGCGCCGCCTCCGTTTTTCCGCAGCACAGGTCTGGATGTAGATGATGGCCGAGACCCCTTCGGTCTGTTCCAGCTTCCGCTGCACCGTCATCAATTCGGCCCGCTCATGCATCGGCATTCCCTTGGGAAACAGCGTGGCGTCGACGTCTTCTTTTTCGTCATAGACCACGGCGATATGTTTCATCCCCATCGCGCGCAGCTCATGCGCGATCTGATGCGCCGAGAGCGCCCCTTCGGCCTGCTGCCCCCCGGTCATGGCGACCGCATCATTGAACAGGATCTTGTAGGTCATATTGGTCCCGGCCGCCAGCGCCGCCCGGATCGCCATCACCCCGGAGTGGTTGTAGGTTCCGTCTCCAAGGTTCTGAAAAACATGGGTTCTGTTGGAAAACGGAGCTTCGCCGATCCAATTGGCCCCCTCGCCGCCCATATGGGTGAAACCGACTGTCTCGCGGTCCATCCATTGCACCATGAAGTGGCAGCCGATGCCCGCATAGGCCCGCGCGCCCTCGGGCAGTTTGGTCGAGGAATTATGCGGGCAGCCGGAACAGAAATAGGGCAGCCGCGATGCGATGTCTTCGGCGTTATCGGCCCGTTTGGCATCGTCCAGGGCCGCCAGACCGGCCTTCACCGCCTCGGTGTCGCGCCCCTCCTCAATCAGGATATTGCCCAGTTTTTCAGCGATCATGATGGGATCAAGCGCGTATTTGGTCGGGAAGAGTTCCTCGCGATGCAAGCTGCCCGCACCCCCTTTGTACCAGCCATAGACGCGGCGGCCGCGACGGTCGTCAAACAGCGCTTCCTTGATCTGGATTTCGATCAGCTTGCGTTTTTCCTCGATCACCACGATCAGGTCCAGCCCCTCGGCCCAATCGTGAAACCCTTTCATGTCCATCGGCCAGGTCTGCCCCACCTTATAGGTGGTGATGCCAAGGCGATCAGCCATGTTTTCGTCTATATTCAAGAGGCTTAGGGCGTGAACCAGATCCAGCCAGTTCTTGCCGGCCGCGACAAATCCGATCTTGGCACCCGGCTTGCCCCAGACCCGTTTGTCCATCTTGTTGGCGTGGCTGAAGGCCTCCGCGGCGAAGCGTTTGTAATCGATAATACGGTCTTCCTGCCGGAACCGGTCATCGTCCAGACGAATGTTCAACCCGTCGGCTGGCAAGTCGATTTTGGGTGTCTGAAGCGCCATCCGACCCGGATCGCCATCCACGACGGAGGTCACCTCGATGGTGTCCTTCATCGTTTTCAGCCCTACCCAGAGGCCGGAAAACCGCGACAGCGCATAGCCATAGATGCCGTAGTCGAGGATCTCCTGAACGCCCGCCGGGCTCACGATGGGCAGGTAGCAATCCAGCAGCGACCATTCGGATTGATGCAGCACGGTCGAGCTTTCACCGGTATGGTCGTCGCCCATCGCCACCAAAACACCGCCGTGTTTCGACGAGCCCGCCATATTGGCGTGCCGCAGCGCATCGCCCGACCGGTCGACGCCGGGCCCCTTGCCGTACCAGAGCCCGAATACACCGTCGTATTTGCCCTCGCCCCGGATCTCGGCCTGCTGCGCGCCCCAGAGCGCCGTGACCGCCAGATCCTCGTTCAGACCGTATTGAAAGGTGACGTCGGATTGATTGAGCAGCTTCTCCGCCCGCTTCATTTGCATGTCAACCGCGCCGAGCGGTGAGCCGCGATAGCCGGTTACCAGGCCCGCCGTGTTGAGACCGGCGGCCACATCGCGCGCCTTCTGCATCAGCATCAAGCGGACCAAAGCCTGCGTCCCGTTCAAGAGAATGGGCGACTTTTCAAGATCGTAACGGTCATTGAGCGAGATCTTTTGCGTGCTCATCCGGTCCTCCTCAACCATGACTAGCGTGCATATTGGATCCAATAATAGGTCATAAGTGCTGACCTGTATAGGCGTTTCTCAAAGAATTCCCGGTCGCGCACGGTAAAGTTTGAAACTGTTGACCTCTTTCATGTAGTTTGGCCCAAAGAGGCAGAAAGAGAAAAAAGACAATGGATTGGGACAAGCTAAGGATCTTTCACGCCGTGGCAGACGCAGGCAGCCTGACCCATGCGGGTGACAAGTTGAATCTGTCGCAATCTGCCGTGTCACGTCAGATACGGGGCCTCGAAGAGAGCCTGAACGCAACATTGTTTCATCGCCATGCGCGCGGGCTGATCCTGACCGAGCAGGGCGAACTGCTGTTTGATGCCACCAAGACCATGGCAAAACGGCTGGAAACGGCCTCTGCCAGGATTCGCGACAGCGAAGAAGGCGTCTTCGGAGAGCTGCGCGTCACCACCACAACCGGTTTTGGCACGCTGTGGCTGGCGCCGCGTCTGGCCAAGCTCTACGAGCAATATCCGAACCTCAAGATCGACCTGATGCTCGAAGAGCGGGTGCTCGATCTGCCGATGCGCGAGGCGGATGTGGCGATCCGCATGAAGGAACCCAGTCAGGCAGACCTGATCCGCAAACGGCTGATGACCGTACAGATGCGGCTCTATGCGTCGCGGGGGTATATCGACAAGAACGGCTGGCCCGAAACCATAGAGGAAATCAGCGAGCATCGGCTGATCTGCCAAAGCCTGCGCTCGGCTCAGGTCGGCTCGGCGGCGGTGATGGTGCAAAAGCTGATGACCCATAACCCCCAGTCGATGCTGACGGTGAACAACTATTTCGGGGTGCTTCAGGGGGTGATTCAGGATCTCGGCATCGGCGTTTTACCCGACTATGTCACCGAGGATTTTCCCGATCTCGTCCAGGTTTTGCCGAACGAAGACGCCAATGGAGTCCCGGTTTATCTCGCCTATCCAGAAGAATTACGGCACTCCCAGCGTATCTCCGCCTTTCGGGATTTTGTGCAGGACGAAATTATCACTCACCGCAAGCACATGAAAGAATTAGGGAAAATATAGGTCGCGCCCAATAATTGCGCGCACTGCCTCAAAGCTATGCACCTTGCGCATGGCGGACTTGAGTTAACATGTGTTCTAAACCCCTTGCGAGACCGCGAAACGCACCCTAAATGCATCTGTATGAAGAGCGCGGCGCAAGTCGCACTTCATACCTCCCTGTTGGACTTCGGCCGAGCTTAGTGCTCGGCCTTTTTTTTGGCCGGGGCTTTTTGGCCGGGGTTTTATTTTGGCCGGGGCGTTATTTGGGCCGAGCTTTTTGTGCTGTGGGATCCCGCCAACGACTCGCCAGCAAGCCTCGCCTGCAAACGCTGCGCATGTCATGCAGGTTTCCGCATCTGACATTCCAGCTTTATCAGCACCGCGCCCGCACGTCTCTGCCGTTATCCACCGCGGCGCCCGGAATGCAGGCAGCGCCTCCCGCAGCGCATCTTTTTTGGGCGCGCAGCAAAGCGCGACGGCTGTGCGTCATGCCCCCTTTCCCCGCAGCGGGGCTTGCTCTAAAAGGCCCGACAACAGAAGCGACCCGGGGGGCCATCAAAGCGCCATGCAGGAACCAGCCATTACGCCTGAAGTGATCGAGAGCCACGGTCTGAAACAAGACGAGTACGACCTGATCCTCGGGATCATTGGTCGCGAACCGACCTTTACCGAGCTCGGCATCTTTTCTGCCATGTGGAACGAGCATTGTTCCTATAAATCGTCAAAGAAATGGCTGCGGACCCTGCCGACCTCCGGGCCTCAGGTGATTTGTGGTCCCGGTGAAAACGCAGGGATCGTCGATATCGGGGATGGCGACGCCGTGGTCTTCAAGATGGAGAGCCACAACCACCCGTCCTACATCGAGCCCTACCAAGGGGCCGCGACCGGTGTCGGGGGGATCCTGCGGGATGTCTTCACCATGGGCGCCCGGCCGATCGCGTCGATGAATTCGCTGTCCTTTGGCGAGCCCGCCCACCACAAAACGCGCCAATTGGTGAACGGTGTGGTCGCAGGGGTCGGTGGCTATGGCAACTGCTTTGGCGTGCCCTGCGTCGGCGGTGAAGTCCGCTTTGATCCGGCCTATAATGGCAATTGCCTTGTGAATGCCTTTGCCGCCGGTCTGGTGAAGACCGATATGATCTTCTACTCAGCCGCCTCGGGCGTCGGCATGCCTGTGGTCTATCTCGGTGCGAAAACCGGGCGGGACGGGGTTGGTGGTGCGACCATGGCCTCGGCCGAATTCGACGACACCATCGAGGAAAAGCGCCCAACGGTTCAGGTCGGCGATCCTTTCACCGAAAAACGCCTGATGGAGGCGACGCTGGAGCTGATGCAGACCGGCGCGGTGATCTCGATCCAGGACATGGGGGCCGCTGGTCTCACCTGTTCCGCAGTCGAGATGGGCGACAAGGGCGGTCTGGGCGTCAAGCTCAACCTCGAAGACGTGCCGCAGCGCGAAGAGAACATGACCGCCTACGAGATGATGCTGTCGGAATCTCAGGAACGCATGCTGATGGTGCTGAAGCCCGAGCTGGAGGCCGAGGCCAAGGCGGTGTTCGAGAAATGGGACCTGGATTTCGCCATCGTCGGAGAAACCATCGCCGAGGACCGCTTCCTGATCCTGCATCATGGCGAAGTGAAGGCGGACCTGCCGCTGTCGAAACTGTCGTCTTCGGCGCCGGAGTATGACCGTCCCTGGGTCGAGACCCCTGCCCCGGAACAACTGACCGACGCCGATGTGCCTACCATTGATCCCATCGACGGGCTGAAGGCGCTGATTTCCTCGCCCAATTATGCCGGCAAACAGTGGGTCTATGAACAATATGATACCACCGTCATGGGGGATACGGCCCGCCGTCCGGGCCTTGGCGGTGGCATGGTTCGTGTCCACGGCACCGACAAGAAATTGGCCTTCACCTCTGACGTGACCCCGCGCTACGTCAAGGCAAACCCCGTTGAGGGGGGCAAGCAGGCCGTGGCCGAAGCCTATCGCAATCTCTGTGCCGTGGGCGCCAAGCCCTTGGCCACGACCGATAACCTCAACTTTGGCAATCCGGAGAAGCCCGAAATCATGGGCCAATTCGTCGGGGCGCTGAAGGGCATCGGAGAGGCGGTCTCGGCGCTCGACATGCCGATCGTGTCCGGCAATGTCTCGCTCTATAATGAAACCGATGGCCAGGCCATCCTGCCGACGCCGACCATCGGCGCGGTGGGTTTGGTGGCGGCCGGCGAAGAGCCGATCCTCGGCGAGGCGCGCGACGGGCATGTTCTGTTGCTGGTGGGCGAAACGCTCGGCCATCTCGGGCAATCCGCCCTGCTGCATGAGGTGTTCAACCGTATCGACGGCGACGCGCCCGCGGTTGACCTGGAAATCGAGCGCCGGAACGGCGAGTTCATCCGTGCAAATCGTGATTTCATCCGCGGCTGCACCGACCTGAGCGACGGTGGCCTGGCCTTGGCCGCCTTTGAAATGGCCGAGGCGGCGGGTGTCGGCGTGCATCTTGACGCCGCAGATACCCCCACTCTGTTCGGTGAAGATCAGGGGCGGTATCTGGTGGCCTGCAACTTTGATCAGGCGGAGGGGCTGATGATCGCGGCCGGCAAGGCGGGCGTGCCGATTGTCACGGTCGGGCGGTTTACCGGAGATATGGTCAGGATGGGCGGCTCCGAAGCGCCCCTGGCCGAGTTGAGCCGGATTTTCCGCAGCAGTTTCGCGGAAGCGGTCGCGTAAGATAAAGGAAGAGCGGGGAGCTCCCGCGCCCGCAGGTGCCTTTGCCTCGTCAAAGTTCACCTTGGCGGCCTTGGGCGTGGCACCGCGCCGGAGGCGCGGTGCCACGCCCAACTGCGTTGGGCGGGTCCGTTCGGACCCGTCCAAAAGCAGGCGGGAGCCCCACCCGTCTCGCGGCGAAAGCCGACTATCATGGTAGAGCTGCTTGCGTCCCCCGCAGCGCCGCCCTACATTTTGCCAGAAGAACACCATAGCAAGGATGAGCCAATGCCAATGCAGGCCCATGAGATCGAAGCCCTCCTGCGCGAAACCTTCCCTGATGCCGAAATTCAGGTCGGAGGCAGCGATGGCGTGCATATGTCCGCCATGGTCGTGGATGAGAGCTTTCGCGGGAAGAACCGCGTCCAACAACAACGTGCGGTCTACGCGGCCCTGAAAGGCAAGATGGATGGCCCGTCCGGCGAGCTGCACGCGCTCGCTCTGACCACCAAGGCACCGGAATAACCAGAACCGGCAGACCAGAGGGATCTGATCGCAAGACGACACAGGCTTCCCCTCCGCTCCGGCCAATCAACAGACCGATCAACAGACCGATCAACAGACCGATCAACAGACCGATCAACAGAAATTCGACCTCAGATACTGGTATGCAACCCGCAGTTTCAGACGGCGCACCAGCAAACGGAGAACAAGATGACCGACGCAAAGAACCGTATCGATGAAACCGTAAAGGCCAATGACGTTGTGCTCTACATGAAAGGCACGAAGGAGATGCCCCAATGTGGCTTTTCCTCCCGCGTGGCTGGTGTGCTGAACTACATCGGCGTTGACTACACAGATGTAAACGTCCTTGCCGATGAGGAAATCCGCTCCGGCATCAAGGAATATTCGGATTGGCCGACGATCCCGCAGCTCTACATCAAGGGAGAGTTTGTCGGCGGCTGTGACATCATCACCGAAATGACCCTGTCCGGAGAACTCGATGGTGTGTTCGAACAACATAGCATCACCTTCGACAAGGCCGCAGCGGACAAGATCCGCGAAGCGAACGGCTGACCGCTCCGGCAGAAGTCGCCCCATCCGCAACGACATAGCCCGCCAACCGTGAGGTGGCGGGCTATTGTCTTGTGACGCAGACCTGATCGGCCAAAGTCAGAAGCGCGATAGTCAGAAGCGCGTCCCGGGGAGGGGCATCCCGGCGCGGAACGTCAGGACCCGCATAAGGACCGCATGTGCCTGCCGCTCAGACCTCTTCCACGCTTGGCTCAGGGGCAACCGCTGCCGCCTCGGGCTCATCCGCAGCTTCATCGGCGCCACCGTCGTCCGGCGCTGCTTTGGCTTCGATTTCCTGAGCCAGATATTCCGCGCGGTCAGCAAGGGCTGCCAATGTTTCGGCCACCTGCGGCGGCACGACCGGGACTTCGATATGTTCCGGCTCCGGCGGCGGCGCCGAGCGCAGCTCTTCCAGCTCCGCTTCTTTTTGCGCGACTTCGGCCTCTTTTTCAGCGAGCTGCGCTTCGACTTCCTTGATCTTGTCTTCGACCGCAGCCGTCTTGTCCGCCAGCATCAATCCCGCCATCAACAACATCCGCGCCTCTGGCATGCGCCCGATCTGGTCGGACAGAACCTGCGCCTCGTCGTCGAGCATGCCCGCAGCCATCTGCAGAAAGCTCTGCTCGCCTTCCTGACAGGAGACCTCGAAATCGCGGCCTCCGATATGAATGGTGACTTCCGGCATCAGGCTTCCTCTCCTTCCGGCAGATTGGGGGCGGTCGCCAGCAAGGGCTCCAGACGGGCCAGCACCGCATTGACTTCTGCCTGGTCTGTCGCGCGGGCCGCGCGCAATCCCTCCACTTCGGCTTCGAGCGCCGCGTTGATCAAGGTCGCGTCGCCGACGCCCTCGGCATTGGCTGCCCGCAGGGCTGCATTGGCCTCACGCAGCTGATCGTTGCTGGCCCGAAGCGTTTGCAATTCCCCGTC
This sequence comes from Alphaproteobacteria bacterium MedPE-SWcel, assembly GCA_001874255.1. Taxonomy (GTDB): domain Bacteria; phylum Pseudomonadota; class Alphaproteobacteria; order Rhodobacterales; family Rhodobacteraceae; genus Epibacterium. The sequence continues at coordinate 63,619 of MPDC01000015.1, forward strand.
CAGTTCGGACAGGCGCATGTCCAGTTCCGCACCGGCCCCCGCATCAACAGGCGCCGCGTCTGCCATGGCGGCCGCGCCAGACGGGGCCGCAGGCGTTTCGTCAAGCTGCGCTTGGAACTGTTCGATCTGGGCATTGGCCTCGGTCAGATCGTCCTGAAGCCTCTCGGTCTCCGATGCCGCCGAATTGCGCGCGGATTCCAATTCCTGTTTCAGACGGCCCACTTCGGCCTTGAGCACCGCGACTTCCTCCGCCTCCGGCGCGGGGGCGGCGTCGCGGGTCTCTGCCAGCTCGGCCTGCAGGGCAATGAGGTCAGCCCCGCCCTCCACGGCCTTGACCGTTTCCTCCATCTCCGAAAGACGACCACGCAGCAGCTTCAGGCGCTCTTCGAGCTGCGCATTGGCCATTTTCTCGTCTGCGATCTCGGCCAGCAACTCGGCATGCTTTTGCATGTCCAGCTCTTCCAAAGTCGGCACAGGTTGGCTGGCGTGCTTTTCTTCCAGAGCCGTGACACCGCCCCCGATGCGATCCAGCGCGGCCTCGATCCGGCTCTGCAATTCTTCGATCTGCTCCATGCGTTCCTCTTCGCCTCGTCATCCCGGTTGCCTGCGGACCTGTACCCGCCCGGCATTATTCGGTCTTTCACCGCAACAGCGATATCTGCCTACGGATCGCTGCACAGGACCCAGGATCCGTCACCCAGAACCCGTCACCCCGGACCCGTCGCCCCGGACCCGTCGCCCAGAACACGTCGCACAGGGCCCGTCACCTGGTCCCCGCCATCCGAACACGCAGGCTCAGGTCCCGAATCGCTGCAAGACCATTCAGCTTCGATCAGCTTATCCCAAGATCGGTTAAAACACCCCCTCTTTGCTTTCAACCACTTGCACGCGGACCTTCGCGCGGAACCGCTCAAAACGGGCTTCGACGCTTGATCTTTGGCCACAGGCTGCTATCCAGCCACGAACCCGAGAACCCAAAGAGGAACAGTTCAGTGGATCTGACAGCCCTGCGCTCTGAAAACCCCGACCATTGGAACAAAGCTGCCGCTATTCGTGCCCTGACACTGGATGCCGTCGCCGGCGCGAATTCCGGTCACTCCGGGATGCCGATCGGTATGGCCGATGTCGCAACCGTGCTGTTTGAAAAGCACATGAAGTTCGACGTCGCGGCCCCCAAATGGGCGGACCGTGACCGCTTCATCCTGTCCGCCGGTCACGGCTCCATGCTGATCTATTCGCTGCTGTATCTCATGGGCGACGCGCAGGTGACGCTGGATCAGATCAAGAATTTCCGCCAGTCCGGCGCTTTGACGGCGGGCCACCCGGAGAACTTCCTGCTCGACGCGGTCGAAGTGACCACCGGTCCGCTTGGGCAGGGTATTTCCAATGCGGTCGGTTTTGCCATGGCCGAGGAAATGCTGCGCGCGCAGTATGGCCGCAAGGTCGTCGATCACCACACCTATGTGATTGCCGGCGACGGCTGCCTGATGGAAGGGGTCAGCCACGAGGCCATCGGCCTGGCCGGCCGTCACCAACTGGGCAAGCTGGTGGTGTTCTGGGACAACAACAATATCACCATTGACGGCAAGGTGGATCTGTCCGACCGCACCAATCAGGTGCAGCGCTTCAAATCCGCAGGCTGGCACGTGCAGGAAATCGACGGTCACAATCCGGTCGAAATAGACGCCGCGATCGAGGCTGCGAAAAAGTCCAAGAAGCCATCGATGATTGCCTGCAAGACCCATATCGCATTGGGACACGCGGCTCAGGATACCTCGAAGGGGCATGGGGCGCTGACCGATGCGGATCAGCTGAAGGCCGCCAAGGCCGCCTACGGCTGGACCGGGGGCGCCTATGAGGTGCCCGGCGAGATCAAATCGCAATGGGAGGCGATCGGCGCCCGTGGCGCAGAGGCCCGCACGGAGTGGGAGGCGCGTTTTGCCGAGATGTCCCAGCAAAAGCAGGACCGGTTCAACCGCAGTTTTGCCCTGGAGGCGCCGAAAAAACTCTCGGCCACCATCAAGGCGCTGAAAAAGCAGATCTCGGAGGGCCAGCCCAAGGTCGCAACCCGCAAAGCCTCGGAGATGGCGCTGGAAGTGATCAACCCGATCATGCCCGAGACCATCGGCGGCTCTGCTGACCTGACCGGATCGAACAATACCAAGACCGGTGATCTCGGCGTGTTTGACACCGACAACCGCAAGGGCCGCTATGTCTACTGGGGCATCCGGGAGCACGGCATGGCCGCGGCGATGAACGGCATGGCGCTGCATGGCGGGATCCGCCCCTATGGGGGGACGTTTTTCTGTTTCACCGATTATGCCCGTCCGGCCATGCGTCTGGCGGCTCTGTCAAAGATCCCGACCGTCTTCGTGATGACCCATGATTCCATCGGCGTCGGCGAAGATGGCCCGACCCACCAGCCGGTGGAGCATCTGGCGATCTGTCGCGCCACTCCGAACACCTGGACCTTCCGCCCCGCGGATGCGGTGGAAACCGCAGAGGCCTGGGAAATCGCGCTGACCTCGAAAGAGACGCCTTCGGTGATCGCACTGACCCGTCAGGGCCTGCCGACCCTGCGCACCGAGCACAAGCTGTCCAACCTGACGGAGAAAGGCGCCTATGTTCTGGCCGAGGCCGAGAGCAAGCGTCAGGTGATCCTGATGGCCTCCGGCTCCGAAGTCTCTGTGGCGATGGCCGCCAAGGACATCCTCGAGGCGCAGGGGATTGGCGTTCGTGTCGTTTCGGTGCCCTGCATGGAGTTGTTCCACGCCCAGGACGAAGCCTACCGCCGGAAGGTCCTGCCGGCCGGTCCCGTTCGCATCGCCATCGAAGCGGCCGTTCGGGATGGGGGCTGGGATCGCCTGCTGCTGGGCGAACGCGGTCAGGAAAAGAAGGCGGGATTTATTGGCATGACCGGTTTTGGGGCCTCGGCTCCGGCGGGCGAGCTGTACGAAACCTTCGGAATTACTGCCGAAGCCACCGTTGCCAAGGTCAAAGACCTACTGGGATAAGGTCATCGGCCGCGGTTGAGCCGGGGTTGGGGGCGCTGCCCCCGGCCCTTGTCGGGCCTCCCCCGAGGTATATTGAAAAAGATGAAGAGCGCGCTCGACTGTGGCGCGCTCTTTTTCTGTTTTGGGACCGGCTGGTTTTCAATGCGTGTTCTTGTGGCCTGCCAGGGGCGTGATCACTTTTGTTGCAACCGGAATCAGCAAAAGCCCGATGGCAAAGCCGAGCACGCCGTCGATCAGCGCCTTGACCAGCCATTCCACGAGGGCGTCCCCGTGGCCGACCGCATGGGCCAGCATATGGATTGTGTCCTCGGGCCAATGCCAGCCCATTTGATGGGCCGAATGCACGATGATGGAGCCGCCGACCCAGAGCATTGCCACCGTGCCGACAACCGACAGAAGCGTCAGGAACCAGGGCATGAAGGCGACGATGGCCGCGCCCAGGGTCCGGGTGACACTGAAACGGCCGACGCGGGTCAGCCAAAGGCCGATGTCATCCATCTTGACGATGATTGCGACCACGCCATAGACCGCGATGGTGATCATGATCCCGACCACTGCCAGCGTCGCCGCCTGTATCCACAGGACGTCGCTTTCGATGGTCGACAGTGCAATGGTCATGATTTCCGCGGACAGGATAAAATCGGTCTTGATGGCGCCTTTGACCTTTTCTTCCTCCAGATGGGCGGGATCCCCAACTGCGTGGCTGCCGTCGGGGCCGCCGGATTGGTCGTCATGCGGCGTCAGGACATGAACGATCTTCTCCGCCCCCTCGTAGCAAAGATAGCAACCGCCGAGGATCAGCAGTGGCGGCACCAGCCAGGGGGCAAATTGCGACATCAGCAACGCGACGGGCAGCAGAAACACCAGCTTGTTGATGAAGGAGCCGCGGGCGATCCGCCAGATCATTGGCAGCTCTCGCGCGGGTTGGAAGCCGGTCACATATTTCGGTGTCACGGCGGCGTCGTCGATCACGATACCGGCGGCTTTTGACCCCGCTTTCATCGATTGCGCCGCCACATCATCCACCGAGGCGGCTGCGACCTTTGCAATCGCCGATACATCATCCAGAAGGGCAAGAAGACCGCTCATGCGTTACCTCATAGTTTGCGCGACAGAAGCGCCGTTTTGCTCCAGACCTACCTAGCGTGTCGGGCCCTGCCTTTTCAAGCATGCTGCCGCGCAGCAATCCGAGGTTGCTTCCTGCAAAGCTGTTAACGCCAACGGGCGGGCATTGTTAACGCCACCAGAAAAGTTTTGCGCTAACAGTTTGTGATTATTAGCATTTTCTCTTTTTGCCAGCGTCATTGACGGCTATAGCCAGCGCAGATCACAGGCGATGCGTGGGGATGCACAGATGACCATCAAAGTTGGAATCAATGGCTTCGGTCGGATTGGGCGCTGCACGCTGGCGCATATCGCCGGCAGCTACCGCAACGATATCGAGGTCATCAAGGTCAACGCCACCGGCCCCATCGAGACCGCCGCGCATCTCATCAAATATGACAGCATTCACGGACGCTACCCCGGACGTGTCGATTTCAGCGACGGGCGGCTGAACCTCGGTCGGGGCGACATGCAGATGTTTTCCACCTACGACATGGAGGCCCTCGACTGGGAGGGCTGCGATGTGGTGCTGGAATGCACCGGCAAATTCAATGATGGGCTGAAGGCGCGCAAACATCTGGAGCGCGGCGCCGGCAAGGTTCTGCTCTCGGCCCCCGGCAAGAATGTCGACCGCACCGTTGTGTTCGGGGTCAATGACGAGGATCTGCAGCCGCGCGATCTGATGGTGTCCAACGGATCCTGCACCACCAATTGCCTGGCACCGCTGGCCAAGGTTCTGGACGAGGCATTCGGGATCGAGAGCGGCATCATGACGACCATCCATTCCTACACCGGCGATCAGCCGACATTGGACCGGCGGCACGATGATCTCTATCGGGCGCGCGCGGCGGCCATGTCGATGATCCCGACCAGCACCGGCGCGGCCAAGGCGCTTGGCGAAGTGCTGCCGAACCTCAAGGGGCGGCTCGACGGCTCCGCCATTCGCGTCCCCACCCCGAACGTCTCGGCCGTGGACCTGACCTTTCAGGCCGGGCGTGACGTCACCGTCGACGAGGTCAATGCCGCCGTTGCCGAGGCCTCGACCGGTCCGATGTCACGGGTTCTTGGCTATGAGCCCGCGCCTCTGGTGTCGACGGATTTCAACCATACCGAAGAAAGCTCCATCTTCGCGCCGGAGCAAACCCGCGTTGTCGGGGGCCGCATGGTTCGGGTGCTGGCCTGGTACGACAATGAGTGGGGATTTTCCGTGCGGATGGCAGATGTTGCCACCGCCATGGGCCGCCTGAACTGACCCCTGCCCGCGCGGCAGGGCCTGCGGCGTTCAGCGGGTTGAGATTTCCCACCCGGTCAGGCATATCTGACCGGGTGTTTTCATACGAGCAATCCCAAATGTCGAACTCCCTCGCCGTCATTCTCGGACTGATCATCCTGACGGCCCTTGCCGTGGACATGATTTTTTTCGGCACGCAGAATCTGCTGTTTCTCAGCAAGAAGCTGTTTTTGCTGATTGAATGGGTGGCCTTCTGGCGGTGATCCCGATGCGCGGGGGGCTGTTGCGCGCCGCTCTGTTGCGCGCCGGTCCGGCAGAGGAGCTCAGGCCGCCTACCCCCCTTCCCTGAAGGAGACTGCCCGGCACGCAGGACGCACCGGGCAGGGTCTGTTGTCGTCACGGCGGCATGCGAGTGCCGGCGGGGGGCAGCGCCCGGGCGGGCCAAAGCGGCCTACCCCGAAGCAGTCCCCAGTCGCGCTTGCAGCCGCTCGTTCACCAGGGGGGGGACGAATTTGCTCACATCTCCGTTCAGACGGGCGATTTCCTTGACCAGTTTGCTGGCGATGGCCTGATGCCGGGCCTCGGCCATGAAAAACACGGTCTCGATGCTGTCATCCAGAGCCCGGTTCATCCCGACCATCTGAAACTCATACTCGAAATCGGCAACCGCCCGCAGTCCGCGGACAATGACCTGCGCGCCGACATCGCGGGCGCAATCGATCAGCAGGTTTTCAAAGGGATGGGCCACGATCTCTGTCCCGGTCTGTTCGGAGAGTTTGGCACATTCCGCCTCGATCATCTCCACCCGCTCTTCGAGCGAAAACAGCGGCGACTTGTCACGGTTGATCGCCACGCCAATCACCAGCCGGTCCACCAAAGCAGCCGAGCGGCGAATAATGTCAATATGTCCGAGGGTTATCGGATCGAACGTACCTGGGTACAAGCCTATGCGCATGGGCTCCTCCTGCCTGCGTCATGTATTCGCGCACGCAATCATGTTGCGCGACGCTTTGCAAGTACGTGAAAATACCGAAACGGACGCCGCTGGCGTCAATGGCCCATGATCATGCCTTCGAGAGCCGTTTTTTCCATGGCGACCTCGGTCAGTTGCGCTTTGACCACATCGCCAAGGGAAATGATCCCCACCAGCACACCGTCCTCGACCACGGGCATGTGACGGAACCGCCCCTCGGTCATCTTGGTCAGCGCATCCTCCGCGTTGGAGTCCTGTACACAGGTCACAAGATTGCGCGTCATATAGGCGTCAACCGTGTGATTGAGGCACACCGAACCGGTCTTGGCAAGCTGGCGCACGATGTCGCGCTCGGACAGGATACCCAGCGGCGTCTTGTTGTCCGATGACACAACAACTGTGCCAATGCCATGATCTGACAGGAGTTTCGCCGCAGCCTCGATCGTGGCATCTGGGCCGATCGTGACAACATCCGTGACGCCCTTGGATTTCAGTATCGACTTGACGAGCATTTTACGCACCCTCGAAATTTAATTTCACTTTCCCAAGCGTTGCCGCAAGATCGCGTCAAGTCAAGCCTTCCAGCCGTTCAACCTCTGCGCGAATTCCTTTTGACAGCGCATCGGCAAAGCGGTTCAGCCGTTCGCTGCGCTGATCGCCCTGATGCCGCACCAGATAAAAGCTCCGGGTCAGGCTGAACGCATCCTTCAGGATCTTGCGCAGCGGCCGGTGGCTGGGCAGGGCAAAGTCATGCACCACCCCCAGCGCCCCGCCTTCGGCCAGCATCTTGATCTGCACGGAGACAGAATTCGACGCAAGCTGCACCCGTTCGATGCCAAGGTCGCTCAGATAGTCCAATTCCTGATCAAAGATCATGTCGGGGATATAGCCGATGATCTTGTGGTCGCGCAGATGCTCCAGCTTTTCAATCGGATGCACATCCCGCAGATAATAGCGGGACGCGGCCAGATGCAGATGGTAGTCGGTGATCTTCTGCACCAGCAGCTTGCCCGCCGTTGGCGCGCTGACGGTCACTGCCATATCGGCCTCGCGGCGGGAGAGATTGATCAGCCGCGGCAAGGCGACGATCTGAATGTCGAGATCGGGGTTATCCTGGGAAATCGCGGAACAGACCTGGGGCAGGATGTAATTCGCACAGCCATCCGGCGCGCCGATCCGGATCTGCCCGGACAGGGTGTCGCTGGGGCCGGTCAAGGCTTCCTCGCCCGCCCGCATCGCCAGCTCGGCAGCTTCGGCATGGGCCAGCAGCCGGTCCCCGGCCGCGCTCAGCGCATAGCCCTGGGGGGATTTTACAAAGAGCGATGTCTTGAGCGCGGTCTCGAACCGGGCCACCCGCCGTCCGACCGTGGCGGGATCCATCTTCAGAACACGTCCGGCGCCCGACAGGCTGCTCTCGCGCGCCACGGCCAGAAACACCTTCATATCGTCCCATTGGGGTTCCATTCTGCGGAATCCTCCGATTGTTTTCAGTCCAGCGGGCTTCCGTTAACCATTTGCGTTCTTGCAAAACCCGTTTGAAACCTTTCCCCTTTTCCCGTCGTTTTTGCAAGCCTACGATAGAGCCCAAATTGACTCGCTGGAGGACGTCCGATGCAGGAACTCACACATTATATCAACGGCGAACACGTCAAAGGCACCTCCGGGCGCTTTGCCGATGTGTTCAATCCCGCCACTGGTGAAGTGCAGGCCAAGGTTCCGCTGGCGTCGAAATCCGAAATGGAGCACGCCGTCGCCTGTGCCGCCGCCGCACAGCCCGCATGGGCCGCCGTCAACCCGCAGCGCCGCGCCCGGGTGATGATGAAATTCGTGGATCTTCTGAACCGCGACATGGACAAACTGGCCGAAGCATTGAGCCGCGAGCACGGCAAGACCCTGCCGGATGCCAAAGGCGACGTGCAGCGCGGGCTCGAAGTCGTCGAGTATTGCATCGGTGCGCCGCAGCTGCTGAAGGGGGAATTCACCGACAGCGCGGGCCCCGGCATCGACATGTATTCCATGCGCCAGGCGCTTGGCGTCACCGCCGGGATCACGCCGTTCAACTTTCCCGCGATGATCCCCATGTGGATGTTCGCGCCCGCGATCGTCTGCGGCAACGCCTTCATCCTGAAACCCTCCGAGCGCGATCCCTCCGTGCCCCTGATGCTGGCGGAACTGCTGGAAGAGGCCGGTCTGCCCAAGGGCATCATCCAGGTGGTCAATGGCGACAAGGAAGCGGTGGACGCGATCCTGTTTGATCCGATCATCCAATCCGTGGGCTTTGTCGGCTCCACCCCGATTGCCGAATATATCTACGGCACCGGCTGTGCCCAGGGCAAACGCGTGCAATGTTTCGGCGGCGCCAAGAACCACATGATCATCATGCCCGACGCGGATCTGGATCAGGCTGCCGATGCGCTGATCGGGGCCGGCTATGGTGCGGCGGGCGAGCGCTGCATGGCGATTTCCGTCGCGGTTCCGGTGGGCGACGAAACCGCCGACCGCCTGATCGAAAAACTGGTGCCCCGCATTGAGAAGCTGAAGGTTGGCCCCTACACGGCCGGCGCCGATGTGGATTACGGCCCCGTGGTGACCTCTGCTGCCAAGGACAACATCCTGCGTCTGGTGCAGACCGGTGTCGATCAGGGCGCGAAACTGGTGGTCGATGGCCGCGACTTCAACCTGCAGGGCTATGAAGACGGGTTTTTCGTCGGCCCGCATCTGTTTGACCATGTCACCACCGACATGGACATCTACACGCAGGAGATCTTTGGCCCGGTTCTGTCCACCGTGCGCGCCAAAACCTACGAAGAAGCGCTCGGCTATGCGATGGATCACGAATATGGCAACGGCACCGCGATCTACACCCGGGATGGCGATACCGCGCGTGACTTTGCCAATCGGATCAATATCGGCATGATCGGCATCAACGTCCCGATCCCGGTGCCGCTGGCCTATCACACGTTTGGCGGCTGGAAGAAATCCGCCTTTGGCGACCTGAACCAGCACGGTCCCGATGCGTTCAAATTCTACACCCGCACCAAGACCATCACCTCACGCTGGCCGTCGGGCATCCGCGAAGGCGGGGAGTTCAACTTCAAGGCGATGGATTGATCCCCGAACATCCCTGACCACTGCGGCCGCCCCTTCCGGGCGGCCTTTTTTATGGCTTCAAGGCCCGTTTCCAGAGGCTTCACGCAAATGTCACCCCGTGCCCCTCTGGCGGCCGCCGCTGCAGTTTCATACTGTCTGCAAAAGATCGAGCCAAACTATATGAGGACCGACCCATGTCCCGATTTGCCAAGTCCCGATTTCCCAAGTCCCGATTTGCCATCTCCCGCCGCGCGCTGATCGCCAGCGCGGCTGCCAGCCTCGCGACGCCTTCGCTGTTGCGGGCGCAATCCAGCGATGCCTTCCCTCAGGATGAACCCACCATCCGCGAGCAGATCCCGGTTCAGCGCAATGTCTCGTCCTTCCGGCAACAGAAATGGCAGGATCATTTTGAACAGCTGGGTGTGGGCTGCCTGCTGGCGGACATCAGCAGCCGGGCGCTTCATTACTGGGGCGAGGATGGCGAGACCTATTTTCTTTTCCCCTCTTCCGTGCCCATGAGCGAAGAGCTGACGCGGCGCGGATATTCCGAAATTGTCCGCAAGACGGAAAATCCAAGCTGGACCCCGACGGCAAACATGCGCGAGCGTGACCCCAGCCTGCCGCAGCGGATCGAGGGCGGAGCAGCGGGAAATCCGCTTGGGACCCGCGCTATGTATCTGGATTGGCCGGCCTATCTGGTGCACGGCACCCATGACACCCGCAAGATTGGTCGCCAGAGCTCCTCCGGGTGTATCGGCCTCTATAATCAGCACGTGGAAAAGCTCTATCCGATGGTCAAGGTCGGCACCCAGGTGCGGTTGCTGTAGATCGCGCCCTCCGGGGGCCATCCGATCCCGCGCCCTGCCGCACCCTTGGGCCGGGCGCGGATCGTTTCACTGGTGTGGGTGGGACCTGTTCCCTCGGCCTGCCCGCTCAACCTGCCCGCTCAGGCTGCACTCTCAGGCTGACAGCGCCATGGATTTGGGCGCATTCCCGTCGCGGTAGTTCTGGAATGCCTTTTCCAACAGGCGTTCAAAATCCTGGGTGTAGCCCTTGGTATCAAACAGCGGCGCAGAGGTCCGGGCCGCAGCAAGCCGGGTCCTGATATCGGCAAGATAGTCCGGATCCTGCGCAATCCGCAGCGCGACATCATGGTATTTCTTCTCGCTGGGTGTGACCAGATCCGGCAACCCGGCGGCGGTCAGAATGCTGCCCGCAACCCGTGCGGCAAATTGCTCGCCGGTTTTGGTCAGCACCGGCAGCCCCGCCCAGAGCGCATCACTGGCTGTCGTATGGGCGTTCACGTTGAACGTGTCGAGGAAGAGATCCGCATATTTCAAACGCGCCAAATGGCGTTCCGGCAGCATTTTCCCCGTCGGAATGATCCGGTCGGGATCGACGCCGCGCTTTTCCGCTTCGGAACGGATGACACCGCGGATTTCCGCCGTGGACACGTAGAACCACAGGACGCTGTCCGGCACCTCCTTCAAAAGATTCATCCAGATATCATATTCCCGCGGCGTCACCTTGTACGGGTTGTTGAACGAGGAGAACACGAATCCCTCTTCCGGCAATCCATAGGCCGCGCGGCAGGCGTCGACCTCTTCGATATAGCGCGTGTCATCATTGGGCTGATAGCAATTTGGCATATAGAGGATCGACTCGGTGAAATGCTTGCGCAGTTGCGACGGAACGGTGATCCGGTCGGCCACCATGTAATCCATCGATTTCAACCCGGTCGTGCCCGGATAGCCAAGATAGGCGACCTGAACCGGCGCAACACGGTCGTTGAAGATGTCAAGCCGGCCGCCCTCGGTAAAGCCCTTGAGGTCAACGGCAATATCAATCTCGTCACGGCGGGCAAGATCCACCAATTCGGCGGTGCTCTTCTTGCGCACGTCCTGAAATTTATCGGCGTTACGACGGGCGCGCTGGTGCACGTGGTCGTCGGCCTTGGAGCCGTAGTCGTAGAGATAGATTTCGAACTTCTGGCGATCATGCGCCTCCAGCAGACCAGACATAAGGTGCATGGTGGCGTGATTGTAAAAGTCGTTCGAGAAGTAGCCAATGCGGATCTTCTGACCCTCGGCCCGCACATCCGTGGGTTTGCGGGCTTTGACCGGATTATTGAATTTCGCCCGGATCAGGGATTCCGATCGCATCCGCTGAAACGCGCCATCGTCACACAGGGACAGGAAGGCAAAGGGATCAGACACGACGTTCTTGTCATTGAATACCTTCAGATAGGTCGGCACCTTGTCAAAATCGTTCCACCGCAGACGGTGCGCTTTGATATGCATCATTCGCGACAGGGCGATCAGGTTCTTGGGGTCGAATTTCACCGCGATTTCGAAGTATTCGATCGCCTCTTCGTATTTGTTCATTCTCATCAGAAGAGTCGCCACACAGGCATAGTGACTGCCCGTCGTCGGCTCGAGTTTGATCGCCTTCAGATAGCTCGACAAGGCAGAGGTCAGGTTATCGATGTCCTTGATCAGAGCGTCCCCGAGCTGGGCATGCAGCTCGCCATTGTCCGGGTCCAGCTCGATGGCCTTGCGCAACAGGGTCACGGCCTGCTTGTTGTCATGTTCCAGCATGAGTTTGCGGGATTTCGCCAGCAGCTTGAGCGCTCGGCTCTTGGCGGACTCATCCCGGCCCATCCCGCTGCGCAGGTCGTTCTTGAAGTCGTAGGCAAACCTCGCCCGCTCCTGCGACTGGATCGACTTGGCAAATTTCTCAAATTCGGGAAATTTCTGTTTCCCCGTTTGGGTCAGGGCGGGTTTGCTGTTTGGGACGGGTTGCGACACGGGCGATCACGCTCCTATTCAAGGTGGTATTTGCGCCTTCACCTATTGGAGAGTAGACGCCATTTGCCCCAAGTTGTGCCAAGAACTTCTTAAAAAACTCCTCAAAACAAGCCAGAAATTGTGAAGAAACTGCTGATTACCCGAATAGACCGCCGTCTCTCCCGCAGGAACGCAGGAACGCAGGACGGTCTTGCAGATCCGCGCCTTGCGCCATCCCAACGTCCGGCGTATTAAATAAACAGTCGTTCAATTCTTGCAGCTCAAGGGGGAGGAGAGCCCATGGACTTCGCGATGACAGAAGAACAGACGGCCATTTTCGATATGGCCTATGGTTTCGGACAGGAGCATATCGCGCCGTTCGCCCGGCAATGGGAAGCGGAGGGATCCATCCCCAAGGCGCTCTGGCCCAAGGTGGGCGAACTTGGTTTCGGCTCGCTCTATGTGAGCGAAGCCTCCGGGGGCTCGGGCCTCACCCGTCTGGACGCCACGCTGGTGTTTGAGGCCCTGTCGATGGCCTGCCCGTCGGTCGCCGCCTTCCTGTCGATCCACAACATGTGTGCCAAGATGCTCGACATGTTCGCCAGCGACGCGCTCAAGTCCCGGGTGATGGCGGATGTCATGAGCCTCAACACCGTGCTGAGCTATTGCCTGACCGAGCCCGGCTCCGGCTCTGATGCGGCGGCGCTCAGCACCCGGGCCGAGCGCAACGCCCAAGGCTACGTGCTGAACGGTACCAAGGCCTTCATCTCCGGCGGCGGATATTCCGACGCCTATGTCTGCATGGTGCGCACCGGCGAAGACGGCCCCAAAGGGATCTCGACGCTCTATGTCGAGGATGGCACGCCGGGGCTGTCCTTTGGCGGGCTGGAAGACAAGATGGGCTGGAAAAGCCAACCCACCGCGCAGGTTCAGTTCGACGATTGCACCGTGCCGGCCTCCAACCTCGTGGGCACAGAAGGCGAAGGGTTCAAATACGCGATGAAGGGGCTCGACGGGGGGCGTCTCAATATCGCCGCCTGCTCGCTCGGTGCGGCGCAGACAGGATTGAGCCAGACCCTGCAATACATGTCCGAGCGCAAGGCCTTTGGCAAATCCATCGACCAGTTTCAGGGGCTGCAATTCCGCCTCGCGGATATGGAAATCGAATTGCAGGCGGCCCGCGTCTTCCTGCGTCAGGCCGCCTGGAAGCTGGATCAGGGCAGCCCGGATGCGTCAAAATTCTGCGCCATGGCCAAGAAATTCGTGACCGAGACCGGCTCCAAAGTGGTCGATCAATGCCTGCAACTGCACGGCGGCTATGGCTATCTGGCCGACTACGGGATTGAAAAACTGGTGCGCGATCTGCGGGTCCATCAGATCCTGGAAGGCACCAACGAGATCATGCGCGTGATTGTCGCGCGCCAGATGCTGGCGGAGCACCACTGACGGAAGGCCACAGACCATGACCGATATCAATATCCGCATCGAAGGGCGCGCAGGCCGGATCACCTTGACGCGTGAAAAGGCGCTGAACGCGCTCAGCTATGACATGTGCATGGCCATCGACGGCGCCCTGAAAGACTGGGCCGACAATGACAGCGTCGCCGTGGTGATCCTGGATGCCGCCGGGCAAAAAGCCTTCTGCGCCGGCGGCGACATTGCCGAACTCTATGAAACGGGGCGCACGGGCGACTTTGCCTACGGGCGGAAATTCTGGCGCGACGAATACCGTATGAACGCGCGGATTTTCGAGTATCCGAAGCCCGTCGTCAGCTTCCTGCAGGGGTTCACCATGGGCGGCGGTGTCGGCATCGGCTGCCATGGCACCCATCGTATTGTCGGCGACAGCAGCAAGATCTCCATGCCCGAATGTGCCATCGGTCTGGTGCCCGACGTGGGCGGATCGCTCCTGTTGGCGCTGGCACCGGGGCGGCTTGGTGAATATCTGGGCACCACGGGCTATCGCATGCGAGCGGGAGATGCGATTCTTGCGGGCTTTGCTGACCATTTCATCCCCGAGGCGTCATGGCCCGATCTGATGGCCGAGCTGGCGCGCACAGGCGACGTCGCGCTGGTGGCAGAGGCGGCTGGGCCGGCCCCCGACAGTGCCCTCGCCGCCCTGCAACCTGATATCGATGCCTGTTTTGCAGGCGAGACCGCCGGCGATATCCTGACCCTTCTGCGCCAACGCGGCGATGAATTTTCCGACGTCTGCCTGACCTCCCTCTCTCCGGGCGCGCCCTTGTCGATCGCGGCCACGGTAGAGATGATACACCGGCTGCGGTCCACAACCGCGACCATGCGCGCGGCGCTGGATCTGGAGTATCGCTTCACCTATCGCGCGATGGAACATGGCGATATCCTGGAAGGGGTGCGGGCCTTGATCGTCGACAAGGACAAATCGCCAAAATGGCAATACGCGGACGGGATTGTGCCGGGTGTCGCCGTCAGTCAGATGCTGATGCCACTGGGGGCCGATGCGCTGACCTTTGAGGAGGAGGAGTGAGCAGATGAAAATCGGGTTTATCGGACTGGGGAACATGGGCGCGCCGATGGCGGCCAACCTCGTCAAGGCCGGCCATGAGGTGACAGGTTTTGACATGGCGGAGGTCTCGATCGAAGGCGTCACCATGGCCAGCTCGGCCGCCGAGGCCGCGACGCAGGCGCAGGTGGTGATCACCATGTTGCCAAACGGGCAGATCCTGCGTCATGTCGCCAATGAGATCATCCCGGCGATGACCAGAGGCGCGGCCTTTTTGGACTGTTCGACGGTTGACGTGGACAGCGCCCGCGCCGTGGCCGCTCAAGCCGATGAGGCAGGGCTTCTCGCGGTCGATGCACCGGTTTCGGGCGGGATCGGCGGCGCCTCTGCCGGCACGCTCACCTTCATGGCGGGCGGGTCAAAAGCAGCCTTTGCCATGGCCGCGCCCCTGTTTGATGTCATGGGACAAAAAGCCGTGCATTGCGGGGCCTCGGGCGCCGGTCAGGCTGCCAAGATCTGCAACAACATGATCCTTGGCGTCACCATGATCGCCACCTGCGAGGCCTTCGCCCTGGCGGACAAGCTGGGTCTGGACCGGGACCGCATGTTCGACGTGGTGTCCACATCCTCTGGCTACAGCTGGTCGATGAACGCCTATTGCCCGGCCCCCGGTGTCGGCCCCAAATCCCCCGCCGACAATGGCTACCAGCCGGGCTTTGCCGCGGAGCTGATGCTGAAGGACCTGCGGCTGTCGCAACAGGCGGCAGGCAGCGCCGGTGCCGATACTCCGATGGGCCAGCTCGCCGAGGCGCTCTATACGCAGTTTGTCGAGAATGAGGACGGGCTGGGCAAGGATTTCTCGGCGATGCTGCCCCGCTTTGAGCAGCGCGGTCGCGACTGACCTGAACGGCCGGGGCCTGGTTCCGGGTTTGGCTGCCGGGTTTTGTTGCCGGGTTTGGCTGCGGGCTTTTGCATTGGCCCGCAAAGCCGCCCGCACCCGCCGCCCGCCCGCACGCGGCAGGACTGGACAGGACAGGACGGGGCAGGATAGGACGGGACTGAATCGACGCCCGCAACTATCCGTTGATACGCACCGAGCCGCCAATGGTCTGGGTCACATCTGTCACCGCTGGCCCGCCGTCGACCGATATGTCGCCGCCGCTTGAGGCTGTCGCCTGCACACGTTCGGTCGCGGTTGTGTCAATGTCGGCGCCGCTGCTGGCCGTCGCCCGCACCTCCTTGCAACGCAGATCCGACGCATCCACATCCGATCCGCTGGAGGCGGTGACTTTCAGCTGATCACAGCGCCCTGCAATCGACATGCTCGCACCCGCTCTGATCCCGATTTCCAACGTCCTGACGTCAATCCCCGCGACCTCCAGATGGCTGCCACTGGTGACGGTGAACGCCACATCCGCGGCCACTGGGCCGGACACCGAGGCCTCGGATCCGGCATGGACCGCCAGCGCCAAAAGCTCGGGCAGCTCCACGGAAACCTGCAGCGGCCCGTCCAGCAGCCCCATCACCGGCGACCAGCGGTTCTTTCTGTCGATCACCAACAGCGGACCGTCCTGAGAGATCTGCAATCGCGACACGCCCGACAGCCCGCCCGCCCGAGCGTCTACCCCATAGGCGCCGCTGCCCGATACCACCGTCAGATCGATGTTCTCGGTGACTTTGATACTGTGGAAATTCTCGAAATCGTAGCGCTTTTGCTCCGCCTGCGCTGCTGTGGCGGCGAGCGAAATCATCAAGATGGCCCCACATGTCGCCCTTGCATGAAATGACATGTCCAATCCTCCAATGTAAACTCTATTTACATCAGGTGATGTTACGACCCGCAACATTCAAGGGCATCGGCCTACAAAAGGGCACCGGCCTACAAAAGGGAGCTGCCCCCGACATTATGCGCCCTGCCCCGCTCGCATGAGGGATGCGACATGATCACGGCCCAACAGGCCCCAGCCGATCAAAGGATGGGGCCCGGTCTGCTCACTCCGCCGCCACTTTCTTGCGGGATTTCGTATCCAGCATCGGTTTCAGGTAATGGCCGGTGTGGCTGCGCGGTTCCTCGGCGACTTTTTCCGGCGTCCCGACGGCGACAATCTCGCCGCCGCCATCGCCGCCCTCGGGGCCAATATCAATCAGCCAGTCGGCGGTCTTGATCACATCGAGGTTATGTTCGATCACCACCACCGAATTGCCCTGCTCCACCAATTCGTGCAGCACTTCCAAAAGCTTGCGCACGTCCTCGAAATGCAGCCCCGTGGTCGGCTCGTCGAGAATATAGAGCGTGCGCCCCGTCGATCGTTTGGCCAGCTCCTTGGAGAGTTTCACCCGCTGCGCCTCGCCGCCCGAGAGCGTCGTGGCCTGTTGCCCGACCTTGATATAGCCAAGCCCCACCCGCATCAGCGCATCCATCTTGTCGCGGATTGAGGGCACGGCGGCAAAGAAGGTTTGCGCGTCCTCCACCGTCATATCCAGCACATCGGCGATGCTCTTGCCCTTGAACTTGATCTCCAGCGTTTCGCGGTTGTAGCGCGCGCCATTGCAGGTCTCGCAGGTGACATAGACATCCGGCAGAAAATGCATTTCCACCTTGAGGACGCCATCGCCCTGACAGGCCTCGCAGCGCCCGCCCTTGACGTTGAAGGAAAACCGCCCCGGTTTGTAGCCCCGCGCCTTGGCCTCCGGCAGGCCCGCGAACCAGTCGCGGATCGGGGTGAAGGCGCCGGTATAGGTGGCCGGGTTGGAGCGCGGAGTCCGCCCGATGGGCCGCTGGTCGATATCGATGACCTTGTCGAGATGCTCCAGCCCCTTGATGGTTTCGCAGGGCGCCGGTGTCTGACGTGCACCATTCAAACGCATGGATGCGGTCTTGAACAGGGTTTCGATGGTCAGGGTGGATTTCCCGCCGCCCGAAACCCCGGTGACACAGACGAATTTCCCGAGCGGGAACTCGGCGGTCACGTTCTTGAGGTTGTTGCCGGTGGCCTTGACCACCTTGATCTTCTTCTTGTTGCCCTTGCGCCGCGTTGTCGGCACGGCGATTTCCCGCGCCCCGGAGAGGTATTGCCCGGTCAGGGAGGCCGCGTCCTGAATGATGGTCTCGGGCGGGCCGTGGCTGATCACCTGACCGCCGTGGACACCGGCACCGGGGCCGATGTCGAACACGTAATCCGCCTGCCGGATCATATCCTCGTCATGTTCCACCACGATCACGGTATTGCCCTGATCGCGCAGGTTTTTCAGCGTCGTGATCAGCCGGTCATTGTCCCGCTGGTGCAGTCCGATGGAGGGCTCGTCCAGCACATAGAGCACCCCCGTCAGGCCCGAGCCGATCTGGCTGGCCAAGCGGATCCGCTGGCTCTCGCCCCCGGACAGAGTGCCGGCCGCGCGCGACAGCGTCAGATATTCAAGGCCCACGTTGTTCAGGAACCCGAGGCGTTCGCGGATTTCCTTCACGATGGCACGGGCGATTTCCTGCTTTTGGGCGCTCAGATGGTTCGGCACATCCTCGATCCAGGCCAGCGCCTCACGGATGGATTTCTCGACCACCTGCCCCACATGCAGGTCTGCAATCTTGACCGCCAGCGCCTCTTCCCGCAGCCGGTATCCGTCGCAGGTGCCGCAGGACCGGTTGTTCTGGTAGCGTTCGAATTCCTCGCGGACCCAATTGCTGTCGGTCTCGCGATAGCGGCGCTCCATATTGGGGATCACGCCTTCGAACACCCGGGTGATATTGTAGACCCGGCCGCCTTCGTCGTAGCGGAACTCCAGCTCCTCCTCGCCCGACCCATAGAGGAACACCTGTTTCACATGGGCCGGCAGATCCTTCCAGGCAGTGTTCTTGTCGAACTCATAGTGGCGCGCGATGGCTTCGATGGTCTGCAGGAAATAGGGGGATTTCCCCTTTCGCCAGGGAGCCAGAGCGCCGTCATAGACCTTCAGCCCCTGATCGGGGACCACAAGCCGCTCGTCAAAGAACAGCTCCACCCCGAGACCGTCACAGGACGGGCAGGCCCCGAAGGGCGCGTTGAAGGAGAACAGCCGCGGCTCGATCTCGGGAATGGTGAAGCCACTGACCGGACAGGCAAAATTCTCCGAGAAGGTCAGCCGGTCCGGCTCGCCCTCGCGGGGGGCGGTCTCCAGGATCGCGATGCCATCGGCCAGATCCAGCGCGGTGCGCAGCGAATCCGCCAGACGGGTTTCCAGACCTTCGCGCACCACCAGACGGTCCACCACCACGTCAATGTCGTGGCGGTATTTCTTGTCCAGCGTCGGCGGCGTATCCAGCTCGTAGAATTCGCCGTCCACCTTGACCCGCTGAAACCCCTGTTTGCGCAGCTCCAGCATTTCCTTGCGGTATTCGCCCTTGCGGTCGCGCACGATCGGCGCCAGCAGAAAGCCACGGGTGCCCTCCTCCAGCGCCATGACCCGGTCGACCATGTCCTGCACCTGCTGCGCCTCGATCGGCAGGCCGGTGGCAGGGCTGTAGGGGGTGCCCGCGCGGGCGAACAGCAGCCGCAGATAGTCGTAGATTTCCGTCACCGTCCCAACGGTCGAGCGCGGGTTCTTCGAGGTGGTCTTCTGCTCGATGGAAATCGCGGGCGACAGGCCGGAGATGTGATCCACATCCGGTTTTTCCATCATGTCGAGGAACTGCCGCGCATAGGCGCTCAGGGATTCCACATAGCGGCGCTGGCCCTCTGCGTAGATGGTATCAAACGCGAGACTGGACTTGCCGGACCCGGACAGGCCCGTGATCACCACCAGCTCGTCGCGGGGAATGTCCACGTCGATGTTCTTCAGGTTGTGTTCGCGCGCGCCGCGGACTGCGATATTCTTCAACTCTGCCATATCACCCTCAAACTTTGCCTAACACATAGGGGACACCCTGCCAGTATCCAAGCAAAAAAGAAGAACGTATGAGGAACGCGCGAAATCTCTGTCTCAGTCGGTCGTTGCCATCTCATAGGCGCGCCGGGATGCGAGTATTTGATGCACGCCCGCGCCGCCGAGAAACAGCAACCCGGTCACCACCGCCAATCCGCTATAGCCGCCGAGCGAAATCATCGCCACCATCAGCGGGGTGCCGATGGCATTGCCCAGATTGCCCGCCTGGGACATGACGCCATTGGCCTCGGATTGCGCCGCCGATGTGTGGTTGAGCTGCGGCACCGCGGCGAAACTCGCGCCCTGAACCAAGCCAAAGGCCCCCGCCAGCGCCAGACAGGCCACCCCGTCACCGGGCGCGATCCACAACCAGACCATCGCGCCCGTGCAAAGCAGGAAACCGATCTGGATCAATCGGATGGCGGGCATGAACCGTAGCATGGTCACCCCCAGCGTCATCGAAACCGCAATCGACACCAGCGGCATCGCGCCCATGACAAGGGTGCGCACCTCGGCCGGGATGAACGGCGGCAGGACGGTCAGCACCGATACGAAACAGCAGGTATAGAACAGCCAGCCCGCCCCCGGCGCGATCTTGAACGGCGAGCGATAGATCGTCAGATGCAGTGCCGGCAGGTCCCCCAGCCGCGGATAGGCGGTCCGCCCCGGCACCGGCAGATCGCGCAGCGCCACCTGCAGGATCACCGCCAGCAGCGCCATCACGGCGCCATGGGCTGCAAACAGCGCCAACACCCCCTGTGACGCCACCAAAGGCAGGCCGACCCAACTGAGAATGGCAAATGAGACCCCGAAAAACGTGCTCCAGATCGTCAGGGCGACGCCCCGCGCGGCGCCTGTCGCCAAGAGCGCCATCAGGGTCGGCCCCGCGACCACCACACCAAGATGCGAGATGCCCTCGATCACCCGCGTCAGCAGGAACAGGCCGAACGGCAGGTGAAGCACCTGCAGCGCCGACATCGCCGCTCCGAGCCACAGACAGCAGACCAGCGTCCGCCGATAGCCAAAGGCCGACACGAAGAGCCCCGCCACCACGCCAAAGACGATGCCCAGCACGCCAACCAGCGACACCGCCCAGCCGATTGACGCCCCCACCCCCGGATAGAGCTCCGGCAGGCGATCGAAGACGACGCTGATCTTGCCATATTGCGCCGCAGCCCCGAGGCCCGCAGCCCAGATCAGCAGCACCATGCCCCAGTTCACGCGTCCCTGCTGCTGTTCCATCTGCCTGTCCTCATCCCGCCGCAATCGGAGCGCGAAACCTAGTCGAGACCACAGGCCGAGGCCAGACGGCAGCGCAACTATTTTGTACCCACACAAAGCCAGCCGCCTGGCGATCGCGGCCGCGTGATCTGCGGCCCGCACCGGGTGCCACAGCCCTATGCAAAAGGCCGGGCGTCGGGCCCGGCCTTTTAGTTGCGATCCGATCCGCAGCCCGCAGGATGCGTCAGATGTGAATGACCCGGTCAAAGGCATCCAGCACGCTTTCATGCATCATCTCCGACAGCGTCGGATGCGGGAAGACCGTGTTCATCAGGTCCTCTTCGGTGGTCTCCAGCTGGCGGCCCACCACATAGCCCTGGATCAGCTCTGTCACTTCCGCCCCCACCATATGGGCGCCGAGCAACTCGCCGGTCTTCTCGTCAAAGATGGTCTTGATCATGCCCTCGGGTTCGCCCAGAGCGATCGCCTTGCCATTGCCGATAAAGGGGAACCGCCCGACCTTGATCTTGTAGCCGAGTTCCTTTGCCTTGGCTTCGGTATAGCCGACCGAGGCCACCTGCGGCTGGCAATAGGTGCAGCCCGCGATGCTTTCGGGTTTCACGGGATGGGCGTGTTTGCCCGCGATCAGCTCGGCCACCATGACGCCCTCGTGGCTCGCCTTGTGGGCCAGCCAGGGGGCGCCTGCGATGTCACCGATGGCATAGAGCCCCTCGACACCGGTGCGACAGAATTCGTCCGTGATGACATGGGTCCGGTCGATCTTCACCCCCAGCGCCTCAAGCCCGAGCCCTTCGACATTGCCGACGATCCCCACGGCCGAGATCACGCTGTCAAACTCGTGTTTTTCCACCTTGCCGCCCACTTCGATATGGGCGGTGACCTTGCCGGCGCTCCGGTCGAGCTGTTTGACCATGGCTTTTTCCATGATCTTCATGCCCTGTTTCACAAAGGCCTTGCGG
The DNA here is from genome assembly GCA_001874255.1 of Alphaproteobacteria bacterium MedPE-SWcel. Classification (GTDB taxonomy): domain Bacteria; phylum Pseudomonadota; class Alphaproteobacteria; order Rhodobacterales; family Rhodobacteraceae; genus Epibacterium. Next base: position 85,396 of record MPDC01000015.1, read on the forward strand.
GCGAATTTCGAGATCTCCTCGTCCTCCACCGGCAGCACCCGGTCCATCACCTCGACAACCGTCGTCTCGGCGCCCAGCGTATTGTAAAAGCTCGCGAATTCGATCCCGATAGCGCCCGATCCGATGACCAGCAGCTTTTTCGGCATGCGCGGTGGCTGCAACGCATGTTTGTAGGTCCAGACCAGATCGCCATCGGCTTCCAGCCCCGGCAGTTCCCGCGCGCGGGCGCCGGTGGCGAGGATGATGTTCTTGCCCGACAGCTCTTCGCTGCCCTTGTCGGTCTTGACCGAGACCCGGCCCTTGGCGGGGATGGTCGCAGCGCCCATGACCACATCGACCTTGTGCTTTTTCAAGAGCCCCTTGACCCCGGCCGAAAGTTGTTTGGCCACGCCCCGCGACCGTTTCACAACCGCGTCCAGATCGTAGCCGATATTGTCCGCCTTGAGGCCAAAGTCCTTGGCCCGTTCCATCAGGTGAAAAACCTCGGAAGAGCGCAGCAGCGCTTTGGTCGGAATACAGCCCCAGTTGAGGCAAATTCCGCCAAGGTGGTCCCGCTCCACCACCGCTGTCTTCAATCCGAGCTGCGCGGCACGGATCGCGGCGACATACCCGCCGGGACCGGCGCCGATGATGATCACGTCATAGGATGCTGCGGCCATAGTGTTCCCTCATGAACAAAGATCCAAAACTAGTTTACCGTTAAACTAAATATCGCCACGCCGCAACATCCGAAGGATATGGAACAGGCGGCTTGCGGGCGGCGCGCGGCCATCCTGCGCCACCGCCCGAAAGGCGAAGAGAGACAACTCGGGACTGTCTCATGTCGCCAGACAGCACCACGGGCGAAAAAGCCCTGCCAGTGGCAGGGCCTTCCAGGTCAGATCCATGCCGTCCTGTTTGGTCTGGCTGATCCGGTCACGGCGCGCGCGCCGGCGCGCTCAGACGGCGGCCTGCAGGTCGCGCAGAGTAGATCCGTAGCCGCCCGCCTCGACATAGTCCCGTTCCGGCGCGGTGCTGTGGCGGTGAAGCGCTTCATTGCGATAGGGGAAGCGGCCAAACAGGCGAATGACTTCACGGTGCGCGCGCGCATGGACCAGATTGCTGCCCCCCGTCTGCGGTAGCCGTTCATGCATCAGGCGGACACAGCGTTCCTGATCACAGAGGCTCTCGGAATGCATCATCGGCAGATAGAAGAACTGGCGCGCCGGTTCGTCGATGCGCAGGTCCCACTTCCGGTCCACCGCCGCCTTGGCCGCCGCCAGCGCCGCCGGATCGGTGGCAAAGGCCTTGCTGTCACCACGGAACATGTTGCGCGGAAATTGATCGAGCAGAATAATATAGGCCAGCACACCGCTGGGATAGGTGAGCCAGAGGGAATAGCTGCCTTCGCTCGCCATCTCCCAGGTCTCTTCAAAGCGCGAACGGATTTCCGCATCCAGCGTATCGTCTTGGCGATACCAACCGTCCTGGCCGACAGTGTCGAGCCAGAAATCAAGTATCTCGTCAGGGCCTGCCATTGGTTTCACTCCACCGGCTGTAAAAGTAACAAACAGATCCAGATGACGCTGATTCACCCTGCAAGCACAAGTGACGTTAGGTTACAAATCCTGCCATCTGAGGTATTTTTGTGATCAGACGGCAGGATTTTCGGCATGATGGCGCTATCAACCTGAGTTGACGGCGTTTTCCTGCTCTTCCAGTTCGGTTTCGATGGCATATTCCTGCGCGAATTCCGCCGCCACCGATGTGGCGCTTGGGCTCATCGCGGCCATGATGCCGGTCTCTTCGACCGGAATGGTGGCCCGCTGCGTCGACCGGTAGGCCGCGTAAAGCACGAGCGCCCCGAGCAGCATCGCCATGAACAGGAAAAACCCGTTGGGGCCGAAGATCGCGTCAGACATCAGCCAGCCGATGATCAGCGGCCCGGTCGAGGCCCCCAGCCCGTTGATGAAGATCAGCCCCCCAGACGCCGCCGCCATGTCGTCATGTTCCAGAAAGTCATTGGTGTGGGCGAGCAGCAGGGAATAGAGCGGATTGACCATGCCGCCGATCACGAAGGACAGCACCAGCAACAGGGTGAAATGGCCGCCGAGGATCATCGCCAGCACCGACGCCGCAGAGCCGGTTCCGGCCACAAAGATGATCAGCAGTCGGCGATCCATCCGGTCCGACAACAGCCCCAGCGGGAACTGTATGAACAGCGCCCCGACATAGAAACTGGCGGCAAAGAGCGAGACCTGATGCAGCTTCAGACCGGCCTCGGTCGCGTAGACCGCAGCCATGCCGAACTGGGCGGCAAAAACGCCGCCGATCAGGAACATGCCGACACAGCCCAGCGGCGAGGCCTCCATCAACTGTCGCAATGTCATCCGTTTGGCGGTGCCAAAGGCGGGCGTGGGCGAGATCGACAGCAGAATGGGCGCAAAGGAGATCGAAACCGCGACCGAGGCGATGATGAACGGCAGATAGCCCGCCGGATCCCCGATCAGGATGAAGCCCTGCGCCGCCACCAGACCGAGGGTCATGACGACCATATAGAGCGACAGCGCCTTGCCGCGGTTTTCGTTGTCGGCGGCGTTATTGAGCCAGCTCTCGGCGGTGACATACACGCCCGAGAAGCAGAAGCCGACGATCAGGCGGCCGACCATCCAGACGATCGGGTTCGGCAGCGCCGGGTAGATCACCATGACCGCCGAAATCAACGAGGCCAGCGCCGCAAAGACCCGCACATGGCCAACCCGGCGGATCATCCCCGGTGCGATCCACGACCCGATCAGCAGCCCGACGAAATAGGTCGACATCACCAGCGACATGGTGAAGGTCGAATAGCCCTCGATGCCGCCGCGCACGCCCAACAACGTCCCCTGCAGGCCGTTCCCGAGCATCAGAAGCCCGATCCCCAACAGCAGCGCCCATGCGCTGGACAGAACCTGGAACATGTCTCTCGTCTCCTTCAGTCTTTGTCGGGGGCCCACCGGCCGTTTTGGCATCGCGCGGGAAAATGAACATCCCCGGTGCACGAAACACCATGACCGGGAAGGGCTGCACGTCCGGCACGCCATCGGTGTCGCAGGACGCCGTGGGTATCGGCAATTTTCAATCGCTGTGGCCCGGCGTTTCCGACTCGCGGGGGGACAGGAGCGACGGGACCTGCGGATTTCTCCGGCGTCCCGCCCCCATATCCTCCCTGCCACAGGGCGCGGGAAATGACTACGTGGATTTCGGGATCAGCAGAGATGCGTCGCCGTAGGAAAAGAATCTGTAGCGTTCCGTCACCGCATGCGCATAAACCGAGCGCATTCGCTCCTGTCCCATCAGGGCCGAGACCAGCATCATCAGCGTCGATTTCGGCAGGTGAAAGTTGGTCATCAACGCATCTGCGACGCGGAATTCGAACCCCGGATAGATGAAGATATCCGTCTCGCCCTCCCAGGGGGCGATCGTGCCGGTGCCCTGCGCCGCGCTTTCGATCAGCCTGAGGGCGGTGGTGCCCACCGGGATCACCCGATGCCCGGCCGCGCGGGTCGCCGCGATATCCCGCGCCGCCTCTGCCGTCACCTGTCCCCATTCCGCATGCATCTTGTGGCTGGCGACGTCCTCGACCTTGACCGGCAGAAACGTCCCCGCGCCCACATGCAGGGTCACATAGGTGAACTGCACCCCCTTGGCCGCCAGCGCTTCCAGCAGTGGCGCGTCAAAATGCAGCGAGGCCGTCGGGGCGGCCACCGCGCCTGCGTGTTTTGCCCAGACGGTCTGATAGTCGGTCTTGTCCTGCGCATCCGCCGCCCGTTTGGCCGCGATATAGGGCGGCAATGGCATCGCGCCGGCCTCAGACAGGGCCGCGTCGAAATCGGCGCCCGTCAGGTTGAACCGCAGCCGCGCCTGGCCATCCACCACCTCGGCCAGTTCCGCCGACAGACCGGCGCCAAAGCGGATATGCTCGCCCGGTTTGATCTTCTTCAGCGGCTTCAGCAGCGCCGTCCAGCTGCCACTGGCCTGCGGCTCCAGCAGGGTGACCTCGATCCGCGCCGCAACCGGCCCCTGCGCCGAGTCGCGGTGCCGTTTGCCGCTGAGCCGGGCCGGAATCACCCGGGTGTCGTTCAGCACCAACCGGTCGCCCGGCTGCAGCCAGTCCACCAGATCGGTGACCCGGGCATCGGTGATCCGGTCGGGTTCCGCCACCAGAAGACGTGCCGAGGACCGCGGCACGGCGGGCCGTGTCGCAATCAGATCCTCGGGCAGGTCGAAATCAAAATCGCTCAGTTTCATGCAGCGCGCGATACTGCGGCAAATCCCCAATGTCCATGCCTGTCACGCAGCCCCGTCCAACACAGGAGGCGACACTGAGCCCAGCACAGGGGACGACAGATCGCCGCGCTAGCGGTTTTCGTTGCGCTGCTGGCGTTCCTCGCGCTGTTCTTCGGGCGTCGCCAGCTGCTCTGGTTCCTCCCCCGGCGCGGTGGGTTGCGCACCGCGAAAGATCTCGCGCAGGAACCCCGGTGCGATCGCCGACAGGGGATTGACCGACACCTTCGGGTCATCCGCCGTGCCCTTGAGCGTGAAGGAGAAGCCGAACAGCCCCTCGCCCTTTCGGGTCAGGACGCTGCCGATTGCGTTGATCAGATAGATCGGCGACAGCACCCCCCGCATGTTCATATTGCTGGTGGTCAGATCATAGACCCCATCCAGCGACAGCCCGATCGATGGCCCCACCGCCGAACTGCTGTTGACGGTCAGATAGCGTGGCCCGAGCCGGAAATCCGCCTCGACGGCGGTGAACAGGATCCCCTGCCCCGACAGCTCGTCGAACAAACCCACGAGGCTCAGCGAATTGATCAGCGCCGCGATCGCCGGCGCGCGTTTGATGCGGATGTTGTTGACCCGCACCTGCCCGTTGTATTCCCCCGTCTTCTGCGAGGGCACCATGGTCATCTCGAAGCTGCCGCCAAACCCGTGACGCATCACACCGGCAGAGCGAAAGACCCCGCCGGCGTCCTGGGATTTCACCCGCATCGCCATGCCACCGCCCTGCGGCACCACCACGCCCTCGACGGGGGTCAACGTGTTGAGATTGCCGGTAAAAGACCCGTTGAACCCGCCGCGGGTGTCAAACCGCCCTTCGAACCGGGACAGGGCGATGTCATCGGTCACCTGCAGCTGCGCCAGCGCCAGGGTGATGGGCGTATTGCCGCCGGAACTGCCCCCGGCCCCGTCACTGCTGCTGAAGGGCGCCTTGCGAAGATCGAGGCGCCCCCCGGACATGGCAATCGCGGGCGTCGCATCACCGCGCCCGGTCAAGGTCACCGGCCCCTGCAGCCATCCCCCGAGCGCCACCGAGGAGAATTGCGCCTGATCCAGCCCCCCGTCCGGTTTCAGCGTCACGCGCCCGGACAGCGCCAACCCGCTGGCCTCCAGCGCCAGATCCTCGATCGTCGGTGTGTCATCCAGCTCCGTATTGAACGACAGGGTCCCGGTCGCGGCGGCGGGCTTGCGCCAGCCCAGCTCGGAGACCCGCAGGCCGACGCCCGCAAGATCGCTGCTGACCTGCAGCCGAACCGGCGCGCCGGGTGGCAATGTCACATCGAATTTCGCCAGCCCCGCGCCGCTCACGGCGCCGTCCGGCAGCCCGATCCTGAAGGCGTCGATGGTGCGTTCGGACAGTTCGATTTCGCCCGTCACCCGCCCCGGCGCCGCGCCATCTTCCGCCACACCATCCGCCCCCGCTCCCAACGCCTGACGCCAGCGCGCGGTGATCGGCAGCCCCGCCAGGACGCCCGCCCCCGAGACTTCGACATGATCATTGTCGCCCGACAGCACCAGCCGGTCCGATGCCAGTGCATGGCCCGGCACCAGAACATCGCTTTCGACGCCCGTCACGGTGCCGCTGTAGTGATAGTCGATTTCAGAGATCGCGAGCTTGTCCCGCAGCGGCATCGATGCGGTCGCCGTCACCGCCACCTGCCCGCTGCCAAGATCCACTGGCAGTCCGACCTTGTCCAGAACCTGCAGCGGCGCCCGGTTCAGCAGCGACAAGGCCGCCAGCGCCGAGCCCCGCGCCTGTGCCCGCAGGATGCCGATACTGTTGCCGTTCTTCAGCGAGGTGTCGGGAATGATGAAGGAACTGCCCCCCAGATCCACATCGCCGCCCTGTTCCGGCTGCAGCCAGCCTTCGGTCGCGGTTGCCACCAGACGGGTGCCGTAGATGCTCAGCTGGCCCTTGGCGCGCTCCAGCAGCGGGTAGAATTTGTTGAACTTCACGGCGCCGTTTTCAAACCCCAGATCCAGCGCCAGAAAGGGCCGTTCGCCGTCGCGGGACCGCAGCGCCACCTGCGCATCGCGGATCTCGCCAGCGCTGACATTGTCCAGAAACCACTGCCGGGGTTTTGCAGGCGCCGAGGGCGGCCACATGGCCTTGACCATTTCGACATCGAACCGATCTGCCGCGCCTTCCAGATCATAATCCCAGCTGACCTCCCCCGCCCGGACCTCGCCGCTGAGCAGGATATCGGTCTCCTCGCGCTGGATCAGCATCTCTCCCAGACGCAGCCGGAAGGGTGACAGCTCCATACGGAAATCGGCACGCACCCCGGAAAAGGACAGAGGCTCGGGATAGAGCCGCAGCGGATTGACCTGCAGATCAGAGAACCGGAGCTGGCCCACCAGTTCGGTCAGGCGGCCATCCCGGACCCCGACCAGCTCCGCGCGCCCCTCCATCTGTCCCGTGACCCAGCCGCTGTCGACGGACAGGTTTGAGAATTCCAGCTCCTGCCGGGCGGGATCGAAGGTGAAGAAACTCCGCGCCGCCCGGATCGGCACCGGTTTCAGGGCTTCGTTCGGCTGGATCACCCCGGTGCCGATTTCCAGGCTCGCCTCCAGCGGCATCAGCGCGCCGTCGCTGTCCACCGCCCCCTGCAGCGCCCCGGAGATCGGCGCCCGCAGCACATCGAGCCAGCCGAAGGCCGGGCTCTGACTGGCGATATCGGAACTCGCGACCTGATCGACCATCACGGTGAATTCCGCGGCCGTATCGCCGATATCGGACTGGTAGCTGGCCTCCACCGTGCTGGCATATTCGCGGCCGCTGAGAATTGAAAACCCGGCCTCGATCTCGACGCTGTCGCCGCCGCGCGCCAGCTGCACCGTGCCACCGTCCAGCGTCCAGGCCTTGCCGATCCGCAGATCCTCGTAGCGCAGCGTCACCGCCTGGGTCTCGACACGGGTCAGAGCCGACAGAATCGGCAGTTCGAGGTGGCGGTCCCAGGCATCGATCAGCTGCGGCAGGTTGCCCGCCTCGCGAAACGGTGTGCCCCCGTCGGCAAAGCTCAGCGCCACCGCGCCGTCGCTGTTGCGTTGAAGGGTGGCAAACAGCCCGGTGAGAGAGATCGTCTTGGGCCGGACGTAGCCGCGCAGCAGCGGCCGCATCGCCAGCGCCGCCTGAGCATCCTGCAGCCGCATCGCGGGCGTGCCGTCGGGATAGAACAGGGTCACATCCCGCAGCGACACCCGCGGCCGCCATCCCCGGCGCACCACCAGCTGGATTTCTCCGAACTCGATCTGCAGCCCGCCGAGCTGTTCCTCGATCCGTTCTTCAGCCGCCCGGCGCAGCCAACCGGGCGCGTCGATCCGCTTGTCCAGAAGAATGGTGACAGTGAGTGAGACCACTGCCGCCAGCGCGATCAGCCACAGCCCCGCCTTGCCCCAACGCCGCCACGCGCGCCGCCGCTGCCGCAGCTTCAGATCCGCCGGGGTGACGAATTCAGGCAAGTCTTCCTGCGGTGGAGCGACAATCTGTGCTTTTTCTTCGCCGGACATGATCTATGTATGGCTCGCAATAGCAAGTAACCTTGCGCGATAACGTCTGGAGACCCAAATCATGCTCGAACCCTCTGACCTTGCCCCTGCGTTCACCCTGCCCCGCGATGGCGGCGGTGAGGTATCCCTTTCGGACCTGTCGGGTCAGGTCGTTGTTCTCTTCTTCTACCCGCGCGATGATACGCCGGGTTGCACCAAGGAATCCATCGGATTTTCCGAACATCTGCAAGCCTTTGCCGATGCAGGCGCCGCCGTTTTTGGCATTTCGCGCGATACGGTCGCAAAACATGACAAATTCGTCGCCAAACATGAGCTGACGGTTCCGCTGCTGTCGGACGCCGAAGGCACCACATGCGAAGACTACGGTGTCTGGGTCGAAAAGAACATGTACGGCAAAAAGAGCATGGGGATCGAACGCGCCACCTATTTGATTGATGGCGAAGGTCGGATTGCCCGGATCTGGCGCAAGGTCAAAGTGCCTGGACATGTGGAAGAGGTGCTGGAAGCGGTCAACGCGCTCTGATCGCTTAAAAAAAGGCAGCGCTCCCGCCCCATTCGGGCAGAGGCCAAGCCTCGCCACAAATGCCCCCGCCCCCCCGCGATGCACAAGGTGCAGCGCAATCCCTCACCGTCGCGCACCGATTGCGCTCACCGCCGCCGTTCGGTGTGCCAATTGAGACCATGTTCCCGTCAGGAGCCTGCCGTGCGCATCCATGGCGCGTGTTCCTCTTTGGCCTCATACGCGCTATGGGCAATGCCATCCTGCCGCGCCGGATCCGACCAAACGGGCTCGGCGAAATGCCCGCAGACCGTATAGCCACCACATAGCCCCCAATCTCAGCGGCAAAACGTCCACGAAACATCAGCGAGAATACCCAAGACGATGACCGAACCTCAGCTCTCCCTTGCCCAGATGGCCGTCAACGTGCTCACGACGGCCGATGGTCATGACAAAACTGCCCTGTCCCGACGCTATGCCGCCGCCTGGCGCGCCGCGCGCACCGGCGCGGCACCCGCGATCGAGGTGGGTCAGGCGTCGCCTCCCCTGCATCCGAGCCGCCCCGACGCCCCCGAACTGCTGCATCCCCATGATGTACCCAAACGCAAACCCGGCACACCGCAGGGCCGCATCGCGCTGCTTCATGCGGTGGCGCATATCGAACTCAATGCGGTCGATCTCCACTGGGATATCATTGCGCGTTTCACCCATGTTCCGATGCCGCTTGGGTTTTATGACGACTGGGTGAAATCCGCAGATGAGGAATCCAAGCATTTCAACCTGATGTGCGACTGCCTGGCCTCGCTCGGCAGCCACTACGGCGCCCTGCCCGCCCATGCCGGCATGTGGCGCGCCGCCGAGGATACCACCGGCGACCTGATGGGACGTCTGGCGGTGGTTCCCATGGTCCTGGAGGCCCGTGGCCTTGATGTCACCCCCGGCATGATCGCGCTGTTCCGCAAGGCCGAAATGACCGAGGCCGTGGACGCGCTGGAGACGATCTATTCCGAAGAGGTCGCCCATGTTGCCTATGGCGCCAAATGGTTCAATTTTCTCTGCGGGCGCGACAATCTCGATCCCAAGGCGGAGTTTCACGCCCTGGTGCAGACCTATTTCCACGGTGCGCTGAAGCCGCCCTTCAACGAGGAAAAGCGCGCCGATGCCGGGCTGCCGCCGGATTTCTATTGGCCCCTCGCAGACACGGAGGCCCCGGCCTACGCCCGGTGATCCCGACCGGACCGTTGTTACCGAACTCGACCCCGACCTCGCCCCCGGCAGCGGATCCGCCACGCCGCCAAACCGGCTGATTTCGGCAGTTTTTTGCCCAAGGGCAAGGAATCCCGCAACTTTATTGCAATCGGGACGGAACAGGGTTGCCGGATGGCCACAGTCTGGCTATTCCAATTGGCCAAGACCGGCCACACCCGCTCTCCAGAAGCAGGAGCGCCACGCGGTCATGGAATGGGACAAGGATTGCGGATCGTGAGACGCGGTTTGACACTACGGGTACATGCGTTCTTTGAACGCCGCTTTCCCGAACGACGGGTGTTCTTGAAGTCAGACAGCGACACGCGCTTCATCCGGCTCAGCTCCGAGACCCAGATCGTCGCCGTCGCCGGGGTGGCGCTGTTCGTGTCATGGTCGATCGTGGCCACCGCCATTGTGCTGATGGACAGCATCGGGTCCGGAAATTTCCGCGATCAGGCCCGCCGCGATCAGCAGGTCTATCAGGACCGGCTGAATGCCATGTCGTCGGAACGCGACCGCCGCGCCGAAGAGGCGCTGGCCGCGCAAGACCGGTTCAATGCCGCGCTGGAACAGATCTCCACGATGCAATCCGAGCTGCTCAGCTCCGAAACCCGCAAGCGTGAGCTGGAAACCGGCATCGATGTCATTCAGGCCAACCTCCGCCAGACCATGCGCGAACGCGAGATCCTGCGCCGCACGGTGCTGGATCTGCGCCAGAAATCGGCCCCCGACAGCCCGGAGCAGGTTCTGGCGGCAACCGCGCCGGAACAGCTCGACTTCCTGACCACGGCGCTGGCCGAAACCGCAGCCGAGCGGGACCAGATCCAATCCGATGCGCAATCCGCCCTGGCGCAGCGCGACGATCTGGAACTGGAACTGCAGCTGGCGGCACAGCGCAACGACCAGATCTTTCGCCAACTCGAAGAAGCGATGGCGATCTCTGTCGAACCTCTGACCAAGATGTTCTCCAGCGCGGGCCTGCCACCGGACCGCATTCTGGAACAGGTGCGGCGCGGCTATAATGGCGAAGGCGGCCCGCTGGAGCCCCTGTCCCTGTCCACCCGCGGCGAGGAACCCTCGCCAGACGAGGTTCGCGCCAATGGCCTGCTGAACCAGATGAGCCAGCTCAACCTCTACCGCATTGCCGCCGAACGGGCGCCGTTTTCGACGCCGGTCAACCTGGGCCAGGTGCGTCAGTCCTCGGGGTTTGGCTATCGTCGCGACCCGAAAACCGGGGGGCGACGGCTGCACAAAGGGTCCGATTTCGCCGGCAGCACCGGCACCGATATCTTTGCCACGGCCGACGGTGTGGTGACCCATGCGGGCTGGCAATCCGGCTATGGCCGCCTCGTCACGGTCCAGCATGCCTTTGGCATTGAAACCAGATACGCCCATAATTCCAACATCCGCGTCAAGGTCGGTCAAAGGGTCTCGCGCGGGGATCACATTGCTGATATGGGTAGCACCGGACGGTCCACCGGGACCCACCTCCACTACGAGGTCAGGGTCAATGGCAAACCTGTAAACCCCATGATCTACATCAAGGCTGCGAGAAATGTTTTCTAAGAGCAAAATCAACGAGCCCGGCCCAAAACAAGCCGACGCAACCCCGGCAACCCCGGCCTCCAGCGCAGCGCCCGCAGCGGCGTCCGGCAGCGCCTCTTCCGGTGCCAGCGAGTACAAGAAACCCGCCGCGCCCAAGGCAAAGCCACCGGCATCGCTGCTCAGCTCGGACCTGCATATTACAGGCAACGTCAAGACCACAGGCGATATTCAGGTCGAAGGCACCGTCGAAGGCGACATCCGCGCGCATCTGCTGACCATCGGCGAATCTGCCACCATCAAAGGCGAAATCACTGCCGATGATGTGGTCATCAATGGCCGTATCGTGGGGCGTGTCCGGGGGCTGAAGGTCCGTCTGACCTCCACCGCCCGTGTCGAAGGCGACATTATTCACAAGACCATCGCCATCGAGAGCGGCGCCCATTTTGAAGGCTCCGTACAGCGTCAGGATGACCCGCTCAGCCCCGGCAAGGCGGCGCAGAAACCGATCCCGACCGGCGCCCCGGCCAAGATCGACGGCTAAAGCGACAGGTTCTGCGGCCCCGGCTCTTGTCCCGGAGTTCGCATTGCACCAGATGAAAAGGCGCCCCGGCAATCGCGGGCGCCTTTTTCGATTTCTGCTTCGGTGCCTGCTTCGGTTCTTGCGCATTCTGCGGCGGGTCTCTCCCCGAAAACCCGGCGTGTTGCCGCTGACAGATTCGATTGCACAAAAAAGCCGCACCAGAATTCACCGGCGCGGCTTTGTCTCAGTAGACCTTGGTGCGGTGATGCGACCGGAGCCGTAGGGTCTAGTCGGTTACGGTCACCTGTGTCATCACGTCCGGCTTGCCGGTCACAGAGCCAGACCGCGGCTGACCGCGCTTGATTGCGTCCACGACGTCCATACCCTCGGTGACCCGGCCCACGACGGTGTATTGACCGTTGAGGAAATGACCGGGCTCGAACATGATGAAGAACTGCGAGTTGGCGCTGTTGGGGTTCTGCGACCGCGCCATGCCCACGACACCGCGCTCATAGGGCAGATCGGAGAATTCCGCCGGCAGATCCGGGCGGTCCGACCCGCCTGTGCCCGCCGCGCGCATGTCCTGACCGAGACGGCCGAACTGCACGTCGCCTGTCTGCGCCATGAAGCCGTCGATCACCCGGTGAAATACAACGCCGTCGTATTTGCCCTCTGCGGCCAATGCGGTGATCTGCGCCACATGTTTGGGCGCCACCTCTTCCAGCAGGTCGATCCGGACGGTGCCATTGGCCTCGCCCTCGATCTGGATCTCGAGACCGGTGGCAAAGGCTGGTCCGGCGGCCAGAACCGCCAGAATGCTCAGCGCCTTACGCATCCGCAGCCACCTTGACCGAGATCATCCGATCGGGCTCCGCTGGCGGCTCGCCGCGGGTGATCGCGTCGACATGCTCCATCCCTTCGATCACGCGGCCATAGACCGTGTACTGACCGTTGAGGAAGTTGTTGTCCTTGAAATTGATGAAGAACTGCGAGTTTGCCGAATCCGGGTTGGAGGAGCGCGCCGCGCCCAGAGTGCCCCGGTCATGCGGCAGTTTGGAGAATTCGGCCGGCACATCCGGCAGATCGGAGCCACCGGTGCCCGCCATGCGGATATTGAAACCGTCCTCCATATCGCCGTGCTGCACGTCGCCCGTCTGCGCCATGAACCCGTCGATCACCCGGTGAAAGGCCACGTTGTCATATGCGCCGGCGCGCGCCAGCTCCTTCATGCGCGCGGTATGTTGCGGCGCAACATCGGCCAGCAGCTCGATGACGACAGTGCCGTCCTTCAGCTCCATGAGGATTGTGTTCTCGGGATCCTTGATCTCGGCCATGAGGCCCTCCTGTCATTTTCACGTTGGCCGAATACCTAAGCCCCCTGCCCGCCCTTGCCAAGAGAACAATGTGCCAAAGCCATTGGCCTGCGGGATCCGGCCACCGACGATGCCACCGAAGACGCTACCGACGATGCCATTGACGACGGGCGCAAAACACTGGACACCAAAACAGAGCGAACACCTCCGCGGCGGCCGACCTGTGGCACAGGACCACAGGATGAGCCGCCCCGAACGCAGCACTACAGAGGAGCCAGAGATGGGCTGGAAAACACTCGACGACATGGACCTGCAGGGCAAAACCGTTCTGACCCGGGTCGATATCAACGTGCCGATGGAAGACGGCGCCGTCACCGATGACACCCGGATCCGCCGTCTGATCCCGACCATGACGGATCTTATGGCGGGCGGCGCGCGGCCGGTGCTGCTGGCGCATTTCGGCCGCCCCAAAGGCAAAGTCGTGCCCGAGATGTCGCTGCAACCGCTTGTGCCCGCCCTGGAGGCGGCCTTTGGTGCGCCCGTGGTCTTTGTCGCCGATTGCCGGGGCCCCGCCGCCGAGGCCGCCGTGGCCGCACTGCAGCCCGGTCAGATCCTGCTTCTTGAAAACACCCGCTTTCATCCAGGCGAGGAGGCAAACGACGCCGAGCTGGCGGCCGGGATGGCCCGGCTTGGCGATCTCTATTGCAACGATGCCTTTTCTGCCGCCCACCGCGCCCATGCCTCGACCGAGGCGCTGGCCCGGCTGTTGCCCGCCTGTGCCGGACGGCTGATGGAGGCCGAGCTCAAGGCGCTCGAGGCGGCGCTGGCGAACCCCAAACGTCCGGTCACCGCCGTTGTCGGGGGGGCAAAAGTATCGTCCAAACTCGACCTGCTGGGCAATCTGGTGGCCAAGGTCGACACGCTGGTGATCGGCGGCGGCATGGCCAATACCTTCTTGGCGGCGCAGGGCATCGACGTCGGCAAATCGCTCTGCGAGCACGACATGACCGACACCGCCCGCGCCATCATGGAGCGCGCCGCCGCCGCCGGCTGCACCATTCTGTTGCCCACCGACATTGTTGTGGCGCGTGAATTCAAGGCAGGCGCCGCCAGCGAGACCCTGGCCGCCGATGCCTGCCCGCCGGATGCGATGATCCTGGACGCAGGCCCGGCGACCGTGGATGCGATTGCGCGGGCCTTTGCCAGCACGCGCACCCTGATCTGGAATGGTCCACTCGGCGCCTTCGAGATCGCCCCCTTTGACATCGCCACCAACGAGGCGGCCCGGAAAGCGGCAGAATTCACCGCCGCGGGACAGCTGATTTCCGTCGCCGGTGGCGGCGATACGGTGGCGGCCCTGAACCAGGCAGGCGCTGCGGACTCCTTTAGCTATATCTCCACAGCGGGCGGCGCTTTCCTTGAATGGATGGAAGGCAAGGACCTGCCAGGCGTCGCGGCACTCAGCCAATAACAGCGCAGATCACCGCAAATAACCCATTTGAATCAGTGGTTAACGACACTTTCACCCAAAGGCGGCGCGACATGGTCGCTGCCGCCTTTTTTCATAATCTGAAATATATCAGTTGCGCTATATTTACGCAGACGGGGCGCTGTTTCGGTCTCTGGAAACCGTTTATTCATACTGTGTGAGGTAGAAAATCCCATTACGCGGCGCCACTGTTTGGCCCCGTCCGCGTTCAGCACACGTCAGGTATCAGTATGAGTAATTTTTCTCTTCGAACCCAGGTCTTCATCTTCGCCGGTGCATTCATTGCCATGCTGGCGACAATTTCGGCGATCTCTTGGGTGACCAACTCCAAGCTCACGAATGCGATCTATCTGTCGCGACTCGGCAATGTTCAAATGAAGAGCCTTGATGACATCAAGGAAGACGTCGAACAGGGTCTGGGCGACATTCTGTCCTACACCGTCGGCGTTCCGGATGGTGTTGACCGCCTGCGCGGCAATATCGAAGAAGTCCGCGCCGAAATTGCCCTCGCAGAGGAACGTTTCATCAATGTGCCCTTTGACGAGGCCCGCGATGACGTGGCCTTCGAGGCGCTGACCGGTCTCGGGAGCAATCTCGACCGTCTTGAGGCGGAACTGAAAAAGATCGAAGCGGCAGAAGGCGACGCCAAACGCGCGCTGACGTTTTCCAATGCAATCCCGATCATCGGCGAGGTCCGCGATGTCGTGGACGGGCTGCAGGACGCGATTAGTGCCAGGAATGTCACGGCCACAGCCGTCGTCACCCGCCTGATTGACACCAGCCATCTCATTCAGATTGCCAGCAGTCTGGCCGCCGCCTTGATCTCCTTCGCGCTTGCGGCGTTCTTTGCCCGCCAGCTGAGCCATCCGATGGCGCGCACCGTTGAAACCATTCAGGCGCTGTCGGACAAGAACTATTCCCGCGAGATCATGGACACCAACCGCAAGGATGAAGTGGGCATGATCGCCCGCAATCTGCAGGAGCTCGGTGGCCGCCTTGCCGAAGCCGATGCGGCAGAACAACGAACGCGCGACGAAAATGATCGCCGCGGAGAGCTGTTCGACACCCTCGGCATCGCCATGAGCAACCTCAAGAGCGGCGACCTGGATCAGGAGATCCCGGTTGACGCCTGGACGGATCTGGGCACCGGCTACACGACACTTTGTCGCGATTTCAATGATCTCTCTGCGTCGCTTGCGGATCTTGTGGCGCAGCTCAACAAAAGCTCGGACGTGGTCGACAAGAACGCGCAGGAAATGGAACGGATGTCTGATGAGATGTCGCAGCGCGCGGAAACGCAGGCGGCCACGCTCGAAGAATCGGCCGCCGCCCTGGAGGAGATGTCCGCCAGTGTCCAATCCACCGCAGAGCAGGCACAGGCCGCGGACCGCGAGGTCGAAGAGGGCCGTCGCCGCGCGGAACAGGGTGGCCAGGTCATGGCGCAGGCCCGCGAGGCGATGTCCTCCATCGCCAATTATTCCGAGCAGATCAGCCAGATCATCACCTCCATCGACGACATCGCCTTTCAGACCAGCCTGCTGGCGTTGAACGCCGGGGTCGAGGCCGCCCGAGCGGGCGAAGCCGGCCGTGGCTTTGCCGTCGTCGCCTCCGAGGTGCGCGGGCTGGCCCTGAAGGCTGCGAAATCGGCCAGTGAGATCAAACAATTGGTCGCCGACAGCTCCAATCAGGTGAACGAAGGCGAGCGGCTGGTACAAGCGACAGCCGAAACCCTGAGCAATATCGTCGAAAGCGTCACCAACGTGTCCAGTCTGGTGTCCACCATTGCCTCCTCCGCCAGCGAACAGGCCTCCGGGATCAAGGAGATCAACGTCGGCGTCGCCCAGCTCGACACCGTTACCCAGGAAAATGCCGCAATGGTGCAGGAAACCTATTCGGCCAGCCAGGAAATGCGCAGCCAGGCCGGGCGCCTGACCGAACTGCTGCAGAGTTTCATGGGCGATCGCGCTGGGACCTCAGATGCGACGTTCGATATGGCATCCGATCCGACTGCGGATCCGACCGCCGATCAAGATCACGACACGAAGGCCGCTGCCTGACAGGCAGGCCGCTGCTGACCGTGGCGGCCTCCCGCCCGATTGGTGTCTAGACGCTCAGCCTTCTCGCCCGGCCCCCCTTCAGCCCGGCGGCCATTGGGCCCAGCGGCCATTGGATCTGTTCAAATCGACCCGCCCGCGCGTTTTGCACGGGCGGGTCTTCCTTTTTCCGGGGCATATTCGAGCCAGCCATCCCGGCACACCCGTCTCGCCCCCGTATTGCGGGCGCCTGCGGCCCAATCTTGGGTTCTCCATCCGGAGGCAGACAAAGCTTTTGGGGATCGGCGCCATTTAGGGGATTCACAGCAGAAATCCCCTGTGACATAACTGGATCAGACGCCGGGCAAACCGGCGCACCCCAGGCTTCGAGCCCCTCATACAGGCCATTGTGACGTGACCCGAAATTCGACCCCCTCGCTGGGCAGCCTTCTATTCTTTGCAGCCGCATTCCTGCTGAGTGCCTATTTCACCTTTGCGGCGGTTCAGGGAGATTTTGGCCTGTTCCGGCGGGTCGAAATCCAGGCCGAAGCGGATACGCTGGCGCGGGATCTTGATCGTCTGCAGCAAGACACTGCCCGGATGGAGAACCTGACGCGGCGGCTGTCGGACGATTACCTTGATCTCGATCTTCTCGATGAACAGGCCCGCTCCGTTCTCGGCCTGGCGCGGGCCGACGAAATCATCATCGACTGACCGCGGTCAGTCGGGCATGCGCCCGGGTGCCATTTTGCGCCCTATCCCCCTGTTCTTCAGTGACAATTACCGGCAGAATAAAGCCGTTTGTACCGTTACGTCACATTATCGCTCGCATGCAGAGGAAAAATGCTCTAAGAGATAGTTTAGTGTTAAACTACCTAAGCTTTAGGGAGAGCCTGCTGACATGGCCGCAAGAAAAAGCGCTCAGAAATCAAATGTTTCCGCCGAAGAACTGACCAAATATTATCGCGAAATGCTGCTGATCCGGCGATTCGAGGAAAAAGCGGGTCAACTCTATGGCATGGGCCTCATCGGCGGCTTCTGTCACCTGTATATCGGTCAGGAAGCTGTCGTGGTCGGGCTCGAGGCCGCCTCCAAGGAGGGCGACAAACGCGTGACCTCCTACCGCGACCATGGCCACATGCTGGCCTGCGGCATGGATCCCGACGGGGTGATGGCCGAGCTGACCGGCCGCGAAGGCGGCTATTCCAAGGGCAAGGGCGGCTCCATGCATATGTTTTCGAAAGAGAAGCATTTCTACGGCGGGCACGGGATTGTCGGCGCCCAGGTGCCCTTGGGGGCGGGGCTTGCCTTTTCGGATAAATACAAGGGCAACGACAATGTCACCTTCACCTATTTCGGCGATGGTGCGGCCAACCAGGGGCAGGTCTACGAGACCTACAATATGGCCCAGCTCTGGGATCTGCCGGTGGTTTTTGTCATTGAGAACAACCAATACGCCATGGGCACCTCGGTCCAGCGGTCCACCAAATCGCCGGCCTTGTGGCAACGGGGCGAGGCCTATGGCATCACCGGCGAAGAGGTCGACGGCATGAATGTGCTGGCGGTGAAGGAAGCGGGCGAACGCGCCGTTGCCCACTGCCGCGCGGGCAAGGGGCCCTATATCCTCGAAGTGAAAACCTATCGCTATCGCGGGCACTCCATGTCCGATCCGGCCAAATACCGGACCCGCGAGGAAGTGCAGAAAATGCGCGAGGAACGCGATCCGATCGAACAGATCCGCGGCATGCTGCTGACCGGCAAACACGCCAGCGAAGAGGATCTGAAGGCGATCGACAAGGACATCAAGGACATCGTGAACAAATCCGCCGAATTTGCGAAGACCAGCCCGGAACCGGCGCTCGACGAGCTCTGGACCGACATCTACGCCGATGACGTGCCGCAGAAAAGCGCCTGAGGGGAGAGAGAAAGACTATGGCAACTGAAATTTTGATGCCCGCCCTGTCGCCTACCATGGAAGAAGGCACGCTGGCCAAATGGATGGTCAAAGAGGGCGACACCGTGGCCTCCGGCGATATTCTGGCCGAGATCGAGACCGACAAGGCGACGATGGAATTCGAAGCCGTGGATGAGGGGATCGTCGGCAAGATCCTGATCGGCGAGGGCTCGGAAGGTGTGAAGGTGAATACGCCGATCGCGATTCTGGTCGAGGACGGCGAAAGCGTGGAGGATGCTGTTGCATCCGCACCTGCGGCGGGCGATGAAGCGCCGACGGCAGAGGCACCTACGGCGCCCGCTGCCGCCGCCGCTGCTGCCGCGAGCCCCGCCGCCCCTGTCGTGGATGAAAGCCCCGACTATCCCGAGGGTACGGAACTGGTCCCCACGACGGTCCGCGAGGCCCTGCGGGATGCAATGGCCGAAGAGATGCGCCGCAGCGGCGAGGTCTTCCTGATGGGGGAAGAGGTCGCCGAGTACCAGGGCGCCTATAAGATCAGCCAGGGCCTGCTGGATGAATTCGGCTCCAAACGGGTGATTGACACGCCGATCACCGAGCACGGGTTTGCCGGGATCGCCACCGGCGCCGCCTTTGGCGGCCTGCGCCCGATCGTGGAATTCATGACCTTCAACTTCGCGATGCAGGCCATCGACCACCTGATCAACTCGGCTGCCAAGACGCTCTATATGTCCGGCGGCCAGATGGGGGCGCCGATGGTGTTCCGAGGCCCCAACGGGGCGGCCGCCCGGGTTGGCGCTCAGCACAGCCAGGATTATGCGGCCTGGTACATGCAGATCCCCGGCCTCAAGGTGGCGATGCCCTATTCCGCCGCCGACGCCAAAGGCCTGTTGAAATCGGCCATTCGCGATCCCAACCCGGTGATCTTCCTCGAGAATGAGATCCTCTACGGCAAATCCTTTGATGTGCCCAAGCTCGACGATTACACCGTACCGTTCGGTAAGGCTCGGATCTGGCGCACGGGCGAGGATGTCACCATTGTCTCCTTCGGGATCGGCATGACCTACGCGCTTGAAGCGGCGGAAAAGCTCGCCGCCGATGGCATCAGCGCCGAGGTCATCGACCTGCGCACCCTGCGCCCCATGGACCTGCCCTCCGTGATCAAATCGGTGATGAAAACCAACCGTTTGGTCACCGTCGAAGAGGGCTGGCCGCAGGGCTCGGTCGGCAGCTATATCGCCTCCGAGGTGATGCAGCAGGCGTTTGATTATCTCGACGCGCCGGTCATCACCTGCACCGGCAAGGACGTGCCCATGCCCTATGCCGCCAACCTGGAAAAACACGCGCTGCTGACCACCGATGAGGTGATCGAAGCGGTGAAACAAGTGACCTACCGGTAAAGGAGAGCGAGAGATGCCCACTGAAATTCTCATGCCCGCCCTCTCTCCCACCATGGAAGAAGGCACATTGGCGAAATGGCTCGTCAAGGAGGGCGACACGGTTTCCTCCGGCGACCTTCTGGCCGAGATCGAAACCGACAAGGCCACCATGGAGTTCGAGGCCGTGGACGAAGGGGTGGTCGGCAAGATCCTGATTGCCGAAGGCTCCGAAGGCGTGAAGGTCAACACGCCGATTGCGGTCTTGCTGGATGACGGTGAAACCGCCGAGGACATTGCCGCGGGCGCCGCCCCGGCTGCCCCTGCAGCCGCAGCTGCCGAGGAGGCCCCCGTGGCCGCCGAGAAAGCTGCACCAGCCGCCGCCGCAGCAGCAACCCCGGCCCCGGCCGCACCTGCTGCCGCCGATGGATCGCGCATCTTTGCCTCGCCACTGGCGCGCCGGATTGCCGCCGACAAAGGTCTCGACCTGGCCAGCCTCACAGGCTCCGGTCCACGGGGCCGCATCATCAAGGCCGATGTCGAGTCTGCGACGCCCGCTCCGAAGGCCGAGGCCACAACCCCCGCCTCCGCTCCACCCGCCGCCACCGCGCCCACTGGCGCCACTGCGGATGCGGTCGCAAAAATGTACCAGGGCCGCGACTTCGAGGAGGTCAAGCTCGACGGGATGCGCAAGACCATTGCCGCGCGTCTCACCGAAGCCAAACAGACCATCCCGCATTTCTATCTGCGCCGCGACATCCAGCTCGACGCGCTGCTGAAATTCCGCGGCGAGCTGAACAAGCAGCTTGAAGCGCGCGGGGTGAAGCTCTCGGTCAATGATTTCATCATCAAGGCCGTCGCCCTGGCGCTGCAGTCTGTTCCCGATGCCAATGCGGTTTGGGCAGGCGACCGGGTTCTGAAGATGAAAGCCTCCGATGTGGCCGTGGCGGTCGCCATCGAAGGCGGGCTCTTCACGCCGGTTCTGCAAGACGCCGATATGAAATCCCTCTCGGCCCTCTCCGCCGAAATGAAGGATCTGGCCAAACGCGCCCGCGACCGCAAACTGGCACCCCATGAATATCAGGGCGGCGCGTTTGCGATCTCCAACCTCGGCATGTTCGGCATCGATAATTTCGACGCCATCGTGAACCCGCCGCACGCGGGCATCCTCGCGGTTGGCTCCGGCGTCAAGAAGCCCGTCGTCGGTGCCGATGGCGAACTCAAGGTCGCGACCGTGATGAGCGTCACAATGTCGGTGGATCACCGGGTGATCGACGGCGCGATGGGCGCAGATCTGCTCAAGGCCATTGTCGACAACCTCGAAAACCCGATGATGATGCTGGCCTAGCCCGCCCGGACCCCGCTTGCGGACCCCATGATCGACCCATGACATCAGGGCCGGGTGGCAACACCCGGCCCTGATGCTGTCTGCAGACGGCTCCCGCGCCCGCAGGATGGCTCTCTCGGACGGCTCCAGCGTGACATTCCCGGTCAGGCGGCACGCTTTCAGGCCGCAAACCGTGAGGCCGCAAACCGTGAGGCCGCAAAAAAGGGCACCCGACGGAGGTGCCCCTTGAACCCTTGCTGATCCCTTCGTAATCCCCCTGCCGATCTCTGGATGATCGCTTGGGGGCCCGCGGTTCACCCGGTCCTGCCCGGCCCGGCGGCTACTTTCCCGCCAACACCTGGTTCATGCTGACAGACGGCTGATCACAGCCCGCCTCGCCCACGATCTTGGCGGGCACGCCGGCCACGGTCTTGCACGGCGGCACGTCCTGCAGCACCACCGACCCGGCCGCAATACGCGAGCAATGGCCAATGCGGATATTGCCGAGAACCTTGGCGCCGGCACCGATCAGCACCCCGTCTTCGATCTTGGGATGACGATCCTCTTCTTCCTTGCCGGTGCCGCCCAGCGTCACCGAATGCAGCATGGAGACATTGTCGCCCACCACTGCGGTTTCCCCGATGACGATCGAATGGGCATGGTCGATCATGATCCCCTTGCCGATCCGCGCCGCCGGATGGATATCGGCGCCAAAGATTTCGGAGATCCGCATCTGGAAGAAATAGGCCAGATCCCAATCGCCCTGCTGCCAGAGCCAATGGCCGACGCGATAGGCCTGCACCGCCTGATAGCCCTTGAAATACAGCACCGGCTGCAACAGCCGGTGGCAGGCGGGATCGCGTTCAAACACCGCCATCAGATCAGCCCGCGCCGCCTCGACCAGCTCTGGCGCCGCCGCATAGGCGCCGTCCACGATCTCGCGCAGGATCACCATCGACATCTCGTTCGAGCACAACTTTGCGGCGATTCGATAGCTCAGTGCCTTGTCGAGCGTCTTGTGGTGCAGGATACAGGCGTGAATCAGCCCCCCCATCAGAGGTTGCTTTTGCACCGCGTCTTCGGCTTCCTCGGTGATCCGACCCCAGACCGGGTCGATCTGCCTGACGGCCTTATGCGTGTCCAACATCAGCTTGATCCTTCTGTCACGGCCAATCCGCGTCCCCGGAGCGCACCCCGGAGCACCCGGCGGCCGGTTCATTCCGGCGCCCACGGTGGCCCCATGGGTTCTTAACTTAGCGATCTAGGACCTCTGTTGCCAAGCGCAATCCCGTGATCGCCCCAATCAGCGTTTCTGATCAGAGAAACAGAGGCCAAATCATCGATAAAAAATCGCAATCCGCCGAGAAAAAGCACGGATATTCCCAATTTTACCCACTTGCCACAGATAAAAAATCGCGGCAAAAAAGGGCTGCAACCTTATCCTATCGAAGTTCTGTTCCCTGCCGACCAGCTTTCGACGTTAAGCTGCCGGGCCGCCACGTCGTGTGGGCGGCATACTAAACGACAAGGAACTTTGAAATGGCAAATGGTACCGTCAAGTGGTTCAACTCCACCAAAGGTTACGGCTTCATCGCGGTTGAAGGCCGCTCCAACGATGTTTTCGTACATATCTCTGCGGTTGAACGCTCCGGTCTGACCGGTCTGGCAGATGGCCAAGCCGTGACATTCGAAATCCAGTCCGGCCGTGACGGTCGTGACTCTGCTGTCGATCTGCAGTTGGCGTGATCGCGACTTTTTCGACAACCTGACATTGAAAACGCCCTGACCGATCCGGATCAGGGCGTTTTTCATGTCTCATTCTGACGACGAAGGCGCATCGGACGTGCGATGGGCGGCGACCGACGGCTGGGGCCGGCGGGGGATGGCCCCAGCGGCCGGGCCGCAGGCTTCGGCGGGGGTGCCTGCCACGCATGCCGTCAGCGCGAGACAGAGACAGGCGGCATAGTCCGGCGCGCCCGGAAACGGTTCCGGCGCCAATGGAAACCGCCGGGCCGCCGCCCCCAGCGAGCCATCGCCCCAGCGGGGATGGCATCGCCCCGTCGCCTGCGCCTGTCGCCGGGCGCGCGCCGCCCCGGCCAGGATCTGCCGGCACAGTTCCGGCCGCCGGGGCGCCGGATGCGCCAGCAGAGCGCGCGCCAGACTGCGCAGATCCTCCCACAGGACCGGCAGCGGCATCCGACCGGGATCAGGCAAGGCTCATCGAGGCCGCAGGCCCCGCGCCATAGCGCGCCGAAAGCTGCGCCACTTCGATCCGGTCCCCGGCGACGGCGCCATCGGCGGCCTGTGCGGCGCTGTCATAGGTCCAGGACGGCGCCGTCACCCGGTCATCGCGCAGCACGGTCGGCCCCGACATCACCCGTATCCGGTAGGCTTCGGTCTCCTCGCCCAGGGGCACCTCCTCCAGGTCCCAGCTGTCGCCCTCGATCCGGGTGCGCCGGATCCAGCTGACGGTCAGATCGGCGCCAAGCGCGCCATCGGCGCGGAGATGCACCGGCGCATAGGGGCGCAGGCCGTTGCCGTCGAAACTGGCGGTCAGCGCCACAAAGGACGGGTCGTCATAGGGGCGCCGGGCGGGGCCGACACGATACTCCCGCGCCAGCCGCCGCTGCGACAGCGACAGATCCAGCTGTTCCACCGCCGCATCCAGCAGCACCACATAGGACCCCTCGGGCCAGAGGTCGGGCATCTGACCGTCACTGCCGTATTGGCCCCGTAAACGGCTGCGGATCAGATAGCGGTTGGGGGCAATCAGGCTGGCCTCGGCGAACTGGATCACCTCCCATCGGTCCGGGCTGCCATCGCCTATGGCGAGCCGATTGGCGCCGTTCAAAACCGCCCGCCCCTCGGCGCTGTCGAGACTGCCGCCGATCAGCTCCACCTCCAGATCGGCGCCCCGATCCCAGCGCCCCACCGGCCCCGCCGCCAAAGGCGTCCGGGTGATCCCGACGGTGGCGCGGGCCGGCAGCAGTTCCTCCAGCGCGAAGGCACCGCCCAGATCCGCACCATAGACCGCCACCGCCCCCGGCCAGTCGCGGGCCGAGGCGCAGAGATGCGGCGCATGGGCCACCTCATCGCCCCGCATAAGCGGCAGGTCCAGAAACAGCGGCAACACGGGCGCGGGCGCGGCAAAGGGGTCGCTGCGCGGGTGATCCTCCGCCACCTGCAGCGGCTGGTAGACCACCGGCTCGATCCGCACGGCCTCGATGATCTGCGCCTCTGCCTGCTCGACCCGATCCACCCGGTAGAGCGCCGCCCCCTCGCCGTCCTGTCCCGGCAGCCGCACCACATCGCCGGCCCCGAGATCCAGAGATTGCGAGGGCGGCAGCGCAAAACGGGCACTGTCGCGCGAAATCCGCGCCTCCGCCAGCCAGCGCTGCACCACCTGCCGCCCCTCGGCACGGGTCAGCGCCATGGGCAGCTCGTTCTGGCTGACCGCATGGGTGGCGTCATCGGGCAGGACGGCCTCTTCGGCGACGGTGTCATGAGAGCCGCCCCATTCGACAAAGCGAAGCCGCACCCTGGACCTGTCGCGGGATTGTGCCGCTCCTTTGACCACGTATCGTGTCGCAAAGG
>MPDC01000016.1 GCA_001874255.1 Alphaproteobacteria bacterium MedPE-SWcel
GGTCTGGCGAGGGGCGCTGCCCCTCGCGCTCCCCGAGGTATTTTTCAAAAGATGAAAAAGGATGTATTCTGCTGAGGTGAAGGCGCTCAGTAGATCTTTGGCACGTAGAGCTCGTCCGGCAGCACCCGACGTTCATAGTCGGGATTATATTCCCGATCCGGCAGTGCGACCTTTTCGCTGGGCACATCATGGTAGGGAATGCGCGTCAGCAGATGTTCGATGCAGTTCAGCCGCTCGCGCTTCTTGTCATTGCCTTCAACGATATACCATGGCGCCTCGGGGATGTTCGTGCGGAAGAACATATCCTCCTTGGCCTTGGTATACTGTTCCCAGCGGATGCGGGATTCCAGATCCATTGGCGAGAGTTTCCACTGTTTCATTGGGTCGTGGATGCGCATCAGAAAGCGTAATTGCTGTTCTTCGTCGGTGATCGAGAACCAGTATTTCAACAGAATGATGCCGGACCGTGCCAGCATTCGTTCAAATTCCGGAACGTCCTGGAAGAACTGTTCGACCTGATCATCGGTGGCAAAGCCCATCACACGTTCGACACCCGCGCGATTGTACCAGGACCGGTCGAAGAGAACAATTTCGCCCGCGGCCGGCAGATGCGGCACGTAGCGCTGGAAATACCATTGGCTTTGTTCACGGCGGCTGGGGGCAGGCAGGGCAACCACACGGGCCACCCGGGGATTCAGCCGCTGCGTGATGCGCTTGATGACGCCTCCCTTGCCGGCACTGTCGCGCCCCTCGAACAGGATGCAGACCTTGGCACCTGTGTGCTGGACCCAATCCTGGACCTTTATCAGCTCGGCCTGCAGGCGCAGAAGGTTGCGAAAATACACCTCGCGGTCCAGCATCTCCGGGTGCTGGGCGCGATAGATCTTGCGCAGCTCCATCGACAGCATGGGTTCGGCGAATTCAATTTCGAAATCTTCGTCCAGCGTGTCCTGCAGCTCGGCTTCCAGCCATTCGAAGGATGTATTTTCCTGATCGCTGCTCACACTGTTTCTCCTTTGACTGTAACAGGTTTGGACCATCGCATAGCGACGGCATGTAATTCTTTGGTGTCAGATCACACCTCACGGGTCGAAAAGCGCAATAGTGATCGGCCCTGCCATGCTGTCTGGCCCCATTATGCCGCCCAAGCCGCCTGTTGGGCAAGCATCAGGCGACTAAAACCACGCCCACACGACCAAAAGATGCATAGCGCACCCACCGGTTTCGCGCCTTCAGGGGATCGGCAGCGCCGTGGTCTTGAAGACCGTGCGCAATGCGAAACTGCTCTGCATTTGCGCCACCCCCGGCAGCCGCGTCAGATGCTGCCTGTGGATGCGGGCGAAATCATCGGTGTTTTCGGCGACAACCTTGAGAATATAGTCCGCCGTACCCGCCATCAGATGGCATTCCAATACATCCGGTATTCGCGCCACCGCCTTCTCAAAGGCGTCCAGCACTTCGTCAGCCTGAGTTTGCAGAGTGATTTCCACGAATACCGTCGTCGGCACCCCCATCTTGCGGGCGTCCAGAAGGGCGACGTATTTGCGGATGTAGCCCTCGCTTTCCAGCCTTTGCACCCGTCGATGGCAGGCCGATGCCGAGAGGCTCACGGCCTCGCTCAGCTCTGCGTTCGAGATCCGGCCCTGCTTTTGCAGAACCGCCAGGATTCGACGATCCAACTGATCCAGTGCCATTCCATACACCTTTATTGCGTGTATCAAGCGTATAATCGAAGATCCTCCCGATGTCACCGCTCACATATGACCAAAGAAGCAGCACATTTGAAATCAACTCTGCGACACTCTGTCGGGACGTCACCCGAGGAGACAGGTCCATGAAAATCGGCTGCCCTACAGAAATCAAACCACAGGAATTTCGCGTCGGGATGACGCCCGATGCCGCGCGCGAGGCGGTCGCCCACGGTCATCAGGTCATGATCCAGTCCGGTGCGGGACAGGGGGCGGGATTCTCCGATGAGGATTACATCGCGGCAGGCGCTGCACTCTTGGAGACGGCCAAAGAGATATTTGCCGGCGCCGACATGATCGTGAAGGTCAAGGAGCCACAGGCGGTGGAACGCGAGATACTGCGCGACGGGCAGGTGCTGTTCACCTATCTGCATCTGGCGCCCGATCCGCAGCAGACCCGGGATTTGCTGGCGTCAGGCGCCACCTGCATTGCCTATGAGACCGTCACCGACGATCGCGGTGGATTGCCCCTGCTCGCGCCGATGTCAGAGGTCGCCGGCAGGCTCGCGCCGCAGATGGGGGCCTGGACCTTGCAAAAGGCCAATGGCGGTCTCGGCGTGCTGATGGGCGGGGTTCCGGGGGTGGCGCCCGCGCGGGTTGTCGTGCTGGGCGGCGGCGTTGTCGGCACCCATGCGGCACGGATCGCCGCCGGCATGGGCGCGGATGTCACCGTTCTGGATCGTTCGCTGCCGCGCCTGCGATATCTCGACGATGCCTTTGGCAGGACCTTCAGGAACCGCTACTCTACCACCGGTGCCACGGCCGAGCTGATCCGCCAGGCCGATATGGTGATTGGCGCGGTTCTGATCCCCGGCGCTGCCGCTCCGAAACTGGTCTCGCGCGCAGATCTTGCCGACATGAAGCCCGGTGCGGCGCTGGTCGATGTGGCGATCGATCAGGGTGGCTGTTTTGAAACCTCCCGCGCCACCACCCATGCGGACCCGATCTACGAGGTCGATGGCATCCTGCACTACTGTGTCGCGAATATGCCGGGGGCAGTCGCGCGCACCGCGACCCAGGCGCTTGGCAACGCCACCCTGCCCTTCCTGCTCGCGCTGGCGGACAAAGGCTGGAAACAGGCCTGCGCGGAGGATGCGCATCTGTTGAACGGCCTGAACATCCACGCGGGACAGCTCACCTATGCGGCGGTCGGCGCAGCCCTCGGGATCGATGTGACCGCCCCCCGCAGCCTGATCTCCTGACGGCGGCATCCGGGGGGGCTGTCCGGCCGTCTGGCGCCACCGGCCAGGACGAGAGAATCGGCCCCCTTTCCCTTGCGGAAACGCCACTTGCCAGGTGTTTTTCCCCCTACCGTTTCCTGAACGGCGCAAATATCAGCGTTTACAGGACATTTTGCCGCACATAGGCTGCGGTAGGGACAGAGGAAAGGGAAACTTCGATGTTTAACGAATTCAAGGAATTCATTGCCAAGGGCAATGTCATGGATATGGCCGTCGGCATCATTATCGGTGCCGCATTCACCGCAATCGTGAAATCCATGGTCGGCGATCTGCTCAATCCGATCATCGGCCTCTTTACCGGCGGGCTGGACTTTACCAACAATTTCGTCGTGCTGGCGGGCGAAGGCCCCTATGCCTCGCTCGAAGCTGCCCGCGAAGCCGGTGCCGCCGTTTTTGCCTACGGGGCCTTCCTGATGGCCGTGATCAACTTCCTGATCATCGCCTTTGTCGTCTTCATGCTGGTGCGCTACGTCAACAAGGTCAAAGCCTCCATGGAAACGAAGGAAGAAGTGGTTGTAGAGGTCGCCCCCGCAGGGCCGAACGAGCTCGAAGTGCTGTTGGAAATCCGCGACGCGCTGAAGAAGTAATCACCGCAGACTGACACCGGAACAGGGGCCCTGGCGGCTCCTGTTTTCGCATTTCAAGGGAAAAAACCATGGAAGAGTTCACCGCACAGGCCTATCTGTACTGGCCCTTGATCCTGAACGGAATCAAGGCGCTGGTGGTGTTGATCCTCGGCTGGATCGGGGCCGGGCTGATCGCCAGCGCCGTCCGCACCCGGATCAACAAGACACCGCAAATCGACGAAACCCTCGGCAGCTTTGTTGCCAGCATGGTGCGCTGGGTATTGCTGGCGATCGTCCTGGTTGCCGTGCTCGGCATCTTTGGCATCGAGGCGACCAGCCTTGTCGCCATGCTTGGCGCTGCGACCCTGGCCATCGGTCTGGCGCTGCAGGGCACGCTCAGCAATCTGGCGGCCGGCTTCATGCTGATCCTGTTCCGTCCCTACAAGCTGGGTCAATACGTCGACATCGGCGGGACGGCCGGCACGGTCAAGGATCTGAACCTGTTCTTCACCGAACTGGTCACCCCTGACAACGTGCAGCTGATTGTCCCCAATGGCGAGGCCTGGGGCGCGATCATCACCAATTTCTCGGCCCATGCGACCCGTCGTCTGGATATCACCTTTGGCATCGATTACGGCGACAATATCGAACAGGCCAAGGCTGTCATCCTGCGTCTGGCCGAGGCCGACTCCCGCGTGCTGACCACCCCGGAGCCCTGGGTGCGTGTCACCAACCTCGGCGACAGTTCCGTCGATATTTCCACCCGCCTGTGGTGCAATGCCGAGGACTACTGGGAACTGAAATGGGCGATGATCCAGGGCGTCAAGGAAGCCTTTGATTCAGAAGGCATTTCCATCCCCTATCCGCATAGCGTGGAAATCCAGAAAGACGGCTGAGCCGCTCCGCCTCAGCCCCCGAAAGCTGTTCCCTGCCGCAAGGCGGGGGACACTGCGGCCGCGGCGTAGACGCCGTTTTCCGAGGTCGGGGCCGCTTGAACCGTTTCGACCTTTTTCGCGGGCAAACGCGCCGCCGTGCCATAGTTCAGCACCCTGCCATCGTGCCCCTGAAACCCCCACCGAGCGACCATGAATTGCATGCTACGGGTTTCCTGCCCCCGTTCATCGCGCTCGATCCGCGCCCGCCAGGCCCCTTCGCATTGCACCGGCAACTGGATTGAATTCACGTCGCGCATCTTGATCCCGCGCCGCTCATCCGCCTGCTGCGCCTGGGCGTACATGTAGCGCAGCTGGCTATAGAGCGCCTGGAAATGCGGGCGGCGGCGGCCTGCGAAAATCACTGTGACATCGGTGCCTTCGGCCGTGAACGCGCGCGCCGTACAATCCCCGCGCGACGTGGCGCCAAAGACGGGCACCAACGCCAGCTGTACTTGGACAATGCCGCCCTTGAACAGACCGCTGTCTTCGTATTCCGGGGTGATCTTTCCGCGTGCGCGGCGTTCTATTCTTGGGATTTTTGGCAGCATGGCATCAAAATTTGTTCGGCTGAAAGGAAAAGTAACGCAAAAACGCTGTCTCCGACTATCCGACTGATGTCTTAACAAACGGTAGCGATCACAAGAATTCCCGCCGCCGCTCCGCCCCACACTGCGCCGCATGGCGACTCCAGATCTGCAGTCATGCGGGACTTGCGTAACACCACAACGCGAGGCACCTGCGGGGCAGAAACATCCGGCACCGCAGCCGACGCCAGACACCGTCCGGGTCTGTCAGTAAAGGGCGCGTTTGCCGCTGGTAATGGTTTTGCCGTTGCGATCAGTAAAGCCCCAGCGGGCGGCCAGAAATTGCAGCACCCGTATGTCGTCGCCTGTCGTGCTGCGCTCAAACCGGACGCGCCAGGCCCCCTCGATCTGAGCCCCCAGCTGAATGCTGTTAACGGCGGGAGGGTCCTTGCGCGACCGCGCCGCAGAGTAATTTGCTTCGGTCAGAAGTCGCCGCAGCTCCTCGTGCAGAGGTCCAAATTGCTGAATGCGCCGCCCGGCAAAAATGACGGTGATTTCTTCCCCGTCGCCGACGAAGGCGCGCACCGCGATATCGCCACGCGGCGTTTTCGAAAAGGCAGGAACCAATGTCGCGGCGATCTGCGTCACGCCGCGCTTGAACAGGCCCCGATCTTCACTTTCGGGGGTAACCTGAAAACGGGATCTCCTGCGGTCTTGTTTGGGAGTATCGGTCATGGAACCACAAGTCTATTTTCTGACAGGGACAACGCTTCTTGCGTATCACCCTCAGCAATAGCAAGCACACCGTTAAAAAACTCCTTATTCAGGGCCGCCCATTGGGTGCTGCTGGCCAGATACCGGATCGCTCCTGCAGCAAAAGAGCCGCGACAATCAGGTCGGCAGTCGTCCCGTCAGCACATATGTCAGGATCTCCACCACCTGCCGCGGCTCCTCGGCGACCGCAAGCGCGGCGGCATGAACCTCCTTCAGCGCGTGGCCATGCTCCGGGCCGCTCAGGACGATGATCGATTTCCCCAGCGCCGCTGCGTAGCCCGCATCAAAGGCGGCATTCCACTGTTTGTACTTGTCGCCAAAGCGCACCACGACCACATCCGCCTCTTCGAGGCCCTTGCGGGTGCGGATGGCATTCAGCTTGGCGCCCTTGTGATCATGCCAGACCTTGTGGTCCTCGGCGCCGAGAATCGCCACGCCACAATCATCACTCGCCCCGTGGTCCGTCACCGGGCTGTCGAACCGCACATCAAGGCCTGCGGCCCCGTCGATGATCTGATCCCGCCAGTCGGTGTGGATTTCTCCGGAAAGATATACGGTCAATGTCATTGAAAAACCTCCTGCCTCTGCGGGGGCTGCGCTGGTGCGGTCCCCGGTCGCCCCAGACCTAGCGGGTCCTGGCGCGCAGGCCAACCCGCAGCGAGGGCGGCGCCTGCCCGCCATTGCCCTCACAGGGCGTTACGAGACGTAAAAAACGCGCCCTGACATCAGGATCAGGGCGCGTTTCTTCTATCCGGGCGTGGAGGAGGCAGCTCAGCCGCGCAGCGTGCCGCCGGTGGCCCTGGTCACTTTGGCGACGATTTTCTCGCTGACCGCCTCGATGTCCTTTTCGGTCAGCGTCTGCCCCTTGGGCTGCAGACGCACGGCAAGCGCCAGCGATTTCTTGCCCTCGCCCAGCGAGCCGCCGATGAATTCGTCAAAGACACGCACGTCCGCGATCAGCCCCTTGTCCGCACCGGCAGCGGCATTGACCAGCGTCAGCGCCTCGACCTCTGCGTCGACCACGAAGGCAAAGTCCCGCTCCACCGCCTGCAGGTCGCTGATCACCAGCGCCGCACGGGTGGCGCCGCCCTTGCGGGGCAGCGGGATTTCCTCGGGGTAGAGCGTGAAGGCCACCGCCGTGCCCTTGATCCCGAGCGCGTTCAGCACCTTGGGATGCAGCTCGCCGAACACGCCGAGGGTCTTTTTCGGCCCAAGGCAGATCCGGCCATGGCGCCCCGGATGCCACCAGACATCGCCTTCCCGCAGGATCTGCACCTTGGCGGGCGCGCCGATTGCGGCCAGCACCGCCTCGGCGTCGGCCTTGGCGTCGAATGCATCCATCACCCGCGATGCCCCATGCACGTCCTTCGGCCCGTCCCGGTTCACCATCAGCCCGGAGATCTGGATCCGCTCCTCGCCGGGCTCACCGCCGGTGAAGGCAGGACCCACCTCGAAGAGCGCCACATCCGATATGCCCCGCGCCTGATTGCGCGCGGCGGCCTGCAACAGCCCCGGCAGCAGGTCGGGTCGCAGGTGCGACATTTCCGACGAGATCGGATTGGCAAGCATGGTCGCATCGGTGCCGCCACCAAAGAGCCCGGCCGCCGCCTGATCGATGAACGTATAGCTCACCACCTCATTGTAGCCCAGAGCAGCACAGCTGCGCCGCGCCATCTGTAACCGGCGTTGCTGCGGTGTCATCACCGGGGCCGGAATACCCGAGGTGAGACGCGGCAGCGGCCTGCCCTCGAGTTTGGTCAAAGAGGCAATCCGCGCCACTTCCTCGACCAGATCGGCCTCGCCCTGCACGTCCGGACGCCAGCTGGGCACATGCGCCATGTTGCCCTCCAGCCGGAATCCCAGACGGGTCAGCGTCTGGCGCTGCTCGCTTTCGGGAATGTCCATGCCGACCAATGATTGCACCCGCTCGGCATTCAGCCGGTAGGTCCGCCCGTGATCGGGCACATCGCCCGCCGTGACCACCTCGGACGGCTCACCGCCGCAGAGATCCAGAATCATCTGCGTGGCGCGTTCCAGCCCCTCGTAGGTGAATTCCGGGTCCACGCCGCGTTCGAACCGGTATCGCGCATCGGAGTTGATCTTCAGCGCACGCCCGGTTGTGGCGATCTGGATATGATCCCAAAAGGCGCTCTCAAGAAAGACATCTACGGTATCCTCGGTACAGCCGGTCTCAGCGCCGCCCATGATGCCCGCGATGCTCTCGACGCCGCGGTCATCCGAGATCACCATCTGGCCCGGCTGCATCACATATGTCTTTTCGTCCAGCGCCAGGATCTCTTCGCCACCGGCTGCACGATGCACCAGCAGATTGCCCGCTACCCTGGCCGCGTCAAAGACATGCAGCGGGCGGTTCTGGTCGAAGGTGAAGAAGTTGGTGATATCCACCAGCGCCGAAATCGGGCGCAGGCCAATGGCGACCAGCCGGTCCTGCAACCATTTCGGGCTGGGGCCGTTGGTGACGCCACGGATCAGACGACCGGTGAACAACGGACAGCCGTCCTGCGTGTCTTCGTCGATGGTGACCTTGAGCGGGCTGGCATATTGGCCCTCGACGGGGCTGTAGTCGGTGGTCTTCAGCGTCCCGAGCCCGCGCGCGGCCAGATCCCGCGCAATGCCGTAGACACCGAGCGCATCGGGACGGTTCGGGGTGATCGCAATGTCGATCACCGGATCGACCTTGGCCGGGTCATGCGCCGCCAGCCAGTCCACCAGCCTGTCGCCCACCTCGCCCGAAGGCAGCTCCACGATGCCATCATGGTCTTCGCCCAGTTCCAGTTCTTTCCACGAAGCCATCATGCCGTGGCTTTCCACGCCCCGGATCTTGCCGACAGACAGGGTGAAATCCAGCCCCGGCACGTAATCGCCCGGCTTGCACAGCACCACGGTGATGCCCTCGCGCGCGTTGGGCGCGCCGCAGACGATCTGTTTCTCGCCCTCGTCGGTCAGCACCCTGCAGACCCGCAAGCGATCCGCGTCCGGGTGCTGCTCGGCGCCCACCACCTTGGCCAGGGTAAAGGCCTTGAGGCTGTCGGCGGGGTTCACCACCTCTTCGACCTCCAGCCCGAGGTCGGTCAGGGTTTCGGTGATCTCCTCGACGGTCGCTTCGGTGTCGAGGTGGTCCTTCAACCAGGAGAGGGTGAATTTCATGGTTTTATCCTTTTTCCAAGCGCATCACGGGGTAAAGTTTGCGCTTTAGACTGTCCATCGCTTTGCGTTGCAGCACGTCTATCTTGTCGCCATCTTTTTTACGGACGAGACTTCTCAGGTCTCTGTAAAATTCAATCGTTTCTTGGTCCATGCCATAAGTAGTGTCCGGTTCATGCCCTTGAAGCGTCAGTAGTGTTGCCTGAGTTTCGCCAAGGGCCTTTAGAAGCTGTTCGACATCACTCAGCACGTCTTCATCATCAAAAAATGCTTCAGCTTTTGGCCTCATATCTTGAAGGCGCGTAATTTTATCCCAACCGTCGTCGTACTTCTTCCAACGCGCAAAAATTTGTTCTGCGTAGGACGATTTAGGTTCTATCCTGAGGTAAACGTTGCGCACGGAATTCAAGAGATCATCTACGACCAAAGCGCTACTCATAATTGTTTCAGCAATTTCAGCTCTTTTAAGCGCAACCTTTTCACGCCGCCAAGTTCCGAGCTGATACAACCCAACCCAGACTCCTACCGGAATAGCCAAGTTGCGAAGCCATTCCGTGACGGGCAGAACCCACGCAAAGTCCCGGCACACATTCTCGCATGCCGTGATCAACTCTGCTGACGTCACCGGCTCAGGCCACCATGCAGCGTCGGCACGTCGAGACAGCTGAACCCATAGTGGCGCAGCCAGCGCAGGTCGCTCTCGAAGAAGGCGCGCAGGTCGGGGATGCCGTATTTCAGCATCGCCAGACGGTCGATCCCGATCCCGAAGGCAAAGCCCTGATATATGTCCGGGTCAATGCCACCGGCGGCGATCACCTTCGGGTGCACCATGCCGGAGCCGAGGATCTCGAGCCAGTCATCGCCCTCGCCGATCTTCAGCGTGCCGCCTTCCCAGCTGCAGCGGATGTCGACCTCGGCCGAGGGTTCGGTGAAGGGGAAATGCGAAGCGCGGAAGCGCAGCTCCACATCGTCCACCTCGAAGAAGGATTTGACGAATTCCTCCAGCACCCATTTCAGGTTCGCCATGGAGATATCGGTGTCCAGCGCCAGACCCTCGACCTGGTGGAACATCGGCGTGTGGGTCTGGTCATAATCGGCACGGTACACGCCACCCGGGCAGATGATGCGCAGCGGCGCGCCCATTTTCTCCATCGAGCGGATCTGCACCGGCGACGTATGAGTGCGCAGCACATGCGGCGGCCGGTTGTCGCCCTCGGCGCGGTGCATGTAGAATGTATCCATCTCGGCCCGCGCGGGGTGGTGGCCGGGGATGTTCAGCGCGTCGAAATTGTACCAGTCGGTATCCACACGCGGCCCTTCAGCCACCGAGAATCCCATTTCGGCAAAGATCGCGGTCAGCTCTTCCGAGGCCTGGCTGATCGGATGCAGGCTCCCCTGACGGCGCGGCCGCGTCGGCAGCGTCACATCCAGCCACTCGGACCGCAGCCGCTCGTCCAGCGCGGCGTCGCCCAAGGCGGCCTTCTTGGCGGCAAGGGCGGAATTTATTTCATCCTTCAGCGCGTTCAACGCCGGACCTGCCACCTGACGTTCCTCGGGGCTCATCTTGCCCAGTTCGCGCATCTTCAGGGCAACCTCGCCCTTTTTGCCAACCGCGGCGAGGCGCACGGCCTCCAATGCGTTTTCATCACCTGCCTCGGCGATCTGCGCCAGGTATTTTGCTTTAAGATCGTCCATGACGGCCCCTCACGTCTCGCTTTGTGCCCTGCTACCACACGAGGCGTCGAAAGCAAGCGTCGGCGTCCCCTGAGCGCCCCCAACTGTCGCCCTGCGCCCAGCGTCGCCCGCCCTGGCGCGGCAATCGCGACAATCGCCGCTCTTGCATGCGGCGCCGCAAAAGCCCACCTTAGCGACAGACCTTGCATGGGGCCGGATTTCATGACCGAACGCATTACACGCAAACTGACCACTATTCTGGCTGCGGATGCAGAACAGTTCAGCACCGCCATGACAGCGGATGAGGTCGGCACCTTCACCGAACTTCAGGCCGCAAGGGATGTGTTCTTCAAACTGATTGCCCACCATGGCGGCCGGGTCGCCAATACTGCGGGCGACGGGCTGATCGCGGACTTTCCCTCCGTGGTGGAGGCCGTGCAATGCGCCATTGAGGTGCAACAGGAACTCGCCGCCAAGGACACGGCCCTGTCGTTTCGCATTGGCGTGCATTTGGGCGATGTGATCTGCGACGGGGACGATCTGATTGGCGAAGGCGTCAATCTGGCCGCCCGGCTGCAAACCATGGCAGAACCCGGCGGGGTGCTGATCTCGCAGCAAGTCTACGATCACGTGAAGAACAAGCTCACCATCGGGTTCGAATATATCGGCGACCGCCGCCCGCGCAATATGCCCGAGGATATTCCCGTTTACCGGATCGCCCTCGGGGCGCCCCGGCGCAGCAAGACCGCACAGGTCTGGCAAGACCCCGATCCGTTCTCCGATGCCCCGCAGCGCAGCTTCAACGGGGGGGGCGCCCAACCCAATCCCCGCCAGACCGATGCCCGCAAGCCCGTTCCTCGCCAGACCGAGGCTGAGGGCCCCGAGACTGGCAATACCCCGGACCGCCGCGCAAGGGGCCTTTTTGCGCGCAGATGTGACGGCAACCCGCAACCGCTGAGCTTTGGCCGGGCGGGTGCGACGCTGGCGCTGATTGCGGGGGCGCTGTTCATTGTCGACATCGCGACCGGACCCGGCGTCTGGTCCCATTGGCTGCTGCTGGTGGTGGCGACCCTGTTCGGGCTGCGCAATGCCGAGAGATTGTTTGGCCGCTCAGAAATCTTGGCGCTGCCGATCCGGCTCTGGGTGATTGCCGGGTTTCTGCTGTGTCTCAATCTGTTCAGCTGGAGCGGCTACGCCTGGTCCATGTGGCCGATCGGCGCCTTGGTGATCGCCTCGCTGGCGCGGCGGATTTCGTCACAACCGGAATAGGCCACATCACAGGGGGGGCTCCGGCTGTCGCCCCGACCTCAGCTCCGGTGTGGCACTGCACCTATTACGGGGGGCACCTATTGCAACGGGCATGACGGCGGCCCGAACCACGGCCCCAAAAAATACGGCACGAAAAAACCCGCCGGATTGCACCGACGGGTTTCAATCAGTTCGCGTTGACCGGGCTGACTATGACCAGCTCGACCTCGCAGGCAGCCCTCAGGCCGCCAGCGCGTCCTGAGCCTGACGCACGATGGCGCCAAAGGCTTCGGGTTCGTGCACGGCGAGGTCCGCCAGAACTTTCCGGTCCACTTCGATACCGGCCAGGTTCAGACCGTTGATGAAGCGGGAGTAGGTCAGCGCTTCGTCGTGACCCCGGACCGCGGCGTTGATACGCTGGATCCACAGAGCGCGGAAGTTGCGCTTGCGGTTCTTGCGGTCACGGGTTGCATATTGATTCGCCTTGTCGACGGCCTGACGGGCGACCTTGAAGGTGCTCTTGCGGCGGCCATAGTAACCTTTGGCGGCCTTGATGACCTTCTTGTGACGGGCGTGAGTTGTGGTACCACCTTTAACGCGGGACATATCTCTTATCTCCTCTTAGCGGTCGTAGGGCATGTAGCCCTTGACGATCTTTGCGTCGGGGGCGGACAGGGTCGTGCTGCCACGGGCATCACGAATGAATTTCTTGTGACGTTTGATCATGCCGTGGCGTTTGCCGGCCTGACCTGCCAGGACCTTGCCTGTCGCAGTCACCTTAAAGCGCTTCTTGGCGCTCGATTTTGTCTTCATCTTGGGCATTTCCGTCTCCTTATTCGTAGGTTCGCTACACACGCGACTCGGCATGCCACTTTGGCCGGTCCCGCGATCAGACGTGCCCTTTACGGCAGCTCCGCCGCAAGAGCAAGCCCATTTTGCCTAGAGAAGACGACCAATGACGTGGAAAAACACATCGGGCACATCAAAGAGCGCATAGCCGCCGGGGTGGGTCACCACGGCCCAGGCCACGCAGCCCCCGCCCAGCACGACCATAAGCGCCGCAGCCAGAGGGCTGCGGCGACTTGCATAGGCGGAAAAGAAAGACGGGATCCCGAGCCAGATCAGGACCAGCCCGACCACCAACACCGCATCCGTATCCGTATCCATCGCGCGCGATCCCCTTTTATACGGTCGGGGGGCAGCCTATTATTCCGGGTCAGTGTTGTAAATCAGGCGCTCGTCGCAGGGGGCGATGCGCAGGATATTGGTGGTGCCGGGAACATTGAACGGCACACCGGCGGTCACCACCACCTGATCGGTCTCGGTCGCAAACCCGCCAGACCGCGCCGCGCGCGCCGCCGAGACGACCGCCCCCTTGAACCGGTCCACCCGTGCCGTCACCACACAGTTGCAGCCCCAGCTGAGCGCCAGCCGGCGGGCCGTTCCCTGCAGATGGGTCATGGCAATGATCGGCACATTGGGCCGTTCCCGCGCGGTCAGCAGCGCAGTGGTGCCCGATTGGGTGAAACAGCAGATCGCCTTGATCTCCGTCTTCTCGGCGATTTCACGGGCGGCGGCGACGATACCGTCGGCGATGGTATCCCCCTTGGACGAGCGCGACGCGGAGATGATCTCGCGGTAGGTCGGGTCCTGCTCCACCTCGGTCGCGACCCGGTCCATGGTCTGCACCGCCTCGATCGGGTATTGGCCCGCGGCGGATTCAGCGCTGAGCATGATTGCGTCGGTGCCCTCGTAGATGGCAGTCGCCACGTCCGAGACTTCGGCCCGGGTCGGCATCGGGCTCTCGATCATGCTTTCCAGCATCTGGGTGGCGACGATCACCGGCTTGGCCGCTGCGCGACATTTCCGGATGAGACGTTTCTGGATCGGCGGCACGGCGGCCACCGGCAGCTCGACCCCGAGATCGCCCCGCGCCACCATGATACCATCCGAGGCATCGAGGATTTCGGCAAAGTTGTCCACCGCAGAGGGTTTTTCGATTTTCGACAGCACCGCCGCCCGGCCATCGGCCAGCTGCCGGGCCTCAAAGACATCCTTGGCCCGCTGCACGAAGGACAGCGCCAGCCAGTCGACCCCGAGGTTGCAGACGAATTCCAGATCAGCGCGGTCCTTTTCCGACAGCGCCGCCAGCGGCAGGATCACGTCCGGCACGTTGACACCCTTGCGGTTGGAGATCGTACCCCCGGTGATCACCACGCAATTGGCGAAATCACCGCCGCAGTCCTCGACCTTGAGCCGGATCTTGCCGTCGTTGACCAGCAGATGCGACCCCGGCTCCAGAGCCTGAAAGATCTCGGGGTGGGGCAGGCAAACGCGGTTGAGGTCGCCCTCGGCGGGATCCAGATCAAGGCGGAACTTCGCGCCTTCGACCAATTCCTCGGATCCGCTGGCAAAGACGCCGACGCGCAGCTTCGGCCCTTGCAGGTCGGCCAGGATGGCGATGGTCGAATCAAGGTCGGCTTCGATCTGGCGGATGATCTTGTGCTTGGACGCGATTTCCTCGTGGCTGCCGTGGGACATGTTCAGGCGGAACACATCGGCACCGGCCTCATGCAGGGCACGGATCGTCTCGTAGGTTTCGGATGCCGGGCCGAGAGTGGCCACGATCTTGACGTTGCGTGTACGTTTCATGGGCTCTTTATATCCTCCGGCTATCGGCTGCGAACTATCGGGTGTGAACGGCATGGGGCCGCTGTTGTGTCCTGCGTTTTTCGCATTGGCGGCCCCTGTCCCATCCAGGAGCGCCCGGTGCATGTTAACGCAAACATCGCTGTCGGTCTTATGGCTCAATTCACATTATGCCGCAACTCTTCTAAAGCTGCGCTATCAAATGACGACAGGCCCGTGACAGATCCATGACATACACAGCTTATTTCACCCACGGCCAACCCGGCAACAGCCGCTGGCTCATTACCTGCGATCATGCGACCAATGTGGTGCCTCCGGTGGTCCCTGGCGCGGATCTGGGCCTGCCCGAGGCGGATATGACGCGCCATATTGCCTTTGATCCCGGGGCCTATGGCCTGGCCCGTGCCCTTGGGGAGGCGTTGAACGCGCCGGTGGTGGCCTCGAATTTCTCGCGGCTGGTGATCGATCCGAACCGCGGCGAAGACGACCCGACCCTGCTGATGAAACTGTATGACGGCACCATCATTCCGGCAAACCGCCATGCGGCGGCGGCCGACCGCACCGCCCGTCTGGAAGCCTGCTATCGCCCCTACCACCGCGCAGTCGCAGAGATGGCAGCGGCGCAGGGGCCGGAGGTGGTCATCGTGTCGGTCCACAGCTTCACCCGGCAATTGCGCGGTCGGCCACCCCGCCCCTGGGAGATCGGCATCCTCTACCCCGAGGCCGAGCGGTTCTCACCGGAAGTGATCCGCGCCCTGAAGGCCTCCGGCGATCTGACCGTGGGCGACAATGCCCCCTACACCGGCTATCTGCCGGGGGACGCGATCGACACCCATGCCACGGCCCGGGGGCGGCCCAATACGCTGATCGAGCTTCGCAACGATCTGATTGCCACCGAAGTACAGCAACGCAATTGGGCCCACCGCCTTGCCCCGACGCTGCAGGAGGCACTCGAACGGTCGGGCCTTTGAACGTGGTGAAGATGGCCACGACGGGGGGCTCCCGCCCGGCTCGATTGCATGGCACATGCAACCTCGCCCGTTGGGCCGGGCGCCGCTGACGCGGCGCAGTCCCGCCCGGTATCAGCGCTGCGGGCAGAATATCAGGGGGGGGTGACTGGCGCGGCTGTGCAGCCCCGGCCCGCGCGGCCGGCCCGCCCTTGGTCGCCTGTTCCCTTGCTCCCTGGGCCCTGCGTTGCTACCTCTCTCGGTGTTATCTCCGCAGGCCGCGGACACAGGAGCCAGACATGACCTCTCAGCCGGATATCGACGCCCAGACCCAGATCGAACTGGAGGCAGCCGCCTTTCGTCGCCTGCGCCAACATCTGATGCAAGATCGCACTGACGTGCAGAATATCGACATGATGAACCTCACCGGTTTTTGCCGCAATTGCCTGAGCCGCTGGTACCAGGAAGCGGCAAATGCGCGTGGCATCGACCTCGGCAAGGACGCCGCACGCGAGTTTTTTTATGGAATGAGCATGAGCGACTGGAAAGCCAACTTCCAGACGGAAGCCACGGCCGACAGCCAGAGCGCGTTCAAGCAGGCCTTCGCCGAGAACGCGGGAACCGACAAGAAGGGCTAGCGCCCTTCGCCTGCGCAATCGGCGACAGGGGCACACGCGTTCGCGAACCGGCCCGAACCGGCGCGGGCTGACGAGGGGCGGCGCGTGCCGAACCGATCCCGCCCGGAGCGGCACTGGACCCGCGCAGCCATATGCGTGATTATTGCATCCCCGACTGTGGTGGCAAATCGATCAGGCCCCCCCCTCCAACGGGATTGGCCTCAAATTCCGAACGGATCTGGACCTATCTCGCCGAGGCAAATTATCATTTGCTCGCATATGACAGAGTCCGTGCGCCATCCGGCGACGACCGAGGTTTCAAACAACACGCAAGAAGAAAGGACATGTCATGCACGGCACGTTCACCGACAACGACCTCAGCCATGTGGTTTCCGCCGACAAAGCACATGTCTGGCACCATCTTGTGCAGCACAAGCCCTTTGAAAGCACCGATCCGCGCATCATCGTCGAGGGCAAGGGCATGCGGGTCTGGGATCAGAACGGCAAGGAGTGGCTGGATGCGGTCTCGGGCGCAGTCTGGACCGTCAATGTAGGCTATGGCCGCGAAAGCATCGCCAAGGCGGTCTACGACCAGACTCTGAAGATGTGCTATTTCGCCCAGGCCGCAGGCTCGGTCCCGGCGGCGCTCTTTGCCGAGAAGCTGATCGAAAAGATGCCGGGCATGAGCCGGGTCTACTATTGCAACTCCGGCTCCGAGGCGAATGAAAAGGCGTTCAAGCTGGTGCGCCAGATCGCGCACAAGAAATACGGCGGCAAAAAGACCAAGATCCTCTACCGCGACCGCGACTACCACGGCTCGACGCTCGCTGCGATGTCCGCCGGCGGTCAGGAAGAGCGCAATATGCAATATGGTCCCTTCGCGCCCGATTTCATCAAGGTTCCCCACTGCATGGAATACCGCAAGCACGAGCTGGGGCTGGAGGACCTCTCCGGCGAGGCCTTC
Organism: Alphaproteobacteria bacterium MedPE-SWcel; assembly: GCA_001874255.1. Taxonomy (GTDB): domain Bacteria; phylum Pseudomonadota; class Alphaproteobacteria; order Rhodobacterales; family Rhodobacteraceae; genus Epibacterium. Next base: position 17,053 of record MPDC01000016.1, read on the forward strand.
GGCATTGCGGCTGCCAATCTCATCGAGGAGGTGATTCTGCGCGAAGGCCCCGAGACCGTCGGTGCGCTCTGCCTGGAGCCGGTGACGGCCGGTGGCGGTGTCATCGAGGCGCCCGAAGGCTATTGGCCGCGCGTGCAGGAGATCTGCAAGCAATATGACATCCTGCTGCACATCGACGAAGTGGTCTGTGGCCTTGGGCGCACCGGGACATGGTTCGGCTATCAGCACTACGGCATCAAGCCGGATTTCGTGACCATGGCCAAAGGTGTGGCCTCCGGCTATGCCGCCATTGCCTGCATGGTCGCCACCGAAGAGGTCTTTGACCTGTTCAAGGATGACCCCTCGGACAAGCTGAACTACTTCCGCGACATCTCCACCTTTGGGGGCTGCACGGCAGGGCCTGCGGCGGCGCTGGAAAACATGCGCATCATAGAAGATGAAAACCTGCTCGAGAACTGTACCGCCATGGGCGCCCGGATGATGGCGAACCTCGCGGCGCTGAAAGAAAAGCATGCCGTGATCGGGGATGTCCGTGGCAAGGGGTTGTTCATCGGGGCCGAGTTGGTCAGCGATCGCGACAGCAAGGAGCCGGTGGACGAGGCTCTGGCCATGAAAGTCGTCGCCGAGGCGGGCAATCACGGCGTCATCATCGGCGTCACCAACCGCTCCGTGCCGGGGCGCAACAACACCTTGTGCTTCAGCCCTGCGCTGATCGCCACCGCCGATGACATCGACAAGATCACCGATGCCGTGGACAAGGCCCTGACGACCGTCTTCGGCTGACGCCCATATCACGACCCACAGTCGCCGCAGTGCCATCTGCGGCGACTTGAATGTGCACCAGGTCCCTGACAACAGGCAGGACCTGCCTGCACGCGCCTTTTGCGCATCGCCTGACCGAGTGATATCACGCCAGATTGGTCTGGCCGTATTGTTGTCAATTGGCCCTTTTGACAGATCCGGCATTGCCCCATTGAGGCGGCTCAAAGCGATCTTGAAAGGCCCTTTCCATGTGGATGACTCCAACCGAATTGCGCAGCGCCCGCGTGACGCTGGCGCCTCTCTCGCAGGATCATTGCGCTGACCTGACGGAGGCTGCCGCCGATGGGGACCTCCATCGCCTGTGGTATACGACCGTCCCGACACCCGACACCATCGCACAAGAGATCACCCGCCGTCTGGCCCTTCAAGCGGAGGGCAGCATGGTGGCCTTTGCAATCCTGGACGCAGGAGGCCGCGCGGTTGGGATGACCACCTATATGAATATCGACCAGAGCAACCAGCGAGTCGAAATCGGCTCCACCTGGTACCGAAAATCCGTACAGCGCACCGGTCTCAATACCGCTGCAAAGCAGTTGATGCTCGCACATGCGTTTGAGGTCAAAGACGCCATTGCCGTCGAATTTCGCACCCATGTGCTCAACCGGCAAAGCCGGATGGCAATCGAGCACCTCGGAGCCAAGCTGGACGGTGTTCTGCGGGCTCATAGCCGTATGCCAAACGGGACCATTCGCGACACGGCAGTCTATTCCATCACCGCCCCCGAATGGCCGATGGTGCGGGCCAATCTGGATTTCTTGCAGGCCCGCCGCTGATCTCTGCCGCCCCTGCAGACCGTGTCAGCTCCCGGGTGGAGTTCGCACGGGTTGCATCCAGTGTCATGGGCCGTTCATGCGGAAATTGCCTCTGCACCCGATGAAAGGTGCAGAGGTTCGTCGGACCCAAGGCGCCGAGGCAGGCACCTTGCCTCAGCGAAGACAGGTGTCACAGCATCTGGAACACCACTCCCGACAGGATCGCACCCGACACGCCCAGCCCCAGATAGGTGGCAAAGACCCGGGGTTTGACCAGCGACCAGACGGCGGCCATGGCGGGAATGGAGCTGACGGCGCCGGCGATCATGAAGGCCAGCGCAGCCCCGGCGCTCATGCCCTGGGTCATCAGACCGGCAAGCAGGGGCGGGGCAACATAGGAGTTCAGATAGGCGGGCATGCCGACCACGGCGGCGATGGCGATCGGCACAATGCCGTCTCCGCCGACCAATGCCGCGATCCACTCCGGTTTGACATAATGCACCAGCAGCGATTCCAGAACATAGGCGAAGGCGAGCCATTTGAGCAAAAACAGACCGTTGGTGACGAACTCTCTGCGGAAGGTCGCCCGGCGTTCTTCCTCCTGCCAGAACCGCCAGTTCGGACGCTCGTCCGTCTTGGACGGGCCGCAGCCGCAACAGCTTTTGACCGGTTCCTTGCGCAGGGGTTGGGCAAACATTCCGCCACTGCGCAGGGCTTTGATCACGAAACCTCCGAAGAGGCCCAGCGATACCGCGCTCACGGCTTTGGCGATGGCAAAAGGCCAGCCCAGGGCCGCGGCAGTAATCAGCAGCGTCGGCGGATCGATCAGGGGCGAGGACAGCCAGAACGCCATGACCGCCGACAGGGGGGCGCCAAGCGCCAGTAGACCGGCGATGAACGGAATGACTTCGCAGGAGCAAAAAGGAGCCAGCCCGCCCAAAAGGGCCGCGAAAAAGATCATCCGCATTTCGCGCCCGACAAAGGCGCGGGCGACCATGGCCTCGGCTCCGGTGGCCTTGAGAAAGGCCAGAAGGGTCACCGCGAAGAGGATGTATTTCGATGTGGTCGCCAGCGCCTGCGCGGTAAAGGACAGCACGGACCGGATATTGTCCGGATCGATCAGCGCCACCGCCGCAAGGATCAGCAGGCCGATGGTCCATGGGCTTTGCAGCCAGTCCAGGGCCACCCGCACGGCCCCCGGCATCCGAGAGCGGGGAGAATGGGAGACATCAGCCATCGTTGGCAACTTTCGATTTGAGCCCGCCGTCCGCGTCCTGACAGCATTCGCTGAGGATAAAACCCGCGAGACGTTCGAGGTGTGTGAAACTGGCCCGGCAGACGATGGTCCGGCCGACTTTTTCCTGCGAGACCACCTCGGCCGCAGACAGGAATTTCAGATGATGGGCCAAGGTTGACGCGGCAATTCCGGTGCGGTCGCGGATTTCGCCCACCGTGAGCCCGCCTTCGCCCGCCCGGACCAGTTTCCGCAGCACGTCGAGTCGCGCCTCGGACCCCATGGCCGCAAAGCCCTGTGCAGCAAGAGATGGATTCATGTTTGCCTCCACTTTGATTCGATAAAACTAGTTATATGGTTTATTATGATCTCTCGCAAGGGGCCAGACGCGCAGGCCCCGCTTCAGGTTTAACCTCTTATTCTACCGGGGCAAAAAAGGGCATTTCAGAAATCCTTCGCCGAGGACACGGTCCAGATTGCCTTTGGGATAAGTCCAGAATACCCTCCCGGCATGGCAATCTCCGTGGAAACCTTCTTTCTCAATCCTGATGCCCAGGGCACGCTGCAGGCGCAGATCCAGGAAATGATCGCTGGCGGTATTCTGTCGGGTCGATTTCGGGCCGAGGAAAAACTGCCCTCCTCGCGCAAACTGGCCGCCCACCTGGGGGTCAGCCGCATCACGGTGACCCTCGCCTATACGGAACTGGTCGCGAATGACTACCTTGCCGCCCGCGGCAGGTCCGGTTTTTTCGTGTCCGGGACTGCGCCGGTGCCGCCGTCCTTTTCGCCGACGGAAAAGGTCGAAGAGACGGTCGACTGGGACCGCACCATTACCCGGACCTTCACCGGAGGAGACACACCACGCAAACCGCAGGACTGGCGCAGCTATCGGTATCCGTTCATCTACGGACAGGCCGATGCCACCCTGTTTGACCACGCCAATTGGCGGCTCTGTGCGCTGCGGGCGTTGGGCCAGAAGGATTTCGCCGCCATGACCGGGGACTACTTCGACCAGGATGATCCTCTTCTGATCGAATACATCGCCCGGCATACCCTGCCCCGCCGCGGGATCATTGCGCGCCCCGAAGAGATCCTCATCACGCTGGGCGCCCAGAACGCGCTGTGGATCGTGGGGCAGCTGCTGTTGCAAGAGGGCCGCAAGGCCGCGATCGAGGACCCGTCCTATTATACGCTTCGCGATCAGCTGGGCCACACAGGCTGTGCCCTGGATGTCATCGGGGTGGACAGCGACGGCCTGCCACCGGACCAGATCGCAGGTGACACCGATGTGATCTTCACCACCCCGAGCCATCAGAGCCCGACCACCGCCACTATGCCGATGGCCCGGCGCAAAGCTCTGCTGGCGCGCGCACATGATATCGGCGCTCTGGTGGTCGAGGATGACTACGAGTTCGAAATGTCATTTCGCGCCCCGCCCTCTCCTGCGCTGAAATCCATCGATAGCGAGGGTCGGGTGATCTATCTCGGCAGCTTCTCGAAATCGCTGTTTCCAGGTCTGCGGCTGGGGTATCTGGTCGGCTCCGAGCCGTTTATCCGGCAGGCTCGGGCCCTGCGCGCAAATGTGCTGCGGCACCCGCCCGGCCATATTCAGCGTACGGTTGCATATTTCCTGTCGCTTGGTCACTACGACGCCCAAATTCGCCGCATGGCGCGGGTCCTTCAGGAACGCCGCGGGGTTCTGGAGGAGGCGATATCGACACACGGGCTCTCGCCTGCTAACAGCAGCCTCTATGGCGGCTCGTCGCTTTGGATGAAAGCGCCAGAGCATGTGGATATGGGCCGGGTCGGCACGGCACTCCGTGCCCAAGGTGTGCTGATAGAGCCCGGCGCGCCATTTTTTGCGGCACAGACCCGGCAGCATAATTTCTACCGGCTGGGATATTCGTCCATCGCCAGTGAACGTATACCTCAAGGCGCCGCACATGTGGCAAACGCCATTCGCGCTGCGCGTCCCTGAAACCAGAGAACCCGGACCTCGCATCGGCGGTGGCGCTCCCCTCCTGCGGTCTCTGCACATTGAACCAAAGGCACACTGGCCCTACCGGGCAGACAAACTGGCCCTAACGTTGCGACGAACCGCCGCCTAAACCGGACCAAAGACGATCAGAAGCCGTCGGCATTCTCCGCGACTTCAAACGGGAGCCCCCAACATGCGCATGACCACTGAAGAAGCCTTTGTCAAAACCCTGCAAATGCACGGTATCGAACACGCCTTTGGCATCATCGGATCCGCCATGATGCCCATCTCCGACCTCTTTCCCAAGGCGGGCATCACCTTCTGGGACTGCGCCCACGAAGGCTCTGCCGGCATGATGGCCGACGGCTACACCCGCGCCACCGGCAAGATGTCGATGATGATCGCCCAGAACGGCCCCGGCATCACCAATTTCGTGACCGCCGTCAAAACCGCCTATTGGAACCACACGCCCCTCCTGCTGGTGACGCCCCAGGCCGCCAACAAGACCATCGGTCAGGGCGGTTTCCAAGAAGTCGAACAGATGAAACTGTTCGAAGACATGGTCGCCTATCAGGAAGAGGTCCGCGACCCCTCTCGTGTCTGTGAAGTGCTGAACCGCGTCATCATGCAGGCAAAACGCGCCTCGGCCCCGGCGCAACTCAACATCCCACGCGACATGTGGACCCAGATCATCGATGTCGCGATGCCCGCCGTCGTCGAATTCGAGCGCCCCGCCGGCGGTGAGACCGCCCTGGCCCAGGCCGCCGAGCTGCTGTCGGACGCCAAGAACCCGGTCATCCTCAACGGTGCCGGTGTGGTTCTGTCAAAAGGCGGCATCGACGCCTCCATGGCGCTGGCGGAACGGCTCGATGCGCCGGTCTGTGTCGGCTACCAGCACAATGACGCCTTTCCGGGCTCCCATCCCCTGTTCGCAGGCCCCCTCGGCTACAACGGCTCCAAGGCGGGCATGGACCTGATCCGGGACGCCGATGTGGTGCTGTGCCTCGGCACAAGGCTGAACCCCTTCTCCACCCTGCCCGGCTACGGAATGGAATACTGGCCCGCGGACGCCAAGATCATTCAGGTCGACATCAACCCCGACCGCATCGGCCTGACCAAGACCGTCTCTGTCGGCATCGTCGGGGACGCAGCCAAGGTGGCACTGGGCATCCTCGGCCAGCTCTCGGATAGCGCTGGCGACGCGGGACGTGACGCCCGCAAAGCAAAAATCGCCGATACCAAATCCCGCTGGGCGCAGCAGCTGGCCTCCATGGACCACGAAGACGACGATCCGGGCACCAGCTGGAACCAGCGCGCCCGCGATGACAAGCCTGACTGGATGAGCCCCCGCATGGCCTGGCGCGCAATTCAGGCGGCGCTGCCGAAGGAGGCAATCATCTCCTCCGACATCGGCAACAACTGCGCCATCGGCAATGCCTATCCCTCGTTCGAGGCCGGTCGGAAATATCTGGCGCCCGGTCTGTTCGGTCCCTGCGGATACGGTCTGCCCGCGATCATGGGCGCCAAGATCGGCTGCCCGGACACCCCCGTGGTGGGCTTTGCCGGCGATGGTGCCTTTGGTATCGCCGTGAACGAGCTGACCGCCATCGGTCGCGAGGAATGGCCCGCGATCACGCAAGTGGTGTTCCGCAACTATCAATGGGGCGCGGAAAAGCGCAACTCGACGCTCTGGTTCGACGACAATTTCGTCGGCACCGAGCTGGACCAGCAGGTATCCTATGCTGGCATCGCCAACGCCTGTGGCCTCAAGGGCGTCGTTGCCCGTACCATGGAAGAGCTCACCACCGCCCTCCATCAGGCCATTGAGGACCAGAAGAACGGCACTACCACCCTGATCGAGGCGCTGATCAATCAGGAGCTGGGTGAACCCTTCCGCCGCGACGCAATGAAGAAGCCCGTCGAGGTCGCCGGAATTTCCGCCGATGACATGCGGCCACAGGAAGGCGCCTGAGCCGAATGACGCCTGACCTGCCCTTCTTTGATATGCCGTTTGACATATCGGCAGGTCAGGGCGGATTTCTTGCCGTCGCGCTTTTGGGCGCGGCGACCATCCGGGGGTATTCCGGGTTCGGCTTCTCGGCGATCTTTATCGTGCTGGCCGCGCTCATGACCAACCCGCTGCCGCTGATCCCGGTGGTCTTCACCTGCGAGATCGCCATGACAGCGTTCCAGGCCCGCGGGATCCGGTCCCATGTGGACTGGCGCCGTGCGGGCGCACTGCTGGCGGGCGCGGCGCTCGCCATCCTGCCCGCCGTCGCGCTGATGGCCCGGCTTGATCCCGGTCAGGCACGGTTGGCGGTCTCGGGTCTGATCCTCTGCCTCAGCCTGTTTCTCCTCAGTGGCTGGCAGATCCGGCGGCCGATGGGCCCGGTGGGTCATGCCGGGGTCGGAGTGCTGTCCGGCACCGCGAATGCCGCCGGTGTCGGCGGCCTGCCGACAGCCGCGTTTCTGGCAGCGCAGGGCATGCCGCCCGAGACATTCCGCGCCACGATGATCGTCTTTCTCACCGGGATCGACCTGATGGCGCTGCCGGCCATGTCCGGGCACGGGCTGGTCACCGGCGAGACCGTGACGGCGGCGATCCTGGCCTTTCCCATTCTCGCCATTGGCGTATGGCTCGGCAGTCGTGGCTTTGCCCGCGCCGCGCCCTCGGGATTTCGGCGCAAGGTGGTGATCCTGCTGGCGACGCTCGCATGTCTCAATATCGTCAAGGTCCTGGCATGACGTCCGGGCGCGATATACTGGTCCTGAACACCGGGTCCTCGTCGGTAAAATTCGCCGTATTCGACGCCCAGCTGCGCCCGCGCCTCAGTGGCGTTGCGGAGGGGATCGGCGGCGTAGGGGCGCTGCGGATTGGCACCACGGAAATGCGCCTCGCACTGCCCGACCATGAGCACGCCCTGTCGGCTGTGCTCTCCAGACTGGCCGCCGAAGGCGCCGGGCCGGATCAGCTTTTGGCCGTGGCGCATCGGGTGGTGCACGGAGGCATGGAGCTGACGGCGCCCACGGCTCTGACCACGCAGGTGCGCGCCGAAATCGAGGCCTGCGTGCCCCTGGCGCCGCTCCACAATCCCCACGCATTGTCGGCGATCGACGCGCTCGGCCAACTGGCCCCCGACCTGCCGCAATATGCGAGCTTCGACACCGCCTTTCACGCGGATGCACCGGAGGTGGCCCGCCGTTATGCCCTCCCGCCCGAAGCCGAGGCGCTGGGGCTGCGCCGCTACGGCTTTCACGGGCTGTCCTATGCCGCCTTGTGCCGTCGCCTGCCCGAACTCTCAGAAATGCCCCTGCCCGGTCGACTATTGGCCTTTCATCTGGGCAATGGCGCATCGATCTGCGCAATCAGGGACGGCCGATCCACCGCCACCACCATGGGCTATTCGCCGCTCGAAGGGCTGACCATGGGCACCCGCGTCGGGAGTATCGACGCGAATGCGGCGCTCCGGCTGGTCGAGGAACTGGGGCTATCGCGCACCAAGACCCTCTTGAACAAACATTCCGGCCTTGCGGGCCTGTCTGGCGGGATATCCGACATGCGCGCGTTGGAGCAGGCAGGCACCCCGGAGGCACACTTCGCCATCGATCACTTTTGCTATTGGGCCATACGCCATGGGCACAGCCTGATCGGAGCCCTCGGCGGTGTGGATGCAATTGCCTTCACCGGGGGCATCGGCGAGCATTCCCGGTTGGTGCGGGCGCGCATTCTCGACGGTTTTGCCTGGCTGGGTGCCACTCTGGATGCGGACCGCAACGCGGCAAACGCATCCTGTGTCACCCGCGACGCAGCCCCTGTTCCGGCCTGGGTCATCCCGGCGGAAGAAGAGCGTCAGATCGCCATGGATACCCGTGCATTGATTGCCATTAGCAGAGGAGAGTGAAGAAACGAATGTCCTGTCATTTTCCAGATTTGCGGAACATACTCACCGCATGAGGCCCACAAAAAAGAGAATTGTTTCACCTTGCGGGAAATGGGAGAATTGATACACAAATGATGCACGTATTTCCCGCCACCATATGCGGTCCCTGCGCGGCCCCGTAAAACCCAGTCAAACCCAGTCAAAGGCCCCCCGTTGACCGACAGCACCATAGACGCCCGCCTCAAAGCCCGACTGACCGAGAAGACCACCGCGCTCCGCGCCCGGAGCAGGGATTTGTTCCCCGGTGTCGCTGTCTCTGTCATCGTGGCGGTGACGGCCCAGTTCCTTGCGGAACATTATGCGACTCCTGCCATGCTGCTGGCGCTGCTGCTGGGCATCGCCGTCAGTTTTCTCGGCGAAGAAGGCCGCACGGTGACGGGGGTTGCGTTTTCGGCCCGCGCGCTGCTGCGGCTGGGCGTCGCACTCCTCGGGGTGCGGGTGTCGATGATGGTGCTGGCGGGCCTGGGGCTGCCGCTGATCCTGCTGACTGTCGGGGGCGTGGTGGCGACCATCGCATTCGGCCTGCTGGTGGCGCGGCTGTTTGGCCACAAGTGGCGATTTGCCCTGCTGACGGCCGGATCGGTCGCGATTTGCGGAGCCTCGGCGGCGATGGCCATCGGTGCCATCCTGCCCCGCGACGAGAAATCCGAGGAACGGTTGATTTTCACCGTCATGGGGGTCACCGTATTGTCGACCATCGCCATGATCGCCTACCCCATTCTCGCCCGGTTCATGGAGTTCGACCACATTCAGGCCGGCGTATTTCTCGGCGGTACCATTCATGACGTGGCACAGGTGGTCGGCGCCGGCTTTTCGATCTCGGAGGAGACCGGCGATACCGCAACGCTGGTGAAACTGATCCGCGTGTCGATGTTGGCCCCGGTTGTGCTTGTGGCCTCGCTGGTGATCCGCGCCCGGATCAAGGCCCCGACCGAGGGCAAACAGCCGCCGCTGCTCCCCGGCTTCGTCATCGCCTTCATCGCGCTTGCCGCGCTCAACTCCTTCGGCCTGATTCCACAGGCCCTCAGCGGCTTTCTCAGCACCTGCTCACGCTGGCTGTTGCTGGTCGCCATCGCCGCAGTCGGCATGAAGAGCAACCTGAAGCAGGTGCTCTCGGTCGGCGGTGCCGCCATCGCGCTGATCGTCATTGAAACGCTGTTTATCGCCACAGTCATACTTGCGGGGATCACGCTCTTGACCTGAGGCAGAACGATTTAAGGGAGGCCAGATGACATTCCAGCAACCCGAGGTGGACACCTCGCCGCCGGTCTCGGATGAGATCCGCAAGACGACCTGTTACATGTGCGCCTGCCGCTGCGGCATCAACGTGCATATGAAGGACGGCAAAGTTGCCTATATCGAGGGCAACCGCGATCACCCGGTAAACAAGGGCGTGCTCTGCGCCAAGGGTTCTGCGGGCATCATGCAGCACAACGCCCCCTCCCGCCTGCGCGCGCCGCTGAAACGGGTCGGGCCGCGCGGCTCCGGCGAATTTGAGGAAATCTCCTGGGAGGACGCGCTCGACATCGCCCAGGGCTGGCTGCAGCCCCTGCGCAAGGATCACCCGGAAAAGCTCGCCTTTTTCACCGGCCGCGATCAGTCGCAGTCCTTCACCAGTTTCTGGGCGCAGAATTTCGGCACCTGCAACTATGCAGCCCATGGCGGGTTCTGCTCCGTCAACATGGCCACCGCAGGCATCTACACCATGGGCGGCGCCTTCTGGGAATTCGGCCAGCCCGACTGGGACCATACCAAACTGTTCCTGCTGTTCGGCGTCGCCGAGGATCACGACAGCAATCCGATCAAGATGGGGCTGGGCAAGATCAAGGCCCGAGGCACCCGGGTCATCGGCATCAACCCGATCCGCACCGGCTATAACGCAGTGGCCGACGATTGGGTCGGCATCACGCCGGGCACAGACGGGCTGTTCATCCTGTCGCTGGTGCATGTGCTGATGAAGGCCGGCAAGATCGACCTCGACTACCTCAGCCGCTATACCAATGCGCCGGTGCTGGTCAATCAGGACAAGACCAGCCCCGATTATGGCCTGTTCCTGCGCGATGACCATGGCGCGCCGCTGGTGATCAACCGCAAGACGGGCAAGCTGGCCCCCTTTGACATGTACGGCGTGCGCCCCGATCTGAACGGCACGCTGGCAATGGGCGAGATCACCCATGTTTCCGTCTTCCGGCTGATGGCGGATCAGTATCTGGACGACGGCTACGCCCCCGAGGCCGTCGCCGAACGCTGTGGCATCCCCGCCCCGCGCATCCGCGCCATCGCGGCTGAAATCGCCCGCGTCGCCTTTGACGAGTCCTTTGAGCTGGACCGCGAATGGACCGATTTCCGCGGCGAAACCCACAAGACTATGCGCGGCCGCCCGGTCTCGATGCATGCCATGCGCGGTGTGTCTGCCCACGCCAACGGGTTTCAGACCTGCCGCGCCCTGCACGTGCTGCAGATCCTCCTCGGCACGGTCGAGGTCCCCGGCGGCTTTCGCTTCAAACCGCCCTACCCGAAGCCCGCCACCGCGCATCCGCCCCCCCATTGCCGCGTCACCCCCGGCAAACCGCTGGACGGCCCGCACCTGGGGTTCGTTCAGGGCCCGGAGCATCTGGCGCTCCTCAATGACGGCAGCCCCGCCCGCATCGACAAGGCCTTCACCTGGGAAAACCCGATGTCCAGCCACGGGCTGATGCATATGGTGATTTCGAATGCCCATGCCGGTGATCCCTACCGGATCGACACGCTGTTTCTCTACATGGCGAACATGGCGTGGAACTCCTCGATGAACACGCGCGGCGTCATGGACATGCTGACCGACACCGACGACAACGGCGACTATGTGATCCCGCGCATCATCTACTCGGACGCCTACAGCTCCGAGATGGTCGCCTATGCGGACCTGATCCTGCCGGACACGACCTATCTGGAACGGCACGACTGTATCTCGCTGCTCGACCGGCCGATCTGCGAGGCCGATGGCGCGGCGGATGCGATCCGCTGGCCCGTCGTAGAGCCCGACCGCGACGTGCGCGGGTTCCAGTCGGTGCTGGTCGAGCTCGCCAATCGCATGGCACTGCCCGGCTTCACCCATGCAGATGGCAGCCCGAAGTGGCAGGATTACGCAGACTATATCGTCAACCACGAACGCAAACCCGGTATCGGCCCGCTGGCCGGGTTCCGGGGCGACGGCAGCGCGGCCGGGCGCGGCGCCCCCAATCCGGCGCAGCTGGACAGATACATCGAGAACGGCGGCTTCTTCCTCAAACACATTCCCGAAGAGGCCAGCTACTACAAACCCTGGAACAGGGCCTATCAGGACTGGGCCGTGGATCTGGGCCTGTTCGACACGCCGCAGCCATATCTGTTCCAGCTCTACGTCGAACCGATGCGCAAATTCCAGCTCGCCGCCGAAGGCCACGGCGACCGCCAGCCCCCCGACCACCTGCGTCAGCAGATCAAGGACCGCATGCATCCGCTGCCCGTCTGGTACGAGACTGCACCCCATGGTGACACGAAATTCACCGTCCACGCCCTCACCCAGCGCCCGATGGCCATGTATCACAGCTGGGGCAGCCAGAACGCCTGGCTCCGGCAGTTGCACGGCCATAACCCGCTCTACGTCCCGACAAAACTGATGCGCGAAACCGGCCTCCAGGATGGCGACTGGGCCCGCGTCACCTCCCCGCACGGCGCGATCACCGTCCCGGTGCTGGAGATGGCGGCGCTGAATGAAAACACCGTCTGGACCTGGAACGCCATCGGCAAACGGAAAGGCGCCTGGGCGCTGTCTCCCGACGCGCCCGAAGCCACCCGCGGCTTCCTGCTCAACCACCTCATCCACGAACTGCTCCCGCCAAAGGGCGACGGTCTGCGCTGGGCCAATTCCGACCCCATCACCGGACAGGCGGCCTGGTTCGATCTGAAGGTGCGTATTGAGAAGACATCGCCGCCCAAAGACAGGCCGCAAAGCGCCCCCGATCTGCCCGAGATGAAATCCCCCGTCCCTCCCCCCTCGCAGGATCTTGCATGGAAGGTCGGCTCATGACGTTTCATCTTTTCTCAAATACCTCGGGGTCCGGGGCAGCGCCCCGGTCCCACCCGCGACCCCCAAGCGCAGGATCATCCCGATGACCGACCTTCCCAGCGCCACCCAGCGCCAGATGGGCCTGGTCATCGACCTCGACACCTGCGTCGGCTGCCAGGCCTGCGTGATCTCCTGCAAAGGCTGGAACACCGAAAACTATGGCGCGCCCCTGTCGGATCAGGACGCCTATGGCGCAGATCCCGCGGGCACCTTCCTCAACCGGGTGCATTCCTACGAGGTGCAGCCGGACCATGGCCCGGCCCAACTGATCCATTTCCCGAAATCCTGCCTCCATTGCGAGGACGCGCCCTGCGTCACCGTCTGCCCCACCGGCGCCAGCTACAAACGCGTCGAGGACGGCATCGTTCTGGTCAACGAAAGCGACTGCATCGGCTGCGGCCTCTGTGCCTGGTCCTGCCCCTACGGCGCCCGCGAACTGGATCTCGCCGCCGGCGTGATGAAAAAATGCACCCTCTGCGTCGACCGGATCTACAACGAGAACCTCCCCGAAGAAGACCGCATCCCCTCCTGCGTGCGCACCTGCCCGTCGGGTGCCCGGCATTTCGGGGATCTCGGCGACCCGACCTCCGAGGTCTCGGGGCTGGTCGCCGACCGCGGCGGCATGGACCTGATGCCGGAGATGGGAACCAAACCGGTGAACAAATACCTGCCACCAAGACCAAAGGACGGGCTCGCGGCGCAAGGCCATGGCGATATCGACCTCCTCGCGCCGTTGCTTTCACCCGTTGCGACGGATGCGACCGGGTTCCTAGGATGGCTTGATCGGGCTTTGGACAAACTGCCCGGAGGGGACCACTGATGCATCCAGCGCCCTCTGTCATTGCCTTCACCACCCTCTCGGGGCTCGGCTTTGGCCTCCTGTTCTTTCTCGGCCTCGGCATGCCCGCGGCGCGCGGCCTGGTCGCCTTCGTGTTCTATGCGATCGCCTTTGGACTGGCCGTCGGGGGGCTGCTGGCCTCGACCTTTCACCTCGGGCACCCCGAACGCGCTTGGAAAGCGTTTTCACAGTGGCGCAGCAGCTGGCTCTCGCGCGAGGGATGCTGTGCCGTGGCCGCGCTGCTGACCATGGCGGTCCATGCTGTCGGAGTGATCTTTTTCGACCACCGGCTGCGTCTCGTCGGGGGTGCGGGCGCTATGCTCAGCCTCGGCACGGTTTTCACCACCTCCATGATCTATGCGCAATTGAAGACCGTGCCACGCTGGAACATGTTCCCCCTGACGCCTGCGCTCTTCCTGTCTCTGTCGCTGGCCGGCGGGGCACTGCTCGCCGGCCAGGACGGCAAGGCCAGCGGCTTCCTGGTCCTCGCAGGCGTCACTTTGCTGGCCTATTGGTATCAGGGCGACTTTGCCTTCGACGACTCGGAAACCACGTTGGCGACGGCCACCGGGCTCGGTGCGCGAGGACAGGTGCGCGCCTTTGAACCCCCGCATACGGGCAGCAATTACCTGCTCCGCGAAATGGTGCATGAGGTGGGGCGCAAACATTCCAAACGGCTGCGCTGGATCGGTTTCAGCCTCGCCATCGTGGTGCCGTTGCTCTGCCTGCTGATCCCGGTCGAGGGGCTGGCCCTGAAACATGCTCTGGCGGGGGTGGCGGTGCTGTCGCATATCGCCGGGGTGGCCTGCACTCGCTGGCTGTTCTTTGCCGAAGCGGAACATGTTGTCGGATTGTACTACGGCAAACGCTAGGGGCTGCCGCGCGGGGGATCTGAGGGGGGATCTGACGCTTGGGCACGAAAAAGCCCCGCGCAGAACTGGCGGGGCTTGGTCCGTTTTACCTCGATGGGCCCTGTGTCAGAGCAGGCCCGCGTGCACCATGGCCGCATCGATTTTTGCCTTGGTCGCGTCCTCGAGCCCCGTCAGCGGCGACCGGACCTCTTCTGCGCAAAGCCCCAGTCTGGACAAACCGTATTTCGCCCCCACCAGACCCGGCTCGATGAAGATTGCTTCGTGCAACGGCATCAGACGGTCCTGATAGGCCAATGCCGTCTTGTAATCCCCGGCAAGCATCGCTGCCTGAAACGCCGCACATAGCTTTGGAGCAACGTTGGCCGTGACCGAGATGCAGCCCACACCGCCATGCGCGTTGAAGCCCAGCGCCGTCGCGTCTTCGCCCGACAGCTGGATGAAATCGGCTCCACAGGACGCCCGCTGCTGGCTCACCCGCTCCAGTTTGCCAGTGGCATCCTTCACGCCGATGATCCGTGGCAGCTTTGCCAGCTCGCCCATGGTGGCGGGGGACATGTCCACGACCGACCGCGGAGGAATATTGTAGATGATGATGGGAATATCGGCACAGTCATGCACCGCAGTGAAATGCGCGGCCAGGCCACGCTGGGTTGGCCGGTTGTAATAGGGCGTCACAACCAGAGCCGCATCGGCGCCGACCTTCTTGGCGAATTCAACAAAGCGAATCGCCTCGACGGTATTGTTTGAGCCGGCGCCCGCGATCACCGGGACGCGCCCGGCAGAGGTTTCGACCACCACCTCGATGACGCGCTCATGCTCTTCATGCGTCAACGTCGGGCTTTCGCCGGTTGTCCCGACCGGAACCAGACCCGTGGATCCTTCGGCAATGTGCCATTCAACCAAGTGTTTGAGCGTATCCAGATCCAACTCACCATTGCGAAACGGGGTGACGAGGGCTGGCATAGAGCCTTTGAACATGGGAACGCTCCAGTTAAGTGTTTTCTGCGCAGGCAATTCCTTGCCCGGACCGGCGCGATGCCAGGGAATTGAGTTGCACCCGGTTCGTCACGCACTATCGTCACAGCCTCTATCCCCGGATGACTGGAAAATGCAAGAGATGACACGCAGACTTGCCTGCTTCGTGCTGATTTTCACGACCTTTTGGAACGCGCCTCTGCTGGCGCGTGGTCTCGACACAGCCCTGCCCTTGATGCGCGACGCGCATTGGGCCGAAGCCCTGATCGAGGCAGGGGACGACGGCTCCGTTGCGCGCGATGTGATCGAATGGCACCGCTTGCGCGCAGGCGAAGGACGTCCGCAGGATATCATGGCCTTTCTCGACCGGCGCGCGGACTGGCCGGGACTGGACTATCTGCGCCGCCAATCCGAGGAGATCATCGCCACCGCAGGCGACGCCACGGTCCTGGCTTTTTACCGGGGTGCAGGCGCGCTCCGGCCCGCTCAGACACCCGAGGGCGCATTGAGCCTCGGCGACGCCCTGATCCGCAGTGGTCGCACGGACGAGGGACGGGCCGAAATCCTGCGTGCATGGCAGAGCATGGCGATGCCTGCGGACACACAGGCCGCCTATCTGGCCCGTCACGCCTCCCTGCTGGCCGCCCATCACGAGACCCGCCTGTCGCGCCTGCTGTGGGATGGCCACAGGGCATCCAGTCGCCGGATGCTGGATCTGGTGGGCGACGGAGCGCAAAAACTGGCCGAGGCCCGCATCGCATTGCAGGAGCAGGCAAACGGCGTCGATGCGGCGATTGCTGCGGTGCCAGCCCGGCTCAGGGACGACGCCGGTCTGGCCTATGACCGATTTGCCTGGCGCGATGCGAAACGGCGGCAGGACGATGCCATCGCGATGATGCTGGAACGGTCCACCTCGGCTGCGGCTCTGGGGGCGCCCGAAAAATGGCTGCGGCGGCGGGCCGATTTTGCCCGTCAGCTGATGCGGGACAATGACAACACCCGGGCCTACAGGCTTGCGGCCAATCACTTTGCGACGCCCGACGTCGGCTATGGCTATGCCGACAACGAATGGATCGCGGGCTACGTCGCGCTGCGCAAGCTGGATGATGCGGATCTGGCGGTCTATCATTTCACCCGCTTTCTGGCCGCCGTGAAAAGCCCCATTTCCGTCGGCCGCGCGGGCTATTGGCTCGGTCGGGCCTATGCCCGGATGGGTGAGATCGACAAGGCCCATGCCGCCTACCGGTTGGGCGCAAAATACCAAAGTTCCTACTATGGCCTGTTGTCCGCCCAGGCGCTGGGGCGCGGTCTGGACCCGGTGCTGGCGACCCCGGACAAGCCGGACTGGCGCGGGGCTGCGTTTCTCGTCTCCTCCGTCTACAAGGCCGGGATGGAGTTGCTGGAGGCAGGAGAGATCCCTCTGGCAGAGCGCTTCCTGACCCATCTGGTCGAAAGCCTGTCCCCCGATGACGCCCTGAAGCTCGGTCAGATGGCGGTCGACATCGCGCAGCCGCATCTGGCGGTGATGATCTCCAAGCGGGCGGCGCAGGACGGGCTGGAGCTGGCGGGCGCCTATTATCCGCTGCATCCGGTAACCGAACTGGACCTGCCGATGGCGCGGGACATGATCCTGGCGATTGCCCGGCGCGAGAGCGAATTCGACCCGGTGGTCATCAGCCACGCAGGCGCCCGGGGTCTGATGCAGGTGATGCCCGCCACGGCCGAGCTGGTCGCACGCGAGCTGGACATTCTGGACGCGCACAAACTGTCCCGGCTGACGGGCGAATGGCGCTACAATGCCAAGCTTGGCGCACAGTATCTTTCCCGGCTGGCCGGGGAATTCGGCGGCAATGTGGTACTGATGGCGGCGGGCTACAACGCAGGCCCCCACCGCCCCATCGCCTGGATGGAGCGGTACGGCGACCCCCGCGACGCCGCCATCGACGTGATCGATTGGGTCGAGCACATTCCCTTCAACGAGACCCGAAACTATGTGATGCGCGTCACCGAAAGCCTGCCGGTCTATCGCGCCCGACTCGGGCAGACCCCGCTGCCGGTGCCTTTCACCCGGGAGCTATCGGGCCGCACGCTTGATGTTTTCGCGCCAAAAAGTGAATAGCCCCGCCGCGACCACCAGCCCGGCGCCAATCACCACATTGGTCCGCATGCTCTCGCCAAAGACCATGAGCCCGATCATCGCAGCCCAGGGCAGTTGCATATAGGCAAACGGCTGCACGGCGCTGGCCTCGGCCATCTCGTAGCATTTGATCAGCAGCCAATGCCCCAGCGCGCCGGTCACACAGAGTGTCGCCATCCAGCCCCAGTCCGGGGCCGTCATCGGCTCCCAATACCAAAGCCCCAGCGGCGTGATGAAGATCATGCCGTAGACGCCCGTGTAGAAAAAGCTGGTCGCAGTCGTATCCCGCCGCGCCACATAGCGCGTCAGCAATCCGTAGAGCGCGAACATCAGCGCCGACACCAACGGTATCAGCGCCGCCACCTGAAACACCCCCGACCCCGGCTGCAGGATGATCAACACCCCCAGAAAACCAACTCCGATCGCCGACCAGCGCCGCCAGCCGACCTGCTCGCCCAGAATGGGGCCGGACAATGCCGCGATCAGCAGCGGATAGCAGACAAAAACCGCATGGCTTTCAACCAGCCCCAGCACCGTGAAGGCGAGCACCATGACGCAGATCTCGGCCACCAGCACAAAGGCGCGAAAGATCTGCACCGCTTTCTGGCTGGTCCGGGCCGCCATGCGCAGGCTGCCGGTCTGTTTCAATGCCACCGAGATCACAAAGGCCGCAAAGAACCAGTATCGGATCATGATCACCATGAACACGTTGTACTCACTGGCCAGATGTCGCGAAATCCCGTCCTGAAAGGCAAACACGATGGTCGCCCCGATCATCAGCAGGATGCCCATTCTGGTGTCGTTTTTTGCCATGACCTGATCCATGCTTCAGTCTTTCACCGCCTGTGTCATTTTCACTGCCTGTGTCATTTTCACTGCCCGTGTCATATGTCTTTTGCGGCCGAAGCCCGGCGCTCTGTTTACGTCGAACCCGGCCTCCTGCAGCCCCCGGCGGACAAATCCGGCCGCCGTATAGGTCGCAGCCGTGCCGCCTCGAACGGTGTGATCCGCCACCGCCTGCAACAGGTCCTGCTGCCACAACTCCGGGTTCTTGGCTGGCGAGAACCCGTCCAGAAACCAGGCATCAGCCTGCCCGGTCCACGCCGGCACCGACACCCGGGCGTCGTCGATGACCACCTCAAGGCGCAGCGTGCCGAGGTCACAGAGACCGCCACCCGTCCAATGGCTCAGGAACCGCTCCGCCCAGGGCAGGATCTGCGGGAAAGCCTGCAAGGCGCGGGCCATGTCGTCGACGGCCATCGGGTAGGCCTCGAAGCTGGTGAAATGCAACGCGCCTTTCTGGCCGCTCTGTTCCCAGGCCCGCCAGGCCGCCAGCATGTTGAGCCCGGTCCCGAACCCCAGCTCTGCGATCTGAAACCCCGCGGCATAGCGCGCGGGCAGATCATTCCCTGCGAGGAAAACATGCTCGGTCTCCAGAAGACCGTTCTGGAGCGAGAAATAGGGGTCGTCGAACTGATCGGAGACCGGCAACATGCCGTCCCGCCAACTCAGCCGGGCCTGCTGGTCTGCCATGGGGATTTCCTCTAGAGAGACGTCCGGAGACAGGGCGAACCTGACGAAAGGGTATGGAAATGGCAACTCCCGAAATCACGGTGCGCGGCGCGGGTATCTTTGGCCTCTCGATCGCCTGGATCTGTCACCGTCGCGGCGCCCGCGTCCGGATCGTCGATCCCAATGGCCCCGGCGCCGGATCAAGTGGTGGTATCGTCGGCGCCCTGGCGCCGCACGTGCCGGAGAACTGGAACCCGAAAAAGGGCTTTCAACTGGACAGCCTGCTGATGGCAGAGCGTTTCTGGAGAGAGGTCGAGGGCGAGGGCGGGGTTTCGCCGGGGTACGGGCGGCTGGGACGGCTACAACCGATTGCGGATGACCATGCCCTGCACCTCGCCCTGCAGCGCTGTGACACTGCGGCCGACCTCTGGCAAGACCGCGCCGTTTGGCAAGTCCGCCCGGCCGCAGAGTTTGGAGATTGGCACCCGCCCAGCGCCACGGGGATGGTCATCCACGACACGCTATCGGCCCGCATCCACCCACGGCGGGCCTGCGCGGCATTGGTCGCAGCCTTGCGGGAGGGCGGCGTCGAGATCGTGCAGGACGCGCCCGACCTCGGGCTGGTTCTGCATGCGACCGGCTATCAGGGGCTTCTGGAGATGAATTCCCATGCCACCCGAAGTGTGGGAAATGGCGTCAAGGGTCAGGCCGCCCTGTTGCAGTTCGACGCAGGCAGGGTGCCGCAACTCTATGCCGACGGGCTGCATATCATTCCGCATGCGGACGGGACCCTTGCCATCGGATCAACCAGCGAACGGGACTTCACCCGCCCGGCCGACACCGACACCCAGCTGGACGAGGTCATCGCCCGCGCCCGCCGCGCGGTGCCGCAGCTTGAGGGCGCCCCCATCCTGAGCCGCTGGGCCGGGGTTCGCCCGCGCGCCCGGACCCGGGCGCCGATGTTGGGCGAATGGCCCGGACGCCGCAATCATTTCATTGCCAATGGCGGCTTCAAGATCGGCTTTGGCATGGCCCCCAAAATCGCTGATGTCATGGCCGATCTGCTGATTGACGGGCGCGACGCGATCCCCGCCGGTTTCAGGGTCACCGACAATATGTGATCTTGCGGTCCGGTGGCCGACCAGTGGCCGACCGATCGCCGCCTCTGCGGAAACAGCACGACCTGATACGGCGCGGTCCACAGCGCCGGGACCCGCAGGGCGCCGCAACCGGCACAGATACCCGCCATGAAAAAGGCCACGCAGATGGCGTGGCCTTTCGGGGAATGTGGGCTGTTTCCGCCCAGCGTTTTTCCCAGTATTCTACGCAGTATTGCCCAGTGTTCTGACCTGAGCCGGTCAGCTGGCCTGCGGGATAATCACGATCTCGACGCGCCGGTTGCGCGCCTTGCCCTCGACGGTCAGATTGCTGGCCACAGGCGCATCTTCGCCGCGACCGATAATGCGCATGCGCCCATAGGACACGCCGCCCGCGGCGATCTCATCCGCGACTGCATTGGCACGGCGCTCGGACAGCGAATAGTTGTAGGACGCGGCTCCGTCACTGTCGGTATGGCCGATCACCTGAACGATGCTGCCCGGATAGCGCTGCAGGCTGCCCGCCACCTTACGCAGATCGCTGCGGACCACGGAGGAGATCGACGCGCTGTCGGTGGCGAAGGTCAGATCGTTTGGCAGCGACACGATCAGACGGTCACCAGTGTTGACGATGGAAATCGAACTGTTGTCGAGGCTCTGCCGCAACTCGGCTTCCTGCTTGTCCAGCTCGCGACCAACGAGGCCACCGGCCAGGGCGCCCAGCGCAGCTGACCCGATAACGGTATCGAGCTTGTCGTCATCCGAGGTCGCTGCACCGATGCCCGCACCGATCAGGCCCCCAATGATCGCCCCGTTCTGAGAACGGTTCGTGCCACCGGGAGCGCCATAGGACGCCGGATCATCACAAGCGCTCAGCGCGACGGCTGCGGTCAGAACACCAACAACGGGGAGTTTCGCAAAAGACATTCAGTCTACCTTTTCTCTGTCAAACCAGTCTCTCGCCATCCTTGGGATCAGGGCCTGAGCCACCTCACCCAGACGCGGAGACGCTACGTATAGATATTGTGCCACATTGCCGCTGCAACAAGCGACAAGAGATGCGGTTCGGCGGATAGCCGCGCACGTTCTGCCGCTCCCCTACCAAGGCTTTGCCAAGTGGCTCATGTTTTCACAACGAATAACTCGCGTTCTTGTTCCTGCCAAAGTTTGCGCAGCAGAGACGCCTCCGCCACGAAGTGGTCGTCAAGCAGATCCGCAGCCATGATCCGGTCGGTTCGGAAATGGCGAAACCCGGCGCGCAGCTCGCACCAGGCGGCCAGAAGCGTACAGTCCACATGGTATATCAGCGCCAGTGGCCGCAGCACTCGTTCGCTCTGTTCGCCGCCCTCCTTGACATAGGACAGGCGCAGCTTCTGGGCACTGCGCACCGCCTGCCGCAACAGGGCGATGGACACGCAGCCGCAGTCCGGGTTGTCCTGTGGCGCCCCATACGGAGCCACCTGCAGCCAGTCGGCGCTCTTGTGAACGTCGCAGATCTTGCGCCCCACCCGGGCTGCCGCCTGCTGCAGCGCGCCATCGCCGGTGCGGATCAACATCGCCAGCCCCACATGCAATGCCTCGATCTCTTCCTCGTCGAAATTGAGCGGCGGCAGATCGTAGCCCTTGCGCAGCACATACCCGACCCCGGCCTCGCCCTCGACCGGGGTTCGCATCGCCTGCAACGCCCCGATGTCGCGATAGACGGTGCGCTTGGAGACCTCCAGCTGCGCGGCAAGGTCTTCGGCGCGCAATGGCGCATTGGCCGCGCGCAGGATCTGGATCAATTCAAACAGCCGGTCGCTGCGGGACATAGACGCCTCCGGAAATTTACGGGCCGCGCGACGCACACAGGTGCGGGCCATGAAATGACAACCTGCTGCCATCCTAGCACAGCCCACTGACAACAGGATGTCAGCAGTGATCTGGTTCTCTGGGGGCGACCATAGCAGCCAGAAGGAGAGTCCAAATGCTGTCCCACGAATGGATCACCCTCATCACCCTCGGCCACGACCGATGGGACACCCAAAGCGGCCGCGCTCGCACCTCCTACGAGATCGAACGGGAGGAAGCCTGGCGAGAGTTGGAGGCGCATCTGGTCGCAAGTCGCCGGGCCCGCCGCCGGGCAGTCATTGTCCAGATCCGGACCCTGCTGGCACGTCTGGTCACGCTCCGGCCTCGGAAGCAGCCTCCGCACGCGCGGCCTCGAACGCGAGCATGGCGCGTTTGACCGGGAGCCCCCAATGGTAGCCACCGATCGCACCGCCCTTGCGCAGCACCCTGTGGCAGGGAATGAGCCAGCTGAGAGGGTTCTTGCCCACGGCGGTGCCCACCGCACGCACCGCGGTGGGCACCTCTGCAAGGGTGGCGATTTCTCCGTAGGTGGCGGCCGTCCCTTCGGGGATGCTGAGCAGCGCCTCCCAGACCTTTATCTGCAGCGGCGCGCCAATCAGATGCAGCATCGTCTCTCCTCTGCGCGAAAAAGCGGCCTCGGCCTGTGGCCTGAGCGCCGCCGGGTCCTCGACAAAGGTCGCCTTGGGCCAACGGGCAGACATATCGGCGAGCGCGGCGTCGGTACCGACTTCGCCGCCGAATGCCAGTCCGCACAGCCCCTTGTCGGTCCCCATGACCAAGGCCGGACCAAACGGGCTGTCGAACCAGCCCCAGCGCACGGTCAGGCCTGCGCCCCTGCGCGCGTATTCTCCCGGGCTCATCGCTTCCCAGCGCAGGAACAGATCATGCAGACGCCCGGAGCCCGACAGGCCCACCGCATGCGCCGTATCAAGAAGCGGCGTATCTGCCCGCAACAGGGATTTGGCATGACCGAGCCGCAGATATTGCTGATAGCGTTTCGGCGACACCCCGACCCAGGAGGAGAACACGCGCTGGAAATGCGCGGGGCTCATCTCCATCCGGGCCGCCAGGGCGTCCAGCGTGAGATCCGCGCCGCCTTCGTCGATGACTTCGATCGCACGGCGGATCACCCCATAGTGGTACG
This sequence comes from Alphaproteobacteria bacterium MedPE-SWcel, assembly GCA_001874255.1. Taxonomy (GTDB): domain Bacteria; phylum Pseudomonadota; class Alphaproteobacteria; order Rhodobacterales; family Rhodobacteraceae; genus Epibacterium. The sequence goes on from MPDC01000016.1 coordinate 40,296, forward strand.
CCTGTTCATCACGCTGCATGGTCACGGCCCCTTGCTCTCCGGTTCGGCAGAAGCCCGTCTTCTCGCCTGATCAGACAGTAACGGGGGCGCTTGCAGCGCGCGACCCGAATCCTGCGATTTCAGATCGCATCTGCGCCCAGACGACACGCCCCGCACAGCACATCGGGCGGCCCGGGCATTGGGCGGGCAGGAATCAGTTGTCTCCGGAAGCGCGGCATATGCACCGCACAGGCGGCGGCAAGACAAATGCAGCGCGTTTTTAATTTGCACCATCGATGTCCAGCAGGCAATACAGCGCGCGATGGCCAAACAACTCGATTATCATACGCTCCGCGAGATCTTTACGCGGTTTCAGGACGCCGAGGCGGAACCCAAGGGGGAGCTCGATCACGTCAATGTCTACACCCTGCTTGTCGCCGTTGCCCTGTCGGCGCAAGCAACAGATGCGGGCGTGAACCGCGCGACCAAATCTCTGTTCAAGATTGCCGATACACCGCAGAAGATGCTCGACCTTGGCGAGGAACAGGTCATCGACCATATCAAGACCATCGGCCTCTATCGCAACAAAGCCAAGAACGTCATCAAGCTCTCGCGTATTCTGGTCGATCAATACGGCGGCGAAGTTCCCTGTTCCCGGGCCGCCCTCGAGAGCCTGCCAGGCGTTGGCCGCAAGACGGCCAATGTCGTTCTGAACATGTGGTGGCGCCATCCGGCACAGGCGGTAGACACCCATATCTTTCGGGTCGGGAACCGGTCCGGCATTGCTCCGGGGAAAGATGTGGACGCCGTAGAGCGCGCCATCGAAGACAATATCCCCGTCGACTTTCAACTCCACGCCCACCACTGGCTGATCCTGCACGGCCGCTATCACTGCAAGGCGCGCAAACCTCTTTGCCCCACTTGTATCATCCGAGACCTTTGTCAGTTTGAGGACAAGACACAATGACCAAGACCTATCAGCTCGTCGGCATCGGCAATGCCGTTGTCGATGTGATCGCACAGTGCGACGACAGTTTCCTCGACCATATGGGGATTGAAAAAGGCATCATGCAGCTCGTGGAACGCGATCGCAGCGAAGTCCTTTTTGCCGCCATGAAAGAGCGCGTGCAAACGCCCGGCGGCTCTGTCGCCAATACGATCGCAGGTGCCGGCGCTCTGGGGCTCAGTTCTGCGTTTATCGGCCGGGTCCATGATGATGCCATCGGCCGGTTTTATGCCAAGGCGATGCAGGACGAAGGCGTCGATTTCGTCAACGCCCCCGTTGCCGAGGGGGAATTGCCGACCTCGCGCACGATGATTTTCGTCTCGCCCGATGGTGAGCGGTCAATGAATACCTATCTCGGTATTTCCTCCGAACTCAGCTCCGAGGACGTGCCGGCAATGGTTGCCGAGCGTTCGCAAATCATGTTCCTGGAGGGCTACCTCTTCGACAAGGACAAGGGCAAGACCGCCTTCATGGAGGCCGCACGCGATTGCACCAGAGGTGGCGGCAAGGCCGGGATCGCGATTTCAGATCCATTCTGCGTTGAACGGCACCGCGACGATTTCCTGCGTCTGATCGAAAACGATCTGGATTTCGTGCTTGGCAACGAAGACGAAATCCGGTCCCTGTTTGAAACCGACGATCTGGAAGAGGCGCTGGCGAAAACGGCTGCGATTTGTCCGCTGGTGGTCTGCACCCGCTCGGGGGATGGCGTCACCGTGGTCAGCGAGGCAGGCCGGATCGACGTTCCGGTCACCAAGGTGGTCCCGGTGGATGCCACCGGAGCGGGAGATCAATTCGCAGCAGGGTTTCTCTTTGGTCTTGCCACATCGCGCGATCTCGAAACCTGCGCCCGTATGGGCAACGCCTGCGCCGCAGAAGTCATCAGCCACATCGGGCCACGCCCGCAGACGGATATGCGCGCGGTTCTGCGCAGCGCAGGCCTGTTGAACGACTGATCATCCCACGGCGGGAGCTTCCTGATCACACAGGAAGCTCTCTCCCGGCCCCACCCGGCAATCACTCCAGCCCAGACCAGAGCGCAGGCCGAAAGATCAGATGTCACTCACTGGCAGGGGGCGGGGCAACTGCGCCGTCCATATTGTCCGGAAGCTCGGAAGGGCACGCCCGCCCACGGTGGCATTGCAGAACGATATCGCCCGCCGAGCCGTCCTCAGCGTCGAAGAAAAACCCACCGCAGGGCTCCAGAATGGCGCGGACCCGGCCGTCGTGATTGCGGGCGAAGAACAGATATCTCTTGCCGGATTGCAGCTTGCCGCACCATGGACCGAGACAATGCGCGACCAGCGTGATCTCACCTTCGACGGGCTGATCGAACATCCGTTCGCCCAACAGAAGACCCGTTACCTGCGCCGGAATTTCTGTCGGCTCTTGCGTCGCTCCCGGAGCCTCATCTGAAGGATAGGGCAAAAGCGACTCGTCAAAGGTGACCTGCCCCTCGATGATCACGAACGGGTCCTCGCTGTTTGCGACGATCCCGTAGACATCCCCGGGCCCCATCGGCAAGCAACTGAGCGCCTGCGCCTGAGCCGCGCAGGCCATGCTCGTCACCGCAGCCAGCAGCATCCTAGAGATGCGCTTTGAATTCCTCCACCACACGGGCATAGACCTCTCGTTTGAAGGGCACGACTTTTTCCACCAGGTGCTCCACCGGTTGCCAGCACCAGGCAGAAAACTCCGGGTCCTCGGTTTCGATGTTGATCTGCGCATCGGTGCCGAGGAAGCGAAGCAAATACCATTTCTGTTCCTGACCGCGGTATTTACCACCCCAGAAATGCGGCACCACCTCTGCCGGCAGGTCATAGGGCAGCCATCCATCGCTTTCGGCGACAATCGCAACCATCTCGGCGGTGACACCGGTTTCTTCTTCCAGTTCGCGCAGGGCAGCGATCCGGGGATCCTCGTTCCTGTCGATCCCGCCCTGCGGCATCTGCCAGGCGTCCTTGTGGCGATCCCTGCGCTGACCGACCCAGACATCACCGGCCGCATTCAGCATCATCACACCGACATTGGGACGATACGGCAGCCGGGCGATCTGCTCTGCGCTCAGGGATTCCGGGCTGTCCTTGCTCATTCTAGCGCTCCGCACTCTCTGTTCGTTGCCCCCCTTAGACCCTGTGCCGCCGGGGCACGCAAGAGGGTGACGCCGCGTTGACGGGTGACAAACCCCATATGACGCGCAATCCTCCGCGCCAACGACATGGAGGGAGAGTCTCGTGACCGCGTACCCACATTTACTGGCCCCGCTCGATCTGGGCTTCACCACATTGAAGAACCGGGTTCTGATGGGGTCGATGCATACAGGGTTGGAAGAAACCCGCGATTGGCCCCGGGTGGCGGAATTCTATGCCGCCCGCGCGCGCGGCGGGGTTGCGTTGATGGTCACAGGCGGCATCGGTCCAAACCTCGAAGGGTCAGTGCTGCCGGGCGCGGCAATGATGGCCAGCGACCAGGACGTGGAGAACCATTCCGTTGTCACCCGCGCCGTGCATGCGGCAGGTGGCAAGATCGCGATGCAGATCCTGCATGCCGGACGCTATTCCTATGGCCCCAAATGCGTCGGCCCCTCGCCGGTGAAATCGCCGATCTCACCCTTCCCCCCGGCCGAGCTGGACGAGGCGGGGATCGAAAAGCAGATCTCGGATATCGTCAATGCGGCCCGACTGGCCCAGCGGGCGGGATATGACGGGGTCGAGATCATGGGCTCCGAAGGGTATTTCCTCAACCAGTTTCTGGTCACCCACACCAACAAGCGCACCGACCGTTGGGGCGGATCCTATGAAAACCGCATGCGCCTTCCGATCGAGGTCGTCCGCCGGGTGCGGGCAGAGGTCGGGACCGATTTCATCCTGATCTACCGCCTGTCGATGATCGATCTGGTCCCGAACGGGTCCACATTTGACGAGGTCGTGCAACTGGCCAAGGCCGTAGAGGCGGCGGGGGCCACGATCCTCAATACCGGCATCGGCTGGCACGAAGCCCGCATCCCCACCATCGCGACGTCGGTTCCGCGCGCGGCCTTCGCCTGGGTGACGCAAAAGCTGATGGGGCAGGTGTCCATCCCCCTCATCACCTCCAACCGCATCAATACGCCAGAGGTCGCCGAAGATGTACTGGCTACGGGCTGCGCCGACATGGTCTCAATGGCGCGCCCCATGCTGGCCGATGCGGAGTTCGTCAACAAGGCTGCGGCCGGTCTGGGAAAGGAGATCGCGCCCTGCATCGCCTGCAACCAGGCCTGTCTCGACCACACCTTTGGCGGCAAGCTGACCTCCTGTCTGGTGAACCCGCGCGCCTGCCACGAAACCGAGCTGGTGCTGAAACAGGCCGACGTGGTCAAGACGGTGGCGGTGGTCGGCGCCGGCCCGGCGGGCCTCGCAACCGCGCTGGCGGCTGCGCAGCGCGGCCACAGGGTGACGCTCTTTGATGCCACCCAGGAGATCGGCGGTCAGCTCAACATGGCAAAGCAGGTGCCCGGCAAGGAAGAGTTCCACGGCCTGGTTGATTGGTATCGCACCATGGTGGGCAAGGCAGGCATCGCCCTGAAACTGGGTCATCGCGTCGGAGTCGACGATCTGTCCGGCTTTGACGAGATCGTGGTCGCAACCGGCGTCCTGCCCAGGGATCCGGAAATCGAGGGACAGGACCACCCGTCGGTCGTCTCCTATATCGATGTGTTGCGCGGCAAGGTCGCCGTCGGTCAGAACGTCGCCGTCATCGGCGCAGGCGGCATCGGGTTCGACGTGTCGGAATACCTGCTGCACGATGGCGAAAGCCCGGCCGAGAACCTGCCCCTGTGGATGCGGGAGTGGGGCGTCTGCGATCCGGCCGAGCATCGCGCCGGGCTGGCGCCCGATGGGCCGCAGCCCGAGGCCCCGGCCCGCCGGATCACACTGTTGCAGCGCAAGGCGGAACGGCACGGCAAGCGGCTTGGGAAGACCACCGGATGGATCCATCGTGCCACGCTCAAGATGAAAGACGTGTCGTTTGTCGGCGGCGTGAACTACGAACGCATCGATGACTCGGGCCTGCATGTGAGTTTTGGCGAGGCGCGGGAAAACCCGACCCTCATCGCGGCCGACACCATCGTATTCTGCGCCGGACAGGTGAGCGATCGCAGTCTGGCAGAGGCTCTGGCAGCAGCAGGGATCGCCGCGCATGTGATAGGCGGGGCGGATGTTGCCTCCGAACTGGATGCCAAACGCGCCATCAATCAAGGTACCCGACTGGCCGCTTCCCTGTGATCTGACACCCCGGCCACCGGTCCGGCACCGCCGGTATCCTGCCTCGGCGGCCGGGCCATCTGCACGCGCCTCAATCCTGTTCGGAACATTTCCGACAGGCGTTCGTTCTTGTATCGAACCGGCCCTGACACGGGGCCAAACGATCCACGAATGACAGGAAAGGGCGCCGAAATGCCAAATATCCATGATGCCAAGATCCTCATTATTTCGACTCACGGATTTGAGCAATCCGAACTGGAAGTCCCGCGTGACCAGCTGCGCGCGGCAGGGGCAACGGTGGATGTTGCAACGCTGCACGGCAAAGCCATCCGGGGCTGGAACGACAACAATTGGGGCGACGAGGTCGAAGCCGATCTGAAGGTGTCAGATGTTGACACCTCCGACTATGATGCATTGGTGATCCCGGGCGGGCAGATAAACCCGGATCTGCTCCGCGTCGAGCCCGACGTTCTTTCCCGGGTCAAAGAGTTTCACAATCAGGGCAAGGTGATCGCCGCGGTCTGCCATGCGCCCTGGGTGCTGGCAGAAGCCGGTATCGTCAAAGGCCGCGAGATGACCTCTTACGGTTCGATCAAGACCGACCTGATCAACGCCGGCGCAAATTGGACCGATGCAGCGGCCGTGGCGGATGCCGGGCTGGTCACCAGCCGACAGCCCGATGACCTCGAGGCCTTCGTGGCCAAGATCATCGAAGAAATCGAGGAAGGGTCGCACGAGCGAAAGGCCGCCTGACCCGCGCTGTCCGGTGCAGGTTCTTTCCCCGGTTCCCGCTTGGGGCCTGAGCAAGGTGGCTCTCCCGCCGCCGCAGGTGCCCCGGCAGGGCCGGGAAACCTTGGCGGAGTTGGGCATAGCGCCGCTGTCGCGGCGCTATGCCCCGGCCTCACCCGGCGGAACAGGGTCATCATGCAACATGCGGCTATCTGACGGGGCTTGATCCCGGTCGGACATGCCATAATCCCGAAGGACATTGGCCACCCGCAAGCGATAATCGGCAAAATACCCATCGCGCCCTTTCGACTGGGCTGCGCGGTGCTTTTCCATCTGTCGCCAACGTTGGACTGCGACCTCATCGGTCCAGAAAGACAGCGACAGCAGCTTTCCCGGTTCTGTCAGGCTCTGAAACCGCTCGACCGAAATGAACCCCTCCAGTCCTTCGAACAACGGCCGCAGGGATGCGGCATGATCAAGATACTGCGGCTGCATCCCCTCGGCCGGTTCCACTTCGAATATCACTGCAATCACGAAAGATCTCCTTGCGGGCTGTGCGACGCCGCGGTCGCATGCGGGCTCGACGCCAGTGTGAGCCATGTTCTGTCCTCACGCAAAATGAACTTTTCCCGTTGGGCAAATTCATAGGTCTCGCGCCCCAGCGGATCTCTGGCAAGCCGCGCGCGGTATTGCTCGTAGGCGGCCAGAGACGGGGTCGAATAGATGCCATAGGCCAGTGAGGCCGAGCCTTCGTGCGGGGCAAAATACCCGATGAGCTCGGCCCCACAGCGCGGAATCGCCTGCCCCCAGTTCTGTGCATATTGCCGAAAGGCACCTTGTTTGGTCGGGTCGATCTGGTAGCGAATGATGCAGGTCAGCATATGGCCAGTCCTTTGATGTGTTTCGACGTCGCTGATACCGCGCCGCCACGGCAAAAGGTTTCGCTCTGCAGCGAAGTGTTCAAATTGTCTCGTTTCCACATCCCGAACGATTCTTCGAAAACCCTGCAATTATCCCAAGCCCGCCCCGTTGTTGCCTGATTTCCGGCGCAGAACAGTCGCTGCAAGACCCCGTGCAACAAGGAACGCAAAATGGACCGACTGGCCGAAATGGAAGCCTTTGCCAATGTGGTGGATCAGGGTGGTTTCACCGATGCCGCCAAGAAAATGGGCCTGTCCAAATCGGCTGTCTCCAAACATGTCTCGAGCCTCGAAGCGCGCCTCGGGGCGCGTCTGCTGAACCGGACCACGCGCCGGGTCTCGCCCACGGAAATCGGGCTGGCCTACTACGACCGGGCGCGCCGGGTGCTGAATGACGCGGGCGAAGCCGATGCGCTTGTCACCTCGATGCAGACCGCGCCCTCGGGGCTGTTGCGGATCTCGGTGGCGACGGATTTCGGCGTCAATCACCTGTCGCCGGTCCTGTCCGAGTTCCTGCGCGACTTTCCCGACATCACGGTCAACATGGTGCTGAACAACCGCTTCGTCGAGCTGATCTCCGAAGGGTTTGACATGGCAGTGCGCATCGGGGAGCTGGAAGACAGCTCGCTGAGGGCGCGGAAACTGACCGAGACCACAAAGCGGATGATTGCCGCCCCGTCCTATCTGGAGCAATATGGCAGGCCGTCAAAGATTGACGATCTGAATGCCCACAAGCTTCTGCATTACTCCAACCAATCCAGTGGCAACGTCTGGAAGATGACCGCCCCCTCGGGCGAGAAACGTCAGGTGCGGTCGACGGGATGGCTGTCGGTCAATGACGGGCAATCGCTGCTGAACGCCGCAATCTCCGGCCTCGGAATCGCCTATCTGCCCAGTTATCTCTATGCCGAAGCCATGGCAGAAGGATTGGTGGAAGACGTGATGCCCTCCCTTCCGATCGAGACGCTGGGGGTCTACGCAGTCTATCCCCCCGGGCGTTTCACCCAGCCCAAAGTGCGCGCGTTCATCGACTTTCTCGTACACGCCTTTGCTGAAAAGGGCATGGAGACCTGGTAGCATCAGGCTTCCCCGTCTTGCATATCCGAAACCCATAGCCCCTGCCCCTCGTCGCCATGCGGGGGGCACTTGCGTCTTCAGCGATCGCCCGAAGGGTAGCGGCTGCGGCGGTCAGGGCGTGACCAGAACCACTTCGACACGGCGGTTTGTTTCGCGGCCCGCTTCAGTGGTGTTGGGGGCCAGAGGCGCCATGTATCCCGCCCCTGCGACCTCGATCCGCCCGGCTTCTATATCGTAGCCAGAGACAAGCCGTTCGCGGACACTGGCCGCGCGCCGCCGCGACAGGTTGATATTGGCATCGAGCCCGCCAACCGTGTCTGTGTGGCCGACCAACAGCACGCTGGCGGATGTGTTTTCCTGCAGAAATGCGGCCAGTTGGCGGAGCGTGTCAAACGGCCCCTCGCCCATGGTAGTGGAGCCCGATGCGAATTCGAGATCCAGCAGCGGCGCATGCCCCTGAAGAAGCAGAAGATCCGCCACCGCACCGGTCGACAAGGCGCCGCCCTTCTTGATGGCCTCTGCCAGAAAGCTGCTGACGCCCGCAACCTGGTCCGCACTGACCGGGGCTGGTGCTGCCTCGGGCTGTCCGTCATCGCCCTGTTCCGGCGCGGCATGCGGGCGCAGGGGCTCGTCCGGGTCATACCGCTCCAGAACCTGTACATAGACCGAGCCGCCGGTTCTTGACACCAGGACCGCAACGGCAGCGCCGGTTTCCGGGTTTTGCGCCGAGAGGAATTCGTAATCTGACAGGTGCACCGCCATATCCGGGGCCGGTATGACTTCGATCCCGAACCGAAAGGCAAAACCGCCACAGGCGCGCGCGGTGCAGGCGTAGGTTTCCTCGAAGCCCTGCGCCTCCAGTGCGGACCGGATCGGAGCCAGAACCTGCAGCGTGCTCCATGTCCCGTTCACCCGCCAGCTGCGCCGATAGATCCGGCCTTCCAATGGTTCGCTCGGGACACGGTCACCCACCACCGGCCCCGTTGGCAACAGCAGCGTCGCAAGCGGTGTTTCCTGGTCGCGCAGCAGCTCCTCACCGGTCGGCAATGGCACATCGACCGGTGCGGCCTGCGCCATGGAGATGGCCGATCCGCAGACCCACAGGGCCGTCAGGACAGCGCATCGACCGCAGAAGACGCCGCGCGCTGGCCTCATCTGAATTGCCCATGGTACTCGGCATTGGGCACCATCGCCGTGGCACTGGCCACCCGGTTCGTCATATTGAAGAACCCGGCAACATTGGCGATATCCCAGATGTCACGGTCCTCAAAACCGACCGCCCGCAGACCGGCCCGATCCGCTTCGTCGATCTCTGCGCTGGCGCGGGTCATCTTGGCGGCAAAATCAAGCATTGCCCGTTGGCGATCCTCAAGCGGTGCGACGCGGTAGTTCATCACCAGCATCTCACCCAATTGCGGGTTTCCGGACAGTTGGCGCACGGCGGCACCATGGGCCACAAGGCAGTAGAAACATTTGTTGATCGACGACACCACCACCGCGATCATTTCACGGTCGAGCTTTGACAGGTTGCTGTGTCCCAGCATCAGATCATTGTACATCGCCGTAAAGGCGTTCAGCTTGTCGATGTTGAACGCATAGGCCTGCAACACATTGGGCACCATACCCAGTTTGTCCTGGCAGATATCGAAATACGTCTGCGTTTCCGGGGGCAGCGGATCCACCATCGGCAGGTCAAGCGCCGTCGGCTCCTGTGGTTTGGTCATGCTCTGTGCCCCTCCCAGGGCTGGCTTATATCTGTCAGCGTTTGATACGGTAGTGGTAGCCGCCTGCCTGGGTCATGCCCAGCCGGGCATAGAGCGCATTCGCCCCGGTGTTGGCCCGCGTGCACAGGACGACCAGTTCCCGGGCACCTTCTGCCTCGGCCCAGCGCGCCGCCTGCCGCATGAGCCAGACCCCCATGCCCTTGCGGCGCTGATGCGACAGGATCTCCAGCGCATGCAGCATCGCGACATCTGCGTGGATCGCCACATAGGCGGTGCCCGCAGGCTTGTCATTCCAACGCCCCAGAAGACTGGTCTTTGCGACCTCCGCCCGCTCCATGATCGCCTGGCGCTCCGGGCCGATCCCGCCGGCCTGCCAGATCTCGCGCTGGATCGCCAATGGGGGCCAGGTGCAGAATGTGGTGACCCGAGGGATCTCTACATCGGTCAGCACGGTCGGAGGGCAGGTCCACAGAACAACGGGATCCATCACCTCATACCCCAGCCGGTCCAGCTGCGCATCGAGTTCATCCTGACCGTCGCGAACCATGAACAGGCGCGGCTGGTTCAGCGCCACCATCGCGGTCTCGGCCTCGGCGATCTGTGCATCAGAGAGCGCCGCCTCGGCGGTGGCGGCCGACACCCGGCTGCCACCGCCGCCCCCGACCCGCAACGTGATCGGGCCCAGACGGTCCTTGCGCAGGCAGGGCCATGTTGCCTCGACCACGTCATAATATTTGGGATCCGTCATGGCAGGCACGGCGGGCGCGACCTCAACCGGGGCGGTCACAGATCAAGATCCCGCGCCAATGCAGTGACGGCGGCGTCCACCTCGCCCCCATCGATGCCGCGCACCACGACATTGGCACCAAAGGCGCCGTTGACCTGAAACGGGTAGCAGCCAATAGATAGGTCCGGGTGTTTTTCCGCCAGCGCCGCCAGAGTGGAGGCGATCTCACCCTCGCCGCGATCCACCCGCAATGTCTGGCTCAGCAGAGGCGCCCCGCCCACCACGGTGGCCAGAACACTGGCAACCATCGCCTGAAAAACCGACGGCACGCCCGCCATGACATGCACGTTCTTCACCGTGAAACCGGGCGCCGAGGACACCGGGTTTTCAATCAATGTGGCGCCCTCCGGGATGCGGGCCATGCGCAGCCGTGCCGCATTGAGATCCGTACCGGTCGTTGCATAATGCGCCTCGAGAATGGCACGCGCATCATCGCGTACATCAATCGTCATGCCAAAGGCCTGCGCGATACAATCGGCGGTGATGTCATCATGGGTCGGCCCGATCCCCCCCGAGGTAAAGACATGATCATGCCCCTGCGACAGCGCCGTGACTGCGGATATGATCGCCTCCGGATCGTCGCTGACCACCCGCACTTCCCGAAGATCGACGCCGTGTTTGGCCAATTCACCCGCGAGATAGTACATATTGGCATCGCGGGTGCGCCCCGAGAGGATCTCGTCTCCGATCACAAGCATGGCGGCGGTGGGATTGGACATGGCGCGACTCCTGTGGGTTTCGGTTTTGACCGGAGGATAGCCGTCCGGGCCGCCGGTGCAACCACGTAAGCGGTGCCCCCCCACGGCCAATCCGGTCGGGATTTCATCAGCGGCACTTTGACACCTCCGTCAATCTGGCGCATCACCCCTGTCATGAAGTTTCCCACCCCCCTGATCCCCGCCACCCTGATCAAACGCTACAAACGCTTCCTTGCCGATTGTCGTCTGGATGACGGGCGCGTGGTGACAGCCCATTGCGCCAATCCCGGCTCCATGATGGGGATGGCAGATCCGGGACTGCGGATTTGGCTGGAGCCAAATGACGATCCGAAGAAAAAGCTGAATTTCGGCTGGAGATTGATCGAACTCGGCAATGGAGATTTCATCGGTGTGGACACCTCGGTGCCGAACCGCGCGTTGAAAGCGGCCCTCATGGCCCGCGATATCCCCGAGCTCGCCGCCTATACCTCCCTGCGCTCCGAGGTAAAATACGGCCAAAGCAGCCGCATCGACTTTCTGTTGACGGGCGCAGGCCTGCCCGATTGCTACGTCGAAGTGAAAAGCGTGACACTGTCGCGCCGCCCCGGTCTGGCAGAGTTCCCCGACAGCGTCACCGCGCGCGGCACCAAACACCTGCGGGAATTGGCGGACATGGCGCGATCCGGTCATCGTGCGGTGATGCTCTATCTGGTCCAACGCACCGATTGCGATCGGTTCGCGCTGGCCGCAGATATAGACCCAGCCTACGCGGCAGAGTTTGAACGCGCGCAGGCCGAAGGGGTCGAACGGTTGATTTATTCTACATCAATCACCCCATGCGATATTGCAATCAGCAGCAGAATTGCCTGCGATTGACTGGCAAAACACTGCTGCCTCTGGTCCTCGGGGCCAAGAGCGCATAGATAAACGCCCAAACGACACGACTTTTGCCGGAGCATGCCCCGATGAGATCCAAGAACGGCCGCACCACCAAGGACGGTATCCGCATCTACGAGCAGGCCGATTTTGCCGGGATGCATGCGGCTGGCGCTTTGGCTGCGCAGATCCTGGACGATATTGCCGCCCATGTTTTCGTGGGTCAGACCACCGGCGAGATCGACAGGCTGATTACCGCCATGGTCGAAGAGGCTGGCGCGACCTCGGCAACCATCGGCTACAAAGGCTATCAGCATGCCAGCTGCATCTCCATCAACCACGTCGTCTGCCATGGCATTCCCGGCGACAAGAAGCTGAAAGACGGCGATATCCTGAATATCGATGTCACCGTCATTGTCGACGGCTGGTTTGGCGATACCAGCCGCATGTATGTGGCGGGGAAATTGCCGCGCAAGGCGGAGCGGCTGATCCAGATCACCCATGATGCCCTGATGAAAGGCATCGAGGTGGTGAAGCCGGGAAATACGTTCGGCGACATCGGCCACGCAATCCAGAGCTATGCCGAAGGGCAGCGCGTCAGCGTCGTGCGCGACTTCTGCGGCCATGGTCTGGGTCAGGTGTTTCACGCGCCGCCGAATGTGTTGCACTATGGCCGTCCGGGCACCGGCCCGACTTTGGAAGAGGGCATGTTCTTCACCATCGAGCCGATGCTCAACCTCGGTCGCCCGGAAACCAAGGTGCTGGCCGACGACTGGACTGCCGTGACCCGCGACAAATCATTGTCCGCGCAGTTCGAGCATTCGGTCGGCGTGACGGCAGATGGGGTGGAGATCTTCACCCTGTCTCCGGGCGGTCTCTTTCATCCCACATACAACACAGAGTCCTGAGAACCGGACCGGCGGCAGCGCTCGGATCGAGCAGCCGCGCGGGGCTGACTGCAGCCCCCGCAGGTCGGTCCGGCCACAAGAAACCGCGTCAGATCAGGCGGCTAGTCAGATCAGGGCGCCAGGCCGAGGCGTCTGGGCAGATCTGCCATGTCGTGAAAGACTTCGGCGGCCTCGGCGGCCAGCAGGGCCCCATCATCATGCGCCGCATAGCCGAAACACTGCATGCCCGCCCGCGAGGCGCCGCGTGCCCCGGTGGCACTGTCTTCGATCACAACGCAATCACGCGCCTGCACGTCGAAATGCGCCGCCGCCGCCAGGAAAAGCCCGGGGTCCGGCTTGGCCACCCGAAGCGTATGCGCCGAGAACATTGCACCGGGATGAAAGCGGTCCCACAGGCCGTGAGGGCCAAGCGTGATCCGCATTTTATCTTCGCTGCCGTTGGAGACAACGCAGCACGGCAGCCCTTCCTGATCCAGCCGGGCGATCACATCCGCAACGCCAGAGATCATCGGCACACCCGCCGCCAGCGTCCTGTATGCCTCGGCATAGACTTCCTCGATCCATGTCTGCGGCAGTGCCGCGCCCAGGTCTTGTGCCTTTGTCGCCACTTCCGGCATCGCCAGCCCGGCAAAAAGACGCATGCTGTCCTCTGTTGACAAGGGCAAGCCATGAGACGTGAGGTTGTCAGCCACGACCGCATTGAACACCCGTTCGCTGTCAACCAGAACGCCGTCGCAATCAAAGATGACCAAGGCGGGTCTCGGGTAGGTCTTCATCTGTGATCTCCGGTTCGGGGTATATGCCACAGGCCGGACAGTCGCCGCAGCAGGCCTGCAGGTCAATCCTTGGGCAACGGCGCCTGCGCATCATCCTCGGCCCATAGCAGTGTGATATGGGTATCGCCGTATTTTCGGGCCTCCTGCAGAGTGAACCCGGCAGGGGCCTCCATCGGACTGCTCTCCTCCCAGACCACCAGCGCGCCCGGTGCAATCCATCCGCCCGCACTGATGACGCTCAGCGCCGTCTGGCCGAGGGATTTGCCATAGGGCGGATCAAGAAAGACAACATCAAAGGGCGCAGCCGGCGCGGCGCCCAGTTTCAGGGCCGAGCGCCGGAGAAGCTGACATCGCGGTTGCGCCCGGCAGATCTCGATGTTTTTGGCAATCAACCGCTGTGCGGCGCGGCCGTCATCGACAAAACAGACCTCAGCGGCGCCGCGGGACAAGGCCTCCAGCCCCAGCGCCCCGGTGCCCGCAAACAGATCAAGCACCCTGACCCCATCAAGGTCGATCTGATGGGCCAGCACGTTGAACAAACTCTCGCGGACCCGGTCGGTGGTCGGGCGCAAATGCGCGGCCGCATCGCCTTTTCCCAGCGCAGCAAGCGCACGTCCCCGAAACTCTCCGGCAATGATCCTCACGCTTTGAGCAACGGTTTCAGATCCGCCTCCGGGTTGGCAACAACCGTCTTATCCGCAGTTTTTCCCGCCTCGATCAGGCGCTTGGCCACCATATAGGCCCGTGGATCATTCATCGCATCCACCGCGACCAACTGGTCACCGATATAGTACCAAAAGGACGTGGTCGCGCCGTCGCCCCTGCGGGTGACCACGGTATCATAGCCGGAATTCAGACCTGCGATCTGCAGCTTCACATCGTATTGGTCGGACCAGAACCACGGCGTGGCCACATAGGTGTGAGCGGCCCCCAGCATGTTCCGAGCCACGGTTTCGGCCTGATCGATCGCGTTTGGCACGCTTTCCAGCCGGATGCGCTGGCCCTTGTAGGGGAAGGACGCACAATCCCCGGCCGCCCAGATCGACGGATCGGACGTGCGGCCCGTCTCGTCGGTCCGAATGCCGTTGTCGATGGCAAGCCCCGCAGCTTCTGCCAGGTCACAGGCCGGGGTGATGCCGACGCCGACCACCACGAAATCCACCTCCAGCGTGGTGCCATCGCTCAGCACCGCGCGCTGCACCCGCCCGGCGTCGCCTTCGAGATGATCCAGCCCGACCCCCTCGCGGATGTCGACACCGTTCGCCCGGTGCAACGCCCGGAAGTAGGCCGAGGTCTCCGGCGCAGCAACGCGCTGCAGAATGCGGTCGGACATTTCCACCAATGTGACGGCAACGCCGCGTTTGGCGCAGACGGCCGCGGCCTCCAGCCCGATATAGCCGCCCCCCACGATCAGGGCGCGCGCGCCTTCGCGCACCGCCGGGGCCATCTCGTCAACGTCCCGCAGGTCGCGGACCACATGAACCCCACCCAGGTCGCCGCCGATCGAGGCCGGAAGGTGGCGGGGCTTTGATCCGGTGGTGAGCGCGAGCTGATCATAGGGGATCGCCTCATCCCCGATGATGATTTCCTGTCGCTGCGGATCAATGGCATCGACCCGCGTTCCCAACCGCAAGGTGATGTTTTGCTCGGCATAAAAACTCTCGGGACGCAGGAACAGCCGCTCAAGCTGCATCTCCCCCAGCAGATACGCCTTGGAGAGCGGCGGCCGCTGATAGGGCAGCGCATCCTCGGCCCCGATCAGGGTAATATCGCCCTCAAATCCGCTGTTTCGCAACTTTGCCACCAGGGAGGCCCCCGCCTGACCTGCGCCGATCACCGCGATATGAGTCATGTGCCCTCTTGTCTCCTGATGCAGTTCTTCTAACGTCTGGACTGGACCCTACATGCAGGGCCCGTTGCGACGCAATTGCACATACCTGTCGCAACGCCATTCGAAAATCAAAAAGGACTGCGTGATGATTTCCGTAGGAGACAAGTTGCCCGCCGCCACCCTGATCCGCATGGGAGAAAACGGTCCCGAGCCGGTCGAGATTGCGGAGCTCGCCAAGGGGCGCAAGCTGGCGATCTTTGCCGTTCCCGGTGCCTATACGCCCACCTGCCATTCCGCGCATGTTCCAAGTTTCATCCGCACCAAGGATCAATTTGCCGCCAAAGGCGTCGATGAAATCATCTGTATCGCAGGCAATGACCCATTTGTCATGGCAGCCTGGGGCGATGCGACCGGCGCCACCGAGGCCGGTATCGCCATGCTGGCAGACCCCGAATGCGCCTTCACTGATGCCATTGGCATGCGGTTTGATGCCCCGCCTGCCGGTCTGATCGGCCGATCCAAACGCTATGCGATGATTGTCGAAGAGGGTGAGGTAAAAATCCTGCACCTCGAAGAAAGTCCGGGGACTTGTGAAGTGTCTGCTGGCGAAGGTTTGCTGGATGCGCTGTAATCAGGCAACGCAATCGATCCGCTGGAACGGCTAAACTTTTGAACGAAGATGTATGACTGACGCGCTCAATCCCGTGAAACACCCCGCCACCATCATGGCGGAGGTTATGGACGAAATCGACTCTGCCCGTGCCTTTGTGGCGCGGGACAATGCGTTCGACAGTGCGCAGCAGATGCGCGTTGCGCTCCGACGATTGCGCAGCGCGCTGACATTGTTTCGACCGTTGCTGCCAGCAGATCACAACAAGGCCCTGCTCGAAGACGCCCGGTGGCTGAGTGCCCAGGTGACGCGGCTGCGTGACCTGTATCTGTTGTGGCAGGATACGCTCACGCCGGCCCGGGTGGCGCTGCCGGACAATGCCGCACTGCAACGGCTGGAAGAACAGGTCCTGGCCCGGATCGACAGCGAGCGCGAGACACTGAGGCAGCAGCTGGACAGCGCGCGGGTGAATGAGTTGATCGCCCGGGGGCGTGATCTGGCGCAACAGGAGTTTTGGCGCCCGGCCGCCGAAAGTCGCGAGAAACTGGAAAACCTGTGTCACGAGACGTTGGACCTCCGGTTGAGCCAAGCGCTGAAACATGGCGAGACGCTCAAACGGCTGGACAATCACGCGCGGGACAGCTTCCGCAAGAGCCTGCGCAAACTGCGGGCGACGGCGGAATTTTCGCAGCTGATGTTCGCGTCGAAAAAGACCAAAGCCTTTCTCAAGCAGTTGAAAAAACTGCTTGAATCCATGATGGCCGCGCGCGACGCAAGTGCCGTGCGGGAACGGCTCGAAGATCTGATGCGAGACATGGAAGAGGGCTCGGCAGAACGCCACATCGCGCAGGAGCTGATCAAGGCAAAAGAGGCCGGTGTCGGGCTTGATCACAAACGCCTGCAGAAGCTGTGGCGCGCGACGGTCGCCTTGCCGCCCTACTGATCAGACACCCCCGCCTGCCGGCTGTGTTCTCCTCACCTGTGTTCTGCCGCCTGCACTCTGCCGCCTGCACTCTGCCGCCTGCACTCTGTCCCTGTCTCTTCGCCCGTATCGCTTCTGACAGCCAATACCGCCAGCCAGACCTATCAACCGAGTGGCCTGACAGGGCGTCTGTGGTCACGCCAGACTGTCCATTTTTCGCGCCAGCTTGGCATCCAGTGCGCTCAGCCCGTCCACATCATGGGTGGTCAGGACCACGGTCACACGGCTGTAGATATTGCTCCATTCCGGATGATGGTTCCATTTCTCCGCCCAGATCGCAGCTCTGGTCATGAACCCCATGGCCTCGACGAAATCTGCAAATTTGAAGGTCTTGCGAATCGCATCCCGCTCCGCGTCCATTTCCCACCCGGTGGCAAACAGCGGCTGCAGCAACGGCCCGCGCGTCTCGGTCGAGAGTTTCTCGCTCATTCCTGTTCCTCCACATGTGTTTTCCTGAACGGCCCGTAGCTGGTCAGGATCTCGATCTCCTCATCCACGGTGGCCGCCTCTGCCTTGAGATACTGCTCAATCGCGGCCCGAAACCCCGCGTCGGCGATCCAATGCAGGCTGTGGGTCTCCGTTGGCAGATAGCCCCGCGCCAGCTTGTGCTCCCCCTGCGCCCCGGCCTCGACCCGGTCGAGCCCCATTTCAATGGCCAGATCGATGGCCTGATAATAACACAACTCGAAATGCAGGCAGGGATGATGTTCGGTGCAGCCCCAATAGCGCCCTAAAAGCGCCGAAGCCCCGATGAAGTTCAAAGCCCCCGCCACCGGACTTCCGTCCCGCTCTGCCAGAACCAGGGCGACGTCATCGGCCATGGTCTCATGCACGATGTCGAAGAATTGCCGCGTCAGATAGGGCGTGCCCCACTTGCGGCTGCCGGTATCCTGATAGAACTGCCAGAACGCGTCCCAATGCTCGGGCTTCAGGTCAGCGCCGGTGTAGGTCTCGATACGCCCACCAAACGCCTGCGCCTGTCGCCGCTCCTTGCGCAGGGTCTTGCGCTTGCGCGAGGACAGCGCCGCAAGGAAATCGTCAAAGCTCCGATAGTCCTCATTCAACCAGTGGAACTGCTGGGTCCTGCGCGGCAAAAGCCCGAGTTCGCGGCCGATCTGCGCCTCCGTCTCGGTGCAGAAGGTCACATGCAGCGAGGACAGGTGATTGTCCGCCGCGAACTGGACCGCCCCCTGCACCAGCGCCGAGATCCCGACCTCCTCGTACCCCGGACGGGTCAGGAACCGCCGCCCGCCTGCAGGGGTGAAGGGAACCGCCATCTGCAGCTTGGGGTAATACCGTCCGCCTGCCCGCTCGTAGGCGTGGGCCCAATTGTGATCGAAGATATATTCGCCCTGACTGTGGCCCTTCGCATAGAGCGGCGCGCAGGCCACCAGTTGACCGTCAAGGTAGCAGGTCAGATATTGCGGCTGCCATCCGGTGCCGGGGCCGACCGATCCGCTCTCTTCCAGCGCAGTCAGAAAGCGATGCGTGGTAAACGGGTCCTCGGGGCGCCCACCAGCCCCTGTTTCAGGACAGGCGCAGGCGTCCCATGCCGCTTCGTCGATCTGCGAAAGTGCACTGAGCACTTGGATTTCTATCTGTGCCTGATCCATTCTGCCTCTCTGCGCCCCCTCATTATTTGGGCGCACGCCGCCCCCGATCAAGCCGGAAGCGACGAAAGGTATCCCTCGAAGGTGACGTTGTCGGCGCCCTGGCGCACCTTTGCCTCTTCGGCGGGCGATCTGATCGTCCAGCTCAGGACCGGAACCCCGGATGCACGCAGGGCCTGCACCCTCTCCCGCAAGATATCGCTCGCCTGGTGGCTGATGAAACAGGCGCCCACCCGGTCGAAATCCGGGATGTCGCGCAGCTCGTTGCACCGCCCGGCATCAAGCGGGGACCAGACCGCGGGATCAAAGGCACTGGTGGTCAGCCCGCGCGGCAGATCCGGTGCCAGACGCGCGACCTCGGCCACGCTGTGGGGGTTGAACGACATCAGTGCCACCGGCCCCGAATACCCCTGCAGGTCGGCCACGGCCGCCGCTTCCAGCGGGCCGACGTCGGGCCCCATTGCACCGTCCTGATCCTTGATCTCCACCAGAAGCGGCACCTGACCGGCCACGATGTCCAGCACCTCGGCAAAGGTCGGAATGCCCTCGCCATCGCCATTTCTCAGCGCGATGGAGCCGAACTCCGCCGCGCTGCGGGACCGGGTCGGCCCGGTCTGATCCGTCAGCCGGTCGAGGGTGTCATCGTGAAAGACCATCGCCTGCCCATCGGCCGAGAGCTGAAGGTCGATTTCGATCCCGTAGCCCGCGTCAATCGCCGCACGGATGGCGGCGCGGCTGTTCTCGGGGCAGTTGTCGTGTTGCCCATGCAGCGCCCGATGCGTGATCGGGCGCGACAGGAATACCGCTGGCAGAGCGGGACGCGCCATGACGGATCAAAGCTCGATCTGGAACACGCCGTCGATTTCGACCGCAACACCAAGCGGAAGCGAGGGCGAGCTGACGGCGGAGCGCGCATGCCGACCCGCGTCCCCCAGAACCTCGACCAACAGATCGGAGGCGCCGTTCACCACCTGGGGCTGCTGGGTGAAATCAGCCGTGGAGTTCACAAAGGCCCCCAGTTTGACCACACGTTTCAACCGGGTCAGATCGCCTCCGCAGGCGGCCTTGATCTGCGCCAGCAACGACAGTGCGCAGCGCCGGGCGGCAGCCTGTCCGGCGGCCACATCGAGATCATCGCCCAGTGTTCCGGTGATCAACCCATCCTCATCCGCCGAGATCTGACCGGAGACATACACCATGTCCCCGCTCACCACATAGGGAACGTAGTTCGCGGCCGGAGCCGGGGCGTCAGGCAGGGTCAGGCCCAGGGATTGCAGTTTCGCATCAACACTCATGGTCGGGCTCCTTTGTCAGTAACCATCCGTCTTTGTCGCGGACGCTACAGCGGAAGGCCGCGCGCGGAAAGAGCCAATTCCACCCTGTTTTCAATGCGTGATCCAGCGCGTCAGTTTTCGCGGAAGGCCTTGACGAAATAATCGGCGAGCGGCTTCACGAGATAGGCCAGCGGAGTCCGGTCGGCGGTGCGAATATAGCTTTCGACCGGCATGCCCGGGATCAGCACAGTGCCGGCAGGCAACCGGTTCATTTCGCCCGGATCCAGCTTGATCTCTGCGCGGTAGTAGGACTGACCGCTGGCCTCATCCTGGAATGCATCGGCCGAAAACAGGGTGACAGTGCCAAACAGTTCCGGCGTCTGACGCTGGTCCAGCGCCGGCAGCCGGATGGAGACCGCCTGGCCGACGTGGATCTGGTCGATATCCGTCGGTGCAACACGGGCCGCGATGACCAGCGGGCGGTCCTGCGGCACCAGAAACAGAACCGGATCGGCGGCCCGGATCACAGAACGTGGTGTGCGCACGGTCATGCCGTAGACGATACCGGACACGGGCGCCGTGATATCGAGACGCTCCAGCCGGTCGAGCAGCGAGCGCCGGGTTTCGACCAATTCCAGCTCCTGATAGCGCAGGTCCCGCAGCCGGGTAATCGCGTCTTCCCGACGCTGGGTCCCCAGTTTCAGCGTTTCGATCTCCAATTCGGTGATCCGCCCCCGCGCCTGCGCCTCGCTGGCGACCAACTCTCCCAGAGTGCCCTGCAGATTGGCCTTGTTGCGGCGCAGGTTCAGCACCACCGACGCCTGCGCCAGACCACGATCCAGAAGCGACTGCTGGTTGCTCAGCTCCTCATCGATCAGAAGCAATTGTTCGCGGGTAGCAGATTGTTGCGCGATGATGCCGATGATCTGGTCGTCGATCTGGGCGGCGCGCTTTTCCAGTTGCTCGACTTCACGCTCAACCGAGGCACGGCGCGCCCGAAACAGACGTTCCTGTCCCTGCACCAGATCCTCCACCTCGGGGCGTTCGATGGCCAGCTCTTTGAGCTGTGCATCGAATTCGATGTCGCCAGCCTCGTCCCGCTCCGCCTCAAGACGGCCACGACGGGCCATCGTCTCGAACAATTGGCCTTCGGTGATTGTCAGCTCGGAGCGCAGATCCGCCTCGTCCAGCCGCAAGAGGGTCTGGCCCTTTACGACCAGATCGCCTTCGTCAACAAGGATGTCAGCCACCACGCCGCCATCAATGTGCTGAACCACTTGCCGGTTCCGGTCTACTTCGATCTGACCGGAGGCGACAACCGCACCCGCGATAGACGAGAACACCGCCCAGGTGCCGAACCCGCCCAGCAGAATACCGATGCCAAGGGCGCCAAAAAGCATTGCCCCGCGGACCGACCAGGCCTGTTTGGGAGCAGGGGATGCGGTTGGGGCGCTCATGTCTTCGGGCCTTTGCTGCCGATCTCGCCGATTGTTCCGGTGATCTTTTGTCCGCCCGTCGGCGGCGAGGGTTGCCCTGCCTGGGGCGCTCCCGGCTGTGGTGAACCCGGCTGTGATGAACCCGGCTTTGCTGTGCCCTGTTTTGCCGTGCCTGGCTGTCCCGCGGTCGGCTGGGGGGCGGGTTGGCGAATGTCGCGATGGTTGCTCACCATCTTGCGCAGCACCTCGTCCTTGGGCCCAAAGGCCGCCATTGTGCCTTGATCGATCACCAGGATCTTGTCGCATTCCTGAATGGCTGCAGGCCGGTGCGCCATGATCAGAACCGATTTGCCCTCCGCCTTCAGCCCTTTGATTGCATTGTTCAGGGCCACCGAACCATCGTTATCCAGGTTGGAATTGGGTTCATCCAGAATCACGATCACCGGATCTCCATACAGTGCGCGGGCAAGTCCAATCCGCTGCATCTGGCCACCGGACAGCCGTCCGCCGCTGGATCGCACCGTCGTGTCATATCCATCCGGCAGCTTCACAATCATCTCATGCGCGGCCGCCTTTTTCGCGGCTTCAACCACCTGAGCCGCATCCGGTGCCGCGGCGAGCCGGGCGATGTTCTGCGCGATGGTGCCGTCAAACAGTTGCACGCGCTGCGGCAGATAGCCGATATGATCCCCCAGAACCGAGGGAGCGTATTGCGACAGCGCCGCGCCGTCGAGCCGGACCGTCCCGGCCGCAGCACGCCAGGCGCCGGTCAGCACCCGCGCCAATGTGGATTTCCCCGACCCCGACGGACCAATCACACCGATTGCCTCACCCGGCTCGACCCGAAAGGTGACATTGCGCAACAGAGGCCGGTTCTCACCCGGAGCGGTGGCGGCCAGCGACTCGACGTCCAGGATGGCGCGCGGCTTCGGCAATTCGGTACGAAACGGTTCCGGCGGCGTTTTTCCCAACAGCTGTTCAAGGTTCAGCCACCCTTTGCGGGCGCGCTGCACCACGGGCCACTGCCCAAGACCCATCTCGATCGGGGCAAGTGCGCGTCCCATCAGAATCGATCCTGCAATCATTGCGCCGGGGCTGACCTCGCCCTGCAAGGTCAGATAGGCGCCGAGCCCAAGCATCGCGGATTGCAAAAACAGCCGCAGCGTTTTGGTCAGCGTGCCGAACGACCCTGTCACATCCGCTGCGGTCACGGTGTCGACCAGCGCCTTGTCCCGTGATTGGTGCCAGCGCCGGAAGGCCGAATCGCGCATCCCCATGGCCTGAATCATCTCGGCCTCGTTGCGAATTTCCTCCGATTGCAGCATCGCCTGATGGCTGCTCATCATTGCGGCCTTGCCGGGCGCCGCGCTCAGAACCTGATTGAGGACAGCGATCGAAATCAGCACCGTGCCGCCAATAACCGCCAGCAGACCAAGCCAGGGGTGGAACAGGGCTATCCCCATGAGAAAGATCGGCGTCCACGGCAAATCATAGGCCGCCAGCACAACCGGCGAGGAAATCAGCTTCTGAATGCTTTCCAAATCGCTGAGCCCGGTTTGCGATTCGGCATCCCGAGAGACGGCCGCCCTGCGGATCATGGCGTCAAACACGCGTTGATCCAGATCGGCCTGAAACCTGGCCGCCACTCTGCGCATCACACGGCCACGTACGGCGTCCAGCAGCCCCATCATTCCGTAGAGAAACAGCACCAGAAGAGACAGCGCCACCAGCGTCGCCTCAGAGCGGCTGCCAAGCACACGGTCATAGACCTGCATCATGTACAGCGGTCCGGTCAGCATCAGCAAATTTACAAATGCGCTGAACAGAGCCACGCCCCAATAGAGGCTCCGACTCCGCCGCCGCACGGACAAAAGCTCGTCGCGCCCAGCAATTACAAAAGAATTTTTCATACCGACCTAGTAGATCTTGCTTCGAACCCCTTTATAAGGGCTCGAATTCGTTTTGAAAGAGTGACGGGCATCTGTTCCAAATCTGCCACACAGCGTGGGTTTGCGAGGTACCGGACTGGGATCGCGGCCAGAGATCGCTAAGTGACACATAGTTTAGGATCCGCCCATCGGCGCCGCCACAAACTGGAAATTGGTAGGCATGTTTGAATTGTTGAAAAAACCCGTACTCGTTGTCGCTCTCTCCTCGACCGTTTTGACGGCAGCCTGTGCGACACAGGATCCGGTCGCCCGTGCCAGCGGCGAGATCTTTGACCCCTATGAGAACACAAACCGGTCCATCCACCAGTTCAACAAGGGGCTGGACCGCTATGCCTTTCGCCCGGCCTCCAAGGGCTATGTCACGATCGTCCCTCCGGACATGGTGACGGCATTCGGCAATTTCGCGGAAAACCTGTCCAAGCCCGGCGATGCGGTGAACTACCTGTTGCAGGGCAATATAAAGGGAGCAGGCCAGGCCCTTGGCCGCTTTGCCGTAAACACGATTTTCGGGATCGGCGGACTGGGTGATCCGGCCACCGATTTCAAGATGGCTCCGGCCCGCACCGATTTCGGCGAAACCCTGCATGTCTGGGGTGCCGGCGAGGGTGCCTATGTCGAGCTTCCGGGCTTTGGCCCGTCCACCACACGGGACGCTGTCGGTATCTTTGTTGATTTTTTCACCAATCCGCTGAGCCAGCTTGAGAACAATCCCGCCGAAGATCTGGATATTCCGGCCAAGATCGTGGATCAGCTTGGAAATCGTGGCACATATTCAGACACGATCGACTCGATTCTCTATGAGAGCGCAGACAGCTATGCCCAGAGCCGCCAGATCTATCTGCAGAACCGCCGCTTCGAGCTGGGTCAGGAAAACACCAGCGCGGACATCGATCCGTTCGAACTGGACACCGGAGGATTTTAACCATGCATCGCCGTAATTTTCTGGCCTCCCTGAGCGCCCTTGGCACCGCCGCAGTTGCGGGGCCCGCCCTGGCCCTGAACGAGAGTTCGGCCTCGGATCTGATCAACCACCTGGTGACGGACATCAACAGCGTCATCGCCTCGGGCAAGGCCGAAGGCGCGATGTACCGCGAATTCGAACGCATCTTCCAACGCTACAGCGACACGTCCTATATCGCGGCCTACGCGATGGGGGTGGATGCCCGTCGTGCCAGCAACGGCCAGAAACGCGCATTTTCCGACGCCTTCCAAGGCTATATTGCCCGCAAATACGGCAGTCGTTTCCGTGAATTCATTGGCGGTCGCCTCGAAGTATCCGGCGTCAAGAAGGTCAAGAAGTGGTACGAGGTCTCTTGCGTCGCCTATCTGCGCGGCCAGTCCCCGTTCGAAGTGACCTTCCACGTCTCCGACCGCTCCGGCAAGGACCTGTTCTTCAACATGTTCATTGAGGGCGTGAACCTGCTGCTGACCGAACGCACCGAAATCGGAGCCATGATCGACAGACACGGTGGAGACATCGACAAGATGATCGTGGACCTCAAGAAACTCAGCTGAAGCCCCCCCGATGATCGGGGATCACGTTTTGTTGACTGCGTCACATCTGCAAAGGCCCCGAGAGGGGCCTTTTTTGCATGTTTCCTGCATGTTGTCGGCTCGAACCTGAACCCTGACCGACCGACCGGCCTGCTGCGCAGCAGGTCAGCTATGGTCCTTCAGCAAGCGTTGCTTCTGGCGTGACCAATCTCGCTTGGCCTGCGCCTCGCGCTTGTCATGGTTCTTCTTGCCCTTGGCGATACCGATTTTGATCTTCGCCCGCCCCCTGTGGTTGAAGTACAGCACCAGCGGCACCAATGTCATGCCCTTGCGCTGCGTTGCGTTCCACAGGTCGGCCAGCTCCTTGCGCGACACCAACAGCTTGCGACGCCGACGTTCCTCATGTTTGAACATCTTCGCCTGCTCGTAGGGCGCAATGTAGGAATTCACCAGCCACAGCTCGCCATTGTCGACGGTCGCGTAGGATTCCGCTATATTGGAACCTCCGGCCCGCAGCGATTTGACCTCGGATCCTTCAAGCATGATGCCGCATTCGAGATCCCGTTCGATCGCATAGTCGAAGCGAGCACGGCGATTTTCGGCAATCACTTTGTAGTTCGGGTCTGTCTTTGCTTGGGCCATGGAGCGCAGATGTAAGGCGGCAGGCAGTCGTGCGCAAGGTCACGTGACACCGAAAGCCCGCGTATTCTGTGGTCCAAGTACGGCCAATGTACGGACTATGCACGGTCTGGGCGCGGCTCTGGGCGCAACTTGGGCACAACTTGAGCCATGGCGGAGGTTGCCTCATTCAGCTTTGCGGCTGCGTATCAGCGTGAAAATGCCACTCCCCACCACCACAAGCGATCCGAGCAGGGTCATCAGGTCAGGTTGCTCGCCAAAGATCACAATGCCCAACGCCATCGCGAACACCAAACGGCTGTATCGAAACGGCGCCACCACCGCGATGTCCCCGAGGCGCATTGCGCCGGTCAGTGCCATGTAGGCGAGGACCCCGACGGCGATTGCAGCGCCCAGCGCCATGCCCTGCGCTGCAGTGGGCCAGACAGCCCCGCCTGTCCAGCTCAACGCGATGATGCCCGCCACCGTCAGCATGGCAAAGCCAAATATCCCCAGTTGCGCATTGCTCATCGTCTTAGGCGCCGCCCGGGTCGCCAGATCACGGCCCGCAAATCCCAACATGCCAGCGACGGCCAGCAGGGAGGTCGCCTCGAAACCGCTCATGCCCGGCCGCAGGATCATCAGAACCCCAGCGAAACCGATCCCGATGGCGAGCCACCGCCGCCAGCCCACCCGGGCCCCAAAGAACACGACCGCGCCCGCCGTCACCACCAGCGGCGTAGCCTGCAGAATGGCCGAGGCCAAGGACAAGGGCGCCAATACGATGGCAAGGGTGAAGAAAAGCCGCCCGGAGACCTCTGCCACAGCGCGCCAGATCAGCGGGCGCGTGCAAAACCCCGGGTGCCAGAGAGCGGCCCCTTGCGCACGCGCCATGGCCCCGAAAATCGCCATGCCTCCAAGGCCAAAAAGGATCAGGACCTGCCCGGTCGGCATGGTCTCCGCGATGGTCTTGATGATCATGTCCTCAATCGCGAAAGCGGCCATCGCGAGCCCCATCAGGAGGCTCCCTCGCAAAGTGTCAGTCATGGAGTGCTATGTCTTTCAATTGCTGTGCAGGCCCAGCGGCGCCGGATAATGCAGGGTGTTGAAAAAAGCCGCCCCCTCGGGTCCGGCCCGGTATCCATGGGGCTGATCCGCGCGAAACCGGACACCTTTCCCCGGCGACAGCGTCTGCCAATCGTCACCTGTCCTGAGCTCCAAAGCGCCACGCTGCAGCAGGATTTCTTCGATCACGCCCTGATCATGGGCCCGGCTGTCGTGACTCTGGCCCGCCTCGAGCCCCACCAGAAACGTCTCGCTGCGCAATGCGGGATCGAACGGGAACACCGGCGTCACGGACAGGCTGCCTGGAAACTCGATCGTTCCACTGCGGCCCGCATCCGGACAGGCGCCCTCGATCAAGGCGGTCAGGGGCAGATGAAACCCGCGCGTGATTTTCCACAACGTCGCGATGGTCGGACTGGATTCCCCCCGCTCGATCTGGCCCAGCATGGCCTTGCTGACCCCGGTCAGCTCCGCCGCCGCGCTCAGACTCAGGCCTGCCGCCTTGCGGAGCTGGCGCAGGTTGGCCCCAATCAGGTCTTCTCGCACGTGCCAATTCTCCGTTCTGTCACTCTGCAACAGGCTGCAGCAGATCGAGACCATATCGATCCGCTGTCGACCCAATGTCTGAAAACTGTCAGACCATGGTCAGACCACTGTCAGGCCACGTTTGGGCCACGTTTGGGCCACCGCCAGATCAAGCTCAGATCAATCTCGGCCAAAATTTTCCTTGCCATTCGTGCGTTATAGCGCACAAATACATCCTGAGCGCTATAACGCACAATCCACACTACGTTCCCTCTTCCTGAAAGGCCAGCCCATGTTCCGCGCGCTCAAGGCTTCGCATCTGACGGCCGGCCTGATCGTCGTTCTGGTGGGCTATACCAGTTCCGTCGCCATTATCTTTCAGGCCATTGCCGCCGTCGATGCGACACAGGAACAAGCGGCAAGCTGGATGATGGCACTCGGGCTGGGCATGGGCCTCACCACGCTGGTGCTCTCCCTCGGCAGCCGCATGCCGGTGCTGACGGCCTGGTCCACGCCCGGCGCTGCATTGCTCGCCACGGGGCTTGACGGGATCCCACTATCGGAGGCTGTCGGAGCCTTCCTGTTCAGCGGCACCCTGCTGGTGGTGACCGGGGCATCGGGATGGTTCGAACGCCTCGCCCGATTGATCCCGGATCATTTGGCCAATGCGCTGTTGGCTGGAATACTGTTCCCTTTCGGCCTTTCTGCATTCCAGGCCCTCGCCAGCGACACCGTTCTCGTCGGCGCCATGGCTCTCAGCTATCTCCTCGGGAGGCTGATGATGCCGCGCTATGCGATCCCCGTGGCTCTCTTTGTCGGAGTGTTGATCGCGGCCGCAACGGGGCAATTCGGCAGTGCCGGGGCGCTGGATCTCTCACTCAGCACACCTGTCTTTGTGATGCCCAGCTTCAACTGGTCGGTCCTGCTTGGCATCGGGCTGCCACTTTATGTGGTGACCATGTGTTCGCAGAACATCCCCGGCGTGGTGACATTGCGCGCGGCCGGCTACGCGCCGCCGGTCTCATTTGCCCTGATCGTCACCGGCCTTGCCTCCGTTCTGCTGGCGCCCTTTGGCGGCTACGCCTTCAACCTCGCAGCGATCACCGCCGCGATCTGTGCGGGACCGGAAGCGGACGAAGACCCTCGGACGCGCTATCTCGCTGCTGTGATCGCCGGGCTGATCTATTGCCTTGTGGGACTGGGCGGCGCAGCGGTCATCGCAGTGTTTCTGCTGGCCCCGCCCGCATTGGTGGCCGCGATTGCCGGGCTGGCTCTGTTGGGGACCATCGCCACCAGCCTGTCCCGTGCTTTGGCAGTTGCGGACACCCGCGAATCCGGCCTCGTGACCTTCATGATCGCCCTGTCCGGGGTTGGGTTCGGGGGAATTGGCGCGCCGTTTTGGGCCCTGATCATCGGCTATGCAGTGTATCACATATTGGCACAAAAGACCGACTGAGCCCGCGCCCGGTTGCACCTCTGCAGGAATCGGACCATATCGTTCTAAACGAACCGAAAGCGCCCCCGACATGTTGCCTTTGTTGCGCGAATAGTGTCCCTGTGGGCAAAAAGGGAACGACGATATGCCGATGTACCGATCAAGAACCTCCACCCACGGGCGCAACATGGCCGGTGCACGCGGCCTCTGGCGCGCTACCGGCATGACCGACAGCGATTTCGGCAAGCCGATCATCGCCATCGTCAATTCGTTCACGCAATTCGTACCCGGCCACGTCCACCTGAAGGATCTGGGCCAGATGGTCGCCCGTGAGGTCGAGGCCGCAGGCGGTGTGGCCAAGGAATTCAACACCATAGCGGTGGATGACGGCATTGCGATGGGCCATGATGGCATGCTCTACTCCCTGCCCTCGCGCGAAGTCATCGCGGACAGCGTCGAATATATGGTCAATGCCCATTGCGCCGACGCCATGGTCTGCATCTCCAATTGCGACAAGATCACGCCCGGCATGATGATGGCAGCCATGCGCCTGAACATTCCGGTGATCTTTGTCTCCGGTGGTCCAATGGAGGCGGGCAAGATCGACATCGCGGATCTGGACGCCAAGAAGATCGATCTGGTCGACGCCATGGTTGCCGCAGCCAGCGACACGCTGACCGATGCTCAGGTTCAGCATATCGAGGAAAACGCCTGCCCGACCTGTGGCTCCTGCTCCGGGATGTTCACCGCGAATTCGATGAATTGCCTCGCCGAAGCATTGGGACTGGCGCTGCCCGGAAACGGCTCGACCCTGGCCACCCACGCAGACCGGAAGAACCTGTTTCTCGAGGCCGGGCGTAAGATCGTGGAGATCACCAAACGCCATTATGCCGAGGAAGAAAAAGGTCTGCTGCCGCGGGACATCGCCTCTTTTGCGGCCTTCGAGAACGCCATGAGCCTAGACATCGCCATGGGGGGCTCCACCAACACGGTTCTGCATCTGCTCGCCATCGCGCATGAGGGCAAGGTCAATTTCACCATGCAGGACATTGACCGGCTGAGCCGCAAGGTCCCCTGTCTGTGCAAAGTCGCGCCCAATACCGAAAACGTCCATATGGAAGACGTGCATCGGGCGGGTGGGATCTTTTCCATTCTCGGCGAATTGTACCGGGCGGGCCTGCTGCATGGCGACACCGGCACCGTGCACAGCCGGACGATGGCCGAAGCGATCGCCAAATGGGACGTCACAGTCGCCAACAACCCCGAGGCCGAGGCGCTGTTCAAGGCCGCGCCCGGCGGTGTGCGCACCACCGAGGCCTTCAGCCAATCCAACCGGTTCAAGGAGCTGGACACTGACCGCAAGGGCGGCGTGATCCGGTCGAAAGAGCACGCCTTCAGCCAGGATGGCGGCCTTGCGGTCCTGTTCGGCAATATTGCGCTTGAGGGCTGTATCGTGAAAACGGCCGGCGTCGACGCGTCGATCCTGAAATTCACCGGCTCCGCCTATGTCTGCGAAAGTCAGGATCAGGCCGTGAACGACATTCTGACCGGCAAGGTCAGCGCCGGCGACGTGGTGGTCATCCGCTACGAAGGTCCTCGCGGCGGGCCGGGCATGCAGGAAATGCTCTACCCGACGTCCTACCTGAAATCCAAAGGGCTCGGCAAAGACTGTGCCTTGCTCACGGATGGGCGCTTTTCCGGAGGCACCTCGGGTCTGTCCATCGGCCATGTCTCGCCCGAGGCAGCCGAAGGCGGCACCATCGGATTGGTGGAACAGGGCGACAAGATCGAGATCGATATTCCCAACCGTTCGATCCATCTGGCGGTATCAGACGAGGTGCTCGCAACCCGTCGTGCGGCCCAGGATGCGCAGGGTTGGAAACCCGTTGCCCCACGCAAGCGCAAGGTCTCCACTGCGCTCAAAGCCTATGCCATGCTGGCAACATCCGCAGCCAAGGGCGCAGTGCGGCAGCTGCCCGATGACGAATAGGGACGACGAATAGGTCAGGCCACGCGCCCGGCCAGCCAAACGCGCAGCGAAAACGCCCGACCTGGAACAGGCGCGAGCGTTTTCAATCTGCGCCAACCGCACCGGGCGTAGCCCGGTGCCACGCCCAACCGAACAAGATCATCTTTGATGATTGCCGAGCGGGCGGGAGAGCCCCCTCCGCGACCTCGCTCACTCACCGAGCTTGGCATGCAGTTCGTCGAGGTCAATTTCGCCCGTTGGCATCTTGTTGCCGGGGTCCTCAGGATCGTATTTGAAAACGTCGAAATCGCGTTTGTACATCTCGTAGACCAGGTGCATTGACAGGTCATCAAAATAGTCCGCAACCGGATGGGCCCGTTTCGGACCATGGCCTTCGCTCTCGTTGAACCGAGGAATCTTTGCAAGATCAACACCATGTGGCGTCTCAATCGCATCGAGCACGTCCTGCATCCCCTCATTGAATGCCTCGGTCCAGATGACCTTGTCGTAGCGGCCTCCGTTCGCAATGAAGGTCGAGACATGGCCGGATGTGGCCGACCAGTGAATATCCGGATCCATCGGGCGCCGAAACCGGACGGTGTCGCGGGCAAACAACAGGAACCGGCGAAAGCTCCTGATCTGGTCGAACTCCTGGCCGCCATCATCGCCGCCGACATCAATCCCGTATTCATAGGTCAACTGCGGCACCAGGTTTCCGCGATAGCGCCGACCGTTTCGCTGGATGCCGCAGATCTTGTCAAAGAATGAGCTGAGAATGCGCGTGTAGGGGTTGCGCACACAGGTGAACGCATAGGAGCCATGTCGCTGCACATTTGCCTCGATCAGGGGCTTGCTCTCGTCCTGGCCCCACTTGTGCAGCCCCTCTTTGGCGTCGTGAATGTCACCCTCGAAGAACCGGCCGTGATCTGAATAGAACATGATCTGGCCGATGGTGGAGCAGGCGCATTTCGGCACCACACGGTAGACCACGCTTTGGCTCTCTGTCATCCAGGTGCCCGGAAATCCCATCAATTCATGTCCCCTACTCGACTCTTTTGCCCAGTTTGCCCGCTCAGACGGCAAATGCAAAACAATCTGGTTTATTCAGATGCCGATCCCCAGTATCAAGGAAACAATCCGAAAAAACAGGGGATTGCGTCCCGGACATGGCAAAGATCGCCTACATATTGCTCTGCCACAAGGATCCCGACGCGATCATAGAGCAAGCCACGCGTCTTACGGCAACCGGCGACTGCATGGCAATCCATTTCGATGCACGTGCCGGACAGGAGGACTATCGCGCCATCCGCGCCGCTCTGGCAGACA
This sequence comes from Alphaproteobacteria bacterium MedPE-SWcel, assembly GCA_001874255.1. GTDB lineage: Bacteria > Pseudomonadota > Alphaproteobacteria > Rhodobacterales > Rhodobacteraceae > Epibacterium. Next base: position 72,141 of record MPDC01000016.1, read on the forward strand.
ATCCCAACGTCACCTTCGCCAAAAACCGGGTCAAATGCGGCTGGGGGGAGTGGTCGCTGGTGCGGGCCACGCTCAACACCCTGCAGGCGGCCGTCGCCGATTTCCCACGGGCCACTCATTTCTACATGCTGTCCGGCAGTTGCATGGCCATCAAGACGGCCGAATACGCGCGTGATTTTCTCGACCGGCAGGACAAGGATTTCATCGAGAGTTACGACTATTTCGACAGCGACTGGATCAAGACCGGCATGAAGGAGGACCGGCTGATCTACCGGCACTACTTCAACGAGCGCACCCAGAAGCGCCGCTTTTACTTCTTTTATCAGCTGCAGAGGAAACTGGGGCTGGTGCGCGCGATCCCCACAGACATTCAAATCCAGATCGGCAGCCAATGGTGGTGCCTACGGCGGAATACGGCAGAAGCAATCCTCGATATGGTGCGGGCGCGGCGCGATATCGTGCGGTTCTTTTCCAGCACCTGGATACCGGATGAGACCTTTTTCCAAACGCTGGTCCGCCATTTGGTCCCAGAGGATCAAATCGAATGCCGCACGCTGACATTCCTGATGTTCAGCGACTACGGCATGCCGGTCACATTCTACAATGACCACTATGACTTGCTACTCAGTCAGGATTTTCTGTTCGCCAGAAAAATCAGCCCCGATGCCAAAGTTCTGAAATCCCGGCTCGGTCGGCTCTACGCGGCTCGCAATGTCGAGTTCAAGATCTCGAACGAGGGGCGCAACCTGTTCAAATTCCTGTCCGAACGCGGCCGCACCGGAAAACGATTTGCGCCACGGTTCTGGGAAACCGAGAGCAGCCTGGGCCGCGAACGCGAGCTGCTGATTGTCACCAGCAAGAAGTGGCACGTGGCAAAAAGACTGCTGCATCAGATCCGCAAGCACACCGACATTCCCGCGATTGAGTACCTGTTCAACGAAGAGGACACTGCGCTGCCGGATCTTGGTGGCATCCAGCAGACCCTGGAAAAGCGCACGCGCCACCGGCGCGCATTGACACGAATGCTGTTTGAGTATTTCGGGACCGACCGGCTGATCGTATGTATGGATCCCTCCGCCCTCGACCTGATGCATGATTTCTTTTCCGATCGCTCGCATACGCGGCTGCTGCGGATCGATTGCAGCTTTTCGGACGACTACCTGATCGGTCACGCGCTGCGCGTCGGGCTCGCAGGTGAACAGACCCCCCAAGCCACATTGGAGCGGCTGCTCCCCACTATCCGCAACGATATCAATAGCGAAGTGGACCAGATCCGCGATGCGGGTTTCGACCGTCACTGGGCGCTGCATGAGCAGGCGCCAACCGCAGAAAATGCCGAGGCGATTTCGGCCTTTCTCGACGTGCCTCTCGATACCGCCGTGAAAATTGCCCGCGCGCGTCATCTGTTTTCCGACTGACACAGCGCCCGTAACGCACAGCGCCCGTAACACACAGCAGCCGGTCACAGCAGCCTGTTGCAGCAACCCGTCGCAGCAAGCGGCAATCGGCTCTGGGACCCAAATGTACCGGCTGTTCTCGACCGCCTGCTAGCGCGGACTGCGTCGAAACCAGCGCCGGACCCCGCGCGTTCGGTCCTCGATGGCGTCGCCTGCGGCATAGAACCCGTCTTCGACGTCCTCCATCAACGGATCAATGCGATTGCGTTTGAACCGCCGCAGACGGACAAAAATCGCCCAGAAGATTGCTGCCAGCAGGGACAGGATCGTGATGCTGATCCAGTTCACCGGCTTGTCGTCGGGCCCCGAAGCCGGGGTGATCGAGACCGCATTGGGGAAGGCCGAGAAAAATTCATTGCGCCAGCCATAGTGCCTGATGCGCACCCATTCGGGGTTTTCCTTCTTTGAAATCGCGTCGTTGGCCTCGGTAAAGAGGTTGGAAGTGCCGAACTTGAAATAGGGGGGCCAGCCCCAGCCTGTATCTTCGTTGCGATAGACGATGACCTTGCCATTGGGACGCACGGCCTGAATGAACTGCACGTCCCGATTTTCCAGCGTCGTGCTCTGCGTATCGGGGCTGGACCAGAAAATCCGCGTCCAATCGCCGAGATCCCGACGCTCGCCAAAGGTATCCACGATGCGCACCACATCGTTTTGCGGCAGGGTATAGTGCAAAAAACCTCCGGCAAAGAGGCCAAAGATCAGAATGAAAAACCACTTCACATAGGCCATGATGCCCCCTTCACACTCCTGTATGCCCTGCAGCTGTCGCCCGCTCCCGCGCCCGCGCACCACGGAATTGCAAGCAGACCGCACAATGCACGTCATATATGACACCGGCACACGTTGGATGCAGCTCTCACGCGCGCCGGTCAAGACCTCGTTTCCGGCGGGGCGGCCTAGCCGACCACGTTGAACGTCGGGCCGTAGGGGTAACCCGTGATGTTTTCGCAGCCCTCTTCGGTAATGATCAGGATGTCATGTTCGCGGTAGCCTCCCGCGCCGGGCTGGCCCTCGGCAATGGTCAGCATCGGCTCCATCGAGATCACCATTCCGGGCTCCAAGGCGGTATCGATGTCCTCGCGCAGCTCCAGCCCGGCCTCACGGCCATAGTAATGCGACAGGACCCCAAACGAGTGCCCATAGCCGAATGTCCGGTATTGCAGAAGATCGCGGCTTTCGAGAAACGCGTTGATTTCATGGGTAACCTCAGAGCAGGTACTGCCGGGTTTCAGCAAGGACATTCCGTATTCATGGGCCGCGACATTGGCCTCCCAGATCTTCAGACTGGCCGCATCGACTTCCCCCACGAACAAGGTCCGCTCCAGCGCGGTATAGTAGCCGGAAATCATCGGAAACGTATTGAGGGACAGGATATCGCCGCGCTCCAGCTGTCGCGCGGTCACCGGATTGTGGGCTCCGTCGGTGTTGATGCCGGACTGAAACCAGACCCAGGTATCGCGGTATTCCGCCTCGGGAAAGCGCCGGGCGATCTCCTCTTCCATCGCGTCACGCCCCGCCATGGCGATATCGATTTCCCGCAGACCGGGTTTGATGGCGTCGCGAATGGCATAGCCACCGACATCCGCCACTGCCGCGCCCGCCCGGATCAGCGCAAGCTCGGCAGGTGATTTATGCAGTCTCTGGCGCATTGTCACCTCCGCGAGGTCGACCCTGCGCGACGGTTCAATCACGGCGTCCAGCTTGCCCGTCTGCAGGACCGTCAGATGGTCGCCCTCGAACCCGACCACACCACCGGTGCCGGTCACCGATCGAATAGCGCGCCAGTAGTTGTCCCGCTGCCAGTCAGTATAGGTGATATTGTCGCAAAAGGATCGCCGCCACGGTTGCCCCGCATCAATGCCCGCGCTGATGGTCACGGCGTTGTCCTGCGTCACCACCAGCCCATAGGGGCGCCCGAAGGCACAGTAGGTAAAACCGCTATAATACGAGATATTGTGCATGGAGGTGAAGATTGCAGCCTCCACCCCGAGGTCTGACAGGCTCTGGCGCAGCAGAGCGAGGCGCGCTTCATATTCGGCGACGGCAAATTGCAGAGGCGCCTTTTCACCATTGTGAAAACGATAGAATTCAGGACGAGCGGTCATGCTGGACCTTCCTTTTTCAAAAGAAGTTCCCGGCGTTCAGGACTGTGTTGTGACAAAGAGCGCCCGTCTGCCGAACGGCAGTGCCGGAAGGCGACGCCATCGCCCCGCTCGTCAAGATATCATGCGCGAGAGGTCGATCGAGGGCAAGGCTCCACGGCCTGCCCTCCTTTTATTTCAGGGTCGCTAGCCTGTTATGATGGCAACCAGATCGCTCTCCGGATCGGCCAGTGGTTCGATCACGTTGAAGTGGTGTTTCTCAAGGGCAATGACATGGTCCGCCCCCCAGGCCTCGACCAGCCAGATCGCCTGGTCGAGAAAGGCCGGTCGCTCGGCCCCGCCGACCCAGACCGTGACATTGGCGCCATAGCGGTCTTTGGTCTCGGTCGGGCTTTCGGACCTGGCCTGATCAGCGTCCAATCCGAGGTCCTTGTTCATCGACGTCCGCAACAAAGGATGCAGATTCGCCAAGGGTGAAATCGGTACGACCGTTCGGATGCGCTGCCCCACCTCCGGCGGCAATACGGCCGTATCGAGCATGCGTGCCACCAGATGACCGCCCGCCGAATGCCCTGCCAACGCAATCGGGCCTGCTATCTCAAGGGCGATCACCTGAACCGCCTGCGCTATCTGCCGTGTGATCTCGGCAATGGTGACCTCGGGACAAAGATCATACGAGGGCATGGCCACCGCCCAGCCTTGTTCCAGCGCTCCGACGGCCAGATGGGACCAGCTCGATTTGTCGAACTTCAGCCAGTACCCACCATGCACAAACACGAACAGGCCTTTGGCAGGGCCTTCCGGCAGGAATAAATCAAACTTGTGGCGTGCGCCCGCTCCATAGGGGATATCAAGGCGCGCGCGCTCCTGCATCGAATTGCGAAAATCCCTGGCGGAGGCAGCCCACCGCGGAGGATAGTCCGCAGCCCCTTCTATATAGGCCCCGTTTGCATAGGCGTCATCGAGTTCCATGCCACTCCCTTAGACTGTTAGGCTTCTGGACTTACTACTGTCACTGGACAACATTAGGCCTAACTGCTTTGGATTTGCGAGACTCGAATTTGCGGAGGATACGATGCTCGATGCAACAACTGATCTGAAATCGCTCTTGAAGGACCCGTCCCTTCTGGAGGCCCGCGCCTACATCAACGGCGCCTTTGCCGATGGCGAAGGCACCTTTGAGGTGACCAACCCCGCCCGCGGAGATGTGATCGCCGATGTGGCCGACATCAGCCGCATGCAGGCCCGCGACGCCATTGCGGCCGCAAATAGGGCGCAAAAAGACTGGGCCAAATGGACCGGCAAGGAACGTGCGGCCGTGTTGCGGAGATGGTTCGACCTGATGATGGCAAACCAGGAGGATCTGGCAACCATCCTGACCGCCGAAATGGGCAAGCCGCTGGCCGAGGCGCGGGGAGAGATCGCATATGGTGCCTCCTTCATCGAGTTCTTTGCGGAAGAAGCCAAACGGATCTACGGCGAGACCATCCCCGGCCATCAGCGTGACAAGCGCATCACGGTGATGAAGCAACCCATTGGTGTTGCGGCGTCCATTACGCCGTGGAACTTCCCCAACGCCATGATCACCCGCAAGGCAGGTCCGGCCCTCGCAGCCGGCTGCGCGTTTGTCGCACGCCCGGCGACCGAGACGCCGCTGTCGGCCACCGCATTGGCCGTTCTGGCGGATCGCGCCGGCCTGCCCGCAGGCGTGTTCAGCGTCATTCCCGCCTCGGATGCCTCTGGCATAGGCAAGGAATTCTGCGAAAATCCGATCGTGCGCAAATTGACTTTTACCGGATCGACGAACGTGGGCCGGATCCTGTTGCGGCAGGCCGCGGATCAGGTGATGAAATGCTCGATGGAGCTGGGGGGCAACGCGCCTTTCATCGTATTTGACGACGCCGATCTCGATGCCGCCGTCGAAGGCGCCATCATGTGCAAGTTCCGCAACAACGGTCAGACCTGCGTTTGCGCCAACCGGATCTACGTTCAGGCCGGTGTCTATGACGCATTCGCCGCAAAACTCAAGGCGGCGGTGGCGAAAATGACCGTTGGCGACGGGTTGAAAGACGATATTCAGTTCGGGCCGCTGATCAGCCAGAACGCCGTCGAAAAGGTCGTTTCTCATATCGCGGACGCGACGGACAAGGGGGCGGAAATCATTCTCGGCGGCGCCCCCTCCGAGCTGGGCGGCACCTTTTTTCAGCCCACGATCGTGACCGGCGCGACCCCCGGCATGACCTTTGCACAGGAGGAAACCTTTGGCCCGCTGGCACCGCTCTTCAAATTCGAGAGCGAGGATGAGGTGATCGAGATGGCCAATGACACCATCTTTGGCCTCGCCTCCTATTTCTACGCCAAGGACCTGAGCCGTGTGTACAAGGTTTCCGAAGCTCTGGAATACGGGATTGTCGGCATCAACACCGGCATCATCTCAACCGAACTCGCGCCGTTTGGCGGTGTGAAACAATCCGGACTGGGCCGCGAAGGCAGCCATCACGGCATCGAGGACTACCTCGAAATGAAATACCTCTGCATGTCAGTCTGACTGTCAGTCTGACGCGCATCAAGCCGGCGGCGGGGGCTCACCCGCCGCTTGGCGCCGGACCGATCGTGCCGCGCGCCGCATGTCTGGGCCGCCCTGCGCCCGGTGCCCGCGCGCAAAGCGCCCACAACCCCATCGCTCACACCGAAAATTGAGGCATGTCCGCCCCTCGCCCACAGATGGCGAGCGCGAAATCATGCGCCAGCAGCAAAGGCATCATCAAATCTACACAAAGACGTCACATATTTTTTGCGTGCCGTCGGCAAGGCCAAAGCATTGGAACCAACCCAACAGGAGATCCCGATGTCCCTGCGCCTTGTGTGCCTGACGTCTGTCCTTGCGCTGACCGCCGGTCTTGCGCAGGCAGAGAAATCTTTTAACCGCATAGCCTCCTTTTCCGTCATCAAGAATATGGCAGACGGAGAAGACACCAAACGCGAATCCTCGCCTGAAATCATTGACGTAACCGCCGATGGCATGACGCTGGTCTATACCGACAGCCCGCTTGGCGCGCTGGGTATGATCGACATCACCGATCCGGCGAACCCGCAGCCCAAGGGCAATATCACACTGCCGGGCGAGCCGACTTCGGTCGCGGTCATCGGCTCTATTGCCTATGTCGGCGTCAACACGTCGGAAAGCTACACCGCGCCATCCGGCCAACTGATGGCCTTTGACACCACCACCGGTGCGGAAGTGGCGTCCTGTGATCTTGGCGGCCAGCCTGACTCGCTTGCGAAATCCAAAGACGGCGCATTTCTGTCGATCGCGATCGAGAATGAGCGCGACGAGGATCTGAACGACGGCGAAATTCCACAATTGCCAGCCGGGAACTTGGTGATGGTCAACACCACTGCCGGAGGCATTGACTGTGCGAGCCTGAAGATGGTCGATCTGACCGGCCTTGCAGAGGTGGCGCCGACCGATCCGGAACCCGAATATGTATCCATAAACGGCCTCGGCGAAACCGTCGTGACCTTGCAGGAAAACAACCATCTGGTTGTGGTCTCCGGCGCTGGCGACGTGCTCAACCATTTCTCCGCGGGCTCTGTCGATCTGGACGGCATTGATGCCACCGACGAACGCGGCGCCTTGATCTTTGACGAGAGCCAGAACGGCCGCCTGCGCGAACCCGACGCGGTGACCTGGATCGACGACAGCCATTTTGCAACCGCCAACGAAGGCGATTACAAGGGCGGCTCGCGCGGCTGGACCATCTTCAACAAGGACGGCACAGTCGTCTATGACAGCGGCGTCGATTTTGAACACGCCATCATCGAGATTGGCCACTACCCGGACAAGCGCTCCGACGCCAAGGGGGTGGAACCCGAAAGCGTGACCTTTGGCGCGTTTGACGGCACGCCCTATGTCTTTGTCGGGGCGGAGCGCGCCTCCATTGTCGGTGTCTACGACGTGACCAATCCTGCGGCGCCGGTTTTGACACAACTGCTGCCATCGGGTACGGGCCCTGAAGGGTATGTGACCATTCCCGACCGTGGTCTGCTGGTGTCTGCCAACGAATCCGACCTGATCGAAGATGGCGGCGCCCGCGCGCATGTCATGCTGTTCGAACAGCAGGACGGCGCTGCGGTATATCCCCACCTGACCTCGGCAGGGGCGGATGACTTGATCGGCTGGGGCGCGATCTCCGGCATGGTCGCCGACACTGACGGTATGATCTATGCGGTCAATGACAGCTTTTACGGGTTCCAGCCCTCGATCTTCAAGATTGACCCCTCGCAAACGCCTGCACGCATCGTCGATGTGACCCGGATCCACCGTGCGAATGGGGACCCGGCCCAGAAGCTGGATCTCGAAGGCATCACCCTGGATGGCAAAGGCGGTTTCTACGTGGCCTCCGAAGGGCGGACCGAACGCGCAATCCCGCATGCGATCTATCATGTGACCAAAGACGGTCTGATCGAGACCAACAAGGGCGAGATCACCATTCCGCCCGCGCTGATGGCGGTTGAAAAACGCTTTGGCTTTGAGGGGGTGACCAAGATCGGCGACACCCTGTGGATGGCCGTTCAGCGCGAATGGAAAGATGATCCGAAGAACCACGTGAAGCTTGTCTCATACAATATCGAGACAAAGGAATGGGGCGCTGTCCATTACCCCAAGGCGGAGCCGGACACCGGTTGGGTCGGCCTGTCGGAGATCGTGGCGCATGGCGATTACGTCTATATCGTGGAGCGTGACAATCAGCACGACGACCGCGCGGTGACAAAGAAGATCTACCGTGTACCGCTGTCCGAAATGGTACCTGCGGATCTTGGGTCTGAATTGCCCGTCGTCAGCAAAGAAGAGGTCCGCGACCTGCTGCCGGATCTCAAATCCACCGGCGGCTATGTGCTCGACAAGGTTGAAGGTCTGGCGATTTTTGCAGACGGCACAGCTTGGGTGTCCACCGACAACGACGGCGTGGATGACAGCTCTGGCGAGACCATGTTCTGGTCCTTCAAGGTCGAGTAATTCCGGCCAAACCACGAATGGAAAAGGGCTCCACCGGGGCCCTTTTTTGCTATTGTCGCCGGTGCGAAAGCGCCCGGTCTGGCGAAGATGGGCGCCAGGCTGTCGGCAATCCTTGCCTGCATCCTGGCCTGCATCCTGGCCACGCCCGCTCTGCGCAGAAGACATGTGGCAAAGCCGCGTCATCTGGCTCTGCCGGACTGCCGCGCAAGCCTGACACACGCTGCGCGTGCGTAATCCATCAGCAACACCGACCGCAGCCAGATCCAGCCTATGTCCGGCCTCTCAGGACGGGCAGCGGCGCTGTCCGATGTCAAAGCGGCCCCCTGCGCCGTCCTCTCGGCGGGTACTCTCGCCAGTCATACGCGTCGCAACCGCGATATATTGATCCTGAAGTCCCGAACAGGGGCTTTGCACAGAGTACTTTGGGCTTTTCTTTGTGCCCGACCTTGCCTAACGTCGCGATGCCCTGCACCTGCGGGGCGCTATTCTCAGGGCAGGGTGAAATTCCCTACCGGTGGTTACAGCCCACGAGCGGCCTTTGCCCTTGGCACAGGTGTCAGCAGACCCGGCGAGATTCCGGGGCCGACGGTCACAGTCCGGATGAAAGAGAATGGAGAGTCCCTCGCTGCCGCCTCTCTGGGGCGCGTGTGCGGGTCTGTTCGTCTGCCTTGGGTCACATGCGTGCTTAGGAAAGGACACAACGCAGATGACTCAAACCCTTTCAATGCCACTCCGGGCGGCTGGCCTGATGGTGATCGCAGGCGCGTGCTTCGCCGGGGTCAACGCTGTGCTTCAGGCGGTCACGATGATGCATGGCGCGGCCGCCCCGACCGTCACCTTCTGGCAGTATTTGGTCGCGCTGCTGTTCTACATTCCATGGATCTGGCGCCACCGGTCAGCGGTGCTGTCCACGCGCCAGTTGGGGGCGCATGTCCTGCGCGTGGCCCTGGCGGTAGGAGGCGTACAGCTGTGGACGCTGGGGCTGGCCCATGTGCCGATCTGGCAAGCGATTGCGCTCATTCTGCTGTCGCCCTTCTTCGTCACGATCGGTGCCGCGCTGGTTCTGCGCGAAGATGTCTCCTCCCATCGCTGGGCGGCGGTCATATTGGGTATTCTGGGCGGTATGGTCATTCTTGCGCCGTGGTCGGATCAGTTTCAGATCGCCGCTCTTCTGCCGGTCGCGGCTGCCGCTCTCTGGGCTGCCAGCTCGGTGGTCACGAAGCGGCTGACCGATCGTGACGGCACCGAAACGGTGACGATCTACCTGCTTCTGCTGCTGAGCCCCGCCAATGCAGTCCTGGCTGCCGGGACCGGCTTTGCCTTGCCGATGGGCACCCTGTGGCTGGTGATCGGTGCAGGGCTGCTGACGGCGCTGGCGCAGCATACGCTGGTGCGCGCCTACACGCTGGCGGACGCCGCGTTCCTGCAGCCATTCGACCATCTGAAGCTCGTGTTCAACGTCGGCCTTGGCCTGCTGCTATTCGGTTTCATGCCGGACGGGAACATGTGGCTCGGGACTGCGATGATCCTCATTGCCAGCGCCTATCTGCTGAACCGCGAGGCCAGAAACCGCCCGACATCACTCACGCAGAGTGCGTGAGACCACATCGGCAAAGATTTCGGAGAATTGGCCGCCCGCGCCTTGGCAGGTCGTGCGGCCAAACACCCGTTGCAATGTCCCCTTTGCGGTGAAATTCAACGTCGCGGCGCCCAGCAACTGAACCACCAGCGCCAGCGCAGCCTGCACGCCGGTATCCTGCCATTTCTCCGTCGCCTGAACCGTGGCCACGAGGCTTTGCATCACGTCATCCAACGAAGAGCCCGCCTGATCCTGCGGTTTCAGGGCCTGATCCATCAGCTCGCGGGTCAGCAATTGAACGGGCGTCGCATCTTCGTCCAGATGCGACAGGAGTGCTGCGAAAAATGCCTCCAGCTGGTCCTCGGGCGGCCGCCCCTCTTCCATCGCATCAAACAGGATCTGCAGGATCTCACGCGCGGTTTGTTCGACCGCCAGCGCATATAGCCTGTCCTTGCTGCCAAAGTGATGCAGCAGCGCCTGTTTTGTCAGTCCGAGTTCCTGGGAAATCGCCGCTATCGAGGCCCCGGCGTACCCATGCGCCGCAAATAATCTGCGCGCACTGCGGATCAATTGCACCCGGGTCGTTTCATGCTGCGACGCTGTTTCAGTCATGAGCCCATTAGGACAGAGCCAGCGTCATCGCACAACCTACCAAATGGTAAGCCCAGCGCAAAATCGAAAACAAGAACGCCCCCGGTCGGACAACCGGGGGCGCATGGGAGACGTCAACGCCTGTTTGCAGACGTCAGTTCCGTCAGTTCACCGGAGTTGCCGAGATTTCCTTCGGTTTGGAATTCGCGGCCGAGGCGATCTCGATCCGGCGCGGCTTCAGCGCTTCGGGGACTTCGCGCACCAGATCGATATGGAGCATGCCGTCGGCATGGCTTGCACCATCGACCCGAACATGATCGGCCAAGGTGAAGCGGCGTTCAAATGCACGGGTTGCGATACCGCGGTGCAGGTAGGTCCGTCCGGCCGCCTCATCCGCCTTGCGGGCAGACACGATCAATGCGTTTTCCTTGACCTCGACATGCAATTCGTCTTCGGCAAAGCCGGCAACGGCAATCGAGATCCGATAGGCATCATCGGCGGTTTTTTCGATATTGTACGGAGGGTAGCTGGGTTGCTGGATATCCGAGCTCATGACTCGGTCCATCAGGTCGGCAATCTGGTCGAAACCGACAGTTGCACGGTGTAGCGGGGCAAAATCAAATGTACGCATGGTTCATCCTCATCTTTGAGCGATAACTGCTGACATGCCCTCCCTTCTCGGGACGGGCGGTTCAAGACCGGAGCCCGAATAACGGCGCCCCGACCACTACCTCAGATATGAAAACGAGCGCCGGTTTCAAGAGGGGAACGGGTCAACGGCGAATGAATTTCGCGCCCATATTGTCGCGCCGGGGTTCACCAACCTGCACACGGCTGACCCCCTGCGGCAAGCGGCTGCCAAGATGGGTCGCCGTCAGCTCCGCTTCCAGAAGGGCGAGTTCCCCGGCCAGGGAGGCACCGAGAGAGACCGCCTTGCCATCAACCCGCGCCTTTGCCGACACCACCGAAACAATGCGCGGCCGATCCCCTTCGAAGGAAAAGACCGGTGCGCCGGAAGAGCCGAAATCCACATCGCAGGACATGATCAACACGCCATCCTGACGCGCCATGACTGCGCAGACTTCCTGTAGCGACGGCGCTTCGGAGCGGTCATGCGCGTAGGACACAACCCCCACACGAGCGCCGCGCCGGGGCCGCGCATCGGTTTCAAACGGGGTCACGGTGGTGTTCCTGATCGGCCGTTGCAATTGCAACAGCGCGATATCATTGCGCACCCGCGTTGCGGACAATGTCCCGTCGTAGACATAGGATGGGTGTATGACGGCTCTGGTCACGGATCGATAGGCCGACGCGCGGCCATTGCGAAAACCGGCGAGAAATTCGATCACGGTCGGATCGATCCGCTGCAGGGTCTCCCGGTCAAAAAGGCAATGTGCGGCTGTCAGCACCAGATCGGGTGCAATGAGAGCACCGGTGCAGAACCCCTCGCCCTCCCGGTCCAGCCGACCAACGGCCTGCCATTCGCGCCCGGCATCCGTGGTTTCCAGGCTCTTCAACCGGCTGTCGTCCGCCGCCAGCCCACCGGTCGAGACGCAACAGAACGCCAGCATCATGATCAGTCGCAACAAGGGCAAAACCGGTACGCTCCACAGGTCCAAGGTGCAGGCAGAGCGGCACACCGGAAAGAATTTGTCACGCCAGTCCGACTCGCGTGTTCCAATGTGATGCCGTTTGCCGGGCTCTAGCGCAAGATCGGAACCGCAGGGAGTGTCCGGTCTGTAGCAAGAGCAGGCGGTTTGGGCCCACCTGTCGCCCAATCCAACAGCTCGACCGTGTGCACGATCGGAACCGAGCTGGCAGAGCCGATCTGCATCATGCAGCCGATGTTCCCGGCCGCAATAATGTCCGGGGATTTTGCCTCCAGCGTTTGGACCTTGCGCGCCTTGAGCTGGGCCGAAATCTCAGGTTGCAGCAGGTTGTAGGTCCCGGCCGATCCGCAGCACAGATGACTGTCGGCGGGCTCCACCACCTTGAAGCCAACCCGTTTCAAGAGCGTCTTGGGGTGGGTCTTGATCTGTTGACCGTGCTGCAATGAACAGGCTGCGTGATAGGCAACGGTCAGGTCCTTTTCGGCTCCCGGCGGCAGCTCCAGCTGCATCAACAGCTCCGACACATCCATGGCCAATTCGGACACCACCGCCGCGTCCCCGGCCAGAGCGTCATTGCGGAACATATGTCCATAATCCTTGACCGTGGTGCCGCAGCCGGACGTGTTGATGACGATCGCGTCCAATCCTTTGCCGCGCTTTTCGGCCATCCAGGCGCCGATATTGCGGGCAGCGGAACCGTGGCTTTCCTCCGTGCGCCCCATGTGGTGTGTCAGCGCACCGCAGCAGCCTGCGCCTTCGGCCACGACCACCTCGCAGCCCAAACGCCGCAACAGGCGGATCGTTGCATCGTTGATATCCGTGTTCAGCGCTTTTTGCGCGCAGCCCGTCATCAGCGCCACCCGTTTGCGCGGCGATCCTTCGGCGGCAAAGCTCTGCGGGTCGTCGTTGCGGCTGACAGGCGGGATTTGCTTTGGCACCATATCCAGCATCGCCCGCAACCGTGCGTCCGGCATGACTCCCCTGAAAGGGCGCGCAAGCTTCGCCCCCAGCAAGGCCAGGCGAAACCGGTTCGGATAGGGCAGGATCCGCGACAACAGCCAGCGCAATACCCGATCCATCACGGGGCGTTTGTAATGCTGATCGATATAGGCACGGGCGTGATCCACCAAATGCATGTAATGCACGCCCGACGGACAGGTGGTCATACAGGCAAGACACGACAGGCAACGGTCAACATGCTTTACCGTCTTTTCATCCGGCACCCGTTCATTTTCCAGCATATCCTTGATCAGATAGATACGACCTCTGGGACTATCGAGCTCGTCTCCCAGAACCTGATAGGTGGGGCAGGTTGCAGTGCAAAATCCGCAGTGCACGCAGCTGCGCAGAATGTCATTGGCACGTTGCGTCCCCGGGTCCCGAAGCTGCTGTTCAGTAAATGTGGTTTGCATCTGATTATCCCATCAACCCCGGATTGAGGATGCCCCTCGGGTCAAACTGCTCCCGCAACCCGGCAGAAAGCGCGGCCAGGGGCGCGGTTTCCGGGTGATGACGGGCGGCCCTATTCGTATTTGATGTTGCCCGGACGAGCGTCGCGTGTCCGGGAACTGTCATTTTGGCACGCACGTCGTCCCCTTCGGGCATCAGGGCCCAAACCAGCCCTCCCCCCCAATCACAAAGGGTGCGTATCGCGCCCAGCGCCGGGATCAAGCCGATCGCATCCGTTGGTTTCACCGAGATCCGCCAGACATCTCCCGGCCGCCCCGCAAAATCACGCACATCCCGAATATCGCGCCATAGCTGCGCGCTGCCTGTCACCTCTTCGACCTGTCCAAATACGCTCAGCCGTTGGATCAACTCTCTGGCGCGATACGCCACCGAAGCCGCAAAACCCTCCAGCCGCACATAGGCCGTTTGCGCTTGCGGATCATAGGCCGCCCCCGTCACATCGAAGGGCGAGCCAAGCGCGGAGCAGAGGGCACGGACTCCCGTGGCAAGATCGATGTTGGGCACGGCCACCGTTGTCATGGTCTCGGCCAATGGCAACACCTTCAGCGACACTTCACTCAGTACCCCAAGCGTGCCATGCGCACCGGCCATCAGCTTTACCAGATCATAGCCGGTCACGTTCTTCATCACCCGCCCCCCATTGCGCAGAACCTGCCCACGTCCGTCCACGAATCTCACGCCCAGTAGAAAGTCCCGGGCTGCGCCCGCCTGGATGCGACGTGGCCCGGAAACATTGGCTGCAAACAATCCACCCATGGTCGGCTCGCCCGCAGTCCCCAACAGCACGCGATGATCCATCGGCTCAAAAGCCAATTGCTGGTTTTCTCCCTTCAGGAGCGCCTTCACCTCCGCAACCGGTGTCCCGGCCTTCACAACCAGCGTCAGAGAACCGGGCTCGTAAAGCGTCAGCCCCGCCAGACCGCGCGTGCTGAGCACAGCCCCGGAACCGCTGCAGCCGCGCGTATTGCCGCCCTGGATCCACATCGGCCCGGATGCCCCGGCGATACATTCGGCCAGATCGGCCTCGCTCTGAGGTGTCATCATTTTCATCTTTTCATAAATACCTTGGGGGTTCGGGGGCAACGCCCCCGCTACTGTGCGGCCAAAGACGGGCTGCGCCGCGTGGATGTCGTCGACAGGGGAAACACCTTCGCGGGATTCAGCAACCATTTGGGATCGAACACATCCTTCAGTCGCAACTGCGCCTCGATGTCGACCGCATCGTATTGATGCAACATCAAATCCCGCTTCTCGATACCAACCCCGTGCTCACCGGTGAGACACCCGCCGACCTCCACGCAGAGTTTCAGGATCTCTGCACCGAAGGCTTCGCAGGTTTCGAGATCTCCCTCCTTGTTGGCATCAAAAAGGATCAACGGATGCATATTGCCGTCACCGGCGTGGAACACATTGGCGACCTTGAGGCCGTACTCATCGCTCAACTCCTCAATCCGGCGCAGAACCTGCGGCAGAGCCGAAACCGGGATCGTTCCGTCCAGACACATGTAATCGTTGATCTGCCCCATGGCACCAAAGGCCGACTTCCGGCCCAACCAGATTCGGGCGGCTTCCTCTGCATCGCCCGCCTCGCGCAGCTCCACCGGGTTGTGGCGGCGGGCGATCCCTTTGATCAGGTCCAATTGATGCGCGATCTCCGCTGCGCTGCCTTCGACTTCGACAATCAACAGCGCTTCACACATCGGATAGCCCGCCTTGGCAAAGGCCTCACAGGCCTCGATACAGGGCCGGTCCATGAATTCGATCGCAACCGGTAAAATACCCGCCTTTATGATATCCGAGACGCAAGCTCCCGCGACCTCATTGCTGTCAAAAGCGATCAGAACCGGGCGCGCGCCTTCGGGCTTGTGCAGAATGCGAAGCGTGGCCTCGGTGACGACCCCGAGCTGTCCCTCACTGCCGCAGATGACCCCAAGCAGATCAAGCCCACCCGCATCCAGATGGGCGCCGCCGACCTCGATCACGGTGCCATCCATCAGCACCATGGTCACACCCAGCAGGTTATTCGTGGTGACACCGTATTTCAGACAATGGGCACCGCCGGAATTCATCGCAATATTGCCGGCAATCGCACAGGCCAGTTGCGACGAGGGGTCCGGCGCGTAAAAGAAATCCTCTTCCTCGACGGCACCGGAGACAGAGAGATTGGTGCGCCCGGTCTGCACCCGGATGATGCGGTTTTCGTAGTCCGTCTCCAGCACTTCGGTCATGCGGGCGACGCCCAGGATCACGCAGTCCGCCGTCGGCAAGGCACCGCCCGCCAGAGAGGTTCCCGCGCCACGAGGCACCACCGGCACACCCGCGCGGTGGCAAATGTGGAGAACGGCAGCCACCTCCTGCGTGCTGCGCGGCAGAACCGCCAGCATCGGCGGGCACTTGTATGCAGTCAGGGCATCACATTCATAGGCGCGGGTCTCGACCTCATCCGATATGATCGCATCATCGGGCAATACCCGCCGCAATTGTGCAATCAACTCGGCCTTCCGGGCCAGGATGGCGGCATTGGGGGATGGCATCTCCATGCGGGCTCTCCTCTTTGGTCAAATAATATTACCAATTTATCCCCTCTGGCAAGGGCGAACTGACTGAGATAGTGTCGATCCATGATTTGGATCGATCGGCTCAACCTGTTTTCTACGTGGGATTTCATTGCTCTGGCCTGCCTGGGGCTCGGCTGGATCTGGATTGGCTGGCGGATCGAAAACCCCAGCCCGAAACGCCCTTCGGTGTCCTTTCTGATGGCCAACTTTCGGCGGGAATGGATGCAGGAGATGGTCAGCCGCAACCCGAGGATCTTTGATTCGCAGGTGATTGCCTCGCTGCGGCAAGCCACGGCCTTCTTTGCCTCGGCCACCATGCTGGCCCTTGGGGCAGGTCTGGCACTGGTCGGCAACACCGATCAACTGGCCGGGGTGGCGCAGGATCTGACGCTGGAAAACACCCCGGAATTCGTGTGGGAGATCAAAATCCTTCTGGTGCTGGCCTTTCTCACCAATGCGTTTCTCGGTTTTGTCTGGTCGCACCGTCTGTTTGGCTATTGCTCTGTGCTGATGGCGGCGGTCCCAAACGAGCCCAGCGACCCACGCGCCTATCCGCGCGCGCAGCAGGCCGCAGAGATCAATATCACTGCGGCCCGCAGCTTCAACCGCGGGCTGCGGGCAACGTATTTCTCGCTTGCCGGTCTGGCCTGGTTGGCCGGACCCATTGCATTGATCGCAGCCACTGCAATCACGCTGGGTGTCTTGTTTCGCCGGGAGTTCATCTCCAGATCGCGCCGGATCCTGATGCAATCAGAAGCCGACACCAGCCCTCCCACCAAATCGTGACCAACCTGCCCTGCCGTTCTGCGCTACATTGACCGTATGTTGAAAGCCGCCCTCCTGATCGCGATCTGCATCAGCCTGCCCGCAAATGCGCAGGCTGACGCCCCCGCAATCGAGAAGGTAACCGCCGACCGGAACACCGACAGCTGGACCTTTCATGTCCCCCTGTCGCATCCCGACACGGGTTGGGATCACTATGCGGATGGCTGGCGCATCCTGGACATGCAGGGACGTGAACTGGGTCGCCGTGTTCTCGTGCATCCCCATGAAACCGAGCAACCCTTCACACGGTCAAAGGGAGGCATCACTCTCCCCCACGGGGTCACACAGGTGCAGGTTCAAGCCCGTTGCACTGTCGATGGATGGGCGACGCAGACCGTCGTGTACACTCTGCCATAACCTGCGTCAGGCGCGGTGATAGGGGCCACCCGACAGGATCGTGGCGGCGCGGTAGATCTGTTCGGCCAACATCACCCGCACCAGCATATGCGGCCAGACCATCTTGCCAAAGGACAGGGCGAAATCGGCCTCACGCCGCAACGCGGGATCGATCCCATCCGCGCCGCCGATAACGAATGCCAGATCCTGCCGACCGGTATCGCGCCAACCGGCGAGCCGCTCTGAAAACTCCGGCGAGGACAGAACCTTGCCGCGTTCGTCGAGCGTGCAGACGACCGCCCCTTTGGGCAAGGCCTTGCGTAACAATTCCGCCTCGGCCGCCATTCCGGCGCCTTTCTTGTCTTCGACTTCGACGATGCGCGCGGGCCCAAGCCCCAGCGCCCGGCCGGTGCGATCAAAGCGCTGTATGTAGTCGTCGATCAGCGTTTTCTCCGGCCCCGCCCGCAGGCGCCCGACCGCGCAGATATGAACGCGCATGTGGTTCGTCCCGATTTGCGGATTCCGATTGCCGGATAAGGAAGCAGGATGCGGATGGTGGCACAGGGCGCACAAAGGCCCCGGGCCAGGCTATGCCCGACCCCAATATCCCACCATCAGAAACGCCTTAGCTGGCGACTGCGCCCGCAGGCAGCCACATCTTTTCGATCTGGTAGAATTCCCGCACTTCCGGACGGAAGAGATGCACGATGACATCGCCAGTATCGATCAGAACCCAGTCACCTGTATCCTTGCCTTCAACTTTGCACGAAATGCCGAACTCGTGTTTCAGCTTCTCGGTCAATTTCTCGGACATGGCGGCAACCTGACGGGTCGACCGGCCCGTTGCCACGACCATATAGTCACCAATAGACGTTTTGCCGCGCAGGTCGATCTGCGTGACGTCTTCGGCCTTGTCATCATCGAGAGAGGTAAGAATGCGCTCCAACAGGTCTTCACTGGTGAACGGCTGATGTGCAGAAGCGGCCATCACGGCTGCTCCGGTGGGGGCGGCAGCTGCCGCCTGAAGTTGGGGTGCCAGGACATTGTCCTCCTTGCTGCGCGCCGCCGGTCCCCCGACGCTGGGGTCCCCTCCAATGTAGCAAGCCCGGGCCGCCATTTCAATCAAGCTTCGCTGCAGACCCGCCCTGCGCCTGTGGTCTGGCTTCGGGGGTCGCCTGCACGGCAATCGCGTCGTTGAGCAACCGAAGCTCGCGCTGGGGGAACGGTATGGAGATGCCCTCGGCCTTGAATGCATCCCAGAGCGCGAGAAAGACATTTCCCCGGATATTCGTCAGCCCGCCGGTCGGGTCACTGATCCAGAAGCGCAGCACATAGTCCACGCTGCTGTCACCAAAGCCAACGACATGGCAGACGGCGCGCATATCGTCCTTTTCCAGCACCCGGTCGACGGACATGGCGGCGGCAATGGCGATCTTGCGCACCCTGTGCGGATCGTCCTCGTAGCTGGTGCCAAAGTTCAGATCGAGGCGCACGTAGCGATTGGAGTGCGACCAGTTCACAACCTGCGAGGTGATCAGGTCCTCGTTCGGGATCAGATATTCCCTGCCATCCCGCGTCACGACGGACACGTAGCGCGCCCCCAGGGCGTTGATCCAGCCAAAGGTTTCGCCCAGTGAAATCACATCGCCCGGCTTGATCGATCGGTCCATCAGAATAATGATGCCCGAAACCAGGTTGGAGACCACTTTCTGCAGCCCGAACCCGATACCGACGCCGATCGCACCGGACAAAACCGCCAGACCGGTCAGGTCAAACCCGATGGAGCGGATGACGATCGTGAACGCCACCCCATACAGGACGACCTGCACAGCCTTGCCCGCCAGAACCTGCATGGAGGGCGACAGGTCATCGTTGCGGCGCAAACCCCGCTCGGCAAGACCGGACGCCGCCCGCGCGAAAGCCAGCATCGCCGTCGCCAGAACCACCGCTTTCAGAAGGACAAGAAGCGAAAGATGCAGATTGCCGATATCAAAGGCCACGGAATCAAGGATCGTCGCGACATCATCGACCAAATTGAACACCGCAAGCGTCACATAGCCCCACAAAAGCCAGGTGGCGAGTTTGCGTAGGCTCGGGTTGGCAATAAACCGCGAAACCAGCGCAATTGCGAGCCAGGCAATCGCCAGCTTTGCCGCCGCTCCGATCAGATAGCTCCGCGAGGGCCAGGTCGTCTCCTGCATGACCACGTAGACGCCCCAGGACATCAGCGTAAAGTAGATGAGCGTCAATCGCCGCAGGACCTGGACCAGAATCCGAAGCCGCCATTTGGGCCATCCCTCTCGGGTGCGCGCCCAATTATCCCATTGTCTATAAGTGACAAACCGCAGGGCGACAGCGGCGAGGATCAGCCCGATCACGATCAGCACCTGGTACTGGCGCCAGCCCGGAGTGATCATCAGATCCCAATAGCGCTCGACCACGGCCAGGATCGCCTGCATTTTGCCGACAACCGCCTCCGCCAGATCATTCTGCTCCATTCCGATCCTCCCGATGACCCAGCATTCCTCCCAATACTGCGGGATGCAAGCGAAACCCGATCCGCCACCACCCACCGGGAAGCGGCCGACGAATATCTCCCGGCAGAACGAATCTTGATTGTCCGACGGCGCGCATATATGCCACTGAGCATGACTCACGTATCGGCTCAGACAATTGCCCTCCAGGACCGCGCGCGGCTGCGTGAACGGTTCTTTGGTGCCGCCCGCACGGTTCTTGCGCGCCTATAAGCGCCGCAGCCAGACCAGTTACGCCAGCTCATTTACCGAACATACGGGAGAGGACCGATGTCCCCCAAAACGCTTTACGATAAAATCTGGGATGCACATGTCGCGCATGAGGCGGACGATGGCACCTGCCTGCTGTATATCGACCGCCATCTTGTGCATGAGGTGACCAGCCCACAGGCCTTTGAAGGTCTGCGTCTGGCGGGCCGCAAGGTGCACGCGCCGGACAAGACCATTGCGGTGCCGGATCATAATGTTCCGACAACAGCCGGGCGCGACAACCCCGACCAGATGCCCGAAGACAGCCGCATCCAGGTCGCGGCTCTGGATACCAACGCCCGCGAGTTCGGCGTCCATTACTACCCGGTGAACGACATCCGTCAGGGCATCGTCCACATTGTCGGCCCCGAACAGGGCTGGACCCTTCCCGGCATGACCGTGGTTTGCGGTGACAGCCACACTGCCACGCATGGCGCCTTTGGCGCGCTGGCGCATGGCATCGGCACATCCGAGGTCGAGCACGTGCTGGCCACGCAGACGCTGATCCAGAAGAAATCGAAGAACATGAAAGTCGAGATCACCGGCAAGCTGAGCCCCGGTGTCACGGCAAAGGACATTGTCCTCACCATCATCGGCGAAACCGGCACCGGCGGCGGCACCGGCTATGTCATCGAATATTGCGGCGAAGCCATTCGGGACCTGTCGATGGAAGGCCGGATGACCATCTGCAACATGGCGATCGAAGGCGGTGCCCGCGCGGGCCTCATCGCACCGGACGAGACCACATATGCCTACGTCAAGGGCCGCCCGCACGCCCCCAAGGGCGCCCAGTGGGAGGCCGCCGTCAATTGGTGGAAGACCCTCTATTCGGACGACGGTGCCCACTTCGACAAGGTACTGACGATCCGCGGCGAGGACATCGCGCCGACGGTGACCTGGGGCACATCCCCCGAGGACGCCCTGCCGATCACAGCCAATGTCCCCTCCCCCGAGGATTTCAACGGCGGCAAGGTCGACGCTGCGCGGCGTGCTCTGGATTACATGGGCCTCACCCCGGGAATGAAGCTGACCGATATCGAGATCGATACGGTCTTTATCGGCTCTTGCACCAATGGCCGGATTGAGGATCTGCGGGCCGCGGCCGAGGTTCTCAAGGGCAAACGGGTCAAAGACGGCATGCGCGCCATGGTCGTTCCGGGCTCTGGCCTTGTGCGGGCGCAAGCAGAAGAGGAAGGGCTTGCCGAAATCTTCACTGACGCCGGTTTTGAATGGCGCCTGGCGGGATGTTCCATGTGTCTGGCGATGAACCCGGATCAGCTGAGCGAAGGCGAGCGATGCGCCTCGACCTCCAACCGGAATTTTGAGGGCCGCCAAGGCTACAAGGGCCGCACACATCTCGTGTCGCCCGCCATGGCGGCGGCCGCTGCCGTCACCGGCAAGCTTACCGACATCCGTGATTTTCAGTAAGGAGCCCGCGATATGAACAAGTTCGAGACCTTTACAGGCATCGCGGCCCCCATGCCGCTGGTAAATATCGACACCGATATGATCATCCCCAAGCAATTCCTGAAAACCATCAAGCGCTCGGGCCTCGGTGTGCACGCCTTTGACGAGATGCGATATGATCGCCAGGGGGGTGAAAACCCTGATTTCGTCCTGAACAAGCCCGCATACCGCGAGACCTCGATCCTCGTGGCCGGCGACAATTTCGGCTGTGGCTCCTCGCGGGAACATGCGCCCTGGGCGCTGGCGGATTTCGGGATCAAGGTCGTGGTCTCCACCTCCTTTGCGGACATCTTTTTCAACAATTGCTTCAAGAACGGCATGCTGCCGATTGTTTTGCCGCAAGAGCAAGTCGACCTGCTGATGACGGATTCGGAGCGGGGCGAAAATGCCCGGATGACCGTTGACCTGGAGGCGCAGGAAATCACCACCTCCGATGGCGACGTGATCAAGTTCGATGTCGATCCCTTCCGGAAACACTGCCTGCTGAACGGGCTCGATGATATCGGCCTGACCCTGGAAAAGGCAGAATCGATCCAGACGTTTGAAACCGAAGCGGCGCAGGCGCGCCCCTGGGTCTGACGAATTCGACCTACGCATTCAATGCTGATCTCACAAAGGGCTGTTCGGTTTCGGGCGGCCCTTTGTGGTCCCCAAAGGGCGTGATGTCACAGTTTGGCCCAATTGCTGAACAAATGGACGACCAGCGCAGACTCACACACCCGGGCACCCGCAACGCACTCCAGACCAGATAAGGTGCTGTTTTAGTGGCCTAACGTTGATGCAACGGGGCACCACTTCGGCCCAGGTCAGTCAAATTTGAGATATTTCCTTAACCCGATACTTGAGAAAAGACGCGACGCCGTGCAGGATTGGGGCAAAAATGAGGCAGAGCAGTCTGGGAGAATCCAGGGTGCTTCATACCGGGTCATTCCACAAAAATCGGAAGGCCCCAGGGTGAAGGGAACGAACAGTGCTTGCACGCATGACAAGCGCGGCAATCCGGGGGCTATTGGTGGCATTGCTGATCGTGCTGCCATCTCTGCTCCTCCCGGCCGCGGCAACGCAATCTCCCGAAGTCGTGGCTCTGATGGGGCTGTTGGCCGGCGGGCTGATCTTTGCCGAGTACTTCTCTCATTTCCCCAGCTTTCTCGAGTTCCGCAATGCCCCCCCCCTGAACAGGAGCCGGTTCTTCTTTGTCGCGCTGTGCATGATCTTGCTCAGCTTGCTGGCAGGGCATCCGTTCCAGCCGACGGGTTTTACGGCGCTCGTCAACAAGATGGCCTTTTCCGTGGGCCATGCGCTTGATTTCCCCTATTCGCCTGTGCAGCTGGCTCGGCTGATGATGCCTGCCCATGTGCCTCAATACACCGTGGACCTCGTCCAGGCTGCGGCCGGATTGGCCTATTTGATTTCTCTGGTTTCCATTGGCTTTTTTGCCTGCCTGATCCGGTTCCGCAATTGGCCGCTGTCCAATGGGGCGTTCAATGTCTGGGTCAATCTGCCGCTGTTCGACCCCACCACCGGCTGCGATGTGGTCACGCGCCTACAGCGTGACGCCAAGATGCATATCATTGGCGGCGTCCTGATGCCCTTTGTGCTGCCCGCACTGGTACAGGTGACGTCCAGCATGTTTGATCCCGCTCTGCTGGCCAGCCCGCAACTCATGATCTGGTGCATCACAGGTTGGGCAATGGTCCCTGCCAGCATGATCATACGTGGCATGGCGCGCCTGCGCGTTGCGGATCTCATCGAGCAGAAACGCCGCTCCTTCACCCACGACGAGGACCTGCAGACAATATGAGACGCGGGGCGGCCCTCCTGGTGCTGCTGTGCGTGTCAATATGGTCCGCTGCCGCGCGCGCCGAAGTGTTTCGTGTCGCGACTTTCAACACCGAGCTGAGCCGCAAAGGTCCCGGACTTCTGCTGCGTGACCTGAAACGCGGGCAAGATCCACAACTCGCCGCGACCCTGGCCACAATCGTTGCGGCCGACGCTGATATACTTGCGTTGCAGAGTTTGGATTGGGATCTGGACCATCGGGCGCTGTACGCGCTTGGCGACCAGCTTGCCGATGCCGGCCTGACCTATCCCTACGGTTTTGCCCTGCCTCCCAATTCCGGCGTGCCCTCCGGCCTCGACCTCGATGGTGACGGGCGTCTGGGAGAAGCGGAGGACGCCTGGGGCTGGGGCCGGTTTTCGGGCCAATCCGGCATCGCATTGCTGTCGAAATACCCGATCCTGCAGGAGCAGGCGATCGACCTGACCGATCTGCGCTGGCAGCATCTGCCGGACCACAGGATGCCGCTTACGGGCGACGGGGGGCCTTTTCCGTCGGCAGAGATCGCGGCCGAACTGCGCCTTTCCTCGACCAACCATTGGGCCGTTCCGGTCGCACGCCCCGATGGACCGCCGCTGTGGGTGCTGAGCTTTCACGCCTCCCCTCCGGTGTTTGACGGCCCCGAAGATCGCAACGGACGGCGCAATGCCGATGAAATCCGACTTTGGCTCCATCTTCTGGACGGTTCCCTGACCCTCGACCCGGCACCGGCAATCACGGCTCCATTCGTGATTTTGGGAGACGCCAACAATGATCCGCAGCGCGGTGAAGGACACAAGGACGCGCTGCACAGCCTGTTGTCGGACCCGCGGCTACAGGATCCGGTTGCTAGGGATGCGGATGGTCCCCATACCGTAGTGTGGGACAGCACCGGACCGATGCGGGTCGACTACGTGCTGCCCTCTGCCGATCTCGATATCCTGGCCTCGGGCATCCTGCGCAGCAAAGGCAGCCGGCACGGGCTGGTTTGGGTTGATTTACGCCAATAAACCGATGCTGGGCGTAGTATAATTGCGCAGCGATTATTGACCCCGCGACATCCGCCCGCTACGCCCTTTGCCAATACGTCAAAGGAGTATTTGCATGTCTAACCCATCGATTCTGATCCTACCTGGTGACGGCATCGGCCCAGAGGTCATGGCGGAAGTCAAAAAAGTCATTTCTTGGTTCGGTGCCAAGCGCGACATTCAGTTCGATGTGAGCGAAGATCTGGTTGGCGGTGCGGCCTATGACGCCCATGGCACACCGCTGCACGACGACACCATGGCAAAGGCGCAAGAGGTAGACGCCGTGCTGCTCGGCGCCGTCGGCGGGCCAAAATATGATGCGCTCGACTTCTCCGTCAAACCTGAACGCGGGCTGCTGCGCCTGCGCAAGGAAATGGACCTGTTCTCGAACCTGCGCCCGGCCCAGTGTTTTGACGCGCTTGCGGATTTTTCATCCTTGAAGAAGGATGTCGTCGCGGGCCTCGACATCATGATCGTGCGCGAACTGACATCCGGCATCTATTTCGGCGAACCGCGCGGGATCTTCGAGGAAGGCAACGAGCGCGTCGGCATCAACACCCAGCGCTATACCGAGAGCGAGATCGACCGCGTGGCGAGATCCGCCTTCGAGTTGGCGATGCGTCGTGGCAAGAAACTCTGCTCCATGGAAAAAGCCAACGTCATGGAGAGCGGCATCCTGTGGCGCGAAGTTGTGACCGAGGTGGCCAAAGACTACCCCGAGGTCGAGCTGTCCCACATGTATGCCGATGCAGGCGCAATGCAGCTCTGCCGCTGGCCCAAGCAATTCGACGTCATTGTCACCGACAACCTGTTTGGCGACCTGCTCTCCGATGCGGCAGCGATGCTGACCGGCAGTCTTGGCATGCTTCCATCCGCGTCGCTGGGGGCACCAATGGAAAACGGCCGTCCAAAAGCGCTGTATGAACCCGTGCATGGCTCCGCCCCGGACATCGCCGGCGAAGGCAAGGCCAACCCGATTGCCTGTGTGCTCTCCTTTGCCATGGCCCTGCGCTACAGCTTTGATCTGGGCGCCGAAGCCGACCGCGTCGAAACGGCAGTTGAGACCGTTCTCGCCAATGGGGTGCGCACCGCCGACCTGCTGGGCGAAGATGGCGTGACCCCGGTCTCCACCTCGGAAATGGGCGATGCAATACTGGCAGCACTCGACGCCAGCCTCTGACGTTCGGCTGGACCGAAACGATTTGATCAGCCTTGGGGCCGGAAATTCTCCGGCCCTTTTCTTTTGCAGGGGCGAAAAAAACTTGCCAGGCAGGGCCCTGCCCCTTGCAACAGCCCACCTCGCGGCGTTAGCGCTATAGATACGGCAGTCTTGCCGCCCCTTTCAGCCACTCCGGTGACAGAATGAACATCAAAGCTGCCATATTGGCCCTGATCGCCTATGCGATTTTCTCGACACATGATGTGGTGGTGAAATTCGTCAGCGCCGAAGTCTCTGCGTTTCAGATCGTCTTTTTCTCCAGCTTGCTGTCCTTTCCCCTCTTGACCATGTTGATGGTACGCGACGCAACTCCTGGCACATTGCGGCCCAAGCACCCGATCTGGACCGCATTGCGATCGCTCTCGATGTCGGTGGTCCCTGCCTCGGCCTTTTATGCATTTTCCGTGCTGCCACTGGCGCAGACATATGCCCTGCTGTTTGCAACCCCGTTGTTGATCACCATCCTCTCCATTCCGGTGCTGGGAGAACGAGTCGGCCTGCCGCGGCTGGGGGCGGTTCTTGTCGGGTTTGCCGGGGTCATGGTGGTCTTGCGCCCCGGCGAAACGCAACTTGGCCTGGGCCATGCGGCAGCCCTGTTGGCGGCCCTTGGCAGCGCCTTTCAATCCGTCATCCTGCGAAAGCTCAGCTCTGTTGAACGCCGGGTTGTATTGATGCTGTTTCCGATGCTGACGACAGTGGTGGTCATGGGGCTTGCACTGCCGTTCGTCTATGTCCCCCTCACGGCGCCGGAACTGAGCGGGCTCACGATCATCGCAGTGTTCGGTTTCTGCGCCACCCTGCTTCTGGTGAATGCCTATTCGATCGGAGAAGCTGCCATAGTGGCGCCCATGCAATATTCGCAGATCATCTGGGCCACGATATTTGGCCTGATCCTGTTTGACGAAAAGATCGATCTGTTGACCTTGGTGGGCGCTGGACTCATCATCGCAAGCGGCGTCTTCATTGTCTTGCGTGAGGCGCGCGGCGGCCAATCCAACAACACTCCTGTGTTGCGGACCCGTGGCCGTGCAGTAACCAGCGGCGGCCTGAATGTATCGCTCTTCCTGAAACGAAACGCCGCAGAAGATCACACCGAATAGGGCTTGCAAAACTCAAACCTGAACGGTAATCCACGCGCCACGGTCGGAGCGTAGCTCAGCCTGGTAGAGCACTGTCTTCGGGAGGCAGGGGCCGGAGGTTCGAATCCTCTCGCTCCGACCAATAATTTCAATAACTTACAAGTCCTCCACGAATGTGCCTACTGCTACGGAAAGCACATAGTAAGCACGGCGGGGGTAAACTCAGGTCATTTTGGCGAATCCAAATCCGCCTTCTCTGGTGCGATCCGGTCTACCCTGCCTGAATCGCCCCGGGTCTGTCGGAGACCATCAACTTAAGTAAGGATGATGGTTGTGACAAAAAGCAAAATGGCAAATCGCTACTCACCTGAGGTCCGCGCGCGTGCGGTCCGGATGGTGTTCGAGCATCAGGGCTCATACGAAACGCAGGCGGACGCGATCCCGGCTATTGCACCCAAGATCGGTTGTATTCCCCAGACCTTGAGCGGATGGGTCAAACAGGCCGAGAAGGACAGCGGCATTCGTGATGGCGTGACCACTGAGGAACGGGACCGGATCAAGACGCTGGAACGGGAAAACCGTGAGCTGCGCCAGGCAAATGAGATCCTGCGCAAGGCGTCAGCATATTTTGCGCAGGCGGAACTCGACCGCCCACTGAAGCGATGATCGCCTTCATTGAAGATCAGCGCGTTGTCTACGGCCTCGAGTCGATCTGCCGGGTTCTGCCGATCGCGCCGTCGACATACTACCATCAGCTTGCATGCTGCGCTGATCCTTCCAAAGCTTCGGCGCGGCATCAGCGCGACATAGAGCTGCGTCCAGAAATCAAACGGGTCTGGGATGAGAATTACCAGGTCTACGGGGTCCGTAAGGCATGGCATCAGCCGAAGCGGGAGGGCTTTGATCTGGCGCGTTGCACGGTGGAGCGGCTGATGAAACAGATCGGCATCCGTGGCGCTGTGCGCGGCAAGGTGGTCAAAACAACCGTCCCTGACACGTCAGCGCCTTGTCCGCGTGACAAGGTGAACCGTGTGTTCCGAGCACCAGCCCCGAACCTTCTCTGGGTCAGCGATTTCACCGACGTGTCGACATGGCAGGGCGTTCGGCATTGTCCTCGGACCATGTATGGATGGCTCCCGCGGGGCAAGGGTTGATCGGTTGGTTCTGGCGTTTGGTCGGGTGCGGCCATGTATACGGCGTCTGAGTTGCAGCGGTGCTGCGCGCCTTGATGAATTCCGCGGTCGCTTTGGTCCCAATCAATGGCGCGCACTTTTACGTGCCCCGGTCCGAACAGGGTGTCCTTCACGATATGTCCGTCAATTGCCATCATCTCACGATGCACTTGCCTTCTCGTCAGGGACTCGTGGCCCGTTTTACAGTTAAGCGGCTTTCGCCGGGTCGAATTCGGTTTCGGTCTTCAGCAGGGCATAGAGCGTTCGGGCCATTCGGTTGGCCAGTGCGATGGCAGCCTGTTTGGGCTTCTTGCGCTGAATGATGTTCCACAGCCAGTCGTCACCGGGCTGACCGCGTCTGCGAGCACTGACCTGTGACAACGCACCCAAATACAGCAGACGACGCAGGTAACGGTTCCCCATTTTCGAAATGCGTCCCAGGCGTTCTTTGCCGCCCGACGAATGCGGCTTTGGCGTGAGACCAATCGTCACGCCAGGGGCGTGCTGATCGCACGACGCGGATAAATCTCTGCCACATTTGAAGTCTGTAATATCCGGGAGCGACGCGACGAAGGCGCTGGCCGTGATGGGGCCAATACCCGGAATTGTCTGGAGGCGCTTTGCGGACTCGTTCGACTTTGCATCTAGTGGACGTTGACGGAAACGCTTTTTGTTCGTTGGCTCTCGTGCTTGGCAATTGCCATCGCAAAATTGACTTGACGCAGTTCAGGGCGCTTTCCCTGTAAGGGAAATTGACCAAATGTTTCCCAAACCCAGTGCCATTCTGTGCCACTGAGTGCCATTTTGAGGGTATTTTTGCCCAAGTGAGAAAATTTCGAAACTGGAGGTTTTGGCCTTGTAACCCTTATGTTTTCTTGGCTATACGCGTCGGTGGAGACGTGGCCGAGTGGTCGAAGGCGCTCCCCTGCTAAGGGAGTAGGCCCGGAAGGGTCTCGAGGGTTCGAATCCCTTCGTCTCCGCCACTAATTCTTATAAGAGCCTGATTTATAAAGGATAATCGCAAAGTCGATTTTCCTACGTGTCATCCAGAGTGCATTGCCGAAAACGTTTAAAAGCGCTTCCTAACAGTACTGGTGAGTCCGGCCATGCCGGACACTTCTACCCTGCACGGGTCTCATAAAGCGCGCGTACCGCGCATCATCTTTTTCTCTATCCGCCCAGCATCCGCGACCGTCTCGGTCAAGGGGCGAGCGCCGCGCGTTGCGCGTCGGTTGCGTCGGGGCCCGTGTCCTCGCCTCCGGCTGCGGGCCGCACCAGCCCCGCCTCACCCCCTTGACCGAGCCGTTCGCGGTCGCGGGTCGGGCTGCGCCCTCCCCCCTCTGCTCCGCCCGAAACATGCGTTTCAGCCTGATCAGATTGGCGAGGCGCTGCCCAGAGGCGGAGGGGGCAAGGGGCCCGGACCGCCGGACCAGAGGAGGCCACAGATGGCTAAGGCTCAGTTTGACGTTTATCAAGAAGTAACCGACGCGATCCTCGCAGAGATCGAGGCGGGCACGCCCCCGTGGCGTCAGCCGTGGAGTGGCGGTGCGGTGGCGGCGCTGCCTCAGAAATGGAACGGGCAAGCGTATTCCGGGATCAATGTGATTCTGTTGTGGGCGACCGCAGCAGCACGCGGATTCGTGTCGTCCCGCTGGATGACCTTTCGTCAGGCGCAGGAGCTGGGCGGCGCGGTTCGGAAGGGTGAGAAATCATCCACCTCGATAAAGTATGGAGCGGTAGAACGAGACAACGCGGAAACCGGGCTGCCCGAGCAGGTGCCGTTTGTGCGGGCGTACAGAGTGTTCAACGCGGACCAGATCGACGGGCTGCCGAGCGAATTTTACGCGCAGCCGGAACCGGCTCGGACCTTTGACACCACCACTGATTCCCGGCTTGACGCGTGGCTCATGTCGCGTGGGGCGGACATCCGGAGCACCGACGAGCCGAGCGCCTACTACCACATGAAGCTCGACCAAATTCACCTTCCCCAGGTCGAAAGATTTTATTCGCCGACAGGTTACTACGCGACGGCGCTTCACGAGCTGATGCACTGGACCGGGCACCACACGCGCCTTGCGCGGCTGGACGAGGCCGGGGAGGTCAAGGGGCGGCGCGACTATGCCTTCGAAGAGCTGGTCGCGGAGCTAGGCGCTTGCATGGCGGGGGTGAAGCTGGGGATCGCCCCCGACTTCAGCCAGAGCGCGGCATATGTTGAGAGCTGGGCGAAGGTCCTGAAGCAGGACAAGCGCGCGATCTTCAAGGCGGCGGCGCAGGGCCAAGCGGCGGCGGACTTTGTCCGGCCCGAAGAGGTCGAGAGGGCGGCGGAGGAAGCCGAAGCGGCCTGAACGATGAAGAAAGCGCGGCCCAGTAGCCGCGCCCACCTCGGAGGTCACACGGCCCGGTAGCGGCGAGGTGGCCCTTACAGGTCAACGGAGCATCAACCAGAATATGCGGAGCCCCGCGATTGCGGGGCCTGGTCCGGATGATGCTGGGCCGATTCGCCGCGATACTATGCCGAACCGGCCCTTTCGCTCCCGGTCGCCGGAAGCGACGAGCGTGCGCCGCTGGACCACTCTCATAGAGGACGGGACATCGGGGAAGGTTTGCGCCCAAATATCAACCCACCGACTTCGAAGAAAAGGGTGAGGGAGTGAGGGAAGTGAGGCAACTTCCTATACTTCTTCTGAAGGTATCTTAGCTACTGTTTCATAGGGGTTTAGTGTTCTAGAGAAATGTTAACGAAAGTGCCTCACTTCCCTCACTCCCTCACCGGGGGGCAGGTCGTTGAAGGGTTTGAACCCATCTGATTATTCTATGATTTCTTCGCCAAAGCGTAGCCGCTGGCTCATGGTTCATTGATAAATTCGCCGATAGGCGTTTCGCGCGACCGTGCGCGTCCCGTCCTTTTTCGGGTCCAGGCCACGTCCACACGGTCGACTCCGCTGTGGATCAATGCAACCCAACCGGCTAAGCAGTCCGTAGGAAATGTTTTTTCCGTGATCGTGGACGCTTGGGAGGTAACAGATCGATGCAGCTTCAGGACCTGATCCTTTCCCTGACGCCAGAAGACGGCTCCTCCATCGGCAACGGAGCCATGATGGCGCTGTTGCGCGACCACATGCCCCATCTCACCGACAACGCGTATGCCGAAGCCAAGGACGCCCTGATCGAGGAAGGCGTGTTGGGCCGGGGGCGCGGGCGCGGCGGGTCGATTTATCGGGCTGATGTGACCGATCTGAAATTGACCGCGCCTGTGGCGAAAGAACCCAAAGCCTCTGCGACCACTGCGCCGCGCAAGACGGCAACCAGGAAATCAGAAGAACCGCCGGAGGTGCTGTCCTATCGCCACGGCGAAACGCGCGTGAACAACCCCGAGGTGGGGATGGTCCATGCTGACACTGACCCGGATGGGGACAAGACGCCTTGGCAATATGATCCGCATCTGGACCCGGTGCTGAACTTTGACTCTGCGCGCGGGGCGATTGAGACGCTGATCGATGATGCGCTGGCCAGCGATGATCCGGAGCGGATGAAGGACGCGCTGACGGAACTCAAACGCCTACAGCAGCCCTACCTGAACTGGACGGGCAAGGCAGAGAAGACCTCGTTCGAGGTCGATACCGTTTCCCTGCATGTACATGAACGGGTGGACCCCGCGACGATCCTGGCGAATGCGGCCAGGCGGCTGAAGGGGCAGGACGCAAGCGCGCAGTGGCGGCAGGCGGACCTCTTTGCGGCCCCGTTTGAAAACCTGCCGCTGCGCCAGGCACTGGATTTCTACAGCCATGAAAAGGGCTGGTCGAACCGGCTGGTGGCGGGGGACAGCCTGCTGGTGATGAACTCGCTCCTGACCAAGGAGAGCATGGGCGGCAAGGTGCAGATGATCTATATCGACCCGCCCTATGGCATCAAATACGGGTCGAACTTTCAGCCATTTACCAACAAGCGCGACGTGAAAGACCGGTCAGACGCCGACCTGACGCAAGAGCCCGAGATGATCAAGGCGTTCCGGGACACCTGGGAATTGGGCATCCATTCCTACCTCACCTATCTGCGCGACCGGCTGATGCTGGCGCGGGAATTGCTGACCGAGAGCGGGTCGGTGTTCGTGCAGATTTCGGATGAGAATGTGCATCATGTCCGTGAGTTGCTGGACGATATGTTCGGTGCGAACTGTTTCTGCGCGGACATTGTGTACGTCAAAACAACGGGTCTGGGCACGAAAGGCTTGGACGACAGATTTGACTATTTGATTTGGTATTGCCGAACCCCAGGAAAGGTAAAATACAACCAACTCTATTTGGAGAAAGTGGTCGCGCCAGACGGCAAGGGACAAAGCTGGTTTGTTGAGGAGGTCGAAGGCAAAACACGAGGATTGAAAGCTTCTGAGAAGGCTGATTTGTCAACTTTGCCAGATCAAGCGAAGCTGTATCGACCAGGTGATATCTCGTCGCAGGGCAACCCGGAGTTTGACTACCCCGCATACGGCAAGACTTTCCGAAAGGAGTGGAAAACTACGGTTGCAGGCTTGGACAAACTTGTAAAATCTGGCCGCATTCATCAAACAACTAACTCTATCCGCTACAAGCGGTTTCTCAGCGATTTTCCTGCAGTTTCAATAAATTCACTGTGGGATGACACCGCCACCGGCAACTTTACCGACCCTAAAGTCTATGTAGTCCAAACCGGCTCTAAAGCGCTCGAACGCTGCCTACTGATGACGACCGATCCCGGCGATCTGGTGCTCGATCCCACCTGCGGCTCCGGCACCTCCGCTTTCGTTGCCGAGAAATGGGGGCGGCGCTGGATCACCTGCGACACTTCCCGCGTGGCGATCACGCTGGCCAAGCAGCGGCTGATGACCGCCAGTTTCGACTATTACGCCCTGCGCTATCCGCATGAGGGGCTGCCGGGCGGCTTCGATTATGAAACCGTGCCGCATATCACGCTGAAGAGCATCGCCAACAATCCCGACATCGACACGATCTATGACGAGGATCACCCCAAGATCACGGCGGCGCTCGACGCCCTCAACACCGCCCTAACTGCCACACCACCCAAACCCATCAAACCCACCCAAGGCTATCGCAAGGGCAAACAGGTCTCGTTCCGCGATGGCGAGAGCCTTGAGGAATGGGAGGTGCCCTTTGACCTCCCCGCCGATTGGCCCGAGGCCGCGAAGGCCCCGTTTGACGCCTTCCACAAGGCACGCCAAGCCATGCAGCGCCGCATGGATCAATCCATTGCCGATCACGCGGACCAAGAAACGCTCTACGACAAGCCCCGTATCGACCGCAACAAGCTGCGCATCACCGGCCCGTTCTCCGTCGAGGCCGTTCCTGCGCCCACGGTGTTGTCACTGGACGAAACGCTCCCGTCCGAGGAGGCCGACAGCTCCGTCGCCCGCTCCGGCGAAACCTCGCGCCAATCGCTCTGGCGCGACGAGCTGCTGAAAACCGGCGTGCGCGGCAAGGGCGGCAACATGATGCGCTTTGCCGAGTTCGAGGTGATCCCCGGCACCCGCTTCCTGCACGCCAGCGGCTCGGTCGCCGATACGGGCGAGCGTGTCGTGGTCAGTTTCGGCCCCGAACATGCAGCGTTGGAGCAGCGCCAGGTCGAAGAGGCGATGAACGAAGCCTACACGCTGATGCCCAAGCCGAAGTTCCTGCTGTTCTGCGCCTTCACCTTTGACCCGGAGGCCGCCAAGGACATCGACGAGATGAACGTGCCGGGCATGACCTTCCTCAAGGTGCAGATGAACACGGACCTGCTGACCGAGGATCTGAAAAAGGCGCGCTCCTCGAACCAGTCCTTCTGGCTGATGGGCCAGCCCGAGGTCGATGTGCGCAAACGCGAGGATGGGCTGTGGCAGGTCGAGGTGCATGGCTTTGACTACTTCAACCCCAAGACCGGCGAGATCGAGGGCGGCGGCACCAAGCAGATCGCCATGTGGTCGCTTGATACGGATTACGATCAACGCTCCCTGATGCCGCATCAGGTGTTCTTTCCCATGGCCGATGCCAAGGGCGGCTGGAACCGGTTGAAAAAGACGATCCGGGCGGAGTTGGACGAGGACCTGCTGGAGCAGTTCCACGGCACGGTCTCGCTGCCGTTTGAGGCCGGGGACAACAAGCGGGTCGCGGTGAAGATCGTGGATGATCGGGGTATCGAATCCCTCAAAATCGTCGCGCTGGAGGGATAGGACATGTCCCTGATCATCAACCGCCCGTGGGAGCGGCCAGAGCAGCATTGGATCGAGGGCAAAGGCGGCAAGCTGGAGATCAAGCCAGAGCGGCGGCCCGCGAGTTATGAGGTGTTCGACGCGCGCAACAACACCAAGCGCACCGAAGTGCTGGCCATGGTCAACACGATCCGCGACCGCGTGGATCACTGGCGCGAGGCTGGCTATCCCGGCGTGACCATCGTGACGCGAAAACTGTTGGAGCATTGGAATGACGAAACGGCGCGCCAGCATCCCTTCTATTTCTGCCAGTTGGAAGCCATTGAGACGCTGATTTGGTGGGTCGAGGGGGCGGAGGCCTTCAAGCAGGGCATTCATGTGCCCGGCGATGGCGGTGCCTGGGAGCGTCTGTGCAACAAGATGGCCACCGGCTCGGGGAAAACCACGGTAATGGCCATGATCATCACCTGGCAGGTGCTGAACGCGCTGACCTATCCTAAGCGGAACAAGGAGTTCAGTCGTGCTGTGTTCATCGTCGCGCCGGGCCTGACCGTGAAAGGGCGGTTGCAGGTTCTGATGCCGAGCGAGGGCAGCTACTACGACGAATTCAACCTGTGCCCGTCCGAGTCCATGCGTCAGAAGCTGAACCAGGCCGAGGTGCTGATCGAGAACTGGCATACGCTGATGCCGTTGAAGGAAGTGCAGCGGTCGGTCGTTCAGAAGGGCAAGGAATCCGACGACGCGTTCACCCGCCGTGTTCTGGGCAAGCTTGCCGCGCACAAGGACATCATCGTCATCAACGACGAGGCGCACCACGCTTACCGCAAGCCGCCTGAGTTGAAGATTTCCAAGAAGCAGGCCGCGGATCAAGGTATCGACCTGGACGAAGCGACGCGCTGGATCGAAGGGCTAGACCGCATCCACAAGACGCGCCGCATCCAACGCTGCTTCGATCTATCCGCCACGCCCTTTGCCCCGACTGGGAAGAAGAGCACTGACACGGCGCTTTTCGATTGGATCATCTCTGACTTCGGGCTGAACGACGCCATCGAGGCTGGGCTGGTCAAGACCCCGCGCGTCGTGGTCCGCGATGACGCGCTGCCGGACGCCACCACGCTCCAATCGAAGCTCTACCACATCTATCGAGACCCATCCGTATCCGAGGACTTGAACCGCAGCAAAGCCGAGCCCCACGAAGCCCTGCCCAAGCTTGTTCAGGATGCTTACACCCTTCTAGGGGCTGACTGGCGCGAAACCGTTAATGATTGGAAAAAGGCGGGGCACCATTCCCCGCCGATCATGCTGACCGTGTGTAACCGAACGGAAACTGCGGCCCGGATCGAGCACTTCTTCAACCATGGCGATGCCCACTGGCCGGAATTGCAGGCCCCGAACAAGACGTTGCGTGTCGATTCCAAGGTGCTCGAAAAGGCGGAGGTGGGCGAAGCCGCAACCTCGAACAAGGAATACGATCAACGCCTGAACGACATCATCGAAGCGTCTGATATCCCGGAGACCCGCAAGCGGCAATTGGTCGCGCTGAAGAAGGAAGAGCTACTTCGCGAGATCATCGACAATGTCGGCAAGTGCGGCCAAGCCGGTCAGGACCTTCAGAACGTGATTTCCGTGGCGATGCTTTCCGAAGGCTGGGACGCGAAGAACGTGACCCATATCATGGGCCTGCGCGCCTTCACCTCTCAGCTGCTTTGTGAGCAGGTTGTTGGGCGCGGGCTACGCCGCGTTTCCTATGACCGGGACGAGGACGGGTTATTTCTGCCGGAATACGTGAACGTCTTCGGCGTGCCCCTGTCCATTTCGGAAACCGGCGAAGGTGGGGACCCGCCACCACCGCCGAAGCCTACGACGCAGATCGAAGTCCTGCCCGAGCGGTCTCATCTCGAACTTAAATGGCCGAACGTGCTGCGGATCGAAACGGTTGTCCAATCAGAGTTGACCATGGACTGGAACCAGGTCGACTCCCTTGTTCTCGATCCGGCCAGCACCCCGATCAGCGCAGAGCTTGCGCCCGCCCTCGGCGGTGCGACGGATATGGGCAAGGTGACTGAGATCGACCTTGAAAAGCTTCCCGACGGGTTTCGCCTTCAACGCCTGGTATTCCGCGCAGCACGGAAGGCCTTTGCAGAACTCAGCCACGGGTTCACCGGGACCAACGATTATCTGGCATCGCAGCTAGTCAGGATCGTCGAGACGTTCCTAACCTCTGATCGGCTGGAAATACCGTCACTATTCCACTCCGACCCGCTGCGTCGTCGAATTCTGATCGCCTTGAATATCGACCTCCTGGTTCGTCACGTGCTCAATAACGTCACGGAACAAAACACGGAGCGATTGACCCCAGTCTATGATGAAGAAAATCCGATTGGTTCAACCGGTCAGATGCGAACCTGGTACACGACCAAAGCATGCTTTCCGACGATAAGATCGCATATCAGTCATATGGTCGGAGACTCCTCTTGGGAAGGTTATGCCGCGAACATCCTTGACGATCGCAACGACGTGGACGCCTATGCCAAAAATGATCACCTCGGATTTCAGATTTACTACATGTGGGCAGGGTCACGACGGCGATATATTCCGGACTTCCTGATCCGCTTTAAAAGTGGCGTGACACTTGTCTTAGAGATTAAGGGTTCCGACAGCCCGCAGAACGAGGCAAAGCGCCGCGCACTGAACGAATGGGTGCAGGCCGTGAACGCAGCTGGAGGATTTGGACAATGGGCGTGGGATGTCGTGTTCCGTCCTGCTGACGTGCAGGACGTCTTGAACCGGTTTTCATCTCCTGGATCGGACGATGAGGGATAAAAGAATGAGCGCTGCCCGATAGAGGGTGACCGTATGAGTGCTGATCAACACGTAAATCACTCCACATACTCCAGGCGTGGGGCGGTTGGTTGTCCCGAGCTGCGGTTGGCTCTGTTTGGCGACTTAACTCAAGTTCAAATTGACACAGGTTGGACCTGTCCCTTTCACGTGCCGCCCCAAGTTCTCATTTACGCCGCCTGAGCTT
>MPDC01000017.1 GCA_001874255.1 Alphaproteobacteria bacterium MedPE-SWcel
CGGCGGCGCGGATTATACGTTTGACGCCACCGGCAACGTGACTGTGATGCGCACGGCGCTGGAAGCCGCGCACAAGGGCTGGGGCGAGAGCATCATCATCGGCGTGGCCCCTGCCGGCGCCGAGATCTCCACCCGGCCCTTCCAGCTGGTCACCGGCCGCAGCTGGCGCGGCACCGCCTTTGGCGGCGCGTCCGGGCGCACCGATGTGCCAAAGATCGTCGACTGGTACATGGCGGGAAAGATCGAGATCGACCCGATGATCACCCACAAGCTGAGCCTCGATCAGATCAACGAGGGCTTCGAGCTGATGCACGCCGGAAAATCCATCCGCGCCGTTGTGGAGTTCTGACAATGAGCCTTGACCTCCTGTCGCGAAACACATCGTTTGGCGGCACCCAGTCTGTGTACAAACATGCCTCATCCAGCTGTTCGTGTAACATGGTGTTTGCGGTGTATTTGCCGCCGCAGGCCAAGAGCCGGAAGGTGCCGGCGTTGTGGTATCTGTCGGGCCTGACGTGCACGCATGAAAACGCGATGACAAAGGCCGGACTGCAGGAACATGCGGCGAAACATGGGCTGGCCGTGATCTTTCCCGATACCTCTCCGCGGGGTGACGGCGTTGCGGATGACGAGGCCTATGACCTGGGACAAGGCGCAGGCTTTTACGTCAATGCCACCCGTGACCCCTGGAAGTCGCATTTTCGGATGTATGACTATGTCCTGACCGAACTGCGCCAACTGATCACCGAAAATCTCCCGATTTCCCAACAGCATGGAATCACCGGGCATTCGATGGGAGGGCACGGTGCAATCACGATGGCGCTTCGCAATCCGGGTCACTTTGGGTCCCTTTCGGCCTTTGCTCCGATTGCCAATCCCACGGCATCGGACTGGGGGCGCAAGCAGCTGAGTGCCTATCTGGGCGATGACGAGGCCGCCTGGGGCGAACACGACAGTACGGTACTGATGGAGGAATATGGCTGGAAAGGCGACCTTCTGATCGACCAGGGGGGGCATGATCAATTCCTCGACCTGCTGAAACCCGAAGCTCTTGCCGATGCAATTGCGAAGCGGCGCCAACCAGCCGTGTTTCGGATGCAGGAGGAATACGACCATTCCTATTTCTTCGTGAATTCCTTTGCCGGAGACCATGTTGCCTGGCACGCCGAAAGGCTCAATTGAACCAAGTACGGTCTTTCCGTCAGGTGCGCCACTGGCGAAATCCAATAGCAACCAGAACGTGTAATTGAAATCGGATCTGGAAAGTGAAACGAAAGGACGTTTAATGTTGAAGTTGAAGATTGGTGTATTCTGTATGGCTCTTGTCCCTGCGGTTGCGCCAATGGTGGCGCAGGCCGATGGCGACGCAGAGCAAGGTGCCAAGGTCTTTCGCAAATGCAAAGCCTGCCATGCGGTCGGTGATGGTGCTGAGAACAAGGTCGGGCCGATACTCAACGGTGTTGTGGGGCGGGTCGTGGCAGCGGTCGACGGCTTTGACTATTCCGATACGCTCAAGGACATGGCGGCCGCGGGCACTGTTTGGACAGATGACGCATTGGCAGCGTTTCTGGAAAAGCCGCGCAACTATGCCAAGGGAACTAAAATGTCCTTTGCTGGCCTCCGCAAAGAAGCGGATCGGGCCAATGTGATCGCCTATCTCGCGACATTCGCCGAATAGTCACGGATAGCGAGACCTGTATTTCGACCGGAGGAGAGGACGGTCCATGCGGGTTTGACAGCACAGGTCCACAGACCCGTGCAAACCGCGGCAGAGACTGTCGCACTTTAAGGGAGGAAGACATGAGGAAACTTTTGCTTTTATCGTCGGGGATTGCTGTTGCAGCCACGACGATGGCTCTGGCCAATGACGATCTCATCAGTGAAATGGCGGACCCGGGACAATGGGCTATCCAGACCGGGGACTATAAAAACCAGCGCTATTCCAAACTCGACCAGATCAACGCTGAAAATGTCGATGACCTGCAAGTGGCCTGGACGTTCTCCACCGGCGTGCTGCGGGGTCACGAGGGCTCGCCCTTGGTGATTGACGACATAATGTATGTGCACACGCCATTTCCGAATATCGTCTATGCACTGGACCTGAACGATGATGGCCGCATCATCTGGAAATACGAACCCCGTCAGGATCCGGATGTGATCCCGGTGATGTGCTGTGACACCGTGAACCGCGGTGTGGCCTATGCAGAGGGCAAGATCTTCCTGCATCAGGCGGATACAAAGGTTGTGGCGCTCAATGCCAAAACGGGTGCGGTCGAATGGGAAGTCGTCAACGGTGACCCATCAGTGGGCGAAACCAACACGGCGACCGTGCTGCCGGTCAACGACAAGGTCATCGTCGGTATTTCCGGTGGGGAGTTCGGTGTGCGTGGCTCTGTGACCGCGTATAATATCGCGGACGGCAACCTCGCCTGGCGGGCCTATTCGATGGGACCGGACAGCGACATTCTGGTTGATCCGGAAAATACCACCCACCTCGGAGAGCCCGTTGGCGAGAATTCCGGCACCAACACCTGGGAAGGTGATCAGTGGATGATCGGCGGCGGCACAACCTGGGGTTGGTATTCTGCGGATCTTGAGGAAAACCTCGTGTACTACGGCTCCGGCAACCCGTCGACCTGGAACCCGGCCCAGCGTCCTGGCGACAACCGGTGGTCCATGACCATAATGGCGCGTGACATCGATACAGGCGTTGCCAAGTGGTTCTACCAGATGACCCCGCATGATGAGTGGGATTATGACGGCGTCAACGAAATGATCCTCACGGAACAGGAAGTTGACGGGCAGATGCGCAAGCTGCTCAGCCACTTTGACCGGAATGGTCTGGGATACACGCTGGACCGTGTCACGGGCGAACTGCTCGTCGCGGAGAAATACGACCCGGCGGTGAACTGGACCACCGGCGTTGAAATGGACCCCTCCAACGAGAACTACGGTCGCCCCTATGTGGTGTCCCAATACTCGACCGAGCAGAACGGCGAAGACGTCAACTCCACCGGCATCTGCCCGGCGGCGCTTGGCTCCAAGGACCAGCAGCCAGCGGCCTACAGCCCGAAAACCGAGCTGATGTATGTGCCGACCAACCACGTGTGCATGGATTATGAACCCTTCCGTGTGTCCTACACTGCCGGTCAACCCTACGTCGGGGCGACACTGGCCATGTACCCCGCTCCCGAAAGCCATGGCGGCATGGGGAACTTCATTGCCTGGGACAATATCGAAGGCGAGATCAAGTGGTCCATTCCCGAGCAGTTCTCTGTCTGGTCCGGTGCTTTGGCGACAGCGGGCGACATTGTCTTCTACGGCACGCTTGAGGGCTATCTGAAGGCTGTGCACGCAGAGACCGGTGAGGAGCTGTACCGCTTCAAGACGCCGTCTGGGATCATCGGCAACGTGATGACCTATGAATCCAACGGCAAGCAATACATCGGCATCCTTTCGGGGATCGGTGGCTGGGCCGGGATTGGTCTGGCCGCAGGTCTGACCAACCCCAATGATGGCCTGGGGGCCGTGGGCGGCTATGCAGCCCTCAGCGACTATACCGCGCTTGGTGGTCAACTGACCGTGTTCAAACTGCCGGATTGATCCGGTTTCATGAAACCAATGGCGGGCGCAGAATGGTTTGCGCCCGTCACCTTGCAAGGCAACAGGTATTCCAAGATGATCACGACCCGACGCGCCCTTTCCCTGCTGGCGATACTGGCTCTGCCTTTCGGTGCCAGCGCCGACGAACTCACGCTTGACCCGGCAAATCTCGAGGCAGATTACAACGAAGACGGGCGCTATTTTACAGTCGATGATGTCCCGACCTACAATATCAACGACGAAGGCGCTGTGGACTGGCTGACCTATTCCGGCTTTCGCCGCTACCATTCTGAGTGCCACGTCTGCCATGGCCCGGAGGGCGAGGGCTCGACCTATGCCCCGGCTCTGAAGGCCTCTGCAATCCGCATGGACTATTACGATTTTCTCGACACGGTCACCAACGGGCGCAAGGTGGTGACGGCCGGAGGTCAGGACTCTGTCATGCCGGCCTTCGGAGAGAACCCGAATGTGATGTGCTATCTGGATGATATTTACGTCTACCTCAAGGCGCGTGGAGCGGAGGCCGTGCCCCGTGGCCGCCCTGGCAAGAAAGAGGCGAAATCAGATATCATTCGCGAGGATGAAAATGCCTGTCTCGGAATCTAATGTGATGAGACTGGGCCGCGTCTTCTATCGCAGTGTTTTGGCGGGCAGTATCATGCTGCTCGCCTTTGGCGTTTCCGGCCTGCAGGCTCAAACCTCTGATCTCGTTTCCAGAACCGCGTTGCGGGTCTGCGCTGATCCAGCCAATTATCCGATGTCGAACCAGGCCGGGGAGGGCTGGGAAAACAAGCTGGCCGACCTGATCGCCTCAAAGCTGGACCTGCCGGTTCAATATACTTGGTTTCCGCAGGCAACCGGGTTTGTGCGGCAGACATTGCGCGCCAAGAAATGCGATGTGATCATGGCCTATGCGCAGGGGCATGAGCTGGTGCAGAACACCAACCACTATTTCACCTCGGCCTATGCCCTTGTCGTTCCTGCCACATCGGCGTTGGCCGAGGTTTCGACGCTTTCGGATCCCCGCCTGAAAGATCTGCGTATTGGTATTATCGCAGGCAGCCCGCCGGCAACCCATATGGCGCGCAATGGGCTGATTGGCAAAGCCAAAGCCTATAATCTCTTTGTGGATCGCCGAATTGAGAGCCCGGCAATCGACATGCTCGATGATCTGGAGGCCGGCAACATTGATGCGGCCATTCTCTGGGGGCCGCTGGGCGGGCCATTGGTGAAATCCGACTATCCCGAGATGACCGTCACGCCCTTGGTGTCGGAAACCCTGCCACCGCGCCTGTTCTATCGCATCACGATGGGGGTGCGGATCGGCGAGAAGGTCTGGCAGCGAAAGCTCAATTCGCTGATCCGCCGCAATCAGGCGGAGATCAATGCAATCTTGACCGAGGCCGGTGTGCCGTTGGTCTCGGATCTTGGTGATGCGGTGCTGGACACAGGGGAATGACCCGGCTGTGGGCTGTGGTGCTATGTGCGGCACATCCATGGATGGCATTTGCCCAATCGGTACCCGAACCTGCGGGATACCGTCACGACCAGTACCGCGGGCCGGTACCGGAAACTTTGGCGGGCGCGGCGGTGATTTCCGACGAAGAAGCCCATGCCCTGTGGCAGTCCGGCGCGGCCGTTTTTGTCGATGTTCTGCCGCGCGCTCCCAAGCCGGAAAACCTGCCCGAGGGGACCGTCTGGCGGCAAAAGCCAAGGCATTCCATTCCCGGCGCAATCTGGATGCCGAATGTGGGCTATGGGAAATTGGCGGCCGCCTATGAAAGCTACTATCGCAGCGGATTGACGCAGGTGACCGGCGGAAGACCAGACCAACCCGTCGTTATCTTTTGCCTTGCGGAATGCTGGATGAGCTGGAATGCCGCCAAACGCGCGGTCAGCTGGGGCTATACTGCGGTCAGTTGGTACCCGGAAGGGACCGACGGCTGGGCCTTCATGGGGTTTGATACAGAGAGTTTGGTGCCGATGCCCGGTGAACCCCGTGCGAATTAGCATCTAATCCGGGAGGATGAATGCACCAAAGGCTCGTGGCCCATCCCCGGTTTCCCATTGCTCCACCACCGTCAACGAACTGACGTCGATACGGCTCAATGTGTTTTCGAACCAGTTGGCGACAAGCACCGAGGCCCCATCGGATGTGACGTCGATCCCTTCGGGGTATTCGCCTACTGCGATTTTGGCAATTGTTTCAAGCGTGCCCATGTCGATCACGCTGACGGTATCCTCATACTGGTTGCTGACATAGGCGCGAGCTTGCGCAAAGGTCACAGCATAGGGTCGAGCGCCCACCGCTACAGTGGTCAGCGGCCCCAGGAGCGGGTCCAGTACGCTCATGTCATCCGACCCGACGTTTCCCACAAACAGACGACCATCGTCGGCAAAGGCCAGCCCGAAGGGCCGCAGGCCAACGCGGTGCCGCGCCAGTTGCATGAGAGTTTCAGCATCAAAGATCGAGACCTGATCCGCATCGCGGTCGGCGGATGCCAGGTAGCGCCCGTCAGGTGACAAGGCCAGACCGGCAGGCGCTGCCCCCGTCTCCAGTTCACCAACCACCGACAGATCCTCGGCCCGGAGCACCCAAATTCGGGCGTTATACCAATCGGACACAAAAACCCGGCGGCGCAGCTGATCCAGGGCGATGCCATTTGGGCCGCCTTCCAGTGTCGCCCGTGCCTGCTCGGCTCCCGATACGGGATCAAGGCGGCGCACTTCCTTTGTGTCCGGGGAAACGGTGAAAATTCCGAAATCCGAGACGGCAATGCCCGCGGGTTGCCCCGGCAGCGGCCAGCGTTCCTGGGTTCCGGTATCCAAGTCTATCACGCTCAGAACGTTGCCATTCTGGCAGGTCACATAGGCCACGTCCGCCGACAGCGCCGTGGCAGCGCAAATCCCTGCCACGGAGATCAAGAACCGAGCGCGCATTGCTCAGGACCCAGGTGCCCCGAACCGTTCAACCAATGCGTCAAGCCCGGCCTGATACACGGCCGACACGGCTGCGATGGAGGCCGCGTCGTTCAGATGCTCCGGAGGATCATTGTTGGGATAGCCACGATAAAACGCCCCACGCCATTCAACCAATGCACCGCCCCCATCCCGTGGTTTGACGGTGAGATGCGACGAATAATTCGTAACCGGCAGAACTTCGACATCAACCTCGGTGATCCGGTAGGAGTAGCTCATTTTCTCGTCCGAGAATTTGTACAGGATCTCGGCAATCGTCGGCCCGTCTGCGCTTCCCAATGTGATCACCCGGGTGGCATCGATTTCATTGCCGCCGTCGCCGGTGGTGGCAAAGGCTGCGGGATGCCACGACATGTCCTGAAAGTGTCCGATCGCAGCCCAGACTTCACCCGGCGCTGCGGCCACCTCGGTGGTCAATGTGACCTTCTGGCGGGTCGGACCATGGGCCAGCACCAGCCCCGGAAGCGCGGCAGCTAGCAGAGTGCCTATCAAGATTGAACGACGTTTCATTTTTTCTCCCGTTTGTCATCTGTTGCATTCCGCGAAAGGCATCGGCGTCTCGCGCGCGCGGTTCATATGTACAAGAAGAGGCGCGGTGACGCGGGCTGTCCATTCTTAAGAAATAAGAATCGCTGTGGGAAATGAGGCTGTTACCCTGATTTCATTGCAAGATCCGCTTTTGCCAGGCCGAAACTTTGGCAAAGGGTACGGTGGTCCAGCCACAACGGGAGTAGCAGGCGCGCCTGCGATAGGGAGGTCCAAGTGCAATTGCGTTTCTCGTCGTTATACGCGGCCATTGTCCTGGTTTTTGCCGCCACCATCGCCAGCGCAATTGAGGTCCGTACCGCCGTTTTGCGGGTGGACTACCAAACGCAGCTGCCAATTTCGCGATTTGACTATATTCCAGAGGATGTG
The DNA here is from genome assembly GCA_001874255.1 of Alphaproteobacteria bacterium MedPE-SWcel. Lineage (GTDB taxonomy): Bacteria > Pseudomonadota > Alphaproteobacteria > Rhodobacterales > Rhodobacteraceae > Epibacterium. Next base: position 7,498 of record MPDC01000017.1, read on the forward strand.
GGATTTGCCGGAGCCCTCCTCGCAGATGAGGACAACAGCACGACAGGTTCTTTTTTGGGCCATTCCTACAAGACACTGACACGCGCCACCACACCCGAAGAGGCCGAGGCCGCGCTGCGGGACATCCTGGAAGACGGTATCCGTCTGATTGTCGTTCTGGCCGACCAGGATGATCTTCTGCGCCTGACCGATCAAGCGGCGCAAGCGGATGCGCTGGTGTTCAATGCGGCGGCTCCGGACAGCGGTTTGCGGAGCGATGAATGCCGGGCCAATCTTCTTCACACCGCCCTGAGTTACGGTCAGATGGCAGACGCTGTCGCACAGTTTGCACTGTGGAAAAAATGGCCGCAATGGCTGCTGGTGTCGGGGTCCAACCCAGAAGACCGGGCGCTGGCGGACGCCTATCGTCATGCGGCGAGAAAGTTTGGCGCGACTGTCGTCGAAGAACGGATGTTCGAGGATACCGGCGGGGCGCGACGTACCGACTCCGGGCATGTCCTCGTGCAACGGCAACTGCCCGTTTTCATGCAGGATACCAAAGCGCATGATGTCGTCATGACCGCCGATGCGACGGATTATTTCGCGGCCTACCTGCCATATCACCTTTGGACGCCGCGGCCGGTAATGGGCTCGGCAGGGCTGCGCCCCGCGCAAATGCATGGTGGCCACGAGGCCTACGGCGCGACACAGTTGCAATCCCGCTTTGAGAAGCTGGCGGGGCGTTACATTCGGGATGCGGACTACAACACCTGGATGGCCCTGCGCGCAGTTGGCGAGGCCGTGACCCGGGCCGAAACCGCCACCCCCGAAGGCGTGCGCGACTATCTCCTTTCGGAGGATTTTGAATTGGCCAGTTTCAAGGGGCAGGGCGTCACGTTTCGACCTTGGAACGGCCAAATGCGCCAGCAAGTGCTGCTCTATGATGATCGCGTCACAGTCAGCGTCAGCCCGCAGGACGGTTTTCTACACCAGCACTCACCCCAGGACACGCTTGGGCTCGACAAACCTGAATCCAATTGCACCGCTTTTGACTGAGGAATTTGGAATGCGCGCTTTATCTGCACTTGCCGTCGTCGCGACACTGACCGCCGGTCTTGCTGTCTGGTCTGCTCCCGCGATGGCAGGCAAGGCTTTTGTCTCGAACGAACGGGGCAATACGATCACCGTTGTCGACACTGAGAAATGGGAAGTGATCACCGAGTTTTTTGGTGGCAACCGTCCGCGCGGCATCACCATGAGCCCCGATGGGCGCAAGGTCTATGTCTGTGCCTCCGACGACAATCTCGTTCGGGTCTTTGACGCGGACACCTATGAGGAGCTTCCCTCGTTGCCCTCTGGCCCGGATCCGGAACTGTTCATTCTCGAGCCCAGCGGCACGCGTCTCTATATCGCCAATGAGGACGACAATCTGGTGACCGTGACGGACACAGAAACACGCACGGTTCTGGCGGAAGTGCCCGTTGGTGTCGAACCCGAGGGGATGGGCATGAGCCCGGACGCCAAATGGGTGGTGAACACGTCCGAAACCACCAATATGGCTCATTTCATCTCGACCGAGGATTACAAAATCAAGCACAACGTGCTGGTTGATCAGCGCCCCCGCTACGCTCAGTACACGGCTGATGGTACGCGCCTCTACGTGAGCTCGGAAATCGGTGGCACCGTTTCGGTGATGGACATTGCCCCGGACGGGACCCCGTCGTTGATCAAGAAGCTCACCTTCGAAGTTCCCGGCGTGCTGCCCGAATGGCTGCAACCCGTCGGGATCAAGGTCACAGCCGACGGAAGCCGCGTGTTTGTGGCGCTGGGGCCTGCCAATCGGGTTGCGGTGGTCGACGGGAACAGTTTGGACGTGCTCGATTACATCATCGTAGGCCAGCGCGTCTGGCAGCTGGATTTCACCCCGGACGAGAAATTCCTGCTCACCACCAATGGCAACTCGAACGACATTACGGTGATCGACGTGGCGCGTGAAAAGGCCATCAAATCGATACAGGTGGGGGAGCAGCCCTGGGGTGTCGTCACCCAACGGAACGGAGGAAATTGAGAAATGAACCTATTGAAATCCATGGTGGTTGCATCCGGATTGGCAGTTCTGGGCGCGTCTGCCTCAGCGGCCCCGCTCTGCGACGATCTGGGATTTGCGGGCCTTCTGGCCAAATGCAATCGCGGTGAAACCATCAAATTGACGCTCGCATCAGGTGAACCTCTGGGCGAAGACGTGGTCCTGCAGTCCGGCGCGTATTACAAGCTGGAAATCACTGCTGACGGCTCGGCCGAATTGGCGGTGGAAGGCAATGATTTCTTCCGTGCGATCTGGATGAACGAGATTGTCATCAACAAGATCGAAATTCGTCCGATGGCGATTGATTCAATCGAATTTGACAAGGCTGGCGTTGTCGAGCTGTCCTTCATCGCGATCAAACCGGGAAGTCACGAATTGCGCATTCCCGGCGCCCGCGGGGATTCTCAGAAAATCACAATCAGCATTCAGTAACTCACAAACGGAAACGGAGTCCCTTCATGAAAAAACTATTTGTACTGGCCGCCATCATTGCAGCACCCGGTCTGGCCATTGCCGATGAAATCGACCCTGAGGTCGTCGCCCAAATTGAGGCGAAACTGGCCCAGATGGAATGCCAGATGGACCCGGATGACATCGAGGTGGAAGATGATGGCTATGAACTGGACGATGTGATCTGTAAAGGAGGACACCAGTTCGACATCGAGTTGGACTCTGATCTGAACGAAATCGGGCGTCGGGCAGAGTAATCACCCGGTGCCCAGTTGGGGGCGATAATGAAACTAGCGGCATTGGTCCTTGCACTTGCTGTATATGCCACTCAGGGCTTTGGCGAGACACCCGTCATTCGTGCTGCCGTTTTGAAAATCGGCACGGTGAACTGGGAGCTTGCGACCATCACCGAGAATGGTTTCGACACCCGTCACGGCCTCTCTCTGGATGTTCAACCCTATGCCGATAACGGTGCCACCCGTATCGCGCTCGAGGGGGGCGCCGCCGATATGGCGGTGGCGGATTGGATCTGGGTGGCGCGTCAGCGCGCCGCCGGGAAGGACTATGTTTTCATTCCCTATTCCAAGGCGGTGGGCAGTCTCGTCGTGCCACAGGAGTCCTCCGTGCGGACGCTTGCGGATCTGGCAGGTGGAAAGATTGGCATTGCCGGCGGTCCGCTGGACAAAAGTTGGCTGATCCTGCGGGCCTATGCACAGGCCGAGTATGGCGTGGATCTGAGGGCCGACACGGAACAGGTCTTCGGAGCGCCGCCGCTGATTTACAAATCGGCACTCGGCGGGGAATTCGCCGGGGCCATCAACTTTTGGCATTTTCTGGCCAAGATGAAAGCCTCGGGGATGCGAGAGCTGATCTCGGTCGAGACCGCCGCCGCCACCCTCGGGCTGAACCCCGACACGCCGCTTTTGGGCTATGTGATGAAGGAGAGCTTTCTTGCGGAGCACCCCGGACTTGCACAGGCCTTTTACGAGGCCAGCCGGGATGCGAAGTCTCTGCTGGCCAGCTCCGACAGCGCATGGGAGGCCATCCGCCACCGGATGAATGCACAATCCGAGGCTCAATTCACGGAGCTGAAGACGGACTGGATAAAGGGTATCCCTGCGCGCGGTCCGGTTGACCTTGAGGGGGCGAACAAAATGTTGGCTCTGATGCATGAGCTGGGTGGGGCGGAGCTGGTGGGGCGGGCCTCCTCGGTTCCGGACGGCTTGTTCGCAGACGTCAAGTAAGCGGAGCAAACGCATTTGCAGGATCTCTCCCGCCTGACGCCGCTGGTCTCCATTGCTGGTTTTTTCGGCTTGTGGATGCTGGCGGCGGCTTTTTCCGACGATCCTCAAATCCTGCCACAGCCCTGGCTTTTGCTGGCACCTTTGCGACAGGAACTGGCCTCGGGGGAATTGCTGTTCCATCTCGGGGCCACTTTGCGCCGGGTTCTATGGGCGTTTTGCCTGGCCATGGCGGTAGGGCTGGCGCTGGGCCTGATCATGGGGCGTCGCCCGTGGCTGAACCGGCTTCTGGATCCCTGGCTGGTGATTTTTCTCAACCTGCCGGCTTTGGTCTTGATTGTATTGTGTTATCTCTGGATCGGGCTGACCGAAACTGCGGCCATACTTGCGGTCACACTGAATAAGATCCCCAACGTGACGACTGTGATCCGCGAAGGAGCCCGGGCACTGGACCCTCAGCTGGCAGCAATGGCACAGGTCTATCGCATGTCATGGCTCCTCCGGTTGCGACATGTGATCCTGCCCCAGCTCGCCCCCTTCATCGCGGCCTCGGCGCGCTCCGGCATTGCCGTGATCTGGAAAATCGTTCTGGTGGTGGAATTCCTCGGACGCTCATCGGGCGTGGGCTTTCAGATCCACCTGTATTTCCAGCTCTTCGATGTCGCGATGATCCTGGTCTACGCCCTCAGCTTCATTTGCATCATGCTGCTGGTGGAGTGGCTTTTGCTGCAACCTCTGGAACGCCATTCACACCGCTGGCGCAGCCCATGATCCACATCTGCATCACCTCAAAGAGCTTTGATGGCCAGGAGATCCTGCGAAACATCCGTTTCGACATTGCGCCGGGCGAGACGATTGCCCTGCTGGGTCCGTCTGGAATTGGCAAAAGCACCCTGCTGAGAATCGTGGCGGGACTCGACCGGAAGTTCGTCGGTCAGGTCATCCGCCCTGATGCCATGTCCTTTATATTTCAGGAACCTACATTGTTGCCGTGGCGAAGCGCGCTCGACAATTTGTGTTTGGTGCATTCCGGCGTCAGCAAAGACCTTGCCCGGCAGATGCTCGAACGGGTTGGCTTGGCCGGGAAGGCCTCGGCCTTTCCAACGCAGCTCTCCCTTGGGCAGCAACGCCGTCTGGCGTTGGCCCGCGCTTTTGTTGTCCCCTGCGAGCTGCTGATCATGGATGAACCCTTCACCTCTCTCGATGCCGCTTGGGTTGACGAGTTGATCGCTTTGACGCGCGAACTGATCGCCGAAACCCGCCCCGCGACGCTGATGGTCACGCATTCCCGGCAGGAAGCGGATGTCTTGGCGGACCGCTTGCTGGAATTGTCCGGAACTCCGGCGACCATTACGGCCTGAGCCTCAATATACGACGATGGGTTTCGCGCATTTCGGCCCGCGTCCCTGCCTCTCTTAGAAATTAAGTTTCGTGTAAGTCGCCCCGTTGTGGCAGCATGCTTGCACCAGTGTTGGAGGAGACAAACATGGCTTGGAATAAACCAAAGATTCGCGAAATTGAATGTGGCATGGAGATCAACATGTATGGTCCCGACGCAGACGATCATGGCGTACTGTTCTGAACCTCCTGTGGTGAAGACATGAAACAACCGGTGCGCGGATTTGAGCAATGACGATCCGCGCATATATCCTTGGCGCCGCTGCCGGCGGCGGATTGCCGCAATGGAATTGCGGTTGCCAGAACTGCAATCTGGCTCGCAAGGGGCGTATTCCGGCACAGACCCAATCGTCGCTCGCGGTTTCCGCCGATGGGGATCATTGGGCCGTATTGAATGCCTCGCCGGATATACGCATGCAGCTGGCCGCAGCCCCGGCGCTTCACCCGACCGGGTTGCGCGACGTGCCCATTTCTTCTGTTTTGGTGACGAACGGTGATATCGACCATATCGCCGGGCTCTTGACACTACGGGAAATGCAGGGGTTTGACCTTTTTGCGACCTCTGAAATCCATTCGGTCCTGCAGGATAACCCGATATTCGACGCGCTGCGCCAAGGTGTGGTGGAGCGCTGCAGGATAGCCCTCGACACCCCGTTTGATCTGGCTCCGGGCCTCAAGGCGACCCTTTTTGCGGTCCCGGGAAAGGTTCCGTTGTTCATGGAGGGCGACCAGGTCGAGACGGACCTCATGGGAGAGCAGACGGTCGGCGTGGAGCTGACAGCGGGCTCAAGCCGGGTCTACTATATTCCCGGCTGCGCACGGTTGACCGATGGTTTGCGTACCCGATTGCGTGGGGCCACGGCAGTGTTCTTTGACGGCACCCTCTGGCGGGACGACGAAATGCTGATCGCGGGCCTCGGCAGCAAGACTGGCAAGCGCATGGGCCATATGTCCATCTCCGGTGCCGAGGGGTCCATCGCCGCCTTTGACGGCCTGGATGCGGGGCGGAAGATCTACGTCCACATGAACAACACCAATCCTGTTCTGCGGCCCGGATCCGCCGAGAAAGCCGAGGCCGAGGCGGCGGGCTGGACGATCGGGCAAGACGGGATGGAGATCACCCTATGACTGCAAGCCGCACGGAATTCGAGGCGCGCCTTCGTCAGATCGGGGCAGAACGCTATCACGACCTGCATCCCTTTCACGACCTGTTGCATGGCGGTGGCTGCAACCCGGATCAGGTGCGGGCCTGGGTGATCAATCGGTATTACTATCAACATTCGATCCCGATGAAGGATGCGGCCTTCATGAGCCGTGTCGAAAGCCCGGCGCTGCGTCGGGCGTGGCGCAGCCGTATCGAGGATCACGATGGCACGGATGGGAATGAAGGAGGCATCCGGCGCTGGCTGCGTCTCGCCGAAGCCGTCGGTCTCGATCCCGATTATGTGGCCTCCTGCGAGGGGGTGCTTCCCGCCACCCGTTTTGCCGTGGATGCCTATGTGCGCTTCGTGCGTGAGAAATCCTTGCTTGAGGCCGTTGCCGCCTCGCTGACAGAACTCTTTGCGCCCAAGATCCACGCCAATCGGATAGAGGGGCTTCTGAAGAACTATTCCTTCGCCGATGCCAGCTCTCTGTCCTACTTTAGCAACCGGTTGAAAGAGGCGCCAAAGGATGTTGCCTTTGGCCTCGCCTGGGTGCTCGATCATGCAGATACGGCCGAAAAACAGGACGCGGCCGTCAAAGCGCTGATTTTCAAAACGGACGTGCTCTGGTCGCAACTGGATGCGCTTTGGGCGGCCTATGTCACCCCCGGACGCATTCCGCCAGGAGCGTGGAAACCGCACGAGGGCCTTCTGCAGGCCCAGAAGGTCTCCTGATGGATGCCGCCGACATTCCCGCCCTGCCACGTGGTGTCAGGCTGCACTATGACAAAATTCGGCAGGCCTGGGTTCTTTTGGCGCCCGAGCGGGCGGTGATGCTGGATCAGGTCGGGCATGCCGTTCTGTCCGAAGTCGACGGCTGCCGCAGTTTCGGAGAGATCACCACCGCTCTGGCCGAGAAGTACAATGCCCCAGCGGAGCAGATTGCAGAGGATAGCGCAGGGTTTCTGGGCGCGTTGCGCAATCGGCGCTTTCTGGATCTGAGGTCATGACGGCCCCACGGCCGCAACCGCCGATCGCGATGTTGGCAGAGTTGACACACCGCTGCCCCTTGTCTTGTCCGTATTGTTCCAACCCGCTTGAACTGGCGCGGCAGGAGCAGGAGCTGGACACTGAAACCTGGGCGCGGGTTTTTGACGAAGCCGCCGGGATTGGCGTCTTGCAGCTGCATCTGTCGGGGGGAGAACCCGCCTCTCGTCGGGATCTGGTAGAGCTGGTGTCAGCAGCCCGTCAGGCGGGGCTCTATACCAATCTCATCACGTCGGGCATCGGTTTGACCCAGAAACGGCTGCAGGCTCTGGATGATGCCGGACTGGATCACATTCAGTTGTCGCTGCAGGGGACCAATGCCGAAATCGCGGATGAAATCGGCGGCTACCGTGGCGGTTTTGCCCGCAAGATGCAGGTCGCGCAATGGATTGGCGAGATCGGCTTTCCGTTGACACTGAATGCGGTGCTGCACCGGCGCAATCTGCATCAGTTGCCGCGGGCCTTGGAAATGGCGCTCGAGATGGGCGCGCGCCGGATCGAGGTCGCCACGGTTCAATTCCACGGTTGGGCGCTGAAGAACCGCGCCGCCTTGATGCCCAGCCGAGACCAGGCCCGCGACGCCACGCGACAGGTGGCAGAGGCGCGGCTGCGGTTAAAAGGACAGCTGGTCATCGACTATGTGCCGGCGGACTATCACGAAGACTACCCCAAACGCTGTATGGGCGGCTGGGGAACCAGCGGGTTGAACATCACGCCCGAGGGGCGGGTGCTCCCCTGTCACGCTGCGGAGAGTATTCCGCATCTCGATTTCGAAACCGTGCGCCGGGCCTCGTTGCACGAAATCTGGTACGAAAGTGCCGCCTTCAACGCCTATCGCGGCACAGATTGGATGGCAGAACCCTGCGTCAGCTGCGAGCGCAAAACGGTCGATTTCGGCGGCTGCCGGTGTCAGGCGCTGGCTCTGGCCGGGGATGCGAATGCGACCGATCCTGTGTGTGTCAAATCTCCTCATCACAAAGCCCTGCAAGCTGCAGCGGAGGCCTTTGCGGCGTCGACGGAGGACACATTGACCTACCGACAGATGATCAAAGCCCCGGTCTAGGCGTGGAAGACGGATCATGCCAAGGCACGGGGTGGGCATTGGGCCGAATGCGCGCCCCGGAATGCAAGCGGCACCATGTTGCAGCGGCCCACGCTATTGGATGCTGAGGCCAGCCGCGATCGACAACTGCGGCAGCGCTATCGGCCACGCAGAATGGACTGGGTGAATTTGCGCAGGTCGGGCCGCGTTTGCCCCGGCGAGAAGAGTTGCCGGTCAAGATCGGAGAGCGCCTGGATCTGGCCCTGTCGCGCCCCGTCGCGCCGCATCAGGGCGACTGCGGCACGCCGTACTTGTGATGCATCCCCCCGTCGGGCTCCCCGGCGCAGGCCGCGCGCCAATGGATCAAAAAGCCGCGCCTGTCTCGCCCACGGAACGCCGAAATCGCGGCGGCCCCACAAGAGCGCCAGGAGGCTGCCGCCAAAAACCGCAAAGGCCAGGACGAGGAGTGGCGGTCCCGGTAATCCGGCTCTTGTTGCAGGAGCCTCAGTCTGCTGTGTTTCGGCGGCATCGGTTGGGCTGAATGCGACTCTTTGTGGGGTGATCCGCGCGGTCATGAACTGTCGGTTTCTGGTGTCATAGTAAGGAATTTCCATGGGCTCCAGGATCGCGGAAACACCATTGGTCGGGCGAATGGTCCACCGCCAATAGGCATAGGTCACCGGGCCTGTCGGGGTCCGCTCAACCAACCGCTTTTCGGGATGGGCAAAGATCATCGCCGACGGGGAGGACAGCTTGGGCATCGGGGGGATCATCTCGGGCGTGGCGCCCAATGCTTCGATCCGCAGAACACGCAAGACGCCCGCGCCCGGATCCAGTTGGTCGGGTGCATTGGACCAATCATCCGAGATCCGCAAATGCCGGACCGGCAACCACCAATGATCAGCGGCCTCAGCCGGAATGGGGGCCACCTCGAGAGAGAGAGGCGCCGAGTGGACCTGATGGCCGAACCAGTCGTCACTGTCATCCGTGAGCGTCAGGTTGTGGGAGTAGCTGCCGATTGTCAGCCGCCCTGCCTCGGTCGGAAAAAGCGCCATGCGACGTTCGAAGATCTTGACCTGGCGACCGTTTTCGCGCCCTTCGCGCCAGCTGTCGGGACCAAGCTGGCTCCAGTTGAACCCAGTCAGGTCGGGCTGCACCAGATGTTCGCGGGTGATATGGCGCCGGTAGGTGCCCCGGATCGTGATCATGACCATTTCCCCGACAAAGGGAATTTGCTCCGGATCGTCGCGGATGATCGTCAGCTTCAGCTCATCGGGGAGGACATCGGCGGTTTGGGCGTAGGTCTGTGCCCCGGACCAGAGCAACAGGCCAAGCAAGATCAGAAGCGGCTTCACATTGGATCCTCCGCGATGGGGGGGCTGAGGCCAAGTTCGGTGCGCCGCTTGTGTTCTGCAAGAATACGCGCTTTTAGATAGGAGCCGGGAACATCCGGGAGTTGCGCCAGCCACCGGTCGTCGGCGCGCATGAAAAGGTCGTCGAACACACGCCGAACCCCTTGATCGCCGTGACTTTCCATTTGGGCAAGGCCCAGCATGGTGTTGGTATTTGTAACCGCGTCACCGCTTCCGGCCGCGCGGGCATTGCCTTTGCCTGTTTCCGCTTCGGTCGTGGTGTCACCCTCGCGTTTTTCAAACAGAGCCAGGGCATCGGGGTCGATCTGAAGACCCGCATAAAATGTCGCCACCGCGTCGAAATTCTCGCGGGCGTGGGGCTTGTTATCGGCAATGGCGCGGTCATAGGATTCCAGGGCGGCAGCGTATTGGCCTTGCTGGACATAGGCATTTCCAAGGTTGTAGGCCTGTGCGCTCTCGGCAAAGCGATTGACGGCGGCAGCCATATCTCCGGCCCGGTAGTGTGCCACGCCGCGCCATGCGGGATCCGAAAACAAGGGTGCGGCGAGGGCCGGCATGCCCAGTGCCAATGCGATCCGCCCCAGAGGCGCCCAGCCGTCGAGCAGGGCAGCCAGCGCCAGAAACAGCATCGCAATCAGGCCCAGAAGTCTCATGCCGGGCGCCTGCGAAACATTGGCAGCAATAGCAATGCCGCGATCAGCAGAAAAGAGCGCCCCAGATCCCGCCAATACAGCAAAGGATAGGCCTGACGCGCAAATGACGCACGGGTGTTGTCGCGCAGGAACCGCGCCAGTGCCTCCGGAGAGTCCATTGGGAACATACGCCCGCCCCCCACTTCGGCATGCGCCAACTGCGTCGGTGCCGGCGCAGTGATGGAAACGAGAGAGAGCCGCGCCCCACGTGCCTTGAGGGCGGCGGCCAATGCCAGGGAGCCTTCGGCAAGCCCCGCACCGTCGCTCAGCAGGATGACATCGCCGCTCAGGGAGTGCGTCTGGTCCAGGATGTCAAAGGCGAGCTGCAATCCGCGTTCCGGCCGGGATCCGGGCTCCGGTAAAATCCCGGATTGAATCAGAGACAAGGTCTGGCCCACCTGTATCACATCATGTGTCAGGGCTTCGGCGACATAGGCGTCCCCTGCATAAAGAACCAATGCGCCGGGGCGACTTCCCAATGAAGACAACACATGAAGCCCCAGCGTTTGCATGGCCGTCCATTGCGGGCTTTCAGTCATGCTCTTAGATACATCGAGCACAAAGATCGCAGCATCCAGATTGCGAAAGGCAGGGGTATCCCTTCGTTCCACGGCCGGCCCGGCCAGCGCCAAGACAACCAGGATCGCGGAGGAAAAGACGGCCCAGAGTGTCCAGCGCCGCGTCACGCCCTGGACCTGACCCATCGCGGTCAGTGCTTGCAGCAGCGCGGGTGACACGGCGCGGTCCCAATCTCCCAATCGGTCCTTCCGGCGTATCAGCCACCCGCCAAATAGCGCCAGAGGCGCCAGCGCCAACAGCCAGTATGGCCTCAAGATCAGGAAAGACAGATCCTGCATCACGCTATATCCCGCCACATATGCCACAACAGAAGCAATACCGAGACAGCGGCGGGCCAGATCCAGAGCGGTCGATAGACTTCCGCCGCCAGACCTGCCGTGGTCGTGGCTTCGAGTTGGTCAATCGCACGGGTCACGGTCTCCAGATCTGCACTGGTCCGCACGCGAAAACTCTCCCCTCCGGACATGTCTGCTATGGCGCGCAATGTTGCGGCATCGACGACGCCGCGCTCGCCTTTGTCAGCTTCACCTGTGTCCTTGGGGCCCAGGGCGATCGTGTGAACGCGCACCCCCAGTAATGCGGCCAATTCGGCTACCGCGGTTGGATTTGTCGCACCCGCGTTGTTCTTGCCATCGGACAACAGGACCACGACTTTTGTCTTTGCGCGCGATTGCGACAGACGTTTCAATGCGAGCCCCAGACCGTCCGAGATATTTGTCGCGCGACCAGAGATGCCGATGGTTGTGGTTTCGATCTGCTGGGCGACGGCCTCCGTATCAAAGGAAAATGGCGCGGCGTAGTATGCTTCGGAACCAAATACGATGAGCGCCACCCGGTCTCCGCCGCGCCGCCGCAGGAAATCCGCACCGATTGTCTGGACCGCTTCCAGCCGCGTGACCTGGGCATCATTCAGCACGAAGTCGTCCCGCACCATGGAACCGGAGAGATCGAGCACCACCGCCAGATCGCGGCCCGATACTTTCAGCGCAGGCACCGGTGACAGGCTTTGCGGGCCTGCGAGGGCCAGGACAAGAAGGGCCCAGATCGCCCATGGCCTGAGATGCGAGGTCCACTGGGCGGTCAGGGTCGCTGATCGGCGTCCCGCCGGTTGACCAAGCAATCGCTCCGCAACCCGGTCCGGCACCCTCAGCGCAGGGCCCTGCCGCCCGCCGGCCGGGAGCAACAGGGCCACGAGATATGGCAGCGGCAGGAGGCACAGCGCCAGAGGGTCCGCGAGCTCAATCACGCAAAATCTCCTGAGCGATGAACTGTGGATCTGGTTTGTCATTTCGCCGATAGAGGGATATGCGCAGGGCGCCAAAGCGATCAGGGTGGTGTGATTTCAACAGCTTGGCCAATTCCAATCGCGCCCTGTCCTCGGGTTCTTTCAACAGTGCTGCCACCCGCTGTGTCAGGGAGAGGGGGCGGACGTCCGGCTGTGGTTTGCTGAGTGCACGCAGGAGCAGAGCCGCAGTCACTGCAATCGCGACCGCCAGACCGAGAGCGGCGCAGATGTCAGACCAGAAAATAACACTGGCCTGCGTGGTGGTCACCTCCGGCAGGTGAATGTCATGTAGCCCAGCCAGCAAGGCCTCTCTGCTGAGCGCGCTAGCCATAGTTTGGGTCCGCCGCGGGGCAGGGGCGTGGTGTCACCGTCCAGCCTGTAACAATGTCCCGCGCCAGTTCTGATGGCGGGGCGGCGGACGTCAGCGAGATGCAACGGTGCCCCAATAGAGCACTCAGCGGGGTCTCCGAGGGTTTCGTCGTGTGGACCGAGGCGCCAATATGCACCTGTGCCCATTGTCCGGTCCCGGTCTGGATTGGGTAGCGGCCTTTGGGCAGATCGAGGGTCTCCTTGATGTCGACAAGACGCAAGGCGCGCCGTCGGGCCAATTGTCCCAGCTGATTTTCCAGCCCTTGGCCGGGGCTGTCAAAGCTCGATGCGAGAAAGACTTCGGACCCTGACGGGCATATTCTCTCGATACGGGGCAGGGACTGATCCAGCGGCGGCGGTGGAAGACGGGCGTTTTGCGTCTGGGCTGTCAGCCGCCGTCTCCGCAAGGCATCTGCATGAGCGCGACAGAGGGCGCCAATCACGCCAAGCATTCCACGTGCGCGCGGTCTGGGGGCAACCGCAACCGCGTCATCATCGGTCAGCGCAAGCAGGCCAATGCGGCCGCCCTCTTCAGAAATGCGCCAGCCGATCAGGGTCAGCGCCTCGGCCGCGACGACCGACAGAAACGCGCGGGAGATGCCCCAGAGCATGGGATGCCGGAAATCGGCAACAAGCAACGCGACCCGATCCCGTTCCTCCTGAAACTGGCGGACATGCAGGCGGCCACTTCGCGCCGTGGCACCGGGATCGACATGGCGCATATCATCGCCGGGTTGATAATCGCGCAGGTCTGCAATCTCTTGCCCGCGCCCCTTGCGCCGCGTCGCCCAACCGCCGGGCAGGGGGGACAGGGCCGGTTCTGTCGCAGCCATCAGCGCCAAGGGACGCAGAGCCATCAAATGGTCAGGCTCGAGTGCAACGCCTGAAGCATGCAGCGGGTCATTCACAGTGGCTCCACCCTTGCAAGAAGATCCGAGATGAGCTCTCGGGGCTTGCGCCCTTCCGCAACCGCCCGCCAGCTCAGCACCAACCTGTGGGCGAGGGCGTCCGGCGCAAGATCAATGACGTCTTCGGGCAGGGCGTGATCGCGGCCGTGAAGAAATGCCCGGGCTTTTGCGGCGCTGGCGAGGGCCAGAGACCCGCGGGGTGACACCGGGTGTTCGATATCCGCCACAAGGTCGGTGTGGCTCTCGGCGGCGCCCATGCGGGTTGCCGTCACCAACCGCACTATATAGTCGCGCAATTCCGGTGCGAGATGGACCTGCATGGCGTCCCGACGGGCGTCTTGCAGCGCCGCCATGGGCATTGGTACCATGGTCGGCTCGGCAGACCTTGTTTCGGCTTCGACCAGATCAAGGATCCTGCGTTCGGTCTTCGCATCCGGAAGATCCAATGCCACATGCAAAAGGAAACGATCCAGCTGGGCCTCCGGAAGTGGAAAGGTGCCTTCGTGTTCGATCGGGTTCTGGGTCGCAACCACAATAAAGGGAGAGGGCAGCGGGCGCGTCACATTTGCGACGGTCACCTGTCCCTCCGCCATGGCCTCCAACATAACGGATTGAACTTTGGGAGGCGCCCGGTTGATCTCATCCATCAATACGATGTGGTGAAAGATCGGGCCGGCCACAAACTCGAACAGGCCCTCTTTCGGCCGGAAAATCGGTGTTCCGGTGACGTCGCTGGGCATCAGGTCAGGGGTGCATTGTACACGGGCAAAACTGCCTTCGATGGCGGCCGCCAGATGTTTCACAGCGCGCGTCTTGGCCAGACCCGGAGCCCCCTCGATCAGCACGTGACCGCCCGCGAGCAGCGCAATCAGCATGCGCTCGATCAATCGCTCATGGCCGACCAACCCTTCGGCGAGATGCGCTGCAAGAGCGTGAACCGTTTGAGGTATCTGTTGTTGGGGCGCAGGCATGACGGGCTCCGAATTGGGGCTGCAGCTGCGGTTCAGTCTAGGTAAGGGCGGAAGCAGAAAGAACACCGTCCAAAGTCTCGGTTGACCCGGGGCGAAGGTGCCCGCCCGCGACGTTCCAGGTGAGAGGCGGGAGTTCAGGATCCACACAGGCCATAAATTGGAGAGGCTGGCCTGCGTGGACCCCTGCAAAGACATGAGAGTTTTGCAATTTATCCAAAGCACTTCCGGGACATGGGTCGAATGGGGTGTCTCCGAAGAAGGTCTCTTGCTGTCAGAGTGGCGAATTCCGGCGAGGGCTGCCAGTCTTAATTCCTAAGTGCCAAGGGCGAGTGCCGTGGAGCCAGACCGTCGAGGCAAAACCCTTTGTGGCGAACCGTTTTGATTTCAAAGCCAAAATTGAACGGGGCAAGTTTTTTTCGAAGGTAGCCGATGTAGACATCGACGACATTTTCGTTGCCGGCCCCTTCCTTCGCCCAGAGCGCATCGAAAATCATGCTGCGGGAATGGGGAATATCAGGGTCCTCGGCCAGGAGGGAAAGCAGCTCGTATTCCCGCTCCGTCAGAATGATCTCGCCCTGCGCATGATGCAGGCTGCGGGTCTTGTCGCACAGGACGGCGGGATCGGGGCGGGCAACGGGGGCGCGGCGTTCCTGAACACGTAGGCGCGCGACCAGCTCGTCAAAGGAAAAGGGTTTGACCACATAATCATCCGCCCCGGCTTCCAGCCCCTTGGCACGATGTTCCACGTCAGCGAGGGCCGACAGCACGAGGATTGGCAGGGTGACGCCGTTGCTGCGTGCCTCGCGCACAAGGTCAAGGCCGTTGTCGTTGCCCAGCATCACATCGACAATCGCGCCGGAAAACCGGTGATTTCGCAGATGGGCCCGCGCCAGATCGGCCCTGTTTTCGGTCACGGTCTCATAGCCATGCAACGCAAGGCCGCGCGCCAGCGCAGAGGCGATTTCCGGGTCGTCGTCGACAATCAACAGGCATCCGTCTGACATATCAAGGCCTCCTCTTTGAGTGTTGGAGCGGGTGAAAGCGGCAAATGAAAGGTGATGTCACAGCCGGGGTCAGTGCCCAACGCGCGAGAGGCAGGCACAGGGCTGACGACGTGAATATGGCCGCCATGGGCGCCGACGACCCATGCGGCAAGGGCAAGCCCGACACCAAAGCCCTGAGCTTTTTGCTCGGAGCTTTGGCTGAAGCGATCGAAGATCTTTTCCTGATCTGCTGCGGCGATGCCGGGGCCATTGTCGCGCAGTGAAATCGCAACACCGGATGGCGTGACCGTGCAGTTCAGAGCCATGAGTTTCCCCGCCCGTGCATGTCGGATCGCGTTCCGGATCAGGCCGACAATGACCTGACGGATCCAGTTCGGGTCACATGTGAGCCGCAGATCCGGTGGCGGATCGGCGTCCAGGGTCATGCCGGCGCTTTCGACCTCGGCCCGGATTTCCTGCAAGGTGGCCGCAATGATCTCGGTCAGGTCGACCGGGTGCGGGTCAAACGCCAGTTGGCCATTTTCAGATTTCGCGACCCTGAGCAAATCGTCAATGCGCCGGTTCAGTCGAGCCGCCCGGTTTTCTATGGTGGCAAAGGCTCCGGCCTCCGGTCCGTTTCCCTGCTTTCCGATCTGTGCTTCCATCAGGATCACGGTGAGAGGCGTGCGCAATTCATGGCTGACATCTGCAAAGAAGCGCCGCCGGTTCTCGTCAATCTGTTCCAGGCGCTCGTTGGCGTTGCGCAATTCCTGCGTGCGGCTGCTGATCACGGAATTCAGCTGGGACCATTCGGTTTCGACGCGTTGCTGTCGTTGTGACAGAGCCTGCGCCATGCGGTTGGTGGCGCAGTACAACCTGCCGATTTCATCCTGTCGGGTGGTGGGCAACGACAGGGAGAAGTCTTCGGAGCCGATTTTTTGCGCGGCGTCGTGCAATTTTTCAAGGCGGGAGAATTGAGGCCGGACAAGCGCAAAATAAAAGAACAGGACGCCAAACACCGAAAGCCCAGCGATCAATGCTGCGGTCACGGACAGGCGGTGGCGCAGCGCTTCTATCCCCTGCAGCGCAGTGTTGCGGAACAGCCGCTCTGTATTCACGGCCTGATTCAGCAGCGGGTCGAAACTGCCGGCGAAACTATCCAGATGTGCCCGCAGGCGCGGGGCATCCCCCTCGGGATCGGCCATCCCGATCAAGGTGCGTTGCAGCAGGGCCTCCATGCGTGCGAGCCCCAGGGACTGGGTGCCAAACCGCGACTGCTCATCAACGCCGAGGCTGCGAGCGCTCTCGACCGCGTCTTCCAGATCTGACCGCAAGAAGACAAAAACCTGTTTGATCCGGTCAGTCGTCGGCTGAATGCGAGCCATACGTTCCTCCGCTGACAGACCGGTCTGCACGCTCTCGGTGGCGATCACCAGGAAGGTTGAAATCTGGGTCGACAAGGCCGAATAGCGCGTCATGCGCTGTTCAGAGGCCAATGCGGTGTCCAGGCGTTTCGCCACGTCCAACATGCCGAAGTACAGCACCGTCGCCGCGAGAATGGCTCCGGCACTCAGCAGGGCCGCACCGAGGCCAAGCCGCATGCGCAGCGACAAAGGCCGCCAACGGACGGCGCTCAAGCGGCGTGCAGGACTGAGGCTGGTGATTGCAATCAAAGCTGTGGACCGAAATTGTGAACCGGATCCGAACAGAGTAATCCGGCGCGCCGCAAAGCCGGAGTGAGACCAAAGGCTGTATTGACAAGTTTTCCGAGAATGTCTCGCCGGTTGCACACGTCCTGACTGTGCCGCCTGTGGGCTTGCGTTTTATTGACGCTGAAGAAACGGAAAATCTTAACCTTTTCGCCCGCAATTTGGGCGGGTAGATCAAATCCGGTCTGTACGGACCCAAAGACAAAAAGACATGACCGCCGTGTACTCTCATACTAAAGTCGTACCCAGTGAAAGCTATGTTACATGATTGAACTCCTCTTTGTTGTTTGCCTGTCTGGTCAGCCCACCGCCTGCTCTGAGCGGAGCATGGTCTTTGTGGATGTGTCGCCACAAACCTGCCTGATGGGGGCCCAGCCCGAGTTGGCAAAATGGGTCAATACCCACCCCCGACATGAAATCAAAAGCTGGCGTTGCCGGGCTGTGAACGGCATCGAACAGGAAGCCTGAGCCACTCCTGCAGGGCTGCTCAGCCAGATTTTCGCTTCATGAGCCCGCGCGCGGGGTCATAGCCCCATATTGCCATGCCGAGGAATGCAGCGGTTGATGTGACGACCCAGATCAGGGCCGTCCAGCTGAAGTCGAGGTAGAGCAGGTAGCGGATCATCTCCACTGCGTGGGTGAAGGGGTTCAGGGCACATATGTCGCGCAGCAAGTCCGAACTCTCTGCCATCTTCCAAAGCGGATAGAGCGCAGAAGAGAGAAAGAACATTGGGAAAATGACGAAATTCATGACCCCGGCAAAGTTTTCTAACTGTTTGATGAAGCTGGACAGGACCAGCCCAAGCGCGCTCAGCATCAGCCCCGCCATCATAAGCCCCGGTAGGACTGCGACATATCCAAGAGGCGGCATCGTTATGCCAAACAGCCCGGCAATGAACAAAAACGTATAGACTTGCAGGATCGATATGATCGTGGAACCGATCAGGCGGCAGACCAGCAGCCACCATCGCGGCAACGGGCTTGTCAACAACAGGCGCATGGTGCCGATTTCGCGATCATAGACCAGACTGAGCGAACTTTGCATGCCGTTGAACAGAAGGATCATGCCACACAGACCGGGCACGATATACGTCTCGTAGGTGATATAGGTTTGATAGGGCGGTGTGATCGACACGCCCAGGGCTGCGCGAAATCCGGCCGCAAAGACCAAGAGCCAGACCAAGGGCCGCACAAGCGCAGCCAGGAAACGCTCTCGCTGATGTACAAAACGCAGGAAATCTCGCCCGACAATCGCGCGAAGCGCTCGCAGCCATATGATCATGAGAGCCCGCCTGTCCGTTCAAGAAACCAGTCCTGCAACCGCGCGCCGCCACGGATGTCGCCTGCCTTCCCATCTTCGAGGATCTGACCCTGATGCAAGACCAGGAGATGATCGCTGTCCCGTACTTCATCCGTCAGATGGGTGGTCCACAAAACACTCATGCCTTGATCCGCCAAGTCGTGCACATGATCGGTGATCGCTGCCCGCGCGGCGGCATCCAAACCGACGGTGGGCTCATCCAGCAAAAGCATCCTTGGGTGGTGCAGCAACGCGCGAGCGAGTTCGGTTCGCCGCCGATGGCCCCCATTCAGATTTCGCGCGCGTTCCTCGGCCCGTTCCAACATGCCAAGACGATCCAAAGCGGCATCGCTGCGGATGCGGATATCCCGGCGCGACAATCCGTGCAGTGCTCCGAAATAGGCCAGGTTCTGACGGACCGTGAGGTCCAGGTCCAACGTAGGTTGTTGAAATACAACGCCCAACGCGGCCAAAGCGTTTCGAGGGCTACGTCCAAGGCTATGGCCGGCAAGACGGATTTCACCACTGCCAGGTGCGACCAAGAGCCGTGTCAAAAGGGACACGAGCGTCGATTTCCCCGCTCCGTTCGGGCCCAACAAGGCGCAGAACTGTCCTCGGGCTATTTCAAAGGATATGTTCTTTAATGCATCTGTTGCGCCGTATTGAAATGACAGATCACGCGCTTCGAAACCATTGGTCATCAAATTCCTCCCTGACAAAGCCTACAAAGCAAATGCCTCCATGGAAACCGCGCAATGAGACGCCGTAGGCAGCTTCGTACCGGAATCGCGCTGTGTCTGAAGGGCTTTGTCCACTGGCTGAGAGGGGGTGAACGGGTGCCGATCCTGCACCGAGGTCCCCGGCATGGAAGGAAGGGGTGGTCGCGTCTCGCACTTTGTCCGAGCGGTCCCCCTGCACCGCCACGTCATCCATGAGGCAAATTCCGACCATATAGAATATCGATTTTCTATATGGACCGGGATGCACTAGCATCGAGAAACCGAAGGCGCCTTCGTTTCCATTTCAGGGCAGGAGGAAACGATGAAAGACAATGTTTTGGGGCCCGGCTCCATTGAATGGCTCGGCACGCATTACCGGACGACACTGACCACGGCCGAGACCGGCGGGGTGATGTCGATTACTGACTCTGTCTCGCCCCCGGGCAGTGGCCCTGCGCGCCATATCCACCATGACGCCGACGAGACATTCGTGATCCTTACCGGAGATGCGGAGTTCTGGCTTGCGGGAGAGCGGTTCGTCCGAGGTCCCGCGCAAACGGTGTTCATCCCGCGCGGAACCGAGCACACATTTCGCATTCTCAGTGACACGCCATGTCGCCACCTGGTGATCCTGACGCCCGGTGGTTTTGAGGGGTTCTTTGCCGAAATGGCCGAGGGGCAGTTTCGCATCCCGCAGGATATGCCCGCCATCGAAGACAGCGCAGCACGGCACAATCTGACGTTCACCGGGCCGCCCCTTGGCGCCGAGGAAGCAGAGGCAGGACTATGAGACGAGCCGCCACCTTGTTTTTTGCCGCCGCCGCGGTTTTTGCCTTGATCGGCATGGCCTGGGGGATCCAGATGTCTGCCAGCCATGACCACAGCCTTTCACCAGCGCATGGCCACCTGAACCTGATAGGTTTTGTCGCCATGGCCGTATTCGGGACCTACTATGCGCTGACCCCAAAGGCTGCGGCAAGCCGGTTGGCGCCTGTCCATTTCGCCACGACGATTGCTACGGTTCTTGTCCTGACGCCGGGCATCGCCATGGCGATTGCCGGTCGCGGCGAGACTCTGGCGCAGATTGGCTCTGTTTTGGCAGTGATCTCCATGGCGCTTTTCGCCCTCAGCGTGTTCCGCCATGGTGTCGGCCCTGAATCTGAAAGCGCGACCTAGGACCGTCGCGCCCATCCCCAACGGGCAGAGGAGTGGGCAGCTCCGGTGCGCCACCGCAAGGACGGCCGGAGGTGCCCTGTGGTCAGGGAGGTCACTCCGGCAATGGCGCGGAACCTCTGGGACTGGCTGTCTCGAGCCGTGACAAACAGGGGCGGTGCCGCCAAGATGGCGTAGAGGAGGGCTGTTCATGAACCTTGCCGCCTTTGATCTCAACCTATTGAAAGTGCTGGATGCGCTGTTGATCGAAGGATCAACCACGCGCGCCGCCTCCCGCGTTGGACTGTCCCAACCTGCCGTATCGGCCGCGCTGGGCCGTCTCAGACTGGCGCTGGATGATCCGCTTTTCGTGCGGGAAGGTGGTGCCCTGCGGCCAACGGACTTTGCGAGCGCGCTGCGGGAACCCATCCGAACCCATCTGAGCGGGTTGGAGCATACGCTGGCTGGCGCGGGACCTTTTGATCCTGCCAATTGCAACGCCGCTTTCCGGATTTCGGGCTCTGACTACTTCTCTGTCATGCTGCTGCCGACGCTCATGCAGCGGCTGGGCAAGCGGGCACCTCATATGAGGTTGAGCTTTGTTGACCTGGTCCATCCCGGAAACCTGCATGAGATGGGGCGTATGGATGTGGATATCGCACTTCCCTGCACCCACGATATCCCGTCCAAAATTGTCGCGGAACCCATGTTCTGGTCGGCATGGCACGTGGTGTCCAGAACCGGTCATCCAAGATTGCTACGCTCCGGGATTCGCGAAGGAGACGAGATTCCGATCGATCTCTATTGTGACATGGATCATGTCGTATTCTCATCAGATGGGCGGCAAGCAAGCTATGAGGATCAACTCCTGTCAACGCTTGGACGATCGAGACGCGTGGCGTTGACGGTCAACAGTTTTCGCGATCTTTATGAAATCGTCGCCGGAAGCGATTTGCTGGCCGTTTTGCCTGGTACGCTCGCGCGCGCCGTTGCGCAGCGATTTGGCCTGACGGTACATCCGGTTCCGTTTCCGATGGAGCCCGCGCTGTTGTGGGTCGCTTGGAATCGATGGCAGACCGACGACCCTGCCCATCGCTGGCTGCGCGGTGAAATCGCAGATCTCTTGCGCCACCTGAACGACGTGGATCGGCCCCTGCCAAGAGAGGCTTCCGCCGGATTTTGAACCAATAGCTGAGGTAGGGCGACACGTGGAACAGATGATCCCGACTGTCGAAGAGAAAGAACCACTCAGTAGACTGAAGTGATCCTGTCTTTTCGGACAGATGAGCAGCAATTCCAAGGTGTATCGGTTTCGGTTTCATGCTGCTGGCGCCTGATCTCGACCGGCCAAATCTGCGTCGCCTGGTCTCTTCCCTTCAAGCGGAGAGTGAGACCGCATGGTATTGTGGAATGCGATCCAGTTGTCGGTTGCCCGTCGGGCTTTGAAGCCGCCTTCGATTTTTTCAAGGTAGACGGCCTCCTGCCTCAGTGACCGCCAGGGGGGCGTTCGATGAAGATATTGTCGAGGTCTCTGCCACGCCCGTCCATCCACTGCCCGGCAGTGCATGTTTACATGCATGAGAGGGGAGATCGCCCCCCCCCCCCGCGTCACCAGCTTGCACTGTTGGCCTATGCTCAGCTTGGGATGGCCGCGCTGGGGCATCGAGCCTTTCCTCGCCGGGCTCACGTCTTGAGAGCTTCCGACAAAAGCGCCGTCTCAACATAGTGGTTGCGTCCGCAGCAGGAGGTATGTTCAGTGTCCGTGATTGCCGCTCTTGGCGCCTCTCCTGCTCGATAGAGCGCCGTTGGGGCAGGTTTTCTTTCAGTCCATCCGGCTGGCTCTTCGATGGGAATGCATCGTTGCAGCCTGATCACGAACCCTGGAGTTTTCGACATGAGCACCATCGGTAAACAGCTATTCACCACGCTAGAAAGCAATGGCACACTCACCGTTGCGATCGAGGAGGTGACCTTTCCCGACCCCACCGGCAATCAGGTTCTTGTGAAAATGGAAGCGGCACCGATCAACCCGTCGGATCTCGCCATTCTTGCTGGTGCGGCCGATCTTGAGAATGCCGAATATTCGTCCGGAAAATACGTCGCCGCCATGCCGGAGCCGTTCAATGCGGCATCCAAGGCGCGTCACGGGCTGAAACTTCCTGCTGGCAATGAAGGCGCGGGCACCGTTGTCGCAACGGGTGACGCAGACATGGCCAAATCGCTGATGGGCCAGCGCGTCGCCTGTGTGCCGGGAAATGCCTACAGCCAGTACTGCATCGCCGATGCGCAGATGTGCCTGCCACTGGGCGACTATTCGGCAGAGGATGGGGCGAGCGCCTTCGTCAATCCCATGACCGCGCTGGGGTTTGTGGAATCCGCGAAAAGGGACGGCCAGAATGCGATGCTGCATACGGTTGGGGCCTCCAATCTGGGCCAGATGTTGACGCGTATCTGCCAGCAAGACGGTATCGGACTGGTCAACCTTGTGCGCAAGGAGGATCAGGTCAAATTGCTCAAGGAGCTTGGCTCGACCCATGTGGTCAATTCGTCGGATGACGACTTCATGCACCAACTCCGGTCCGCGATCGACGACACCGACGCCTTCTACGGGTTCGACCCGATCGGCGGGGGAAAGACGGTCGATAGTGTATTTAAGGCGATGGAGCAGGTCGCGGTTGCCAAGATGACCGAGTATTCGCGCTATGGGTCCAATCAGCAAAAGCGCATGTTCATCTACGGACGTCTGGACGTTGGTCCAACGATCCTGTCGCCAAGTTACGGCTTTGGCTGGACCCTGTCAGGATGGCTTCTGTTTCCATTCCTGCAATCCGTCGGACTGGAAACGGTGGGACGGATGCGCACGCGCGTGCTTGAAAACCTGACGACCACCTTTGCCAGCCACTACAAGAAACGGGTTGATCTCGAAGAGATGCTGACCAAGGAAGCCGTAACCGATTATCGCGCCATGAAAACGGGTGAGAAATACCTCGTCATGCCGTGGAAATAAGGGGCAGATCCCAGATCCGTGAGCTTGGCTCCGACGTCCTGCGGGGGGCAGGGCAGGACATTCTCGTCTTCGACCCGCCCCTGCCCGCGCAACGCCCATATGCGGCGTGGCCGCGCCGAGCGCCTGAGCAATTTGAGGGCCCCACGCCCGGCGCGCGTGCGTCAGACGGGGAACCGGAATACCCAAATCCAACCTGCAGACTCTCGTTATGAATGAGGGATCAGTGGGGGGCAGGTCATCAGGGATGCCTGTTGCAAAGGCATGGTTTCAATTCCGTTGCGCCTTGGTTCCCAGCAGCAGCAGGAAGACAAAAGCTGATCCGACAGAGGTGGTTACAATGCCGACAGGCAGTTCTTGTGGTGCCAGGATCAGCCGCGACAGGATGTCAGAGGCGGTCAGAAGAACAGCGCCGATCACAGCGGCCATTGGCAAGAGGCGGCGATGCAGGGGGCCAGCCAGGCCACGGGCGATATGGGGCACCATGAGTCCAACAAAGCCGATGACACCGGCCACTGACACAAAAGCGGCCGTGGCCAGAGCAGAGATCAAGAACATGCGGGTCCGCAGGTGGCCAACCGGCACCCCAAGGCTGGCGGCGGTGATATCCCCTGCCAAAAGCGCGTCGAGCCAGCGGCTGCGCCACATCGCATAGGTCGCGATCAAGGCCACGCCGGCGCCGACCAGCGGCAGGGTTTCCCAACGGGCCAGTCCCAGCCCGCCCAGCATCCAGAAGATCACCGAATGCGCCGCGCGGTTGTCTCCGGAAAAAATCAGGTAGTTGGTGATCGCGGCAAAGAGGAAGGACACGGCCAGCCCTGCCAGAATCAACTTTTCCGGGGCGCTGCTCTGGAGGCTCCGCACCAGCAGCAGGACTATTCCAGAGGCGACAAGCCCACCGCTGAAGGCTGCAAGCGGCAGGGTCCAGAGGCCCAGAATATCGCCGGTGACGGTGATGACGAAAACCGCACCAGCGGCCGCACCGGAAGAAAGGCCAAATAGAAAGGGGTCCGCCAAATCATTGCGGGTTGTGGTTTGCAGCACGACACCAACCAGCCCCAATCCCGCACCGATCAGGGCGGCAAACAGAGCCCGTGGCAGGCGAAGGTCAAGGATAATCCGCTGCAACGGTTCAGGTTCTGCACTGCCGAACCCCAAGCCGGTCGATATTGCGGCGAAGACCTCTGCCAGCGGTATTCTGGTGGCTCCGTACAGCACCGACAGCAACAAAAGGGCGACCAGAACGGTCGCCCCCAGTATCAGTGAGAGACCATATCGGCCCATCTCAGTTCAGGCCCGGATGCATGGCCCTGGCCATTTTTGCGATCGCAGCAATGTTTGCAGGCCCAGGTGTCAGCTCTTCATAGCGCAGCCCCACCCAGCGTTCGTTCCTGACCGCATCGGTATGGGCCATCACCGGGTGCTGCTGTAGAAACTTGAAGGTATCCTCGGCGCCATTGCCATTCTGGTAGTCCAGCAGCACCAGGAATTCCGGATTGGCCGCTGCCACGGCCTCCCAGGAGGTGCGCCCCCAGCTGGTGTCCATGTCATGGGTGACGCTGCTGCCACCGGCTGCGGTGATCATCGCGTCCGGAATGGCAAATTTACCCGCAGTGAAAGGCGCATCGGCAGGTCCGTCCAGCAGGAAGACGCGCGGTTTCGGCTGATCGGCGGTTTGCGCTTCAATACCGGCCAATTGCGCGCGCCAATCGGCAACCAGCGCCTCTGCCTTGTCTTCAACCTGCATCACCCTGCCAAGGCGCAGCACATCGTTGAACAAGAGATCCATACTGGCCACGGGGCGATCCTTGTCCAGATGCACGCAGCTCTCGGTCAGGACCAGCGTCTTGATCCCAAAAGGGGCAAGCGTGTCGGGCGTGACATCGCCGCCGGGCTTCATGCCGTAATACCAGCCAGCAAAAAACAGATCTGCCGAGGCCGAAATCAGGTTCTCGATGCTAGGATACTTGGGCGCGAGCTCCGGGATCTCACCGCGTTTGGTATCAAATTCGGGGCTGGTCTTGTACCATCCGGTGATCCCTGTAACGCCAACCATCCTGTCCTGAAGCCCGAGCGCAAAAGCCATCTCCGACATATTGATGTCATGCACCACCATCCGTTCCGGCATGGTCTCAAAGACCAGAGGAGCGCCGCAATTGTCGACCGTAACCTCATAGGCGGCGGCGCCACTTGCCACACCAAGCAGGAGTGCAGCAGACCGGAGAGTTTTCATTGTGTGTTTTCCTTCAGGTTTTCGATCTTGGTTTTACGAAGGTCGAGAACCGGGATCATCCGGCCCTCGTGCGGGAGATTCAGGTAGCTGACACCAAAGGTCGCCTGGACATTCTCGGGGGTGAGCACCTCGGAGGCCGCGCCAAAGGCGACAAGGCGGGTTGATTTCATCAGCGCGGCATGGGTGGCAAATTCCGGGATCATCACCAGATCATGCACCACCATGACCACGGTGATCCCCAGAGAGGCGACCAGAGACAGGATGCGCCCCTTGGCTTGCGGATCCAGATGGTTGGTCGGCTCATCCAGGAACAACAGCTCCGGCTCCTGTGCCAGCGCGCGGGCAATATGCGCCCGTTGGCGCTCCCCGCCTGACAGCTGTGCCATCGGTTTCAGAGCCATTTTGGATAGGCCGGTGAGATCCAGAATATGTGCGAGCATGCGGCTGTTCTGGGCTGCTGACCTGCGTGCCGCGATCGGCAATTGCCCGAGCGCCACATAGTCGCGAAGCCGGAGCCTCCCATCGGGCGCGCTGTTCTGGCTGACAAGAGCAATCACCCCGGCCCGGTCCTGCGCTTTCATCTGGCGCAGGCAGGAGCCGGCGATCAGAACCTCTCCGGTCGCCAGGGGCTCGGTGCCAGAAAGCAGAGACAGCAGGGTCGACTTGCCAGCCCCATTCGGCCCCGCAATTGCCAGTATCGCGCCCTGTTGCAAATCAAAGGAGACCCCTGAAACCAGTGCCTCGCCATTCAGAGAGCAATATTCCAGATCACGCACAGAGAGAAAGGTTTGCGAGGCCGTCATCTGCGGGTCTCCGGACAGCGGCTGGGAAGCCCGGCAAGGTCCGCGGTGGGGCCGACTGCGCGCAGCGCAAACCGCGCCGGAAGACGTGTGGTCAATCGGGCGCGTAGCTTGCGGCCTGGACCTGCGTCCTTGCGGGCGGTGCAAATCAAGATGAAATGATCAGGGTCTTGTGCCATGCCTCGCCTCGCAGCCATGCGGGCGAAGAGAGGGGGTATCGGTCCTGCGACCACAGATTCTATGTGCCATCTACGCCTCCTACAGGACTCCCCGTCCTGGATTGGGTGAACTCCTGGATGGCAGGTCTCCTGACTCGCGGGTCGAGGCCCTGCTGCGCCTTCCCACCCCAAGGGGCAGTGGCCTATTGCAGCAATGCTCTCCGCTCACAGTTGCGGGGGCAGTCACGGATTTGGCGCCTTTTGGCTACTCCACACCGTATTCCCTTTTCATTCTCCCGGAGTGACCCCAGGAAAAACCATCAAGGCCTTGTAGGAGGCCAGGCGGATTTCTGTCAATGGCATTGAATGGCATTGAATGGCATTGAATGGCATGGAATGGCATTATCAGTCAGGATTTCGGGGCCGGATGGCGCGCTCTGCGGCTCCAGGCTGATCTGTCCACCCGCGACCATGAGCGATCTCCGCGGTTCGGGGGCGGACCGGACCACGGATCGCGGCTCCCTTAGAGCGCTTGTGGCGCACTAACCCTTCCCGGATCAACGCTGGAAGAGGCAGCAGCTACGAAAACGGGCCGCAGCCATCGCCCGGGAACATGTCGCCGTGCGAAACTGCGGCCCAACGGACTGACCCCCGAAAAGATCGCATGAAGACCAGACCGAAAGGGCGGTCTCCAGCGGTAGGAGTTCCAGATGGAAGCGGCGGTTTAAAACTGGGTTGTCAGACCAAGCCAGAGTGTCCGCCCGTTTTGGCTTGTACCGTGCTCGGTGGTATTAATCTCGACGTCCCCGAGGTTGTATATTGCAGCATTCACGGCGACGTGTTCATTGACGATGTAGTTCAGACCCACATCAAGCGTCGTGTAGTCCTGGTACTCGGAGACATCGACGCCGCCGGTGCCTGATGCCGATACGGATGATGACTTGCCGACATAATTTGCCTGACCCCACACAGCCAGGTCACTGACATTTGTCTGCCAGTCCACTCTGAGGTTCGCCTGATGTTCAGGTGTTCGGTTCAGAGCGTATCCCTGAAGAGCGCCGCTCAACTGTTCCGAGTGGATGTAGGTATAGCTGCCACTGATCTCCACTGCCTGCGTCAGCGCGTAGCCTGCGGACAGCTCAAGCCCCCGGTTGCGGACTTCGTCCACATTGATATAGCGATAGAGGTCACCCCCTTGTGGAGCCCCGCCGACAGACACCAATTCCTCATCGATTTTGTTGGTGAAATCTGTTTGGAAAAGCGTCGCGGTCACATTGGTTCTGCTACCTTCAAAACGAAGCCCGATTTCGTAGTTGGTGCTTTCTTCCGGCAGGAGATCAGGGTTGCCCTGGATGGCATCCCCGCTCCGGCTGCCATTGGTCGACAGATAGTAGTTTTCATGGGCGTCGCGCAGTTCGGGCGTCTTGTACCCGGTCGAAATCCCCCCAGCGAGGTAGAGATCGGGAGACAGCGCATAGGTGGCATAGATTCGAGGCGTCACCTTGCCGCCGAAACGTTCGTCATCCGTGTAACGGGCACCAAATGTCAGGTTCAGCCGATCATTCACCTCCCAAAGGTCTTCGGCAAAGACTGAAGACTGGGCATTGCTGAATGCAAAATGTTCGGATGTATTGGATGAACCCAGATTCAAATCGGTCAAATCTGCCTTCTGGTACTGGCCACCAAGGGTGAATTGATGAAGGCCATTGAACTCCAGATCACGGGAGGCTCTGACGTCAAAGGTTGTGGTCTGAAATTCGATTACGCGACCGACCGAAGATGTGGGGGTTTCGCGTTTTGACTCTTCGCGGGACAGCAGGGCTTTGACATCCCATGTGCCGACATTGCCGGAATAGCCCAGACCAAGCGCACGGCGTTCGTCCTCGCGAATGGTAGAGATGACCCGTGAACCACGAAGGGCATTTGTTTCATTGGTGGATTGCGTCTCGCCAAAACTCAGGAAGAATTCCTGGTCGCTATTGGGCGTCCAAGTCAGCTTGGCGTTTGTATCCGTGACGTCGCGCTCGGTTGTTTCGGCGCCCTCTCCGCCTTCACGGTTGAGACGCCGGCCCCAGATCTGCAGTCCCAATGTGTCTTCGATAACGGGGCCGCTCAGGAAATAGGAGGCCTGCTTGTCGACCGAGTCATCTGCGCCAACCGGGTTTGTACCTTCGACGGTGAGAGATCCGGTCCATTCGTCCGCGACAGATTTGGTGATGATGTTCACCACCCCACCGAGAGCCTCGGACCCGTGCAGCGAGGACATCGGGCCACGTATGATTTCAATGCGTTCGATTGCCGAGGCGGGCGGGACATAGAATTGATCCAACCCACCGGAGCCATTCGTGCGGGACTGGCGTGTGTTCACGCGCATGCCATCGACCAGAATCAGCGTATCTTCGGGACGCAAACCGCGGAACGTAATATTGTCATTGTTATCGACAAAGACACCGGGTGTCGCTGTCACCGCATCCGTCAAATCAGTGAACCGCTCGCCCTGGATTTCTTCGCCGGTGACAACGGTCACGCTGGCAGGTGCCGTCAAAGGGTCAACGCCAATACCTGCTGCGGACACGAAAATGGGATCGAGTTCAATGACTTCAGATTCCTGAGCGACAAGCGCTTGTGGCACCAAAGTGATCAAAGTGGTCGAGAGCAAGCCCCGGACGGAGGCAGAGGTAAAACGCATGAACATCCCCAGATTTTTGACGGTCTATCTGGGGAACGCCCAACTGCGTATGCCTGGATTCTGGCGCTGTAGATACGTCCTGTGCAATTTTCAAGCAATCTCCACCGGGCCAGGCTCACATAAATTCACCAAGCGTCATATGGGTTTTGCTTATTGCTTTGCGGATTGGGCGAGAAACCTCTCAGCCTGTGCCAATGCACAATGCTCCAACACGTCAAACAAGGCATAGCCGCCCTCACCGCGGACAAAAGGATGCGCCGTCCCGTCGACACGGGAAGCGAGCTGAGACATGCGCTCGACGGTCCCATCTCGGCGTGGATGACCCGAAAGGAAAACATCAACACCGGAGTCCTGTGCAACCCTTCGCATTTTTTGCGCAGAGGCCGCGTAGGTCTGAAAAATCTCCACGTCGGGGCCAAAGTTGAAGCCGGTCCCGCCCCACAGCATGGCAGCATGCTGCCTGTCGCCATCATAGACCTTAAAGATGGGCGAAATCGTACCGGGAGTATGGCCGGGTGTAAGGTGAATGGACATCTCGGACGACCCAAACCGCAGTATTTCACCGTCAGCAACCGTTCCGCCGTCCACGGGGGGCGGCCCGAAACGGGGATGCTCGCCAAGGGTGGCGACCAGATCCCAATCCTCCTGGCTCATCAGGATATCCACACCCAGGGTTTTCGCGAGATAATCCGCGCCGCCATAGTGATCGCCATGGCCGTGGCTCACCAGGATTGCTGTGATCGCACTTGGGGACAGGCCCGCCGCCTGCATGCCTTCTATCACATATTTCTGCGCTTCCGCATCGGTTGTTAGCCCGTCGATCAAGACATACCCGTCTTCGCTACCATAGAGCCATGCGGTGACCGAGGCAGTTCCGAGGAACCATAGATTGTCAAACACCTGCGTTGCAGGAATATCTATCCGTTGCGGTCTGTTCCCATTCTTGGGGCGGCGTTCGCTCTGGTTGGCGCCGGCTGGTTTGCGCAAGCGCGGTACATTCACATTGCGGATGTGAGCCTCAAGGTCGCAGAGGGAAGCATAGCCTGAATATTGGTCCTGTGCGGCTTCGGTGCCGAGCCGCGCATGCATCTGAGCTGCGGTCAGATCCTGCCCCTGCGCAGGCTGCAAAGTGACGCCAAGCGTAAAAGCCGCTGCAAGAAACGATTTTTTCATAGTCTTCCCTCTGATCCGAGCAGCCCGTGACGAGACGCTACTGGCCTCTTTAATCACAAAAGGATGTGTAGTAGATCATCTTGGGCAATAACTTACTAAAACCATTAATAAGCGAAACCTATACCTCCATGCTGAACGCTTCCAGTCTCCGGAACCGCTTTATGCTGCGGGCCAAATTTCGCCATATGCAAATTTTGGTCGTTCTTGCGGATCTTGGCAGTATGCGGCGCGCGGCGCAGCACTTGAATATGACCCAGCCTGCGATCTCGCAAATGGTGGCCGAACTGGAGCGTTTGGTCGAAGTCGATCTGTTCTTGCGCCATGCCCGCGGTGTGCGCTTGACCGCCCCCGGCCGAGAGCTTCTTCCGGCTGCGGAAAAAATCATATCTACAATCGGGGACGCCGCTGAACGGGTTACCAATGCCAGTCAGAATGGCGGCGATATTGTGCATGTTGCCGCCAGTGCGTCGGCGCTTGGGGCGCTTTTGCATGGCCGCATGGCCGAATTTGCAGCCCAGCACCCGAATACCCTCCTGCAAATATCCGCGCTGGAAGGCACAAGCACGGGCAGCAGCAGCCAAGAAGCCTCGCCGGATCTGATCTGCCTGCGTGAACCCGCCGTGTTGCCGGAAGGGTGGAGTTTCGTGGACTGCGCACCTGACCAGTTGAGCGTGGTCTGCCACAAGTCCCATCCCCTGGCGGAGACGGGCAGCGCGAGCCTGAAGGAACTCGGAGAGTGCGCTTGGTTGATGCATCGCGTCGGCTCGATTGCTCGCAATCATCTTGAGTATCTGGCGGAAGCAAACGGCTGGACCGAAATCAAGTCCTGTCGGATCAATTTGCATATCCCCGAGCTCACGCGTGAAATACTGTCAACTGGGCAGTATCTGGCCCTCTTGCCGGGCAGCGTGTTACGGCCTTGGATCTCAACCGGGGAGTTCATTGAGCTGGCGACGCCTGCTGCGGAACCAATCGCGCCGCTTGGTGTTCTTTGGCAACCTGATCGGGCGGGGCCGAGCACACGCAAAGTCTTGGACTTTCTGCGGCGCGATGCTGATCTCTTGACCGCGCAAGTCTGAAACAGGCCGACCTGCACGAACGGCATGAAAGACGCGCACCCCATAGGCTTTCCGGCTATTCATGTGGAGCGGGCTGACCCAGCCGGTGCGCAGAACATGGGCGATCCTGCGCGCGTCGGTCTTGTCTATATGGTCGGTCTTGTCTGTCTTGTTGCGCATCGCTGAAAGCCGGCAAAATTCCATTGCCCATCTTCCTTGTTCAAAACCGCCCTGTGATCTCGACGGGAGCTCGACCTCTGGATCGGGGCGGCGCAAGTGCGCCTGCTAGGTTCCCATTTCCCGTTGATTTTCGAAGCAGCGAAGGGCGCTCTGAAGCTTGACGGTTGCGCAATCCGGGTTTAGAAAAAACCAACAGGGGTCCGCAAGAACCCCGTGAGGCGCCAGCCCAATCTTGCATCCTTCAAACCCGTTCCAGGAGGATGCTTCATGGCGTCATATAATGAAATCCCCGTATCAACATTGGCCCGCTTGATCGGCACGCCCGACTGCCCTGTAATTCTCGATGTGCGCATTGATGAAGACTTCGATGCGGACCCACATCTGATTCCCAGCGCGCGGCGTCACCCTTTCGCAGAGGTGTCCGACCTTGCCGACGATCTTGTCGGCCGTTCTGTCATCGTCTCCTGCCAGAAGGGGCTGAAGCTCAGCCAGGGGGCGGCTGCGATATTGCGGTCAGCAGGCGCGAAGGCAGAAGTCCTCGAAGGGGGGCACATCGCCTGGAGAGATGCCGCGCTGCCGATGGTTGTTGCAGAAAGGATTCCGCCGACCGACACCCGCGGGCGCTCGGTCTGGGTCACCCGCCACAGGCCAAAGATCGACCGGATCGCCTGCCCTTGGCTTATTCGCCGGTTCATCGATCCGCATGCGCAATTCCTGTTCGTCGCCGCATCTCAGGTCGGCAATGTCGCCGAGCGGTTCAATGCGACCCCGTTCGACATCGAAGGCGTCTTCTGGAGCCATCGCGGAGACAAATGCACCTTCGATACGATGATTGAAGAGTTTGGCATCAGCCATGAAGCGCTTGACCGATTGGCGACTATTGTGCGCGCGGCCGACACCAACACCCATGATCTGGCTCCGGAAGCGGCAGGACTTCTTGCCGCCTCACTGGGCCTGTCTCGCATGTACCGTGATGATCTGGCGCAACTCGACGCTGGCATGTTGCTTTATGACGCCTTCTATCGCTGGGCGCGCGATGCCATGGATGAAGGGCACGACTGGCCTGCCACGTCGAAAAAGACATAACTGATGGCTGGTTCTGATGACGTCCGTGCCCAGACAAACCCGACGCTTGCTGAGGCGACACGGGTCTGGTGGAAGATCGGCATTCTGTCCTTCGGCGGCCCGGCGGCGCAGATCGCGCTCATGCACAAGGAGGTCGTCGACGACCGAGGCTGGCTGTCCGAGCAGCAGTTCCTGAATGCGCTGAGCTTTTGCATGCTCCTGCCCGGCCCCGAGGCGATGCAATTGGCGACCTATTCCGGGTGGCGGTTGCATGGTACACTCGGCGGTCTGATCGCGGGGCTGCTGTTTGTCTTGCCCGGTGCCGCTGTCATCATGGTGTTGGCGACGATCTACAGCATCTATGGCGATGTCGCTCTGGTGGAGGCGCTGTTTTACGGCATCAAGGCCGCCGTTCTGGTGATCGTGCTCGAGGCACTGCTGCGCGTCGCTAAAAAGGCGCTTTCGCAGCGGCTGCATTGGCTGATCGCCGCTCTGGCCTTTGTCGGGATCTTCTTCCTGTCCCTCCCCTATCCTCTGATCGTCCTGCTGGCAGGTCTTTTGGGGTGGCTGCTGGGAACGGCTGAGAACACGGATCAACCGGCTGCCAGTATCGGGCATGTGTCAGTCGGCAAGACGGGCCTGACGATTGTCACCTGGCTGGCGATCTGGATCTTGCCGTTGCTTGTGCTCGCCGGGCTGGGCGCGCCAACCATTCTGCATGAGGTCGGCACGTTCTTCTCCACACTTGCGGTGGTGACCTTCGGCGGGGCCTATGCGGTTCTGGCCTACATGGCGCAGGATGTCGTGGTGCAGTTCGGCTGGCTGACAGCCGGCGAGATGGTGGACGCCCTTGGGCTCGCCGAAACCACGCCGGGGCCTCTTATCCTGGTCACGCAATTCGTCGGGTTTCTCGCGGGCTTCAAGGAGGGGGGGCTACTGCTTGGCCTCAGCGCAGCGGGGGTGGCTCTTTGGGTCACCTTCGCCCCCTGCTTTCTGTGGATTTTCGCCGGTGCCCCCTACATCGAATGGATCTCGAACCAACCGAGGCTTCGAGGCGCGCTCAAGGCGATCACAGCCGCGGTGGTCGGTGTCATCCTCAATCTCTCCATCTGGTTCGCGCTGCATGTGCTGTTCTCTGACGTGAGCAGGCAAAAGCTGGGCCCGATAACGCTTTGGACAGCGGAGCTTGCAACCATCGAATGGCTCTCCCTGGCCCTGTTCCTCCTCAGCTGCGTTTTGGCCTTTCGCTTGCACTGGGGGATCACCAGGATCTTGTTGGTTGCGTCTCTTCTGGGGACCGGGTTGAGGCTGCTGATCTAGTGCAAGACGGTCTTGATGCGGTGTGGCCAAAATTAGAACTGTGGCTGCAACGCACATCAAAAGCAGGTGGGGTTGTCTCCGCGGTCGGCACTGGGCCGCCGCATGATGGCGCTTCGGGGGGGCGTTGTTGTAAAGCTCAGACGCCATAGGACTCACTTTGCGAATCCATGCGGTTAAACGGAATGCATGAGCAAGCCACGTCCCACCCGCTATCGCACGACGAACTGGTCCAGCTACCACGGGGCGCTGCGCAAGCGTGGGTCTTTGTTGATATGGGTGGACAAGGACATCACCTGGCAGGCGCGGGCTGACGGGCGGCCCGGCCGCCGGTCGGTTTCTTCGGACGCGGCTATCCAGTTCTGTCTCTCGCTCAAAATCCTGTTCAAGCTGCCGTTGCGCCAGACCGAGGGGAGGGTAGCCAGCCTGCTCCGGTTGGCGGGGCTGCTTTCATCGCCATCCGCTCCTCTCCCGGCCAAGGGAAATCAAGCGGAAGTACCTAACCATAAACGAGGACGTTTCCAGGGATCACAGCAGGCGAGATAGGCCACGGCTCTGGTCAACGCGTCTGTATGAAGAGTGGTGGTGCCCGTGACAGGATCAGCAAAAAGCGGATTGTCTCCAATTTGCAGTGTTGCTAATTAGCGACCGATTGAAAACATTGTTTGAAAATCACTATTCAGAACTCTTTACATTGCTCAGGTATATTCAAATTAAACGTGCTTGAGCGGTCGCGGCTATTTTGTTTTCGTTACGCTACGAAAAATTATAAGTAGACTTTATATAATATCGTAGCGCTTTGTGAGCCGAAATAGGACGGCTATCCTGCTCCTACGCGTGGGAATTTTTCCGGTGCGCGATGCATCTTCTGTGCCCGCGCCGCGCGTAAGTGGAGGAGAAACAGCATGAAAAAATTAGCGTCTCTGGCCATTTTGGCCGGCTCTGTTGTTGCGACTGACGGTGTAGCTGAGATCGCAACAGAGGACATGATTGCGGCCCGGCAGCATATATTCGGTATAGAGAATGTTGATCCCGAAACCGGCGCCCTGCCTGACGACCGAGTGGTCTTCTCGTGGCTTTCGGCTTCGTCTTTTGCAGGGGCTGTGCAAGGTCGTGTATTCATGATGGACAGCTTTCTGACGCGTATGGAAATTGAACGCGGCAGAACACCTCTGACGATTTCGGACATTACAAATTTGAATCCGGAAGCGATCCTGTTGGGCCATGGCCACGGCGACCACGCCGACAATGCGGCCTATATCTCGGCCCACACGGACGCTGTCATCTACGCAACCGAAGAAACCTGTTCGACAATGGACCTAGACTTTCAGCGCATGGCGGAAGACCCGCGCATTCAAAACAACCCCGATTTTGCCTTCCCCGAGGGAGCCTCGGTGGATTGTGTGTCGGTGACAAGCTTTGGATCGGTGCCAGGTACAGAAGTGTTCAACCTTCCATTCCTGGAGCCGCAGGCCTGTGTGACGGCGTTCCGGCATCTTCACTCGAACGCTGTTGATCCGGACCCGGATTTTCCGCCAACACCGGTACAGATCATCGTAGACGAGCGTGATGCCAGCCTGTTCCCGAAAGGCGTCGCTCAATGGCCACGTCGGGCAGAGCCTGACTATCAGCCGGTCGACGATCGTCAGTTCGACAATCGTACAACCCGCGGCGCGCCGGGTGGGCCGGAATCTCTGTTCTTCAGCTTCCTGCTGCGCGAAGATACGAACTTTTCCTTCGTGTACCACAACACGGCCGGTGCATTGAAAGAGGGCAAAGGCCGAGGCTATGATGGCACGCCGGAAGACGGTCAACGCATCATTGGCCTGCTGGAAGCTTTGGGTCCGACCGACGTGCAGCTTGGCACGGCTGCGACCTCGAACTTTGACAACAACGGTTTGCGCGATCTGATCATGTATCAACAGGCAATCAAGCCTTCGATCTACATTCCGAACCACATCACAACCGGTTCGCGCGCCAAAGAGGGGTCGTCTCTTTCGGTCTATGCCGGCTATGTTGACCAGCTGGATCTGATGGGAATTCCTTCTGATGAGCGTCCGCGTCTGCATTGGCTGGTTGACCCGGTCGATTACATCAAGCCGATCGTTTACACGACCGACAACCCGAATTGGGCGGATCCTGCCAAGTCCGAGATCCTCGATGGGTTCTGTAATCCGACGGGATCAGACGCTCCGACACCAGTGTCGCTGGACTGATCCGATTGCAACGATGACGAAGGGCAACCAGATTGCCCTTCGTCCACCTCTGTGATTGGCAATGGTGCGCCATCAAAAACGGCTCAGGTCTGTGGGAAATCACCGTGCTCGCTGTTTGTGTCCCCTCCGGTTTTTGCTTGATGGGAAGAGAGAGAAGGAGAGGAAAAGGCCAATGGGAGCGATAATCGACCGGCGTCGGTATACGCGCCGGACCTTGTTGAAAACGGCGGGTATGGCGATACTGACGCCGCTTTCGGTTCGGGCCGCGGAGGCAAGGCGCATCAAGTGGTCTGAACTGATCCCGGGCAACCTTCCTTACGCCGAAATCATCGGCAGGGGACGCATAGATACGGACAAGGACATCTGGGTGCCGGAGTTCGATGCGAATGGCAGCCAGTTGAACACGGATTTGGACGGGCAGCGGATAACACTCGCCGGATACATTCTGCCGTTGGAAATCGGCTCCGAGGGCGTGTCGGAGTTCGTTCTGGTGCCGTATGTCGGCGCCTGCATTCATACACCGCCACCGCCTCCGAACCAGTTGCTCTTTGTGACCTCTGTCGTGCCATGGCCGCAGGGCAATTTATGGGACGCGGTTCTGGTAACCGGGGTGCTGCAGGCACAACCGCTGGACACCGAAGTTGCGAATATCGGTTACCAGATGCAGGCGGAATACATTGAACCCTATCGTGCGTAAGGTGTCCTCGTTGCGTACTAGATGTATTCTTGCTCAGGGTTGGGATACCCTGTGTTTGCTATGGAAGAGATCATTTCTTGACGGCAGAGCGC
The DNA here is from genome assembly GCA_001874255.1 of Alphaproteobacteria bacterium MedPE-SWcel. GTDB lineage: Bacteria > Pseudomonadota > Alphaproteobacteria > Rhodobacterales > Rhodobacteraceae > Epibacterium. Next base: position 44,605 of record MPDC01000017.1, read on the forward strand.
GTCTGGGCAACCATAATAGGGCGTCCGGGGCACCGGAGGCCCCATGACCTGCTGACCTAAGCAGCCAGAATTTCCCGACATAGGAGGTTGTCCGAGACAATCGTCTTTGGCATGCCCCGATCAGCGATCACACGGTCCAGCTCACGCGCAACCCGTTGGCCCGACAATGATGTGTCCGCAACCAATACAAGGGTCTCACGGCTGATGTCATCAACAACCGCCAATAAGCGTCAACGACGTCCGCCTGTCAGTGCAACCGACGCGAAATCTAAGTTTCAGCCTTGGTTTTGACCATCGGGCAGCACTGGCGTGCCCGCATCAGTTGATCCGGATCCCGTCGGTATCAAAGAAATACGACCTCCCTGGCAAAATTCCGACCCGCCGGGTGGCGCCAACCGTGACGGTCTGTTGGCCGAAGAGACGCAAGGTGATCGGATGGCCTTGGCACGTTGCAATCACGTTGGTGTCGCCGCCCAGATGCTCGACGTGTTGTGTTGTAATTTCGAGCGGACCGTCGTTGTCAAAGAACAAATCCTCCGGTCGAACGCCGAGTGTGTTGCGATCGCCGTCTTGCAGCAGCTTTGCGGGCAGGAAATTCATTGCAGGGGATCCGAGGAAACCGGCGACAAACTGATTGGCGGGATTGTTGTATAGTTCCATCGGGCTGCCGACTTGTTCCACGCGCCCATCGCGCAGCACGACAATCTTGTCCGCAAGGGTCATGGCCTCGGTTTGATCGTGCGTCACGTAAATCATGGTCGCACCCAACGTCTGATGGAGGTTCGCGATCTCCAGGCGGGTGTTCATGCGCAGCGCGGCATCCAGATTGGAAAGAGGTTCGTCAAAAAGGAACAGTTTCGGATGGCGCACGATCGCGCGGCCGATCGCGACCCGCTGACGCTGTCCACCGGACAATTCGGAAGGGTAGCGGTCCAGATAATCCTCAAGGCTGAGCATTCGGCTCGCTTCTGCCAGGCGCTGTTCAATGACCTGCTTGCTTTCCCTGGCCTGCTTGAGCGCCAGGGTCATGTTGTTGCGCACGTTCAGATGCGGATAGAGCGCATAGCTTTGGAAAACCATGGCGATGCCGCGTTTCGAAGGGGGGGTCTGGTTCACTTTGGTGTCGCCAATTCGCACCTCGCCCGAGGTGACGTCGTCAAGGCCGGCAATTGTGCGCAAAAGGGTCGACTTCCCACATCCGGATGGGCCGACAAAGACGACGAACTCTCCTTCTTCGACGTCGATATTGATGTCTTTCAGCACATCCACGGTCCCGAAGGATTTATGCACATTGGTAAGGGTCAGCGCCGTCATGGCAAAACCTCCTCTAACTTGATTGGGGTGCCGAGGCGGATGCTTTGATCTGCGGCCAGGCAAATCGCCAGGGATTGAACGGCGTCCCTTGCGTGGCGCGACAGGTCAATGTCCTGGGAAATGGCGCGTAGGACATAGGCCTGTTCCGCATCACAAAGGTCCTGATGGCCGGGTTCGCCCGGCAGATCTATGAGCTGATCGCCGTCTGGACGGTGCACCAATAGACCGCCGACGCGGGTATGACCGTCCACGTCGGAGGATGCGGATTTGGCGTCTTCGGAGATGGAGACGGAGCCATTGGGAGTGATCACATCTTTGACGAAAAAGGCGGTCTCGGACATCATGGGCCCCCAGCCGGCCTCATACCATCCCACGGATCCGTCGTCGAAAGTCACCTGGAATTGGCCGTAGTTATACATGTCTGAGGCGATTTCGTCGGTGAGCCGAAGGCCGATCCCATTGACCACGACGGGCTTTGCATCCGTGATCTGACACCACACATCGACGTAGTGGACGCCGCAATCGACAATGGGCGAGGTCGTTTGCATCAGTGCCTTGTGCGTTTCCCACTCCGGCCCGCGGCTTTGCTGGTTCAGGTTCATGCGAAACACATACGGCCCACCAAGCGCCCTGGCTTCTGTGATCAACCGCGCCCAGGACGGGTGATGGCGCAGGATATAGCCGACGACCAATTTCCGGCCCGTTGCCCTGGCACAAGCGGTGACCCGGCATGCATCTTCCACGGTGGTGGCCAGGGGTTTTTCGACAAAGACATGGGCGCCTGCTTCCATCGCGGCTATTGCATAGGGCGCGTGACTGTCGGAGTAGGTTGCAATGACCACAAGGTCAGGCTGCGTATTTGTCAGGGCGGAGTGGAAATCCGTAAACAGCGGGTACTGTGTCAGCTCAGGGTGCTCCACCGTGCCGGAGCGGTTCACAAGCCCGACGATTTCGGCCTCCGGGTTTGTGTGATGAGCCAGCGCGTGGCTCAGCCCCATGTTTCCCAACCCTGCAATGAGGACCCGGATCATTTGACGGCTCCCGAGGTTATGCCACGGATCAGTTGGCGCGAGAAAATGACATAGAGGATCAAGACCGGCAGGATCGCCATCGACAGTGCAGACAGGACGGCATTCCAATCGGTCACGAACTGGCCGATGAAGACCTGGCTGCCCAGCGTCAGCGTTTTGGTTTCCTCGGCAGGGGCGAGAATCAGCGGGAACCATAGATCATTCCAGATCGGGATCATGTTGAACACCGCGACCGTCGCCATGGCCGGGCGCACCAATGGCAGCACCAGTTTGAAAAATATGGCATATTCGCTCAGACCGTCGATGCGTCCTGCATTTTTCAGATCGTCGCTCACTTGCCGCATGAATTCGCTGAGGATGAAAACGGCCAGCGGCAGGCCTTGCGCGGTATAGACCAGAATGAGCGCCCAGAGCGTATTCACAAGACCCGTCGCGACCATCATTTCAAGGATTGCCACGGTGCCGATGCGGATCGGGATCATGATGCCCAGCGCAAGGTACAGCCCCATCAGCATATTGCCGCGAAAACGATACTCGCTGAGGGCAAAGGCAGCCATTGCGCCAAGCAGCAGGATCAAGGTCAGCGATCCGACAGTCACAATGAATGAGTTCTGAAAGTAGAGAAAGAAATCGCCCTGCTTCATCACCGTCTGGTATCCGACCAGCGAGAAACTCTCGGCGTCCGGCAGCGCCAGAGGCTCGCGAAAGATCTTCTTTCGACTCTTGAAGCTGTTGATCAGGATGACGAAGACGGGGAACAGCGCAATCAACGTATAGAGGATCAGCGCGCCATGCATCAGGGCTGCATTGATGGGGTTTGAACGTGCGGAATTCATCTCGTGCCTCCGTCAGAGCTGATAGCGGCGCATCCGCGTCTGGATGCCAAAAAGATAGAGACAGACGCCGACGAGGATAATCGCGAACATGGCCCCGGCAATTGCCGAACCCATATGTGGATCGCCAAGTTGCAGCTGAAAGCCAAAGAAGGTGCGATACATGAAGGTACCCAGTATGTCGGTCGAGAAATCCGGCCCTGCCAGCGCGCCTTGGGCCGCATAGATCAGATCAAACGCGTTGAAATTCCCGACAAAGGTCAGAATGGAGATAATGCCGATCGACGGCAGGATCAGCGGGAGTTTGATCTTCCAGAACGCGGCGAGGCCGGTCACGCCGTCGATTTCTCCGGCCTCGAGGATTTCCTCCGGGATCGACAAGAGCGCCGCATAGATCAGCATCATCGGTATTCCGACGAACTGCCAGACAGAGATCATGGCCAGCGTCGTCAGTGCGTATTCTTCTTTTCCGAGCCAGGGTGCAAAGAGCGATTTCAGACCGACAGCATCCAGCATTGATGGCGCTATGCCCCAGATGGGCGACAGAATCAGTTTCCATGCGAAGCCGACAATCACGAAGCTGAGAACCGTCGGTATGAAGATGGCCGAACGATACAGGGCCGCAAATCGCAGGCGTGGGTGACTGAGCAGGGCCGCAAGTGCGATGCCGACCGGGTTTTGCACCAGCATGTGGATCAGGAAAAACCAGAAATTGTTGCCAAGCGCATTCCAGAATTGTTCCGACCAGATCGGATCGAAAAACAAGGTGCGAAAATTCTCGAGCCCGACAAATACGCGTTCCTGATCGACCTTGGCATAGAGGGCAAGGCGCAGCGTGTTGAAAAGGGGGAAGATCATAACCGTGGAATAGATGAGCACGGCAGGAGTCAGGAAAACGGCGATATGCCAACGGACGCGGGGCAGTTGCATGGAGAACTCCGGTACAGGATCCGGACGCGTGGGTGGCACGCGTCCGGTGGTTTCTCAACGGTGGTCTTGGTCGCCTGCGCGCTCTATTGTTGCGGGGCGTACCAATTCGCCAGGCCGGCCTGCAGTTTTTCGGCAAGCGCCTCGGGGGTCTCAGTGCCCTTGATTGCGGCAGCGGATGCGCCCCAGGTTTCATTCTCCAGGTTCGGAGTGCCGCGCGACAGGATCTGATAGGTGGAGCGGATAGTGCTTTCGCACTCGCCACGCCAGCTCACAAACTCTTTGGCCAGCGGGTCGTTCATCTCGACCGGCGCGTTTGACAGCGGGAAGAAGCCCGGCAAGGCGTTCCCGAAGATACTGGCAAACTCGGGCGATGCCACCCAGCTCAGGAAGGTCTGAGCCGCCTCGGGATGTTCGGTCGACGCATTCATGCCAATGCCGATATCCGTGTGATCTGAGATGTAGCAGGTGTCGCCTGCTGCCTTGACCGGCGGTTTGAAGGCTCCCATCTCAAAATCGGCCTGGGCGTTGAAGCCCGAGATCTCCCAGCTGCCGGCCGGATAGATCGCGGCGCGACCGAGTGTGAAGATGTTCTGGCTGTCCGGATAGGTCTGGGCCTCAAATCCGTCACCAAGGTAGTCCGCCCATTTGGCAAGGGTCTCAAACGGGGCCACCCACTGCGCATCGGTCAGTTTCTGCTCGCCTGCGATCAGTGCTTTGCGGCCTTCTTCGCCTTTCCAGTAGTTCGGGCCGATGTTGTTGTATCCCATGGTCGCCGCTTCCCACTGGTCATTGGTGCCCATGGCCATCGGGATGTAGCTGCCGTCTTCCTTGATGGTTTCCAGCGCGGCAAAGAACTCATCCTCGGTCGTCGGAACGTCCAGTCCCAGCTCTTCGAATGCGTCCTTGTTGTAGATGAAACCGTGGATTACCGAGGCCATCGGCACACAGAAACTGGCAGAGCCGTCGTCGGTCTGCCAAGCGGATTTGGCAACATCGGAAAAGTTGCCCATGGCGTCCATGTCGTCAAGATCAGCCAGATGACCGGCCTCGAACAGCGCCAGAGAGGCGCCAAAAGGTCGGCAGGTGATCAGGTCGCCGGCAGAGCCTGCATCGAGTTTGGAGTTCAGCACGGCGTTGTATTCGGTCGGTGCGCTGGGCGTGAACTTGACCTTGATACCGGGGTGAGAGGCCTCAAACGCCGGAATGATCTTGTCCTGCCAAAGGGTCAGGTCGTCGTTGCGCCAGCTCTCGACGGTCAAGGTGACGTCTTCGGCGAGGGCTGAAGTTGCGACCAGTGCGGTACCGGCCAGTGCGGTCAACATAAACTTGCTTTTCATTGGGTCTTCCTCCTGTTGGAATGATTTTTTGGTCTATTTTGTGATGGTTTGCAGTGCAGGGCGCAGCTTGCCGGACGTTATCTGCAGGCGACGCTCTGCATCCGAGAGGTCTTGCGCCCCGGCCGCGATGAGGATCGCGCATTTGGTGTTCCCGTCTGCGGCCTCGATTGCAGTGGCTGCTGCGTCTTGGGCAACGTTTGCAGCGCGCGCAACGATGTGCCGGGCGCGGGCGCGTAATTTGATATTGTCGGCGCGCAGGTTGACCATCATGCCGTCATGCACATGACCCAGTTCAATCGCCATGAGGGTGGACAGCATGTTCAGGGCAATTTTCTGAGCGGTTCCCGCCCCCATTCGGGTCGAGCCTGAGACAACTTCCGGTGCGGTATTCAGATGTATCGCGTGATCGCTGAGATTCAGCAGTTCAGACCCTGCATTGTTTGCGATCCCGATCACGGTCGCCCCGCGTCGCTTGGCAAGGCGGGCCGCTTCGACCGTAAAAGGTGTGGTGCCGCTGGCCGAGACGCCGATGATCACGTCCGTGCTGTTGACGCCGGCCAGATCGCGCTTCAGGCCATTGATGTCATCCTCCGTGTCGCCGGGCATTTCCACGCCGACAGGCAGGCCTCCTGCCATGTGGATCCGAAGCTGCGTGGCTGGAATTGAGAAGGTTCCCCCCAGTTCCAGCGCATCGGCGGCGGCCATGAGGCCGGAGGACCCCGCCGCCGCATAGTGCAGGGTGCCGCCGGTTTGGATGGCACGCGCCATCGCCAGCGCACCACTGCAAATGGCATCGATCGCAGGCAGTGCGGCCTGTGCGGCGGCCTGCTGGGATTGCGCAAGGATGAGGGCCACGTCACTCAGGGCGCGGACGTCCAGATCTTTGGCTTTGGTGTGCAATTGTTCCGTGGCAGCGGTGGGCACGTGATTCTCTCCAGGTTCACGTTGACGATACCGATTTGATACCTTTTGTCTACCATTTCATCCTGAGAAGCTGAGGTTTCCCCAAATTACGAAGAGGCTGTCCGTAGTTTTGATGTTTTTTTGCATGTGGTTTCCAATTAGTCTTTCCTGCGGATGATTGGCATTGTAATGGTATCTGCATGGAGAATGCATTGAAGACCTCTGTTCTTGCTCTTGATGGTGGCGGTACCCGGTGCCGACTGGCCCTTTCGGATGGGGCGTCGGTGGTCGCTGTCGAGGCTGGTTCAGCAAATATTTCCACTGATCTCGCGGGCGCCGTATTGCAGGTGCGCGACGGTCTGGTTCGGCTGTCAGCCCGGACGGGGCATTCGTTCGCTGATCTGGTCTCCTGCCCGACCTACATCGGGATTGCAGGGGTTACGGGGGAGGTGATTGCCGACCGGTTTGCATCCATGTTGCCATTTCGGCGGGTGCGGGTCACGGATGACCGTCCCACGGCCTTGCGGGGCGCCCTCGGTGACCGTGACGGGTTTGTCGCGCATTGCGGCACGGGGTCGTTCTTTGCCAGTCAGCTGTCTGGGGCTGCACGGTTCGTTGGGGGGTGGGGTGCTGTTCTGGGCGATCCTGGATCTGCGCAATGGGTCGGGCGGCGGGCCTTGTCATCTGCCCTCGAGGAAGAGGATGGGCTGCGCCAACCCTCTGGCTTGGGGCAGCAGATGCTCGACCGGTTTGGCGGCGCATCCGGGATCGTCGCTTTTGCCGGCTCGGCCCAACCTGCGGACTTTGGGATGATCGCACCGCAGGTGACGGGTCTGGCCGCGCGTGATGACCTGCTGGCCGTCGAGATCCTGAGCGCCGCGGCGCAGGAAATTTCCGGCACTCTGCTCAAACTTGGATGGCAAGCGGGCATGCCGCTGTGTCTGACCGGGGGCATAGCGCCAGAGTTCAGACCGTTTTTGCCAGTGTCGATGCAGGATGCATGCATCGAGCCGGTCGGAACGCCGCTTGATGGCGCCATTGCGCTCGCCTGGGATTTCGCGAAGGAAGGTGGCGCATGAGCATTACCGAGTTTCTGCAACCGGTGAATTGGTTCGACCAGGGGAGCGGACCACGGTATGTCCAGCTGCGCCGTCGGCTGGAGGATGCGATCCGAACCGGCGTTTTGCCACCGAACAGCTCCCTGCCGCCCGAGCGCGAGATTGCGGAGATTACCGACCTGTCACGTGTTACGGTGCGCAAGGCGATGCAGGAGCTGGTCCAGCAAGGCGCTATTGAACAGCGTCAGGGGTCGGGGACATTCGTGTGTGACAATCCTGCGCGGGTCGAACAATCCTTGTCGCATCTGACATCGTTTACCGAAGACATGCAGCAACGTGGGGTGGAAACAACGTCGACCTGGCTCGAACGCGGCATCTTTCTGCCGAGCGAGGAGGAGGTCGACGTCCTTGATCTCGGGGCGGAACTGTCGGTTGCCAGAATATATCGCCTGCGTGCAGCGGGAGGGCAGCCGATGGCCTTGGAACGTGCCGCGCTTCCACTCACGGTTCTGCCGAACCCTCTTGAGGTGACGACGTCCCTCTATGCCACCCTCGAACGTCTCGGACATCGTCCGGTGCGCGCGGTGCAAAAGATATCCGCGATCAACCTGCAGGCCACCGAAGCCGGGCTGCTCGGTGTTGCGGAGGGAACGGCCGGTTTGCGAATTCAGCGCGTTTCATATCTGGCCGATGGCCGTGTGGCGGAGCTGACACGATCCATTTATCGGGGCGATGCATATGATTTCGTCGCCGAACTGCGGTTGTCCAATTGAAGGGATATTGGCCATGAACGCTCTCCGGACGCAGATGCGGCGCGAGATTGATGAAATTCCTGACGCGGTTGAACATTTGCTGATCAACGGGTCTGATGCGGTCACGTCAACCGCCGCGCATATTCGCGACCTGGCGCCGGGCTATCTTTTGTCCGTGGCGCGGGGGTCCTCGGACCATGCCTGCACGTATCTGAAATACGCCAGCGAATTGCTGCTGGGCCTGCCAATGGCCTCGGTCGGCCCCTCGGTGAAATCGATCTATGGCGTCGATCTCATGTGCAAGGGCGCATTGAGTCTCTCGGTGTCCCAATCCGGAAAAAGCCCGGACATCGTGCAGCTGACCTCGGCATTCACGGCCGGCGGCGCATATACGGTGGCGATTACCAATGATGCCATGTCTCCGTTGGCGGAAGCGTCAGAAGCCATCTTGCCGATCCATGCAGGCCCTGAGTTGAGCGTTGCGGCCACCAAGACCTTTGTGACTTCGCTGGTGGCGGGGCTGTGGCTGATGGCTGAGGTCAAGCAGGACGCAGAGCTTCTGAGCGCAATTCGCAGGCTGCCGGTGCATCTGGCCAAGGCAAAGGAGTGCAACTGGAGCGCCGCAATCGAGGCGGTCGGCGGGCAATCGCTCTATACGCTGGGGCGGGGTCCGAGCTGGGCGATTTCCAACGAGGCGGCACTGAAGTTCAAGGAAACCTGCCAGATCCATGCTGAGAGCTATTCTGCAGCAGAGGTCCTGCATGGGCCGGTGTCCATCGTTGGTCGCGAATTCCCGGTCATCGCGTTTGCCGCCGGTGATGCTGCCGAGGCCAGCGTCGCAGAAATCGCAGAGGCCTTGGCGGCCAAGGGGGCGCGCGTATTCGCCACAACCGAACAGGCCAAGGGCGTTGAGGTTCTGCCGCATGTGCGGACGGATCATTGGATCACTGATCCGATCGCAAGTATCGTTTCGTTCTATGGCATGGTCGAAACCGTTGCGGTGCGGCGCGGTGTCAATCCAGATGCGCCAAGGCACCTGAACAAAGTGACGGAAACCATATGACACAAGCGCTATGTACCTACACGGGCGGGCCGATCTTTGACGGGGTGCGCCTGCGAGAGGGATACGCCGCGCAGTTCCGGGAGGGGAGGCTTGTTGCTCTGATGCCGTCAGCCGAACTGAATGAACGTGGCGAGGACATTGATCTCAAAGGCGACATCCTGTCGCCTGGCTATGTGGATCTGCAGGTCAATGGTGGCGGTGGGGTCATGCTCAATGATGCGCCGGGCCCTGCGGACATTATTCGGATCATCGAGGCGCATCGCGCAATGGGGGCGACCACGATTTTGCCGACCCTGATAACCGATACCGCTGAAAAGACCGCAGCCGCCCTTGCTGCGGCAATTGCGGCGGCTGATGCGGGGATGCGCGGGTTTGGCGGCCTGCATCTGGAAGGCCCGCATTTGTCCGTCGCGCGGAAGGGCGCGCATGATGCGGCACTGATCCGGCCGATGGATGCGGAGGATCTGGAGCGGATATGCAGAGCGGCCGGACGTTTGCCGAAATTGAAAGTGACGATAGCCCCGGAAAATGTCACTCCGGAGCAGGTGAGCCGCCTGGTGGCCGCCGGTGTCCTGGTGTCGCTGGGCCATACGGATGCGCCTTTTGAAACCTGCGTGTCCTACGTCAGGGCCGGGGCGCGTTGCGCCACTCATCTGTTCAACGCCATGAGCCAGCTCGGCAACCGTATGCCGGGTCTTGTCGGTGCGGTTCTGGAGACGCCCGAGATGTCTGCGGGCCTGATTGCGGATGGTATCCATGTTCATCCGGCCAGCCTGCGTGCGGCCTGGGTGGCCAAGCGGCGGGGGGAGGGGCGTCTTTTCCTTGTCAGCGACGCGATGGCGGTTGCCGGTACAGACAGGACAGAGTTCGAGCTCGAAGGCCGACTGATCACGCGCCGCGATGGCCGACTGTGTTTGCCCGATGGGACATTGGCCGGTGCTGATCTCGATCTGACCACTGCGCTCGCCGTTCTGACGCAGCGCTGTGATGTGGACCTGGCGGATGCGCTGGCGGCGGCGACTGCAGTGCCTGCAGGTTTGATCGGCCAGACGGTTGATCTCAGTTCTCCGGGCTATGCTCTTTCGAACATGATCCGCATCGCCCGGGATCTTTCGTCCGCGGCGCCTGTGGTGGCGTGATCGCTGGCCCGGCAGGGTGACGCAAGGTTTTTGAAAATGGCACGATCTGCAAATGTCTGCGCGTGGCGGACCGGCTAGGGTGTTTCTGACTGGCTGCCGCGGAGGAGACAATGAAGCTGACCGTCAATGGAACCGCCCACGAGGTCGATGTGGAGCCCGAGATGCCTTTGCTATGGGTGTTGCGGGATGAATTGAACATCAAGGGTCCAAAATACGGCTGTGGAGTCGCCCAATGCGGCGCCTGCACGGTGCATGTGGACGGGATTGCCGTGCGGTCTTGCCAATTGCCGGTCGGAGATCTGGAGGGCGAGGTCCTGACGATCGAAGGCCTGGGCTCCCCAGAGAGTTTGCACGCCGTGCAAGACGCCTGGATCGCCCATCACGTTGCGCAATGCGGCTACTGCCAATCGGGTCAGATCATGCAGGCCGCCAGTCTTCTCGAAATGACACCGCAGCCAACGGACGCCGAGATCGATGAGGCGATGTCCGGCAATCTGTGTCGATGCGGAACCTATCCCCGCATCCGGGCCGCCATCCACACGGCCGCCCGGACATTGAGCGAGGCATAGAGCATGAGCCGCATTGCTACACTGACCCGCCGAACGTTTCTTGTCGGCTCCACCGCCGTTGCAGGCGGTGTGGCCTTCGGGATCTATCTGGCCAGGAAACCAATTCCGAACCCGCTGCTGGATGGGCTGGTGGACGGAGAGGTGGCGCTGACCCCTTTTGTGAAAATCGATGCCGAAGGGATCACACTGATCACGCCGCGCGCCGATATGGGGCAGGGTACATACTCTATTCAGGCCTATCTCATCGCGGAAGAGCTGGATATCGATCCTGCCACGGCCACGTTGTCTCCCGGTACGCCGGGGCCTGCGTATCACAACGCGACGATCCTTGCGGAAGGGGTCCCGTACCCGGCCTTCGACGACAGCTTTGTGGCAGAGAGCTTGCGCAATTTCATGGCGGTTCCGGCCAAGCTGTTCTCTGTCCAGATCACGGGTGGGTCATCGACAGTCCCGGATGGGTTCGATCGGTTGCGGACAGCGGGCGCAATCGCGCGGGAAACACTGAAGGAGGCGGCTGCCCGGCGGACAGGTTCCGCGCGGGGCGATTTGAAGACCCAGGATGGTTTCGTCCTGCTGCCGACAGGGGAACGGATCGCCTATACCGATCTTGCCGCAGAGGCAGCACAGATCGCGCCCGTCGGCGATGTCTCCCTGCGTCCATCCTCGGAGTGGCGGTACCTTGGTCAGTCAGCCCTGCCGCGGCTGGATATGGCGCGGAAATGCACGGGCACCGAGGTCTATGGCATCGATCTGGAGTTTGATGACATGCTGCACGCCACCGTGCGGGCGAACCCTGCGATCGGCGCGGGCATCGCTCAATTCGACAGCGCCGGGGCGGAGGACATGCGAGGCGTGCACAGTATCGTGCAGATATCGCAGGGGATCGGGGTGATTGCCGACAACACCTGGCGAGCGTTTCAGGCGGCGGAGTATTTGGACATCAGTTGGGACTATCCGGAGTATCCCGGCTCGTCGGAGGGGCTGTATCAGGAGCTGGAGGCGGCTCTGAATGCGCCCGAGACCTATGACCACAGACAGCGGGACGACGGGAATGTCGACCGCGCCCTGTCCGGTGGCGACGTCATCACAGCAGAGTATCGGGTGCCCTATCTCGCGCATGCGCCGATGGAGCCGATGAATGCCGTGGTTCGGGTCGATGGAGAGTCTGTGGAAATCTGGACCGGCACCCAAATCCCTGTATTCGTCCGTGACCGGGCCGCCCGTATCGCGGGTGTGAAAGCGGACAACGTCGAGGTGCATGTCCTGCCGATGGGCGGAAGCTTCGGCCATCGGCTGGAAATGACCCATGTGGAACAGGCGGTGGAATTGGCCATGGCCGTGCCGGGACGCCATTTGAAGATGACATGGAGCCGCGAAGAAGACATGACCCATGACTACCCGCGTCCTGCGTCTGTCGCACGGGCGCGTGGCGCGGTTTCCGACGGACAGGTCTCCGCATTCGATCTGTCCGTCAGCCAATCCGCCATGGCGCCGGAATGGTTGGAACGGTTGAGCGGCCGGAAATTGCCGGGTCCCGATGCAAGCATCACCACCGGGTCCTGGGATCAACCGTTTGCGATTCCTGACTACCGGGTCACAGGCTATCGCGCACCATCCATGGTCCCGGTCTCGTCCTGGCGCTCGGTGGGGGCCTCCGGGAACGGGTTTTATCACGATTGCTTTCTGGACGAGCTGATCCATGCGGCCGGAGCCGATCCGCTTGCCGAACGAATGCGTCTCTGCATGCATGAGCCGTCCCGCAAGGTGCTGGAGGCCGTGGGAGAGATGTCTGGCTGGAATGGCCCGGCGCGCGGTGGCGGGCGGGGGCGCGGCGTCGGCTTCTGCATGTCGTTTGGCGTGCCCTGCGCACAGGTGGTTGACGTGGCGCAGACTGCAGAGGGGATCCGGATCGCAAAGGTCTATGTTGCGGTCGATGTGGGCGAGGTGCTCGATCCAACCAACCTTGAGGCCCAGGTCTTTGGGGGTGTGATCTGGGGATTGGGCCATGCGATGAACTGTGAGTTGACCTACGAAGGTCATGTGCCGGATCAAACCAATTTCTATGATTATGAAGGCATGCGTCTGTACCAGGCGCCTGACATCACGGTCAGGGCGCTCACCAATGGCCCGTCCATCCGCGGTATCGGGGAACCTGCTGTGCCGCCTGCGGCGCCCGCGCTCGCCAACGCGATTTTTGCAGCAACCGGACAGCGTATTCGCGAACTGCCCCTGAACAAGCATATTGATTTTGTGTGAGGAAGGATTTTCCAGTGCTCGCGAGCCCATTTTCTGTTCGCGCCGCAACTGGCTCGCCAAATCCCGCTCTGCTGGCCGAGACGGGTCCGGGGCTCATGCGGGGGACCGGGCGACGGGATTGGTTTGCCATGCTGAAGAATGGGGTCGCCTGTGATGCCTGTGATGCCGGTAGCGTGACAGCGTAGGAGATCCTGGAATGGATGATGAGATGACAGGTCCAGTGCCGGGGTTCGCGGCCTTGTTCGCCAAGGGCACGATCACATATGCAGAGGCGCGAGGTATCGATCCTGAGGTGGCAGATCGTAGCATGCGACAACTCTTTCTTGCGGCACGGGGCAGATGATCGCGGGCGGCAAGGCAAGCCCCTCGGTTCACCTGCAGGGGATGATTGAACTACACAGCTGCAACTGCGGCCGCTCTGGATGTCCTGCGGAGGTCCGACGTGCGCGATCTGATCGCCGAAGGGTTGGGCGCAGCTGTCGCCCGGTGCCACAAGATGGGCTATCCCTGCCGGAGGCTGTGCCGGTCCATAAAGGCCGCAACCTCTTCGGGTTCCGGTTGCCGGCCAGAGAACATTTCGACGTAATGCGGTACCCGTGCGAGCCTCGCGGCCGGGTTTTCTTCGACTTGTAGCGAGATATAGCCAATCTGGGTGTAGATCACTGTCAGGCTTCGCACATCGGCCTGCGCAGGGCTGTAGCCAAATCGCCTGAACATGTCCCGTACGGCAGCGATGCGTGCTGCATCCGCGTCATGCAGGCGGGCGGCAAGCACCGGGTCGATGCGTGCCCAGTTTCGGATCGCCAGATCCAGTCGCGTATCGAACAGCCGCGGCGAGAGCCAGCAGTCCATCAGATTGAAGAGGGCCTGATTGACCGTCTCGGCCGGAGCGTCGCATCTTGCTTGTATCTGACCGGTGTTGCGGGTTTCCCAGGTTGCGATCATCGCATCGTGCAGGGCGCTCAGATCTTTGAAATACCAGTAAAATCCGGTGCGCGTCTGTCCCAGGGATTTGGCCAATGGCATGATTTTGACGGCTTCGATGCCGTTTGTCGTCAGAAGATCGAGTGCAGCATCGAGCCAAAGTTGGCGAGAGCCTCGGATGCGGGTGTTGGAGGATTGCAGCATAGCCGGAGTTTAAAATAGTTGACACATGTGTCAAGTCGCATGCAGGCTGACGTAACACCTCTGTCCAGACCCTGTATCGAGAAGGCAGCGCCATGTCCCGCGACCCCTTGTTGCAACCATTCAAGCTGAAACACCTCTCGCTGCGAAACCGGATCATGACCACCAGTCATGAACCTGCCTATCCCGAGGACGGAATGCCGAAGGAGCGCTATCGCGCCTATCACGCCGAGCGGGCACGGGCTGGGGTGGCGCTTGCGATGACGGCGGGATCTGCCTCGGTTTCAAAAGACAGCCCCCCCGTTTTCAACAACATTCTTGCCTATAAGGACGAAGTCGTACCTTGGATTCGCAATCTGACGGACGGCTGTCACGAGCATGGCTGTGCGGTGATGATCCAATTGACGCATCTGGGACGAAGAACCACCTGGAACAAGGGGGATTGGCTGCCGTCGGTATCGTCATCGAGACATCGCGAACCTGCGCATAGAGCTTTTCCCAAACTGGCCGAGGATTGGGATATAGAGCGGATCATCTCCGACTTTGCCGACGCCGCCGAGCGAATGCAGGCGGGGGGTATGGATGGGATCGAACTGCAGGCCTACGGTCACCTGATCGATCAGTTCTGGTCGCCTCTGACTAATGACCTGAGTGGTCCGTACGGGGCCGACACTTTGGAAAACCGACTTCGCTTTCCGCTTGATGTGTTGGAGGCCATTCGCAAACGCGTCGGCAAGGATTTCATCGTCGGCATGCGATTTACCGCAGATGAAGTGCAAAAAGGCGGCATCACCCCCGAAGACGGGCTCAAGATTTCCCGCATTCTGAGCGCCAGCGGGCAGGTTGATTTCCTGAACGTGATACGCGGTCGCATTCACACAGATCCTGCAATGACCGACGTGATCCCGGTTCAGGGGATGAAGGCCGCGCCTCATCTTGATTTCGCGGGTCGGGTGAAACAAGACACCCATTTGCCGGTCTTTCACGCGGCCCGCATTCCGGATGTGGCGACTGCACGACATGCAATCCAGGCCGGATTGCTGGATATGGTCGGGATGACGCGCGCCCATATGGCGGACCCGCATGTGGTCCGCAAGATCATCGAAGGTCGCGAAGATGATATCCGCCCCTGTGTCGGCGCCACCTATTGTCTCGACCGGATCTATCAGGCCGGTGACGCGCTTTGTATTCACAACGCGGCCACGGGGCGCGAGCTATCAATGCCGCATGACATCCCGGTGGCGCAGACGCGGCGCAAGATCGTGGTTGTGGGCGCCGGGCCTGCAGGATTGGAGGCCGCACGTGTTGCCGCCGAGCGTGGACATGACGTCGTCGTATTCGAGGCGCAGTCTGATCCCGGCGGGCAGGTGCGCCTTGCAGCCCAGACTCCCCGGCGTCGCGAGATGATATCCATCATTGATTGGCGCATGGCCCAATGTGCCGCGCGCGATGTGCGATTTGAATTCAATACCTGGGCAGAGGCAGAGGACATTCTGGCCGAATCCCCGGATGTGGCCATCATTGCCACCGGAGGCCTGCCGAATATTGAACTATTTGAAAGCGGGCATGATGCACAGCATGTGATCTCGGCATGGGATCTGATCGCCGGCGATGCGCAACCTGCGCAGCATGTGCTGATCTACGACGAAAGCGGCGACCATCCCGCGCTTCAGGCGGCTGAGATTGCTGCAAAGGCCGGAGCCCGCGTGGAGATCATGACGCCCGACCGCACCTTTGCCCCCGACATCATGGCGATGAACCTGGTGCCATACATGCGAGCGTTGCAGGAAAAGGACGTTGCTTTCACGGTCACTCGCCGGTTGCTGGATGTTTCGCGACGCGGCAATGAACTGGTGGCCACGATCGGCACGGACTACAGCGATTTCACCTCAGAGCAGAGCTACGACCAGATTGTCGTCAATTATGGAACCTTTCCCAACGACGATATATATCACGATTTGAAACCTCACAGTGTGAACGGCGGCCAGGTGGATCATGAGGCATTGATCGCCGGGAAACCGCAGCCGATGGTGCGCGAACCGAACGGGGGCTTCCAGCTGTTTCGGATCGGTGATGCCGTTGCGGCACGCAACATCCATGCCGCCGTATATGACGCGCTCCGCCTTGTGAAGGATCTGTGACAGCCAGCCCCCGTGCCGCGAGCCCACGAAAGCCGCAGCCACGGGCGTCCTTCTTCAACCTTTCACCGATACGGTGTCGTCTGGTATTTCGGCTCGGGATAGGCGGTTCCCCCAGGAAGGTAGCTCGAACGGCCCGGCCATCGGCGCGGGCTTCGTCGCTCCTCGGTCATGCCCGGGCGCGAGAACTGTCGTCTTTTCGGGCTTCGAGCCAGAGGGGAACAGCCTCCTGAGGCATTGGCCGAGCGACCCCGTATCCCTGGAAATGGTTGCAGCCCAGCAGGAGCAGTTTTTCCATTTCCGGCTCGGTTTCCACCCCTTCGGCCAGGCATTCGATTCCCAGATTGCGGCATAGGTCAACCAGGGTTCGAAGGATCATCTCCTGTTCGGGGTCCTGATCGACGCCGGATACAAAGTCCCGATCAATCTTGACGCCGTCGACCTTGAAGCGACGCAGGTTGGATATCGACGCATGGCCGGTGCCGAAATCGTCCAATTCGATCTTGTAGCCGCGCGCCTGAAGCTGAGCGATGGTATTCAGCGCCGGATCCACGCCATCGCCAAACAGCACGCTTTCCAGTACTTCGATATTGATATCCTTGGGCTGCAGTGCGGCTTCAAACAGGGCGTCGTCGAGGAACTCGACAAGGCCGCCGTCGCGCAGCTGTTTGGCCGAAAAGTTGACACTGACACTGGGCGCAGGCAATCCGCGTGCCCGCCAGTCCAGAAGCGCCGCAATCGCATGTGATACGATCGTTGTCGTCAGCCGGTCGCCCAGTCCGTGCTCGAACGCCAGAGTAATAAAAACCGAAGGGTCCAACATTCCACGTTCGGGATGCTGCCATCGCGCCAGAGCTTCGAAGCCCAGAACCTTGCCTGTCCGACCATCTACCTGTGGCTGAAAATAGGGGATGATTTCACCATTTTCCAACCCGGTCTGCAGATCCTTCAGAAGCGCCATGTTTCCCTCGAAACGCGCACGCGTTGCATCGTTGTAAAAGGAGGCGCGTCCGCGCCCTTCGCTTTTGGCCACATAGAGAGCAATGTCGGCGTTGGACAGAATACGAGCGGGATCCTGTTCGTGATCTCCCACAAACGCGATTCCGATGCTGGCGCCGACGTTGACGAACTCCCCCCAGATTTCGATCGGCTGGCTGATCGCATCGATCACCCGCAGCGCCAGAGATTCGACTTGGGCTTCATCCTCCGTCTCGCGAAGGATAATGACAAATTCGTCACCGCCGACACGAGCCGTCATGTCGATGTCTCTGATCTGAGATGACATCGCGCGCGCGACATGGCGCAGCACTTCATCTCCGGCTGCGTGTCCCAACAGGTCGTTGATCTGCTTGAACCTGTCCAGATCGACGTGAAGAACGGCTGCACGATGGCCAGTTTCCTGTCGCTCTGACAGGCATTGGCTCAGGTGCTCCTGCAAGGCGCGTCGGTTGGGCAGATTGGTGAGTTGGTCATGCAGCGCCAGATGCTCAATTCTGGATTTGGCGGCGCTCAGATCCCGAAGCGTGCGGGAAAAGGCCGCGACCCCACGCGCGATCTGTCCGACTTCGTCGCGGCGCCCCAGGTCTCTGACGGTTGCGTCGTAGTCCCCGTCCCGGATGCGTTCCATCGCTTGGGCCAGTCGTGTCAAAGACACCACCAGATGGCTGCTGAAGCCGAGAAACGCAGAGCCCGACACCACAAAAATCGCAACCATCGAGATGAAGATGATTGCGACGTGGCGTACATATTTTTCACGGGCGTTCTGGTTTGTCGTCGCCGCACTGAGACGGACTTCCTGTTCGAAGGCCACAAGGGACAATTCGATTCTACGCGCCAATTGATCAAGTCGGCTGTGGGATGGCACTTGCGTGTCCGAGATTAAACCAAGTGCAATCGACGCCTCGTGATTCCAAGTGTCGAATTGCCGCAAGATCTGTGCGGCCATTGCAGCTTGCCTCGGCGAACCTTCCGCAGCCCCGGCTTCTTCCCATACGCTTTCGAACACTGAAACGAATTGCTCATGTTTACTTGCGATTTCAGACGGGGGGATGACTGTGTTGAAATCCAGAAACCGTTCCAGCTGGGCCTCTATTTCTTCTCTGATCCTTTGTGCGCGTTCGGTGGCCTGAAGTGTCCGCAGGGTCGCGCTATCAGCTTCCTGGATTTCATTTTGGGTCTGGATCGCGGCCAGGGATATCCATGATGCGCCCACGATCCCAATCAAGATCAGAAAGACAATCGGTCCAAGAATGCGACGTTTGATCGACATGGTGTTTCCTTCAGTCGACCGGCAACGCCGGAGCCGATACATGCGGTTCGTAGGCCGTCAGAGTTTCGAGAAATGCAATCAGGTCATTCACATCCTGATCAGTCATTTTGTCCAAAGGCGGTAGGTCACTTGGCTGCACCTCGGAGGGCATGCCCCCGCGCCGATAATGTTCCACAATCTCACGGAGCGACGTCAGGCTTCCATTATGCATATAGGGAGCGCGCAGCGCGATGTTGCGTAGCCCTGGCGTCTTGAAGCGGTAGGCCATGTCAGGATCAATCAAGCCACGACCGCGGTCCTTGCTTTCGACGCCGACCCGGTGAAAATCATGATCGGTGAAGGCCCAGCCCCTGTGGCACGAACTGCACATTCCGACGCCGGTGAAAACGTCAAAGCCGCGTTTGGCTGGTTCCGATATGGCATCCTCGTCGCCTTCCACCCAGTCATCGAAGGGCGACCAGCCTGATCGCAATGTCCTTTGATACGTCGCGAGCGCCACGAGAATCGTATGCCGATTCAGTCCTTCATTGGGAAAGGCGATCTCAAAATTGCGGCGATAGCTGGAAATCGAAGCCAGCCGTCGAACAACCCGATTCATACTGTAGCCCATTTCCTGCGGATGGCTCACCGGTTCCATGGCCTGCTGGTCCAACCGCTGGACGCGGCCGTCCCAAAAGAAGTGCTCGGATTCCGCGAGATTTTCTATCGTTGGGGTGTGTCGCGCCACCGGTCTCTGCATGGCGCCAAGGGCACGGGAAACCGGCGTTTCCCAGCCGAAAGACGGATTGTGACAGGTTGCACAACTGCGGTTTTGTTCCCCTGACAGTCGTGCATCAAAGAAGAGCATTTTCCCAAGTGCCGCCTTTTGAGGAGAATACGGCTCGTCTACGGGAAACGCGATGCGCGCCGGGCGTGCGAAGGCATTCTGCAATTCCTGATGTCGGGTCGCGGCAGACAGGACGATAAAGCAGAAAAAGCCTACCAGAACAGGTTTCAAAGATCGCACGCGCACAGTCCCATTTCGGTGTCCGGCCAGGTTTCAGTGATGTGACACTGAGTGGAGCGCATGAAAAAACAGTTTATTCACACCGCGGGCGTCCGTCTACTTCGTTGAAAAGTGAACTAAACTTTTGGGGCAATTTGTATCTGTTGCCCGTCGGCAAAATTTTACCCGGTTTCCACGCGGGGGCTGCAGTACAGGGCTCGGCGGCTGGTCGCGGCCGGTGCATGAAGCTGTGTTCGCGGTTTGGGGCGAGAAGTTTCTGTTCTGTTACCCGGCTTTGCAAGTTGTAGCCGCAGTTTAGCCAAAGTGAGAGCAGCTGGGCCGCGACTGGCTCAAGGACAGTCACAGGTGGGGTGGTTACAGGGGCTTCGAGCTCAATTTGACTCATATTTTAGCTATATGCCTCTGCATTTTAGCTCTTCTTTAGCATCCTCGCGGCAAGAGTTGGCGTGCATCTTATTGAGTTGGTTGTGGCGGCCGAAGTGCTCCACACGTTCAGAAAGACGAGAGAGAAACCCCATAACGGGGCAAGGAAATAGACCGGGGCCAAAGTGCTCCTTGCTCAAAGGAACTCATGCTATGTCCAGCATTTTGACAAACAATGGTGCTATGGTCGCATTGCAGACACTTCAGTCTGTAAACCAAAGCCTCACCGACACCCAGAACGCGATTTCCACTGGTAAGGAAATCGAAACAGCCAAAGACAATGCGGCTGTATGGGCGATTTCCAAAACGATGGAATCGGACATCGCCAGCTTCGAGGCCATCGAAGAGGGTTTGGCAATGGGCGACGCAACCGTTGCTGTTGCATCTGCCGGCGCAGAACAAATTGTTGAAAAACTGGTCGAGATCAAGGAACTGATTGTTTCCGCACAGGCGGAGAACGTGGACCATGGAAAAATTCAAACTGACATCGATTCCAAGGTTGATCAGATTGAATCCATCATCTCGGCGGCTCAATTCAACGGCGCAAACCTCCTGACTTCGACCATCGATGGCACTGCAACTGAAATGGGAGTGTTGGCTTCGCTCGATCGTGTCGGCGCTGGTGGTACGGTGACCTCTACCGATATCACGATCTCTGCGCAGGGCTTCGATTCCACCTTGGATTTGGCCACTGACCTGACCGTCATCTCTGACACGGCCACTGCCGGGTCCGCATTGGCAGAAATTGAAACGTTCCTGCAAACCGCGATTTCTGGTGCTGCTGTCCTGGGTGCGGCCTCCGCAAGGATTGATGACCAGGCGATGTTCGTTGCCAACTTGGTTGACTCCATGACCCTTGGCGTATCGACGATGACCGATACCAATATGGAAGAGTCGTCCGCTCGTTTGAGCGCCCTCCAGACACAGCAGGAATTGGCGGTCCAGTCTCTCGGCATTGCGAATGAAGCGCCTCAGGCTCTCCTGCAACTGTTCAATTAACGGGCAGACCCGATCTAACCTTCCGTTAAGGGGCGCTCTTGGGCGCCCCTTTCCCTTTTGGGCCCTCTGAAAATGGGGGCGGAGGTTCAGTCCAAAAACCAGCAGATTGAAGAAAGCAGAGGAGTCGATTAAATTTTAGGCAAATTGGCAAGCGTTTGACGGCCTCTTTCGCCTGCAAGAGCATAAAATACCTGCCTTTGGCAGCTGCTGCTTTGGAATTGGGAGAGGATGAGGCAGGCTGAGTGCATGAAAAGTTTATCGTTTTTCGACGAAATGCTCAGTGCCCCTGATTCCGTACGTGATCCCTACAAGGTCTATCACGATTGGTTCAGTCAGGATGATATCAAGCGGCTGCGGCGCAAGTCGCAGGAAGCCGAAGCTTTTTTCCGGCGCATCGGAATAACCTTCAATGTCTATGGGCAGGAAGAGGCCGATGAGCGGCTGATCCCCTTTGATATTGTGCCGCGCATTATCTCAGCCAAAGAATGGAGCAAACTCGAACGCGGGATTGAGCAGCGTGTCCGTGCTATCAATGCGTTTTTGCATGATATCTACCACCGGCAGGAAATCCTGCGGGCTGGGCGGATACCATGTGAACTGATCGCGGGAAACGAGGCGTTCACGCCGGAAATGATTGGCGTCAACCCTGCGGGTGGAGTCTATACCCATATCGCAGGTGTTGATCTCGTACGCACTGGTGAGGACGATTTCTTCGTGCTGGAGGACAACGTCCGCACTCCGTCGGGCGTATCCTATATGCTCGAAAATCGCGAAACCATGCTCCAGATGTTTCCTGAACTGTTTGCGCAGATGAAGGTGCGCCCGGTTTCGCCCTATCCTCAGTTGTTGCGCCGATCGTTGTCCGCCAGTCTGCCTGCAGGAACGCGGAACAGCGAACCGGTCCTCGCCGTCCTGACGCCTGGCATTCATAACTCGGCCTATTTCGAACACGCCTTCATTGCAGACCAGATGGGCGCTGATCTTGTCGAAAGCCAGGACCTGAGGATCGAAGACGGCTATGTCGCCATGCGCACGACACAAGGGTACAAGCCAATTGATGTCCTTTATCGTCGGGTGGACGATGATTATCTCGATCCGCTGACCTTCAACCCTGACAGTTTGCTGGGCGTTCCGGGTATCATGGACGTTTACCGTGCGGGCAACATCACGATTGCCAACGCTCCGGGGACCGGGATCGCCGATGACAAGGCACTCTATTCCTACATGCCCGATATTATCGAGTTCTACACAGGCGAGCGGGCGATCCTGAAAAACGTGCCAACCTGGCGTTGCTCCGAACCTGAGGCGCTGAGGTATGTTCTGGACAACCTCTCAGAGTTGGTCGTCAAGGAGGTTCATGGCTCTGGTGGGTATGGCATGCTGGTCGGCCCGGCTGCCAGCAAAAAGGAACTGTCGATGTTCGAAGCAAAGCTGCGCGCCAGGCCCGAGAATTATATTGCACAGCCGACGTTGTCTCTGTCGACGGTTCCGATCCTTGCAAAATCCGGACTTGCGCCGCGTCATGTTGACCTTCGGCCCTTTGTTCTGGTCTCGCCAAACCGGATTGACATTACCCCCGGTGGGTTGACCCGGGTGGCCCTGAAAAAGGGATCTCTGGTGGTGAATTCCTCGCAGGGCGGTGGGACCAAAGACACTTGGGTTCTGGGAGACTGACAACGTGCTAGGACGAACTGCAGGCGGCCTGTTCTGGATGTTTCGCTACCTCGAGCGGGCTGAAAACAATGCGCGATTGCTTGAGGCAGGCTGGCATATTGCGCTGACCCGATCCGATGGCAGCACCAATGAATGGGAATCCATTGTGCGCACGGCCGGTCAGGCGGTGGCATTCGAAGCCAAGCATGACGAATATACCGCACAGAATGTGATCAACTTCTTGTTGCGGGATATGGGCAACCCCTCGAGCGTGATGGCTTCGGTGGATTCGGCACGTTCAAACGCCCGGCAGGTGCGAACGGCTTTGTCGCGCGAGGTTTGGGAAGCCACCAATGAATGCTGGATGGTCCTCAAGGGGGCACTGTCGCGCCCCGTGAGTGAACGTAATTTGCATGAGACGCTCGCGTTGATCCGAAATCGGGCATCCGTGGTGCGGGGTGCTCTGCACGGAACCATGTTGCGCAACGATATTTTTTCATTTGCCCGCCTGGGCACATTCATCGAAAGGTCCGACAGCACCGCCCGCATTCTTGACGTGAAATACTATGTGCTGCTGCCCTCGGCGGCCTTTGTCGGCAGCAGCATGGATAACGTTCAATGGGAGGTGATCCTTCGATCGGTGTCGGCGGAACGGTCCTTTTCGTGGCTGCATGCGGGCTCTGCATCTCCACAGAGAATTGCAGAGTTTCTCATTCTGGACGAGCGAATGCCCCGATCGCTGGCCTTTTGCTCGACAAAAGTCGCGCAGTACCTGCAGCACCTGGAACGAGACTACGGCATACGCCACGAAAGCCAGGTTGTCGCGGAATGCATCGCGAGCCGGGTGCAAGATACGTCCATCGAAACAATTTTCCAGAATGGCCTGCATGAATTCCTCGGCGAGTTTGTGCAGGAAACGGTTCGTCTTGCAACTCACATCGAGAAGGACTTTCGGTTCTATGGTTGATGTTACAAGGCTCTCCATTCGTCATATCACCACCTATAGTTACGAACAGCCGGTCCACTATGCGCTGCAGAAGCTGCGATTGACCCCTCGGTCGGGGCATGGGCAGTCTGTTGTCGAATGGTCGTCGACGGTGACAGGGGGACGCAAGCAGCTGGTATATGATGATCCGCTGATGAACCACACGGAGCTGGTCAAGGTCGACAGTGGCGCGACCCATGTGGAAATCGTCAGCGAAGGTATCGTGGATGTTGAAGACAGGCACGGGGTGATTGGTCGGCATTCCGGTTTTGCACCGTTGTGGCTGTATGAGACAGCGACACCGCTAACCGCTGCCGGGAACAATGTCCGTCATCTGGCTGCGCAGCTTCGGCAAGAGACCGATGGCATGGACGATCTTTCGCGCATGCACCGTCTCGCCGCCGACATCGGCACTGCCGTGCAATATGAAATCGGCCAGACCAACGCGGGCACCACGGCAGAGATGGCGCTGACTGCCGGGCATGGAGTGTGTCAGGATCACGCACATATCATGATCGCGACGGCCCGGCACTTGGGGTATCCCGCACGCTACATCAGCGGATATCTTTTGATGGATGGGCAGACGGGTCAGGATGCCAGCCATGCCTGGTGCGAGATCCACCTGGAAACGCTGGGGTGGATCGGCTTTGATGTGTCCAACGGAATTTGCCCGGATGGTCGCTATGTGCGTGTCGCCGTGGGGCGCGATTACGGCGATGCCGCGCCGATTGTCGGCATTCGGCAGGGCGACGGTGCCGAAGCGCTAACAGTTTCCTTGCAGGTTCAGCAATAGACTGATTGAAGGCTCTGGATAAAGGAGGGGCATTTATGACCTATTGCGTGGGCCTCATGCTCAAAAAGGGACTTGTCTTCATGTCGGACACCCGGACGAATTCCGGTGTCGACAATATCTCAACGTTCCGAAAAATGTTCACGTGGGAAGTCCCGGGTGAACGCTCCATCACGCTGATGACAGCCGGAAATCTCGCGACCACTCAGGCTGTGATCAGCCTGCTCGAAGAGCGCAGCAAGGAACCGAGTGAACGCAACCCCAGTATTCTGGAAGCCCCCTCGATGTTTCAGGTCGCGACAATGGTGGGCAACCTTCTGAAGGATGTGATCTCCACTCACGCCGAGGTCGGTCAGCGCGCGGATGCGGCCTTCAACGCCACGATTGTGCTGGGCGGCCAGATCGGCGACGGCGCTCCTTGTTTGTTCCTGATCTATCCCGAAGGCAACTATATAGAGGCGAGTTTCGACACTCCCTATTTCCAGATCGGTGAAACCAAATACGGTCGCCCCATCCTGGTCCGGGCCTACGATCCGGACATGAGCTTTGAGGATGCGGTGAAGTTGTTGCTGGTGTCATTCGATTCCACCATCAAGGCCAACCTCTCTGTCAGCCTGCCATTGGATGTACACATATATGAGGCGGGCAGTCTGAAGAACGGTCGTGTGTTCCGCATTGCACCGGATGACCCCTATTATGAAAGCGTGTCGTCCGGCTGGGGCATCGCATTGCGCGACGCCTTTGGCAAACTGCCGGAGTTCGTGTTGCCGCCCGAATGAACCTCGCACAGGATGTGGTCCGGAATGGCTGTACCCCTTTGGTGCGGGCAAAGGTGACGCCTGCGGAGGGTCGGCACGGTCATTGCAGGATGGCGCTGCTCCACTCCGAGAGGAACGCGGCTTTCTTCAGTCGATCAAGGTACACCAGCAGACCGGGCCCCATACGAATCCGCCTGAGGGCCTGCGCTTCGCCCGTCCATGCGTCTTCCTCCGAGACGGAGACGGCACCGGGGGCGGCTTCCCAGCCTCGGGCAATGAGGTGATCGATGAACATCCCCGCGAGCTCCGGGGCCTTGCTGGTTTTGGGAATGAACGCCGTCCGCATCATGATGATCGTATAGTCTTGCGGCAGCATGACGATCACCTCGTCGAGGTTCCCCTTGGCGCGGGCGTAGCTGCCGAGAACGTTATATGCCACCGACAGCTCGCCTGAGGTCACATCGTCGATCATCTGGCTGGAGCAGCAATAGAGCTTGACGCCAAAGGCCCCCATGACCTCGCTCAGGCGCCAGTAGGTCTCGGAGGTGCGCGCATCCTGTGTTGCGAACAGATAGCCCAGCCCCGAGGTGTGCAGATCATAGGTCCCGACCTTCCCTTGAAACCGGTCCGGGTGTTCGCGCATCAGGTCGATCAGTTCCTGACGGCTTTGTGGGATCGGCAATCCGGCCAGAGCCTTTCGGGACAGGACGATCGCGGCCGGCTCCTGCGTGAAGGCAAAAAGGTTGTCGCGCCAGCGGGCCCATTCCGGCAGTTGTGCCGTGACGGAGGAGCTGTAGTTGCGCGATAATCCGTCGTTCACCAGTTTCGTTTGCAGATCGGTTGCGCTGGAAATCGCCAGGTCCACAGTGTGGCCCTCGCGTCCCATCGCCACCATCAGCTCGGACGAGCTGGCGACCGTGTAGTCCACCCTCACATCCGGCCGCGTTGACAGAAAATCGCGTATTGTGGGTTCGAAAAACTCGGCATCGCCGTTGGAAATCACCCGCAGGACCTGGCGGGCCTCCGCTGGGCCGACGCTGATATGATCTTCGATTTCAAACGCCTGTACCGGCGGTGTGGCCAACTGCCACCAGAGCAGGATCAGGCCAATGGAAAGAACAATCGTGCGCATGCGCCACCTTCTTCGCTGCGGTTGGACAGGAACAGCTGGCCGCCATGGGCGCGGGCAACTTCGTTGACGATGGTCAGGCCAAGGCCGGATCCCACAACCGTTTCAGTGTTGCTGCCGCGCACGAAACGGCGCGTGAGCCGTCCCATGTCGGCCTTGGGAAATCCTGCGCCATTGTCCTGCACCGTGATCTCGACACCGGTTTCGACGGCGCGAACGTGCACATAGACCCGACTGTCAGGCGGGGAATACTTGATCGCGTTGTCCAGAAGATTCAAGAGCGCGCTTTGCAGCAGGATTGCATCCCCTTTGACGTATATCGCCGCCTTGGGGATCGTGACGTCCAGTTCAATGTCGCGCAAATCGGCCATCGGCACCACGCGGGACACGGCATCCCGGGTCAGCCTGCAAATCTCGACCTCTTCGACCTCCAGATGATCGGACCGGAAAGATACCATCGCATGATCCAGAAGTTGCCCGGCGGCACGGCTGCTTTCGTCAATCGCGCGGATCATCTCGCGCACCGCTTGCCGGTTCTCCGGTTTGTCGACACGCCGAAGCGTGATCTCGGCCTGAGTGCGGACTGTGGTCAATGGGGTGCGGACCCTGTGAGCGGCTTCCGCGATCAGGTCCTCTGACCGGGAGAGCGAGGCTTTGAGGCGGCCCATGAAACCATTGAGAGCCCCGACAAGCACCTCCATTTCCGCAGGGACCGGAGCGGATACCGGCCGCAGATCCGAAAGGCCTCGACGGGAAACGGATCCCGCCAGTTGCCGCAGCGGCTGAATTGCGGATTGCGCCGCGAGAATGCCAAACAGGGCGGCGATGGCAAAGAACCCAAGGCCAAACCCGGCGACGGTGCGGGAAATCCCGGCAAGCTGCTGCCGCAGGCCGTATCGGGTCTGGGCCACAGTCACCTCGATGAAATCCGGTTGCCCGCTGATCGACATCCGACGGGTGGCGGTCACCATGCGAATGCTTTCTCCGTCATAGCTGTCGGTTCGGAACCTGGGCGAGGTATCGGTGGCAGCGGTCGGTTTCGGCAGGTCGGGGTAGCCCGTCAGAAAGTCGCCGTTTCGGGTGATGGAGTAAAAGACCCGGTCCTCACTGATATTGCCCAGCATGGAAAAAGCGAAATACGGAATGTCGACGGTCAGATCCCCATTGCGGACCGCGGCGGAATCCAGGATGGCCGTGACCGAGGCCGCGAGGATCTCATCCTGGCTTTGCCCGGCGAGATCACGCGCGTAAGACTGAACCACAAGGAACATCAGCGTCGCAAGCAGCGCGGCGCCCGTCAGGAGCTGCACGATCAGACGGCGCTGGATGGACCCGCGCAGATGAATGGACCCGCTCATGACTGGCTGAGCCGGTAGCCCAGACCGCGCACCGTCACGATTTGCACGGCCGCGCCTTCTAGGTGTTTGCGCAGGCGGCCAACATAGACCTCGATCGCGTTTTCCGATGCGTCCACATCATATGAGAATAGCCGATCGACGAGTTTTGATTTCGAGAACACTTGCTCCGGGGCGCAGATGAAGATCTCCAGCAAGCGCAGTTCGCGGTTGCGGAGGCGGATATCACGTCCGTGCACAGTCAGGGTGCAGGCGAGAGGATCGAACACCACATCGCCGAAGCTATGCACGTTGCTTGCCCCGCCGCTCTGCCGGCGCAAGACCGCACGACACCGGGCTTCCAGTTCCGAAAAGTCAAACGGTTTGACAATGTAGTCGTCGGCGCCAAGATCCAGAACGCCTACTCTGTCCGAGACCTCTGACCGAGCGGTAAGGACAATGATGGGCGTGTCTCTTCGTGCAGCACGGTGCGACTGCAGGAAATGCCGACCGTCCCCGTCGGGCAGCATGATGTCCAGCAAAATGAGATCGTATTCGGTGGTCGCGATAAAATCCTCGGCGGTGCCAAGGTTGCCGGCGCGATCCACGACATGGCCGTCCAGGCTGAGCCGATCGACAACGGCGGTCGCAAGCTGGTCGTTATCTTCGACGAGTAAATATCGCATAGGGGCGAATCCTCAGCTCCGTGTCAGGTTTGTGTCAGCTTGGGACGAAATATCCCGAGTCATGAGCGCGCAAATGTGCGTTTGTCAAATGGGAGGAACATTATGACACTTTTTGCACTGGGTCGCAGGGCCCTGCTTGCTGCTGCGGCGGCGACTCTGACACTCTCCAGCCCGGCTCTGGCGGGCGGCCATCAGGTTCTTGAGAAAATGCACTTCCTGATCCCCGGCGGTGCTGGTGGCGGTTGGGACGGTACGGCTCGAGGTACCGGAGAAGCCCTGAGCAAAGCGGGCCTGGTCGGCACGGCGTCCTATGAAAATATGTCCGGCGGCGGCGGCGGCAAGGCGATTGGCTACCTGATTGAGAATGCCGACAGCCTTGAAGATACGCTGATGGTGAATTCCACGCCCATCGTGATCCGGTCCCTGACCGGCGTATTCCCGCAGAGTTTCCGCGACCTGACACTCGTCGCCGGAACAATTGGCGACTACGCAGCGCTGGTTGTGTCCAAAGACAGCCCGATCAGCTCCATGGAAGAATTCCTCGCGGCCTATCGTGCAGATCCCCGTGGTACGGCCGTGGGTGGCGGGTCGGTCCCGGGCGGGATGGATCACCTCGTGGCAGCCATGGTCATGGAAGCGGCAGGCGAGGATCCGACCGAGCTGAAATACATCCCCTATGATGCGGGTGGCAAGGCGATGGCCGCGTTGCTCTCGGGTGAGATCAAGGCGCTGTCGACCGGTTTCTCCGAAGCCATCGCGCTTGCCGAGGCCGGCGAGGTGAAGATCCTGGGCGTGACCTCGGATGATCGTGTGCCTGCCTATGACACGGCTCCGACGATGACTGAACAGGGGCTCGACACCACATTCGTGAACTGGCGGGGTTTCTTTGCGGCTCCGGGCCTGAGCGAGGAGAAACTGACAGCCTATCAGGATGCACTCGCCAAAATGTATGACACGCCGGAATGGGAAGAAGTGCGCGCCCGCAATGGCTGGGTCAACATTCACAACTCCGGCGATGACTTCCGTGCGTTTCTGGAAGATCAGGAAAAAGCCATTGGTGATCTGATGAAAAAGCTCGGCTTCCTCTGAGGCGGATCTTTCACGTCTGGTCCGGCACCGTGATTGGGTGCCGGACCTTTTCCCGAATGCATTCTAAAACAGGAGGCGATCATGGCGCTTGACCGTTGGATCGCGCTGATCATTCTCGGTATCGCTTTGGCCTACGGCTATGCGGCCTATTTCACCATGGACCAGCTTCTGCCGCCCTTCATGCAGCGCAATCCGATCTGGCCAAGCACTTTTCCAAAGGTTCTGGCTGTGATGGCAATTGTCACGTCGCTGGTGATCCTGCTCGGTTTGGAAAAACCAAGTGGCGAGGTCGCGACACCCGACATCGATTACCGGCGACTGGGCGATTACAAGATCGGGCAGGCCGCGTGCCTCCTTGGGTTGATGGTGGCCTATGCGCTGCTTTTGCGCCCGGCCGGCTTCTTGCTGTCCACGGCCGGGTTCCTGACAATTGGGGGGATGATCCTGGGCGAGCGAAAGCTCTGGGTACTCTGTCCGGTGGCGGCGCTGGCGACGGGTGTTGTCTGGTATCTGGTTGAAGGGGTGTTGGGCATCTTTCTGCGACCTCTGCCTTTCTTTCTCGGATAAACGGAGAGTACGATGCTTGAAGGTTTGACGATCGGCCTTTCCACGGCCTTTTCAATCACGAATATCCTCATGGTGATCGGCGGATGTTTGATCGGGACATTCATTGGTATGCTGCCGGGCCTCGGCCCGATGTCGATCATTGCGATCATGATTCCGGTCGCGATTACTCTGGGCGATCCGTCGGCTGCGCTGATCCTGCTGGCCGGCGTCTATTACGGCGCAATCTTCGGCGGCTCCACGTCGTCGATACTGCTCAACGCGCCCGGGGTGGCGGGTACGGTGGCCACCAGTTTCGACGGCTATCCGATGGCGCGCGCGGGCAAAGCGGGCAAGGCGTTGACCATCGCGGCAATCTCGTCGTTCATGGGCGGGACGATCGGGGCGGTGCTCCTGATGATATTCGCACCGATGTTGTCGACGGTTGCATTGCTCTTTCACTCGGCGGAGTATTTTGCGCTGATGGTCGTGGGGCTTTCGGCAATTGCCGCATTCGCGGGCACGGGCAATGTGGCAAAGGCGATGATGATGACGCTGCTGGGGCTGATGATGGCCACAGTCGGCGAGGGCGCGTTGTTCAACATGCCGCGCTTCACCATGGGGCTGATGGATCTGCAGTCGGGGTTCAGTTTTATCACGCTGGCAATGGCAATGTTCGCCCTGCCCGAAGCGATCTTCCTGGTGATGAACCCCGCCCGGTCCGCGCAATCTGGCGAAGGCGGAGGCAAGATCACGGGCCTGCGTATCACCCGCGACGAGGCCCGCAAGATTGCCCCGGTGATCGGGCGCCAGTCCATCCAGGGGTTCTTCATCGGCGTCTTGCCCGGGGCAGGGGCGACGATTGCCTCTTTTCTGGGATATGCAGTGGAACGCAATATCGCCTCGGAAGAAGAGCAGAAGGAATTCGGCAAAGGCTCCATCAAGGGTCTGGCGGCACCGGAAACCGCAAATAACGCCGCTTGCACAGGCTCCTTCGTGCCGTTGCTGACACTTGGCATCCCCGGGTCCGGGACGACGGCAATCCTGCTGGGCGCTCTGATCGCGCTCAACGTGACGCCGGGGCCGCGCCTGATGATCGACAGTCCTCACATCTTCTGGGCTGTCATCATCTCGATGTATATCGGCAATCTCGTTCTCCTTGTGCTGAACCTGCCGTTGATCCCCTATATTGCCAAGGTCCTGTCGGTTCCGCGCACCTACCTGATCCCCTTCATTCTGTTCTTTACCCTGATGGGGTCGTATATCGGGCAGAACAACGCGACTGAATTGTTGATCCTTGTGGGCTTTGGCCTGTGTGCGACGGTCTTGCGGTTCGCAGACTACCCGCTGGCGCCTCTGCTGATCGGTTTTATTCTTGGTCGGATGCTCGAGGACAACTTTTCGCGCTCGATGCAGATCTATGACGGGGCGGTCTTCATACTGGATCGTCCGATGACGCTGGGTCTGTTGGTTCTGGCGGTCTTGCTGGTCGTGGTCCCAAGCTACCGCGCGCGGCGCGCCCGTGCCCGCGCAGCCGGGGTGGCCGATGGGGACTAAGCCGCTCTCGGGTATCCGGGTTCTGGATCTGACCAATGTGCTTGCCGGGCCATATTGCTGTTATCAGCTGGCTCTGATGGGGGCAGAGGTCATCAAGGTCGAACGCCCGGGGACCGGCGACCTGGCACGCCAGCTGGGTGCCGATCCGGACCGGAATGCGGCCCTCATGGGGGTCAGCTTTCTGGCCCAGAATGCGCAAAAGAAATCGGTCACGCTCAACATGAAGACCGAGCAGGGCAAGGCGTTGTTGCGGCGCCTCGTCCGCACATCCGACGTGTTGGTTGAAAACTTTCGCCCCGGTGTCATGGCCCGTCTGGGCCTTGAGTATGATGCGCTCCGTTGCGAGAACCCAAACCTGATCTATTGCGCCATCAGTGGTTTTGGCCAGGACGGACCCTGGAAGGACAACCCGGCCTATGATCAAATCGTACAGGGCGTGAGTGGCGTCATGTCGGTGACGGGTGACGACAGCAGCGCGCCGCTTCGGGTCGGCTATCCGCTGGCCGATACGGTGGGCGGCATGACGGCGGCCTTTGCGATTTCCACGGCGCTGAATGATCCCGAGCGGGGCGGCTTTCTGGATATTTCCATGACCGAGGCGGTGATCTCCAGCATGGGCTGGGTGGTGTCGAACCATCTGATCGCGGGGCAGCAGCCGGCGGCGCATGGAAATGAGAATACGACCTCTGCCCCGTCGGGGACCTTTGCCTGTGCCGATGGGCCTATCAACGTTGCAGCCAATCGCGACGAGCAATGGCAATCCATGGCGCAACATCTTGGTCGGGGCGATCTTCTGGCGCATCCCGACTATGCCACGCGCGAAGACCGCAAGCGCAACCGACATATGTTGCGGGCGGAACTCGAGGATGTCTTGCGGAGACGGCCTGCGGCGGACTGGGTCGAGGAACTCAACGCGCTTGGGGTGCCGGCTGGGCCAGTTCTGACGGTGCCGCAAATCCTGCGCGAACCGCAGGTCAGGAACCGGGGTCTTGTGGCCGAGGTTGAAACACCTGACGGTGTTCTGGCACTGACCGGATCGCCGCTGCGATTTGGCGCCTTCCGGCCTGTTCCGGAAACGGCGCCACCTGCGCTTGGCGCTGACAACGATCAGATCTGGAGTGACCTTGGCCTGTCCGCAGATGAGATCGAAACCCTGAGGCAGGAGCACGTGATATGAGTGATGTCAGCGATTGGTGGCGAACGTCGATTATTGACATGGAGCCGGGCAGGATTGCGCTGCGGGGCACGCCAATTCAGGACTTGATCGGGACAGTCGGTTTTGCCGAGATGATCTGGCTGATGGTGCGGGGCGACCGACCGACGCCGGATCAGGCCTGTCTGTTCGAAGCGGCGCTTGTGTCCGCTGTGGATCATGGCCCGCAGGCCCCTTCCATCGCCGCGGCGCGCATGGCGGTGACCTGTGGCTTGCCGCTCAACAATGCCATGGCGAGTGCGGTCAATATGCTGGGCAATGTCCATGGTGGTGCCGGTCAACAGGCGGTAGAGCTCTATCACCATGTGGCGGAGGCGCCGGATGGTCTACCCAAGGCTCTTGATAGGTGGCGGGCCACGCATGGAAAAATCGTACCGGGGTTTGGTCACAGGTTTCACAAACCCACCGATCCCCGCGCCCCAAGATTGATGGAGCTGGTTCGTGATGCCGCCGCCAAGGGGGCGGTCTCTGGCAATTTTGCCGATATAGGAGAAGCAATCGAAGCGCAGATTACGATGGAAAAAGGGCGGCCGGTGCCGATGAATATCGATGGCGCGACTGCGGTGATCTATGCTGAGCTTGGGTTCGCCCCGCCACTTGCGCGTGGACTTTTTTGTTTGTCGCGCTCTGTTGGCATTCTTGCTCATGCTTGGGAACAACAACAACAGGGCGGGCGCAACAAAGGACCGACGCCACCCAAATACCGATGGACATATGAAGGCACATGACGCATTTCGCCTGATCGTCACCATTTGCGTGGCGCTTTCGGGAACAGTTATTTTTGAACTGATCGGATTTCCTGCCGCCCCTCTGACAGGGGCTGCTGCCGCCATTTCCGTGGCCGCAATCGCTGGCCTGCCGGTTCATGTGCCGGATTGGCTGCGGACAACGGCATTTGTCTTGCTGGGCATCAACATCGGCAGCACGGTCACGTCCGAGATGCTGCAGACTGCCCTGAACTGGCCGATCACCATTGCCATTCTGTCACTGAGCCTGTTTGTGTCGCTTCAGATCTCACGCCTGGGCCTGGAGCGATGGATGGGGTTCAACTCTCGGGATTCCGTGTTGGCGGCGGCGCCCGGACACCTCAGTTATGTGTTGGCGTTGTCGATCAGCGACAATGGCCAGACCTCACGTATCGCAGTGGTCCAGAGCGTCCGGGTCTTGTTCCTCACGCTCTGTGTGCCGGTGCTCGTGGCCACCGTTTTTGGCGCAAGCGGCGTGATATTGGTGGCGCAGCACGTTTTGGTGCCCTGGGCGCTCTTGTTGCTGCTTGGGGTGACCCTTCTCGTCGGAGCCGTATTTGTTCGCCTCAATGTCCCCGCAGCCTATCTGTTGGCTGGAATTTTATGCAGCGCGCTGGGCCATGTGTTTTCCATTACGCCGGGGCGTCCCCCCGAGGTTGCGACCTATCTGGCATTTCTGGTGATGGGCACCTTGATCGGGTCACGCTTCGTGGGCCAGAGCCTGTCCGGATTGCGGAAAGACTTCGTTGCAGGGCTTTGGGTGACCGCGATCAATGTGGTGATCACGCTGCTGAGCATTGCCCTGTGCATGAGCTTCATGGGACTGCCGCCGGCTCTGCTGATCGTCGCCTTTTCTCCCGGAGGGGTCGAAGCGATGGCGGCGATTGCCGTCACACTCGGCCTCGATCCGGCCTTTGTCGCGGCGCATCACGTGATGAGGCTTTTGATACTCACCGGTCTCATTCCTTGGATGCTGCATGCGGCCAGACGCAACAGCGGCGTGTCATAGAAAACGCCCCGGCAACAATGATGCTGTCGGGGCGATGCCTGTCAGATCGCTGGATAAAGGATCTATTGGCCGCTCTGAGCGTCCTGTGCTTCCTGTTCAATTCCTGCGCCGAGAGCCTCGACATCCCGGCCCAGGCCTTCGGTCGTTTCGCAGGCAGACAGAACAGTCAACGCGGCTATCATGAGGCTGAAGATACGCATGGTCATCACCTTATTTGATCTTGTTGGCGACGTGACTTGCAAACGCGTCAATCATCGCAGTGTAGAAAACATCGCTCTCAACAGTCAGGGATGATGTATCGGTGCCCTCGGGGAAATAGACGTTGGCCTGATCTGCGGTCACGGTCAGCGTATAGCGCTGGTCGTCCTTGCTCCCCGGCAAATCCACCGACACATCCCCTTGCAGGACGGAACTCGCGATGCCCAGCTCAGCCTCGAAACCGGAGGCGAGAGACACTGTGTCGATTTCGATGTCAATGTCAGCTGCGTCCTTGGTGCCCTCTTCGGCAATCTGGTTCACCAGTTGCGCGGCCAGCGCGGTTTTCAGGTCTGTCTCGAGCTCGCCCCAGACTGCGACAGCTTTCGAATTTTCAAGGGCGCTGATGTCGGCCTCGACCTCAATGTCCTGGACCAGAATCGACGCGCCGGCGGCCGTTGCCATGGAGATAACGAGGGCGGTGGTGCGGATCAGATGAGTCATCGTTCGGTTCCTTGCTTTTCTTTGCAACATCCTCTTGGGATCTGCCCGGACAACGGGTGGCGCGGGGAAAAGTTCCTGATTTGCGGCCAGAAAAATCTGCAATCTCTGCCGCAGCGCTTATTTGTCATGGAACCATAGGCTGCAATTCAGCGGAACAATGAGCCGACCGGCGCGTTCAATGGTCAAGCCGAAGCCTTTCTGGAAAACGGATCCCATGACACATTCAACGCGCGCCGTCGAAGACGTTCTCGACAAAACGGAAGAGCTGCTGGACGGAGAAAAGGACTACCTGCATGTCTCGGAGCTGATTGAGGAGTTGGGGATGAAATCCATCGCTGCTGTTCTCGTCGCACCGTCTCTTGCCGTCGTGTCGCCCTTGAGCGGCGTGCCCCTGTTTTCCTCGGCATGCGGATTGATCATTGCGCTGGTGTCTGGGCAAATGTTGATGGGGCGTGAGAACCTCTGGTTGCCCGACTTCCTCTCCCGTCGAGCCGTGTCAGCCAATGCCGCCCACAAGGCCACGCAGGCGTTGCGCCGCGTCGCGTCCTGGATGGACAGTCTTTTCATGAAGCGGTTTCAGCCGCTGCTTTCGCCGCCCTTCGTGCGCGTCATTCAGGTGATCTGCATGCTCTGCGGCCTTGCTATGCCGTTTCTCGAAATATTGCCCTTCACCTCCTCCATTCTCGGGGCGGTGGTGGCGCTTCTGGCCGTGTCCATGCTGACCGGAGACGGGCTGATTGCGCTTTCAACCGTGACGTTTCTCTGTCTCGGCCTGGGCGGGGTCGTGTTCCATTTTTGGTAGGTCGGCTGCCGTGCGTCCCCTCTGACGGATCACACTGATCAAAGGCCGGACCGGAACTGATCCAGCCTTTCTCGCCGTTGGAACTGGCCTATTTCTCGCAATGCCACATCTTGCGCACCGTTCCGAAATTGCCGACACGAGTCGCATTCGGGCGACGGGACCGGGGAGAAATTTCTAACCACAATACAGGCCTATACTGCGCACCGGACGACAGCGCCCGGCATAGCTGCAGCGGCCCAAATGACAGTGAGACCGCCACCCTGTGATCTGCCGTGTCCCGCCTAAAGTGTCTGATCCACTCCGGAGTGGTAGTGATTTTCCGGCTCGAAGGGCATGACGTCAAAGGTGAGGCTGACGCAATAGCTGTCGTCGGTCTCATCGAAGACCGGGCTCCCTTCCAACTGACGCGCAAAGCCCCGGATCAACTGGCTTCCCAGCCCGGTGCCTTCATCCTCCGGTGCGATAGTGTCGGAGGTGGAGTTGGCGACGGTCAGTGTGACCTTGTCATCATCCAGAACTTTCAGGGACAGGCGGACCCAACGCTGGCCTGCCTTGTCAATGCCGAGATACTTCAGCGCATTCGTCGCCGCCTCAACGGCGAGCAAAGCCAGAGGCACGGCTTGATCCGGATAGAGAACGATCGGATCGAGTTCCATATGGATCTGCGGCACCGGCGCAGTCGTTGGCGCAAGGTCGGTCAGGGGGCGAACCACATCACGCAGCAGGTCATTCGCCTGCACGCGCCCGAGTTCAGAGGCCTGATAGAGCGTCTGGTGAACCGTGGCGACACTGGTCACCCGGCGGTTCACGGTTTTCAGCGCGGCCGCGGTCACCTCGTTGCGGGTCCGGCGAATTTGCATGCTGATGATCGAGGAAATGAGCTGCAGGTTGTTTTTGACTCTGTGATGCAGTTCCTTCAGCAACACGTCCTTGTCATGCATCGCATCAAAGAGGGTTGCCTCATCCAGCAGCAGCTTTTCCGCCATCTGCGTGAACTGATCTTCGATCACCTCCAGCTCTATTGGCATGAACGAGCCCGAAGTGGACGCCGGCAGGGTGCGGGACTGGGCAAACTGACGCATCTGCAGGCTGATTGTCCGAAGATAACGTACGACCTGGCGATCCAGCGCGACATAAATAAGGATCAGGCTGACCAGCCACATCAGGATTGGAAACAGGGCAGGCGTCAGCAGAAGCTGGTTGAACGCCCCCGGGGCGGAGGGCGCATGCCTGCCGTCCGGATCCCAGCTTCCGATGACATAAAAACCGCTGCTGAGAACCGGTACAATTGAAAACAACCGCCGTTGCCCCGCAGCATTTTCTGTTTCGATCCGGCGCGGGTTGAGCTCTATGAGCTCCTTCAGGCTGATGGTTGCGGGCAGCCGCTCCCTTGCCGTTTCCCGTGCGCCAGAGGCACTCAGGATGTCGCCATCCGCGCTGATGGTGACGAGGTCAATCGGGCGGTCCCCCAGCTTGACCTGGAAATTCTCGTCGATCTTGTCATGTGGGGCGTGGATGATCTGATTGCCGATAAAAGTGTCGTCGCGATCAAAGACGGGCTCGGACACAATCAGGACCGCATCGCCTGCGACAGGCCCAACCGGGTTTACCCGAACCTCGCGTTTCGGGCTTCGCATCCATGTGACAAAGTCCGGATTGTCAGTGTAGTCGATCGTCAAATCCGCGGATGCACAGTCCATTACGCCATCAGTCGGCAGAAAACCTGCGAAACTGTAGCGCTCTGACATGGCATCCACGAAATTGGTCATCAATGCGTTGCAACGTTCCAGGTCATCGGTCAGATCCGGCAGGGTCAACGCGAGGGTCTCGGCTGCGGTAAAGGCCGATTTGATGATTTCCCGTTCTTCCTGCGCAAATTCTGCGGTCAAGGCCTGCAGGCTGAGGTTGTTCGACGTTGTCACTTCGTTTTGCAGCCGGACAGTCTGGTCGACGGCAATGAGACCCAGAGGAACCAATGCGCCAGAGAGCAATATGGCAAGCCGGATCGACAGGTTGCGTGTCCAGCCAAAGGGTCTGGATACGTCCGGTTTATTTCCGCCGCCCTGGAGAGACGGAGACTGGGGGGGATTTGTCTGCATAGGGTCCTGCTTGGATGCTCGCGACGGAAGGGTCCTCCGATTCACGCAGCGGTTCCACCGCTGGCTGAAACCACGGCATGGGTGGCCGCGTCCGTCAGCTCCATGCGGTCATTTGCATCGATGTGCATCTTGAGGGCCAGCGCTTCGCGCCCGCGATTGAGACGGCTCTTGATGGTGCCGACTTTGACGCCACAGACCTCTGCCGCCTCTTCATACGAGTATTGCAGGACGCCAATCAGGGTCAGCACTTCCCGCTGTTCCACAGGCAGCAGGTCCAGCGCCGCGCGAAATTCCGCCAATTGCAGGCGACCGTCATGAGCCGGTTTCACCGAGATGCTCTCGGTCATGGATCCGGTGGAATCCTCGACTTCCCGCACGGCCTTGCGGCGGTTGGAGTAAAATGTGTTGCGCAGGATCGTAAACAGCCAGGCCCGCATGTTTGTGCCTTCCTGGAATTTTTCCAGATTGGTCCATGCTTTCAGAACCGTATCCTGGACCAGATCGTCGGCTGCGGCATCATTGCGGGTGAGACTCATGGCGAAGGCCCGAAGCACCTTCATGTGACTGATCAACTCAGCCTTGGCATCCTGTCTGTTCATCCTTCGGCCTCCGGGAGGGGCGCCGAACCATCGGCTCCATCCGTGACCTGAATTTTGTCAAGACGATCGAGGAGTTCCAGAAGGTGCGGCGGCAAATCTGCATTGGCATCTTCTTCGAAAACCTTCTTCAGGTTTTCGTCGATGAGGCTGTCCCATGACTGTTTTTGTGGCCGGTGTGGCATTCGCTTCTCCTGCAACGTCGGTACTGTCGCCCGCAACTTATTTTGTGTATCATGGAACAAACGCGATTGTCGGACGTTTGTTCCATGGAATATTGGTGACAGGAGAAAAAAATTGTCGACCCCCACCACAGGACAAGCCCTGACTCTGTCGGACCTTATCGCTCCTCATCTGCCGTACTTGCGCCGTTATGCGCGGGCATTGACCGGTGCCCAGCAGTCCGGAGATACCTATGCCGCCTCGACCCTTGAGGCTATCCTCACAGATCCAAGCTGTTTTGAAGCGCGCGATCTTGGCGGGAAAGTCGCCCTTTTCAAAGTGTTTCACAGCCTTTGGGGCAGCTCTGGCCAACCCGTTGCCGAATACGACGACGGCCCCCGTGCCCGTGCATTGCAGCATCTTTCTGCCTTGACGCCGAACACCCGCGAAGCGCTGTTGCTGAATACCGTTGAATCATTCACCGTCGGCGAGATCTCTCACATCATGGGCATCGACGTCGAAGAGGCGGCGCGCTTGATCCAGTTGGCCCGCGACGAGATGCAGCAGGCGGTGAGTGGCAAGATCATGATCATCGAAGACGAAGCGATCATCGCGATGGATCTAGAAGGTATCTGCACCATGATGGGCCACGAAGTCACGGGTATCGCACGCACTCGTGCCGCTGCCGTGAAACTGGGAACCGAGGACAAACCGGACCTGATACTGGCCGATATTCAGTTGGCAGATAATTCCAGCGGGATCGATGCCGTGGCTGACCTGCTGGAAACGATCGGCGACGTTCCGGTCATCTTCATCACGGCCTTCCCGGAACGCCTGCTGACCGGAGAGCGACATGAGCCGGCTTTCATGATTGCAAAACCCTATGTCCCCGATCAGGTCGTTTCGGCGATCAGCCAGGCGATGTTCTTTGCTTCGACAGATACGCTGACCAATTAAAGCCGACTGTTTGCCCCGGAGCAATCCGGGGCAGATCTGCGATGGCGCCGGCACATGACGTCGGCACAGCCTCCCGATTTCAAACAAGAAGCCCTGCACACCTTTGGTCTGCAGGGCTTCTTCATGGATGCAGGCGGTCTTACGAGGCAGACAAAGCCCGCAGCATCCAAGCCGCTTTTTCATGAAAGGCCGCACGTTCAGTGGCCAGGTCTCCGGTCACCATATCGTTGCGGGCCTCTGCAAGCTGGATCAGCGCGTGCAGACGGTGAGACAGCCGCATATGATCCGATTCCAGGTCAGAACACATTTCGCCTGCGCTGGGCATCTGCTCCAGATCGTCGACCACGCTTTCCGACAGCACGCCGGCAATTTTTGTGGGCGTCATATGGCCCAATGCGCGGATACGTTCGGCCAGTTCGTCGGCGGCCGCGAACATGTTCTGATATTGCGTCTCGGTCAGGTTGTGGAGCGAAAAGAACAAAGGCCCTTCGACGTTCCAGTGGTAGATATGGGTCTTGAGCGTCAGTCGATAGGTGTCGGCCAGTACATCGCTCAGCCCTTCGGCAATTGGTGCAGTGTCCCGAACGCCTGTTTCAACAGAGGCAGTCTTGGGTTTGATATCCAGTGCAGGTGTCATGTCACCTCCTTATTCTTGATGGGGTCAGAGCGACGTCAGCGTGAGCGCCGGTCACCGTCGGACAGCGCGAAACACCAATGTGGCGACGAACAACACCAGAAAAATAACAAAGAGGATTTGAGCGATCCCGGCAGAGGCGCTGGCGATACCACCAAAGCCAAAGACGGCTGCGATCAAAGCGATTACCAGAAATGTCAGTGCCCAACTCAGCATTGCATGTCTCCTTTACCGTTTAAAACATCCCGCGTGTTGCAGGCTTCGGATAGGAAACGGCCGACGGCTGGATTTGTTCCGCATCGAAATTTGGTTTCCCATTCCGGGTGTAGAGACGCAGGCAGGTTTCGCCAGAGGTCCAGCCCGTTGATCAGGAGGGATGCGCCGCGCTCTTGCGAACTGTATCTTGTGCGCATTCGGCGGTCCGGCAGGGCCCGAAAGGGAAGAGGGACGAAACGCAGCATCGCTCCAAAAACCAGCCTGGGATCATTGGCGGGCCCTATGCAGACGGCGATTTGGTCGGATATCAAACCGCCGCATGTGAGATCACGCGAAGGTCAATGCGACGACGCGGACTTCAATTGAAGTTGATCGATATCGCAAAATTGAATTTGCTCCCCGGCAGGCCATCGGGCGCTTTGGGGAAACGTTTGGCACTGGAGACCGCGCGCAAAGCCGCCTTGTCGACGGCCGACACACCAGAAGATCGCACGACACCATAGCTAACCAAATGACCTTGGCGGTTCACGGACAGGCTGACGGTGACCGAACCTTTTTCTCGGGTCGGGCGTTTGCGCCGCTCGATGCGGGATCGGATCTTGGCGCCCCAGACGGCCTGCAGTTTTGCCTGCTGGCCTTTGGATGCTGTCGTTGTTCTGGCCGTGCCGGATAGTCCGGCCTGCGAACTGCCCCCGGATCCTGCAGCCCGCTGTTCCGCGCGACCGGCAGATGCCACCTTGGCTTTCTGTGCGGTTTCGGGAACCTCTTCTGGCTCTGGCTCTGGCTCTGGCTCTGGCTCTGGCTCTGGCTCTGGCTCTGGCTCGGGCGGCGGTGGCGCGGTCTCGGTATCGATCACGGGCTGGACGACATCCTGTGGCGGGGCCATCGCCAGGCGGACCTCGGCGCGCGGCGCGGGGGTGGCATCGATTTGCGGCAGTTCCGGCGGCGGCGCATCGCTCTCGGGCGTTTCCAGCACATCCTGTTGGATCGGCGGGGTTTCGGGCGGCTGTTCCCACCGTTTTACCATCTCCCGAACGGTGGGTGCTGCGCCTGCGAGTGACATGATATATTCGCCACCGACGCCGCCCGCCTCGGCCCCCTCTTCCGGTAGGCTGGTGAATATTGCGACATGCGCCGCGACCGCGAGTGCGGAGAATATGGCGGCTTCGAACCAGCGCTTCATTTCGGACTCACCACCAACTCGACACGGGCAAATCCGGCGCTCGAGAGATCTTTCAACAGACCCGCAGCCTTGGCCGCTTCGAGGGCGCTGTCGGCCCGCAGTTGCAACACGGCATCCGAGGCCGAAACCTGCGCGAGACGGGCAAGCGCGGCATCGCCCTCGATCCCGTCAAATGACAGCCTGCCGGTCTTGTCGACATAGAGTATCGCTTCGGCTTCCACCGGCGCATCAAGGTCGGCCGTGGGGGGGGTGATCTCAAACGGATCCGGTTGCGCAAGGCGCGAGGTCATCAGGAAAAAAATCAACAGCAGAAAGACAACATTGATCATCGGAACGATTGATTCGGCGCGCGGGCGGCGGGGGGCATCTGTCAGATCCATTGCCGATCACTCCACCAATACAACCGAGGTATAGCCCTCGGATTTCAGCATTTCCGTCAAGGACACAATCCGCTGCAGGGTCGCGCCGTCCTTGCCACGCAGGATCAGCACGTCAGTCTTGGCCTCGATCAGGGGCGCCAATTCGGCGCCGAGGGAAGCTTCGGCCACGGGACGGCCGTTCAGCAAAATCTGTTCCGGTGCCACATCGATGAGCCGCGGCGGGCCGCTGTATTCTCCGCCACCCGTCGCCAATGGCAGGGGCAGCGCCGAGTCGACCCCGAACCGAGAGGCCAGCATGAAGAAGACCAACAACAGAAAGACGACATCGATCATCGGTGTCAGGCTCGGCTTTCGCGGAGGTCGGGAGGGAGTGTCCAGCAACATTGCCGATCATTCCGCCGCGAGGCGTATGTTCTGCGGTGCCTCGCTGACGAACAGGCGGGTTGCGCTGTCCTCCACGTCGCGCCGAATACGGTCAATCACAGCTTCGAACCAGGTCAGCGCTGCAGAGGCCGGGATCGCGACAGCCATACCCGCAGCAGTGGTCAGAAGCGCCTCCCAGATGCCGCCGGCAAGCATGGAGGGATCGGCCTTGGACCCGGCTGTTTGCAAGGCCTGAAAGGCTGCGATCATGCCGAGCACGGTGCCAAGCAAACCGAGAAGCGGCGCGATGGTTGAAATCAGCTCCAGCGCTCCCAAGCCACTGCGGGCAGAGCCCAATTCGCGTTTGGCGACACGCGCCGTCTCTTCGCGGGCGTGAGTGTCGGGCAGGCTCCGCAATGCGGTCAGCGCAGCATAGACCACTTTTGAGCGGACGCCGCGACGACCGGCCACCAGGGCAATTGCGCGGTCCGCATCTCCGGCCTCATAGGCGGCAACCGCTTTGCGGGCCTTGCCCCGCGACCAGGCGCCAATCAGCGCCAAGCGCCAGATTTTCCAAAGAATCAGGGCCAGGGTGATGATCGACAATGCTGCGATGGCCCAGATCGAAGGGCCGCCGTTGCGAAGGAAGGTTTGCGCGGTGTCCAGCGCATCATAGGCCATCTCCTGCATGTTCTCCGGCGTGCTCTCGACCGGAAGCGGCACGGCTGGTTCACTGTTTTCCACACCGGTGTCGGGGGCGATCAGTGTCTCGGCGTTGTCCTCAGATGCCGTGGCCTCAGATGTGGTGGCCTCAGAGGTCGGCAAGGTCACATCGAGGTCCGATTCAAACGGCGTTTCAGGCACTTGCGGGGATGTCGGCGCAGTCGGAGCCACGAGTTCTGTTGCGAGACTGGGAACGGGGGGCTGGCCGCTGTCCGGGGCGACTGTCTGAGCTTGGGCGAGCACCGGCAGCAGCAGAAACATCGTCAGGAGAAAGGGCTTTTTCATATCGGGCTCCGTGTAGCGGCAAGTGGCTCTGGTCTGCACAGCACGTGACAGATTTGGGATCGCTGGCAGATAGGCTTGGCTACACGACACACCCCGAGAGGGGCGTCCGCGATTGGCTACAGGAGACATTGGCCTCCGGATCTGGCGCTTAATTTAGCATAGTATTTTTGTCAAGTTAAGCCTGTGTGCCTCAACTCGCCGGCCGTGTCCAGTAGGCTGCGATGTAGTGGTCTTTGGGGCTGAGACCCGCGGCTTTGATATGCGCCCGGAGCTTCTGCGCGGCCTTTTTTTCCGATGCAAACCAGATCATGTGATCAGCGAAGGCCCCCATCTCTGCGATTGCAACATCTGCGAGGTCCAGATTTGAAACCGCCGGGTGATGCAGCACGTCGATCCCCGCGTGGTCCGGCAGCGGGTAGCTCTTGCTGTCA
Organism: Alphaproteobacteria bacterium MedPE-SWcel; assembly: GCA_001874255.1. Taxonomy (GTDB): domain Bacteria; phylum Pseudomonadota; class Alphaproteobacteria; order Rhodobacterales; family Rhodobacteraceae; genus Epibacterium. Next base: position 88,772 of record MPDC01000017.1, read on the forward strand.
GGGGTTGTGTGTTCCAACAGGACACGCCCACGGGCCTCGGGGCCCAATGCTGCGAGAAGCCTGGCGACGGCCGGGTACCCGGTTTCGTCAGAATAGATGGTGATGGCTTCGGTCTGTGGGATGCCGCCGCCCCCCGGGCCGGTTATGCCGACGCGGCTGCCCGGCGTCGCGCTGCGGGCCCATTCGGTTGCGCGCCCGCCGTCATGTTCGAAAACGTCGAATACCAGGCGCCCGGTTTTGGCGTCCAGTTCGCGGACTGTATAGACCGGACGATGCAGCGTCGCCGCCCCCGTCGGCCAGACAGTTGCTCCGGTCTCGCTGAGATATGGCCATTCCGGATAGGCGAGTTCGGGCGTCGGCAGAGCCAGTCGGAAATGAATGGCATCTGTCGTGAAATGCGCCAGGGTCTCGGCCTCGGTCACCACGCGCAGAAACCCGCCGGGAATTTGCCTGACCTCCTGCACCGTGATGAACTGAAAGTTTGGCGGCAGGCAACCTGCGCTTTCCTGTGCATCCGACCACATGATCTTGCTGGCAGTGTCAGGCGAGAGATGCGCGATCGTGTCGCCGAGACTTTCCTTGAGAACATAAAGCCAATCCGCGCGGGTTGATCCGACCTGAACCGAACTCTCTGTGCCCTGACGCAGAAAGCTGTAGTTGCCATAGTCCGTTTCAATCTGAATTTCCCGATCTGTGTTGATCACAACAGGCAGGTCATGTTCCTTGGCCGTGCTCAGAACGGTGGTTCTGACGGTGTCGAACGAGAGGCCGGGCAACCGGGACTGAGTGTCGAAGGAAAAACGGTCTTGCATGGACATGGTCAGGCCTCTTCAGCTTGGAATGACGTGCGGTGTGCCGTGATTGGGGTCGGCGATGATGGTGCAGGGCAGATCAAACACGTCCTTCATCATGGCGTGGGTGATGACCTGCTGCGGGGGGCCTTCGCTATGGATGTCCCCGCCCCGCAAGGCGATGACATGGTCGCAGTAGCGGGCCGCGAGGTTGATGTCGTGCAGGACCATGGCGACGGTGCGCCCGGTCTCGCGGTTGAGTCGGCTCACCAGCTCCAGAAGTTCGATCTGATGTGGCAGGTCGAGATAGGTCGTTGGTTCATCCAGCAATAAAAGCTGAGTGTCCTGCGCCAGTGCCATCGCAATCCACGCACGCTGGCGTTGGCCGCCCGACAGGGTATCGAGCAAGCGATTTTCCAATCCCTCCATACCAGTCGCCATCAGAGCGCTTGTGACAGCTGCGGCATCTTCGGCCGAATGCTGGCGCCATGCGGATTGATGAGGCGTACGTCCCCGCAGGACGAGATCCCGGACGCTCAGCCCCTCCGGAGCAATCGGCGACTGGCCCAGAATGGCCAACCTGCGGGCCACCGATTTGCTGTTCTGTTCTGCGATGCTCTTGCCGTCGAGAATGACCTGACCCTGGCTGGCTTTTTGCAGCCGCGCGAAACTGCGGAGCAGGGTAGATTTGCCGCAGGCGTTGGGGCCGACGATGGCTGTGACCGCGCCATCGGGGAGGGCAACGGAGAGGTTGTTCAACACGGTTGTGCGCGCGAAGGCGACGCTCAGATCACGGGCACTGAGACGAGAATGTTCAGGCATGGTTCAGAGGGCTCCTTTGCGAAACTGTGCGACGAGCAGCCACATCAGGACTGGCGCGCCGATCACAGCGGTGAACACGCCGGCCGGCAATTGCACGATGGGAACAAGCCGGGCCGCCGTGTCGGCCCCCAGCGTGACGAGTGCACCGATCAAGGCAGCAGCGGCGAGCACGGGGGCGCCGGTTCCCAGCAGGCGACGGGCTACCGGGCCTGCGACGAAGGCGACAAAGGGCAGAGGCCCTGCAACACTCACGGCGAGAGCGGCCAGCACTACCCCGGTGCAGGTCATGAGCAGCCGCAGAAGAGGCAGACGAAAGCCGAACCCACGCACGATGTCATCGGGCAAGACAAGCCGGTTCAGCGGGAACTGCAGCCAGACCACGAGGGGCGTCAGCAGCGCCAGACCGCCCCAAATCAGAGCCACGTCGTTCAGGCTGCGGGCATTGAGCGATCCGGTCAGCCATTGGGCCATATCGGCGGCGCGCTGTTCGTCGGTCATGCTCAGCAGCAGATCGCTGGTTGCGCTCAGGGTCAGGCTCGCACCGATCCCGACCAGAATGAGGCGGTATGGATCAAGCCCATTCTCGCGTCGTGGATCCCAGGCCAGAGCGAGGACCAGCGCCGCAGTCAGCAAGCCGCCAAGCAGCGCCCAGGGCAGCACGAACCGGACCGAGCCGAAGACAAGGATGGCCAGAACGGCGCCACAGCTCGCGCCTGCGTTGAACCCGATCACATCAGGTGAGGCCATAGGGTTGCGGAGCATCGATTGGAACATGGCACCCGACAGACCCAGGGCTGCTCCGGCGCCGATGGCAACCAATATGCGCGGCAGGCGGTGATCGAGCAGGATCATCCGCGTGATGCCGTCCATCTCGCCCGCCAAGGCGGTGCCCAGGTCTGCGGCCCCGACCGGGAAGCTCCCCAATTGCAGGGCACCGAGGCCGGAGGCAATCAGCACAATGAAGAGACCGATCCCGGTGGCCAGATTGCGCCGTGAGATCGGCATGGAAAAAGAACCCAGGCGGAGGGGGACAGTCATAGCTTGCGCACTCCCTTGCTGCGGACCAGCCAGATCAGAACCGGTCCCCCGAGGATCGCGGACATCACGCCCGCCTGCATGTTGCCGCCGAAAAGGGCTGAACGGGCTATGATGTCCGCGACACCCAGCATCGACGCGCCATAGATGCCGCTGTAGAGCGCCAGCCAGCGCATATCCTGTGGCGCTGTCGCTCGAGCCAGATGCGGAACAATCAGGCCGATAAACGCAATCGGGCCCGCCATGGACACGGTCGCGGCGCATAGGACAACGATTGCACAACCGGTCAGCAATTGCAGCAGCCCCACACGAACGCCCAACCCCTGAGCGGTGTCTTCGCCCAATTGCAACGCGTTGAGGCCAAAGCCTGCGGCGAATGCAATGAATAGCCCGATGGCAACGAAGGGGAGCAGCGCTGTGATCATGTCGAGCGTGACATTGTCAAACCCACCAAGCACCCAAACGCGGTACACCTCAAGCGAGGAACGGCTGACTAGCAACAGCCCTCGAATGAGCGCGTAGAACAGCGCGCTGACGGCGGCGCCTGCAAGGATCAGCCGCCCGGTACGTGAGGGCGCGTTGCCGCCGAGTATGAACACGAGGACGGCGGCCAGCGCGGCGCCGAAAAGGGCGCTCCAGAAGAATTGCGCGGGGTCGGTTATCCGCAGCGCAAAAGTACAAAGCACAACCCCGAGCGCTGCCCCGGCATTGACCCCCAATAGCCCCGGATCGGCAAGCGGGTTGCGCGTGAGCGCCTGCATCAGGGCCCCGGCGACGCCAAGGCATCCTCCACACAAGAGCGCCGCCGCAATGCGGGGCAAGCGGATCTGACGAATGACGATATGTTCAGCAGAATCGGGGTCAAAAGCGACGAGAGAGAGCCAGATGTCCTGCCACGACAGGGCGCGCACACCAAGGCGCAGGGCAAAGACCGCTGTCACGCCAATTGCGAGGATGCCAATTGCGAGCCAGAAAAACCGGCCAGGTTGGACACGCGCGGTCACAGGTATCTCCGACCTAGCGGTCATCCGATACACCTCCGGCCAGAATTCCGGCCTCGCGGGAGGAGGTCACCTCGGTGTCGGGATCTCCATCCATTGCCTGTTCGAGAAGGGGGACGAGCCTGTCCAGCGCGTAGTTGATGCTCAGCGGGCTGGAATGGGACAGCGCGGATGTCAGCATCAAACCGGAGTATATCTCGCGCCCTTCGATATAGGCCCTCATGAAGCGGCGCAGCGGCAAACGGTTCAGACGCGCGACAGAGGTGCCTCCGTCGAGCCAAAGCAAAACATCGGCGTCGATGGGGGCGAGATCTTCGTCGGACACGATGTAGTAGGATTGATTGGGACCCTGGTAGGCAAGGACCTCCTCTGTCGGCACAAAGCCCAGTTCGGCAAGAAATTTCCCGCGGATATCGTGATGGGTATAGGCCCCGGTCGTCCCGGCCCAGACCATCACCCCGGTTGCACCCTGCCAGTCGGGGTGACTTTGGCGCAGGTCGGCAAAGCGCCGCTCCAGCCCTGCAAGGGTTTCCTGGGCGCGCTCGATGCGTCCGGTGGCCCGGCCGAGCCGCAACAGCATCTGCTGCCATGACGTCCCGTAGTCCCCGCTGCCGGGCGCCGCTGCGACTGTCGGCGCTATTTCTGAAAGCAGAGCATATTCGCGCGCCGTCATCCCGGACCATTGGCCGACGATCAAATCGGGCTCCATGGCCGCAATGGCTTCGATATCGATCTCGCCTTGCATCACAATGGGGGTGCCGTCGCCCAGAGCGTCCTGCGCCCATGGCCAGACCCCATAGGGAAAGGTGCCATACCATTTGCGCAACGCATGAGGCACCACGCCAAGCGACAGCAGAAAATCATGGCCGATAAAGCTGAGCGACACCACGCGCTTCGGCTCGGCCGCTATCTTTGTTGCGCCAAAAATATGCTCGATTTCGACCGGAAACACCTGCGCCACGCCCCTGTTGGGACCGAGCGAGATGGCGCAGAGGGAAATCAGTATCAACAGGTGACGCATCAAGTGATCTTTGTGTGGCGTTGGAAAAAGGGGCTCCCCGGACTGGTGCAGCCCGGGAAGCCTGAGATGGCTCAGAACTTTGACGTCAGGGTGAGCGCGACATTTCGGCCCTCACCTATGTAGCAGGCGCCGGACTGGCAGGTGGTGACATAGAACTCATCGAGCAAATTCTGCACATTCAAAGCCACTTGCCAGTTGTCGCGGGAATAGGTGACCGCGGCATCATAGAGCGTGTAGGATGGGGTTTCCTGGGTGTCGCTTCCATCCCAGCTGGTGCCGGTGTAGCGAACGCCCGCGCCGAATTTCCAGCCCTGCAGTTTTCCCTGCCCGGGTTCATAGTTGACCCAGAGGGAGGCTGTATTCTCCGGCACTTGCGCGATCTGCGCGCCGCTGGAGTTTTCAGTATCGAGATAGGTATAGGCTGCATCGAAACTGACATCCGCGACCCGGTGAAACAGTTCAAGTTCCAGCCCCTTGGACGTGGCTTCGCCGGTCTGGTTGGAGAACCCGGGGTTCGCGGGGTCGGATACCGTCATGTTCGACTTCGTGAGGTCAAAGATCGAAGCCGCAAACAGGGTGTCGGTGCCAGCGGGCTGATATTTGACGCCAATTTCGTATTGGGTGCCTTCGGTCGGCTTGAATGGGGTGCCGTTCACATCCGTGCCGACGACGTCCTGCCGAAAGCTCTCGGCATAGCTGATATAGGGCGACACACCATTGTCAAATCGGTACATGACCGCCGCATTGCCAGTCCATGCGCTGTCGTCAGCCGCAATGGTGGTGGCCCCAAAGCTGCCAGTGCTGGCACCCGTTTTGATGCTGCCGTAGCGCAGGCCGAAATCGACATAGAGCCGGTCGTTCAACGTGGCCCGGTTCTGAAGATACAGACCCGTTTCCGTGATCGACGTGCCATCGCTGTCGGCGACGGTAATGGCATTGTAGCCCGTGTAGGTCGGATTGAACGGATCAATCGGTGCGATCTGCGCCCCATAGGCAAAGTCGCTGTCATAATATCCGCGGGAATAGCTTGCCCCGATGATCGTACGCAGATCAAGGCCGCCCACGGCATAGTTCGCCGTGGCATAGGCGTCGAGCGCGGCGCTCTTCATTTCGTTCTCGGCGCGATAGAACGAGCGGTTGATGGTGCCGTCAGCATTGTAGCGACCGTTGCCATAGTTGTCGAAGGCCCACCACGCGTGTTGATACTCGGCCTCGCCCTCAAGGTAGCGCGCGCTGGCGTTTGCGGTCCAGGTCTCGTTGAAGCGATGGCTCACCATCGCGGTCAGGCTGCGTTGTTCGCTGTTGAATTTGTCAAAGCCGGGTTCGCCGACAAACAGGCTGTCGTCAAAGAAGGTGCCGTTGCCAAAACCGGTGGCCGGTTCGAGAGTGCCGTAGAGTGATGCGAACTGGATCAGCGGGCTGCCGTCATTCTTCTGATAATTGGCAAGCAGGGTCAGTTCGGTGTCATCATTCGGCCGCCAGGTAATGGAGGGCGCGAAGGCGAGCGCATCGTCTTGCGAGAAATCAACAGGGGTTTCCGCGCTGCGCAACAGTCCCACCAGGCGGTAGCGCAGGGTTCCTGTGGCGTTCAGATCACCGCTGATGTCGCCTGCGATCTGGCCACGTTGGTTGGATCCGACGGAGAGCTGCCAGAGGTTCTCGCTGTCCTGTGCCGCCGTTTTCGACGTGGTGTTGACCACACCGCCAACGGAGCCACTGCCGTAGAGCCCCGAGGCTGGGCCTTTCAACACTTCGACGCTTTGCAGCAGGAAGGGTTCCGGTTTGGTGTCGTTGTAGTAGTCGTAGCGGGCATTGAGACCGTCATGCAGGGTGGACGGAGAAAATCCGCGCACCAATGACCAATCGGAGCGGTTGTCGAGACCCCATTGCCCGGCCAGAATGCCGGATGCATATTGCAGCGCCTGCTCAACACTGGTGGCTCCGCGTTCCGCGATCTGTTGCGCCGTGACGATGTGAACGGCCCGGGGAGTCTTCGAAATGGCGTCACCTGTCTTGGCGACAGTGCCGGATTCGAGTGCGACGCTCTCGCCAAAGAATGCCGTGTTCTCGTCGGTTTCCACGTAGATTGGTTGGAGTTCTATGACATCAGCGGCAGCAGGCAGCGCCGCGATCAATGCACAGAAAGATACAGTTGTTGTCCGGAGTCCCATGTCTCATTTCCGCTTTTTGCTTTTTATTCGTGCACCTGGCGAAAATGCTTGGTCAGCTTGCGGCTATAAAAGCCATATAAAAGAGTCAAGTATTATTCCCCCATGGTGATCGTCCGATCGCTGCATTGCAGCAGGGGAAAGGCGGCAGTTGGAACGAAGGTGGATGGGACGCAGCCTTCGCCCTGTCACCAGCAGAAAGTGCAGCATTTCGGGTTGACAGTTTTGGGGAGCAGAGGCCTAAATGCCCAACATTTTTAAAAACCTGGGATGAAATGTTGTTCAACCGTCGTGCCGCTGAGGATGATACAGTCGTGGCCATGCTGGCCTCCGCCATACGGCGGGACATTTCCTTTGGTGCGCTGTGCCCGGATGAGAAGCTGAAGATCGACGATCTCAGGAAACGCTATGGTGGATCGAACCATTCCATGCGGGAAACCCTGCGCATGCTGGCCTCCGAGGGCATGGTGGAAGCAACCAATCAACGTGGATTTCGGGTGACTTCGGCCACCGAAGAGGATCTGGCGGATATCCTGCTGGTGCGGCTGGAGATTGAAAAGCTGGCCCTGTCGCTTGCGATCGAACGTGGCAGCGTGGAGTGGGAAGCGGCGGTGGTCGCAGCCCAGCATCAAATGCGACGTGCCGAGGCAGCCGTGCAGCGGGACCCCAATGATGTGTCGGCGCTCGAATGGGACGAGGCCTGCCGGGCCTATATGCTGACGCTGGTCTCGGCGTGCGGATCACCGCGCCTGATTGAAATGGCCGGGAGGTTCTATGATCAGTCCCGTCGTTTTCGTCTTGCGCACCTGCGCGAGGGCCGTCTCGACTTTGACGCGCGCAGCCGTCGGCACACAGCGCTGGTGACGGCAATCATGGACCGGGACGTGCCGGCAGCGCTTGCGCTTCTGGAGGAGGACACCCGCGCGGACATGTGCGGATGAGACGCCACATAAACATCACTGGGAGGAGAATACGGTGACATACAACAGACGACAAACCCTCGCGCTCATGGGGGCGGCTGCGGCTTCGGGCCTTGCCGCTCCGGCCATCGCCTCGGGCAAGAAACCGGTGGTGGGGGCCCTGAGCCTGACCAGCCATTCGGGCAGCTTCATTGCGCTGGAACGTGGCTACTTCAAGGATGCGGGCCTCGATGTGGAACTGAAGTTCTTTCAGGCGGCACAGCCCATGGCCGTGGCGATCGCCTCGGGTGACGTGGATTTCGGGGTCACGGCAATTTCCGGTGGCCTCTTGAGCCTCGCACAAAAGGGCGCGGTCAAGGTCATCGGCGGTGCGCTCTCGGAGGAGCCGGGTATCGAGGGCCAGAAGCTCCTGGCCTCCGATGCGGCGTTCGAGGCCGGGTTGACCTCGCCTGCCGCGCTGGACGGCAAGCGCTATGGCATGACCACGGCGGGCTCCTCTTTCCACTACATGGGGTCAAAAATCGCCGGAGCCGAAGGCGGCACGCCGCAGTTCATCCCGCTGCAGAAGGTGGGGGCCGTCATTGGCGCGCTCAAGTCGGGCCAGATCGATGCCTGGTCCATCGTGCCCCATATCGCCAAACCCCTTGCCGGCTCGGGTGCGGTGCATATCATCGGCAATGTCGCCGACTATCTGCCGAACTATCAGGTCACCACCGTCTTTACGTCGGCGCGCAATGCCAGTGAGGAGCGCGGTTTGACCGAAAGCTTCCTGAACGGCTTCGGCAAGGGGGTTGCGGATTACAACGCGACCATGGTCGACAAGGAAAACGGGGATGCCGCCATCGACGAGATGGTCGATCTGATCCACAAATATGTCTACGCCGACCGCCCGCGTGAAAAGGCGGCTCCCTCAATCATCAATGGCTCCATGCGGATCAACAAGGACGCGGCGATCAATGTCGCCTCGGTGACAGATCAGCTGACATGGATGCAAACCGAGGGGTTGGTGGATGCGAATATCACGCTCGAGACCTTCCTCGACACCAGCTATGTGGATGTGATCGGCGCCTGACGGGCAAATCAAGTACGGAAATGAGGGTGCGGGCAACGGCCCGCCCCTGACACAGGACTGAATTCATGGACATTCGACTGGACGCGATCAGCCATTCCTATGGCGAGACGGAGGTATTGCGCGACATTTCCCTGGAGGTCGGATCGGGACAGATCGTCTGTCTGGTCGGCCCCTCCGGCTGTGGGAAGTCGACGTTACTGCGGTTTCTCGGCGGATTGGAGCGGCCAGAGGCGGGGCGGGTCCTGCAACTGGGATCTCCGCCCGAGGGCTGTCTGAACCCGCTGACCTATGTGTTTCAGGATTTCGCCCTGTTGCCGTGGCGCAGCGTGCACGGCAACATTTCCCTGGTGCTGGAAGATCACGGCATTCGGGGCGCCCGCGCCGACCAAATCATCGGCGATGTCTTGGCCCGGACCAAACTGTCCGATTTTGCCGGTGCATTGCCGAAACAGCTTTCGGGCGGGATGAAGCAGCGGGTCGCGATTGCCCGCGCTCTGGCCGTGAAGCCTGCGGTGATGCTGATGGATGAACCGCTCTCGGCGCTCGACAGTCAGACCCGGGAACTGCTGATGGACGACCTGATTGCGCTCTGGGACCGGCAGCCCTTCACGGCTGTCTACGTGACCCACAACCTCGCCGAAGCCGTGCGGTTGGGGCACAAGATCGTGGTGCTGTCGCGCCGCCCCGGCCGGATCCGCGAGATCGTCGAGATCGAAAAGCCGCTGACCGCGAGAGAGTATGCCGATCCGGATCTTGAGAAGGTGCAGAAACACCTCTGGAATCTGATGCGGGAAGAAGCCCGGGCCGCTGATGAGGAGTTGCTCAATGTCTGATACATCCCTGTCGCATCACCAGCCGCTGGAAGTTCGGTTTCGGGGCGGAGGCTTTGCCCCGCGGCGTCATCGCTGGATTGGGGCGGCAGCCTTCGTCATCCTGATCGCGTTTCTCGAATGGGCGACGCAATCGGGGGTGATCACGCCGCTGACCCTGCCCAAACCCTCGGATGTGTTGGCCACTCTGGTCGAGTTGTGGCAATCCGGCATGTTTGTGAAACATATCGTGCCCTCATTGACCCGGCTGGCCGTCGGCGCCTCTTTGGGTGCCATTGTCGGCGTGGGTGTCGGGGTTCTGATCGGACTGTTTTCTTTGGTCCGGGCCGGATTGGTTCCGTTGGTTGCGGCAATCTTTCCCATTCCCAAAATCGCCCTGTTGCCCTTGTTCGTGATATGGTTCGGCATCGACGAGGGATCAAAATACGCGCTGATTGCATTTGGGACGTTCACACCAACCGTGGTGGCCACCTATGGCGCGGTCGACAACGTGGATCGCTCCCTGATCCGCATGGGGCAGAGCTTTGGCCTGTCGTGGTTTTCCATCGTGCGCAAGATCGTGCTTCCGGGGGCGATGCCGGGCGTCCTGTCCGGGCTGAGGATCAGCCTTGCCATCGCGATCATCCTCCTCGTCGCTGCAGAAATGCTGGGCGCGCAATACGGGATTGGCGCCTATATCCTGGAGGCCGGGTCGCTGTATGATCTGGAACGGCTGTTTGCCGGCGTGGTGATCCTGTCCCTGTTGGGGGTGCTGACCTCCACGGCCATCGGCATGATCGAACGAAGGGTGCTGGCCTGGCGGTCCTGACCGATCGGTAGGATCACTGACCCAAACTCAGGCGTTCCAGGCAACCTGCCCGAAGCCACTGACATCATAGCCCCCAAGACTGGCCGCGCGTTTTGCAAAAGCGTCAGACTGACAGTAGGACAGAAGGGTCTGGAAGGCCGCGTCGAACCAGGCCTTTCGGTCGACCAGCAAGGCAAATTCTTCCTTGATGACAGGGGCGAAACAGAGGCCATAGCCCTGTGCAACGGATTCAAGTCCAAAGGTCACATCGGCGGCGCCGCGGCGCACGTATTCGACCGCTTCATCCTCGGACCGCGCGACGTCGGTCATCTGCACCGCGTCGAGATCCAGCTTGGCCTCCGTCGCAAGATCCCGCAGCAGCCGATCGGTGCCGGAACCTGGCTGTCTCGGGACAAGGCGAAGCCCCGCTATGTCCTGAAGGGTCGACAGCTCTCTGACATCGTCGCGGTAGACAAGGCCCCGCTGGCGGCTTGCAAAGTGAATGAGCACGGCATTCTGGCTCAAGGCCATGCGTTGGACTGCAGCGACATTCCATGTGCCAGCCTTGCCATCGCGCAGATGCAACCCGGCTGCGATCCCCTCGCCCTTGGTGAACCGGTCCAGCCCATCCATGGAGCCGTCGAAATAGGTGGCAAGCCCGGAGCGCGACTGCCGGATCGCCCAATCCAGCAGGGGGTCATGGCTTCCGAGCAGGATCTGCGGGCGATCTGTGTCCGGGGCGGTTGTCCCACCGGATTTCGCCCTGTTCAACCAGGCACGTATTTCCCCGGCCGGGAACAGAAGCTTTCCCGTCGCACGTGAACAGGGCACCTCGCCAGAGGCTGCGAGATCATAGATCTTGCGTTCTTTCAGGCGCAGCAGCTCGGCCAGCTCGTGAACGGTCAGATATTCGTGGTCGGGAAAATTCAGGTCAGTCATGTCGCAGTCTGGTTGGGGCGACTTTGGATGGTCGCCCCGCAGACTGTATCAGTTCTTTGGCGCGTTGGGAAAGAACAGTTGCTGATTGCCGACTTCAAACGCAGCAATCGCCCCTTGCCCCTCGTCCGAGATCAGCCAGTCGGTAAATTTCTTTGCAGCCGCGACATGCGCGGTCGGGCATTTCGCAGGGTTCACCGGGATCACGCCATACTGGTTGAACAGATCATCATCACCTTCCACCTGAATTTTGTAGTCCTGCTTGTTGCCAAAGCTGATCCATGTGGCGCGATCCGTCATCACATAGGCCCCCATGCCAATGCCCGCGTTCAAGGTGGCCCCCATTCCGGACCCGGTTTCGCGATACCACTGACCAGAGGCCGCAGACGGATCGACGCCGCTCTCCGCCCAGAGCGATTTTTCCTTCTTGTGGGTGCCGGAATCATCGCCGCGGGACGCAAACAAAGCGCCACTCGCTGCGATCTTTGCGAATGCGGCCTGCGCATCCTTGGTGCCGCCCACCGCAGCGGGGTCCGAATCCGGGCCGACAATGACAAAATCATTATACATCAAGTCGGTCCGCGAGGTGCCGTATCCGGCGGCCACGAAATCGAGTTCCGAGGCTTTGGCGTGAACCAACAAGACGTCGCCGTCGCAATTCTGTGCGTTCTTGATCGCCTGTCCGGTGCCGACTGCAACCACGTTGACCTGAATGTCGGTCTTTTGCTGAAACAGAGGCAGAAGATACTCGTAGAGGCCGGAGTTCGCAGTTGATGTCGTCGATTGCACAATAATTGATTGATCCGCAGCCTGGACGCTGCCTGCAACCGCCAGTGCCACGATCGACGCACAGAGAGATCGGCTCAGTTTCATTTGGGGCTCCCTTGGGTTTGGAATTAGAGAACAAGTCTGCCGTTCAGATAATCCCGGGCGGCTGGGGTCTGGGGGGCAGAAAAGAAATCGCGGGCCGGACTGTGTTCGGCGATGCGGCCGCCCTGCAGGAACACGATGTCGTCGGCCAACCGCCGTGCCTGTCCGATATCGTGCGTGACGCAAATTACGCGGACGCCACGCGCGCAGGCGTCCCGAACGATGGATTCGATGGTCAGGATGGAGGCCGGGTCGAGACTGGCGGTGGCCTCGTCCAGGAACAGGACATCAGGCTCTGTTGCCAGTGCCCGGGCCAACGCAAGGCGCTGTGCCTCGCCGCCAGATAGCAGCCGCGCGGGCTGGCGAGCCTTTTGGGCAAGGCCGACATGATCAAGCAGCGCATTGCACAGGGATCGTGGGCGACCTTTTGCACGCAGGACAAAGTCAATATTCGCGGCCACGGAGCGGCGCAACAGGATTGGCTTCTGGAACACAAGAGCCTGCCGTTTCATTGCCGCGGTTGTGGTTTGGCCTGCCCAGTCGATCTGGCCCGTCGTGGGAACAATCAGCCCGTGCAACAGCTTCAGCAACAGGCTCTTTCCCGCGCCATTCGGTCCCATGATCACCGTGCAGCCATGGGGGCCAAGATCCAAATTCAGCCCGCTTAGTATCGCCTTGCCCTCAAAGCTGAGCCCGAGGCCGCGAATTCGCAGTGGCATCAGGCCGGGGGCGGCTGTCTCGGGGATGGCGCGTCTCGGGCTGAAGGCGATGGTGTCGAGGCTAGACATAGGCTTGCCTCCGGGCGCTCATGCGCAAACTCTGCACGGCTCCATTGACGCCCAGTGCAATGGTCAGCAGCAACAGGCCCAGGGCCAATGCGAGCGCAAGATCGCCTTTGGATGTTTCCAGGGCGATGGCGGTGGTCATCACCCGGGTCAGGTGATCGATGTTCCCGCCAACGATAATGACCGCTCCGACCTCTGCAACCGCGCGGCCAAAGCCGGCCAGGCCCACGGTCAGCAGGGAATAGCGGGCATCCCAGAGCAGCGCCGATACTGTCTGCCACTGGTTGAGGCAAAGCGAGCGGAACTGCTCGGCATATTCCGAATGGAGATCCTCCAGAACCTGACGCGACAGGGCGGCAATGATCGGAGCGATGAGGATGGTCTGGGCGATGATCATCGCCGTCGGAGTGTACAGCAGCCCCAAGAAGCCAAGCGGCCCGGATCTGGACAGGTGCAAATAGACGAGCAAACCGACGACAACGGGCGGAAGCCCCATCAGAGCGTTCATGAGCACGAGAAGAATCCCACGTCCGGGAAAACGGCTGATCGCCATCAGGGCACCGATGGGCAAGCCACACAGGCATGCCAGAAGTGTCGCTGTGAGGCTGACGCGCAAGGACAGTGCCACAATTTCAAATAGGTCCGCGTTGCCTGATAGCACGAGCTGTAGCGCCAGCGTGAATGCGTCTCCGATACTCTGCAAAATTTCCGACCTCTGCGAATTTTCCGTCTGCACGCTACGAGGGAAACGCGGGTTTGATCAAGCATATTGGCGGGCATTTCGCGTAAATTGTGGCTGCGGGGACAAAATGAACCGGAAAGGGTTGCAAAATTTACGGATGTTGGACGATCTGTCCGTCATGCAGCGCGTCGGTGCCGCAGACGCGCTGGAGTTTGACTGACCCCAGGTTCGACGAACCTCAGGGCACTGTGTGAAAACAACAAAGGCGCCCGAGGGCGCCTTGTTTGTAGAGAGTCACGGCTTTGTTGCACAAATCGTATGAAGGGCGTTCTTCCCCTTACCCCGGACGGATTTAGCCTACGGCCTCAGTGACAGGTATGCCAAGCGCCGTATAGCGATTGAGCAATGAGCCATGTCGCGCCATTGATGGGATGGATGGCTCCCGCTTCCGGCATCGCAATGTGCCACATTGG
>MPDC01000018.1 GCA_001874255.1 Alphaproteobacteria bacterium MedPE-SWcel
CGCGGGTCTGCGGCATCGGGCCGTCAGCAGCGTTCACAACCAGGATCGCGCCGTCCATCTGCGCCGCACCGGTGATCATGTTCTTCACATAGTCGGCGTGGCCGGGGCAGTCGACGTGCGCGTAGTGGCGGTTCTCGGTCTCATATTCCACGTGCGCGGTCGAGATCGTGATGCCGCGGGCTTTTTCTTCCGGTGCGCCGTCGATCTGGTCATAGGCCTGGAAGTCACCGAAATACTTGGTGATCGCCGCCGTCAGCGTGGTTTTACCGTGGTCAACGTGGCCGATGGTGCCGATGTTGACGTGCGGTTTATTACGTTCAAACTTTTCCTTAGCCATTGCTTAGGCGCCTTTTGACAATTGGGGGGTCTTGTCGGACCCGGGTTTCCTCTGCGCGCGCGGCTTATTTGGTTTACGCGCAAAAATCAAGCGGTTCGTTCTTGACAAACCCGCTATTCGCCGACTTCCGCTCCGGCCGCATTTGATACTGAGGGTGGCAATGCATCGCCGTCCGGGTCGAACCAGCCGTTCTCTGCATGTTGCTCTGCCATCCAGATCTCGATTTCGCGCACGGCGTTGCGGGCCAGGCCGAGCATCTGTTCCTCGCGGGTGCGGGAATTGCCCGACCCCAGCAGGAAACTCTCGCCCGAGGTGGTCTCAAACACGGTGAACGTCTCCGGCTCGGCATTCAGTTTCTTGTTCTCCGCATCGTCCCAGACGGTCACCTTGACGGCCAGAACCGATTTCGGGCTCAGGATCAGCGGCACCCCACCGGGAGCCACGAAGAACCCTTCGACACTGATCCCGAAATGATACAGTTTTTCACCTTCGTAACGAGAGAACCGGGCGCCCACTTCATTGGTCAGCAGATCGACCCATTCCTGAGGTTCCACCGGGCGCGATCCCGGAACCTTCTGCACTTTGGGCGCCACCACGATATTGTGACCGAGGCTGAACGCGCCCAGATCACGCAGATCGTCGTCGGGGGTCGGCGCGGTACAGGCCGTCACCAGAACAGTCAGGGCCACCAGGGCAAACGTGCGGATCATGAAGTCTCTCTTTTCAGTCGGAACAGGAATTGGCCGCCAAGTCGGGTCATCAAGTCGGGTCGCCAAGTGATAAACCGGGTCTTTGCTCCGGGTAAACCCGCACAAAGGCGAACCCCCGCGCGGTTGCGCAGGGGCCACATGTTCAAACCGGGGCTGGGCAGGATGCTGCCGCTATTTGAATTTATAGTCCTTGGGGAACCCATAGGGCGGGCGCTTGCCCACACCGGCCCGTTTGCCAAGCCACTGGCCAAGGTCGGTCTCGTGCCGGGTCTTGCCGCCGCCCATTTCCCACTGCAGGCCCTCGTCCCAATTGAAGGTGGTGACATCCGACAGGCCGCCGTCCAGCTCCAACGCCCCCTGACGGCCCCGCGCCATCTGATATTTCTGCAAACGCACGCCCTTGCCCCGGGTCAGCTCTGGCATTTCCTCGATCGCGAACACCAGGAACTTGCCGTTTTCCGACACCACCGCCACGTGATCTCCGGTCACCGGAATGCAGATCCGTGCGCGCTCGTCGCCCTTGACGTTCAGCACCTGCTTGCCGCCCCGGGTCTGGGCCACGATTTCCTTTTCGGCGCAGACAAACCCGTTGCCCGCATCCGACGCCACCAGCAGCCGCCCCTCGGGATTGTGAATAAAGAGATCCACAAGCTCCACCTCGTTCGGCAGATCCACCATCAGCCGCAGTGGCTCTCCCATGCCGCGCCCACCGGGCAGGTTGGCCGCCGAAATCGTGTAGAAGCGGCCGTTCGAGCCAAACGCCAGCAACCGGTCGGTGGTTTCGGCGTGAAAGACAAATCGCGGCCCGTCGCCATCCTTGAATTTCAGCTCGCGGGTCAGGTCGATATGGCCCGTCATCGCCCGGACCCAGCCCATCTGGCTGCAGACCACGGTGATCGGCTCGCGGTCGATCATCGCCTCCAGCGGCACCTCCTCGACCTCGCCCGCCTCGGCAAAGCGGGTGCGCCGGGCGCCGCCCTCATAGTCCTTGCCAAACTGTTTCTTGGTCTCGCGCAGCTGTTCGGTGATCTTCTTCCACTGCAGGTCTTCGGACCCCAACAGCTCCACCAGCCCAGCGCGTTCCGCCCGCAGCGCATCGCGTTCGCGCACCAGCTCGATCTCTTCGAGCTTGCGCAACGACCGCAGACGCATGTTCAGGATCGCTTCGGCCTGCACCTCTGTCAGCTCACCGACACCGGCGGCCGGGGTCACATAATCCGCCTCGGTCAGGGCACGCCCGTGTTCGCGATCCCAGTTCTCGCGCATCAGCGCCGCCTTGGGGTCCTCGTCATAGCGAATGATATCGATCACCCGGTCGAGGTTCAAAAACGCGATGATGAACCCGTCGAGCACCTCCAGCCGGTGGTCGATCTTGGCCATCCGATGGCGCGACCGCCGCGCCAGCACGTCGCGCCGGTGGTCGAGAAAGGCGCGCAGCACCTCCTTCATGGAGCAGACCTTGGGCGTCACGCCGTCGATCAGCACGTTCATATTGAGCGAGAACCGCACCTCCAGGTCGGAATTGCGATACATCATCCCCATCAGGACATCCGGGTCCACATTCTTGGACTTGGGCTCCAGAATGATCCGGATATCCTCGGCGCTTTCATCGCGCACATCGGCGAGGATCGGCACCTTCTTGGTCTGGATCAGCTCCGCGATCTTTTCGATCAGCTTCGATTTCTGCACCTGATAGGGGATCTCGGTGACGACGATCTGCCACTGGCCCCGCCCAAGATCCTCCACCTCATGAGTGGCCCGCAGCCGGAACGACCCGCGCCCGGTGCGATAGGCCTGGGCGATGCTCTCCGGTGGTTCGACAATCACGCCGCCGGTGGGGAAATCCGGTCCCGGCACATATTGCAGCAGCGTGTCGTCGGCCGCATTCGGAGATTTGATCAGATGCACACAGGCATCGATCAGCTCGGCAATGTTGTGGGGCGGAATATTGGTCGCCATCCCGACCGCAATGCCCGACGACCCATTGGCCAGAATGTTGGGAAAGGTCGCGGGCAGGACGCTCGGCTCCTGCAGGCGGCCATCATAGTTGTCGCGGAAATCAACCGCGTCCTCGGCCAACCCGTCCAGCATCGCCTCGGCGATGAACGTCATGCGCGCCTCGGTGTAGCGCTCCGCGGCCGGGTTGTCGCCGTCGATATTGCCAAAGTTCCCCTGCCCGTCAACCAGCGGATAGCGCACGTTGAAATCCTGCGCCAGACGCGCCATGGCGTCATAGATCGCGGCATTTCCGTGAGGGTGGAAATCCCCCATCGTATCGCCAGAGATCTTGGCGGATTTCAAGAAACCACCGGTCGAGGACAGGCGCAGCCTGCTCATCGCATAGAGGATCCGCCGGTGCACCGGCTTCAACCCGTCGCGGGCATCCGGCAGCGCCCGATGCATGATCGTGCTCAGCGCATAGGTCAGATAGCGTTCACCGATGGCTCGGCGCAGCGGTTCCAGAATCTCGCCATTTTGCGGCGCGTCGGGCGGAGTGGGGTCATCTACCATATCGGTCATGAAATCCTGATACTGTTCCCCTCGTCGGGCGGCAAGCGGCCATCACCGGTTTTCAACAGATCAAAGGTGCGCCGTGTCTGCCGTGCCCCTGTTCCACCGCCATTCGCCACCATCACCCCCGGTCTTTGGGGGAGGATTCGGGCAGCTCTCCCCTCGGCGCGGCGCTGAAATCGTGCAGTATGGGCGCACAAAGGACGATTCCCGCTCCTTTTTTGCGGAACATTCACAGGCCTTACGTGTTCTTTACGCGGATGCTGGATGAAACGTGAGAAAATGAGCCCCACAGGCGGCGGGACGCTGTGTTTTGGTTTGATGAGTGGTTCAGTGGTATTTAAGGAGTGCGCGCAATGTCGCGGTTTTTGATTGTATCTTTTGCCGGCTTGGCGCTGGGATTTTATGAACTGAGCGGTGGCGCCGATTTCACCCCGCCGAAACCACCAGTGGCCGCCGTTGACATCGCCGAAAGCCTGAAAATCACGCCGCGTTCGCAGGACCGGATCATCGGCGCCCCGGTGGAAACCACCTTGGCAAAGCCAATTCTTGCCCGATACGATTCGACCCCGATCGTCGGGATTTCCCCAACAAGCGCGCCACAGCCCTCCGCCGCCGCCGATCCGTCGTCTGCCTCCGCAATCCGCGTTGCGCAGCCGCAGGCCGCAGCGGACACCCCGCAGCCCGCGCTGCTGACCTTGCCCGCCAATGGCCTCAGGATCGGCGCCCTCGAAGGCGGGCTCAGCGCCATCACGGCAGAGTCCGCGCCCGGCCCCATCATCAACCTCACCACGCCCGAGTTCACGTCCGAACCCATTTCCGAACCCCGGGACGACATTCGCCGGATCCAGGCGTCGCGGGCCAATATCCGTCTCGGCCCCAGCACGGAATTCCCGGTGATGACCCAGCTTTTGGCCGGAGATCAGGTCCGGGTCCTGAACGAAGACCCCACCGGCTGGGCTTTGCTGGAAAACCCGCGCACTGGTGACGTCGGGTGGATTGCCGCTTCCCTGCTCAGCGCGAAAGGGTCATAACTCGATCCCGGAGGCTGTCTCGGGGATCCAGATGACCAGAACACTACTGATTACCGGCTGTTCGTCTGGCATCGGCCACGCGGCAGCCCAGCATATGCGGGACCGCGGCTGGCGCGTCTTCGCCTCCTGCCGCAGCCAGGCCGATTGCGACCGGATGCAGGCCGCCGGTTTTGACAGCCCCCGCATTGACTACACCGATGCGACCAGCATCCGCGAGGGTCTCGGGGCTGTTCTGGCGGCCACCGGCGGCACCCTTGATGCCCTGTTCAACAATGGCGCCCACGGCCTGCCCGGCGCGGTCGAGGATCTGCCGACCGAGGGTCTGCGCGAGATTTTCGAGGTCAATTTCTTTGGCTGGCACGAGCTGACCCGGCAGGTCATCCCGGTCATGCGGGCGCAGGGGCACGGGCGCATCGTACAGAATTCCTCGGTGCTGGGGCTGGTGTCCTATCCGTGGCGCGGAGCCTATGCCGCCACGAAATTCGCCCTTGAGGGGCTCACCGACACATTGCGGCTGGAGCTCAGCGGGACCGGCATCCATGTCAGCCTGATCGAACCGGGGCCGGTGACGTCGAATATCCGGCAAAACTCCATTCCTCACTTTGAGAAACACATCGACTGGCAATCCTCACCGCTTCGCGCACTCTACGAGGGCTCGCTGCTGAAGCGGCTCTACACGTCGAGCGGCCCGGACCCCTTTGAACTCCCGCCTGCGGCCGTGGCACAGAAACTGGCCCACGCGCTGGAATCGACGCGCCCCCGCCCCCGCTATTACGTCACCACTCCGACCTATATCGCAGGCATCCTGCGCCGGATGCTCACCACCCGGACAATTGACCGCATTCTCCTGCGCTATAGATAGTCGCATCACGGCCCGAACAGCCGCAGCACAGGCGCGCCGGATGCGGCAGGACAACAAAGGACCAGACAGACGATGGGCTCTCCACTTTATATATTGGGCATACTGGCCATGGCGGCCGTGGTCGCGGCGCTGGCGATCGGCATCGGCGGTTTTGGCGCCGGCGGCGATTTCAACCGCCGCAATGCCAACAAGATGATGCGCCTGCGTATTTTCTTTCAATTCCTCGCCGTCGTGCTGATGGTGGCCTTTGTCTATTTCTCGGGAGGAGGAAATTAACCCATGGTGGTCCTGAACAAGATCTACACCCGCACCGGCGACAAAGGCGACACGGCGCTCGGCAATGGCACGCGGGTGGCGAAACATTCCGTCCGGGTGGCGGCCTATGGCACCTCGGACGAGCTGAACGCACAGGTCGGCGTGGCCCGGCTGACGGCGAGCGGCGACATGGATGCGGCCCTGGCGCGGATCCAGAACGACCTGTTCGACCTCGGTGCCGACCTCTGTCGCCCGGACATGCATCTGGACGCAGAGGCCGAATACCCGCCGCTGCGCATCACCCCGGGCCACGTGGAGCGTCTGGAGGCCGAAATCGACGTCATGAACAAGGACCTCGCCCCCCTGCGCAGCTTCGTCCTGCCCGGTGGCAGCGCATTGGCCGCACATCTGCATGTCTGCCGCACCGTTGCACGCCGGGCCGAACGGCTCACGACCGAACTGGCCACGGTTGAAGAGGTGAACGCGGCCGGCCTCAAATACCTCAACCGGCTGTCGGATTGGTTTTTCGTCGCCTCCCGGGCTGCCAATGACGGCGGCGCGGGCGACGTGCTCTGGGTTCCGGGGGCCAACCGCTGACGCAACCGCGCGCTGCATCCCCGGCTTCATCCCAGGACGATTCGTCAATGTTTCCGCAAACATCCGCGTCAGCTCCCCTGCTGGCGCGCTTTCGGGTGCCGCCCTGACGACAGAAAACGAAAAGTTCCGCAACGAAAATCAACGCTCTTTCGGCAAACGCGACGTCCACGGGCCCAAACGTGACGATTTTACTCTGTCGTCGCTCCCACCGAGCCGGTATCAACACCCCGAGAGCACTCATGGGGCCCGCGCAGGCGGAACCCGATTGTTAAGGAGAAACGCCAAATGAAGGTACTCGTACCTGTCAAACGCGTGATTGACTACAACGTGAAGGTCCGTGTGAATGCGGACGGCAGCGGTGTTGATCTCGCCAACGTTAAAATGTCGATGAACCCATTCGACGAGATTGCCGTCGAACAGGCCATCCGCCTCAAGGAAGCGGGTAAGGCGGAAGAGGTCATCGCCGTCTCCATCGGCGTTGAGAAAGCTCAGGAAACCCTGCGTACCGCGCTGGCCATGGGTGCCGACCGCGCCATCCTGATCGTCGCAGCCGACGATGTGCACACCGACATCGAGCCACTCGCGGTTGCCAAGATCCTCGCCAAGGTCGTCGAAGAAGAACAGCCCGGCCTCGTGCTGGCTGGCAAGCAGGCGATCGACAATGACATGAACGCCACCGGCCAGATGCTGTCTGCTCTGCTTGGATGGTCCCAGGCGACCTTTGCCTCCGAACTGGATATCGAAGGCGACACCGCGAAAGTCACGCGCGAGGTGGACGGCGGCCTGCAGACGATCTCTGTCAAGATGCCGACCATCGTCACCGTTGACCTGCGCCTGAACGAGCCGCGCTACGCATCGCTGCCGAACATCATGAAGGCAAAGAAGAAACCGCTCGATAAAAAGACCGCCGCCGACTATGGCGTCGACGTTTCGCCGCGCCTGACCGTGGTCGAGACCAAAGAGCCCGACGCCCGCGCCGCTGGCATCATGGTCGGATCGGTGGACGAGCTGGTTGCGAAACTCAAAGAAGTGGGGGCTGTATAATGGCTGTTCTTCTCCTTGCCGAAGTCACCAGTGGTGAGCTGGCCTTCGACGCCACCGCCAAGGCCATCTCTGCCTCGCAGCCCCTGGGGGATGTGACCGTTCTCTGCGCCGGCGCTTCTGCCGCCGCGGCGGGTGAGGCGGCTGCCAAGATTGCCGGCGTAGCCAAGGTCCTGGTTGCCGAAGACGAGAGCCTCGGCCACCGTCTGGCGGAACCGACGGCCGCTCTGATCGCCTCGCTGGCGTCGGACTACAGCCACATCGTCGCGCCTGCGACCACCGATGCCAAGAACATCCTGCCCCGCGTGGCGGCCCTTCTGGATGTCATGGTGATCTCCGATGTGACCGCAGTGGTTGACGCCGACACCTTCGAGCGCCCGATCTATGCGGGCAACGCGATCCAGGTCGTCAAATCCGCCGATGCGACAAAAGTGATCTCCTTCCGGACATCGACATTTGACGCCGCGGGCGACGGTGGCTCTGCCGCTGTCGACAGCATTGGCGCTGTGGAGAATCCGGGCCTGTCGTCCTGGGTCGAGGACAAGGTGGCCGAAAGCGACCGCCCGGAGCTGACCTCCGCCGGGGTGGTCGTGTCCGGTGGCCGTGGTGTGGGATCCGAAGAGGATTTCAAGATCATCGAAGCGCTGGCAGACAAGCTGGGCGCCGCCGTTGGCGCCTCCCGTGCCGCCGTCGATTCCGGTTTTGCTCCGAACGACTGGCAGGTTGGTCAGACCGGCAAGGTCGTCGCGCCCAACCTCTATGTCGCGGTGGGTATCTCTGGCGCGATCCAGCACCTCGCCGGGATGAAAGACTCCAAGATCATCGTCGCGATCAACAAGGACGAAGAAGCGCCCATCTTCCAGGTTGCCGATTTTGGTCTGGTTGCGGATCTGTTCCAGGCCGTGCCAGAACTGACCGAGAAACTCGGCTGATCCCAAAAGGATCCAGACGGTTTGAAATCACGAAGGGTCCGCGCGATGTGCGGACCCTTTTTACGTTCAGACACCTTGACGCCATCACTTGCCCGTCTGACTGTTCCGCCGCCTGTCTGGACACCCTCCGCCTGTACACCCTCTGTCTGCGCCACCTCTCTGCACCACAGCACCCCCGGCGGGGCTACAACGCCGGAGGCCGCAGCCGTGGGATCAGGCAGGCGTCGGTCAGGACGTCAATTTGGGCGTCAATTTGGGCTTCAGGCAGCGGCCATCAGTTTCAGCAATCGCGCCGCCACCGCATCCGCGATGCGGTCATGTTCCTTCGGCCCCAGCATCAGCCGCGCGGTGGGCAGCTCCATCGGTCCAAAGATCATGCCGGGGACGTCCTGCGCCTGTTCCGCAGTCGCCACATCCAATTCAATCACATCCGCAACCGTCGGGCGCAGCCCTTCGATCATGTCCTCGGTGACCAGCGTCGGCGAGGGTCCCAAGGCCTCGGGCGTACCCATGTCGTAGCGCAGCCACAACAGCACCACACGCCCGTCCAGTGCAGCGATCAGACGCGTCATCCGCGTGGACCAGGTCGCCTGAAGATCCGTGCACACCCGCTGAAAACGCTCCGGCGACACCGCACGCAGGGATTTCAGCAAATGTTTGTTGAAATGAAAATCGGTGAAGTCGATCTCAGGAAACAGATGAGACAAGGCATCATAGGGCCGCAGGAACCGATCATTGCGGCGCGGATGGACCTTGTAGAAACTGTTCGTCAGGTTCTGTGCCCCCATCACCTGCAGAATTGTCAGATCCCCGCGGGCTGCAATGTCCAACAGAGGGTCATCATGCAGGAACGTGTCCACGCCCGCGTTGACACCGCCCAGATTGATGCAGGCAATGCCGACCTGATTTTCCGCGCCCTGCGGGAATGGCCGCTCGACAAAGCGTCCAAACACTTCGGTGCCACCCATGAAGCTGATATAGGGGTCACGCAATTCACGCGCGGGCCCCCGGACCCGTAACCTGGATTCGCCGTAGCTGCACAGTTCGCTCACAAGCGCGTCGGCGCTTTTGAGTTCATAACTCATTTCTTCCACCACTTTGTCACCCAAGTGCCATACTGGCGTCGGAATCTTTCCAAACTGCTAATCAGCAATTTTGCTGAAAACTCCTCGTATCGGCTTGTTTCTGCAACCGCGAAGCCGGTAGTATCCCGCCGCAGGCACAATGAAAGGCCAACCATCATGGACGTGAAACAAGTCGGGGTAATCGGTGCGGGTCAAATGGGCAACGGCATTGCCCATGTCATGGCACTGTCCGGATTCCATGTTGTTCTCAATGACATAAGTCAGCAATCGCTCGACAATGCGCTGTCTCTGATCGAAAAAAATCTGGTCCGTCAGGCCAGCCGCGGCAAGATCACGGACGATGAAGTCTCTGCGGCCATGGGGCGGATTTCGACCACCCTGTCCCTGGCCGATGTTGGCAAAACCGACCTTGTGATCGAAGCGGCCACCGAACGTGAAACCGTAAAACAAGCGATTTTTGAGGATTTGCTGCCTCATTTGCTTCCACATACGATTCTCACCTCGAATACGTCGTCGATTTCCATCACCCGCCTGGCCAGCCGCACCGACCGTCCCGAGCGTTTCATGGGGTTTCACTTCATGAACCCCGTGCCCGTGATGCAGCTGGTCGAGCTGATCCGCGGCATTGCCACCGATGAAGACACGTTCAAGACCTGCCAGGCCGTGGTGGAAAAGCTCGGCAAGACATCAGCCAGCGCCGAAGACTTTCCCGCCTTCATCGTCAACCGCATCCTGATGCCCATGATCAACGAGGCCGTCTATACCCTGTACGAAGGCGTAGGCTCGGTGCGGTCCATCGACGAATCGATGAAGCTCGGCGCAAATCATCCCATGGGTCCGCTGGAACTGGCTGACTTTATCGGCCTCGACACCTGTCTCGCGATCATGAATGTGCTGCATGACGGGCTGGCTGATACCAAATATCGCCCCTGCCCGCTGCTGACCAAATATGTCGAGGCCGGCTGGCTGGGGCGCAAAACCCAACGGGGTTTCTACGATTATCGCGGGGAAGAGCCGGTTCCCACGCGCTGAGTGGCCTCGCCACCCTCTCGCAATCCGTCCCGTCTGGATCATGTGGGCCCGATCATGGGGCGAAAACAGGTGGCCGGGGAGCCTCCTCGGCAGAGGCGGGCCCGGTCAGGTCAACCGCCAGTCTTGCCGAGGCCCAGCGTATGGGCCCGCAGCCAGCCCATGAACCCGCGCGGATCGGTATGGAGCCGCTCCATCTGCTCTTCGGTCAACGGCCGCCCCACCACCGGGTTTTGCGGTTTGTTGCAGGAGCGCACGATCTCATGCAGCAACAGCCCCTGACGCAGGATCGGTGAGACCCGACAGGCAATCTGATATGCGCGCGAATTGCGTCCCGGAAAGAACATCGGCACCACCTGCGCGCCGGAACGGCGGATCAACTGCGCGGTAAAGACGTTCCATTCACGTTCGACCGGCGCGCCGAACCAGCTGTCGGATGACATTACCACACCGGACGGGAACAAGGCCACAACGCCCCCTTCCTTCAGATGCGCCATGGCTTTTGCCCGCATTTCCACCATCTTGCGCTGCGCGTCGGGATCATGGGGGAAGGGCACCGGAATCATGAAGGATGTCGCCGCCTCGTCCAGCCCGGTCAGGACCGAGCGGGTCAGGATACGGTAGTCAAGCCGACGTCGCCCGATCAGATCGGCAAAAATCATCCCGTCCACCATGCCATGCGGATGATTTGCCACCACCACGACAGGTCCCGTTTCCGGGATGCGGTTGATCTGCTCCTCGGGAGTCTGCAGCTTGATGCCCATCACGTCCAGCGCGCCGCGCCAGAACTTGTTGCCACGATGGTCGGCATTCGTTTTCTCGAATTTTGCCACCATCCGCATAATCGTGAACTTGCCCGTCATCCACTCCAGCGTGCGGATCGCCAGCGAGGTCCAGCGATCGTCAAAGGAATTGGCATAGGTCAGGGTGCGACGATCATAGACTTCGCCTGTCGACGGGGTCTGCGACGCGCGCGCCGCCAGACCCGAATTGTTGTTATGCGCGGTGTCAGCCACTTTCACCCGTCCCGTTTTTCTGGACCGTTCCGACAGACTAATAGCCTTCGCCGAATTTGTCAGCCACCAAGGCTTCCACGGCGAGGGCCAGCGCATCAGCGTCTGGTCCCGAGGTCTCGACGTCAATAGTCGTTCCTTTGGAGGCTGCCAACATCAAAAGCCCCATAATACTGTCGCCAGAGGCCGACATTCCATCCTTGAGGACTTCGGCACTGGCGTCAAAGCCTTCAACCACTTCGACCAATTTGGCGGACGCGCGGGCATGCAGCCCCTTTTCATTGATAATCTTGAGTGTTTTTCGAGCCATCTATTCTGCCGCATCCCCTTCAGGGTTCACATTTTGAGAATTAATATATTTGCGCCCCGCTTCCATGGCGTGGCGCACGGCGTCAGCAACCAGGAGGTGGCGGGACTTTGCCAATTTGATCAACATGGGAAGATTGGCGCCATAGAGGATCCGCCGATTGGCCGGGGCACAGGCCCGCAGACTCAGATTCGAAGGGCTGCCGCCAAACAGATCCGTCACCACGACGACCCCATCGCCAATATCCACCGCATCGGCGGCGGCGCATATTTCGTCCTGCTTGGCATCACGATCATCTTCAGGGCCGATGGCGATCGCCATCAGCGCGGGCTGCGGCCCAACGACATGCTCGACGGCGGCCAGGTATTCCTTGGCCAACCCTCCATGTGCAACGATCACGATCCCGATCAAGCGGTTCTCTCACTTCAATTGCTGGCCAGGCAGCTCGCGGTGCCTAATTGACACCTGCTGCCCCTCCCGCGCAAGGGCCTTTGCGAGAGTTTCCGCCAGAGTGACGGAGCGATGCTGGCCACCGGTGCAGCCAAATGCGATGGAAAAATGGGATTTCCCCTCGGCCCGATAGGCCGGTAGCAGGGACAGTGTCAGGTCAAGAACGCGGTCAAAGAAGCCCTGGAACTTGTCATCTGCGGACACATAATCCTGCACCTGCGTATCGCGCCCGTCAAACGCGCGCAACTCGGGGACCCAATAGGGATTGGCGAGGAAGCGGCAGTCAAACACCATATCCACATTTCGCGGAATGCCGCGTTTGTAGGAAAAACTGTGCAGCGCCACCGCCAGCGTCCGGCCCGCCGGCGCAAAGATGCGCTCCACCTCGGCGCGCAGCTGATGCACGTTCAACTCGGTGGTGTCGATCACCAGATCCGCCTGTTCCCGCACCGGCTGCATCAGATCCAGTTCCCGCGCGACGCCGACCTCGGGGCTTTCGGCAGGCGACAGCGGGTGACGGCGACGGGTTTCGGAATAGCGCCGCAACAGGACCTCGGGCTCGGCGTCCAGATAGAGCACCGTGGTGGCCAGGGACTGACGCGCGGTCAGCATGGCGATCACGTCCAGCAGAGCCTCGGTCGAGAAATCCCGGTTGCGGGGATCAAGCCCGAGCACCATCGGTCGATCCGCGCCCCCCGCATCCACCAGCCCCGGCACCAGCCGCAGCGGCAGATTGTCGATCGCCTCGAAATTCATGTCCTCCAGGACATTGATGGCCGTGGTCCTCCCGGCGCCGGACGGACCGGTCACCAGCACCAGCGGTGGCCGGGCCGAGGGGTCCGGCGTGACGGTCTCGGGATTGCTGTGGACCTCAGTCGGGGTCAATCGCTCCGCCTTTCAGATATTGGATCAGGGCCGCCGGAAAATACGGGCTGTCCACGCGGTTCAGTTTGGGCAGGACAACGCCCAGCAGGTCCTCTTCTACGTGGCGCGGAAGCCGCTCGGTTTCAAGCACGCTCATATCGACAATGACGCAGAGTTGTACCTCCGCCACGGGCACCGCCCGCAACAGCCCCACGCCGCGCGCCTCGATCAGTCCGGAAATCGCCGCCGGTGCCCGCGCCCAGAGCCGGGCCTGCCTGACGCGGATCTCGACCCGGTCGTCTGCGACCAGCGCGGCGCCGCGTGCCATCAACTCCAGCGCCAGCGCGGATTTTCCGCTCCCGGAAGGGCCACGCAGGAGCAGGCCGCGCTCCTCAAGCGCCACGCAGCTGGCGTGCAGGGTCACCGGGCCGGGATGTTCTGGCTCCGAGGGTTCGGGCATCGCCGGGTCAGATCGGCAGGCCGACCACGAAACGCGCGCCGAGGGGTTCCGAGGTCTGGTCCGCTTCGGTCGGGCGGATATTTTCTGCCCAGATGACGCCGCCATGGGCCTCGATGATCTGCTTGGAGATCGCCAGACCAAGACCGGAATTGTTGCCGAAATGCTCGTCCGGACGCTGCGAATAGAAGCGGTTGAAGATCTTCGTCAGGGCCTGCTCGGGAATGCCCGGCCCGGTATCCTCGACCACGACCAGCACCCGGTTGTCCCGGCGGCGGGCCCAGACCCGGATGGCATCCCCTTCTTCGCAAAAGGAAATCGCATTGGTGATCAGATTGACAAAGACCTGCGCCAGGCGCGCCTCCAGCCCACGGATCATGATGGGCTCGTTCGGCAGCTCGGTGATATAGTCAATCGCCTGACTGCGCGCATCTTCCCCCAGATACTGGTTGAGGTTGCCAAGCATGGTCAGCAGGTCAAAGACCTCCTCCTCCTCCTTGACCAGCTCCGCATCCAGCCGCGACGCATTGGAGATGTCGCTCACCAGCCGGTCAAGACGACGCACATCATGTTCGATCACTTCCATCAGCTTCTCCCGCTGGTCCTCCCGGTGAACCATACGCAATGTACCGACTGCCGATTGCAGACTCGCGAGAGGGTTCTTGATCTCATGTGCCACATCAGCTGCAAATTGTTCGTTACTATCGATACGATTATAGAGCGCTTTTACCATTCCACGCAGCGCACGGCTCAATCGGCCGATCTCATCCGGGCGCGCCGACAGGTCCGGAATGCGAATTCGACCGGGTTTCACACTGTCTGCATCCCGGTCCCGGCCCAGTTCCGCCGCTTCGGCCAGATCGGCCAGCGGATTGGCAATCGTCGAGGCCAGAACCAGGCTGAGCCCGATCGAGACCAACAGCGCCACCACGAACATCTGAAGGACCCGCTCGCGTTCGGCCCGCACCAGGGTGTCGATTTCACCCGTGGCGGAGGTCATGACCAGCACTCCCACGGCCGCGCCCTGGTTCAGGATCGGCGTTGCCGCCGCATAGACGGTGCCCCCTGCGGTGTCGGGAACGGCTGCGACCTGGGTGCCCTCGCTCAGCGCGCGCTGGCTCAGGCCCGTCAACTGGTCGTCCTTGACTTCGATCACATCCGGGCGGGCGCTGTCGCGGTTGCCGCCGCCAACAGCGGCCATGATCGCCGCCAGAGTATCGGTGATCAGGGTCCGGCCCTGATCGTTTTCGTTCAGACGGTTCAATGCATCCGCGCGCATCACGCCGCGCTGGGTGGCGACCAGGCCCTGCGCGGTGTCATCGTAGATGAAGACCTCAACTCCGCCGCGCAGCGACAGGCTCTGGAGTGTTTTGGGCACATCAATACCGGTGCCCGTGGCAAGGCTGACGGCCTCGCCAACAGGCAGCTGCGCCTCGAACACATCAGCTGCAAGCATCGCCTCGGACACCAGCGCGCCAAGCCGCTGATATACCAGACTTTGTCGCGCCGAATTGAGGTACAGGATCCCCGACACCAGAATGATCAGGGCAATCAGATTGAAGGTTATGATCTTGCGCGTCAGCGGCGAGCCATGCAGCGAAAACAGGCCGCGCCGCGCCCGCCTTGCCCGCATTTCCCGTCCGACTGTCTGTTCCGGCGCAACCCAGTCATCGCCCAGAACGACATCCCCGTTCCGGCGTCCATCCTGATCCGTTTGCCGGTAAACATCCGTCATACCTGTATCGCGCATGCGCGCCAGTCTCCGCTGAAGAGGCCCGGGAAACCCGGTGCCTACTCTTCGTTGTAGCGATAGCCGATCCCATACAGGGTCTCGATTGCCGCGAAATCAGAATCGGCGCTGCGCATTTTCTTGCGCAGACGCTTGATATGGCTGTCGATGGTCCGGTCGTCGACATAGACCTGATCGTCATAGGCCACATCCATCAGCTGATCGCGGCTCTTGACGAAGCCCGGACGCTGCGCCAGGGCCTGCAGCAGCAGGAATTCCGTCACCGTCAGCGACACATCCTGGCCCTTCCAGCTCACCGCGTGGCGCAACGGATCCATGCGCAACTGGCCCCGCTCCATCACCTTTGTTTCGGGCGCGGTGCCGACTTCGTCCGTGGCCACCGCCTCCTGACGCCGCAGCAGAGCCCGGATGCGTTCCACCAGCAGGCGTTGCGAGAAGGGTTTCTTGACGTAGTCGTCCGCCCCCATGCGCAGCCCCAGCACCTCGTCGATCTCATCATCCTTGGAGGTGAGGAAGATCACCGGCATCTTGGATTTCTGGCGCAGACGCTGCAACAGGTCCATGCCATCCATCCGCGGCATCTTGATATCCAGAACCGCCATATCCGGCAGTCGTTTGTTGAACGCGTCTAGCGCGGCCTGACCGTCATTGTAGGTCTCGACCTCGAACCCCTCGGCCTCCAGCGTCATTGACACTGAGGTCAGGATGTTCCTGTCGTCATCGACCAAAGCAATCTTCGACATTGGATGTGCCCTTATCTGCTCAATATTCGTTGCTTTTTTGCGCCCTTTGTCGCGTGGAAGACGCCGCGAATCAATCCCTGATTAACGAATCAGGCAAAATCTTGACGCCCATTGACGCAAAAATGTCTTAGCATCCCTTAAAGGCAGCCCCGTGAAACAGCGATGACGGCTCTGTGAAACATGTGGTGGCGCTAAAGGTTCCGGTGGTTGCGCTAACTGCGCCAAAGCGTCCTGTTCATCCGATAAATCATCATGTTAAGACCCGGAACAGGGATGCAAAATTGCGTTCTGGTGCCCATTGGCGCAGCGATAGTTCTACGCGGCCCGGTGCAACGCAACGTAGCGTCGCATGTCGGCCGACATCCAGGAGAGACAAAAAATGACATCTGGACGGGTAAACCCGCAATTCCGCCTCGAGGATCAAGGGATCGAGGGTCTGGGCAATGTCTATTACAACCTCATGGAGCCCGCATTGGTCGAAGCCGCCCTTGGTCGCGACGAAGGCACCCTGGGCAAGGGCGGCGCCTTTCTGGTCACCACCGGCAAATTCACCGGCCGCTCGCCCAAGGACAAACATGTGGTCAAAACCGCCAGCGTCGCCGATACGATCTGGTGGGAAAACAATGCGGAAATGAGCCCCGCGGGCTTTGACGCGCTGTACCTCGACATGCTCGACCATATGAAAGGCCGCGACTATTTCGTGCAGGATCTGGTGGGCGGGGCCGATCCGGTCCATGCGATCAACGTTCGCATGGTCACCGAGATGGCCTGGCACAGCCTGTTCATCCGCCACCTGCTGCGCCGCCCCGACCGCGAGGATCTGGCGGATTTCATCGCCGATTTCACCATCATCAACTGCCCCTCCTTCAAGGCTGATCCGGCACGGCACGATTGCCGCTCGGACACGGTCATCGCGCTCAATTTCGACCGCAAGCTGATCCTGATCGGCGGCACCGAATATGCGGGCGAGAACAAGAAATCGGTCTTCACCCTGCTGAACTACCTGCTGCCGGAAAAAGGCATCATGCCGATGCATTGCTCCGCCAACCACGCCAAGGGCAACCCCGTCGACACCGCCGTCTTCTTCGGTCTGTCCGGCACCGGCAAGACCACGCTCTCGGCCGATCCCGACCGGGTGCTGATCGGCGACGACGAACATGGCTGGGCCAATAACGGCACCTTCAATTTCGAGGGCGGCTGCTATGCCAAGACCATCAACCTCAACCCCGAGGCCGAGCCGGAAATCTACGCCACCACCGAAAAATTCGGCACGGTGATCGAAAACATGACCTTCGACCCCGAGACCTTTGATCTCAACTTCGAAGACGACAGCCTGACCGCCAACATGCGCTGTGCCTACCCGCTGCACTATATCTCCAACGCGTCGCAATCCGCGCGCGGGGGCCATCCGAAGAACATCATCATGCTGACCTGCGACGCCTTTGGCGTGCTGCCGCCGATCGCGCGGCTGACCCCGGCGCAGGCGATGTATCACTTCCTCTCCGGCTTCACCTCCAAAGTGGCGGGCACCGAGCGTGGCGTGACCGAACCGGAGCCGACCTTCTCTACCTGCTTTGGCGCGCCGTTCATGCCTCGCCGCCCGGAGGTCTACGGCAATCTTCTGCGCGAAAAGATCGCCCAGCACGGGGCCACCTGCTGGCTGGTCAATACCGGCTGGACCGGCGGCGCCTATGGCACCGGGTCGCGGATGCCGATCAAGGCCACGCGGGCACTGCTGACCGCTGCACTGGACGGCTCGCTCGCCCGGGAAGAATTCCGCAAGGACCCAAACTTTGGCTTTGATGTGCCTGTTGCCGCGCCGGGCGTGGCCGAACTGCTGCTGACGCCGCGCCGCACCTGGGATGACAAAGAGGCCTATGACGCGCAGGCCGAAAAGCTCGTGCAGATGTTCTCGGACAATTTCGAACAATACCTGCCGTTCATCGACGATGACGTGAAAGCCGCAGCCATCTGCTGACGCACGCCACGCCGGTGATGATGCCCTGACAGTGACGCCCTGACCCCAAAGCCCCCGTTCCCGCGGGGGCTTTTTGCGGTGCAAGCCCCGGCCACACCGGTCAGCCCAGTCAGCCCCGGGGCGGCCGTGCCCCGCTAAGGCGCGCCGCGAATGATCGCGGCAATGCGCTGGCCGATTACCCGCCCCGCCTTCAGCGAGGGATGCACCCGGTCGGCGGCATGAAAACTCAGGTCGCGGTGCGGAACCAGATCGGCGAGCGAGAGAAAATACACGCCCTCGTCCCGCTCGGCCAGCAGCGCCACCCGGGCATCAAGCGCATCGCCCTCGTCTTTGCAGGCCTCGATGGGTGAGGAGCGGCCCGGGCTGCGCAGGTAGCCGACATAGACAACCCGCGCCCCGCCCCTGCGGATCCGTTGAACCACCTCGGCAATCGCGCCGCCCCTGCCATCCTCGCGCAGCAGCTTGTCCAGCTTTTGCGCGCACATGCCGCAGCCGCAACCGAACCACAGATCGTTGCCCCCCCCGTTCAGGATCACCCAGTCCCAGGGCCCGGGGCGGTATTGTTTGGGAATGCTCAACCCTGCCGCCCCGCTGATCGGCAGGCGATAGATCATGCGCGCTCCGATCACTGACCGGTCCACCACCGGCTCCTTCAGGCTGCGTTCGACCACATCCGGGATCGACTGGCCCGACAGCCCGTTCCAGGCCAGCAGCGAATCGCCCATGGCAAGAATACGCGCCCTCTCCGAGGCCGGGGGCACCGCGTCTCCACAGGCGGACAGAAGCGTCAGCGCCAGGGTGAGGGTCAAAATCAGTGTCAGGGCGGGCAAGCGGCGAATCCGGATCATACCCATCTCTACCAGTTTCGCCGTCAGCGGGTCGTGAAAAATGCGCCTGACATCCCCTCCGGCGCCCCCCTCTTCCAAAAGGGAGCGCGCAGACAGCGTGCCGTCGGCTGACGCCGTCAGGCCAGTAGACGCCGCGCGATCACCTGCGCCTGGATCTCCGCCGCGCCCTCAAAGATATTGAGGATCCGTGCATCGCACAGCACGCGCGAGATCTTGTATTCCAGCGCAAAGCCGTTGCCGCCGTGGATCTGCAACCCATTGTCCGCCGCCGCCCAAGCGACGCGCGCGCCAAGGAGCTTCGCCATGCCGGCCTCCAGATCGCAGCGATGGCCGTTGTCCTTTTCCCAGGCGGAGAAATAGGTCAGCTGCCGGGCCACCATGATTTCGACCGCCATCATCGCCAGTTTCGATGACACCCGCGGAAACGCAATGAGCGCCTTGCCGAACTGCTTGCGGTCCTGGGCATATTGCAGGGCAATATCGAGCGCCGACTGGGCCACCCCGATGGCGCGGGCCGCAGTCTGGATGCGGGCGGATTCAAACGTCTCCATCAGCTGTTTGAAGCCTTTGCCCTCAACGCCGCCCAGCAGGTTCTCGCCCTTGACCTGAAACCCGTCAAAGGCCAGCTCGTATTCCTTCATGCCCCGGTAGCCCAGAACCTCGATCTCGCCGCCGCTCATGCCCTCGGTGGGAAAGGGATCCGCCTCGGTGCCGGGTGTCTTTTCGGCCAGAAACATCGACAGGCCCCGATGGTCGGTGCTGTCCGGATCCGTGCGCGCCAGAAGGGTCATCACATGGGTGCGGGCGGCATGGGTGATCCAGGTCTTGTTGCCGGTCACGGAATAGTCGCCTTCTGCCCCCTTGACTGCCCGGGTCCGCAGGGCCCCGAGGTCAGAGCCGGTGTTCGGTTCCGTGAACACCGCCGTCGGCAGGATCTCGGCGCTAGCGATGCGGGGCAGCCAGCTCTCTTTCTGGGCGTCGGTGCCGCCGGCCAGGATCAGTTCCGCTGCGATTTCCGACCGGGTCCCGAGCGAGCCGACGCCGATATAGCCGCGCGACAGCTCTTCGGAGACCACGCACATCGACGCCTTTGACAGGCCAAAACCGCCGAATGCCTCCGGGATGGTCAGGCCGAAGACGCCCATTTCGGCCAGGTCGTCGATGACCTCCATCGGGATCAGCTCGTCCTTCAGGTGCCAATCATGGGCGAAGGGTTCGACCTTTTCCTGGGCATAGCGGCGGAACTGGTCGCGGATCATTTCCAGCTCTTCGTCCAGCCCCGAGGCGCCGAACATGGTGCTGCCCGCCTGCGCCTCCATCAGCTCGACCAGCCGCAGCCGCGCGGCCTGGGTATTGCCCGATTGGATCAGCGTCACGACGGCGGGCACCATCAGCCCCTGCTGGTCCTGCGGGCCGAGCCCCAGATCCTGCAGCCGCAGCACTTCGCCCTGGTTCATCGCGATACCGCCCGCGATCTGCGCCAGATACTCGCCGAACGCGATCTGATGGATCAAGCCTTCGACCTCGGCAAAGGTCCCCTCGCGGGTCAGCGCCTCGGCCCAGCGGTGCATTTGCCGCAGCGCATAGACATAGGTCGCAAGCCAGGCCAATCCGTGCGCCGCGTATTGGTTTGCCTCCACCAGGGCACCGGACACCCGCCCGGCCTCGCTCACACGGTCGCGCACCCGCGCGGTCGCGGCCTCCAGCAGCTGGTCCAGCGGCGCCAGCGCCTCCCGTGTCAGGTCCAGCAGATCCGGCAACAGCGGGGCGGTCATATCAAAATCCTGTCCATCATGGGGCATGAATCACATCCTCCTCAGGGTCGCTTGGTGATAGGTCACTTTGCAGGTGCAGCGCAACAAAAAAACCAAATGACATCATATTTCGGTCAATAATTGCGCGTTCATTTTGGCAGTGCAGCACCGCCCGAATGTGCTAAGGGCTGGGTCATGACTGATCTTGTTCCCTTTCTCGCGCCGGCCGGATTCGGGCTGGCCTTCGTCATCGCGCTGATCGCAGGCACCATCAAAGGTCTCGTGGGCTTTGCCATGCCGATGATCATGGTCTCTGGCCTCAGCTCGATCATGGCGCCCGACCTGGCGCTGGCCGGGCTGATCCTGCCCACGCTTGCCACCAACGGATTTCAGGCCCTGCGGCAGGGCCCGCGCGCGGCCTGGGAGTCGATGCACCGCTTTCGGGCCTTCCTCCTGATCGGAGGGATGTTCCTGCTGATCAGCGCGCAGCTGGTGCGGGTCCTGCCCACGCAGGTCATGCTGTTGATCATCGGCGGGCCGATCACCCTGTTTGCGCTGACGCAGCTGATGGGCAAGCAGCTCACGCTCGCCGCGCCGTCGCGACGGATGGAGCTGTCGATCGGCGCCTTTGCGGGGTTCATCGGCGGCTTCTCCGGTATCTGGGGGCCGCCCACGGTTGCCTATCTGACTGCGCTCGGCACAGAAAAACGCGAGCAGATGCGGATCCAGGGCGTGATCTACGGCCTCGGCGCGGTCGTGCTGTTCTTTGCGCATATCGGCTCCGGCGTCATGCGGAGCGAGACATGGCCGTTTTCCGTGTTGATGATCCTGCCTGCCCTGATGGGAATGTGGATCGGCGGGCAGCTGCAGGACAAGATCGACCAGAAGGGGTTCCGCCGGGCGACGCTGTTTGTGTTGCTGATTGCCGGGCTGAACCTGTTGCGCCGCGCAGCGGTGGGCTGAGCTGATGCCCTTTGGCCTCAGCTCCCGGCTGTCCGCCAGCCAGATCGCCGGCGGCACCATTGCCGTCTCGGTTCTGGTCCTGCTGCTAAAGCTCGCAGCCTGGGCGCTGACCGGGTCTGTGGCGCTGTTTTCCGATGCGATGGAAAGTCTGGTCAATGTCTCGGCCGCGGTTCTGGCGTGGTTCGCCATCCGATATGCGGACCGCCCGGCGGACGACAGCCACCCGTTCGGCCACCACAAGGCGGAGTATTTTTCGGCGGTGATCGAAGGCATCATGATC
The DNA here is from genome assembly GCA_001874255.1 of Alphaproteobacteria bacterium MedPE-SWcel. Taxonomy (GTDB): domain Bacteria; phylum Pseudomonadota; class Alphaproteobacteria; order Rhodobacterales; family Rhodobacteraceae; genus Epibacterium. The sequence continues at coordinate 21,801 of MPDC01000018.1, forward strand.
ATTCTCGCCGCGGTGTTGATCGTGGATCAGGCGGTGAGCGCATTGGTCACCCGGGCCCATGCTCATCTGTCTCCGGTGGCGCTCGGGGTCAATGCGGCGGCGCTGATGGTCAACCTGATCTGGGCGCAAGTGCTGTTGAGATCGGGCGCGCGACTCAGTTCTCCGGCCTTTGCCGCAGGCGGGCGGCACCTGATGAGCGACGTCTGGACCTCTGCCGGCGTATTGGCGGCGCTGGCGCTGGCCCTTGCCACCGGATGGACCCTGCTGGACCCGGTGCTGGCCTTGCTGGTGGCGGTCAACATCCTGCGCGAGGGGCTTCACGTGGTCTCCGACTCGGTGGATGGGCTGATGGACCGCGCCGCCACCGAGGAGGAACAGGACAAGATCCACGCGGTCATTCTCGGGTCGGGCGGCGGCGCGCTGCAGATCCATGACATCAAGACACGCCGCGCCGGCAAGGCAATGTTTGTCGAGTTTCACATGGTGGTGGATGGTGCCATGACCGTCGCCGAGAGCCACGACATCTGTGACCGGCTGGAGGCCGAGATCGAAGCCACCCTACCGGGCGTCCACGTCACCATCCATGTCGAGCCGGATCACAAGCTGGAAGATACAGGATTGGAACCGGCCGCGTTCGAACGGCCCTGAATCACCCGGATACAGCCAGACCCGTTCCAACGCCTGAGGTATTGCGCTGCGCTTCGCGCATCGCCAGAGGGCGGGGGCCGCGCCTTCGGCGCGGCCCCCGCCCGGCCCAACGCTTTTACAATGTGCCTCTGGCGCATTTCAAAGGGGCGGGAGGTCCCCCCTGCCCCCCAGCCAGACCGTTTGCAATTTCCGGGCAAACCCGGTCTTTATGCCGCCACCGCGAGACTTGTGCAGGAGATGACAATGATGGACTGGACGCAATTGCTGAGCTCTGGCCGCCTGTGCCGCCCGGAGTATACCGACAAACCGGACCGGCCGGCCTATCTGCAGGACTATGACCGGATCCTGTTCTCCGAACCCTTTCGCCGCCTGGCCCAGAAAACGCAGGTGCATCCCCTCTACGATCACGACCATGTGCACCACCGGATGATCCATTCCATGGAGACCTCCTCGGTCGGGCGGTCCCTTGGCATTCAAGTGGGTCAGGCCCTGGTCCGCGAGGGGCGCCTGGAGGATGGGTTGCAGCATGTGATGGCCGGCACGGTACAGGCGGCCTGTCTGGCGCATGACATCGGCAACCCGCCCTTTGGTCACTCCGGTGAGGCCAGTATCGGCGCCTGGTTCGCACGGCAATTCGCGGCCGGAACCGGGCTCGGCGCAGGGATCGACCCCGCCCTGCGTGCCGAATTCGAGGCCTTCGAAGGCAATGCACAGGGCTTTCGCATCACCGCCCGACTGGAGATGGGCCGACGCGCAGGCGGCATGCGACTGTCCTATGCCACTCTTGGCGCCTTTGCCAAATACCCCTGCACGGCCGCCGCCGCCGCCGATGCGCAGCGTCCCTATGTCGGGCTGAAGAAATTTGGCGCCTTCGCGGCCGAGGAGGCGCTCTTTGCCGAGGCGGCCACGGCCCTTGGCCTGCCCGAAGACCGCACGCCCAAGGGCCTGCGCTGGTGGCGACGCCACCCGCTGGCCTTCCTGGTGGAGGCGGCGGACGACATTTGCTACCGCATTCTTGATCTCGAAGACGCCGCCACCGTCGGCGATCTCGACAGCGACCTCGTCTCGGTCATCCTCGAGGAGATCACCGGCAAGCGCAACCGCGAGGACGATCCCCTGATGACCCTGCGCGACCGCGTCGGCATGCTGCGCGCCATGGCCATCGGCGCCGCCATCGACAGCGCGGTTGCGGCCTTTCTCGACAATTACGACAGCATCATGGCCGGCACGTTCGACGATGGGCTGATGGAGGTGTCCAGCAAGGCACCGGCCTTTGCCCGGCTGAAGGAGATCTCCAACGCGCGCATCTTTACCGCGCGGCGCAAGACCGAGTTGGAGATCGTCGGCCGTCAGGTGCTGTTCACCATCCTCGACGAATTCCACCAGTTGTTTCTGGCGCTGAAGGCCTGCGACTGGGACGCGGATCGCCTGCTGAGCCAGCATGGCTACTGGACGCAACTCGTGCGGGCTGTGGATCTCGACCTGAGGGGGGTCATCGATGACTACACCGCCGCCCATGCGCTGACGGATTTTGTCTCTGGCATGACGGACCGCTATGCCCTGCGCGTGCGGGACATGATCACCGGTCAGGTGCCGGGCTGAGCACCGCCCAAATACGCCCAAATAGGTCAACCTTTCTGACCCATTGTTTCGCACGCGAAACAATGGGTCAGGGATACATACCTATCATTTTGTTTTCATTAATAAATATCACCAAACAACTACCCTTGCGGTCGCCCCACAGATCCCCCTGGCAACAGACCGCCCCTCGCAACTGATCGTCCCCCGGCAACAGGAAGAGCCCGCAAGGGACCTGCGGGCTCTTCCGGGGACATCACGGCAGTCGCCTCAGCCGAAGGCTGCGCCATCCTCGCGCCAGACCGACACCACGGCGGAGCGCGGTTTTCCGGTGCCATCGGGCCAGGCCCCACCCGGGTGCTGCACGCCGACAAAGGCGACCGTCTTGTCCAGCGACCAGCACAGGCCAGTGACCTCGGCGCCATTCGGCACGGTCATGAACCGGGCGATCTCGCCCGATTCGGGGTCGCCGACCAGCATCTGGTTGTTGCCCATGCCCGCGAATTCGCCTTCGTTGTCATCGTCGCCATCGGTCTGGATCCAGAGCATCCCGTCCGAGGAGAACACCATCCCGTCGGGCGAGTTGAACATATTGCCGGGGTTGATGTTGTCCGATCCCGCATAGGCGTTGTTGTAGACGGTCGGATTGCCGGCCATCACATAAAGATCCCACGCAAAGCCCTCGGCGGCGTGATTGCCCCCGGCCGGGGTCCAGCGCACGATCTGACCGTAGTTGTTGGTCTCGCGCGGGTTCGGCGCATTGACAGAGGTGTCGTCGCCACCGGCGTTCGGCTTCACGCCCCGGTTCTTGTTGTTGGTCAGGGCGCAGTAGCCTTCGGCCTTGAGCGGATTGCAGGCCACCCATTCGGGGCGGTCCATGGTGGTGCCGCCCACAGCGGAGGCCGCCAGACGGGTGAAGCAGAGGATCTCTGCCGCGTCCATGCCGGTGGTTGCCGGCGTCAGAGCCAGCCATTCGCCGGTTTGGTCATCGTTGAACTTCGCAACAAACAGCGTGCCCTCGTCCAGCAGACCGGCGGTGGAGCCGCCCTCGGTGTAGACCCCTTCGGAGACGTATTTGTAGAGATATTCGCCGCGTTCGTCATCGCCGAGATAGACCACAATGCGGCCATCGGAGGCCTGCACCATTTCGGCGTTTTCATGTTTGAACCGGCCCAGAGCCGTGCGTTTCACCGGCGTGGAGGTGGGGTCGGAGGGGTCGATTTCGGTGACGAAGCCGTGGCGGTGCGGTTCGTTCGGCTCTTTGGACAGGTCATAGCGGTCGTCGAATTTTTCATAGGCGTAGCGGCCAGAGCCACCGATCCCGTAGCGGATGTAGCCCTCTCCCGCAGGCATCTCTCCGGTGGCGCCGAAGTAGCCGTTGAAGTTCTCCTCGCAGGTCAGATAGGTGCCCCAGAGCGTGCGGCCGGAGCCGCAGTTGTTCATGGTGCCGCGGACGGTGCGGCCGTCGGGATCGGCGTTGGTTTTCACCAGATCATGCCCCGCAAGAGGGCCCGCAAGCGTCATCTCGGTCTCATGGGTGATGCGGCGGTTCAGGGGGCTGTCCTTGACCACGGCGTAGCCCGCCTCCCCCCTGGCGATCTCCATCACGGTGACGCCCTGCAGGTTCTTCAGCAGCGTGACCTCATCGGCGGATTGCGGAACGCCCTCGGAGGCGGCGGGCAGGTTGATCTTCGGGTTCACATATTCGGAGTTGACCGCGATGACCTCGCGGCCGTCGATGTCAAACAGCTCCATCCCGTCGGTGTTTTCGCCAAATACCTTGTCGGACAGGTCGGCAGAGACGCCGGTTTCCGGGGAGTAGGCCCCCTCGGCCTCGGACCAGAGCGCATCGCCCCAGCGGATCAGAACCTGCGATTTGTAGCCCGCGGGCACATGGACGGCATGGTCCGTCGCGATGCCGATCGGCTCGAAGGCGAATGTCGCGGACCCGGCCGCACGTGACGCCGTGGTCGAGGACATCAGCCCGGTGCCGAAAACCGCCGCGCCGGAGCCAAACGCCAACGCGCCGCCCAGAAAGCCCCGGCGGGAGATCGCGCGTTCAACCACCTGGTCGAACTGGGTCTCGGCCGGACGGGGGTCCCGGTGTTCGTCGAAATCGTCCCATGAAAGATCGATGAGGGTCTTATCAACCATTGTTCGCGCTCCTCGCTGTCAAAGTGGCTGGGATGCAGCCCCGGATAGGGGCGAAATGGGGCTGAACCGCGAGACTGTTCTTCCTGCGTCAGTGTATCATGCGTATGACGCGGCGGCATATGCCGCGTCGGTGAAACACAAGCGATTGATTTCAGGCCTATTGTTCTAGCTGCGCCGCGCCAGCACATCGAGGAACCGGCCCCGCGCCTCTGGCACCGCGCGATTGCCGAGCGCCGGCGCCAGCTTTGATTCGAGAAAGAATCCGGTGGTTCTGAGCGCGGTCAGGATCTCGGTATCCTCCGCCTCTCCCTGCCCCAGCATCACCGGTGGCAGCGGCAGCATCCGGTCGGCCCAGCCCTCTGCCCCGGCGGCCGAGACGGCGCGGCCCGATTTCGGTGAGACGTAGATCAGCCCCTCTGTGGCGCCGGTGGCCGCGCAGGCGGAAAGGTCGAGGCCGAAGCCCAGCTCCTCCAGCAAGGCAAGCTCCCAGTGCAGGTAGGCCAGCGGCCAGATCTCCTCCTGGCCGAGGAGATCCAGCAGCGCTTCGCTTTTGTGGTAGAGCGCCGGATGGGGTTCGCGGTCCGGCAGGGCAAAGGCCAGAATTGCGCAGACCGCGTTCAGGCCAGACAAGGCCAGACGCCCCGAAAAGGCCGCTGCCGCCCGGCTGCGCAGGGGTTCCGCCTTGTAGGTGCCGAGGTGGTCCTCCAGCCGTGCGGACCAGGCCAGATCCAGCTGTGCGCCCGGCTGCAGCCCCGGTGCCATCCGGCGACTGGCGCCGCCCCGCACAAGTCCCGCGTGGCGGCCGTGGGCGGCGGTGAAGACATCGATCAGCGCAGAGGATTCGCCATGGCGGCGCAGGGTGAGCAGAATGCCGTGATCGCGCCACTCCATCGCCTAGTCGAGCCCCGGCTCGTCCAGCAGGTGACGGCCCTGGCGGTCCTCGACCTCGATCACCCAGAGGTCGCTGTCGAATTGGCGCTGGCGGGCGATGGCGGCCTCGACCTCGGCGTCTTCCCCCGCCAGCAGCTCTATCCACCTGCGGTCCCCGGTCATCAGGTCAAAGCTGCGCTGGAAGGCCTGCGCCTGACCGTCCAGTGTGTTGAGCTTGACCAGCACCGCACCGGCCGTGTCATCCCCATGTGCCGTGACGAAGGCGGGAATGTCCTGAAACCGCAATCGGGCGAGATAGGCATCGACCCAGAACCGGGCGGTGAGGCGGGGCATTGGTGGCTCCTGTCGCGTCTGGGATCGCAAGGGATCGGGCCGGGGGCTGATCGCGGGAGCCTCCGGCGGAGGTATTTTGGAAAAGATGAAAGGGGCGGGCAAGCGGTGGCTCTGGTCCGCCGCTAGTTGCCGTCCTTGAACTCCAGCCCCATTTCCGAGTAGCGCTCCTTTTCCTCGAGCCAGTTGGGGCGCACCTTGACCTGCAGGAAGAGGTGGATCTTGCGGTCGAGGAAATCCTCGAGGTCCGCCCGCGCCGCCTGTGACACCGCCTTGATGGTTTCGCCGCCCTTGCCGAGCACGATGCCCTTGTGGCCGTCGCGGATCACATAGATGATCTGGTCGATCTTGGCGGAGCCGTCCTTGCGCTCCTCCCAGGCTTCGGTTTCCACCGTCAGCTGGTAGGGCAGTTCCTGGTGCAGGCGCAGGGTCAGTTTCTCGCGGGTGGTTTCGGCGGCGATCATGCGCAGGGGCAGGTCGGCGATCTGGTCCTCGGGGTAGAGCCAGGGGCTCTCGGGGACCTTCTCTGCGAGCCACTTGCGCAGGTCGTCGACGCCGTAGCCCTTTTCGGCCGATATCATGTAGGTTTCCGTGAAGGGGAAGCGCTCATTGAGATCCCGGGTCAGCCCCAGGAGCACATCGGATTGCACTTTGTCGATCTTGTTGACCGCCAATGCCACCGGGCGCCCTTTGGCGACCTCCTGCAGACCGTCCAGAATCCGTTCGACCCCTTCGGTGATGCCGCGGTGCGCCTCGATCAGAAGCACGATCACATCGGCGTCGGCCGCGCCGCCCCAGGCGGCAGCAACCATCGCCCGGTCCAGACGGCGCCGCGGTTGAAACAGGCCCGGCGTGTCGACGAAGACCAGCTGACTGTCGCCTTCCATCGCCACACCCCGGATGCGGGTCCGGGTGGTCTGGACCTTGTGGGTCACGATCGAGACCTTGGCCCCGACCATGCGGTTCAAAAGAGTGGACTTGCCGGCGTTGGGTTCGCCGATCAGGGCGATGAAACCTGCACGTGTGGTCATGACTTTTGCTCCAGCTTGGCGAGAAGCGCCTTGGCCGCCGCCTGTTCCGCCAGCCGTTTCGATCCGGCGGTGGCCTGTTCCTCGGTGCCGTCCTCAATCCGGGCGGCGATGGTAAATACGGGTTCGTGATCGGGCCCGCTGCGGGCGATCTGAATATAGTCAGGCGGCGGTTGGCGACGGGCCTGGACATATTCCTGCAGCGCCGTCTTGGGATCGCGGGCGTCCTCCTCGACCGCGCCGACGCGCGGCCCCCAGAGGTTCAGGATCACGGTCTGCGCCGCCTCGAAGCCTGCGTCCTTGTAGACCGCGGCGATGACCGCCTCCATTGCGTCGCCCAGCAGGGCCATCTTGCGCCGCCCCCCCGACAGCATCTCGGAGCGGCCCAGTTTCAGCACCGCGCCAATGTCGATCTCGCGCGCCACCTCGGCGCAGGCTTCCTTGCGCACCAGGGCATTGAAGCGGGGTGCCAGCTGACCTTCGGTGGCCGTCTTGTCCTGGTCCAGCAACGCCGTGGCCATCACCAGCCCCAACACACGGTCGCCCAGAAATTCCAATCGCTGGTTGTCCTGTCTGTTCGGCGAGGAGATCGACGGGTGCGTCAGCGCGCGGATCAACAGTTCGGGTCTGGCGAACTGATGCCCGAGCCGGTCCTGAAAGGCGCGAATTTCCCGAGATAGCTTCACTTCGTCTCCTTGAACATGTGGCGGCACTGCGGTGTCGAGATCGCCCAATACGCCGCAGCGTGCGCGGTGACAAGGACATGTGGTGCGCGATCCGCAAAGATGGCCGCTGCAGAGCGCCGTCCGGCCCCGCCCCTGCCGCAGGACGCGAAACATGAGGAGGAGGATCGTGGAAATGCGGCCGACTGGCAAGGTTTCGATCACGCGGGCCCGCACAGGCGTGTTCCCAGGCCGACACATTCGGGTCGCGCGCACAGTTTGGTTGAGTCGCGCGCGCAGCGAGGCACCAGGGGGACTGGCGACCACTCAGGGGCTGCGGCGCGTCTTGTGCCCGCGCCCCGGTGCAGGTCGGATGGCCTGCCGGACGCGCCCAGTTCAAATCGACCTGTCCAAATCGACCTGTCCAAATCTACCCGTCCAAATCTACCGGTGTCAGGCTACCGGCGTCAGCTGTCCTGCATCGGGTCACCGGTGTCCGGTCAATTGATCGCTTTGAAATAGCGATCCGCCCGCCAGGTCCAGAAGAACAGCATTGACCGGCCAGCGGAGGAGAACATGATCCGGTCGGCGCGCCCGATCAGGTTTTCCAGGGGCACATAGCCAACCCCGCCAACCGCCTGCGGCACCCGGCTGTCCGCCGAGTTGTCGCGATTGTCGCCCATGAAGAAGAAATGCCCATCCGGCACGTGATAGACTTTGGTGTGGTCGCTCGCCTGATTGCCGATATTGATGATCGCGTGGCTCACGCCGCCCGGCAAGGTCTCGATCTGGCGCGATTTCCGGCAGACACCGCCCTGGCCGACAGGGTTGTTTTCACAGCGCGGAAAGCTGCCTTGCGGGCCCTGGCGCTCCATGGTTTCCGCAAACTCTCCATCATCCACGAGACCGACCGCAGCGCCGTTGATGTGCAGCACGCCATCTTTCATCTGCAGCTTGTCGCCCGGCAGACCCACAAGGCGTTTGATATAGTCGGTGCCGCTGACCGGGTGGCGGAAGACCACCACATCGCCCCGCTCGGGGTCGCGGCCCAGGAAACGGGTGTTGTCGCCGTCAATGGCGCCGCACAGGTCCTGCGCGTCAATGTTCAGGCCGACCATGCCGAGGCGTATCGACGGGCAGGAGGCATAGGAGTAGCCGTAGACCATCTTGTTGACGAAAAGGAAATCGCCGACCAGCAGCGTTTCCTTCATCGACCCGGAGGGAATCCAGAAGGGTTGAAAGAACAGGGTGCGGAAGACACCGGCGATCAACAGCGCATAGACGATGGTCTTGATCGTCTCGAGGATTGAACTTCCGGCAGTGGTTTTCGACGCCATCAGGCTCTCCGGTCATTATGGGACAGGTCCGGGCGTACATGCGGGGCCACCCGCCGCAAGTCAAGTCGGCCCGGCGGGCGGCCGCCATCAGACGTCAGGATCGCATGGGACTGTGGACCCTATGCCGCAGGTTTGCGGATCCGCGAGGGGGAACTCCCGCCCCTTTGACCATGAGGCGGAGCCTCCCGGCAAAGCGTTGGGCCGGGCGGGGGCCGCGCCGAAGGCGCGGCCCCCGCCCCCTCGCGATGCGCAACGCGCAGCGCAAATCCTCTGGCCGTCGCCTGCGTCATGTCACATCTGTTGTCACGCCCGGGATCACTGGCGGAGTCACTGCGGAGTCACTGGCGGTATCAATCGCGCCCCGGGGGCACTGGCCGTCTCGCCGACAGTCTCATGCCGGTTCGGCGATGTTGCCGAGCCCGCGTTGCCGTTCGACCTCAGGCTTTGTCTGACGCAACAGGACGTGCCTCGATAAGCACGAAGGCCTGGGCCCAGGGGTGATCATCGGTCAGCGTCACATGGATGACCGCCTCATGGCCCGGCGGGGTCATCTGCGCCAGACGGGCCTCGGCCCAGCCGCTGACATGCATCACCGGCTGGCCGGACGCCATATTGGACACCGCCATATCCTTCCACGCGATCCCCATGCGAAGGCCGGTGCCCAGCGCCTTGGAACAGGCTTCCTTGGCCGCCCAGCGCTTGGCATAGGTGCCCGCAACATCGCGGCGGCGCTCGGATTTAGCCTGTTCAACGGCAGTGAAAACGCGGTTTCGGAAGCGATCGCCAAACCGGTCCAGCGTCCGCTGGATACGATCAATATTCGCCAGATCGGTGCCGATGCCGAGGATCATTGCGCGAATCGCAGAGCCTCAGCCCTGCCCCCCTTTGCCAGCACGCGCACTCAGAGCAGAGCGGGCCCCAAGCCCCACGAAATGGCGCACCAGACAGAACGAGACCGCCACCTGGAAGAGGAGTGCGCCCAGCAGGAGCGCGCCGCCATAGTTTTGCGACAGCAGCAGCTTGATCTCCGGCGCGGTGACGCTGAAGAGGAGGACAGAGACCATCGACAGGCCAAAGATAATGACCGCCGACTGGCGTGCAAAACGCCACATCTGCGCAGGCTCGGGCAAGCGCTCCTCGCGCCGGGCAAATTTCTGCCCTTCGACCATCGCAGCCCCCATGGCGGGAATGATGGCCATCCCGGCATTGGCGATGTCATATCCTGAAATGGCGCGCACCAATACGACGAGCACCATCAGGGCCAGCATCAAGGCCATATAGACCAGAGTGAAACGACGAAGGTTCATTCCGCGCCCCCCTGCCGTGCAAGATCCATCAGCCGGCGCATTTCCTGCACCGCAGGCGTGAGGCCGAGAAAAATCGCCTCGCCGATCAGAAAGTGACCGATATTCAACTCCCGCACCTCCGGCAAAGCCGCAATGGGCTGCACCGTTTCATAGGTCAGACCGTGACCGGCGTGCACCTCCAGCCCGAGGGAATGCGCATAGGCCGACATCTCTCGCAGGGCCGCCAGCTCCGCGTCGCGGGCGGCAAGGTTGCCCTCGGCGTGATGGTCGCAATAGGCACCGGTATGCAGTTCGATCACCTCGGCGCCGATTCGATGCGCCGTTTCGATCTGGGTGCGATCCGCGGCTATGAAGATCGACACGCGGCTGCCCGCCGCACGCAGGGGCGCAATGAAATGGGCCAGACGGTTTTCATCGCGGGCGACATCAAGCCCGCCCTCGGTGGTGCGCTCTTGCCGTTTTTCGGGAACGATGCACACGGCATGCGGCTTGTGGCGCAGGGCAATCGCCTGCATTTCATCGGTGGCCGCCATCTCGAAATTCAGCGGCACCGACAGGGTGGCCATCAACCCGTCGATATCGGCATCCGTGATATGACGACGGTCTTCGCGCAGATGCGCCGTGATACCGTCGGCGCCGGCCTCTTCGGCCAGTTTCGCAGCGCGTATCGGATCCGGATAGGCACCGCCCCGGGCGTTTCGCACCGTGGCCACGTGGTCGATATTGACGCCTAGGCGAAGGGGGATCTCGGACATGGGGTTGCTCTTTATCGGTTGGAGGTCTTGTTCTGGTGTGTCAGCCCGGAGCCTAGTCGCCTGCGACGCGGAGGCAAGCCACAACGGGTCGAGTGATACAATTCTTGCGGCGCTTCCGACACCCTGTTGCGCCCGGGGCCATTGTTCCGCCCTCGGCCGGTGTTGCTGCGGGTGTTGCTGCGGGCGCCGGTGTCGCTCCGGGGAGCATTGTTCCTCCGGGGGCCGGTGATCCGCCCGGCGCCACATGTGCCCGCCTGACCGCGCTCTAGTCCGGGCGCGAGGCCTTTGGCGCCCGGTCCCGAGGGGTGGCCGGGCGCGGCGAGCTGCTGGGCGGATGGGTTCCCCGCGGCGCATGGGGGCTGTTCACGGCCTCCAGCTCGGCCCGTTTCTTGATCGCCTCGAATTTGGCCTTGATCTTGCGTTTGCGCCGCTCCTGATAGCTCCGGATCAGGGGCACTGAGACAATATAGCCCACGGTTCCGGCGACGAGGCCCGGGATCAACCCGCCGATCAGATAGGGGTAGAAAACCTCGTGATAGAAAATCACCAGGCCGGTCCAATCGGTCGCAGTGCCGGAGACAAAGGCCGAGAGGTTGAACCAAAGATCACCGCCCGCTGCGAGGAATTTATCCGCGAGGGTCGCGTTGACCTCGGCCATGGGCTGGCTGCCGAGCAACCAGTGACCGGTCTGCAGCGAAATCACCCCGATCGGGACATAGGTCAGCGGGTTGCCAAAAAACGTCGCGGACAGCGCCGCCAGAAGATTGCCGTTGATACCACGGGCAAGGATCGCCGCGACGACAAAATGCACACCATAAAACGGCGTGAACGTGGTGAACAACCCGACGCCAATGCCGCGAGCGATGCGTTCCGGGCTGTCCGGCAGCCGCCGGACACGGTGTTTGACATAGTGAAACGCCCTGCCCCAGCCCCCACGAGGCCAGAGAAACTCCGCAACCGCCCTGAGTGGCGGACGTCTGTCTCGGCGCCTGAATACCAACGGTATTTTCCCTATTCTTCGTTGCCAAGAGCCTAGGCCGGGCGAGAGTGCGTTCCAGACCGTTCCCGGTAGCGCGCAACCGCGGCGACATCGCTTTCAGCTTCCAATGTCAAAATCAACGAATGCAGCTGTTCTACATCACGCAATTCCACATTGATCATCAAGCGGTAAAAGTCAGGTTTCCGATCGACGAATTCAAGGTTGGAGATATTGGCTTTTTTTTCACCGACAAGTGTACAGATCCGGCCCAGAACACCTGCATCATTGCCGATCGTCAGTTCCAGCGTGACCCCATAGGCGGCGGGATGGGTGCCCGAATGCCAATGCACATCGACCCAGCGATCCATCTGATCCTCGAATTCCCCCAGCCGGTCGCAATCCGCCGTATGCACGATCACCCCCTGGCCCCGGGTGGTGATGCCGATGATTCGCTCGCCCGGCAGCGGTTCGCAGCAAGAAGCGCGTTCGAATTTCTGCCCCGGCTCGAGGCCGATCACCGCCCGCCGGGGCGAGACCTCTTCGCCCTCCTTGGCGGTCAGTTCGGGATAGACCGCCTGCACCACGTCATGCGCCGTGATCACCGCCGCGCCGAGCCGCGCCAGCAGTTCCGTCACGTTGCTGACCCGCAGGGCGCGGGCGGCGGTTTCGAGCGCCTTGTCGGTGGCCTTCTTGTGCACATGTTCAAACGCCGACCGGGCCAGTTCGTGGCCCAGTTTGACGAACCGCTCGCGGTCGGCCTCGCGCAGGGCGCGGCGGATGGCGGTGCGGGCCTTGCCCGTGGTGGCGATTTCCAGCCAGCTGACCTGCGGCGTCTGACCCTCGGCGGTGATGACTTCGACCGATTGGCCATTCCGGAGCCGGGTCCAGAGCGGCACCCGAATGCCATCCACCTTGGCGCCGACACAGGCATGGCCGATCCGGGTGTGGATCGCATAGGCGAAATCGATCGGCGTCGCGCCCTTTGGCAGTTTGGTCACGTCCCCCTTGGGGGTGAAACAGAAGACCTGATCCGAATACATCTCCAGCTTGACCGCTTCGAGGAATTCGTCGTGGTCATCCTCGCCGTCGAATTGTTCGGTCAGCGAGGCAATCCATTTCGCGGGATCGACGGCAAAGGGGTTCTCGGTGCGCACCCCGTCGCGATAGGACCAATGCGCGGCCACCCCCGATTCGGCGACGTCATGCATCTGGCGGGTGCGGATCTGCACCTCGACCCGCTTGCCGTCACGCCCCGACACCGTGGTGTGGATAGACCGGTATCCGTTCGATTTCGGCTGGCTGATATAGTCCTTGAACCGGCCCGGCACCGCCCGCCAGCGCTGGTGGATGGTGCCCAGCGTGCGGTAGCAGTCTTCCTCCGAGCGGGTGATGACGCGAAAGCCGTAGATGTCGGAGAGACGGGAGAACCCCTGATCCTTTTCCTGCATCTTGCGCCAGATCGAATAGGGTTTCTTGGCGCGGCCAAAGACCTCCGCCTCGATGCCGGCCTTGTCCAGCTCTGCCCGCATATCGCCGGTGATGCGATGGATCACATCGCCGGTTTCGCGTTGCAGGGTGACAAAGCGGCGGATGATCGACTGGCGGCCTTCGGGGTTCAGAACCTTGAAGGCGAGGTCTTCCAGTTCCTCGCGCATCCATTGCATGCCCATCCGCCCCGCCAGCGGCGCATAGATATCCATCGTCTCGCGGGCTTTTTGGGCCTGTTTCTCGGGCCGCATGGCGCGAATGGTGCGCATATTGTGCAGACGGTCGGCGAGTTTGACCAGAATGACCCGCAGATCCTTCGACATCGCCATGAACAGTTTGCGGAAGTTTTCCGCCTGTTTGGTCTCGCGCGAGGAGAGCTGCAGGTTGGTCAGTTTGGTCACCCCATCGACCAGCATCGCCACCTCTTCGCCAAAGCGCGCGGTGACCTCCTCGTAGGAGGCTTTGGTATCTTCGATGGTGTCATGCAGAAGCGCGGTGATGATCGTCGCATCATCCAGCCGCTGTTCCGTCAAAATCGCGGCCACCGCCACGGGATGCGAAAAATACGGCTCTCCCGAGTGACGAAACTGGCCTTCATGCATCGCTTCGCCGAATTCATAGGCATCGCGGAGGCGGGTTTCGTTCGCTTTCGGGTTGTAGTCGCGGACCAGGGAGATCAGGTCATCAGCAGATGTCATCGCCGGTCCGCAACCTTTCTTTCATGGCCACCCGGGTCAGCCCTGACCCTGGGCCTCCATCAGCGCCCGCAGGAGCTTTTCTTCGCTCATGTCGTCTTCCTGCGGCTTGTCCGCTTCGCCGCCCATCAGCAGAGCCATGGAATCTTCTTCCGGCTCGTCGACCTCGATCTGGGTCTGGTTGCTTTCGATGAGACGTTCGCGCAGGGCGTCGGCACTCTGGGTTTCTTCGGCAATCTCACGCAGGGAGACGACCGGATTTTTGTCATTGTCCCGATCCACGGTGAGTGCGGCACCGGCGGAAATCTCGCGCGCCCGGTGTGCGGCCAGCATCACCAGTTCAAATCGGTTGGGAACCTTGTCAACGCAGTCTTCGACCGTCACGCGGGCCATGGGCGACTCTCCAATACAGTTCTGGGTCCAGAGGAAGTGCTTCTATGACGATTTTGAGGGCTTGACAAGCATCGCCCCATCACAATCCAAGGAAATTCGCCAAAATGCAATCAAAGCGGCTTTACCTCGGCCACATCCGCCGCCGGACACTCTGCCAGCAGTTGCGCCACGCTCTGCCTCAGAACCGGATGCATCCAGTGGCGGGCGATATCGGCCAGCGGCACCAGCACAAAGGCCCGGTCCTGCAGACGCGGGTGCGGCAGGATCAGCCGATCGGGTGCCGCGCTGCGCTGTGCCTCCGGTGCGAGGCTCTGCCAGCGCCTGAATTCAGCGAGGTCCGGCATCACCTGATCCGCCGCCGCCAGCAGATCGAGATCCAGCGTGCGCATGCCCCATCTTTCTGTTCTGGTCCGCCGGAATCGCGACTCGATCCGGTGCAGCCGAGTCAGCACCTCCGAGGCGTCGCAATCGGCTTCAATCGCAACAGCACCGTTAACGTAATCAGGTCCGGCCCCGGCGGGAAAGCAGGGAGTGCTGAAAAAACGTGAAACCGCGACGAGACGGAGCCCCTCTGTGGAAAAAGCCTGCAGACAGTCCTGCAGGGTGCCCAGAGGCGAAATTCCCCCGTTTTCCAAGTTGCTACCCAGTGCGACAAGAAAATTTGACCGGTATTCGGTCATATTTGACCCCAATTCCCTATGACCTAACCCTTGCGGGAAGTGCCAAATAACCTAAATTAAGTCCACCCGCGGATTTCGGGATTTTTTTCACTCACTCACGGCATACGAGATCCGCGACACCAGAAGGACACGATTAATGTTTTACAAGGACGAACGGCTTGCGCTGTTCATAGATGGCTCGAATTTATATGCTGCTGCGAAAGCATTGGGCTTTGACATCGACTACAAGCTTCTGCGCCAGGAATTTATGCGGCGTGGAAAACTTGTTCGAGCGTTCTACTATACCGCGCTGCTTGAAAACGACGAGTACTCCCCGATCCGGCCTTTGGTGGACTGGTTGCACTATAATGGTTTCACCATGGTGACAAAACCGGCCAAAGAATACACCGACAGCATGGGCCGACGCAAAGTCAAAGGCAATATGGACATCGAACTCGCGGTCGATGCCATGGAGCTGGCGCCGCGTGTCGACCACATCGTGCTGTTCTCCGGCGATGGCGATTTCCGCCCGTTGATTGCCAGCCTGCAACGGCAGGGCGTACGGGTCTCCGTCGTCTCGACCATCCGCAGTCAACCGCCCATGATCTCGGATGAGCTGCGCCGCCAGGCCGACAATTTCATCGAGCTGGAGGAATTGCGCGACGTGATCGGGCGCCCGCCACGGGATATTCCCGCCGACGTGCGCCCGCCGGCCTCTGTCACAGGTTAAATCGGTCACGGGCTAAGTCAGTCACTGGCTAGAGCAGTCACCGGCTGACACCGCGTTGCTAGAGCAGTCACCGGCTGACACCGCGTTGATGGTGCCTACAGGACGCGCCTGTCGTGCGCCTGTGACGCGGCTGAAGACCTCGAAACGCCCGGCAGATCCGTCTGCCGGGCGTTTTATCATGCGCCGCCACGCCCCGAGCCCCTCCGCCGCAACGCTGGCACTGGACGTCGACGGATGCAGAGCTTACCTCTGGGAGAAATCTGAACGCCTCCTGCCGATTGAGGACCGCCCCCGCATGACCACACCCAGACCTCCGCTTACCCTCTACCTCGCTGCGCCCCGCGGTTTCTGCGCCGGCGTCGACCGCGCGATCAAGATCGTGGAGATGGCGTTGGAAAAATGGGGCGCGCCCGTCTATGTGCGCCACGAGATCGTGCACAATAAATTCGTTGTGGACGGTCTGCGGGAAAAAGGCGCGGTCTTTGTCGAGGAGCTGGAGGAATGTCCCGATGACCGGCCGGTGATCTTTTCCGCCCATGGCGTCCCGAAATCAGTGCCCGATGCCGCCAGCGCCCGCGAGATGGTCTTTGTCGATGCGACCTGCCCCCTGGTGTCAAAGGTTCACATCGAGGCGCAGCGCCATGCCGAGGCCGGCCTGCAGATGATCATGATCGGTCACAAGGGCCACCCGGAGACGATCGGCACGATGGGGCAATTGCCGGAGGGCGAGGTGCTGCTGGTCGAGACCGTCGCCGATGTTGCCGAGGTCGTGGTGCGTGACCCCGACCGCCTGGCCTTTGTCACCCAGACGACCCTGTCGGTCGATGATACCAAGGACATTGTAGCAGCCCTGCAGAGCCGGTTTCCCGCCATCATCGGCCCCCACAAGGAAGACATCTGCTATGCCACCACCAACCGTCAGGAAGCGGTCAAGGCGGTGGCGCCGAAATCCGACGCCCTGCTGGTGGTCGGCGCGCCGAATTCGTCGAATTCCCGCAGATTGGTCGAGGTGGGCGCCAAGGCCGGCTGCAAATATGCGCAGCTGGTGCAGCGGGCCGAAAATATCGACTGGCGGGCACTGGAGGGTATCCGCTCGGTGGCGATCACGGCCGGGGCCTCGGCGCCGGAACTGTTGGTGAATGAGGTCATCGACGCTTTCCGGGACCGCTACGATGTCACCGTCGAAATGGTGGAAACTGCGGTGGAACGGGTAGAATTCAAGGTGCCACGCGTCCTGCGCACGGCCTGAGCCACGCTGCGCCTCGCGCGTTCGGTCGCGCCTTGCGCGCGTTCGGGTCTGATCGGGTTCGGGTCTGATCGGGTTCGGGCCTGATCGGATCGGGTCTAATCGGATCGGGCCGCAGGGTCTTGCGCTTCGCGGCCACCCGGCTACCCTGTGGGAGCACGGGGACACTCGCGCCAATTGGCGCCGCGTCAGTTTCACCCTGTCATTTTCACACCAGGGAGCCGGTTCATTGATATCTCTGCAGTTCCTCCTCACCGCCTTTGTTGTTGTGCTGGCCCCGGGCACGGGCGTGATCTACACGCTGGCGCTTGGTCTCGGGCGCGGGCGCCGTGCCGCGATCTGGGCCGCCCTTGGCTGCACTTTCGGCATCCTGCCGCACCTTGCCGCCGCGACGCTGGGGCTGGCGGCGGTGCTGCATTCTTCGGCGCTGCTGTTTCAGGGGCTAAAGATCGCCGGCGTGATCTACCTGCTGTATCTTGCCTGGCAGATGCTGAAATCCAACGGTGCCCTGTCGGTGACGGCGGCACAACCCACGCCGCAGCCGGGCCTGACCATTGCCAAGCGGGGCGCGCTGATCAACATCCTGAACCCCAAGCTGTCGGTGTTTTTCCTCGCTCTGATGCCGCCGTTCCTGTCCGGCTCCGCCGCCCATGCCACCCAGGAAATGGTGGTGCTTGGCGGCGTGTTCATGGCGCTGACCTTTGCGGTCTTTGTGCTCTACGGTCTGTTTGCAGCCCAGGCCCGCAGCCTGATCCTCGGCTCTGATCGGGTGGTCACATGGCTCAACCGCAGCTTCGCCGCGATCTTTGCCGCACTTGCCCTGCGCCTCGCGATGGAGCGCGCCTGATGCTGCGCAGCGTCCCCACCGCGCCGCTGCTGCTGGGGCTGGCCGGGCTGATCCCCTTTGTCTGGGGCGCCCTCACCCTGTTGATCCCCGCCCTGCAAAGCTGGGGCAGCAGCCAGCTCGGGCCGCGTTTCGTCGGCCCCTACGTGCAGCTGTTCTATGGCTCGGTGATCCTCAGCTTCATGTCCGGCGTGCTCTGGGGCTATGCCACCCGGGCCTCCGGGCGGTGGCAATCCGCGACCTGTTATGCGCTGTCGGTGATCCCGGCGCTCTGGGCCTTTGTGATGACCGGAGGCGGGCCTGTCAGCGCAGGCATGAACCTGATCTGGGGCTTTCTCGGCCTGCTGCTTCTGGACATGATGTTCAGCCTCTGGCGGCTGACACCCGGGTGGTGGATGCCGCTGCGCGGGGTGCTGACCGCCGTCACCGTCCTGTCTCTGTCCGTAGGAGTGTTCCTGTGAGCGATGAAGAAACCATGGCCGTCTATTCGCGGGCGGCAGCGGATTATGCGGCGGGCTTTGCCAAGGCCAAGGACAGCTTCCACGAAGCCGACTACGCGGCCTTTGTCGCAGGCCTCCCCGAGGGCGGGACCGTCTTGGATCTGGGCTGCGGCCCAGGCCATTGGGCGGCGCGGTTCCGGGATGCGGGCTACCGGGTGGCCGCCGTCGATGCCTCGCCCGAAATGGCGGCCTATGCACAGGACACCTATGGCATCGAGGTCAGCGTGGCGGAGTTCGAGGATATCGCGGTCGAAGCGGTGTTTGACGGGATCTGGGCCTTCTTCAGCCTGCTGCATGCGCCACGCGACGATTTCCCCAGCCATCTGCTGCGTCTGGGGCGGGCCCTCGTGCCCGGCGGGCGGCTGACGCTCGGCATGAAGCTCGGCGAAGGCGAAGGCCGCGATGATCTGGGCCGGTTCTACGCCTACTACAGCGAAGAAGAATTGCGCGACCTGCTCGACGTGCTGGGCTACACGGTGATCAGCGCGCGTCGCGGAAATGGCAAAGGATTGGCTGGCGCAGAGGAAACCTTTGTCGTACTGACCGCGCATGTCTGATTTATTTGCCTATACCGACGGAGCCTGCTCCGGAAATCCCGGCCCCGGCGGCTGGGGCGCCCTGCTGCGTGCCATGGACGGCGAGACCGTCGTCAAGGAACGCGAACTGAAGGGCGGCGAGAAGGATACCACCAACAACCGGATGGAACTGCTCGCCGCGATCCACGCGCTGGAGAGCCTCGCCCGGCCGTCGAAGATCACCGTTGTCACCGATTCCGCCTATGTGAAGAACGGGGTGACCGGGTGGATTTTCGGGTGGAAGAAGAACGGCTGGAAGACGGCCGCCAAGAAACCCGTCAAGAATGTCGAGCTGTGGCAACGCCTTGATGCGGCACAGGCGCGCCACGACGTGATCTGGAAATGGGTCAAGGGCCACGCGGGCCACCCCGAAAACGAACGCGCCGATGAACTGGCCCGGGCCGGGATGGCACCGTTCAAGAAGGGCGGCTGAGCCGTCGGGTCGCAGCGCCCCACACGGATCGCCAAAGGGTGACATGAGCATCTTGACGCTTCTGGACTATGCCTCGGTCCTGGTTTTTGCGGCCTCCGGCGCGCTGGTTGCCAGCCGGGCCCAGCTGGACATCGTGGGGTTTGCCTTCATTGCCTGCCTGACGGCCGTCGGAGGCGGCACCGTGCGCGATGTGCTGTTGGATCGAAACCCCGTGTTCTGGATTGGCGACCCGGTGCCGGTGCTGCTTGCCTCCGGGATGGCGGGAGTGGTGTTCTTTACCGCTCATCTGGTGGAAAGCCGCCTGCGGTGGGTGATCTGGCTCGACACGTTTGCACTGGCGATTGCCGTGCCCGCAGGCACCGCAGCAGCGATGGAGACGGGACAGGGGCCGGTGATCGTCGTGCTGATGGGCATGGCCACCGGCAGTCTCGGCGGTCTGATGCGGGACGTGGTCTGCAACGAGGTGCCTCTGGTGCTGAAACAGGGCGAATTATATATATCCTGCGCCATGGCCGGAGCCCTTGTTGCGGTGACATTGGTGGCATGCGATCTGCCCGCCGCAACCGCGCTGGTGGCCTGTGCAGCAGTCACCTGGGTCACCCGCGCCGGGTCCCTGGTGTTTGGATGGCATCTGCCGGTCTACAGGTCGCGCCCACCGCGCCGGTCGCTTCGGGCTCTGCCCGAAGCGAAACACCTCACTCCACTGTCCTCGCTGACAAATCTGTTTTCGTTGACAACAAGGACGCTCAGCGCGTGCGAAACCTCTGCCACAGATAGATCAACAGCAAGGCGCCGAGAATTGCGCCGATCAGACCTGCCATCATCCCCATCACCGCCAGAAGCGTACGCAGCACAAGCCCGCCGATGACTGCACCGGCGATGCCGATGGCGATGGTGGTGATGATATCCGTCTCGACCTGCATGATCCGGGTGGCGATGAACCCCGCCGCCGCACCGATGATGACCAGGAAGACTATGCTACCCATGCTTTGACCCTTTTTCCTGCCCCCGCAACCGGAGGGTTATCGCCGCCAGTGGAACGGCACGATGATGAGCGCACCGATCGAGGAGGCAATGGCATTCCACCCCGGCGCATTGAACCCCACCCCAAACATCAGCCGCAGGAAGTAGAACAGGAACGCGCCACCGACACAAATGATGATCGACGGCAAAATCCCATTCTGCGTAAACCCGCTGCGCTCGGCGGCGTAGCCCACGATCCCGGCAATCACGACAGTGCCCATGAGTGCAAGAAACATTGGCTATTCTCCTTCCGACAGGAGCCGCGTTCCGGCGGCCAGGGGAAAACCGCGCAGAAAGATCTCCCGGTCCTGTGCGCCCTTGCCCGCGCGCTGCAGCCGCAGCAGTTCGACGGCGCCATCGCCACAGGCCACGGCCAGATTGTCCCCAAGCACCGTGCCCGGCGCTCCGCTGCCTGGCGCGGGGCGGGGGGCCAGACGGGAGGCCAGAACCTTGATCCGCTGCCCGTCAACCGAGAACCACGCACCGGGAAAGGGTGACAGGCCACGGATCTTGCGGTCGACCTCTGCTGCGGGGGCCGACCAGTCGATCTCGGCCTCCGCCTTGTCGATCTTGGCGGCATAGGTCACGCCCTCGCTGGGTTGTGGCACGGGCGTCAGTTCCACGAGGAAGGCCAGCGCCTCAACGATCAGCTCGGCACCGGTCTGTGACAGGCGGTCGTGCAAGAGCGCGGTCGTGTCTTCGGGGCCGATCTCCATTTCCCTGCGCATCAGCACCGGGCCGGTGTCCAGCCCGGCTTCCATCTGCATGATACAGATACCGGTCTTTGTATCACCTGCCATGATCGCCCGGTGGATCGGCGCCGCGCCGCGCCACCGGGGCAACAGGCTGGCATGGATATTGAGACAGCCCCGGGCCGGGGCATCAAGGATTGCCTGCGGCAGGATCAGCCCATAGGCCACAACCACAGCGACATCTGCCGCGAGCCCGGCAAAGGCTGCTTGTTCGGAGGGGGCTTTCAGCGAGACCGGATGCCGGACCTCCAACCCCAGATCCAGGGCGCGGGCGTGCACCGGCGTGGGACGGTCTTTCTTGCCGCGGCCCGCCGGGCGTGGCGGCTGGCAATAGACGGCCGCTATGTCGTGACCGGCCCGGACCAGCGCGTCCAGAACAGGGACCGAAAATTCTGGTGTCCCCATGAAGATAACCCGCATTCCTCTGTCCTTCCCGATGTCCCTGGCAGATGACCGTTCCGCTTGCCGACAGGCTTAGCGCATGATGCAAGGCGGGGCCAGAGCGGGCGCGCTGATGCGCGGCAGAGCCGCCTGCCCCTGCCCGGTGCAGGCAGGCGCCTCCGGCGGAGGTATTTTCAGAAAAGATGAAATCGCGGAGCCCTCTCAGCTGCTGAGTCAGCTGCGGAATTTGCGCGCCTTTTTCACCAGCATGTCGCGTTTCACCTTTGAGAGATGATCAAAATACATCCGCCCGTTCAGGTGATCGATCTGGTGCTGCACCGAGGTTGCCTCGATGCCGATGAAGTCGCGCCGGTCCACGACACCGTCCTGGTTCAGGAAGCGGACGGTGACCGCGCGGGGGCGCTTGATCCTGGCGGACACACCCGGTAGATTGGGGCTGGCTTCGTCATGTTCCCGCAGTTCGACTGACGCATGCAGGATTTCCGGATTGGCGAGGCGTATCGCGCGCCCCCGCTCGGCGGAGCCATCGACGACGGCAAGCCGCAGCATCACGCCAATCTGGGTCGCGGCCAGTCCGACCCCGGGCATCGCGTCCATCGTGTCAATCATGTCGGTCCAGATGCGGTGGATTTCTTCGGTGATTTCCGTCACATCCTCCGCCTTTGTGCGCAGTCGTTTGTCCGGCCAGGGCAGGCAGGTGCGTATCGTCATTGTGCGGGGCTCCTGGCTGCCAGATAGTCGGTCTCTGCCCCCATGCGGGCCTCGTCCGGGAGATGGTCAAACGTTATTCGCCCGTCAAGGTGGTCGTATTCATGCTGAATGCAACGCGCGGCGAAACCGTCGAACTCCTGTTCCCGAGAGACGCCCTCCCGGTCCTGCCACCGGACCCGCAGCTGAGCCGGGCGCGAGATCTCTGTGGTGACGCCGGGGATCGAGAGGCAGCCTTCCGCGCCCGATGCGATCTCGTCACTGCGCCACAGGATCTCCGGGTTGATCATCACGACCGGCGTCCGCGGCCCATCCACCCATGCGACATCCATCACGAAGAGGCGTTTCAGCACGCCGACCTGCGGCGCCGCCAGACCCCGCCCCGGCGCGGCGTACATGGTGTCCAGCATGTCCCCGATCAGCGCCGAGAGATCCTCATCCGCGCCGACCGCATCGCAGCAGGTCGCCAGTCTCGGGTCCGGCCAGGTCACGATCGGCCGGGTTGTCATGACTGTCCGCCGCGCGCGAGTTCACGCTTTAGTTTCTGCATCTTGCGGGTGATCATCTGCCGCTTGAGGGGCTTCAGGTAGTCGATGAACAGCTTGCCGTCGAGATGGTCGATCTCGTGCTGGACACAGGTGGCCCAGAGCCCGTCGAAGGTCTCGGTCTGCAGAGCCCCGTTCCGGTCCATCCATTCCACATCCACCACCCTGGGGCGGGTCACTTCGGCGTATTGTTCCGGGATCGACAGGCAGCCTTCCTCATAGACGTTGGTCTCGTCAGAAGCCGCGAGCACAGTTGGGTTGAACATCACCAGCGGGCGGGACACTCCCTCGCCTTCCTTGACGCAATCCAACACGATCAGCCGGTCCAGCACCCCGATCTGAGGCGCGGCGAGACCGATACCGGGTGCGGCATACATCGTCTCCAGCATGTCATCGGCCAGAACGCGCAGGTCGTCCGACAGGTCAGGCACAGCGGCGGCAGTCTTTTTCAGACGCGGGTCGGGATGGATCAGGATCGAGCGTTTCATGCCCCCGATTTAGGCCAATCGCCCCAAAGCCGCAACGCCTGTTGCATGCCCTGGCGGCCAACACCCTCGTGCCCTGTGTTTGTACCATCACATTGGCAAGGCTTGCGCAGGGCGCACTTTTGGCTAGCTTCGTGGGAAACGCGACCAGAGAGAGCCCCTGATGAATTTCGACACGATCACCGACCGCCGCGGGACCCATTGCGCAAAATGGGATATGATGGAGCCGCTCTACGGCGTGTCGCCCGACGACGGCCTGGCCATGTGGGTGGCCGATACGGATTTTCAGGTGCCCGAGGTGGTCTCGGCGCGGCTGCGCGAGATGGCGGATCATGGCATCTATGGCTATGTCAACCGCGAGTCGGAGTACAAAGGCGCGATCCAGTGGTGGATGGAACACCGGCACGGCTGGCAGGTCGATGCGGATGCGATTTTCACCACCACCGGCCTAGTGAACGGGGTCGGTCTCTGTCTCGATACTTTCACGCAGGCGGGCGACGGCATTGTCCTGTTCACCCCTGTCTATCACGCCTTTGCCAAGGTCATCCGCCTTGCCGGGCGCGAGGTGGTGGAATGCCCGATGGTGGTGGAGGATGGTCTCTATACCATGGACTTTGCCGCCTATGACGCGCAAATGACCGGCCGCGAGAAAATGGTGATCCTGTGCTCGCCCCATAATCCCGGCGGCCGGGTCTGGACGCAGGCGGAATTGCAGGGCGTCGCCGATTTCTGCAAACGCCATGACCTTTTGCTGATTTCCGACGAGATCCACCATGATCTGGTGTTTGGCGACGCGCGTCACATCCCGATGCCGCTGGCCGCGCCGGAGATCAGCGACCGGCTGATCATGCTGACCGCGCCGTCAAAGACCTTCAACTTTGCGGGGCTTCATACCGGGCAGGTCATCCTGCCGGATGAGGGGCTGCGCGAGCGGTTCCGCCGACGGATGCTGGCGATTTATCTGCAGGGAAATTCCGCGGGCGAGACGGCGACGATTGCGGCCTATTCCCCCGAGGGTGTCGCCTATGTCGAGGCGCTGCTGCCCTATCTCGATGGCAACCGCAAGCTGTTCGACGCTGCCGTCAACGCCATTCCGGGCCTGAAGTCGATGGAGCTTCAATCCACATATCTGGCGTGGGTGGATTTTTCCGGCACTGGCATGAGCCGCGAGGACTTCACCCGGCGGGTCGAACAGGGCGCGCGGATCGCCGCGAACCATGGCACCACATTCGGCAGCGGCGGAGAGAACTGTCTTCGGTTCAACCTCGGCACCCAGAGGGCGCGTGTCCAGGAGGCCTGTGACCGGCTGACGCAGGCTTTTTCGGACCTTCAGTAGAGCCCTGCAGTAGAGCCGCGCCGTCGGTGGGACATGCGGTCTTCGCTTCGGGTCAAGTTCGCTTCGGGTCACGTTCTCGCTCCCGGTCAAGGGCGAAGTCTGCGGCCCGTCTTCATCACCCTTTGCTTCGGGTCAGACCCGATACCTGCGGCCCTGCATCCTCTTGCGGGGCCTGACCGATTGCGGGGTCCTGACCGTCAGCTGTCGCCCCAGGCATCATGGCTCAGCAATCCGATCGGCGCATCCGGCGCCCGGTAGAAATCCAGCGGCGCGGTTTCGGAGGCGGCCGTCGCACGTTTGAACTCGTATCGCATCTCGCCACTGTCTGCTTCTGACGCCACGATCAGACATTGCGACAGGTGGCACGACCCTTCATAAAGATCCACCAGCCCGCGCAGCTGCGGCACGCGCTCGGCCTCGACGGCGAAGCCGCCATCCCATTTGCGCAACACCGGAAAGATCTCGTTCTGCACATGGACGCGCAGGCGATTCTTTTTCTTCTGCCCCTGCCGGCGGGCCATGTCCAACGCATCCTGTACGGACTGCGGAATAAAAGTGGTCATCGACGTCCCCCCGACGGCTCTTGAGTCGGGAACAAAGATGGCCCGAATTTCGCTAAAATCAAGTGAAGACAGCTGTGACATCCGGTCGCCAACCAAGGTGTTGTTCCGGCGCCGCGTCCGGGACCGCCGAAACGCGCGGCAGCCCCGGACCGTGGCGCTGCGGATCGGGACCGTCGAGTGGGACCGTCGATTGGGACTGTCGATTGGGACTGTGCGCCGGTGCAGAGGCCCTGCGCATGGGCACGGGTAGCCGTCGCGCCCCTCGCCTCCTATCCTTTGTTCCATGACATGGAGAGCGAGGGCGACGGATGGGACTTCTGGTTGACGGCGAATGGCAAGATGTTTGGTATGATACGAAATCGCAGGGCGGCGCGTTCAAACGGTCCGCGGCGCAGTTTCGCAACTGGCTGAGCTCTGATGGCCAGGCCGGTCCCGACGGCCAGCCCGGTTTCAAGGCGCAAAGCGGGCGCTACCATCTCTATGTGTCCTATGCCTGCCCCTGGGCGCATCGCACGCTTATCTTCCGCAAGCTCAAGGGGTTGGAGGATCATATCAGCCTGTCGGTGGTGCATCCGGACATGCTCGACAAGGGCTGGACGTTTGAGACAGATTCCCATGGCGCCACGGGCGATGACCTGTTCGGCTTTGACCTGATGCATCAGGTCTATACCAAAGCGGATCCGAACTATTCCGGGCGGGTCACGGTGCCGGTTCTCTGGGACAAGGAACAGAACACCATTGTCAGCAATGAGAGCGCCGACATCATCCGGATGTTCAATTCCGCCTTTGACGAGATCACCGGCAATACGCTGGATTTCTGGCCCGAGGACCTGCGTGAGCCGATCGAAGCAATCAACGCCCGCGTCTATGATACGGTGAACAACGGTGTCTATAAATCGGGTTTTGCCACCACCCAGGAGGCCTATGACGCCGCGGTCATGCCGCTGTTTGACAGTCTCGACTGGCTCGAGGATCTGCTGAGCCAGCATCGCTATCTGCTCGGCGACGCGCTGACGGAGGCCGATTGGCGGCTGTTCACCACCCTCTTGCGGTTCGATCCGGTCTATCATCTGCATTTCAAATGCAACCGCCGGCGGCTGGTCGACTATCCCAACCTCTGGGCCTACACGCGCGAGCTGTACCAGATGCCCGGCGTCGCCGAGACCGTGGTGATGCCGCATATCGTGCGCCACTATCACTACAGCCACGACACCATCAATCCAAACCGCATCCTGCCGATCAATCCTGACCTCGACTGGACCGCACCGCATCATCGCGGCTGAGACCCGCTCTCTTCTGCAGCAGATCGTCCGCCGGGGGGACTTGCTACCGCGCTTGATTTATCGGGCGGGCTGGGACATATCCTGCGCGTAACCGCATATGATACAGGGGCCGTCCCGCCATGGCAGAACGCCACATCACTGCCCCGCCTCCCCAGGTGCAGACGCCGGGGTCTGCGCGCTCCGCGACCGAGGCTGACGCGGCAGGCCGGGGACGGGATCACGGGGGCAACCTCGGCGCCGCGATGGCCCGGTTCGGCGGCACCCGCGCGGAGTGGATCGACCTCTCGACCGGGATCAACCCGGCGCCCTACCCCCTGCCACCGATGCGGGACGAAGACTGGACCGCCCTGCCCGACAGCGCGGCACAGGATGCGTTGATCGATGCGGCGCGGTCGTTCTGGAACGTCCCGCCTGAGGCCGCCATTCTGGCCGCGCCGGGCGCCTCGGCGCTGATTGCCCGCCTGCCGTCCCTGCGTCCGGCCGGCAGGGTGCGGATCACAACCCCAACCTACAACGAACACGCCGCAGCCTTCGACCACCACGGCTGGCAGATCAGCGAGGAAGGCCCTGCCGAGGCCCAGGTGGTGGTCCATCCCAACAACCCGGACGGCCGTCTGTGGCTGGCGGATGAGCTGCGCACGCCGTTTTGCGTGATTGACGAAAGTTTCTGCGATATCTGCCCGGATCAGAGCCTGATCGCCCGCGCCGCGACGCCCGGCACCGTCATCCTCAAGAGCTTTGGCAAATTCTGGGGGCTGGCCGGCCTGCGGCTGGGCTTTGCCATTGGCGACCCGGAGCTGATCGCCGGGCTGAGCGCCGCCATTGGGCCCTGGCCCGTATCCGGCCCGGCGCTGCGCACCGGCACCCATGCGCTCAGGGATCAGGACTGGGCGGCGGCGACGCGTCTGCAACTGGCGGATGCGGCCTCTCGTCTCGACCAGTTGATGCAGGCGGCAGGCGCGCAGACCGTTGGCGGCACCGACCTGTTCCGGCTCTATGATGTGGAGGATGCGCAGATCTGGCAGATCCGTCTGGCCCGCGCTCACGTCTGGAGCCGCATCTTCCCCTATTCCACCCGCTACCTGCGCCTTGGACTGCCACCGGAGGCGCGCTGGACCCAACTGGAGACCGCCCTCGCATGAGCACTGCCCTGCTGTTGATCCCCTCGCTGATCCTCGATGCCACCTTCGGAGAGCCAAAATGGCTGTGGTCGCGGATGCCGCATCCTGCGGTTTTGATGGGGCAGCTGGTGCAGCTATTGGACGACCGGCTGAACGACGGCGAGGGGCGACGGGGCAAGGGGATGATGGCCGTTGCGGTGCTGGTGCTCACCGGCCTGATCCTCGGATGGGTGCTGTCGTGGTTCGGCGGGCTGGCCTCGCTGCTGATCGCCGCCATTCTGATCGCGCATCGCTCGCTGATCACCCATGTGCGGGACGTTGCCAAGGGCCTGCGCCGGAGCCTGCCCGACGGACGCGCCGCTGTGGCACAGATTGTCAGCCGGGACACCGACCGGATGACAGGTCCGCAGGTGGCCCGATCCGCCATCGAAAGCGGCGCCGAGAATTTTTCGGACGGGGTGATCGCCCCTGCCTTCTGGTTTCTGATTGGCGGCCTGCCGGGGCTGCTGGTCTACAAGCTGATCAACACCGCCGACAGCATGATCGGATATCGCACCGAAACCTACGAGGATTTCGGCTGGGCCGCGGCCCGGCTGGACGATCTGCTGAACCTGATCCCGGCCCGGCTGAGTGCCGCGATAATCGCCATTGTATCGGGCTGTGGCCGCGACTGGAGCGAGATCGCGACCGATGCCCGCAAGCACCGCTCTCCCAACGCGGGCTGGCCCGAAGCGGCCATGGCCCGGGCGCTCGGCGTGGCGCTGGCCGGGCCCCGCTCCTACGAGGGTGAAATGCGGCCGTTCGCCTGGGTCCATGAGGCGGGCAGCAAAAGCGCCGATGCCCACGCCATCGACCGTTGCACCGATATTCTGTGGAAATCCTGGGCCCTTGCCCTTCTGCTGACGGTTGCATTGGCCCTGCTGTTTTAGATAGTGTCTGCCGCGACTGCCCTGATCAAAGGACGACGGCCATGCGTGCGCTGACTAGCCCCAAAGCGGTTCTGCACCGCATCGCCCCGATCACGCCTCTGGCCAAGGTGCTGTCTCTGGCCAAATCGCTGTCTGTGGCCCTGCCTCTGACGCTGGTGCCGAGCCTGTCCGCCGCCCAATGCGGTGGCCAGTTCCCGGATTTCGTGCGTCACCTGAAGGACGAGGCCGTCACCGCGGGCTATGCCATCAGGACGGTGAACGGGTTTTTCGCAGGCGTTGCCCAGGACCCCAAGGTCCTGCGTGCCGATCGCGCACAGGGCGTTTTCCAGAAACCGTTCATTGAATTTTCGCGACGGCTCATTTCGCAGGACCGCCTGACCCGTGGCCTGCGGAAATCAAAAGAGTTCGACAAGATCTTTGACCGGATCGAGACCACATACGGCATAGATCGCGGCGTGTTGTTGGCGTTTTGGGCCTTTGAGACCGACTACGGCGCGTTTCAGGGGGATTTCAACACGCGCAACGCATTGGTGACGCTCGCCCATGATTGTCGGCGGCCGGAGCTGTTCCGCCCGCAGATCTTTTACGCGCTGGAGCTCTACCGCAAGGGGGATTTCGATCCCGCCCGCACCACCGGCGCCTGGGCGGGTGAAGTCGGCATGGTGCAGATGCTGCCGGGCGATATTCTGGAGCATGGGGTAGATGCCGATGGCGACGGCCATGTGACGCTCAAGACCTCTGCCGCCGATGCGCTGATGTCCGGCGCGCGCATGCTTGCCGGGCTGGGGTGGCGGCCGAACGAACCCTGGCTGCAGGAGGTGACCGTGCCTGCGGGCATGGATGTGTCGCGCTCCGGCCCCGCCTACAAGACCCCAGTCGCGGAGTGGGCCGCCATGGGCGTGACACCACGGCAGGGTGAGTTTGCGATGAAGGATGCCAAGGTCTCGCTGTTGCTGCCGCAGGGGCACAAGGGGCCCGCATTTCTCGCCTACCCGAATTTCGACGTCTATTTTGAATGGAACCAGAGCTTCACCTATGTGCTGACCGCAGCCTATTTTGCCACGCGCCTGGCCGGTGCTGCGGTCTATGATGCGGGCACTCCCGAAGACGGGCTATCGGGCGCGCAGATGAAGGACCTGCAGCGGCGTCTGCAGGCCCGCGGTCACGACGTCGGGGCCGTGGACGGCATTCTCGGGGCAAATACCAGAGCAGCGGTTCAGGCAGAACAGAAACGCCTTGGGATGCCTGCGGATGCCTGGCCGACCGAGGCGCTCCTGCGGGCGCTGTAGCCTCTCGGCGCCGGTTCACTCTGCGACGGTTCACTCTGCGATGGGTCTCTATTCCGGGCCAGAATCGTCCGTCAGCCCACCGTCGGGCCACCGTCAGCCCCCTCAGGCCACCAATGCCTCGGCCTTTTTCAGATCGACAGAGACCAGCTGGCTGACCCCCTTCTCCTGCATGGTGACGCCAAAAAGGCGATCCATCCGCGCCATGGTCACCGCGTGGTGGGTGATGATCAGGAACCGCGTGTCGGTCTGGCGACACATCTCGTCGAGCAGATCGCAAAAGCGGGTCACATTGGCGTCGTCCAGCGGCGCGTCGACCTCGTCCAGCACGCAGATCGGCGCCGGGTTCGACAGGAAGACCGCAAAGATCAACGCCATCGCTGTCAAAGTCTGCTCGCCGCCGGACAGCAGCGACAGGGTCGACAGTTTCTTGCCCGGCGGCTGGCACATGATCTCCAGCCCGGCGTCCAGCGGGTCATCGCTTTCGACCATCAGAAGGTTCGCTTCGCCACCGCCGAACAAATGCGTGAACAGCATCGTGAACGAGGCGTTCACCTGTTCAAAAGCCGTCAACAGCCGCTCGCGCCCCTCCCGGTTGAGACTGGCAATACCGGAGCGCAGAGTCTTGACCGCCTCTTCGAGGTCCAGTTTCTCGGCCACCAGAGTGTCGTATTCTTCCTGCACCTCGCGGGCATCTTCTTCGGCCCGCAGGTTCACCGCCCCCAGCGCGTCGCGCTGGCGTTTGTGACGGTTGACCTCGACCTCCAGCTCCTCGGCGGTGGGCATGTCCTCCGGTGCCACGCCGAGCTTTTCGAGAAGCGCTTCGGGCGCCAGTTGCATCTCTTCCAAGATCCGCTCTGCGGTGGCGTCGACGGTCTCGCGGGCGGCCTCGGTGCGGGCCTCGGAACGGGCGCGGGCCTCGCGCGCCTCGGAGGCCAGCCGCTCCGCCTCGCGTTCGGTATGGACGGCCTCGCGCAGGATGCCCTCGGCGACAACGAGCGCCTCGGTGGCCTCTGACTTGCGGGTTTCCGCCTCCGCGATCTGGTCATTCAGCTCTTCGCGCATCTCGGCGATTTCACCGGGGACGGCCATCGCGTCCTCCAGCTCTTCGAGACTGGTCTCGCGACGCTCTTCCAGCTCTGAAATCCGCTTGTCGGCCGAGTCCAGCCGGTGCCGCCACCCCGAGATTTCCTTTGTCACCGTCTGCGCCCGCTTGGTGCGGGCCTCGCCCTCGCGGCGCAGCTCGTCCAGCGCCGAGCGATGTGACAGCATGGTGATCCGGGCCGCCTCGACGCTGTGTTTTATATCCTCGACCCGGGCGCGCGCTTCGGCCAGATCGCCAAGCCCCGCCTGTGACGTTTCGGCCTCCTTCAGCTGCAACCGCGCGGTCATCGCGTCTTCTTCGTGACGGGCGACGGCAATGCCGAAATTCTCCAGCTTGCCTTCTGCGAGGTTGCGCTCCGCCTCGGCCCGGCTCAGGGCCCGCGCCGCATCGGCCACCCGCTGGTCAGCCGTCCGCCGGGCCTGACGGGCCGCCTGATCGGCGCGGGTCACCTCCTCCAGTTTGCGCATCAGGGTCTCATGCGCGGCCTGCGCCCCTTCCGTGCGGGCATTGGCGTGGGCCATATCCTGCTTGAGCGCCTCCAGGCGGTTCATCTGCTCCAGCCGCATGGCGGCGGCGGAGGGTGCATCCTCCGCCCAAGACCGGTAGCCGTCCCAGCGCCACAGGTCGCCCTCCGGCGTCACCAGCCGCTGACCCGGCTGCAGGGTCGGCTGCAGGCGCGCCGCGCTGTCCGGATCGACCACGCCGATCTGCGAAATCCGGCGCCAGAGCGCCTCCGGGCCGTCCACGAACTTGGCCAGAGGATCGGCCCCGTCCGGCAGCGGCATGTCACGGGCATAGGCCGGCAGATGGAGCCAGCCCGTCGGGCCGTCACTCTCGGCCAATGGCGCCCGCAAGTCGTCGGCCAGAGCCGCGCCAAGCGCCTTTTCATAGCCGGGCGTGACCCGCAGGTCATCCATGACCTGCCCCCCCTCGGCCGTGTCGCGTTCCACCAGTTTCGCCAGCGCCGTGACTTCGGCCCGCAGGGCGCCAAGCTCGCCTTCGGCCTCGGAGCGCTGTGCCCGGGCCTCGGTTTCATGCGCCTGCGTCTGGGTGCGCAGTTCATCCGCTTCGGCCAGAGCCTCTTCGGCCAGTTCCGCCGCGTCCCGCGCCTCTTCCTCGGCTTCGACGGCCGTTTCAAACGCCTCTTCCGACCCGGCAAGCGCCTCCCGCGCGAGGCCCATGGCGGCCTGAGCCCGTGTGCCTTCTGCCTCTGCCCGGTCCAATGCGCGGCGGCAATCCTCGACCGATCGCTGCGCCGACTGGTGGCGGGCGGCGAGGCGGGCGACGTCTTCTGTCACCTGCGACAGGTGATCCTCGCCCGTCTGCAGGATCACGGCAGAGTCCCTGGCCAGCTCTGCGGCTTCTTCCATGCGGTCCTCGTGGCCCTCGCCCGCCTTGGCCAGTTCCCGCTTTTCCCATTCCAGCCGCTCGATGGTCTCGCCCGCGTCCTTGTTGAGGCCGGTTTCGCGATCGATGTCATTGCCGAGCTGCTGGATCCGGTTGTTCAGCCGCTCGATGCTCTGGCGGGCCTGCGCTTCCTGATCAGACAGGGCATCGCGCTGCACCACAAAGCGCTGCAGGATCGCGGCCGCAATCGCCTCTTCCTCGCGCAGCGGTGGCAGGCTCTCTTCGGCGTCGGCGCGTTTGACCGCAGCCGCGCGGGCCAGCGCCTCTGCCTTGGCGGCCTGTGTCACCCGGATGCGCAGCTCGTCTTCGGCGCTGGCCCGGGCCTCGTCGGCCTCGCGCCAGCGGCGATACAGCAGCGTCCCCTCGGCCAGTCGCAGCTTTTCGCCAATTTCCCGGTAGCGCTGCGCCTGTTTCGCCTGCCGCCCCAATTGCCCGAGTTGGGTGGCCAGCTGTTCGATGACATCATCGACCCGCAACAGGTTCTGTTCGGTGCTGCGCAGCTTCAGCTCTGCCTCATGGCGCCGCTGGTACAGGCCGGAGATGCCTGCGGCCTCTTCCAGCACCCGGCGGCGGGCCTTGGGTTTGGCATTGATCAGCTCAGAGATCTGCCCCTGCCGCACCAGAGCCGGCGAATGGGCACCGGTGGAGGCATCCGCAAAGAGCATCTGCACGTCCTTGGCCCGCACATCGCGGGTGTTCGCCTTGTAGGCCGAGCCGACGTCGCGCGTGATCCGGCGCACGATATCGAGCTGATCCGCCTCGTTGAACCCCGATGGCGCCAGCCGTTCCGAATTGTCGATCTGCAGGCTGACTTCGGCAAAGTTGCGGGCCGGACGCGAGGCGGTGCCCGCAAAGATCACATCCTCCATCCCGCCGCCGCGCATCGCCTTGGCGCGGGTTTCCCCCATCACCCAGCGCAGCGCCTCCAGCAGGTTCGACTTGCCGCAGCCGTTTGGCCCCACAACGCCCGTGAGACCATCGGAGATGATCAGGTCGGTGGGGTCAACAAAGCTTTTGAAGCCCGTCAGCCTGAGTTTGGAGAACCGCAAGAGCGTCCTTTCAACTGATTCCGTTGCCGGAAATCACAGCGGCTTGCAGGCCGGGAGTCAACGGGGCTGACCGCAAAATCGGGACTTCCCCTCGCGGCAGCCCACCATATCTTGTGGATAACCCCGGTTCAGCGCGCGGCCTGCAGAACGCGGCCCAACCGCGCCATACCTTCGGCGATCTCGGCCTCGGTGCTATTGGAAAAGCTCAGTCGGAGACTGTTTTCGCCGCTGCCATCCGCGAAAAACGCCTGTCCGGGCACAAAGGCGACCTTTTCGACGGCCAGCGCCGTTTCCAGCAGAGCGGCGCCATTCAGACCTTCGGGCAGGGTCACCCAGATGAACATGCCGCCCTCGGGCCGGGTCCAGCTGACACCGGGCGGCATGTGCTCCTTCAGGGCCACCAGCATCGCATCACGGCGGCGACCATAGGCCTGCCGCAGCCCGGCGGTGTGACGCTCGAACAGGGCCTCGGCCACCTGATGAATGGCAATCTGGTTCAGAGTTGGCGAGTGCAGATCCGAAGCCTGTTTCATCAGCACCAATTGGGAAATCACCGGTTCGGCCGCAACCACCCAGCCGACCCGCAGACCCGGGGACAGCGTTTTCGAGAAAGTGCCGCAGTAGATCGTCCGGCAGGCCTCGAGATTGCCGCCGTTTTGGTCCTGTTCCAGCGCCAGGAGCGGCGGCACCGGATCGCCGTCGTATCGCAAGGCCTGATAGGCGGAATCCTCGATCACCGCGCAGTCGAGCGCGGCCGCCGTTTCCAGCACCTGCACCCGCTCCGCACGGGTCAGCGTCAGACCCGTGGGATTGTCGAAATCAGGGCTGAGATAGGCGAATTTCACGCGTCCGCCCGCGGCCTCTGCGGCGCTGGCATATTGCTCCGGTCGCCGATCCTCGCCAAGCCGCAGACGGTCGTAGCTGGGTTCATAGGCATTGAAGGCCGCAAGCGCGCCGAGATAGGTCGGCCAGCCGACCAATGCCGTGTCGCCCGGGCTCAGGAAGAGTTTGCCCAGATAGTCCAGCGCCTGTTGCGATCCGGAGGTGATCACTACGTTTTCAGGACGACAGGTCACGCCGAGCCCGGCCATATACGAAACGATCCACTGCCGGAGCGGCAGATAGCCCTCGCTCAC
The DNA here is from genome assembly GCA_001874255.1 of Alphaproteobacteria bacterium MedPE-SWcel. Lineage (GTDB taxonomy): Bacteria > Pseudomonadota > Alphaproteobacteria > Rhodobacterales > Rhodobacteraceae > Epibacterium. Next base: position 56,163 of record MPDC01000018.1, read on the forward strand.
CGAATATTGCAGCGCCTGCGCCTGATGGTCCGGTGACAGCGCGTCCTGCAACGCCTTGCCAAAGGCCTCGACCGGGAAAAGTGCGGGGTCGGGTATCCCACCAGCAAAGGACAGCATACCGGGCTGATCCAGCAATTTCAGAAGCTCGCGAATTTCCGAAGCCTTCATGCGGGTCATTCGTGTCGCAAATTGCGCTGTAAGTGACATTTTGGTTATTTCCTTTCGTCGACCTGGGCGCAAACGACAGGAAATGGAAATTAATGTCAACAGTGCTGACCTATTATTTCAATCTTCGTGATCTTGCGAGGGACGTCACAAAGTGGTCATGTGCGTTGACCAATTCAGATCTCGGGAGATCTCCCATGCCGTTTCAAAAAGTTCAGCCGGAAAAGCTCTCGGCCGCCGTGGTGCGCCAGATCGAAAAGCTGATCCTGCGTGGCATCCTGCGCCCGGGCGAGCGATTGCCCTCGGAGCGGGAACTCTCGGATCGGCTTGGCGTGTCCCGCCCCTCGTTGCGAGATGCGCTGACCGAGCTGCAAGGGCGCGGCCTGCTGGTCAGCCGCGCAGGATCCGGGGTTTTTGTCGCCGATGTGCTGGGATCGGCCTTTTCACCGGCGCTGATCCAGCTGTTTGCCAGCGATGACGAAGCGGTTTTTGACTATCTCTCCTTTCGCCGCGATCTGGAAGGGCTGGCGGCGGAACGCGCCGCCCGGTTCGCCTCGGATGCGGATCTGGAGGTCATTCAGGCGATCTTTGACAAGATGACCCATGCGGGTGATCCGGGCCAGTCCACTGACGCCGCCGAGCTTGATGCGCAATTCCACTCCGCGATACTGGAGGCGAGCCATAACGTGGTCATGCTGCATATGATGCGGTCCATGTTCGACATGCTGCGCAAGGGGGTGTTCTACAACCGGCAGATCATGTTCCGCCAGCACACCACCTGCGAGGCGCTGCTGGAACAGCATCGCGCCATCAATGCAGCCCTTCAGGACCGCGATCCGCTGGCCGCACGGCAGGCGGTGGAGACCCACCTGGATTATGTCAAGAAAGCTCTGGAAGAGCAGATCCGGGCCGACCGCAATGCCGAGATCGCTGCCCAGCGATTGCAACATGAGCTGAACCGCTAGGGGGATGCCGTCCGGCGAACGAGCAGACCCGGTCGCCCGCGTCTCCCCGGTCGCAGCTGGGAGCATCACATTCCGATGCTGTCGATAAAGGCGCGTGTATTGGCGTTCAGCGCCGCAGTGAAAATCATCTCTGCACTGTCGATTTCGACGATCCGCCCCTCTTCCATATAGGCCACCCGGTCTGCGACCTGCGCCGTCTCCGATAGGGTGGATGTGGCCAGAACCAGCGTATGGTCTGTCTTCAGGTCCTCAACCAGCCGGTTCAGGAGCTCCAGCTCCATCCGGTCAATCGATCCCGTCGGCCGGTCCAGCAACAGGATATCCGGCTTGATTGCCAGGCTGCGGGCGATGCACAACAGGCGCTGCTGATGGATCGGCAGATCGGTGCCGCGCTTGCGATGCAGCACGTCGCGCAGGTCCTCCCACAACAGGCATCGGCGCAATGTGGTCTCGACCAGCTCTGCCATTGAAGGTTTGTCCATGGCCACCCGATGCAGACGCGCGCCATAGGCGATATTGTCCCAGATCGACGTCGGGAAAGGGTTCGCGCGCTGGGGCACAAAGGCAATCATGCGGCGCACAGCCGGGAGGTCGCAGGCGCGGCCGTAGATATCCTGCTGCCCGTAGATCAGAGCGCCGCTTACCTCGACCCCACGGGTCTCGTCCAGCAGCCGGCACATCGCCCGCAACAGGGCAGTCTTGCCGGAGCCCGCGCGACCAATCAGGCCCAGAACCTCGCCCCGGCACAGATCAAAGGTCAGCTCCGACAAAAGCGCCTTCTGGCCGAGGGAAATGCTGAAATTCCGCAGCGCCATGACGGTCTCGTCTCCGGGAGCGGAACCGCCAGGGCCGACAGACTTGGTTTGCTGATGGAAGGGGAGCGGATGGAACATAGTCGGGCAGCCTTGGGCATTATTGTTGTCCCTGCAGTCGCACAAGAGCGTTAATCGGTCACGTCGCAACGCAAAACTATCATAAAAAATTCATGCACCCATGCAAAAGCCCCGGCGTTTCCACCGGGGCTTTCGAGAAAGGTTCGACGGGCAAGCAGCCTAGTGGAGCTTGGCGTCGACGTCCTGAATGGCCGCGTCGATCAGCTTGTTCGCTTCGGTCGCCGTCATCTGCTTTGAAATCACCTGATCGGCGACCTCGATAGCGATGGTAATGGCACGATCGCGCACCTCTTTGACGGCGGTGGCCTCGGCAGAGGCGATCTGTTCCACCGCGGCAGCCATACGGCGCGCGATGGAGGCTTCGAGATCGGCCTTGGCCTGTTCGGCGGCCGCAGCGGCCTCGTCACGCGCATTGGCGACGATGCGTTCAGCCTGGGCCTGAACTTCCTGTTGCTTGCGCTCGTAGGAGGCCAGAAGTGTCTGCGCCTCCTCCCGAAGGGCCCGCGCCTCTTCCAGTTCCGACTTGATGCTTTCCGCACGTCCGTCGAGCTGTTTGCCAATCATGGATGGCACTTTGGCAGCGAGCAGGATGCCAACGAACAGCAGGAACGCGAGAATGACGACAAAGTCGGTGTTGCCGAGGTTGGCGCCACCACCGGCTGCGAAGGCAGGCGCGGCAGAAGCGAGGGTCAAAGCCAGTGCAAGAGTAACACGCATGATCTCAGCCCTCCGTCCGTTCGGCGACCGCAGCCGCAATGGTTTTCGCATCGTCCTTGCCGCCCAGCGCCGCAATCAGCGCAGAAGCAGTGTCGGACGCGACGATTTTGACGCTATCCAGAGCAGAGGCCCGGATTTCGGCAATGGCGGCCTCGGATTCTGCTGCCTTGGCAGAGATTTCCACGTCCGCTTTGGCGATCGCCTCATCAACACCGGCCTGAATTTCGGCGCGGGTTTCAATGGCAATACGCTGTGCCTCGGCACGGGCATCCGCCAGCGCCTTGTTATAAGCGTTTTCGGCCTCTTGTGCCTTGGCTTTCAGATCTTCAGCCGCGGCGAGGTCGTTGGTGATGGTGCCCTGGCGCTCGTTCAGGATCGCTGCGATACGAGGCAGCGCAACGCGCGACAGGATCATGTAGATCACGACAAGCGTGACCAGAAGCCAGAAGATCTGGTTTCCGTAGGTCGAGAAGTCCAGCTGCGGCATGCCCGAAGAACCGTGGGCAGCATCTGCTGCACCATGCGCCGCGTCGGCAGCTCCATGACCTGCGTCATGCGTATTGGTTGCCATGTCGTCCTCCTATGGAACTTGCCGTTACACCGGGCGGGGCACAGATCGCGCACCGCCCGGCCGTAAGGAAAAAGCTTCCGAAGGTCTTAGACGGCGAACATCAGCAGCAGAGCAACCAGGAACGAGAAGATGCCCAGAGCTTCTGCGAATGCGATGCCGATGAAGAGGGTTGCGGTCTGGGATGCAGCCGCAGAGGGGTTGCGCAGCGCGCCTGCCAGGAAGTTAGCAGCAACGTTGCCAACACCCAGAGCAGCAATACCAGTACCCATGCCAGCCAGGCCAGCGCCGATGTATGCGAGATCGCCTTCCATGATAGTATCTCCTTACGATTTGGAAGTTGCAGATTGGTAGTTCAGACCAGCAGTCCGTGCGGGGTTTATCAGTGCGACGGGTGCAGCGCGTCCTTGAGATAGACGCAGGTCAGAATGGTGAACACGTAGGCCTGAATGAAGGCCACGAGAACCTCGAGCGCGTAGAAGGCGCTGATGGCGAAGATCGGCAGGAAGGAGGCGAAACCGAGCGCCCCTGCAAAGCCTGCGAAAACCTTGAGAACCGCGTGGCCCGCCATGATGTTGCCCGCCAGACGAATGCAGAGGCTCACGGGGCGCACGAAGTATGAAATCACCTCGATCAGGGCCAGGACCGGACGCAGAGCCAGCGGCGCGGAGCTCACCCAGAACAGGCCGAGGAACTTGGCACCGTGCAGCACGAAGCCGGTCACGGTGATGGCGACGAAGACCAAGACCGCCAGCACGCCGGTCACGGCGAAATGCGAGGTAGTGGTGAAGCTCATCGGGATCAGGCCGAGGAAGTTGGCCGTGACGATGAACATGAACAGCGTCATGATATAGGGGAAGAACTTGACGGCGTCCTTGCCGGCGACATCCTCGACCATCTTGTAGATGAACCCATAGGCCAGTTCGGCCACGGATTGGGCGCGGGAGGGGACGATGCCGCGGTTGGCGGAGCCAAGCACCAGCAGAACGAAGATCGCGCCGATGGCCAGGAACATCCACAGGGTCACGTTGGTGGGCGTGTACCAGGCCACGTGATCGCCGCCAAACAGCGCCTCGACCGTGAACTGATCCATCGGATGGATGGCCAGACCCGCATGTTCCGGGGCGAACAACACACCCGATACAACAACCAGAGCCAGAGCTACGTAAAAGACCAGTTTGCCCATCGTTCCGCTTCTCCTGTCGCCGGGCCAGGGCCCGGCATTCATGCGTCTTTGTCAGCCTTGGCGTGTTTTTCCGCCTCGGCCATTTGCTTGTCCTGGATCTCGCCTGCGCTGCGGAGCATCACTTTCACCCCGGCGGCCAGACCCAGCATTATAAACAGCACCATGAAGATGGGCATCGTCCCCAAAAGGACATCCAACCCGTATCCGATGCCGAGGCCGATCACGAGACCGGCCACCAATTCCGTCACCATTCGCCAGGCCTGATTGGCCATCGAATAATGTTCATCCGCGCGGGGCGCCGGCTCCTCATGCGCCTGTTTGGCGGCAGCCAGCTTTTCCTCCAGCTGCGCCATGCGCTGCTTTTGGTCGTCGTCGATCAACGGACGCATCCTCACACGAAATCTGAGGCTGTTGCTAAGCGGTCCCCCGCTTAGAGTCAATTGCGCATATCCTCGACCGGGAAATTGATATTGTTGTTTGTTTTCAATACCAACACCAGCCGCCGCCCGGCCAACGGGTTTTGGGGCGCGAGGCGCATTCGGGTGCAATTGCGATATTCAACCATTCGGTTGATCTTGAAATCCAGCCCTCCGACCGCGGCGCCGAAACAGCCTGCCATCGATCAGCAGCAGGCCGAGAAGGATGGCGAACAGCCCCGCAAGGTGACTGACCGCCAGCTCTTCGCCGAGGACCATCACCCCAAGTGTCAGCGCCGATGTCGGCGCAATCAGGGTCGGCAGCGTGATATTCGTCGGGCCGACCTTTGGCAGCACCCAGTAAAAGACGATGAACGCGGCTGAGGTCAGCACGAGCCCGATCACCAGCAAGGCGCCCCAGACCGCAGCACTGGGTCTGCCGGGAAGACCTTCGGCCCACAGCGCCAGGGGCAACACGCAGAGGGTCGCGCCGGTCAGCGCCCAGGTCACCAGCACCACCGGCTCCAGATCCCGGAACTGGCGGGCGAGATTGACCGAAAGCGCATAGCACATTGGCGCCCCGAGGGTGACCAGAACCGCCCAGACCCGAGAGGGGTCGCCGTTCTGCAGGATCGGCAGCGACAGGATGACGATACCGCACAGGCCCGCCGCTACGCCGAGACTCTTGAGCCATGTGGCGCGCTCGCCTCCGGGCCAGAAATGGGTGACCAGAACCGCGAGCGCAGGCGTGCAGGCGTTGACGATCCCCGCGACGCCACTGGCGATATGCTGTTGGCCGATGGCATAGCAGGAAAACGGGATGGCGTAGCTCAGGGCGCCAAACCCGGCCAGCATCGCGATCCGCGCGGGCGGCAGGCGCCAGTCGCGCCCACGCGCGAGGAGGAAAACCCAGCACCCGACCGCGCCGAATCCGACCCGCCCCGTTGCAATCCAGAGCGGCCCCAGTTCGCGCAGCAGCACCGCATTGAACATGAACGACATCCCCCAGCCGATGCCGAGGGTGATGATGATTGCCCAATACCGCAGTGCCATGCCAAGCCGCTCCTGTCTGATTGCGGCATGTGTGACAGGTTGTTCGGGATTGTCGACCCGATTTCTGCGGTTTAGGACTGTCCCCCATGAGCGACACTCTCGACACTGTTTTTGCGGCCCTTGCCGATCCGACCCGGCGGGCGATCCTGACCATGCTGTTGGAAGACGACATGGCCGTCACCGATGTGGCCGACCCCTTTGACATGTCGCTGGCGGCGATCTCGAAACATCTGGTGATCCTGTCGCGTGCCGGGCTGATCGCGCAGGAGAAACGCGGGCGGGTCAAATGGTGCAAACTGCAGCCCGACGCCCTGCGGGCCGCATCGGTCTGGATGCAGGGATTTGGCCAGTTCGAGCCGGTGAACCTCGATGCATTCGAGCGGTTTCTGGAAAGCGAACTCGCAGCGCCCCCGCCGGATGAGACCTAGCGCGCCGCCGCCCGCAGGGTTTCATACCCGCTGAGGCGGATCTCAAGCCCCGCGACCTCGGTCAGCGTGCCGTCGACGAAACCCATCGGCGGCCCCATCAGTTTCACATCCCGCAGGCCCAGTTCGGGCAGCGTCCAGCCCATGGAATGCGCCAGCGGCAATCGCACGCCCGGACGCGGGTTGAGCCCGGGCGCAACGTCGCGACGCCCCATCTTGAGGAAATGCGCGATGTCCCATTCCTCGCAGAGACCCTCATGCCGGGTCACCACCCAGCAATGGCCATCCTCTGCCCAGCTGCGTTTCTCTTCCGGCACGAAAACGCCGTAGACATAGCCTGCCTCATAGCCCGCCGCACGCAGTGCCGCGATCAGATAGGCGTTGATATCCACGCAGGAGCCCTGCTCCATGCTGCAGAGCTGAGGCATCTCGTCGGTCTCGTCGTAGAACCTCGTTTCCGGATGCCCGTAGTCAAAGATCCCCGCCACATGGGACACGATGGACTGCAACCCGGCCCGACCGCCGCCTGCGGCCTCGGCAATGGCGCGCGTTTCTCCGGCCAGGGCGGCGGCACTGCGGGTGAACCGGCTGTCGCGCGGGGCAAACATCCCCTCCGGGTACTGCGGGCCAGACGTGGCATAGCGCAGCCGGACCTCGACGCGCTCCGCCTCCGGCAGCAGCACCATCACATGCTGGGCCAGTGTCGGCTCCGCCACCAGCCGCAGCCGCGCGCCAGTGACCTCGGCTGCGATGGGGGCCGCATGCGGTGTCGCCACGCCGGGGGCAAGAACGACCTCCGTGCCGGGGGTCGCGTCAAAGGAAAAAGACAATTCGATCATGGGGTCACCTCACGTCTGATCGGGGCAGGCCTACGCGGCGCAGATGACAGTTCAGTGACGGCCTTCGTCCTTCAGCAGAAGCAACAGGGCGACGATGGTCAGCGCAATGCCCAGCAGGATCAATCCGGTGGGCCAGCCCCGCCCCAGCGCGATTTCCCACAGGATGACCCATGTCGGCACCAGATAGGTATAGGCCATCACCTTGGCCGAGGGCAGGCGCAGCGTCGCGAATTGCAGCAGCACAAAGGTAAAGGCCGATGCGCAGAACGACAGATAGAACAACCCGATCCAGACAATCGGCTTCAACCCGGTCCAATCCGTCGCCCGCAGATCCCGCCAGCCGAATACGATCAGCACCATCGCCCCCGCCACCAGCATGCCAAAGGTGAAAACCAGCGCAGGCTCTCCGCGGTTCAACTTGCGCACCAACGGCGTATAGAGCGCATGGGCCACGCAGCCGACGAAATAGATCACCTCGCCCCGGCCAAGCTCGAACGCCAGCATCGCCGAGAGGTCGGCCCGGAAGATCACCCAGATTGCTCCGGCCCCGCCGATGGCCAGCGCCAGCGCCATGCGGGGCGTCGTCACCTGTCGCAACAGCAGCCAGCCGAAAACGCCGCTGAGGGCGGGCGTCAGGGTGAAGACCGCGGCCGCGCTGATGGGAGCGGCGGTCTGCAGCCCATAGAACATCAACACAAAATAGACCGCAAAGACCCCGCCCAGGATCAGATACCGCCACGGCGCGACAAAATACCTGCGCCGCAGTCCGGGACCGAGCGCCGACGCCGCCCCGATCAACACCCCCGCGAGAACAAACCGGGCCGCATTCAGGGCCGCCGGGGTGATCTCGTTGGCCACCATCGCCCCGAGCGAGAAAGATCCCGCCACCAGCGCTGAAAAGGCCAGCATTGCAAGGTGCCCCTTGTGGTCCGCGCCCAGGGACAACCGGGCCCGGGCGGAGCGGGCGTTGGTGGGCATTATTGCGGCCAGTCCCGGGCCCTTTCCTTCAGGAACCGCACGAAGCTCTGCACCTTGTTGGTGCGGTGCAGGTCCACATGGGTCACCAGCCAGATCCGGCCGGACCATTCGTCCATCGGCGCCATCATCTGCACCAGATCCGAACTGCACGCGGCCTCCCACAGGGAGATGAAGCCGATCCCCGCACCGGAATGAATGGCCTGATGCCCGGCCACGGTATCCGAGCAGCGGAAAATGATGTTGTCGGCAGGGACATGCGCGCGCAGCCAGCGCTCAAACGGGGCGCGGGTGTTTTCATTGTCGCTGGCGACAAACCGGTGGTTCACCATGTCCTCGATCCCCTTCAGCTCCCCGTGGCGCTCCACATAATCGCGGGAGGCGTAGAGCGCGAGCCGCTGACCAAGGAAGGGCTGCACCACATTGTCCGGCTGTTCCGGTGCGGCGCCGGCGCGCAGGGCCACATGGGCCTCGCCATATTCCAGCCGGAACAGCCGCTCCCCCGTCAGGTAGCGGATCACAAGCTCCGGATGCATCCTTTGGAAATCCGCCAGCGCCGGTGCCAGCATCGGCGCCATCGACGACAGCGACGTCACGACCAGCTCGCCCGAGACCTCATCGCCCTGCCCCTTGAGCCGCCCCACCAGCTGACTGAACTGGTCATCCGTGGCCTGCGCCACCCGCAACAGATCGAGACCGGCCTCGGTCGGGGTGTAGCCACGGGCGTGGCGCTGAAACAGCTTCACCCCCAGCTTGGCCTCGATCGCATCAATATGACGGATCACCGTCGCATGGTGCACGCCTAGAACTTCTGCGGCGCCACTCACCGTGCCCAGCCGCGCAACCTGATAGGCGGTGCGCACCTCATCCCAATTTTCCAACCTGACCCCCGTCCTGACCCCAGTCGCGACACTCTGCGCGTAAATGCACAACACCTGTTGAATATCACAAATTGTGTTCGCGGATGCAAATACTCATTCTTTCTATCGAAACACGCAGATCTCTTCCGCAAGCCGCAAACACACGCACCAATACACATTCTCCAGACACAAGGACCAAAACAATGGCACAGACCGTACTGCATATTGACAGCTCCGCCCGCCTCACCGGGTCCGTGACCCGGGATCTCACCGCGCAGGTCGTCGCGCGTCTCGGCGCCAAAGAGGTGATCCATCGCGACCTTGCCACGCCGCTTCCCTTGTTGGATGAGGCCTGGATCGGGGCCAATTTCACCCCGGCCGACCAACGCAGCGATGAGCAGAAGGCCACGCTTGCCCTCTCCGATTCGCTGGTGGCAGAGCTGCAATCCGTCGATACCATCGTCATCGGTGTGCCGATCTATAATTTCACCGTACCCACCACGCTGAAGGCCTGGATCGATCAGGTCGCCCGCGCCGGTGTGACCTTTCAATACACCGAGAATGGCCCCGAAGGCCTGCTGACCGGCAAACGCGCCATTCTGGTGGTGGCCTCCGGCGGCACCGAAGCCGGGTCGGATATCGACTATGCCAGCCGCTACCTGCGCCACATGCTGGGCTTCATCGGGATCACCGATCTGGAGATCGTGGCCGCCGACCAGCAGGCCCTGGACGCCGAAGGCTCCGTCCAAAAGGCCCAAGACGCCATCGCCGGTCTGGCCGCCTGACCCCAACGCGCGCCGCAGATGGGTGCAAGACGACCCCGAGGACGCCCGCTTGCGGCGTCCTTTTTCAGTCAGGCGGCACTCTTTCATTCAGGCGGAACTTTTCGGCGTTCCTTCAGGCTGCGACACAGGCGCGAAAGGATCGCCCGATTGCGGGATCGGCTGCGCGGATCAGATGAACTCCGGCACCACCGCGATCCGCTCGAAAAAGCGCATCAGATCCGGGCGTGGCAGGGCGAGGGTGCGGTCATTGACCAAAGGGTGCATATAGATGACATCGGCCTCCTGTGCGGAGGCATCGAGGAGGAACCGCACCTGCTTTGGCGCTCCGGTGATCATGGCGAGCGGGCTGACGGCCCCGGGGCGGATACCGAGATATTCCATCAGCCGGTCGGCCGACCCGAACGACAGGCCACCGGCGCCCAACTGCGCCGCCAGCGCCTTCAGGTCGATCTCGCGATCCTGGTGCAGCGATATCAGGTAGTTCCGTTTCTTGCGGTCCCGCAGGTAGAGGTTCTTGAGCCGCAGCGCCGATTGGCCGGGCACCAGAAGATCCGCTTCGACCGCTTTTGAGTCCTCGACGGTGCGCAACGGCACATGGTCATGCAGCACATAGCCGATGCCCCAATCCTGCAGCTGCGCCAACAGCGCATCAGAGGTCATCGGCAGGCTGTCCTGAAAGGCAGAGCTTGCGTCCATCGTCTCCTCCGTGGGGTTCACTGTCCGACACCGCCCCCTCTTGCCAGATCAGGTCGCCCCGGCGCAATCCGCTTTCCCGCCCGCTTTCCCCGCCTGCACAGTCACCCGCAGATCTGCCTGCACAGCCGCCCGCCTTCCCCGCCTTCTGCGCAGGGTGGCAAAGCCTGACTTGACTCCGGCGGGCCAGAGGGGTACGTCCCTCGCAACTCCGGAAGCCTCTTGTGACTTCCGGTCCCCGCGTCATTTCGGGGATCGCCCTCCACCAGCGCGTTGCGCCCGTGGGGGCAATACTGTTTGGATCGTTCCCATCCGGCGCCCTATTGTGGTGTCACCGACCGGGGGCGATTGTGCATCGTTCCACCGCCCCCTACATCTGGGGCACACGTTTTAAACCGGCAAAGGAGGCCGAGAGGGCATGTTTGAAAATCTATCCGAACGCCTGTCCGGTGTCTTTGACCGGCTGACCAAACAGGGCGCCCTCTCTGACGAGGACGTCAAGACCGCCCTGCGCGAGGTCCGCGTCGCCCTGCTGGAGGCCGACGTCTCGCTCCCGGTGGCGCGCGCCTTTGTCAAGAAGGTGCAGGAAGACGCCACAGGTCAGGCGGTCACCAAATCGGTGACACCGGGCCAGCAGGTTGTGAAAATCGTGCACGACGCGCTGGTGGAAACCCTGCGCGGCGAAGACGACCCCGGCGCGCTCAAGATCGACAACCCGCCCGCGCCGATCCTGATGGTCGGCCTGCAGGGCTCGGGCAAGACGACAACCACCGGCAAGCTGGCCAAACGTCTGAAGGAAAAGGACGGCAAGAAGGTCCTGATGGCCTCGCTCGACGTCTATCGCCCGGCGGCGATGGACCAGCTTGCCGTGCTCGGCCAGCAGGTCGGCGTCGACACGCTGCCGATCGTGCCCGGCCAGAAACCGGTCGATATCGCCAAACGGGCCAAGCAGCAGGCCGCGCTCGGCGGCTATGACGTCTATATGCTCGATACCGCAGGTCGCCTGCAGATCGACGAAGTCCTCATGCAGGAGGTCGAGGATGTCGCCCGCGTGGTCAGCCCGCGTGAAACGTTGCTGGTGGTGGACGGGCTGACCGGTCAGGTCGCCGTCGAGGTCGCCGAGGAATTCGACGCCAAGATCGGCATCAGCGGCGTGGTCCTGACCCGGATGGACGGCGATGGCCGCGGCGGGGCGGCGCTGTCGATGCGCGCAGTGACCGGCAAGCCGATCCGCTTTGTCGGCCTCGGCGAGAAGATGGACGCCATCGAGACCTTCGAGCCGGACCGAATCGCCGGCCGTATCCTCGGCATGGGCGACATCGTGGCGCTGGTCGAGAAGGCGCAGGACACCATCGAGGCCGAGCAGGCCGAGCGCATGATGAAGCGCATGATGAAGGGTCAGTTCAATATGAACGACCTGCGCATGCAGTTGGAACAGATGCTGCAGATGGGCGGCATGCAGGGCATGATGCAGATGATGCCCGGCATGGGGAAAATGGCCAAACAGGTCGAGGACTCGGGCTTTGACGATCGCGCCATCAAGCGTCAGGTCGCCATGATCCAGTCAATGACCAAGAAAGAACGCGCCAATCCCGCCTTGCTGCAGGCCAGCCGCAAGAAACGTATCGCGGCGGGCTCAGGCATGGAGGTCTCTGACCTCAACAAACTGTTGAAAATGCACCGTCAGATGGCGGACATGATGAAGAAAATGGGCAAGATGGGCAAAGGCTCGATGCTGAAACAGGCCATGAAGGGCATGTTCGGCAAAGGCGGCATGCCCGACATGGCCGGCGGTCTGCCCGGCGGCATGGACCCGAGCCAGATGGACCCGAAGGCGCTGGAGGCCGCGGCCAAGGCGATGGGCGGCGGCAAGGGTCTGCCCGGTGGTCTGGGGGGCTTGGGCGGTCTTGGTGGCGGCATGGGGCTGCCCGGTGGCCTCTCCGGGTTCGGCAAGAAAAAGTAGACCTTACAGATGTCCTCCGCGCCCACCATAGAAACCGATCGGCTGATCCTGCGCCCGCATGAGGCTGCGGATCTCGACGCGTTCTGGACCTTTTTCCAGAGCGACCGGTCGCGCTATATGGAGGCGCCCGAGTCCCGGTCGCAGCTGTGGTCGGGCCTGCTGGCCGAAGTCGGCGCCTGGGAGATTTTCGGCTGGGGCGGATTGGCGATCGAGACCGCCGAGGGCGTGCTGGCCGGTCAGGTCTGCGTCAGCAAGCCCCCCCATTTCCCGGAACTGGAACTGGGCTGGATCCTGTTTGAGGGCTTTGAGGGCAAGGGCTATGCGCTGGAGGCGGCCTCGGCCATGCGCGACTATGCCTTCGAGATCCTCGATGTGCCGACGCTGGTCAGCTACATTGATGAAAAGAACGCCCGGTCCATTGCCCTGGCCGAGCGGCTGGGGGCGACCCTCGACCCCAATGCCCGCAGCTACGACCCGGTCGATCTGGTCTACCGCCACCAGCCCGACACGGCAGGCCCCGGTCTGGAGGCCTACGCATGACCGCGATGACCCTGCCGATCCCGGCGATTGAAACCGACCGGCTGATCCTGCGCGCGCCCCATGGCAGCGACCTGTCCCATATGGCCACCTTCTTCGAGACCGAACGCAGCCATTTTGTCGGCGGCCCGCGTGACCTCGACGGGACCTGGCAGGCGCTGGTCGCGCGCCTCGGCCATTGGGTGCTGAACAACTATGGCCTCTGGCACATCACCGAAAAGGCGACCCGCGCCTTTGTCGGCTGGACCGGCGTGATCTTTGCCCCCGGCTGGCAGGAGCCGGAGCTGGGCTGGACCGTCTTTGAAACCGCCGAAGGCCGCGGCATCGCCGCCGAAGCCGCCACCGCCGCCCGTCGCTATGCGGCTCTGCATCAGGGGCACGACGGTCTCATCAGCTATGTGCGCCCCGACAACACCCGCTCGCGCGCGCTGGCTCAGCGGCTTGGCGCCACGCTGGAGTGCCACGGCAGCCTGCGCGGCACCCCCTGCGAGATCTGGCGGCACCCGAAACAGGAGGATCTGGCATGACCGCTTCGTCCATCCCGGAAATCGAAACCCGGCGTCTGGTCCTGCGTGGACCAGAAGCCGTCGACTATCCGAATTTCAAGGCCACATTCACCTCCTATCGCGCCCGCTTCATGGGCGGGCCGCTGAACACCTACGAATCCTGGATGCTCTATGCGGCGGAGATCGGCCACTGGCAGATCCGGGGTTTTGGCATGTGGATGATCCACCACAAGACCACGGGCGAGACCCTCGGCATGGCCGGCGGCTGGCAGCCTGCGGGCTGGCCGGAGCGCGAAATCGCCTGGATCATCTGGCCCGAAAAGGCCGGCAAGGGCTATGCGCTGGAAGCCACCCATGCCGCGCGGAATTATCTCTACACGCAGGCGGGCTGGGATGGGGCCGTCAGCTATATCGACCCGAAGAACCTCGATTCGATCCGTCTGGCAGAACGGCTTGGCGCCCAAAAGGACCATGACGCGCAGACCATCGACGGCAATGACGCGGTCTACCGTCACCCGGCGCCCGCGCAGCTCGCAGGCAGCCAGCTGGCCCATGGCATCGAGATGGAAATCGGCCATTACGCGGACCCGCTGTTCAAACCAAAAGGATGGGCTATTGACTGACACACCGACCGATCCGGTGGCCCGCACCGCAGAGCTGCTGAAAGGCCACCGCGACAGCATCGACCGCCTTGATGCGATCCTCGTCTACACCCTGGGCGAGCGGTTCAAGCATACCCAGGCGGTGGGCTTGCTCAAGGCGACACACGACCTTCCCCCGTCCGATCCGACGCGCGAATCCGCGCAGATCGCACGGCTCGAAGACCTGGCGAAAGAGGCCGATCTCGACCCCGAATTCGCCAAGGCGTTTTTGAACTTCATCATTGATGAGGTCATCCGCCATCACCGAAAACACCAGGAATAAGCGGGATTTGACCTGACATCAGGACATCCCGTTCAACGCCATCAAAGGAGAATGACACCATGGCAATGAAAATCCGTTTGGCCCGCGGCGGCTCCAAGAAACGCCCCTTCTACCGCATCGTGGCTGCTGACAGCCGCATGCCGCGCGACGGCCGTTTCATCGAGAAGCTCGGCACCTATAACCCGCTGCTGCCGAAAGACAGCGAAGAGCGCGTGAAAATGGACATGGAGCGCGTGCAGGCATGGCTCGACAAAGGCGCGCAGCCGACCGAGCGCGTTGCCCGTATGCTCGAAGCTGCCGGCGTCCGTGAAAAGGCGACCCGCAACAACCCCAACAAAGGCACCCCGGGCAAGAAAGCCCAGGACCGCGCCGAAGAAAAAGCTGCCAAGGCGGCTGAGGCGGCAGAAGCCACAGCAGACGCGGAATAATCCCGTGACAGGGCCCGGCGTGGATCAGAAAGGGTGTTTCCCCGAAGCGTTCCGCGCCGAGCTTGACCTGTTGATGCGGCTGCGCCGGGACGTCCGGCGTTTTCGCACCGATCCGGTAGACGAGGCAGTGCTCAGGCGCTGCCTCGCTGCCGTTTCGCTGGCCCCCTCGGTGGGGCTGAGCGAGCCCTGGCGCATTATCCGCGTCGAAAGTGAGACGGCCCGGGCGGCCGCTCTGAAGAATTTTGAAACCGCCAACGCCGCAGCGCTTGCGGACTATCGCGACACGCGGGCCGCCACCTATGCCCGGCTCAAGCTGTCCGGCATGCGGGATGCCCCGGTGCAGATCGCCTTTTTCTGCGATGACGAGACCGAAAAGGGCCATGGCCTTGGCGCCCGCACCATGCCCGAGATGCGCCGCTACTCGGTGGTGACCGCGATCACCCTGTTCTGGCTCGCGCTGCGGGCCGAGGGTCTGGGGCTGGGCTGGGTGTCGATCCTGGATCCCGATCAGATCTCGCGCGATCTGGACGTGCCGAGCGGCTGGAGCCTTGTGGGATATCTCTGTGTCGGCCATCCGGAGCATCTGTCCGACACGCCGGAACTGGAGCAGGAAGGCTGGGAACAACGCCTGGCCGCGCTGCCGGTCGAGACGCGTTGATCCGGCATGGGACTGATCCGCATGCTGATTTTCACCCTGATCGCCTTTGGCGCGGGCGTGTTGTATGAACGCAGCGGTGCCCGCGAACGCTGTAGTGTCGCTGGCGGTGACTGGGGCAGACTAGAAACGGGGACCGGCATGATCTGCCGGATGTGACATGGACGAACTCATCTGCGTCGGCGCAATTGCCGGATCCTACGGTGTCAGAGGCGAAATACGGCTCAAGAGCTTTTGCGCTGTGCCCGAAGATATCGAAGACTATTCGCCGCTTCTGAGCCAGGACGGCCAGACCCGCTACGCGCTCGCCCTGACCCGCGCCGTCAAGAACGGCTTTGCCGCGCGGCTGGTCGGTGTGGACACCAAAGAACAGGCGGATGCCCTGAAGGGGGTGCAGCTCTATGCCCCGCGCGACCGCCTGCCCTCCTTGCCGGATGACGAATATTATCACGCCGATCTGATCGGGCTGGAGGTCTATGACACTGGCGGCACGCTGTTGGGGAGCGTGAAATCGGTGCAGAATCACGGCGCTGCCGACCTGCTGGAACTGCAGGGACCGGAGCTGAAGGGCACGGTGCTGTTGCCCTTTACACTGGCGGCCGTGCCGACGGTGGATCTGGGCGCGCGCCGTATCGTGGCCGACCCGCCTGAGGGGCTGTTCTGAGAGGTGCGCCGCTCCGGTTTTGGTGTGCCGGTAAACCACCGGTGCAGTGCTACGCCATATCTCGTCCGCGCGCAGCCGCCGCTGAGATGACTGTCAAGGTCCGGGTCACAGGCCAAAGTATCAGGTCTCGGTGTATCAGGCTTCGGTGTATCAGGCGCCGCGTTGCTCCTTGTCCTGCAGCCAGTCCGCGCGGCTGACCAGACGCAGCAGCTCCGGGCGATTGGCCTCGGCACGCTCGGGCGGCCCCAGACGGAGCCAATCGTCGAACAGGCGCAGCGCGAAACAGAATTCAAATGCTGGATCCGCCGAAATCCTGCGCCCGTAGCCCTCTTCAAAGGCCGTCACATCCGCCGCTGCAAACCCTCCGTATCCGCGCGCTGCCCCCTCCTCCGGGTCCAGGGACGCGCTGCCGCGGTTCCAGAAGCAGGCAAGGTCCACAGCCTGAAACCCGTCCTGCAGGGCGGTGAAATCCAACACACACAGCCCCTCGGGCGCATCCAGCACATTCACCGGATGAAGATCGCCATGCACAAAGCCAAAGGCCGCCTGTTGCCCCGCCACCCGTCGCCCGGCACGGTGCAGATAGGCGCATAGCCCCAGAAACCGGCGAGGACGAAACAGCCCTCGCCCCTCCAGCGGTCTGTCCAGCGGCCCCTCCAGCGGCCCCTCCAGCGGCCTGTCCGCCCGCAGATCCTCCGCGATCCGGCGTACCCGCGCCAGGTGACGTTTGGGATAGAAGGGCCGCGTAGTGACGGAGGGCCCGTGCAGACATCGCGCCAGACGCCCACTGCGGTGCAACAGATCCTGCCGCGCACCCAAGCCGAAATCGGCGTAGTCCAGCGCCCGCCGCAGGCTCGGCCCCGGAACATAGGCCATGACGACGGCCTGACGCTCCGCATCCGCCCAGAGCACCTCTGGCGCGAACAGGCCCTCGATAGGCGACATCCGGTCAGACAGCTGCCGCTGGATCGCGATGCGGCGGGCAAAACCATCGGGGTCTCTGGGGCTCACGACCAGTTTCAACACCAGCCTGTCACCGGTAGGGGTCGTGACCGACAGCACGCCGCGTTCCTGCCCCGGCGCGCTCTTCAACTTCATCAGCGACCAGCGGCCCTCCCGATCATATCCGAGGCCCGGCGCAATCTCGGCCCATAGGGCCCGCGCCTGCCGTTCGATGCGCTCGCCTGCCATCAATTCCCCCATCATCGGCGCAGTGCAGCACAGGACCGGGCAGATTACTATTGCAAAGCCACCGCAACGGCGGCAATCACATCGCCATGACCGATAGTCCGCGCAAACCAGCCCTCAAATCTCACGGGCGCCTGTCGATTGGCGCAACCCTGAAACCGCGTGCCCTGATCAGTGACACGCCGGACCTTGCCGGGGTGTGGAAAGCCAAGATCCTGACCCTCTTTCCCGGCGCCTTTCCCGGGGTCCTGGGCGAGAGCCTGACCGGCAAGGCCCTGCAACAGGGGCTGTGGCAGTTGGAAACCATCGATCTGCGCCAGTTTGGCGTCGGCAAGCATCGCAATGTCGATGACACGCCCGCAGGCGGTGGCGCGGGCATGGTCCTG
Source organism: Alphaproteobacteria bacterium MedPE-SWcel (assembly GCA_001874255.1). Taxonomy (GTDB): domain Bacteria; phylum Pseudomonadota; class Alphaproteobacteria; order Rhodobacterales; family Rhodobacteraceae; genus Epibacterium. Next base: position 73,954 of record MPDC01000018.1, read on the forward strand.
CGCGCCGATGTGCTGGGGGCCGCGATCGACCACGCCAAGGCGGGCACTCGCGGCAACTGGCCGCTGATCTACCTGTCGCCGCGCGGCCGCCGCATGGATCAGACGATGATGCAGAGCTTTGCCCGCTGCGACGGGATGACCCTCCTGTGCGGCCGTTTCGAAGGCGTCGATGAGCGGGTGCTGGAGCACTATGGCATCATGGAGGTCAGCCTCGGCGATTTCGTGATGACCGGCGGCGAGCTGGCGGCACAGGCCCTGATCGACGCCACCGTGCGCCTGATCCCCGGCGTGCTTGGCAATCAGGCCTCAACCGAGGAGGAGAGCTTTTCCTCCGGCCTGCTGGAACACCCGCAATATACCCGACCTGCGGAATGGCAGGGACGGAAGATCCCCGAGGTGCTGATGTCGGGCCATCACGGCAAGATCGCCGACTGGCGCCGCCAGATGAGCGAGGAGATCACCAAGGCGCGCCGCCCCGACCTCTGGCAGGCCTATCAGCAGCGCCAGATCAAGGACGACTGATCCCGCACGGAGTACCCGGCCGGCATCTGCGCCCGGCCGGTGTCTGTCTGGGCTTTCCAATGGCCGACAATGGCCGTGGCTGCGGGTCCTGCGCGGCCTCGGCCATCCGGTGCCGCTCCCTGCGTTTGCACAGTTTGCTGCAATGAGACAGCCTCCTGGGTTTGCACTGTCTCCGGGCTTTGCACAGTCTGATAGGTTTGCACTATCTGCCAGGTTTGTGCTGTCTCCGGGGGCAGGGACAGTTTCCAGCGGCTGCCTTGGTGGCGCAATAGCGTTCCGCCTGCGAGCGCCTCGGCCGCCGCTCCCGGCCTGATGCGTTCAAACGGACTTGCAAACAGGCTTGCAAACAGGGGCCATCTGGACTATTCACCGCGCGTCCGAGGCTCTGTTTGAGTCGCCCGGACCCGTCTTGTATTGCCCAAGCCTGCTTTCTTCAGCGGTCATGCACTACCGGCGGCGCCGACAAGCAACGAGACCTCAACTCTGGCGGGCGCATGCGGTTCCCTGAACCCCGCGCGGACCCGATGAAGACCACGAGCGCTGAGGATCATACGAACTTCGTGGATAAACCACGAGCAGCAAAGGAGAAGATCAGATGGATCTGATCGCAGAACTCGAGGCGGAGCAAGTCGCCGCCCTGGGGAAAACCATCCCCGACTTCAAGGCCGGCGACACCATCCGCGTCGGCTACAAAGTGACCGAAGGCACCCGTACCCGTGTGCAGGCCTATGAAGGCGTCTGCATCAGCCGCAAGAACGGCTCCGGCATCGCCGGGTCCTTCACGGTCCGCAAGATTTCTTTCGGTGAAGGCGTGGAACGTGTGTTCCCGCTGTTCTCGACCAACATCGAATCCATCGAGGTTGTGCGCCGTGGTCGTGTCCGCCGCGCCAAGCTGTACTACCTCCGTTCGCGCCGTGGCAAATCCGCACGTATCGCCGAAGACGCGCATTACAAAGCCAAAGCCTGAGGAGTGGTCTCATGAAAAAAGACACCCATCCCGACTACCACTTCATCAACGTCAAAATGACCGACGGCACCGTCCTTCAGATGCGCTCCACCTGGGGCAACGAAGGCGACCAGCTGGCTCTGGACATTGACCCTTCGGTCCACCCGGCCTGGACCGGCGGCACCTCCCGTCTGCTGGATGCGGGCGGCCGTGTTTCCAAGTTCAAGAAGAAATACGAAGGTCTCGGCTTCTAAACCGGACTGGACCCTTGATGACAACTCGAAACGCCGCCCTCCGGGCGGCGTTTTCCGTTATCCCCCTGGCCCGTTATCCGCCTGGCCCCCACAAGCCCCCTGCCCCCCATGCGCCCGGTCTGACGGCGCCCTGCCTGACTTACGCCCGGTCTGACTACGCCCGGCCTGACCGCACCCGACCTGATACATGGGGCCTGATGCTTGGGACCTGATGCACGGCGCCAGACACATCAGATTATGCGGCCGGATGCGGCAATAGACGCCGAATTTGGGTCAACAGACCGACTGTCCTGTCGTGAATTCACACAGCCAAAGTCATTGAAGAGAAACAGGCTCTAATACAGGGCCTTATGCGCTTTCCATTGATTCGCGCCGCCTCTATAGTCTCGGCAAAGACAAGAGCGCCTTGGCAAAAGGCTGCAGCTTCAAAGGGATCCTTGTAGATGGCGCATATCATAGTCGTCGGCAACGAAAAGGGCGGTGCCGGCAAATCAACCGTCTCCATGCATGTGGCCACAACGCTGGCGCGGATGGGTTACAAAGTGGCGGGTCTTGACCTTGACCTGCGTCAACGCTCTCTCGGGCGGTATCTGGAAAACCGTCTGGCGTTCATTGCGGCCTCCAATGTGACCCTGCCGATGGTGGCCCTGCACGAATTGCCCGAGATAGACCCGGACTCGCTGCAGCCAGGTGAAAACATCTATGACCTGCGCCTGTCGGCTGCGATCTCCGAACTGGAGCCGGTCTATGACTTCATCCTGATCGATTGCCCCGGGTCTCATACCCGGTTGAGCCAGGTGGCCCATTCGCTTGCGGACACGCTGGTCACCCCCCTGAACGACAGTTTCGTGGATTTTGACCTGCTTGCCCATACGGACGACAAGGGTGAAAAGATCAAAGGCCCGTCGGTCTATTCAGAGATGGTCTGGAACGCCCGCCAGTTACGCGCGCAGGCCGGGTTGCCGCCGATCGACTGGATCGTGATCCGCAACCGGGTCGGCACGCAGCGGATGGTCAACAAGGAAAAGATGGAACGCGCCATCAAGATGCTGTCAAAGCGTATTGGCTTTCGGGTCGCGCCCGGCTTTTCCGAACGGGTGGTCTTTCGCGAATTGTTCCCGCGCGGGTTGACGCTTCTTGATCTCAAGGACGTCGGAGTAAAGCAGCTCAATATCTCAAATATCGCGGCGCGCCAGGAATTGCGTGACATGATGAAAGCGCTCGACCTGCCCGACGTGGCGATCGACATCTGACATGTGAAAGCCACAAGTCAGGGTTTCCGCCCCCTTTCGCGACCCACCTGCGGTGGGCCACTTCGGGGTCGGCGTGGAGCGCGCGCCGGGCCAGGCCCGGCGCGCGCGGGTCGGTCCGGAACGGACGGAAACACCTCTTATTGGCCCCAGTAGACTGTGCATTTGCACTGTTCGCAATCGAGCAGTAATCGGGCAATCTGTCACGCCGAAGGGGAATTCCCTTCCGGCATATAGAGCGTAAAGAGCTCGATCGGAGCCGCGACCCCCCGCAGCATATATCGCCCCACCGACACCAAATGGTCCGCATCGCCCCCCACCGCTCTGCGCACGTCCTCCGACAGGATGATGGACCGCTCCACGGTCCGGTGCATATCGGCAATCCGCGCGGTCAGGTTCACCGCAGGTCCGATGACCGTGAAATCCAGCCGGTTCGGAGCGCCAATATTGCCATAGAGGATTTCTCCCGCGTGCAGCGCCACCGAATATTGCGCCAAAGGCAGGCCTGCCGCCGCGCGCGCCGCATTCACCGCCTCCATCCGAGGCGCCAGTTCAGACACCGCCCGCAACGCGGCCTGGGCGTCCTCTTCCAGCGTTCCCAGGTTGAACATTGCCATCACCCCATCCCCCATGAACTTGAGGATATTGCCGCCGTGGGCCTGGATCACCTCCACCACGTGCCCGAAGTAATCGTTCAACAGATCGACCAGCGCCTCGCCCGGCAACTGCTCCGACAAAGTTGTAAAGCCCCGCAGGTCGAACAGACAGATCACCGCATCGATCAGCTCTGACGACCCGCGCCGGATTTCACCGGACAAGACCCGCTCGCCTGCGTCCCGGCCCAGATACACCTTCAGCAACGAGCGTCCCATTTCCCGATTGCTCGCCGTGGACAGGACCACCACCAATGTTTCAAAACACCTGCGGATCACGTCACGATGACGCTCGGCTTCAGCCGGATCGCCATCAAAACTCCAGGACGCCAGCACCCCTTCGGTATTGAGCTGATCAGGATCATACTCCGTGCGGCTCAGCTCTCCGACCGGCTGCCAGTGAACGAAATACGACGTGGCCCCCTTTGCGCGCAACTCTGCAAAAATGGGGAACAGATGCACCTCCGGTCCGGTCAGATCCGCCTGCATCTCCGCCTCGCCACTTTTTATCAAAGCGTAGAACGGGCTGGTGTACCAATCCTTGCGCGCCTGATCGGGGCGGCCAAAATACTCGAAATGCATGCCGTCGGCCCGCGTCCACGTGAACCCGATGCCCCCGAATTCGGGGTGCAGCGCCCGCTGCGCCAGTTGCATCCGCAGCAGCGGGACACCGTGGTTCACCAGCTGCTCGCAAAACGCACGCAGCATGTCCTCGCGCCCCTGCGCTTTCAGACCCTGACGGATGAGCCAGGCATTCAACAGGTCGGAGGGAGAGGTCTGCGTCATGGTATCCTGCCGATGTCGGTGTCTCAGGTGTCCGGTTTAGCCCGAGTTCTCCATGTTTGCCAACTGCCGCAGCATGCGGCGCAGCAAGGCGGTCTCCGCTTTGTCAAATTGTGCTGTCAGACGCGCGTCATAGATCCTGGCCTGCTGACGCAAATCATCATAGACCCCACGGCCGGCGGCTGTCAGTTCCAGATGTTCAGACCGTCGGTCCGCCGCATCCCGGCTGCGGCTGATCCAGCGCCGCCCGGCGAGTTTGGCGACGGCGCGACTGATCTTGGTCTTGTGTATTTTGGCCCGCAGGCTGATGTCGCGCGCGGTCAGACGCTCATAGATCCCAAGGTGGAACAGCACGCGCCATTCCGTCCGCAACATCCCATAGCGCCCCTTGTATTGTTTCTGAAACGCCAGCGAGGAGTCCTCTGCCGCACGGTTCAACAGAAATGGCAGGAAATCCTGCACGACAAAATCATCGTCTTCCTCCATCCCGGCCTCCTGCATCCCTTGTTAGTTACAAAATCAACTACTACCGAGGAGGAGATGCAAGAGGAGACTGTTCCATGACCAGAGCCGCGCTGCCGGATCAGATGATCCAGGCCCCCTCTAATCAGGGCACGACAGAGGGCTACATGCCCGGCTTCGGGAATGATTTCGAAACCGAAGCGCTGCCCGGAGCGCTGCCTCAGGGCATGAACAGTCCGCAAAAATGCAACTACGGTCTTTATGGTGAACAGCTCTCCGGGACCGCCTTTACCGCCGAGCGCCCGGAACGCAGCTGGTGCTACCGCATCCGGCCCAGCGTCAAACATTCTCATCGCTACGAACGGGTAGCGCTGCCCTACTGGAAAAGCGCCCCGCATATTCCACAGGATGTGACCTCGCTGGGGCAGTATCGCTGGGACCCGATCCCACATTCAGACGCAGGCCTGACCTGGCTGACCGGCATGCGGACGATGACCACAGCAGGGGATGTGAACACGCAGGTCGGCATGGCGTCGCATGTGTATCTCGTGACCCAATCCATGCAGGAGTCCTATTTCTATTCCGCCGACTCGGAAATGCTCGTGGTACCGCAGGAAGGTCGGTTGCGCTTTGCCACCGAACTGGGGATCATTGACGTGGAACCCCAGGAAATAGCGATCCTGCCCCGAGGCCTTGTCTACCGGGTCGACGTACTGCAGGGGCCAGCCCGCGGTTTTGTCTGCGAGAATTACGGGCAGACGTTCGACCTGCCGGGACGGGGTCCGATCGGGGCGAATTGCATGGCCAACCCGCGCGATTTCAAGGCGCCCGTCGCGGCCTATGAGGATCGCGAGGTGCCCTCGACACTGACAGTGAAATGGTGCGGCCAGTTTCACGAGACGCGGATCGGACAAAGCCCGCTCGATGTGGTCGCATGGCACGGAAACTATGCGCCCTACAAATATGATCTGCGCACATACTGCCCGGTCGGCGCTATCCTGTTCGACCATCCCGATCCATCTATTTTCACCGTACTGACCGCACCATCCGGACTGCCGGGCACCGCCAATATCGACTTCGTTCTGTTCCGGGATCGCTGGATGGTGGCCGAGAACACGTTTCGCCCTCCCTGGTATCACAAGAACATAATGTCGGAGCTGATGGGGAACATCTACGGCCAGTATGACGCCAAACCAAAGGGATTTGTCCCCGGGGGCATCAGTCTTCATAATATGATGCTGCCGCACGGGCCGGATAAGAATGCCTTTGAGGGCGCATCAAATTCCAACCTCGGGCCTGAAAAGCTGAAAAACACCATGTCATTCATGTTTGAAACCCGTTTCCCGCAGCATCTGACGGAATTCGCCGCGCGTGAAGCTCCGTTGCAGGACGACTACATCGACTGTTGGACCAGCCTCGAGAAAAAGTTCGACGGAACTCCGGGGCCGAAATAATGGGGCTCTGCCCCCTCTGCGCCCCGCCGGGCCGCATTCACCCCCGAGGTATTTTCAAAAAGATGAAGGACCAGTCACAGTCCTCGCTTGATAGGGAACACGCATGCCTTTGAACAAGTCCTGGGTTACGTCGGCAAACGATGCACATCACCCGTTTCCGCTCAACAATCTGCCGTATGGTGTCTTTTCCGACGGGGATGCCCCCCCCCGCTGCGGCGTCGCCATTGGTGACATGATCCTCGACCTGCAGGCCGCCGAAACGGCAGGGATAATCCAGCTGGGTAGTGAGCGGTTGTTCGAGATGCCATTCTGGAACGAATTTATGGAAGAAGGGCCTGCTGTCTGGGCCGCCTTGCGAGAGCGTTTGACGGCTTTGTTGCAGGTCGGCGCCCGGGATCAGAAGAGGATTGAACCCTTTTTGGTGCATACGAAAGACGCCGAGCTTCATATGCCGTTTATGGTCTCCGAATTCACAGATTATTATGCCGGCCGTCACCACGCCACCAATGTCGGCAGCATGTTCCGTGGCCCGGAAAACGCCTTGCCACCCAATTGGCTGCATATCCCGATCGGCTACAACGGGCGCGCATCTTCGGTCGTCGTCTCAGGCACGGACGTGCGCAGGCCATGGGGACAAATCAAGGGAGCTGAAGACGATACCCCTCGCTGGGCACCTTGCTCCCGCTTCGACATCGAACTGGAAATGGGGGCAATCGTGGGCACCCCGTCAGACGGTCCGATCACGGTGCAGGAAGCCGATGACCACATCTTTGGCTACGTCCTTCTTAATGACTGGTCCGCGCGTGACATCCAGGCTTGGGAATACCATCCCCTGGGGCCCTTTCAATCCAAGGCCACAGCCACATCGATCAGCCCCTGGATTGTCACCAAAGCAGCATTGGAACCTTTCCGTTGCAACACGCCCGCGCGCGAGGTCGAACTCCTCGAACACCTCTGGGACTGCGGCCCGATGCTCTATGACATTGATCTTTCTGTATCGCTTCGCCCTGAAGGCGGTACTGACGAGATCCTGGCGCGTACGAACTATCGGGAAATGTACTATTCCGCCGCTCAGCAATTGGCGCATCACACAACCTCCGGCTGCCCAATGAACCCAGGCGACCTCCTCGGGTCCGGCACAATTTCCGGCCCCGACAAGACCCAACGCGGCTCACTCCTCGAACTCAGCTGGGGCGGCCAGGACCCAATCACTCTGGCTTCGGGCGAAACCCGCAGCTTCCTCGAAGATGGCGACACTCTGACGTTGCGAGGAGAGGCCAGGGGCGATGGCTATACCATCGGCTTTGGCGAGTGTACCGGCACAGTCACACCAGCTCTGGACGACCCCTATGCTCGCTGACCCTCTTTCCTTTCATCTTTTCGCAAATACCTCCGCCGGAGGCTCCCCAATCTCTCCTGCGGACTCAGTTTGACAAGGACACGACACAATGGCCAAGGCATTCGCATCGCAAGGCGACATGAGCGAGAAAAACATTTCCTTCACCGAGGTCGGCGCGGGGCTTTATGCCTTCACCGCCGAAGGCGATCCCAATTCCGGCGTCATCATCGGCGACGATAGCGTGATGATCGTGGAGGCACAGGCAACACCGCGTCTGGCCAACAAGGTCATCGACTGCGTGCGATCCGTGACGGACAAGCCCATTTCCCATGTCGTGCTGACCCACTATCACGCCGTGCGTGTGCTTGGGGCCTCTGCCTTCAACGCAGACCAGATCATCATGTCTGACGCCGCGCGCGCGATGGTCGCCGAGCGTGGCCAGGAAGACTGGGACAGTGAATTTCAACGCTTTCCACGCTTGTTCGAAGGATATGAGAGCATTCCCGGCCTGACCTGGCCGACCACCACATTCTCCGACGCCATGACCGTCTACCTCGGCAGCCGCCGTGTCGACATTCGTCATCTCGGACGGGCGCATACCGCTGGCGACGCGGTCATCCATGTGCCCGATCAGAACGTCATGTTCACCGGCGATATCGTCGAATACCACTCGGCCTGCTACTGCGGCGATGGCCATTTCGGTGACTGGGGACGAACGCTCGACGCCATAAAATCCTACGATGTGGATGCCATCGCACCCGGCCGCGGCGATGCCTTGACAGGCAAGGACATGGTCAACGCCGCGATAGAAGATACCCGCGACTTCGTCGCCAGCACCTATCGCCCAGCGGCCCAGGTTGCCGCTCGGGGTGGCTCGTTGAAAGAGGCCTGGGACGCCGTGCGCGCAGCCTGTGATCCCAAATTCAAGGACTACGCGATCTACGAACACTGCCTGCCTTTCAACGTGGCCCGCGCCTATGACGAAGCCCGCGGAATCGATACCCCGCGCATCTGGACCGCCCAACGCGATCTCGACATGTGGGACGCTCTGCAATCCTAGGGGCCGCCTCGCCCTGTTGCAGAGAACGATGCGTGGCGTCGTGGCGGGCGGGATTGACAGCGCCGGGGCCTGCCGCAGGGCCCGGCCTGCCGTCCACGGCCCAAGGGAGGACACGAATTGAAAAGGATTTTTGACACTCCCCTGTACCCCTATGCGCGCAGCAAGGATCAGGATGCGGAGCATGTGCCACGTCACAAGGTCATTGTCGTCGGCGCCGGTCCCGTCGGCCTCGCGGCAGCCATCGATCTGGCTCAAAACGGGGTGCCCGTGGTCGTTCTGGATGACAATGACAAGGTCAGTTTCGGCTCTCGTGCAATTTGCTTTGCAAAACGCACGCTGGAGATCGCTGACCGCCTCGGCGTCGGTCAGCCTATGATCGGCAAGGGGGTACAGTGGAATCTGGGCAAAGTTTTTTTCGGCGACCGCAAAGTCTACGATTTCAACCTGTTGTCCGAAGCCGGTCACCAGTTTCCGGCCTTTGTGAACCTGCAGCAATACCATATCGAGACCTATCTGGTGCAGCGCATCCGCAGCCTGCAGGCAGGCGGGGCTCCGATCGAAATCCGGGGCCGGAACCGGGTGACGGCCGTCCAGCCTCACGACAGCCATGCCACCCTTTCGGTCGACACCCCCGACGGGCCCTATACGCTCGAGGCGGATTGGCTGATCGCCTGCGACGGGGCAGGCTCTGCGATACGCGCGCTGATGGGGCTGGATTTCATTGGTCGCGTCTTTGAGGATAACTTCCTGATCGCCGACGTGACCATGGAGGCCGATTTCCCGACCGAGCGCTGGTTCTGGTTTGATCCGCCCTTCAACAGCGGCCAATCGGCGCTGCTGCACAAGCAACCGGATGGCGTCTGGCGCATTGATCTGCAACTCGGCCGCGACATCGACAAGACCGCGGAAAAGGCGCCAGAGAAGGTCATTCCCCGCCTGAAGGCCATGCTGGGGGAGGACACGCGCTTTGCACTGGAATGGGTTTCGATATATAGCTTTCAATGCCGCCGGATGGCCCGGTTTCGCCATGGCCGGGTGATCTTTGCAGGCGACAGCGCCCACCAGGTCTCGCCATTCGGGGCACGGGGCGCCAATTCCGGCTTTCAGGATACAGACAATCTGATCTGGAAACTGAAGCTCGTTCTGGAGGGGCTGGCCAAAGACAGCCTGCTTGATAGCTATGACGCCGAACGTGTTGCCGCCGCCGAAGAGAACATTCTGAACTCTGCCCGCTCTACCGATTTCATCACCCCGAAATCGGACATTTCCCGGATCTTTCGCGATGCGGTGCTGGATCTGTCGGAACACCATGCGTTCGCCCGCCCCCTGGTGAATTCCGGGCGCCTGTCTCTGCCCACGGTCTATGACGGCTCCGCTTTGAATTCCGCCGACCAGCTGCCCGGGGGAAACGCGGTCACCCGTCCCGGTGCGCCCTGCCCCGATGCGCCTCTGGGCGATGGCTTCCTGTTGTCGCACCTCGGGCGCGGCTTCACGCTGCTGACCATCAACGCCGATGCCCCGGAGCTCATCCAGGAAGCAGGCATCGCGATCCCCCGTCTCGCATTGACCACGGAGGCCGACAGAACAGGCGCATTGGTGGATCGCTATCTCGGGACGGCGGCCTCTGCGGTCTATCTGATCCGCCCCGATCAACATGTGGCCGCCCGCATGGAAACATTCGACGAGGCCGCAATCCGGTCGGCATTGCGCCGCGCCATTGGACAGGAGTATGACACGTGACGCCCCCTTTGATCCTGACCCCGAACCTTGACCGGCCGGATGATGTCTACGCAGAGCTGCTGGCGGCCCATGACGGTCTGACAAAGACGCAGAGCGACGCGCTGAACGCGCGGTTGATCCTTGTTCTGGCCAACCACATCGGAGATCAGGAGGTCTTTGCTCAGGCTCTGACAGCGGCAAAACGCGCCGGTTCGCAGGAGTGATGCAGTCCTCTACAGCTCTTGGCGGCCCTCGGCGCGCGACCGGGTGCGGATCGCTGTCGCTCTGGCCGGGATCACATATGAACGCCGCGCCCTCGACCTGTTTGCCGCCGCGCATCCCGACCTTCACCGCCCGCCGAGACCTTATGTGAGCCGTTCGGGAGAGGTTTCGCTTCGGGCATCGCCCGAAGCGACCGGCGCGGCGCGCGCCCGTTCC